>NZ_JBIYCS010000001.1:0-1186908 GCF_044907935.1 Paenibacillus sp. RC21
ACGAAGAAATCGGTTGAATGGCAGTTTACTACCGAGCAGGCTAGAGGTAAATTAAAACATCTCTATCCTCAAATTTGATTTGGTCAAGGTACTAGACAATGGCATCAATCTAAAGGATAAACTAATCAAGTATGTGATTGTCGATATTATGGATATAGACGTTCTGATTCAGTGCTTAGGTAGGAAGAGGATCATCGACAAATCAGATAAAGTCACTGTAATCATCAAAAATATCTCGAATAAGATGTTGAACAAACTGATCAGAGACTGTGACAAACAGATCGAACCTGCTTTATACCTACAAGAACATGGAACATCAAACTATGTGGAGAAGTATAGGAAACAGCCTAATCGAATTGTATATGATCGTCCAGTAAATAATGAAGTTGGATATGATAAAGCTATCAATGATTTGATGTTCTTCAAAGAGATATATGACAAGCAGTTTTTTGAACAAGTAGTCAGTGAAGAAAATGGATATATGAATTACATAAAAACGAAGCTCCAACAAGATACATATACAATATTGGATGATACATATGAAAAGGCTGATATTACAGATTACCTAGATACAATTGTAGGTAAACGTTTATACAAGGAAGAACAAGCGGAGTTAATTAAAAAAGTTGATTTACATGATGGAAGAAGAAGACAACAGAAAGATGTTGAACAGTTAAATATTTATTTTCAGAAGAACAGTTTACCATATAATATCAATAATGATTCTAAAACGAACAAGGACAGAAGAAGACGATTAGACAACGGTGATGTTAACCCAAACTATAACAAAAGGTACTGGATATTGGCTAAACATATGGTTTTTGACTAATATGTTGCGTCCAAAACGTGGAAAAACACCTATATAGACACCGCTAATTCGAAAAAACGGTAAAAAAACCGTTGTTTATATAGCTTTTGTGCGTCCAGAGCATGGATATCATCAAATCAAAAGATCAAAATTAGCCGCATAGAGTGAATTGCCGTAGGCAAGAGGGAAACGGCGGCAGGTCGATGAAACGTCTACGAAGCGTAGCGAAGTGTTTTATCGAGTTGGTGGTAGAGTTTCCCTTTCTTTAGGAGCAAACAGCAAGTTCAAAAGAAGCGTCTCAAAAAATTGCAAGCAATTATTCCGTTCCGTCATCCAGTCACAAGTGACTGTCTGTAATTTGGATTCTTGAACTTGATCAGATACTAATCTATCCAATCTCCCTATATATAATATATAGAAAAATGGGGAGATTGATAAAAAACTCAATGTTTATCTATGTTTTTTGCACATTTATTTTTATGAGTTATAGTCAAAAACATACCATATTCGGCTATTTTTCAATCAAACTTTTGATTACAATGGGGAGATTGCCGAGATGTAAAAATTGGTTTAATTTTCTGAGTCGTTTGATTTGGATAAGGTTCACAGTGTATGAGTTGAACAACATAGCGTATGCTGTGGGGTAAATGTTTGAACACGACCCGATAAGGGGAGTTTTCAAATCGTTACCTGTTGCATAAGTAGCAAAAAGATTGGAAGCTATATTTTGATTCCTGTGTTTTGTTGTACATGAATTATGGGAATCAGGGTGTCAGATTAGTTGGCAGATGGGATAACAGAATAAGATGTATTTGGTCAAAATGAATTAATTTTTGACTTGTCTTTAGTACATCCTTTTTTCTGAACAATCAATTATGAAATTAAGATGTTTCTTCATAGACAAGGTATTTGTAAGGGGAAGGACAATAACTGTTATTCATAGATAAATTTATAGGGATTAGAGCGTTAAAATTAATTTGGGGATGCATCTTTACGTTTTCCATATAGCAGCATAGACTTACCATAGAGGCGGTTTGTAGATTAGATGTAATGAAGTAGCCGACTTATTTCTATAATGAGGTGTAATCATGGACGGTAAAAAATTTGTTCTTATGCTTTTACTTTTTTGCTTGTTGGGTATTATAGGGCTAATGTCTTTAATCTACGGATTCATCTGGCTAGTATTCAATGGATAGCTTATAAAATCAACATTTTACTTGCAAGAACATAAAACATTGGAGGTAGATAATTTGAGCGAACCAAAACAAAATAAAGGTAGAGGCAGACCAAGAATTCTGAGCGAAAAAGAATTTGAACGGTGGCACAACTCATATGATGAGGATATCCAAATAATAGATTATAAAAAGCGCGGAATTAAGTATAGTTTGATTGCACAAGAACGTAGCCTAATCAGCGAGGAGGAGGAATGTGCTTATTTTTTACTCTATGGATCGGTTAATTCAAGAATCAATAACACAAAACATGGTGACGAGTATTATCAAAGCATACCCTGCGAATGGGCTAATCCTGAGGAGACAGTAGAACAGATTATCAAGTGCAAACCTGAAATGTGGTTAGAATGGAAGCGGCTTACATCAATATACTTAGAAAAGAGAAAGCCCAGAGGATTACGCCCAAGTATAGATAGAACTAATGAAAAAGAGGGCTACTCTTTTTCTAACATAGCAGCGATGAGCCAACATAACAATACCAAGCGCGCGACAGCTCAACCTCAATTTTTAATAAAAATGTACGACCCTAGAAATCCTGAAAGCTCAAGAACGTTCAGGAAATACGATACTAAGCGGGAAGCTCTAGAGGCTATTGGCCTGTCTCAAACAGAATCAGATAGTGGGAAGTATTATGAAGCAGATGGTTGTGTATACCTCTTGCAATCATCTGCCCTCACGCATGGAGAAAAGGAATTGATTCAGAAAGAAGAAGACGACAAAGAGAAGACATATAGAGGATCAATTTTAATAGCAATAATAGAACTTGGTGATGGACGTACCGCAACAATAAATAAAGAATTCACATATACTCAGTCAGCGGTAATATTCAAGGAACCACCAGCAGAGTGAACATACATAGAAGTTGATTCAGACGAACGTGAAGGCTGTTTTAAGGAATATTAGAGTGAAGGTAGAGGAAATATAAGTAGCAAGTTAGAAAGGCTTAGAATTGGAATTATAGATTTTCAGCAGGTAGACAAACAAGGAAACTAAAACGGAGGCACATATACATACATGGAAGAAGTTGAAACAAACGGTGTTACATATAAAATAACGAGTAGAGGTTTAGATGGAAGAATAAACGGACTAAAGAGGTTTAATAAGAAAACAAAAATGTGGGTGAATTTATCATTTTCTAATGATGTAAATATTGATGAGATAGATAAAGTTAGTGCAAACTTGTTGAGCAATCAAAAAAATTATTTATTCAAACAAAAAAGACCCAATTAAGGGTCTTCTTTTATAATCTGTATGGACTCTCAGGGACTCGAACCCTGGACCAATTGATTAAGAGTCAACTGCTCTACCAACTGAGCTAAGAGTCCATATTAAGAAATTCTGGTGGAGCGTAGGGGGGTCGAACCCCTGACCTCTTCGCTGCCAGCGAAGCGTTCTCCCACTGAACTAACGCCCCAATCACAAGAAATAATATATCACAGATCGAAAACGGAAGTCAAGCTAATTTACATAATTAAGTTAATGATTTATAATTAATGGTAGCATAATAAGATGATGTGGAGGTTCAATTTATGGCAGATAAGAAAAGAGTGGCAACCTTATATCGCGTTTCCACAAAAGGACAAATGGATGGGAATGATATCCCATTGCAACAAAGAGCTTGCAGGGGCATGATAGACGGTCGAGAAGACTGGGTACTGGTTAAGGAGTATACAGAAAAAGGTGTTTCTGGATTCAAGGTTTCAGCAGCAAATAGAGATATTATCCAGCAAGCAAAAGATGATGCTGAGAACGGCGTTTTCGATGTTTTGCTTGTATTTATGTTTGACCGACTAGGCAGAAAAGATGATGAAACTCCGTTTGTTCTTGAGTGGTTCGTGAAGCAAGGTGTTGAAATGTGGTCTGTTATTGAAGGACAGCAAAAAATTGAACAGCATGGCGACAGATTAATGAACTATCTAAGGTTTTGGCAATCAAGTGGGGAAAGCAGAAAAACATCTGATCGAGTAAATGAAAAGCATATCCAGATGGCTCAAGATGGGATTTATAGAGGTGGTACACCGCCTTTTGGATACAAGCTAGTAAAATCCGGGGTGAAAAACAAAAAAGGCAAAGAACTAATGAAAATGATTATAGATGAAGATAAAAAACAGATTGTTGTAGAAATATTTTATCTTGTCAAAGAGGAAGGATATGGGAGCAATAGAATAGCTAAACTATTAAATGAGAGAGGTATAACAACTTCGACTGGTTCTAAATGGAATACTGGATCAATTAACTTTATTTTAAGGAACCCTGTTTACAAAGGATATCCTACATACGGAAAGAGAAAGTCGAAAGAGGGAGTGTTTATCACAAAAAGCAAAGAAGATTGGGTGTCGCCAGAAAAACAAGTTGAAGAACTGGTCATTATTAATGAAGAATATTTTGATTCAGTGCAAGTTATCCGAACAACTCGATCACCTGAAAATGTTAAAAATGAAGATTATATTCGGATGAATACAACGAAAAGTCCTCTCTTGTTTGTTGGAATAATTAAGTGTGGGCATTGCGGTTCCCCGTTGACTACAACTTATTGTCAAAAGACATATAAAGTGGCAGATGGAACGGTTAAGAAATGGAAAAAGGCTAAGTACAGATGCAGTGGCAAGGCTCTTGCAAAAGTAGAATGTAGTGGGCAAACACTTTATTCAAACGATAAAATCGAGGATACTGTTTTAGATGAGGTTAGAATATATCTGGATTACATGAAGAAACTTAATTATGAAGACTTTGCAAAAGATTATAATCAAGAACAATATGAAAACATTAAAAAAGTAATCGATAAGAAAAATAAAGAATTGGAAAACGAATACAAAGAGCTAGATACACTAAAAAAAGAAATACCAAAGAGTATACTTGGCAGGAGCGCTTTTAAGCCTGAACTGTTAAGCGAGCTTACACAATCAAAAGAGGAAAATATTGATACACTTAATGAGGAATTAGGTATATTGCATAACGACTTAAAAGTGAAGAAAATAGAAATTGATTCTCTTAAAGAGTTTGCGTCAAATATAAGTATTTGGGATGAAAAATTTTACGAAGCTAATCATGACAAAAAGAAGGTTATGCTTAGAAACATTATTGATTATATAGAGGTCTTTCGAGACAGCGTAGATATTAAGTTTAAATTGGACGTAGCTCAGTTTCTATCTGATTGTGGTAATGGTAGCGTTTTTGAACTACGTGGGAGAGCACGTCGCTGGCAGCGATGAGGTCAGGGGTTCGATCCCCCTAGGCTCCACCAATTTTATATTATGGACTCTTAGCTCAGTTGGTAGAGCAGTTGACTCTTAATCAATTGGTCCAGGGTTCGAGTCCCTGAGAGTCCATCCTTTAGAAAAACGGCAGAAATGCCGTTTTTTTGTTTTGAATTTAGCTTTGTTTTCCTTCGTGGTCACACGTTTGGTCACAGAAGGCCCTACTTTCTTGATGAACAATAAACGCCATGTTCTCTTTAATGAGGACACGACGTTTATTTTAGTTTTACTCCATGCTTTTAAGAAAGGCAGTCATTCAACCTATGAACTTGTTACTTGTGATCAAATCCGTTAAAGTCCCTGAGCATTCCGATAAAATTTTCAAGTTGTTCATCGTCCCATCTTGAAATGTGTTCGTAAAATACAAATTCTTTCTCTTTTAGAGCATCAATCGTCTTTTGTTGTCCAAGCTCAGTGAGGGATAGAAGTATTCCTCGACGATCATCAGGGGAGGCTTCCCTTTTCACATAACCCAAAAGCTCAAGTTGTTTAACGAGACGGCTAACCGAACTGCGATCCATAGCTGTTGATTCCGCCAGCATAGTGGCGCTTGTTGGGCCGTACGAGTAAAGCCAACGGATAATATGGAAACCCGCAGGTTGTATTGAAGGATCGAAACGTGCTGCAGTTTTGACATTTAGCGCATGTGAGGCGCTTATGAGGGCATTGATTTGCTCGCCGAGCCCCAGTTCCAATTGGCCTCTCGGCGTATTTTTGTGTCGATCATTATTCATCCTATTTCACCTAACCTTAATTGATAAAGTAAATCATTCAAGTCAATTAATTGACATATATCAATCAAAATAATATAGTTGATTTATATCAAGTATATGGCTGCGTCAGCTGTATGTCAAAACTTGAGACGGGTCTAACGGAGTAAAGCAATGAACGGCCCAATTACATTGACAATGACTATTCAGCACAAAGGAGAATTACCATCATGGCTAATCCGATTGTTGTAATAACTGGCGGAACGAGTGGTCTGGGGCAACTCGTTGCGATTGAATTGGCTAAACGTGGTACTCATCTTGTCATGACAGCCAGGAGCAAGGATCGCGCTGAAGCTACTAAAAAAATTATAAAAGATATGATGCCCTCAACAAAAGTAGACTTTTTTTTCGGGGATCTATCCTTAATGGAAGATGTCAGACGTATGGGGAACGAGATTTCAACTGCATACCCCAAAATAGATGTGCTTTTGAATAATGCAGGACTGCATGCATTCGAACAACGGGTAACCTCCGAGGGATTTGCAGAAATGATAGCTGTGAACTATTTAGCACCGTGGTTATTGACGCACGCCTTGCAGCATTCCTTGAAAAATGCAGGAAGCGCCAGAATTGTAAATGTTGCCTCTGAGGCTTCACGCAATCATGGTGAGCTTAAGCTCCCTGAGGATTTGACCAATATAGCTCCTTTTACTCCCAGAGGCTCGTCTGCAATATATGGGAAAACCAAGCTGTATAACATTATGTTTACTGGTGAACTGGCACGTCAATGGACTGGAACGGGGATCAGTGTTAATGCTCTGAATCCAGGGTTTAATGTTACAGGTCTTGGACGTGAGCTATGGTTTGCATCAATGCTTGAGCGTTTTTTGAATTTTTTTAATATTGGTGATCCACGCAGAGGAGCTGATATTATGACTCGTTTAATTGTGGATCCGCAGTACCAGGCAGTTACAGGAGGGTATTTTAATGTAGGAACCGGACATTCAATTGTACCTGTAGACCCCGGTGGAGATATTGCTATGCAAAATAGACTGTGGAATTGTACGAAAGAGTTACTACAACAAAGAGGTCTTCTTAACAATATGACCTGATTTTATGGATTACCGGGGTAAACTGAGGACTGTTTTGTAAAAATCTAAGGTGGGGTTCACATCAATTGAATCCGTAAAACTAACTAACGAGGGGCCTAAAAAAATAGGAGAATAGCCGTATCATGGAAAAGGTTTGATCATTTATAGTATAGATATCGTTTTTATGCTATATAATTGGACTTTTTTGCTTAATACGATGCAGAGGACTGAAAAACGTTCCTCAATATTTTGTAATGGAGGCTTTGCTTGTGGATAACGTTGTCTCGGAATGGGCAGAGTCCCATTTTCCTTTATATACTGCTGACAGTATCCATTCGCTGTACAGCACCTCGAATTTTCCGATGTATAAGATTCATGAGAGTGTAACCGTGCTGATTGCGATTGCCAGCGGCAAAGGCATTCTCAGGATTAATGATCAAATGTACGAACTCATGGAAGGGAGTGTCATCCTTCTCCCAGCCCATAGCCATGCCGCTTTAATTACGAATCTCCAGCAACCACTTCATGCTTATAAGCTTTTAATCCGTACGCGAGAGCAGGCAAATTCTCTGCCCACAGGTGTAATGATGCGGAAAAGCGAGGTGGCCTCCAATGCCAATATTCAGTTTTTCCCTTACGAACCTGCGATTGTGGCCCATGTGGAGGATCTGTATATTCATCGTTTACCTGCTAGTGAAGCCCGTCATGTGCAAAATCAAATTATCTTTCACCAAATCATTCTTCAACTGTTGAAACAGCAGGAGGCCAAGTATGCTGCCAGTGAGCAGCCGTCGATGGAACACAGCATTACTTATTTGGAAAATCACTATAGCGAGAAAATAATGCGTGAGCAGTTGGCCGCGATTGCAGGCGTAAGCCGATCACATTATTCTATCCAGTTTAAGCAGCTTACCGGTTTTTCCCCGAACGAATACTTGTCGCGGCTGCGCGTTCACCGAGCCAAAGAACTGTTAATTAGCGGATCAGGCACGCTCCGGGAAATTGCAATGAAGGTAGGTTACAAGGATGAATTTTATCTAAGCCGTCGTTTTAAGCAGCATACAGGAGCATCACCTTCAAGCTACAACCGCGGATCATCCCAGCGTGTGGCTGTATTGCTCATACCTTACGCCAGCCATCTGTTGCTGCTTGGGTTGGAACCTGCTGTCACCATTTCGGAAAGCAGCGAATATGTGAAGACGAATGGTCTGGAGCCGCCGCAAACGATGAAGTTTATAAGCACGAACTGCTCTGCTGAACAGGTGAACTCGGTATTGCTCGATACCAACATTGAGTTGATCATTGCAGCCAAACAGCATTTGCACCAATATGGGCTGAATCCTGAGCATTTGCGAGTTGTAGCGCCTATCGTGGAAATTTCATGGATGGAAATGGGATGGAAAGAGCATCTGCGTCGTATCGCACATGCTGTTCAGAGGAGCGATCGGGCAGAGCAGTGGTTGGCTGCTTTTGAAAAGGAAGAACAGGCAGCCCGTTCACTGGTACAGCAATGCGCAGTCGCTCATGAAATTATAACGATTCTGGTGATTAAGCCGGATAAGCTGCTCGTTTACGGAGCGAGAAATGTCGGATATATTATCTATCAATCGCTTGGACTGCGGCCTCCTGAATTGATTGGGCAGGAGATGAAGAAGCGTGGGGACCAATTTCATTCTATTCCCATTGAGATATCCGAACTCGCAGCTTATGCCGGGTCGCAATTATTGGTTGCTATGTTTCCGGATGAGAAGGGCTCCACCGCACATAGTGAAATGATATTCAAGTCCTCCTATTGGAACAGCCTTCCCGCTGTACAGCGGAATAATGTACATCTGCTTGACCTGGATGAATGGTTGCCCTACAATCCGGTTTCTATTCGTTTGCAGCTTCAACGCGCGGTAGCTTTATTTACAAGTAACCAATAGTCCAAGTCATTTTCCAAACAAAAAGGCATGGCTCGGCGCATAGCGGTTCCATATAATTAGTTCATACAAATGAGAATGAATTTCATAATCAATGAAAGGGGTACTAAGTTTAAGATTAGCATCTCATGCACGATATGAAGACTCATTGAACATAGCGTTTTGAAAGGGAGAGAGTTATTTTATGAAAAAGCTTTTTATTCCGCTGGTACTTTTACTTGTGGTTGTATTGAGTGCTTGTGGCGGAAATCAAGCGAACCATGCCGAGAATGGTAAAAGTTCGTCCTCTGTGCCTTCTTCGGACTCGAAATCGAAATCTACCACATTCGTCTATCAATCCGAGAATGGACCCGTGGAGGTTCCGACCCATCCGCAACGCGTCGTTGTGCTTACCAGGTTCTTGACGGGTAACGTGATGGCGCTCGGTGTGCCTCTGGTCGGCGTGGACGAAATGTCCAAGACCAACCCGAATTTTGAAGAGAAGCTGAAAGGCGCAGAGGCGGTTACGGACGAAAGTCTGGAGAAGATCATCGAGTTGAATCCGGATCTTATTATCGGGCTTTCAGATATTAAGAACGTCGATAAATTTAAGCAAATCGCTCCTACTGTCACTTATACATATGGCAAGGTGGATTTCTTAACCCAGCAACGTGAAATCGGAAAATTGTTGAATAAAGAAAAAGAAGCACAAGCCTGGATCGATGATTTTACAGTCCGTGCCCAAAAAGCCGGAAAAGAAATCAAGGCGAAGATCGGTGCCAACGCGACGGTTTCGGTCATCGAGACATTCAATAAGCAGCTCTATGTCTATGGCGATAACTTTGGCCGTGGAACAGAAATTCTCTATCAGGAGTTCGGACTCACCATGCCGAAGAAAGTCAAGGAGGCGACCCAGAAAGAAGGTTATTTTGCCTTATCGTCTGAGGTTATGAAAGATTACTTGGGTGACTATGTCATTTTCAGTAAAAACGCGGATGAGGACAATTCGTTCCAGAATACCGAAACGTACAAGAATATTCCCGCGGTCAAGAATCAACATGTCTTCGAGGCTAACGCGAAGGCGTTCTACTTTAACGATCCACTGAGCATGGAATACCAATTGAAATTTTTCATTCAGCATTTTCTCGACCAGTAAACGTTGATCCCTATTTCGGGAATGCATCGCTTAGGGGCGTCTACGATTCAAAGCATGGCAACGATTTGTCTTTCGTTGTGAATCATTTTTATTCGATGCGAAGGAACTGGTTATTTAACAGTTTCTTCGCATATTTCATTAAAGAAGAGATGAGAGTCCGATGAAGATTAAACAACATGCCTTTCCTTTTGCGTATAAGCTCTTTGGCAGCGTGCTGGCGCTCATTTTTTGTTTCATCATTTCAATGATATTCGGTGCAGCGGAAACGACGCTCCACGACCTGTGGCTTGCTCTCACCTCGGGTACCAAGGAAGACAAGTTTCTCATCCTGCGTGAGATTCGGCTACCCCGCGAGCTGGCGGCTATGCTGGTCGGCGCCGCTTTTGCCGTGTCCGGTGCTATTATGCAGGGAGTTACCCGCAATCCGCTGGCCGATCCGGGCTTGCTGGGCCTGACTTCCGGCGCCAACATGGCGCTCGCGTTGGCTTTCGTATTCATACCGGGCATAAACTACTTCGGCATCATGGTGGCCTGCTTTCTCGGGGCCGCTCTGGGAGCAGTTTTGGTCATCGTCCTTAGCTCAATGCGCCGAGGCAACCTGTCCCCGATCCGAACCGTGCTGGCCGGAGCGGCAGTTTCTGCGTTTCTGTATGCCATTTCGGATGGCGTCAGTATCGCTTTCAAGATTTCAAAGGACGTATCCATGTGGACCGCTGGCGGCCTGATCGGAACGACGTGGGGACAACTTCAGGCCATTGCGCCGGTGATCCTTCTCGGAATTATGGTAGCTTTGATGTTTTCCAACCAACTGAGTATTCTCAGCTTGAGCGACGAGGTGGCGGCTGGATTGGGGCAAAATCTGATGTGGATTAAATCCATCCTGTTCGTCCTTGTGATTGTGATTACGGGTGCATCGGTCGCGCTTGTTGGAAACATGGCATTCGTGGGGCTGATGATTCCTCATATCGTCCGTAAAATGGTTGGCACCGATTATCGGCATATCCTGCCTTTCTCGACTTTTGTAGGAGCTACGTTCATGCTGCTTGCAGATACGCTGGGCCGCACGATTAATGCACCTTACGAGACGCCGGTGGCAGCGATCGTAGCGATGCTGGGCTTGCCCTTCTTTCTGCTCGTTGTGCGTAGAGGAGGTAAAGCTTTCTTATGATTCTGTCCGCTCTTGTTCGAAAACAACGCCTGATCCTGCTCGTCAGTTTAGGGCTAATTGTTCTAACCGCTATAGCCAGCATGGCCTGGGGATACTCGTCTTTGTCGTTTGACAGGCTGATCCCTGTTTTGTTCGGCCAAGGCACCTTCAAAGAAGAGTTTGTTCTGTTTTCCGTCCGACTGCCACGGATTTTTATTACATTGCTATCGGGCATGGCGCTTGCGTTGTCAGGCTCCATTCTGCAAAGTATCACCCGCAACGACTTGGCCGACCCAGGCATCATCGGCATTAATTCTGGCGCGGGCGTAGCCATTGCGTGCTTCTTTCTGTACTTCCCGATCGATGTCGGATCGTTCATTTATGTTTTGCCACTTGTCGCTTTTATTGGCGCATTGGTAACAGCAGCTTTGATCTATGTTTTCTCGTATAGCCGAACGAGCGGACTTGATCCCATCCGGCTTGTACTGGTGGGGGTTGGTTTCTCCCTTGCGCTGTCGGGGATCATGATTGTAATCATCTCCTCGGCTGAACGATCGAAGGTCGATTTTATCGCGAAATGGATTGCGGGCAATATATGGGGCACGGACTGGCCGTTCATTTGGGCACTGCTTCCTTGGCTGATCCTGCTTATACCGTTTACCTTGTACAAGTCTCAGCGGCTCAATCTTCTTGCTTTGAGCGAACCATCGGCGATTGGCGTCGGTCTGAAGCTTGAACGAGAACGCCTCGTTCTTATTCTGACGGCGGTCGCCGCGGCTGCATCTGCGGTATCTGTCACGGGCGGTATCGCGTTTATTGGGTTGATGGCCCCGCACATGGCCAAGGCACTGGTCGGGCCACGCAATCAGTTGTTCATTCCCGTCGCTGTTCTGCTTGGCGGCTGGCTGCTGTTAACCGCGGACACGATCGGTCGCAATCTCACAGATCCCGACGGTATTCCCGCAGGCATCATGGTGTCGTTAATCGGTGTGCCTTATTTTGCTTATTTACTGCTCAGGAAGTAGCTCCGACGCGTAGTCGGGTAGGTTAATTCAGGTAGTCCAGAGTTAGAGAGCTAGAGTCCCGCATTATCAATCCTTAAAAAACGGCAGAGATGTCGTTTTTTATTAGTTTATAAGTTCTGATTTCGAAGTACTACCATGACTGCGATTTCCAAGATAGGATACGTTGTATCTATGAGGAGATTGATTGCAGTATTTTGTATTCAGTAAATTAAATAGCCCGAATGGTTACTGCCAGCATTACAGCGAGGTACTAAAATACTTTTAACGCTGGCTGACATAATCGGCGAGGATTTTCAAGTACTCATCATTCACCAATTTTCTGGGGGCAAATACGGCTGTTAAAAAAGTTAGAGATTTTGAATGTGCGACTTTTTCATTCATCATGGAATGGTCGGCTTCAGGTAGATGGATGACGGACAGCAGCTCTGAAGGCACCTTCTGTCGATATACTCGTTCAGTATCTTTTACATCAACGTTAATATCTTTTCCAGCCAGAACCAAGAGTACAGGAGAATTAAAGTAGCCTAATTCTTCGGTGGAATCAGACCGGAAATTTTTGCCTATAAAGCTCCATCTTTCTTTGGAAATCAAATTGTCTGGGTTGGCTATTTTCAGGTATTCTTCATAAGAAGCTTGTTTTTTTAGTAATTGCAAAATCTGTTGATTGTAGTCCAATCTCTTTGTAATTTTTTGCGGAGTAGCCCCTTCCTGTTCCATCTCTTTTCTGGTGTTAAATTGCCCTTGTGTAATCCAGTTCACGGCCGGCGATACAAGGATGCTGAAAGCAATATTGTGCTCCTTTTTAACGATCTTAGGAATGACCCATCCTGCTTGACTGGCTCCCCATAGGCCGATTTTCTGCTTATCGATCATCGGTAAGGTACTCGCCCAGTCTATTGCATATCGGATCTCCTGTGCCCGGTCCTCCATGCTTTGATCCAGCCAATTTCCAGGAGCGCCATTAATACCGGGCTTATTTAAGGATAAGGAGGCGTAACCCTTGGAAGCGAACCTTTCCCACAGTGGTTTGTATCCATCATCATATGTGTCATTGATAGGACCATCCCCATGGACAAAAACAACCAGTCCAACCTTTCCCGAGTAGTCCTTAGGCAAAGCTAATGTACCCGTTAATACCCCTTTAGGAGTCGTAATTTGTATTTTTTCTTCCGTCATCTTGTAGGAATCTTGATATAGAATAATCAATATTAAGGCAACAGCTAGACCTGACGCAATACCAAGGATAAGCTTGGATGTTCTTTTCAAAGGTGTTCTCTCCTCGAATGCAGTTTAGTTTCTTTCCAAGTCATCAGATGCCATACAGGCTCCTTGAACCAAAAATGTCGCAATCCATTGCATTTGGATTGTTCTACTTCAAACGCTAGTTTCTGATACAAACGGATGGCCCCCTGGTTCTTATGCTCTACATGAAGCGTCAACACATGAAAACCGGATTCAACCGTAAATTGCTGTGCGAAAGCTAGAAAACGTCGTCCTATTCCCTGATTACGATGACTTGAGCGAATCGCCAAATGATCAATATAGCACTCATCTGAGGCAGGCTTATATTCCAGCGCATGCATACCTGTCAAAAATTTAAATACATTGAAGCAGCCAAACTGTTTTATGAGCGGAGCCCAAGAAATGGGTTTTGTTTTAGGGAGCGAAGAGGAAGGTGCTTTCCATTTGAGGGAGAGAACACCGACAACTTCTTGGTTCTCTTTAACTACAAATTGCTTCATAGTTGAAGGATTAGGGTCTTGAACCCAGACCTTCATGAGTAGCTGCTGTATATCCTGATCTTCCAGTGTAACAAGAGCTTGAAATTTAGTTTTAAATGATTCCACTAAGAGCTTACATACAGCTTCATAATCTTGCTTTTGATAAGCAACAATGTCAATTGATTCTGGACTCATGTAACTGCCTCCCGCACTCTAAGAAGTTTATTTTACTTTTACTTGAATCTCATATTGCAGCTTGTTGTTGTCGAACATGGATAGGTAGGATTTTTCTACTAAAATAATCTTGCTTTGGCACTTATATTGGTGCTGAGTGACATAGCGCTCTAATTGTTGGATTTCATACTCAATCTCGTCGTCTTCAGTGACGGAAAAATGCTTATAAAGATAGCTGCCTTCTTCCAGAATATAGTCAGCTGTATCTGTCATATCTGTCGTTTCATAACATAGCTTCACTTGTCCAGAGTCAGATAGATAATGCAGATCATTTTCAAATAACTGAGGTGGAGCGGGTCGTTGTTCGAATAAATCTCTGGCAGTGAGCTCTTGATCTCTCTCAAATGCAAACCACAGCTTTAAATGTCGGGGACCTAGCAGCCTAATCTGATACTCATTGTCCTGATGAGTGAGGTTATGATGTTCTTTTAGCACTTTGTGAATAAACTGTTCGAGCAACTTCAAATTAGCTATTTCATCCTGTACCCTCTGCAGCGAATCCTCTAAAAGCTGGTTGTAATCATCGGCAGCGTAGGAAGTCATGCATTTTTCAATCTGACCCACAGAGACATTTAATTTACGTAGCAATAAAATATGGGAAAGCTGATAAATTTCATGAAGCCCGTACATTCGATATTGATTTTTTTCTGTGTATGACGGATACAGGATCCCCTTTTCTTCAAAATATCGCAGTTGATGTACAGATACATTCATAAGCTGTGAAAGCTGGCTGATCGTAATGTGTTCTTTCAATGACAAGACTCCTTATGGTGTAGTTGAATAACTTCACTATAAACCTTAGGTCAGACCTAAGGTCAATAGCAAATTGAGGACAGCAAAGGAAGAGCAAATGAACGAACATAAATGATTTACCTGTCAGTGATAACCCGTTATAATCATAAGATTAGTGAGCATAAACAAGATGCTTAGGATGAAGGTTAGAATGGGGAAATCATGTTGAAGACTTTCAAAAAGGTATATATTGAAATTACAAGTATCTGTAATCTCGCTTGCAGCTTTTGCCCTCAGACGCAGCGTGTTAAAAAATTTATTGATCCGGAAATTTTTCGCGACGTTCTTGACCAGGTCAAGCCGCATACGGATTTCATTTATTTGCATGTAAAAGGAGAGCCGTTGCTCCATCCGAAGATTGATCTTTTGCTGGAGAGCGCTCATGAAAAAGGATTGAAAGTGAATATTACCACCAACGGCACTTTGCTGCCCAAAACCGGACATAAGCTGTTGGGTCAATCCGCGCTACGGCAGATGAATTTTTCGCTTCACAGCTTTGACGGGCATGAAGGCTCGGTAGATCGGGAAGGGTATTTGGGCAATATTTTTACGTTTGTAAGGGAAGCTGTGAAGCATAATGTCATTATCTCGTTCCGTCTCTGGAACCTGACTCAAGATAATTTGACTAATGTGCAGCGTCAGCGCAACCGTGAGACACTTGAGCGACTGGAGCAGGAGTTTGGGCTGGACTACCGGATTGAGGAAAAGGTTATACCTGGGAGTGGGATTAAAATTGCCCCCAACGTTTATTTGAATCAGGATCACGAATTTGAATGGCCTAGCCTGAGTGCCCCGGAGGATGATGGCAAAGGCTTTTGCCATGCGCTTCGCAGCCAGGCGGCGGTATTGGTGGACGGAACAGTTGTCCCTTGCTGTCTGGATGGGGAAGGCGTTATTAATTTAGGTAACGTGCATGAGCAATCTTTTTCCGACATTGTTGAAGGGGAGCGTGCAAATCGCTTGTACTTCGGGTTCTCCAAGAGAGAAGCGGTGGAAGAGCTGTGCCGCAAATGCGGGTACCGTAAACGATTTGGAACATAATAGACATTTGGCGAGTGCAGATTTCGAATCTCTGACAAATCGCTATCCCCGTTTTGAGCTTGGCCCATAGGAAAAGCCTCTAAATACCAAGGATTGATTGGTGTTTAGCGGCTTTTTTACGTACGTAAAATATGTTTACATTCAACTGTTAACCAGTGCTTTGGCGTGCTGTTTGCCTGCCGAGAGAAGGCTGTCGCTCAGTTCAGGATCATTAACTGAACGTGCAAGCACAAGAGAACCGACCATGCTGCTGAACAACGCGCTACCTTTGGACAGATCCATTCCTGCCAAACGGGAGATAAACGTAATCATTCGTGTCAGCTCCTGCGTGAATATCTGCCGGATTTCTTCGGAAGAACGGGCTATGTCTACGGAAAGAGCAGGAATAATACAGCCCATTTCTGTTTGATCACGGTGATGGATGCTTAAATAGTAGTCGATGATAACATTAATTTTGGGATCTTGCTCTTCTTGGTCAACAGCCTTCTGAAGAAGTGCGAGGGTATCACTGACAGCATAGCGACAGGCTTCGGCGACTAGCTCTTCTTTGTTGTCAAAGTGTGAATAGAACCCGCCGTGAGTTAATCCGGCCCCTTTCATAATAAAGGGCACACTTACATCGTGGATACCGTTGGCGCGAAAAGCCTGGGCAGCACTTTCAACGATCTTACTCCGCACTTTCATCTTATGGCCTTTTGGATAAGGCATTGTAATCACTCCAAGGCTTCATAATGCTAACTTCAAAATATTATAATCATCATAATTAAACGTGTCAATTGTTCTTCTTGCAACGACTACCTCAGCATGGCTGATCACGACTATTGACGTATACAAAATATGATGACTATAATATATTATAATCATCATATTTAAATCAGGCAATTTTAAAGGGAGGCATCAGGTTATGAGCAAGCTTGAATCTGTAGATACCCTGGTCATTGGATCAGGTCCGGGAGGCTATGTGGCGGCAGAGCGTTCTTCTCAGCTTGGAATGAAGACAGCGATTGTCGAACGCAGTCAGCTAGGTGGAGTCTGCACGCATGTAGGCTGCATTCCATCCAAAGCTTTGATTGCCGAAGCACATCGCTATGAGGTACTCAGGCAGTTAAATCAGGCCGATACAGCAGCGTCATTCGTGAATGCTCAGGCCTTAAAGCAGGCGGTTGTAAATAAGCAGGCAGGCGGAGTCGGCTATTTAATGAAAACGGCAGGTGTGAGTATTCTGGAAGGGGAGGCAAGCTTGGTTGACGAGCATACAGCCATCATCAAGCAAAATGGAGCGGAACAAACGATATCCTTTAAGCATGCCATATTGGCAACCGGTTCCCGCCCAATCGAGCTGAAAGCATTTCCGTTCGGCGGACGTATTTTGTCCTCTACAGAGGCGCTTTCGCTTCCAGAGGCTCCGACCAGTCTGGTCGTGATAGGCGGTGGATATATTGGCGTCGAGCTTGGACAGATGTATGCCAAATTTGGAACAAAGGTAACGATTCTGGAGGGAGGAGAACGGATATTGCCGGGGTTTGAGGCGGATCTTGTGGCCCCTGTTGTCAAGCAGTTGAAAACAGATGGTGTAAACATCGTAACTAGGGCGACAGCCGAAAACGTCGTGCAGAATGCGGATACCATTACGCTGCATTATTCAAAAGATCAGGAGCAGCATCATGTTACCGCAGAGTTTGTATTAGTTACTGTAGGCAGAAAACCCAATACAGATGGCAGGTTAGGACTGGAGCACATTGGCTTGCCAGTGACGAGCAGGGGGCTGATCGAGACAGACGAGCAGTGTAGAACAGCTATTCCGCATATTTTTGCCATTGGAGATATTACGGAGGGTCCAGCGCTTGCCCATAAAGCTTCCTATGAAGCGAAGATTGCGGCAGAAGCGATAGCAGGTCAAGCTGCCAAAGTGGATTATAAAGCCATACCGCTGGTTGTCTTTTCTGAACCGGAGTTGGCTAGTGTTGGCCTAAGTGAAACAGAAGCCAAGGAAAAAGCCTTACCGATTATCATTGGCAGAGCTTCTTTTTCGATTAACGGCAGAGCATTGGCACTAAGGGCAGCAGAGGGGTATATCAAAATCGTAGCAAAGCAGGACTCGGGAATCCTACTGGGGGCGCAAATTGTGGGTGTCGAAGCGTCAACACTCATTTCGGAGCTTGCTCTAGCCATCGAAATGGGCGCAACCGTAGAAGACTTGGCTCTAACCATTCATCCCCATCCCACACTGGGAGAAGTAATTATGGAGGCTGCGGAGAACGCGGTCAGAAAAATGGATAGTACAAAGTAAAGGCTCCGTAAGAATCACTTCATTGCCTGTGAGAATGATTATCAACTATAATGGGTTATAGTTTAAATCTGAATGCGATCAGGTACGTGGATGGTTTGGATCGGGGGCTGTACAAAAGCAATGCAATTAAATGATCACATCTTGCTCTGGAATCATGTTTTTATACAAGTGATGGATGTTCGTCATAAGAAAATGGGTAAAGGGGAGGAGTTGCGAACCTATAGACTTCCGGCCAGTGCGTTCTTGTATACTCTGCGCGGAAGTGCGC
Source organism: Paenibacillus sp. RC21 (assembly GCF_044907935.1). Taxonomy (NCBI): domain Bacteria; kingdom Bacillati; phylum Bacillota; class Bacilli; order Caryophanales; family Paenibacillaceae; genus Paenibacillus; species Paenibacillus sp. RC21. The sequence goes on from NZ_JBIYCS010000001.1 coordinate 18,674, forward strand.
GAGTGCGGCTGGACGACAGCATTCATAGGGTGGGGCGTTTCCATGTGCTGCATGGGGGAAAAGGGATGTGCCTAAGTATCATTACGGAAGATGTGCTTGAATATTACATCATTCTGTACAAGGCAACGTTGGCCCTGCCCGGTCGCAAGGAGATTGCACAATTGTTGGAAAAGGAGAATCCTTTTCAGAATCAGTATGCTTTCGCACCTCATTATCCGCTGCCTTTGTATGATAAAGTGAAGCTGTTGGAGCAAGAATGGCGCGAGGCTTCCGAACTTGGTAAACTGCATGTCAAAGCTTTATTTCATCAATTTGTATATGAGCTGTTGCAGCAGTTGTATCGACAAGGCATTGAACCCCTTAAGCCCGACCTGGTAGCGCAGGCTGTAGCTTATATTCGTGAGCATTCTAGCCGATCTTTGACACTTGAGTCCATTGCAGAGGAACTGGAGTGCAGCGCTGGGCATCTATCGAGGCTGTTCAAGAATAAAATGCACACCAGTCCGATTCATTACTTGGGTCAGGTACGGACAGATCGAGCAGTTCAGCTTTTAATGCAGACGGATGCCACTTTACAGGAAATTGCGGAGAGTGTGGGGTATTCGGATGCTCATTCATTAAGCCGCAGCTTCAAGAAATATAAGGGATTATCTCCCGTACGATTCAAAAAAGAGCGGCAGCATCATTTCGGGAAGCAAGATCAGGATATGCACCAAACGATGCTAAAATATGCCCTTCAGCAGACACCTTTCACACGTTATACTGATATTGATTATCAATATCGGTATAACGCGGAGGGAGATTTATTTATGCACGGAAGAGTCAAAATAACGGCTATGATGATTATGCTGTGTTTATCATTGATGCTGGGAGCTTGTTCCGCTCCTACAAATACAAATGGAAGCTCGCAAATAGAGGCTAATCCTACAACGACATCATCCAATGAGGATGGACAAGCAACGGTACAAGCAAAAACAAGAATAGTATCGACACTAAAAGGGGATGTAGAAGTACCTGCAAACCCGAAACGAGTTGCATCTGATCAGTATATGGGTCATCTTTTGAAACTGGGGATTATTCCGATAGGAGTCAGAAGCTTTATGCTGAATGAGGCTTGGATTGATAAATCGGGATATCCAAAAGAGAAGTTGGCCGGAATTAAGGATCTTGGCGAATTCCCTATGAATTTGGAGAAGCTGACGGTTCTGCAACCGGATTTAATTATAGGTTCGATAGAAAAAAATATCGACAGCTACCAAAAGGTTGGAACAACCGTGTTCCTGCCATATTGGGAGGGCGAATCTACAGCGGGGCCGCTGGATAAATTCCGCAGAATCAGTGAAATCTTTGGCAAGCAGAAAGAAGCGGAGCAGTGGATCACTGAATATGAGAAGAAAGTCGCAGAGGCCAGAAAGAAAATTGACGGTATCGTTAAAGATGGTGAGACGGTTTCCATCGTGCAAGTCGCGAATAAATCAGTATATGTTTTAGCGGCGAAAGGCGGCAACTACGGAAGTCCAACCATTTATCAGATGCTAAAGCTGCCACCTACGAAGAAAGCTTTAAACATGAAAGAAGGATTCGAAAGTATTTCGCTTGAGGTTTTGCCTGAGTATACAGGGGATCATATCTTTGTATATGGTTCTGAAGATGAAGGGGCCAGTCAAGTTCTAAATAGTGAGCTGTGGAAAGGCCTTCCGGCTGTAAAAAAAGGACAGGTTTATATGTATGGCTCATTCAGCGAAAAGGGCGATGAGTTTGTCATGGAAGATCCTTATTCGCTGGAGCTTCAACTCGACACTATCGTGAATATCCTATTAGCCCACAAAAAATAAAGTTTTATATAACTTTAAAAAATCGTCCCTTGGCCTGATTCGTGCAGAACGTGTAACATACATTTCCGATAAATCATTTGGTTCATAGAGAAATAAACCGCTAAATATGAGGGGAAACCCTGTGCTTGGCGGTTTTTTTATGGTTATTTTATGATAAGTCAGCTCAGTCGCATATAGTAGTTGTCACTATAACGTTGTTGACAGCGGTTGAGGAGGCGCTAGAGTTGAATTTGATCACCTCAATGACTACCGTTGTGCCGACAATCAAGCTAGTATTTATGATTCACCACAATTCAATGCTTTTGGGATTGTTGTATGGATGAAGCAATAAAAAACAGTGAGTTTCCTCACATAAAACGACATATTCCGACACCGGAATGCCATATTCTAGCAAGTGTTGATAGGCTATAATCGTAGCAGGACAACAGATTGTCACTAAAATTTATTAGAGTCAGGATCGGTGGTTCAAATAATGAAGCTGGCAACAAAATTAACTTGGATGATGCTCGTCATGTTTTTTCTCGTAGGATCCTCCATTGGATACTTCGGATATCGTACCGCTTACCATCAAGTGGATGAAGCTGCAGGGATCGAGCTGGTGGGCTGCGCCAATATTACGACTGGCCTTATAGATCCTAAGGATATATCAGCTCTGGTCAGTGGAGATAATAGCAAACTTGCTGCCGTTGAAGACCGGATAGGCTGGATCGTGGCACATAAGCCTATTTTTAAAGAGGCTTTCATTCTCTCTCTGGATGGAAAAATTCTCGCCGCCGATGCCAACTTCAAGCAAAGAGGCTATCAAGCTGGCGATTCCTTCTACTTCACGGACGAAGACAAGGAAATGATAACTACTATGAAGCATTCCGCATACTCCAAGGTTTATACATATGAAGGAACCTCGCTCAAAACCGGATATGGCCCCATTTATCAGGACCATGATCCCACCAAGCCCATTGTTGCACTGATGGCTATCAATTTTGACGGCTCATTAATTCAGGAACGGACGTTGGATATTATTGTTCAGCCCTTCATTATTGGCGGCTCCATCTTCATCGTGGCTATCCTTGTCGCTTACCTGTTGATTCGCCGTATGGTAAGTCCGCTTACCAAGCTGTCAACCTCTGTGAACACTATTACAAAGGGCGACCTTACCCATGAACCGCTTCTCTTCAAAAGCAAGGATGAAATCGGGAATCTGGCCCGCGACTTCAACGATATGACAATGAACCTGCGCAACCTGATTACTCAGGTCAATGACACCTCCATGCTGGTCGCTTCTTCCTCCCAGAAGCTGTCTGCCAGCGCCCAGGCAACGAACCGTGCCGGAGAGCACGGTGTGAATGTTACGATTGAGCTGGCCGATGGGGCGCATACCCAACTGCAAAACCTGGAAGGAAGCTATAAAGCCGTTCAGGATATGTCACGCTTCATCAGCGATATTGCCGGCAATGCGGTCATCGCGATGAACAAAGCCGCCGATAATGTTCAGAAAGCGCGTCTTGGCCGGGAATCGATGCATTCCACCACCTCCCAAATGGGAGTTGTGAGCGAAAGCATCGGCGATCTCTCAAGCATTATTGATACGCTTAGCAGTCATTCCAAGGAGATTGAGAACATCGTCGGCACCATCGCCAGTATCGCCGAGGAGACCAACTTGCTGTCGCTGAATGCGGCGATAGAAGCTGCGCGCGCCGGAGAAGATGGTCGGGGTTTTGCCGTTGTCGCTGGCGCCGTCCGCAAGCTGGCCGAACGTTCGGCCATATCCGCCAGACAAATCAGCGAGCTGGTCAGTCTGATTATTCCCCAAATCCACAAGGCGGGAGAAACTATGAAGCGTTCCACGGACGAAATGCTGCAGGGCAAGGAGCTGATCATATCGGCCGGACGCTCCTTCTCTGAGATCGAAGTCTCCGTATCCGATATGTCTGCCCAAAGCGAGCAAATATCAGCCACAGTCCGGGAGCTGGTGCTGATCTGCGAAGGGCTCGTTGAAGCCATTCAGAATATCGTTACGGTCTCTAATCATACAGCTGAAGGGGCGGAGTCCCTGTCCGCCTCTTCGGAGCAACAGCTTGCCGCCATGCAAGAAGTGGAATCCTCCGCAGCGCTCCTCTCCTCACTGGCCGAGAAGCTGCAGGTTTTGGTGGAGAACTTCAAGATTTAGGTTTCGTGCAGAACGTGTATACATTTCCGATAAATTATTTGGTTCATAGAGAAATAAACCGCTAAATACGAGGGGAAACCCTGTGTTTGGCGGTTTTTTTATGATGAGTCAGCTCAGTCACTTATGATAGTCGTCACTGTGACGTTGTTGACAGAGGTTGAGGAGGCGCTAGTGTTGAAATTGATCACCTTAATGACTACCGTTAAGCCAACAATCAAGCCTGTATTTATGATTAGATTAGCAGTGGAAAGCGTTGTTAACCCGCCTCGCTGCAACGTCCCATTTATAAATACATTATAGTATCCGCTACTGGTGGGAACGATAAGTCCGTTTGCCGCGACTGAAGTACCACTATCATTTGTAAAACTTTGTGCCGGTATGGTGGTCACTCCTCCTAAAATGTTTCCAAGCACCACAGTAGCTGTGTAACGATTGACGATTGGAGTGATATTAATATTCGTTGTGACAGCTATGTTTCCAGAAACGATGCTGTCTGCTTTCAGATAGATTCGGATAATAGACATAGAATTTCTCCATTCCTAATATTCCAGATATATCTCATAGTTTATGTGTATCATCTGGATATGGATTGGATGGGGAAGAGTCTCTAATTACTGCTTTTTTATCAAGCTTCTTGTGGCTCGTGTGACTATTCGCTTCGTTTCTTGTGTATCCGAAGTCTTCAGCCACGCATCACAAACTTGAAGCACCCATTCCGGCTTGGTTTTACTGGCATCATTCAGCCAATTGCCTACCGAGTCCTGAACATATTTGATCGAGTCGGATTTAACAGCTTCCAAAAGTGGAAGTGCCAGCTCTGGGTGTTCTTTCAGTTCAGGAATGTGCTTGGCCCAGACACCTTGTGGCCGGGTCAATTCGATGGCAAAACGACGTATATTAGCATCCTGATTCCGTACCCAATCGTTTAAAAGCACGAGCGATTCCAGCAGTTGCATGGCTACGGGCCCTCTTACAGCCATCCAGGCAATTTCACGCACTCCGAAATGGGGGTCCGCTGCAAAGGGGCGAATGCCTGCCAATTGTTGCTCAATACTTAAACGGGGGTCAATCCCGACGATATAGGCAGCCCAACAGCGAATGCTGTCTGAAGGATGGGAGGCCATGACATTAAAGAATCGAGTACGTTCTTGATGTGTTTGTTGCTCGAACAAGTTCAGCCATTCTTGGGCAATCGCAGGGATTATTTTCATGATCTTATTTTCCTTCAGATGATCCAATTCGGACAGGAAGCTATCGGATGATCGCTGCAATCCAAACTCATCAAGTGCATTTTGTAGCAGTAAAGCATGGTCGACAGCTAGCCATTCGGTAAGATTCACCGTCTGAAGCTGTCCTTGCTGTAGCAGGTGAAGCACATCATCAGGAATGTCTGTTCCCTTGCGAGCCCCTTTTCGTTGTAATATCGAATCTGGAATTAGGAATTGTTTTTTAGGATTCATATATTGCCCCCATCAGTGCAAATAGAGTTAAATTTTGATTGGCCATTTCATTCGCTCCATATCGTATATTTTCTGGTAGGTATACGATACTTCTTTTCTCTGGACTATAGATGTAATGTAGCTTACAACTCCAGCAGCTTTTCGCGATGGATATAAATCGTCTTAAAGCCGGTTTTAATGACCTTTTCTTTTACAAGTTCCTGTAAAGCAGCAGTTACAGCTTCTCGGGTTGCTCCGACTAAATGAGCGATTTCTTGATGGGATAGCGGGAAATTGATTTTATAATACTCATCTTGAGTTTGGAGGGCGAACTGATCGGACAGTTTTATAAGAACATACAAAATTTTATCCTGTAAATTCCCTAAAGCCAGATATTGGGCCAACCGGCTCATGCCCGAGATTCGATCGCTTAACACTTTGATCATGTTCATCATGAATCGGGGATGTTGGATTAAAAAATGCTCAAAACGGTCTTTGTCCATCCGGCAGATATCGCATTCTTCGATGGTTTCTATGTACATATCCCGTGTCCCTAGTGAAATCATATCCATTTCGCCAAATACATTTCCTTCGCTGAGGATATCCAAAGTAAATTGCTTACCGTCCGCATTCAGCTTGTACAGACGGACCTTTCCCTTTTTCACAAAATAAAGTCCCTCGGAAAAGGTATCCGGGGTTTGAATAAATGTATTTTTCGGTATGGTCGTAATGGAAGTCATTTGATCCATTTCAACTAAATCTTCTAATGAGAGACTATCAAGCAGATTGAATTGGGATAGGTATTGAATGCTATTCATGTGTTCTCCTTATGGTTGCTTGTGACATACAGAATCATAATACAATTATAGCTTCTCTAAGGAACTTTGTTCTCCTATTGCTCACCTTTTTATAAAGGAGAAGGTAATGAGCGCTTGGGAATCAGGCGGTTTTATGTTAAAGAGAGGATGGTATAAAATAGAGATATAAATACGAGATACATAGGAAAGGGAATGACTATGATCAAATTAAAAGATATCGGTAACTTTGACATTCTTCCTGAGATCGCAATGCATATCGTTAAAGGGAATATACCTGCTTTACGCCAAGCGCTAACCGAAGACTGGGATATTGAACAAGGCATCGTACTCAGCAAATATACAACATTAAGTCCCTTGGACATTACGCTCATTTACGGGCAGTTGGATGTGTTGAAGCTGCTGGTGGAGCAGGGAGTTCAACTCAATGTGAAAGACAATCCCTCATTCCTGACGGCTGTTCGCTATGGTACAGAAGAGATCATCCGCTATGTAGTTGCCCATGGTGCCAAGCTGGACGGGAAGAATCAAGTAAAATCCGGGGCCTATGAACAAGCCTACTACGGTAATAAAAAGAATATCCCGCTTATGCATGAGCTTGGGCTGGATATAAAGCAACATGGTGGAGCAACGCTGCGCAACGCGGTTAGTAAGCATGACTTAAAAACGGTAGCTTTCCTTTTGGAGCATGGTGTAGATATTAATTTCAATGCTCCTAATATGGTATATCCTTATCAAGCCACGCCTTTAACCGTAGCGACCAGAGATAATAATTTTGCGATGGTGAAGTATCTGATCGAGCAAGGCGCTGATGTGACGTTGGCAGAAAAAGATGGAGAACGGGCGTATACAATTGCCATATCTAATAAAAACACGGAGATGGCAGAGTATTTAAAGTCTGTGGAGCCTCCAGAGTTTCATAACCTGGAAAATAAACGACATGCCTTAAAAAGCTACAAGCTCCCTAAGGACCTTGTGACCTTCCTAACGAGTGACCAGCTTCGTGTGGATATACCTGAAAATGATTATGCTATTGGATTTGTTGAATTTTTCTCATTGGTAGATACCGTTGAGATGAAGGTGGGGCGACAAAAGCTGCTGCGTGTTTCTTTAAAAGTAGACAACTACTCGGATATTCTGTTGGTGTGGAATCCGAAGCAAAAGTGTCTAGGTTATTACGACGAGGAGCATCAGGAATATGCGGATGTGTGCAGCTTTGCCGAATTTTTGGCACAGCCCGCAATCTTTCTGGAGAAGATTCTCGAAGGAGAGCTTTTAGATTAGGCGAAAAAAGCAAAAGAGCCATAGCTGCGGGTACCACCGTACTTATGGCTCATTGCTGTGTTCAGCACGATAAGGGCTTTTTACAGATGGCGATTGAATTTTGGAGCTGGAGCATTGTAGGTTCGACATAAGGTTAATAATCGCTCCCGTGTCGAGCTTCCCTTTTCACGCATAACAAAGGGCTCATGCATCATCTCCAATAAAGTGACCTGCTGATTAGCATAGCGGTGGTCCGGTTCGACTACAAACCATAGCTCATCACGAAATAATTCTTCTGTCTCAATCGTATCCGGGTGTTGCTCCGGCAGTCCCCCATAGCAGCCCGGTCCAATATAGCGTTGGCTCAGTTGTATGGGATGGTCGAACTTCGAGAGGGAGAGGCTTTGAAACAGTTAGCACAGACCCTCGTATACAGGGGGTAAGAAAATTTTATGATTTGCTGGCTGAAGAATCGAGGATTACAGCTACAGCCATTCAGACGGTAGGGAGCAAAGGCTATGATGGTTTCGTCATCGGAATCGTAAATGGTTAAATGGCCGAAATCTGCTAAGCACAGAGGGGACCAAACCGAGTGTTTAGCTTTTTTTGCTGTGGTAAAATAATACTGATTGGAACGTCAGAACGTTTTTGAACGTTTACTGCTGAATTCCTATGTAAGAAGAATGAATTTACATAAAAATGGATGGCATTTCCTTTCAATGTAAACGCAACCATGGAGATGGGGCTGGGAATTCACCATTTTGTAAAAAAGTGAAGTTAAGATGAAGCCTTTTGAATTTTTTTGAAGAAAAATGATTGTTTTTTGTGAGGTTTATGGTACGATATGAACAGTTGGGGGAATGAAGATGCTGACGGAAGAAAGATACACGTTAATAATACAGCGCTTACAAGAGCGTGGTGTTGTAAAGTTGCAGGAATTGGTCGATCTGTTGGGCGCTTCTGAATCAACGATTCGGCGTGATTTAATCGATCTTGAAGCCCGTCAGTTGCTAAAGCGGATTCATGGTGGGGCTTCCTTGCTGAATCAGAAAAGTCAGGAACCTGGCATGGAAGAAAAAGCATTCAAAAACGTTCAACAGAAAAACGCAGTCGCCCGTATGGCCGCCAAAGAAATTTTGGATGGCGAATGTATTTATCTGGATGCGGGAACAACAACGATGGCGATGATTCCTTACATTGAAGCTAAAGACGTGACGGTCGTGACCAATGGCCTATCCCACGTAGAAGCACTGGTAAGCAAACGAATCAGAAGCTATCTACTGGGAGGGATGATGAAAATTCATACCAAGGCCGTAATCGGGAGTATTGCCCTGCAGAATATGGACAATTTTCGGTTCGACAAGTGCTTTTTAGGAACGAACGGGGTAGATGTGGAAATGGGGTATACAACTCCTGATCCCGAAGAGGCGCTGATTAAACGGCGTGCCCATCAGCTATCAGGCAAAACGTATGTGTTGGCCGATTCCAGCAAGATTGGTGAAGTTACCTTTGCCAAGCTGTTCGAACTGAAGGAAGCTATCCTTATTACAGAATCGGTGCCTGAACGCTCACGCCGATCCATTGCTCAGAAAACTAAGATAATTGAGGGATAACGATGATATATACAGTAACGCTGAACCCTTCCATTGATTATATCGTGGAAGTTGACGACTTGAAGTTAGGTGATTTGAACCGGATGAAACGTGATTTGAAACTACCGGGCGGCAAGGGGATTAATGTATCGCGCGTGTTAAATCAGTTGGGAGCAGACAGCACGGCGATTGGTTTTCTCGGAGGATTCACAGGCAGGTTTATCAACGATACATTGCGGGAAGAATCCATTAAAACTAATTTTGTAATCATCGAGGATGATACACGGATCAACATTAAGCTCAAGCATGGCGATGAGACGGAAATCAACGGCTTGGGACCTGCTATACATGAGCAAGAGGCAGATGCGCTGGTGCAAAAGCTGTCGAGTCTCCAGAAAAATGACATTGTCGTCTTGTCTGGAAGCATCCCGCCGTCACTAGGGGGAGACTTCTATGATCGGTTGATTAGCGTATGCCAGCAGACCGGGGCTGAATTCGTCATCGACACCACAGGTGAAGCGCTGATGAAGGCACTGGTTCATAAGCCGCTGCTCGTCAAGCCGAATCACCATGAGTTGGCTGAGTTGTTTGGCGTTACTATCAACTCCAAGGAGGGGATTGTCACTTACGGCCGTAAGCTACTGGAGGCAGGTGCTAAGAATGTACTGATTTCCATGGCAGGAGAAGGCGCTTTGCTCATTACGGCAAATGAAGTGTACCACGCTAATGTACCGGCAGGAACGGTCAAAAATTCTGTAGGCGCAGGTGATTCCATGATTGCTGGATTTGTGGGTACGCTGGCCCTTCATGGCGACCCGATCGAAGCATTCCGTGCGGGTGTGGCATCCGGAAGCGCAACTGCGTTCTCCGATGATCTGGCTACAAGAGAGAAAATTGAACAATTACGGCCGCAAGTCACGATTTCGAATTGGTAGTCCCGCTACATCATGAGCTTATTAGGCGTGTGTCGACACGCTGATCGAACTTAGGAGAGTGTGAAAAATGAGAATAACAGACCTGATGATTAAAGAAACGATGATCATGGACTTGCAGGCAACGACAAAAGACGGGGCGATTGAGGAACTTATCGCCAGTCTCGAAGCCAGCGGACGCATTAATGACCGGGCATTGTTCAAAGAAATGATTTACAAACGCGAAGCAGAATCCAGCACCGGAATCGGCGGCGGCATTGCAATGCCGCATGCCAAAACCAAGGCTGTGAATGAAGCGACTGTCGTTTTCGCGAAAAGCAGTAAAGGCGTAGATTTCGAATCGTTGGATGGGGAGCCAGCGAACGTATTTTTCATGATTGCAGCTCCAGAAGGAGCAGCGAATACGCATCTTCGCACACTGGCGGCACTTTCCCGGTTATTAATTGATACTGATTTCATCGGTAAACTTATGAATACGCAAACACCAGATGAAGTATCCGAGCTGTTTGATACCAAGCAGGCCGAAGTAGAAACAGCCAAGCAAGCAAAAGAGGCGAAGAAAGAAGCTGCCAAGGCACAGCAAACGCCAGACGTTATCGTTGGCAACCCGGATTCTGACGAGTTTGTGGTTGCGGTTACAGCTTGCCCTACGGGTATCGCACACACGTTTATGGCTGAAGACGCTCTCATTAAGAAAGCGAAAGAGATGGGTGTAAATATCCGGGTAGAAACGAACGGCTCGGAAGGTGCGCAAAACGTACTAACCCCGGATGAAATTCGTCGTGCCAAAGGTGTAATCGTCGCAGCCGACAAGAAGGTCGAAATGGCCCGCTTTGACGGCAAGCCTGTATTGCAAAGACCGGTAAGTGACGGTATCCGTAAATCCGAAGAACTGATCCGCAAAGCGCTGAACGGCGATGCTCCAATTTACCGAAGCGAAGGTAGGGGGAACGCGGAGGAGACGAGAGCAGAAAAAGCCAGCGTCGGCAGTAAAATATACAAGGATTTAATGAACGGTATCTCTCATATGCTGCCATTCGTTGTAGGCGGCGGGATTTTGCTGGCGATTTCCTTCCTGTTCGAGCAGGTAGCGGGAGCAGATAATCCGATCTTCAAGCTGCTACAAACGATTGGCGGTGGAACGGGTGCGTTTCACTTCCTGATTCCTGTTCTTGCCGGATTCATCGCGATGAGTATCGGAGACCGTCCGGCACTGATGCCAGGTATGGTTGGTGGTCTGATGGCTGTAAACTCCAATGCCGGTTTCCTTGGCGGTCTGGCAGCAGGTTTCCTGGCTGGTTATGTGGTTATCTTCCTGCGTAAAGCTTTTGCAGGTCTGCCGAAAGCACTGGATGGTTTAAAACCAATCCTGTTATACCCGGTATTTGGACTCCTAATTACAGGCGCGATTATGTTCTACCTGTTCGATCCGATTTTCGGTGGTATTAATACGTGGCTTGTCAATGTTCTGAACAATTTGGGTACAGGTAATGCAGTGATTCTGGGACTGATTCTGGGTGGTATGATGTCGATTGACATGGGTGGACCTTTCAACAAAGCGGCTTATGCATTTTCAATCGGTGTCTTTACTTCCAGTGGTAACACGAACGGGGCTATGATGGCTGCTGTTATGGCGGGTGGTATGGTACCTCCGCTGGCGATCGCATTGGCTTCGACGTTCTTCAAAAATAAATTTACTGAGCAAGAGCGCAAGTCTGGTTTGACAAATTATGTACTCGGTTTGTCCTTTATTACGGAAGGAGCAATCCCATTCGCAGCTGCTGACCCTCTGCGCGTCTTAACCTCTTGTATTGTAGGTTCAGCGATTGCTGGTGGTCTGACGCAGTTTTGGAAAATCAATCTTCCAGCTCCTCATGGCGGAATTTTTGTAGCAGCTCTTGCCAATCATGCTTTGCTGTTCTTGCTTGCAGTGGCGATTGGCTCCGTGATTTCCGCGCTCATTCTGGGACTGTGGAAAAAACCGCTCGAAGCGAAATAACGTATTATAAATGAGTGGAAGTTCGCTCCAATTTTTATAAAGCAAAGCCGTTAAACACAGATTCAGTGTGTTTAGCGGCTTTTTTGATATGAGGAACATATCTTTATAGATCATCTATACAGGAGGAGCTGCTTCAGCTGCAATTAGCCTGTTACCTGGGCTAGTCCTTTTCCATGTATTCAGGTCAGGGGGCTTTGCGCAGACAGTTGTTCCTTAACCAGTTGCATAAGCAGTTTTTGCGCCGAAGGCATGTATTGCTGGTGCTGGCTGCTGTGTAATAGTCCGACGGGAATAGACGGATCTGCCAACTGTAGAGGAATCGTGATGAGTTCATCTGGCAAAGGTAATGACGATAGAACCACCCCCACCGAAGAGATCGTTTTTACAAATGAGGGTATAGACGAAATTTGGCTTACGGTATAAAAAAACGGCATCGGCGGAAAGCGGGAAAGCTCTTTTTCCAGCCGGATATGGTACAGGCAGTTCTTCCCTCCAACGATCAGCGGGTATTCATACAGGTCTTCTAGATGAAGCTCGCTTTTGGCTGCAAAGGGATGATCACGGGATACGATAAAAGCAATCTGTTCGTGATACACAGGTTCAAAGTGCAGGGAAGGAATCGAGTATGGTTCCCCGCAAATTGCAAAATCAAGTGTGTTCTCCATCAGAGCATTCGAGAGTGCATCTGTGTTTCCTACTGTAAAATGGCACGTCATATTCGGCTTATGCTCCCGAAACTGACGCAGAACCTCAGGCAGCACGGTAGCCGCCACGGTTTCGATCACACCAATGTGGAGGGTGCCTATTTCCTCCTTTTTCAGAGACTTGGCCTGATCCAATACATAATTCCAATGCTGAATAAGTCCATCTACCTCTTCCGCATAATAATTGCCCGCAGCGGTTAATTCCGCATCCCATCCTCTTTTAAAAAGCTGAAATCCCAGCTCCTTCTCCAGTCTCTGAACTTGGCTGGTTACTGTAGACTGTGCGTAGTTTAATTTGGCGGCAGCCTTTGAGAAGGTTCCTTCTTCGATAATGGTACGAAACGTGGTTAGCTCTTTCAGATCCATGAACACTCATCTCCATCGGTAAAAATGAATATATTTATGATTATTTTCAATTATATAGATAAAAATAGATAGAGTACAATTAATTTATCCCAACGGACAGGAGAGATAAACATGCCATTTGTACGAGTAGGATACATGGAGGATCAATACACAGAGAAGGAGCTGCCTGGGATTAGCCGCAGTATCATGAACGCTTTGATCGAACATTTTCAGGTGCCGGCAAAGGATTATTTTCAGGTTTTTCATGCTCATAAGCAGAGCGAGTTTTATTACAGTCCGGATTATTTACAGGTACCGAGAACAGACAAGCTGCTCTATATCCAAATTACGCTCGGATCAGGCAGAAGTACGGAACAAAAAAAGAGCTTCTACCAAAGGGTAGCCGAACTCTTATCCACCGAATGCAAGATCAGGCCGGAGGATGTATTTGTAACACTGGTGGAAACGGAATTAGAGGATTGGTCCTTTGGCAACGGACTTGCCCAGATGATTTTATAGCTGGAAACTGCACATCTGCATACGATCTGCATAACTGCACATCAGGAACGAAGGGAAGTGTTGAATAAATGAAGCATAAATTAATCACATCGAGTGTACGGGAAAAGGTTGGGGATTTTGCGCCCGCTTTTGTGAACTATACGGAAAATGTTCTTTTTGGGGATGTATGGAGAAGAAGTGAGCTATCTCTCAGAGAACGGAGTCTCATAACCGTTTCCGCATTGGTAGCGGGTGAGCATGGGGGGCAGCTTCCCTATCATCTGAATTTGGCCAAGGATAACGGATTATCGGAAGAAGAACTGGTCGAGGTCATCACTCAGCTTGCCTTTTATGTAGGATGGCCCCGAGCAGCCTCAGCGATTCAAATCGCCAAAGACGTATTTCGGGGAGGAAAAGAGGGTTAGGCGTTCGATCATCCACGAATTTTATACCCTAAAAGACCGCTAAGCACAAGGACTCAAGTGTTTAGCGGTCTTTTAGGCATGGCATTGAAATGGAGAATAGAAAAGCCTATCTGATCAGATGCAGACAAAAATCCAGATCGGCCTGGAGATGCTTCTTCATCAGCCGTTCTGCCGTGTCACCATCATGCGCCCGAATCGCTTCGCAAATGTGCTGATGCTCGTCAATCAGAAAGGGGCGATGATAGTAAACGACCGTATGACGGAATAAATAAATGACGGATTGCATCCGGTCAAATAAACCAATCATCATCGAATTATTGCTGGCGCTCATAATGATTTCGTGAAACTCTTTATTCGCTTGCATCACCTCATCCAGCGAGCCGGAGCGCCCAATTTCCACACATTGCTCCAAAGCCAGCAGCTCTGTCTCGGACAGATAGGCTGCTGCACTTCGCGCAGCATGTCCTTCAAGCAGCATACGCAGCTCAAAGGTATTACGCAGGTCGGTTTCAGAGAGCTTGACTACACGCTTATTGACGATAAGCCCCTCCTGCTCCAGTTTGCGGATGGATTCACGGATAGGTGTCCGGCTCACACCGAGCTGCGTAGCAAGCTTTTCCTCGACCAGCTTGGTTCCCTGAGGAATCGTTCCGTTCAGGATCATATCACGTAGCGTTTCATAGGATTGCTGGTGCGCCGTTCGGGAGTTATTGCTGCTGTACTGCATGGTCATTCACCTCTACGTCTACTTTAGCGAAAAGACGGAGGTTAAACCTATGATGGTTGTCGCTGTTATCTGCGGCATCCCTGTGTTCATACAGGTGGGTATCGTGCTGTTGTTCCCGCTCGTATTCGTGATTGCCAAGCATACGGGAACCTCACTGATCAAAATCGGGATTTCCCTTGTAGCTGGATTGGCAGTCGTGCACAGTCTGATTCCACCACATCCGGCGGCGATGCTGGCTGTAGGTATTTTTAACGCCAATATTGGTAAAACGATCTTCCTTGCGCTCATCGTAGCGTTGCCATCCGCAGCCATTGCGGGTCCGATCTACGGAAGCTGGATCGCCAAGCGTATCAAAGTGGAGACCTCTAGTGAGTTGATGGAGCAATTTACGGAAACGAGAGAAAGAGAGCTGCCAGGCTTCGGTATTACACTTTTCACCATTATGCTGCCTGTTATTCTGATGCTCATGGCGACGATTGTTGATCTGATTTTGCCAGAAGCCAACGGCTTTAGACAGGTCTTGATTTTATCGGCAGTCCGATCATTGCGTTGCTGCTTGCCTTGTTGTTCTCGCTCTACTCTTTTGGTTATGCACGCAATTTCGACAGCAAGCAGCTATTGAAATTTACGAATGATTGTCTCGGCCCGGTCGCTTCTATCATCCTGCTGATCGGTGGTGGCGGCGGTTTCAACAAGATTTTGACCGCCAGTGGTGTGGGTGATGCGATTGCAGGTTTTGCCCAGCATGCACATTTATCACCGCTTGTGCTTGCCTTTGTCATTGCGGGTCTGATCCGTGCAGCCGTCGGTTCGGCTACGGTAGCCATGATGACTGCGGCTGGTATTGTCGCTCCAATCGCGGTCACCATGCCGGGGGTAAGCCCGGAACTGCTGGTACTGGCTACCGGAGCAGGCTCGATCATTTTGTCCCATGTCTATGACTCCGGCTTCTGGATTGTCAAAGAATACATGAACCTGTCCGTACCGCAAACCCTGAAAACGTGGACGGTCATGGAAACCATTCTCGGATTTAGTGCTTTTGCCATCGTAATGCTGCTCAGTATCTTTATCTGACTTATATCATAATCTATATTTACCAAACGACTTTTAATCATGATTGTATTGTTATTCTGGTTTGAAAGCGTTATAGTAAAAGTAATTGAATGAAGGGGCAAGTAACCTTCGGGATTGTTACTGGTTAGCAGGCGATACCCAAATAATGACTAATTATTTAGTCGTTATTTGGTTTTTTTTGTTATTACAAACTTTGTCATTACATCAATGAGGTGAGTAGATATATGATCATCCGGCAAATATTTAACAACAATGTTATTCGGGCCGAAAATCAGGTTGGTCATGAATTTGTTGTCATAGGGAATGGTCTGGGCTTTAAAAAGAAAAATGGTCAGAGGGTCGATGAGGAAAAAATAGAAAAAACTTTTGTATTAAAGTCCGATAAAATTCCGCAAAAATTAATTGATCTCATTGGAGAAACATCTGTGGAATATTTAAAGGTAGCGGATGAAATTGTAGGGAACGCAAAAAAGGAAATGGGAGATATTTTTAGTGATAACATTTATATCTCTTTGATTGATCATATTCAATTTGCTATCTCTCGGTACAGGAAATCCGTGGGACTAAAAAATTCACTTTTGTGGCAAATTAAAAAATTTTACAAAAAAGAATTTATGATTGGTATGAATGCGCTGGATATGATCCACGCTCAATTTGGTATTCACATGGACGAGCATGAAGCAAGCTTTATTGCCATGCATTTTGTCAATGCAAGGCAAGACGGTCAGGGAATGAAGCAAACGGTTGAGATTACGGAGGTCATTGATGACATTTTCAACATTGTAACCGATTACTATCAGCTGGCATTGGATGAAACTTCATTCAACTATTCCCGGTTTATTACCCATTTACAATACTTTGCTCAAAGAATGCTGAGTAACGAACAAGAGCAACGAGCTTCAGGCGACAACTTCTTGTATGAGCAGGTCAAAGATAAATACACTAAGGCTTTTCAATGTACCCATTTGATTAATCAATACCTGGAAAGCAAGCATGAAAGCGCTATGTCGATTGATGAAAAGGTATACTTGACGATTCATATACAGCGTGTGACTTCCAGAAACGATATGGCTGGTTCCTAGAAAAAAAAGCTTGCAAACGATTTCTGAGTGATTTATAGTAGGCTCACAACTTAAATATAAGGATTGTTACTGGTTAAGCAGGCGATACCTAAATGAATGGCAGTGATCATTTTCTTTGATTACACAGGCCTTTCGTTTAGGTATTTTTTTGTTTTCAGACAATCTGCCCAGAAGGAGAATGAACATGGACCATAAGAAAATGGGCGATGACATCGTACGCCTCGTTGGAGGAGAAGAAAATATTAATGGGCTTGTGCATTGTGCTACACGGCTCAGATTTGACCTGAAGGATTCAAGAAAAGCCGAAAGAGAAACGCTAGAGAAGCATGAGGGCATCATTACTGTTGTCGAAAGCGGAGGGCAGTTTCAAGTGGTTATCGGGAGCCACGTTGCCTATGTATATACGGAGATCATGAAAAATAGGGATTTTGGATCGGACTCTCCTGCGGCTGGTGAATCAAGCGGAAAGAAGACATCGATCATATCTACAATCTTTGAAGTCATTTCCGGCAGTTTCTCCCCGCTGATTCCGGCGATGGCGGGCTCGGGGATGATAAAAGCACTCCTGACGGTTTTGACCTTGCTGGGGTGGATGTCTGCAACAAGTGATACCTATATGATCCTGTCCGCTGCGGGGAATGCTGTGTTTTACTTCTTACCGATTTTGCTTGGGATCACGCTTGGTATAAAGCTGAAGGCGAATCCTTATGTAGCAGGTGTCATCGGTGCGGCCCTCATGGAACCCAACTTTACGGGGCTGATGGACAAAGGCTCTGATGTATCGTTTTTGGGAATACCGGTGGTCATGATGAACTACTCGGCCAGTGTTTTCCCGGTTTTCATATCCATCAGCATATATGCGTTGGTGGACAAGTTTTTGAAGAAGATCATTCTTAAGGATCTACAGCTTTTTTTAGTTCCGATGCTGGCTTTAATGATTATGGTTCCGCTATCTGCGATCGCATTCGGACCTTTCGGTACAGGGGTAGGAGATTGGATTTCTTCAGGTGTGACATGGTTAATCGGTGTAAGTGGCATTTTGTCAGGGATTGTTCTTGGCGGTTTTATGACCTTTATGGTCGTCTTCGGACTTCACTGGGGGTTTACACCCATCACGATTCAAAATATCGGTGTTGGTGGTGATCCGATTGAGGCGATGGCTGCAGCAGCAGTATTTGCTCAAATTGGTGTCGCATTTGGTATTTTCCTGAAGGCGAAAAAAGATAAAACACTTAGAACTCTTGCGGGTTCCACGAGTATTACAGGATTGCTGGCTGGTGTGACAGAGCCTATTGTGTATGGTCTGGTGCTTCGTTTTAAACGTGTCATTCCCATTGTCATTATCGCTGGGGCTATAGGCGGAGCCATCAATGGACATTTTGGGGTGAAAATGACAGCTTATGTTTTTCATAATATTTTTGCTATTCCAGTATATACGCCAACCTTAATCTACATTATCGCCATTGCATGTTCATTTATAGCTGCAACGCTAATGGTTCTTATTTTTGGGTATGAAAGCAAGGTTAAAGGGGAGGCCCCGGAAATGGATGAATCCGTGAAAACAGAAGAACCCGTGGCCGTCGACATCAAGAAAGAAACGATATACAGCCCGATCACAGGCAAGACTATACCACTGAGCCAAGTGAATGATTCTGCATTTTCTACAGAGGCCATGGGAAAAGGGTTAGCCATTGAACCGTCTGTCGGTGAGGTCGTAGCGCCGATAGATGGAGTTGTAACCTCGCTGTTCCCCACAGGACACGCGATAGGCTTGACTTCAAATGCGGGTACAGAGATATTGATTCATATCGGAATTAACACAGTTGCTCTGAAAGGGAAGCATTTTAATCCAGTGGTTAAAGAGGGGGACAGTGTGAAACAGGGCGATTTGTTAATCCAATTTGACAGGGAACAGATTATAGAAGCAGGATACGATATTGTGACCCCTGTCATCGTTACACTTACTAAAAATAAAGTGGACGTATTCGAGACAAATCAGGAGCAGGTTCAGAAAAACGAAGTATTGTTAACTTTGGTTGTGTGATACAGGAAAGCGTCATCATCACATACATGGATTGCGAACATCAGAAGGATATAACTATAACTGGAGGGACTATATCATGAAACATGACCAATTGAAGGCATTTCCCGAAGATTTTTTCTGGGGAGGTTCAACTTCCGCTTATCAAGTAGAGGGTGCATGGGACGAAGATGGAAAAGGACCCTCTGTCATTGACATGGCTAATCACGTCGAAGGGGTCACTGATTTTAAGGTAACCAGTGATCATTACCATATGTTCAAAGAAGACGTAGCTTTGATGGCTGAAATGGGCTTTAAAGCGTATCGTTTCTCTATTGCCTGGACACGTATTTATCCACAGGGCGTAGGTGAAGTTAATCAGAAGGGAATCGCGTTTTACAGCTCATTAATTGACGAACTCATTAAATATGGTATTGAACCGATTGTTACTATGTATCATTTTGATCTGCCCTATGCTCTTGAAAAACAAGGCGGATGGTCGAAGAGGGAGACGATTGACGCTTTCGAGCAGTATGCCAAAATATTGTATGAGAACTTTGGAGACAGGGTGAAATATTGGTTAACCATCAATGAGCAAAATATGCTGATTCTCCATCCCGGCTCCATCGGAACTTTAGATACAAGCCTGGAAAATCCGCAAAAGGTACTTTACCAACAAAATCATCATATGTTAGTAGCGCAGGCGAAAGCGATGGTGTTGTGCCATGAGATGCTGCCTGACGCGAAAATCGGACCAGCGCCGAATATTGGGGTCATTTATCCAGCGAGTTCCAAGCCGGAAGATACGCTGGCGGCTGACAACTATGCAGCCATTCGCAACTGGCTCTATCTGGATATGGCGGTATTTGGCCGATACAATCACATTGCCTGGAGCTATTTGGTCGAAAAAGGATATGAGCCTGTCATTGAAGAGGGCGATATGGACATATTAGCGAAGGGAAATCCAGACTTTATCGCCTTTAATTATTACACCTCTCAAACCGTAGGAGAAAGCTTGGATGACGGAAATGATTTTTCACATACAGGAGATCAGCATGAGATTGTGGGTGAGCCAGGAGCATACAGAGGCTCGGTGAATCCTAATCTGCAAACGACGGAGTTTGGCTGGGAGATTGACCCGGTCGGTTTTAGATCCACGCTGCGTCAAATTTATTCCCGCTACCATTTGCCTCTCATCGTGACGGAGAATGGTTTAGGCGCTTTTGACAAGCTTGAAGAAGGCGATGTAGTGAATGATCCTTATCGGATTGACTTTTTCAAAAAACATATTGATCAGATTCAACTGGCAATTACAGATGGCGTAGAAGTATTCGGCTTCTGTCCATGGTCTGCGATTGATCTTGTTAGTACCCATCAGGGCTCCAGTAAGCGTTACGGGTTTATCTATGTTGATCGTGAAGAGTTTGATCTCAAAGATTTGCGCCGTATTCGTAAACAAAGCTTCTATTGGTACCAAAAACTGATCGCTACCAATGGTGAAGTCCGTTAATTAAAGCAACAGTGCAAGAGCACCTCCCTGAAATGGATGTTACCATTTTGAGGAGGTGCTATTTTGGGTTTAGGGGTTTCTTAAACAGCAGTGTTATCATGTGTTATATAATAGAAGAAACACAAACGGAAAGGACATCATGCATTGACCTTACAACAATTAAAATATGTCATCGAGGTTGCCAATCGCGGCTCCATGAATGAGGCGGCAAAGCGGTTGTTTATTTCCCAGCCCAGTCTGTCGAACGCCATTCGGGATCTGGAGGAAGAGATTCATATCACGATTTTTGATCGTACCAATAAAGGTATTTCTTTGTCCAAGGAGGGTGTGGAGTTTCTCGGTTATGCGCGTCAGGTCGTCGAACAGGCGGAGCTGCTGGAAAGTCGCTATCTGGATGCCAAGCCTTCACCGCAGCATTTTTCCGTATCCACGCAGCATTATGCTTTTGCCGTAAATGCATTTGTGAATCTGGTGAATCAATATGGACAGGATGAGTATGAGCTGGCTTTGCGGGAGACGAAAACCCATGAAATCATACAGGATGTCAAAAGCTTGCGCAGCGAAATCGGAATTTTATATCTGAACGAATTTAACGCCAAGGTCATTAACAAGCTGCTAAAAGATGCGAACCTGCAATTTAACAGCCTGTTTATCGCCAAGCCGCATATTTTTATCAGCACCAATAATCCGTTATCCCGACAGTCCATTGTGACCATTGATCAGCTTCATCCTTATCCGTATCTGTCCTTTGAACAAGGGGAGTACAATTCCTTTCACTTCTCCGAGGAAATTCTTAGCACGTTGTCGCATCCCAAAAGCATTCGTGTCAATGACCGGGCGACCCTTTTCAATCTGCTGATTGGCCTGAACGGGTATACCATTTCTACCGGGGTGATCAGTGCGGATTTGAACGGTAACGAGATTATTTCCGTACCTTTGGAATGTGAGGAGTCTATTAATGTGGGCTGGATTTGTCATAAAAATGCTTCGCTCTCCAAGCTAGCCTCCGTCTATGTAGAAGCGCTGCATGAGGCGATAGGCGAGTAAAAGGTTTGGTATAGCTTTAGGCTATAACTAGCTATAGTTTATTGGAGTTACATTATAACTGAAAATGTGTGTTATCTTTCTTACAAGAACTTCACTACAGAAGCGAAAAAGGAGATAACCCTAATGAGCAGCATCCTTGACAATGCATCCCAACGAAAAGTGACCCCTTTCAGACATGATATGGTCGGCAGCTTTCTGCGTCCGCAAGCGATTAAAGATGCCAGAATTCAATTTCAAAATAACGAAATTTCTGCGGACGAACTGGGAAAGATTGAAGACAACGAAATTATCAAGCTGGTGGAAAAGCAAAAATCCGTAGGACTTAAAGCCGTGACAGATGGTGAATTCAGACGCTCTTGGTGGCATCTTGATTTTATGTGGGGTCTGGATGGCGTGGAAAAGGTAGAGCTTTCGAACGGTTACCAATTCCAAGGCGTGGAAACAAGAGCGGAAACCGCACGCTTGACTGGTAAAATCGGTCACTCCCTTCACCCTTTCATTGAAGACTTCAAATTCTTGAAGCAAGTAGCAGGTGAGGATGCGATTGCACGTCAAACCATTCCGGCACCAGCACAGTTCCTGGCCGAGCTGCTGCGTGGAGAGAATAAAGAAACAACCGATACCTATTACAGCAATCTGGACGAGCTGGTGACGGATATCGCCAAAGCTTACAAATCCGTGATTCAAGCGTTGTACAATGAGGGCTGCCGCAGCTTGCAATTGGATGATTGCACATGGGGCATGCTCTGCGATAAAAACTATTGGGAAGCCAGACAGCATGCGGGTGAGAATGTGGAAGATACCAAAAAGCTGTTCGCCCGCGTGAATCAGGAAACCGTAAATGATCTTCCAGCCGATTTGATCGTTACAACCCACGTATGCCGTGGTAACTACCATTCCACCTGGGCATCCTCCGGCGGCTACGAGCCTGTTGCCGAAACCCTGTTCGGCATCGACAACATCGACGGTTACTACCTCGAATTCGATACCGACCGTGCAGGCGATTTCACACCGCTGAAGCATCTGAAAGGCCAGCAGCAGATCGTCTTGGGCCTCGTTTCATCCAAAACAGGTGAATTGGAAGACAAGCAGACGGTCATTAACCGCATTAAGGAAGCAACTCAATTCGTGGACATCAACCACATCTGCCTCAGCCCACAATGCGGCTTCGCTTCTACGGAAGAGGGCAATATCTTGACGGAAGAGCAGCAGTGGAAGAAGCTTGCCTTCATTAAAGAGATTGCGGACGAGATTTGGAAGTAAGGGTTTAGGGGAATTGATTGGGTAGGTTCTTTAAACTAAAGCTCCGTTATCATAAAAAACACGCCACATGGGGCGTGTTTTTTATTTTGGCGTGTGACTTAGCTTCATTTCTTAATTAATATTCCCATAGTTTTATTCCGCTCAGATAGCACATGACTTGGTGTATAATCTTTATCCCCATTTATTTCTTGCGTTTGAGCGCACCCTGTAGAGGGCATACCTGTTTTGTAGAATTATTGTCTTCCCCTCTACAAGTCACACTATTGATTTTACAGGAGCCTCTTGCCTTTCGCATGTAAGTAAAGGATGACATTTCAGTCCAATACACCTGCCAACATCACAACAAAGATTGGATTCAACAGCTATGATATGGCTCATAATTTTCATTTATAATAAGCACAAGGAGGCTCATAAGATGTTTGACCACAAGTCATTGCAATTGCTAACTCAGATGGTTAACTATCCGAAGTTGTCAATTCCGGAGTTGAGACTTCAATTGAATTTATCGCCTCGACAGTTTGAATATACGCTGAATAAATTAAATGACGGACTAATTGAGTTGGATTTACCGAAGATTGAAGTAATTGAAATGGGGTTTAAGATTGACGAAAGAGTTAAGAAACACTGGAAAAATGAGGAATTATCACTTGGTCGCAAGCAACTGGTTTTTCAAGAGAATGAACGACTGTATTTGATTTATTTATACACGTATATCCGGCGGGAGCCGATTTCGATCGTTCATTATCAGTCTTTGCTCCAGGTAAGCAGGAATACGGCCTTGGCAGATGTCAAAAAGCTACGTGCGCTTTGTCAGGGAGAAGGTGTCAAATTAGATTATAACCGAACGGACGGTTTTAAATTGGAGGGAGAAGAGCGTCACAAGCGGCGATTTGCATCGGTATGTATTGGGACACTATCACAGCTGCCGATGGGACGCCCGGGTATCAAGCAGGTGATGGATAGTTGGAAATATGAAGATGCAAGTACAACGATCAAGCAGCAATTAACCGATATGGCTCATGAGTATCAGGTCGTCTTTGTGGGCAACAGGCTGGATCAACTTATTTATGAGCTGTTGTTTCTGCAATTCCGCTATGGGCGTAATGCACTGTTTTTGCCCGTTAAGCAAACAGAGTTAATACAACAACAACCACTCTTTCTGATGGGCAAGAAATTATCCGCTTATTTGTTTAATGAAGTGCATGAGATGGAGATCGTATATCTAACGATTCAATTATTGTCAGCTACGCAGGGCGTGCCCCATATTTATCCCAGTGAAGAGCTGAGTTATGTATCTGACGAAATTATCAGGGAAGTAGAACGCCTGACCCTAGTACCCTTTAAAGAAAAACCTATTTTGCAATCGATCTTGTACAAGCATTTGGTACCGGCTTACTTTAGGATTATGTGTGAAGTGCCTTTATCTAATCCTTTAATTGACACTATCAAAGCAGAACATGATGCCCTGTTCAAACTGGTCAAGCAAGCGTTGAAGCCATTGTCTGATTTTACAGGGGAGTGGATCTCGGATGAAGAGGTTGGATACTTTACCATTTTGTTCGGGGGGCATGTCCGCAGATTAGAACCTGAACCTAAAGTATACCGTGCTACAATTGTATGTCCAAACGGGATCAGTTCCTCCATGATGTTACGGACGCAATTGTGTCAGCTATTTCCGGGCGTGCATTTTACGGAATCACATTCGGTTGCGGAATTAAAACAGATATCTCCGGATAGCTATGACATGATTTTTTCTACTATTTATTTGGAATCATCCAAACCTGTTTACTTGACTCGCCCATTATTAACCGTATTAGAAGAAGATTATTTGCAACAAGCTGTTGCTGCTGATTTTGATCTGCCCGTACCTTCTGCGGTGCCCATAGATGAATTAATGGCTACCATACGGAAACATGCCACGATTAAAAGCGAAAAAGCACTTTATACAGATTTAACAAATCATTTACGACAGATGCGTTCAATTGAAAGGAGTCATTCCCCTATGTTGTCCGAGCTTTTAACTGTAGATAAAATTCGATTCACGGATGCTCCCCTGGATTGGAAGGAAGCGATTCAACTAGCAGCCAAACCATTAGAGGAACAGAACTATATTACACCTGACTACACACAGGCAATGATTAACAGAGTTTTGGAAATCGGTGCTTTTATTCATGTCGGCAAAGGAATTGCTATCCCACATGCAAGGCCGGAACAAGGTGTGCAGAAATTGGGAATGTCGCTGTTGCGAGTGAAAAAACCGGTGTTGTTGCTTGATCAGCCGGAGCATGCGATTGATATGTTTATTTGCCTAGCGGCGATTGACAATAAGTTGCACTTAAAGGCGCTGACGGAATTGACTTCGTTTCTGGTCAACGACGATTCGTTAAACCGTTTGAAAGAAGCTACAACAGCGGACGAAATTATAGCCATGATGCAAAAAAAAGGAGACGATAAAAAATGAAAATTTTAACAGTTTGTGGTTCTGGTCTGGGAACAAGCTTTATGGTGGAAATGAATATTAAGCAGCTATTGAATGAGATGGGCGTAGAGGGTGTGGAAGTAGATCATTCCGATCTGGGTTCCGCTACGCCTGGGAGCGCAGATGTGTTTTTTCTTGCCAGAGACATTGCTGAAGGCGGAGCGAGCCTGGGTGATGTGGTCGTTCTGGAAAACATTATCGATCTCGAGGAATTACGCACAAAACTAACAGCAGTCTTACAAGATAAAAATCTATTGTAAGGAGAATTGGCCCATATGAATAAAGCTTTGAATATACTGATTAACGTTTTGAGTGAGCCGTCTGTGCTAGTTGCGTTGATTGCTTTGGTAGGGTTGCTGGCTCAGCGGAAAAATCTCTCGGATATCCTGAAGGGAACGACCAAAACGTTTGTAGGATTTCTTGTCATCAGTGCAGGCGCAGGTGTTTTGCAGCAAGCTCTTGCACCTTTTGGCGATATGTTTAAAGCAGCGTTTCATGTAAGCGGTATCGTTCCAAATAATGAAGCTATTGTGGCTCTTGCCGTGAGTAAGTATGGTTCCTCCACCGCACTGATTATGTTTTTCGGTATGATTGTGAACCTGCTGATTGCTCGTTTTACACGATTTAAGTACATTTTTTTAACAGGTCATATTACGCTATATATGTCATGTATGATTGCTATCATTTTATCAGTGAGTGGTTTCACATCCGTCTCCCTTATCCTTTTTGGAGCGCTGACTGTAGGTATTTTCATGTCGCTTTCTCCGGCCGTTGTGCAGCCATTTGTCCGTAAATTAACGGGCAATGACAATGTGGCTTTGGGGCATTCTGGCGCGGTCGGCTTTGCTATTGGCGGGCTGGTAGGTATGGCAGTGAAAGGCAAGAAAGACATTGTATCCACTGAACAAATCAATTTCCCTAAAGGACTCGGCTTTCTGCGGGACAGTACGGTCAGTATTGCGTTAACGATGGCGGTCTTCTACATCATTGTAGCCCTTTTTGCAGGTCCGGCTTATGTCGAAAGTCACTTGAGTAACGGGAAAAACTATATTTTATTTGCGCTACTTCAGGCAGGGTTGTTTTCTGCAGGCGTATTTATCATCTTGTCGGGTGTACGTCTGGTCTTGGCTGAAATTGTACCGGCATTTAAAGGGATTTCCTCGAAAATTGTACCGAATTCCAAACCGGCGCTGGATGTCCCTATTGTTTATACCTATGCTCCGAACGCGGTACTGATAGGCTTTTTCTCCAGTTTTGTGGGGGGGATTGTCAGCATGCTCATTCTGGTTTTATCCGGCGGGATTGTTATTTTACCTGGGGTTGTCCCGCACTTCTTCACAGGAGCAGCAGCAGGAGTGTTTGGAAATACCATGGGCGGTGTGCGTGGCGCCATTTTAGGCGCATTTGTGAACGGAGTGCTCATCAGTTTCATGCCAATTCTATTAATACCTGTATTAGGGGATCTCGGGTTAGCCAACGCAACCTTCTCCGATTCCGACTTCGGTGTAGTGGGGGTGTTCTTGAGCGGGCTAAACCAGATGGGTGGAAAAACGATAACGATGATCGGGATCGGTTTGGTGCTGCTCATTATGATTTTGGTAAGCCTGAAAAAGCCGAAAAGCAGTGCGCAATAAACAATACAAATGAACACTATAAAAAAACGAGGATCAGGAAGAGAGGACAAACTTTATGAGATTTAACCAGCAAGACCTTCAAGCCGTTATGGCCATCCGAGCATTATCTTTAGACGCGATTGATGAAGCAAACTCCGGGCATCCCGGATTACCTTTAGGTGCAGCACCTATGGCTTATGCTCTTTGGTCACAGGCATTACTTGTAAATCCCAAAAATTCGCGATGGGAAAATCGGGATCGGTTCGTTCTGTCTGCTGGCCATGGATCCATGCTCCTTTACAGTCTGCTTCACTTATCCGGTTTTGATGTGATGATTGACGATTTGAAGAAATTCCGGCAGCTAGGTTCCCGAACGCCCGGGCATCCAGAAGTCGGACACACCGACGGTGTGGAAGCGACGACGGGACCCTTGGGACAAGGGGTGGCGATGGCTGTTGGCATGGCATTGGCAGAACGGCATTTAGCAGGTTTATATAATAAGGAGTCCTTTCCGATTGTGGATCACTACACGTATTGTCTGTGCGGAGATGGTGATTTAATGGAGGGCGTGGCTAATGAAGCGATCTCTCATGCCGGCCATGAGCAATTGGATAAATTAATCATGCTATACGATTCCAATGACATATCGCTGGATGGAGAACTGAGTCACTCTTTCTCAGAAAATATAAAACAGCGGTTTGAGTCCAGTGGGTGGCAACATATCCTGGTTACAGAGGGTAATGATCTTACCGAGATTACTGCAGCGATTGACTTGGCACGAGAAAATCATACACAACCTACAATTATTGAAGTGAAGACTGTGATCGGGTATGGCTCACCGCATGCCGGTACGCATAAAGTTCATGGTTCACCTCTGGGAGAAGCAGGAACGGCTGCGGCAAAATTGAGCTATCAATGGGAACTACCGGCTTTTACCGTATCAGAGGAAGTATATACCCTTTTTCGTGAAAAAGTAGCAGTTCGTGGTGCCAAAGCCGAGGCTGAATGGCAGGCTCTAATGGTGAATTATACGGAAAGTTATCCAGAACTGGCTAAACAGTTTCATGACAGCTTTACCAATATACTGCCCGTAGATTGGGAAAAACCATTGGCTGATTACGAAGCAAGCTCAAGTAAAGCAGGACGAGATACCGGCAGCGACATCTTGAACTTGATTGCACAGCAGGTCCCTTATTTCTTTGGAGGTTCAGCTGACTTAGCGAGCTCCAATAAGACATTAATTGCAGGAGATGAACGTTTTTCTAAATCAGCCCCAGCAGCACGTAACATTTGGTTTGGTGTACGTGAATTTGCGATGGCAGCTGAAATGAATGGCATAGCACTGCACGGTGGGTTAAAGATTTATGGAGGAACTTTCTTTGTATTTTCCGATTATTTAAAAGCAGCTATACGCTTGGCGGCCATTCAGCAACTTCCGGTGATTTACGTACTAACCCATGACTCCATTATCGTAGGAGAAGACGGACCTACCCATGAGCCGATCGAGCAACTGGCAGGATTGCGTGCGATGCCGAATTTAAATGTAATCCGTCCCGCAGACGGCAATGAAGTGATCGCTGCCTGGCATATGGCGATCTCATCAGTTTCAACACCGACAGCACTTGTCCTTACACGTCAGGCTCTGCCGATCCTTGCAGGCAGCTCTGAAAAGGCGTTGGAAGGTGTGAAAAAAGGCGGATATGTTTTAGCGCCTGCTTCCAAAGAAGTACCAGATTTGCTGTTAATCGCAAGTGGTTCAGAGGTGAAGCTGGCTGTCGAAGCACAGAGTATCTTGGAAAACGAAGGCATTTCAGCATCTGTCGTAAGCTTGCCGAACACATCTGCTTTTGATCAGCAGAACGAAGCTTACAAAGAAAGAGTCTTGCCCAAAGCAATACGTGCCCGCGTCGGCATTGAAATGGGGGCAAGCTTTGGCTGGGAACGCTATATCGGACTGGACGGAAAGATGTTAGCCATTGATCGTTTTGGCGCATCCGGTAAAGGAACCGAAGTTGTAGAAGCCTTTGGCTTTAACGCAGCCAATATCGTTGCTTTAGCGAAAGAGGTACTTGCTGAATTAAGGAAATGATAAGAAATTAGAAACACTGAAAAGGCGCAAACACGCTACTAAGCAGTTACGCAAAAAAAGTCGTTCATTAGATCAATCTGATGAGCGGCTTTTTTGATATGTTTCTACACGATGTAACTGAACCACATATGTGTGCGTGTCATTATTCATTGTTTAAAATCTCTTTAACAATATTTTTCGCTAGCTTAATTTTTTGAGGGTTTGACTTTCTAAGCAATGTTAGTATTTCATTTAGTTCGGCTTCATGCTTTGTAACCTTAATTTCCTCATTTACATAAGCAAAAAGCTGAATCAAATTAACATCCAGTGCATTTGCAATTTTAGCTATATTTAATAAGGATACGTTCTTTTCCCCACGTTCAATCTGCCCTATGTATGAAAAATGAAATCCGCCTTTTTCTCCAAGCGATTCCTGAGACAAGCCCTTTTCTTTTCGCAAAGCACGTATTCTGGCACCCACTAATTTGAGAACTTCTTTATCTTCCATCGTCTACACCTCACTATTCTAAAAGTGTAGACAAGATATCTAAAGGAAAACATTGAATGATGAATACAATAAATATTAATGATATCTATAAGTATTATTTCAGGGTATAATAAGACTAATATTGAAATTCTCTGGAGGAATAGATATGAAAAAAGATCCTTCTACCCTTAACCGAAGTCATACCCAGCCATCCAGACGCGCACAACACTTACATCATTCAATAACCGATTTTTACACCCTAGCCCAATACCACATGAAACTAGCCAAAATCCTGCAAAAGCACAACCAGCTCCAATGCTGCATTATCCTGTGCGACTGGGCTTTGACTTCCATGCTGAAAGCCCTATATATGAAGGAAAACAATACCCTTTGCCCTCCAGATTTCCTGAGCATGACTGACCTGCTGCACTTATTACATACCGACACCAACCCGGGATTGGATGTTGTTGTTTTTAACGGCACCACTCAATTTCTGTCATCCCAGTTAGAAACCCCGCTCCTTCGAAAGATGAAGAACAAGGATGTGGGCAGACTGCTGCGCAGAACCGACGACATTCTGTGCCAGTTGTCCCCCCGTGTGATTACCGATCCATCCGAAACGTATCAGTCCATTTTCTAAGAAGTCCTATCCTGTCAAAATAAACTCGCTTGCCAAATAAACGTTGCCAATGCGCCCTGTCGTAAACCGTTTTTCTTCATACGATAAGAGTATGCTTTAAAGCAAGGAGGGATTCAGACATGGGTGAAGTTGGTTACGGTGGCGGTGGAGCATGGACATCCACAGGCGCAATTCTGGTATTGTTTATTTTGCTGGTGATTATCACTAAATCTTTTCTGATCTAACAGCAGGTTAGCATCGCTTAAATTCACAAAGCAGCCTTCTTTCACTATATAGTGAGGGAAGGCTTTTTTTGTGTGTAGAACGGATGCTAACCTAAGCATGTTGTCTGTCCCTGCAAGCATTGCTATACTTTATATACAGGGAAAATTTACCTTAGAAATGTGACATACATGGATACGCAGAATACGCGAAAAAAATGGAGATTCGTTGACCAAAATCAGGAGGACTACACAATGAACGTAGCAAGCAGTCCATTTCAATTCACGACAGATACGGCGACCCTTTGCGTATTTGATACAGAAGCACTTAAGCATCGTTTGGACGATGAGCCGGATTGGTGGTCCATCGAAGAGGACGAACTGGGCGAGTTGAACCAGGGGAATGTGGCTTTATTTAATCTATTTACCTTTCTTTAATACAGTGCAGCGAAGGCAGCAATAGCTTACAAGTCTGATCCGATTGTAAATACAGGATGAACCCTGTAACGACCCTGACAAGCCGCTTGAATATGCGGAAACCCTGAACAGGTGGAAACCTGAGCTTATGAAAATGGAAAAGGCCATCCCCACGGCTTACACATCCGTGAAGACAGCCCTTAACCCGTCTATTGATATTTTATAATAATCGCATTGCTGATTTGGCGGCCGGGTGTGGTGAGATAGGAACCGTTGTAATACAGCCCACTGGAAGCACCGCCATCCAAATTCATGGCCTGATAAGCGCCTGCCTGCTTCATGATTTGAGCAAGCTGTGGAATAGTGGCTCCGCCTGTGGTCAGGAGGATTAGCTTATGATCCCGTGTAATCCCGAGTGCACTGCGGGCCCCGCCGCCTGTTAATATTTTAGGGTCCTTGAAGCCTTCAGCTTTGACATTCAGGGAAACCTTTCCGTTCGTCACCAGACGAGGTCCGGCTTGTAGGGCGCCTTCGACGTTGCCTTCGCTTAACCGCTGTTCAAAGGCAGGACCCGAAACCAGTTCGGCCAGATGGTTAGCATCGTAGGTAAAGACGGTTCGTTGGTCGCCAGAGCTTTTTTTCAACAAATTCCCGTGGCTGACCAGATAGCCGTAAGGCGTTTTGTATGAGCTTTTGGTATAGGCGTCAAAGTAGGTGCCGTTGATGGCTACAACCGCTTGATTGCGTTTGGCGAGACCGCTTAAGTTCTCCACTTTGCCGATGGTATTGCCTGCCAGCGCCACATCCAGATTCACCTTGGGATGAAGCATGGAGATGGTGACCACCTTAGCGGAGTAGGTGCGTGATCCGACCTTGAAGCTTTTGTGAGCCGTCTGGATCGGTGTGGTGCTGCTAGGTAGCTTGCCCGTGAATACCGGAAGCCTGACAGACGTTGTGCCCTGCTTGATATGTACCGATGAGGTTTCCTTTTGCCATGAGACTTGCAGGTTTAGGTGCTGGCTGATGAACTGCAAGGGAACGTAGGTGGAACCATTATCGGTAAAAGGAGCCTTTTGCATACGGATTGTTTGATCATTAACTTTAGCCGTAGACTGTCCTGCAAATAAGGTGAGCCGGGTATCGCCTTGGGCAATTTCAATTTTTTTGTCCGTTGCCGTCATGTTGATGGTGATCCCTTCATAGCTGTTCAGGAGGCGAAGCGGGATGAAGGAGTGGTTATTCTGATCCACATAGACCAGCATGGGCGCTGGTGCAGCAGCGTAGATCGGGGTTACAAGGATTAGCAGGGACAGGATAACAAGTACGGTGATTCTTTTCATGAATAGATCAATCTCCTTATGTAGTCTTGACACTTTACGAGGTGCTTGTACTTATATCGGATTTTATAAGTTGTAAATGTATGTGCGAGACAGGGCGCTGGATCATCTGGCGTAACCATGAGCCACTGCGCTGGTAATACGAATATTTTGAAAATGATGATAAAAGCAAAATCTGTTAAGCTGAGCTTGGAAGAATGTGTAATGGCATATGATGCAGTTCTGATATAGAAAGGAAAGAGGTGCGGGGACATGGACAAGAAGGCGGATATTCGCACATCCATGAAGGAGTTATTTGCACATATGGATGAAGCTTTTTTTATGGATTTGGTAGAAAATGTACCCTTCGAGATGCGTGACGGCAATGCCGATGAGGAAGGCTGGATCAAGTGGAAGCCTCTTCCTTCGCAGATCACAGAGCAGGAGGTTCGGGATCTTGAGGAAACCTACCATTTCGAGCTTCCTCCCTTGCTGAGAAGTTTCATCATGTCCTATCATTATGTGTCTTTGCAATTCGATAACGAATTCATTCCTGGAGTCTACTGGAGCGATTGTACCTTTATTGAGTTTCCACGACTGCCTGTGGGCCAAGGCTTGAAGGGATTTCATGATTTGCTCCGCGAATGGTCGCCCTTGCTATCGGCAGGTTATATTCCATTTGCAATTGCTGAGGAAAACGAAGGTCCTGTCTGTTTGAATGCAGGAAGTAGACAAAAAGATGGTGACTATCCGATTGTATGGTTCTATCACCAGGATTTGAAACATCTGGACGAGGACGATTTACGCATCAGGGAAAATCTGATTCCCCATGTACAAGGACTGTTCCCATCTTCTGTCGAGATGTTTAACGTGATGTTTAAGCAGATCAGGCACTAACAATTTCGGAATTGGGACTATATTATGCATCTATCGTATTGACATAAAAAATGAGGAATGTTATAAAAAAAGGTAGGCTGGCACTCGAATGAGGGGAGTGCTAACAGACTTTCGAGTTTGGACGGTTCCCCATGTGCAGCCTTACCTTACATAAGGTTCATATTCGAAAGGAGATATCAGAATGGAGAAAAAACAGTTTCAGGCTGAGTCCAAGCGTCTGCTCGAAATGATGATTAACTCGATTTACACGCAAAAGGAAATTTTTCTAAGAGAGCTGATCTCCAACGCAAGTGATGCGATTGACAAAATTTATTACAAAGCGCTGACGGATGATCAACTGGTCTTTGATAAAGAAAATTACTATATCAAAGTAACAGCCGACAAGGAGAACAGAATGCTCACTCTTCGCGATACCGGGATTGGTATGACGAAGGAAGAACTGGAAAACAACTTGGGTGTCATTGCTAAAAGTGGCTCACTGGCGTTCAAAAATGAGAATGAATCCAAGGATGGTCATGACATCATTGGGCAGTTCGGGGTAGGCTTCTATTCGGCGTTCATGGTGGCGGATGTCGTTACAGTGACTACAAAGGCACTGGGCAGCGATACCGCTTATAAGTGGGAATCCACAGGTGCAGACGGGTATACCATTGAGCCGGCCGAGAAGGATGAAGTCGGTTCTGTGATTGTTTTGAAAATCAAAGCAAACACCGAGGATGAATCCTACGACGAATATTTGGACGAGTATCGTTTAAAAGCACTGATCAAGAAATACTCCGACTTTATCCGTTATCCGATCAAGATGGATGTTACAGGCAAACGTCTGAAAGAGGGCAGTGACAACGAGTTCGAGGATTACGAAGAAGAACAGCTTATTAACAGCATGGTTCCAATCTGGAGAAAGAACAAAAGCGAGCTGACCGACGAGGATTATCACAATTTTTATGTGGAAAAACGCTATGGCTATGACAAGCCACTCCAGCATATCCACGTCAGCGCGGACGGCGCGGTGGTGTACCAGGCTATTTTATTCATTCCAGAAAATATCCCGTTTGATTTCTATTCCAAGGAGTATGAAAAAGGGCTGGAACTGTACGCCAACGGCGTGCTGATTATGGAAAAATCGCCTGACCTGCTGCCGGATTATTTCAGCTTTGTCAAAGGTATGGTGGACTCCGAAAGCTTGTCGTTGAACATTTCCAGAGAGATGTTGCAGCATGACCGCCAGTTGAAGCTGATTGCCAAAAATATCGAAAGCAAAATCAAAGGCCAGCTGCTGACTCTGCTCAAAAATGAACGGGAAAAGTATGATCAATTCTACAAATCATTTGGAAGACAATTGAAATTTGGCGTCTACAACGATTATGGAACTCATAAGGAGACGCTTCAGGATCTGCTCATGTTCTACTCTTCTACAGAGAAAAAGCAGGTTACACTGGACGAATATATATCGCGTATGCCTGAGGATCAGAAGTATATTTATTATGCTTCCGGAGAGTCCAACGAACGTATTGAGAAGCTGCCGCAGACCGAAATGGTGGCCGACAAGGGCTACGAAATTCTGTACTTCACCGATGATATTGATGAGTTCGCTATTAAAATGCTCATGAGCTACAAGGAGAAAGAATTCAAATCCGTATCCAGTGGCGATCTGGGCATTGAGGCTGACGAGAACGAGAAGGAAACAGAAGCGGAACAAAACGACAACAAAGAGCTGTTCGAGTACATGAAGGGCTTGCTGGAAGGCAAGGTATCCAGTGTTAAAGCCTCCAAGCGCTTGAAGACACATCCGGTGTGTCTGTCCGCAGACGGTGAAGTGACGATTGAAATGGAGAAAATCTTGAACGCCATGCCGAACAACGCCGATGTAAAAGCGAATAAAGTACTGGAGATTAACATCAACCATGCGGTGTTCAACTCTTTGAAAGAGGCTTTTGCTGAGGACAAGGAGAAGGTCAATCTCTATACGGCATTGCTGTATAATCAAGCTCTGTTGATCGAAGGTTTGCCACTGCAAGACCCGGTTGAATTCACCAATGATATTTGCAAAATTATGGTTTAACAAGCTTTAATGCTGTACAGAGCCGTTCCCGCATCGGGGGCGGCTTTATTCATGATAAACAATCCTACAGTACCAGCCAATCATTTTCCCCCCCTCTGAATCTTCTTCAAAGGAAATGGCGGGTGGCCTTTTTACTAGAAATAAGATAATATTAACTCTTTAAGGCTGTTTACTTGGAGTGCAAAAAAACTTCCGGTAAACGTGCACTGACTTCCTTGGAACGCCTTGGGAGGGGCTTTGTGCTCTTTATTTTATGGTGATTTCATGCCTGAATTTGGGATTTGTAAAATTTTTGTGACATAGTGGTGTGAATTTTTACACTGCAAATTATCGTTTTTCTTGATTATTTGATGGGATGTCTTTATAATCATTTTGTTTGCAAGAATGATTAGCGATTAGCGTATGGAATAAGGAGGTTATTTATTTTGGGAAAAGCATTGATTATTGGCGCCGGTGGCGTGGCCAGCGTTGTGGTGCATAAATGTTGCCAAAACCCAGATGTATTTGAAGAAATTTGTATCGCGAGCAGAACTGTTGAGAAATGCGATGCGCTTAAAGAAAAGCTGGGTGGAGGCCGTACGAAGATACAAACGGCTCAGCTGGATGCTGACAACACCGACATGGTCATTGACCTGATTCGAAGCTTTCAACCGGATGTAGTTATCAATGTGGCTCTCCCTTATCAGGATTTGACGATTATGGATGCTTGCCTTGAGACAGGCGTTCATTACGTTGATACGGCGAATTATGAACCGCCGGATACGCCGAAGTTTGAATACAGCTGGCAATGGGCCTACAAAGAAAGATTCGAAAAAGCGGGCATTACAGCTCTGCTGGGCAGCGGTTTTGATCCAGGCGTGACTGGAGTATTTACGGCTTATGCTCAAAAGCATTATTTTGATGAAATTCATACGATTGATATTGTAGATGCGAATGCAGGGGACCACGGATATCCTTTTGCCACTAACTTTAATCCGGAAATTAATATTCGGGAAATTACGGCGAAGGGCCGTTACTTTGAAAATGGAGAGTGGATTGAAACTGAGCCGCTTTCCGAGAAAAAGGTATACGACCTTCCTGAAATCGGACCGAAAAACATATATCTTTTGTACCATGAAGAACTGGAATCTCTTGCAGTAAACATTAAAGGCGTGAAAAAAATCCGTTTCTGGATGACTTTCTCGGACAACTACCTGAATCATTTGAACGTGCTTCAAAACGTAGGCATGACTTCCATTGAGCCTATTGATTACGAAGGACAGCAAATCATTCCATTGCAATTCCTGAAAGCCATTTTGCCAGACCCGGCTTCCCTCGGACCTAGAACCAAGGGTAAAACGAACATTGGATGTATCATCCAAGGCGTTAAAGACGGAAAACCGAAAACGTATTATGTATACAATGTGTGTGATCATGAGGAATGTTATGCAGAGGTTGGCTCCCAAGCCATTTCCTACACGACAGGTGTTCCTGCCATGATCGGCGCAATGCTTATCATTAAAGGCATCTGGAAAAAACCAGGCGTATACAACGTTGAGGAATTTGATCCAGATCCATTCATGGAAGCACTGAATAAACACGGATTGCCATGGCAAGAGAGCTTTACGCCAACGTTGCTTGATTGAGGCCTGTGATGAATATTGATATTAGCGGACTTCCATCACCTTGTTACCTTGTTGACGAAAGACTTCTTGTGAAAAACCTTGAGGTTTTAAATTCTGTTCAAGAGCGAACAGGCTGCAATATTTTGCTTGCTCTTAAGGGATTTTCGATGTTTTCGACATTTCCTCTGGTTGGTAAATATTTAAAAGGCGTAACTTCCAGTTCGTTGTTCGAGGCGAGACTGGGTCGCGAAAAAATGGACAAGGAGGTTCACGTATACGCACCAGCTTATGTTGACAGTGAATTTGACGAGCTACTGGAGTATGTTGACCACGTCGTTTTCAACTCCTTCGATCAATTGAAACGGTTCAAAAGTAAGGTGCAAGGCGTGACTTCCAAAAAGATAGAAATTGGAATTCGGGTCAATCCGGAATATTCGGAAATCGAAACTCCGTTGTACGATCCTTGCTACAACAACTCCAGAATGGGTGTGACCTTGGCTAACTTCAGACCTGAGGATCTGGATGGCGTAGACGGTATTCATTTTCATACGATGTGTGAACAGAATTCGGACACGCTGGAGCGCACCATTAAAGTCGTGGATGAGAAGTTCGGGCCATACATTAAGCAAATGAAATGGCTTAATTTTGGCGGCGGTCATCATATCACCAGAGAAGACTATGATCTGGACACGCTGGTACGCTGCATCCAATATTTTCAGGATAAGTATGGTGTACAGGTTTACCTGGAGCCGGGCGAAGCTATCGCCTTGAATACCGGTTATCTGGTTGCTACAGTTCTGGATACGATGAAAAACGGAATGGACCTTGCCATTCTGGATACTTCGGCTGAATGTCATATGCCTGATGTACTGGCTATGCCGTATCGCCCGAATATCATTGATGCAGGCCAACCTGGTGAGTATGCACACACCTACAGACTCGGTGGACTTACTTGCCTGGCCGGAGATGTGATTGGCGACTATTCCTTTAAAGAGCCATTGAAGCCGGGAGACAAGCTTGTATTCTGCGACATGGCCCATTATACGATGGTCAAAAACCACATGTTTAACGGAGTCAACCTGCCAGCCATCGCCAGCTACAATGACGAAGAAGGCATTAAGGTGATCCGCCAGTTCTCCTATGAGGATTTTAGCTCACGTCTGTCGTAAGATATGGATAGTGTGAAATGACTGAACTACAAAAAGCCACGTCCCTTGAGATAGGGACGCGGCTTTTGATTTATAAGGTTAGAATTTTTAATATTTATTGTTCAATCGTAGCTGTAAGCCTATAATCGAACTGTTGACCAATTTCGTAGCCTGGAACCTCAACTGCTATATAATACCATTTGCCAGCTTCAAGTTCTTTGCCTAAAGTGTTCTGACGATTTTCCGCTGCTCTAATCTCATGACCATTGCTATCGGATAGAACCAATTTTAACCATGCATTAGGATACTTATCCCCTTCAATTTTAAAATTAACCCGTTTGGTCTGAAAAGCCTTGAACTTAAAAACATCGTATGAATCCCAATTCCCTTGAGTAAGTTTTCCAATGGTTCCATATATATCATCACCCAACCAAACTTCGCTTGCTTCTTCAAAGCTATTATTAGGCTCTCTGTCGGTCCCGTTATCATAGAGTTTAATCGATTCCTTAGTGGGTGAAGCAATGTCTTCTTGAGCAAAGGCGGCACCGGCAGAAGTACTTAACATAAGTGTCAGACCTAATGAAGCTAACAACGTTTTTTTCATGAATAAACTACCTCTCTTTTTGGGATTTATATTCATTTATATGAATATATTAGTAATAGAACTCAGATCAATTGTAAATGATTTCCCAGTAAATTGGAACAATAAAAAGGTATATTTATCAATAAAATAAATATAATAGAACATTTTGTTACAAAGGTGTATTTTTTCATCCCTCAGAAGTAAAATCTAAGGAAGTTCTGTAGAAAGGAAATGAAGTATGTACTAACAGCTCAAAATGGAATACATAATCAGAGCTTTTTTTGCTGGAAATTCGGGGAATTTCTTGGCTGCAAACATTTATGATATACTCATTGGATTGGAAACCTATTTGAATGTTAAATGTATGAAACATATGGAATGATAGGCAGAGGTGAAATGAACATGTTTGACCCGACGGTTTTTGATAATTTAAAAGTAGGTATGGAAAATGCAGTATACGATCTGGATAGTCTGGATTCACGTATTGAAATCACGCAACGGATCGACCGATTGGAAATGTCCGTGATGTCGCGTGAATTCGCTATACAGTTCAGGCTGACGGAACGACCCGGTGTGACGGCGGAAATTCGCTTAAATGCAGATTTAAATAACTTGGCTGCAGAAATTTTGGAGATCGAAGATCAAATTCCCGGATGCGTGCTGCTGCTCAGCTTCTATATGGAGATTCGTGAGATTGAAACACAGTGCAGTCAGATTGAAGATTTATTGACGCAAATTTGGAAGCCGGATCTTAGGCCGCTCCAAACGCTCAGCTTTGTTTACGGAGAAAAGGCAGCTACATACCAAAACAAGATTGAGCTTCAATTTTCCAGACAAATTAATGAAGATCAGATGGAGGATATCCCCGAGCTATTGGAGCATATTTTGCTGACGCTTACGGAATTACACAAGGTATGAAAATTGATTTCAACGATTTGGTCAGATTGAATTGAACTGGAAAGGGAAGTTAGAATTAAAGGAGCAGGGAATATAAAATGAATGAACTTGAATTCTCACAAGTGTATGCGATTATGGAAGCCTCTTTTCCTGAAACGGAATGTAGAATCTTTGCGTCGCAAAAGGCACTGCTTACTCATCCTTGTTATCGCTTAATCACTGAAAAGGATGAGCAAGGGCATACGATCGCTTTTCTGGCAGGCTGGGAATTTACACATTTTCGGTTTGTAGAGCATATTGCGGTAGATCAGGCTATACGTGGTGGCGGGTTAGGTAAAAAGCTCATGAGCAGATTTATTTCACAGTCCGATAAACTGGTAGTGCTGGAGGTTGAGCCACCTGAGGATGAATGGACTCGGAGAAGAATTGGTTTTTATGAACGCTTGGGATTCCATCTCAACGATTTTGAGTATGTACAGCCTCCTTTGAGGGAAGGACAGGCCGATCTGAGGCTTCAAATTATGAGCTATCCGTATGCGCTGACAGAGCAGGATTTTGCGCCGTTTAGACAAATTTTATATACCGAGGTTTACGGGCTGAAATGAGAGAACATATATATTAGTGTAGGTAAAATATATAAGGCTCTGCTTTTACCGTATTTATACGGGAGCAGAGCCTTTGACTTCATTGAGATAATGTAACTTAATGTTACTTGTGCTTTGTCCAAACCATTACAAATTCCTTTTCACGGGTTTCTGGATCAATGGATTCCTCTTGAATGATAAATCCATTTCTGGTATAAAAGTTAAATGCCTTCGTGTTGGACTGGTATACTTTCAATTGGATCTGCTCATATTGCTTCTTAACCCAATCTAGTAGTAACTTGCCATAGCCTTTTCGTTGGGAACCTACTCGTATAAATAAGGCCGCCAAATATCCATCTATCATGGAAACGAAGCCACCAATAGTGTGATCGTCCTGTATAATAACGTAGTTTTGAGCTAGAGGAAGGTATTTGTCTTCCATTTCGCCAACCTGTGATGTCCAATATTGTGGATCAATAAAATGATGGGCCTCTATGGAAGCTTCCAGCCATATAGCTGCTAAATCTTTAAACTCTTCCACTTTTCCTGGTTGAATAGACATAGAATGACTCCTTTTCCCGGTATGTAATGTGATTACAATAGTATGATGTTTAACATAAAAAAGACCGTCCGTAGACGGTCTTTCTACCCGTGGCGCTTATTTAAAGCTTTGATCCGTATCCCGCGCCTCCGTCATCTCTGAGAATTAGAGAATGGCGGACCGGGTAAGGGACACGTTCAACATCTGATTACTAATGTTGACGCACCTCCTTTCCTGATGCGTCCATATTACCATATATGGTATGAGAAATCCAGTTGTTTTCACATGTTTTCTGGAATTATATATAGAAAATATAATATAAGAATGGCTTGCTTTTATTCTCTATGAGCGATATAATCTTAATTACGGTGATTATATGTACTGGGCATTATTTATGGCCCTGTTACATAGATAAACATCGGCATGATTACATACTATGCGGTCGTGGCGGAATTGGCAGACGCGCACGGTTCAGGTCCGTGTGGGCTAACCCCCGTGGAGGTTCGAGTCCTCTCGACCGCATCATTAACATAAAAAAGGTTCATCATTGCTCATTGTAGCAATGATGAACCTTTTTTATGTTATCTATAGCGCTGATAGTAATATCAAAGGGATGAGCGTAGCATTAGCCATTTACCCGGGCGTGTATTTCATTGTGATTCCCGGTGTTTCTTGACATGATAACGGGTAGAGCAACGTTTGCTACAGAACCGCTGTAGTCTGTTTTTAGAATGATCGGAAAATATTTCACGGCAAGGATCTGAAACGCAGACTTTGAGTCTTGGTCTTCCGTACAGGGTCAGTTCTCTTCCGAGCGTACGCGAACAGACCGCCAGAATACGGTCGGCCAAGCTGCCTGTGTTTTTATCAGGTGGACTGTAAACATAACGAAAGCTGCCGTCTCCCTGTGCATTTAATCGTGGGCGCAGGGGGGAACGCAATTCACT
Organism: Paenibacillus sp. RC21; assembly: GCF_044907935.1. Classification (NCBI taxonomy): domain Bacteria; kingdom Bacillati; phylum Bacillota; class Bacilli; order Caryophanales; family Paenibacillaceae; genus Paenibacillus; species Paenibacillus sp. RC21. The sequence goes on from NZ_JBIYCS010000001.1 coordinate 59,894, forward strand.
CTCCGTCAGAAATTCTCCCAGTTGCTCATCACTTCCACTCATAATCAAATCGCGCAGTCTGTCGCGGTAAGCACGCACGGCTGTTAGCTCCTTCAGAGCTACCGTTTCATCGCATAACACTCCATACTTTTGTAGCAAATCATTTAATTGTTCCGGACTGTCAAGCCGTTCCGGTTCTTCATAGTAGGGATCATAACTATTTAATAGATCGAAGGTGAAAGAAAACCAGAGTTCGTTGTAATATTCCAATTCAGTTTGACTCCTTACACGTTGAGGGATATAGTAATGCTTAAAGTATATTTTATGTATTACATTTTAGCAAATAGCTATGCCTCATAATCGAAGGTAAAGGAGTTGGTTGTCGATGGAAAAAGAAATCTGCATTATTCATGCCCCCACCAATCTTGGCCTTAGCAGGCATCCGGACGGTAGAGAAAGAGGCTGCTGGAAGCTTCCCGCTGTTCTTGAGGAGTTGGGTCTTCACACAGCGATCGGAGCACAAGTCGCGACAAGGCTGTCTCAGCCTGCATATCCGAAGAAGTATACATACAACGACGGCGCCTTATTTGGGGCTCAGGTGGCCGCTTTTTCCATTGAATTGGCAGATACGGTGGAGGAGGTACTGAGCACCTCTGCGTTTTCTCTTGTTCTGGGCGGCGATTGCAGTGTGCTGCTGGGAAGCGCCTTGGCGCTGGCGCGAAAGGGGAATTACGGACTGGTTCATATAGACGCACATCCAGATTATTACCATAAAGGAAATAGTGATAAAGCCGTTGTGGCTGGTATGGACCTTGCTATTGTTACGGGTAAAGGAACAGATATTTTAACCAATCTGGAAAACCGAAAACCTTATATTCAGAGTTCCAATGTCCTGACCTTCGGCTATCGCGAATCAGATCCGGAGCAGAGCATTATAGAAGAGGCAAAGACGGAGGGCATTACCTGCTTCAGTGCGGAACGCTCTCTTCGGGAAGGGGGTGCCAGGACTGCGGATTTTTTGAATGATTTCATTCATCAGCGAGAGGTTGACGGTTTTTGGCTTCACCTGGATGCAGATGTGCTTGACAAAACGCTCATGCCCTGTGTGGATTGCCCGGAATCTCATGGCTTGCAGTGGAAGGAACTCACAGATGTTCTTAGAGTCTTACTGAAATCACCTCAAATAGTAGGCATGAGTGTGGCTATACTAGACCCCGATTTAGATCCCGGCTTGAAGGTAGCAGCAAACTTTAAAGAGATGTTGACTGCTGTATTACGCCCGTAAAAGGTTGAGCCTCAAGCTGATTTGCTATATAGTTATGACTGGACAACCATTCCATCTATATAAAATGAATGCCAAAGTAGGGGGCCCTTGCAATGATTATTAAACCGAAAGTCCGTGGCTTTATCTGTACTACTGCGCATCCAGGAGGATGTGCGGCTCATGTCAATCGTCAAATCGACTACATCAAAGAAAGTCCTTCAATACAAGGAGCCAAAAAGGTGCTTGTGATCGGAGCTTCCACCGGCTATGGACTGGCTTCCCGCATTGCTGCCAGCTTTGGTATGGGAGCTGATACCATAGGTGTATCCTATGAACGCCCTGCTTCAGAAGGACGCACAGCTTCAGCTGGATGGTACAACACTGTAGCCTTTGAGGAATCGGCTAGAGCGGCTGGCTACATAGCAGAAAGCATTAATGGAGACGCTTTTTCCCATGAAATCAAGCAGGAAACGTTGAAACTGGTTAAGGAGAAGCTGGGCAAGGTAGATCTGATTGTGTATAGTGTCGCTTCACCACGACGGACGCATCCCGATACGGGTGAAACCTTCAACTCCGTTCTCAAGCCCATCGGGCAGCCCTTTTCTGATAAAACGGTGAATACCAATACAGGTGTCGTATCGGAGATTACGCTGGAACCGGCTACAGAGGAGGAAATTGAAAATACGATAACGGTAATGGGGGGCGAAGATTGGTCCTTATGGCTAAAAGCGCTGGAAGAAGCTGATCTGCTGGCTGAAGGGGTAACCACACTGGCTTACTCGTATATTGGTCCAGAGATCACGGAGGCCATTTACCGTAAAGGAACCATTGGCCAAGCCAAAAATGACTTGGAGGCCACAGCGCACAGCTTAACGAAGCAACTGGAGCATTATGATGGAAAAGCCTACGTTTCTGTAAATAAAGCTTTGGTTACACAATCCAGCTCGGCTATTCCAGTTGTACCTCTGTATATTTCCTTACTGTTTAAGGTTATGAAGGAAAAGGGTTTGCATGAGGGCTGTATCGAGCAAGCGCAGCGTCTGTTCGGAAAGCTATATAGTGGATCGACAGTGGAAACCGATGAGGAAGGGCGCATTCGTCTGGACAACTGGGAAATGAGAGCGGATGTCCAGCAGGCTGTCCAAGAGGCTTGGTCCGGGATTACTACAGAAAATGTGTCTGAACGGGGCGACCTTGAACAATATCGTCTCGATTTCCTTCAGTTGTTTGGATTCGGGTTTGATGAAATTGATTATGATTTGGATGTAAATCCAGATATTCAGTAGAATCATGGCTGATCTCGAATTGTACTACACACATAATAAAAGCGGGCACTTACAAGCGAAATAAATCGCTTGTGAGGCCCGTTTTTTTATATCAGGATTTATGCAAAATCCTCATATGTTAGGCAAATGTATATAAGCTGAACTAAAAAAAGGTACATGCAAACGGAGCAGGCGGAATGGTGCTGTACAAGCAAAGTGTTCTTGTTTCAGTAGCTGAAACTATCGGGGATCTGACGTAGAAACCGATTTGTGATGAAGCAGACGAAAAACAGCGATGGTAATCATGATCCCGGCAACGCCAAATACAGATACGGAGGTCAAAGCCTGGTAGGCTTGCCAGCCGAATAAAAAAGCGATACCACTGCCAAAGGTTGTGCCTGCCAGTAAACCGAGTGCGCAAGCGATGTCTGTTCTGAATTTCATAAGCTTTTTTCCTTTCGGAATCAGGATTTGAAAAGCAACTTGTGCTTTTCATCTGGACTTGGACAGGAACTTGTGCGTACAATTAAATAGAAATCGTTTTCAAAGAGAATCTTTTTAATAGTATGGATCATTCTTGTGCAAATTATTCCTTTTCAGGAGGTAGATCAAATGAATATGAATGAGCAGATCAAGCAGTGGAACGAAGAAGCACAGGCAAACTACACCGATCACCCTTACCGAAAGGTCGAATTGTTTATTGAGGTGCGTGATGGAGCGCTTGAAGCCGTCGTCCCTTATCTGAAGCAACAAAATTACCGTCATATGACGCTGGTAGAGGATGAACATACTTCTGCGGCGGCAGGGGAAAAGTTGACACAACGGATACGTGACGCAGGTTTGGTGGTCGATGTGGTTCGGCTGCCTCCCAATGCTGTGGGGGATGTGATTGCAGATGAGGGCTATATCGTAAAGGTGTTGTTGGGCGTGGCAGATGAGAGTCAGGCTGTACTGGCCGTAGGCTCCGGCACTATTCATGATCTGGTTCGCTTCGCATGCTATAAAATGAATCGTCCGTTCCTGTCGGTGCCGACGGCCCCTTCTGTGGATGGATTCACATCGGCAGGCGCGCCGTTGATTGTGGGCGGCAGCAAGCAGACATTCCAGGCTGTTCCACCGGAAGCGATCTTTGCTGATCTATCCGTACTGGCGAATGCGCCACAAGCGATGACTGCTGCAGGCTTTGGCGATATGCTCGGCAAATTCACCTCATTAGCCGATTGGCATGTGTCCAGGGATTTGGGGGGCGAACCGTATTCGCTTTTGGCTAATCGAATTACGGAGGAGGCGCTGCGGGCCTGTGTAGAGCATGTTGATGAGATTGCGGCGGGTAGCCAGGCAGGTGTCGAAGTGCTGATGAACGCGCTGATCGCATCCGGCATTTCCATGCTGATGATTGATCATTCCCGTCCAGCATCGGGGGGAGAGCACCACATTTCTCACCGAATTGAAATGGATTTTATTGCGGAGGGACGCAAGCAAGTTTTGCATGGTGCCAAAGTGGGCGTAGCTTCTGCTTTACTGGCGGACTTGTACAGGGACCTGGTTGCCAGCCAAGCTGTGGATGCTTTTGAGGTATATCGAACCTTGCCCACGTCGGAGCAGATGCGTGCATGGCTGGCTCAGGTCGGTGGTCCGTCTACGATTGCCGAGCTGGGCGTAACCGAGGAGCAGCTTGCGCGCGCACTTCGCACGGCTCATACCCTGCGTAATCGCTATACAGGGCTCAAGTATATGAACGATCATCAATTGCTTCGCTCATAAAATGCACATTTACAGAAGCGGTATTTAGACAGGATAACCAAGCACTTGTAACATGGAAGGGATTAGCGAATGGGTTTACGCCTCCGGCAGCTATACAACGATATCCTGCTCCTGTAACATTTGTATGTACAAATGAACGATATGCTATAATCGTGAAATACAAAAGGGTACACGATATTGCAAGTGACGGAGGAAATTATGGCGCCCAAATATATACAAGTTAAACAGGAAATTTTGTCATGGATTCATTCATCCAGGCTGGAGCCTCAAAGCCAGCTTCCATCTGAGCATGAAATGTCTGAGCAATTTGCGGTTAGTCGGCAAACCGTGCGTCAGGCGTTAGGTGAGCTGGTGCAGGAAGGTTGGCTGTTTCGCATGCAGGGCAAGGGGACCTTTGTCGCCACACGGGATAGCAAGCAGCCCGAGGACCCACGGACGATCGGGGTCGTTACGACCTATATATCGGATTATATTTTTCCGTCGATTGTGCAGGGAATTGAATCCAAATTAAGTCGTCAGGGCTATAAGCTACTGCTGTCAAGCACAGGCAATGACCCTGAGCAGGAACGGCAGTGTTTGGAAATGCTGCTTAGTCAGCCATTGAGCGGGATTATTATTGAGCCGACCAAAAGTGGGGAGCGCAACCCCAATCTCAATTATTACCTGACCGTGGAAAACCGCCAAATTCCTTATTTAATGATTAATGCCCGGTATGAGGAAATGGATGCGCCATGTCTGCGTGTGGATGATGAGAAGGGCGGATTTTTAGCGGCTGAGCATCTAATTAAGTTGGGACATCGGCGGTTAGCCGGGTTTTTCAAGACAGATGATATGCAGGGAATTCTTCGTATGAAGGGATTTGTGGCCGCCCACCGTAAATATGGGGTTACGCTGCATCCGAATGCAGTGACCACCTACCGGACAGAAGAAAAAAATGAAGTTCCGTTACAGCGTGCGTCTGCACTGTTGAGTATGGAGCCGGAAGAGCGCCCTACCGGATGGGTAACCTATAATGACGAGCTGGCTGTGCGTTTGTTGGACATTGTGCGTTCGGCGGGTCTGAGCATTCCGGGCGATTTGTCGCTGGTGGGGTTTGATGACTCTTTTTTGGCAACGGCAACGGAAATCAAGCTAACTACAATCCGCCATCCCAAAGAAGAGCTGGGACTTCGCGCCGCTGATACGATACTGTCGATGATCGAAGAAAAGGGCTTCCGCGAAGAGGATCGCCAGTGGATTATTCCACCTGAGCTGATTATCCGTGAATCTACGGGTCCTGTTGCCAGTGACGTATAAGAACCTAATAAATATGGGCGAGTTTTTATTTGGATACATGTAAGGACAAGTTGGAAGAAATGTAGTTCTGACACCTCACAGCGTATCGGCCTGCCTACTCGCCTTATCGTACAGCCTGTTTTCTGGATTGCAGAAAATAGGCTGTTTTTGCTATGTTTTTTCTGAAAACATAAACAGTTACGCAGTGAAAAAACGTATAAAAAAACACTGGCTAAGTTGTACGTACAAGTGTATAATGAAAGCGGAACCAAGGATAAGGGACATTATGATCCTCTTGTGGTTTTCCATTTGAAGCTGGGTTTAGCACTTCCATTTCAGAAATGATAGTAAAAGGAGTGTCTTATACATGTTAGAACAATTAAAACAGGAAGTATGGGAGGCCAATCTGGCTCTTCCCAAGCATGGTCTGGTTACTTTTACGTGGGGAAATGTAAGCGGTATCGACCGTGAGCAGGGACTGGTTGTAATCAAGCCAAGTGGTGTGGCCTATGAGGAGCTGAAAGCAGAGCAATTGGTTGTACTCAATTTGCAAGGCGATATTGTTGAAGGGGACCTTCGTCCTTCATCAGATACACCTACACATCTGGCACTGTACCGTGCGTTTCCACAAATCGGTGGTATTGTACACACGCATTCCTCTTGGGCCACAAGCTGGGCACAGGCAGGACGCGCGATTCCTGCATTAGGGACAACACAGGGTGATTATTTTTATGGAACGATTCCGTGTACTCGCGCGATGACTTCAGAGGAAATTGCCGGAGAGTATGAGCTGGAGACGGGACATGTGATTATTGAGACGTTTCAGGATATTAGTCCAGCGGATATTCCAGGTGTACTCGTTAATCAGCATGCACCGTTCGCTTGGGGGAAAAATGCCGATGATGCCGTTCATAATGCGGTGGTGCTGGAGGAAGTAGCCAAGATGGCGTACCGTTCCTTCGCGCTGAACCCGGAATTAACCTCTATGGATCAGGCGCTGCTGGATAAGCATTTTCTGCGCAAGCATGGAGCGAACGCCTACTATGGTCAAACGAAAAAGGAGGAGACACACAAATGAGCAAGTATACCATTGGTGTCGATTATGGAACAGAGTCCGGGCGCGCGGTCATTGTTGACCTCTCTAACGGAGCTGAAATTGCTACACACGTAACACCATATCGCCATGGGGTTATTGATGAAGTGCTGCCTGGCAGCGGACGCAAGCTGGAAATGGACTGGGCGCTGGAGCATCCGGCTGACTATATTGAAGTGCTGACGACTTCTGTACCTGCTGTCATGAAGGAGACGGGGATTTCTCCTGACGACATCATCGGGATCGGGATTGATTTTACAGCATGTACGATGCTGCCAATCGATGCGCAGGGACAACCATTGTGTTTTGACGAGAACCTGAAGGATAACCCGCATAGCTGGGTAAAACTGTGGAAGCACCATGCAGCGCAGGATGAAGCGGATCGTCTGAATGAAATTGCCACACAACGCGGAGAGGCATTTCAGCCCCGTTATGGTGGTAAAATTTCATCCGAATGGATGATCGCAAAAATTTGGCAAATTCTGAACGAGGCGCCGGATATTTATGATCAGACAGATCGCTTTGTAGAAGCGACCGACTGGGTTATTTCCCAGCTTAGTGGAGAACTGAAACGTAATCAATGTACAGCGGGTTACAAGTCCATTTACCATCATCGTGACGGTTATCCGGACCGTGAGTTTTTCAAAGCGCTCGATCCTCGTCTGGAAAATTTGACAGATACGAAGCTGCGTGGTGAAGTTTATGACTTGGGTAGCCGTGCAGGTGGATTAACAGAGGACATGGCTGCAAAGCTCGGGCTGAATCCGGGAACTGCAGTAGCAGTAGGTAACGTGGATGCACATGCGGCTGTTCCGGCGGTAGGTGTCGTTACACCAGGCAAGCTGGTCATGTCTATGGGAACTTCTATTTGTCATATGCTGCTCGGTGAGGAAGAAAAAGAAGTCGAAGGCATGTGCGGTGTTGTAGAAAACGGAATTATCCCGGGCTATTACGGCTATGAGGCTGGTCAGTCGGCGGTAGGAGATATTTTCGCATGGTTCGTTGAGCATGCTGTTCCCGGTGAGGTGAAGGAGCAGGCTGCGGCAGAAGGCGTGAACGTCCATGTGTGGCTGGAGCGCAAAGCGGCAGCGTACAAACCGGGCGAAACCGGATTGCTTGCGCTGGATTGGTGGAACGGCAACCGTTCTGTGCTGGTGGATACGAACCTGACGGGTCTTATTGTCGGCTATACGCTGCTGACGAAGCCGGAGGAAGTGTATCGTACATTGCTGGAAGCCACAGCGTTCGGTACACGTAAAATCGTCGATGCGTTCCATCACAACGGCGTGCCGGTAGATGTATTGTATGCATGCGGTGGATTGCCGCAGAAAAACCGTCTCTTGATGCAAATTTATGCCGATGTAACCGGACGGGAGATCAAAGTGGCGGCTTCTACTCAAACCCCTGCCCTGGGCGCAGCGATGTTCGCGGCAGTGGCTGCGGGAGCAGAGGCCGGAGGGTATGACGATATCGTCGAAGCAGCGCGCCATATGGCTCGTGTACGGGACGAGAGCTTCAAACCGATCCCGGAGAACGCGGCCGTCTATGATAAGCTGTACGAGGAATACAGCCGTCTTCACGACTACTTTGGACGTGGAGGCAATCCGGTGATGAAGAAGCTGAAGGCGATTAAGGAAGAAGCCGGACGTTCTACACAAGCGGCAAGCACTCATTCTTAAAAAGATAAGGGTTCTAAAAAAGCACAGTACGCCGGGAAAATGGCAGACTGTGCTTTCTTTGTTCTTATATTCCATGATTTGCAACAGGCGAAAGTCTTATGAAATGAAAGATGGTAATGCGTTCCTTTCATAGACTTTCAGGTAAAGTACAATCGTTTAGGTTTAACGGGCATTCTCACTTTTTCAGCATGGCATCAGCAAACAAGATGGATTTTGGAATGCGGAAAAACTGTTCCGCCTGATCCTGGAAGGTTTGAGAAGGAACGGTACCCTGGTGCAACCATTTTCGAAATGTGCCGGGATGAACGCCAATCCAATGACTGACATCGGTCACCGAAATATCATGGACCATACATAGACCCGCCAAAATCCGGTTTTTGACCGGGGAACGAGTCACAGTCCGTTTCATAAAACGGGACGGTGATGGCTGACAGATGAGCGGTGAACGCCGGACAACCTCTTCATTAAACAGAATATGGTGCGGATAACCAAGTGTATTACAAGCTTTTTCCAGATTAGTGTTGCCGGGAATACGACCTTCATATACCCACGCGCTGACGCTACGGGAGGAAATGGAAAGCTCCTCGGCAAGCTGAGACAGTTTAATGTCATTAGCCATCAAAACGGCTAGCAGAACACGATTGCGCACTTGACAGCGTGTCGGCTTGCGAAAACGTTTGACGCGCACACCTTTTCCCAAATATTTGCGATTGATCAGAGACCACGCCTGAATGGAATGTTTATCTTGTTGTTTAGGCATATATCCTCCGATTTTTTTAACCACATACTACTATACCCGAAGGGGGCTTTGCAAGTGACTCCCCTCCTGATTTTCTTTTAATCCCATGGGCTTAACCGGTTTATGGAAAATAAGGTCCATTTGACCTATGAAAAGGGGCGTATAAGGGGCCGATATATTAAGTTGTGTCTATTTTTATGGAATCGGAGGGAATGTATTCTTTTTTTATGATTGTAAGGCTTATAAGAGAGAGAAATGGATAGGGGAATTGAAGTATACCCAACTATTTCCTGAATGACAAGAGGAGGTTATCCAGTCAGATGTTTTGTAAAAAGATAATGGTATGGTTTCTGACAGCACTTTTGGCAGCAAACACTTTGCTGTGCTTGCCTGGTGTGGCAGGAGCGGAGGAACAAGATTTAAGGGACGGAATGCAACTGGATCAAGCGGATGAGGCACTGGAGGAACTTGAGGTTCCTGATGGAACCGTTTCTTTCACCCCGTCCACTTCTGCGACAAACAGCGTCTATAACGCACTGATGATGAGCTTGGCGGCGGTAGATAACACGACGCTCGTCATTCATCCCGGAGAGACCTATGAATTTGAGAATATAGATACTGCTGGAAGAGCAATAACGAGTAATGCATCAGCAAAAAATGATATTACTTATGACCTGGTCACTTATAAAGCAGATGGATCTATAAATGTAGCCTATCTGGATCACATTTCCACTTCAACTGTGGTTCCGGGAGGAGGTTCTTCTTTTATAACGGCTACAGGATCAGGGCCTCTGGTCATATCGGTTAAGCCTCAATTTACCTATAGCACCTCCGAGAATCCGGCACTGGAGCGCATTACTGTCTTTAAGGACGAGAGTTATCGCATTGTAAATGAGGGGGCGGGCAGCCGTACCATTTTGCATAATGCTTCGAGCGCGGACAATCGCCGTTTTGACTATGCAAAATATAAGGAGAATGGAGCTTTAGTCGCATCGGGTCTTAATAGTATTGCTCACCCCACTTTTGCGGATGACGAAGAGCTGATTATTACAGGCTCCACTGCAAACGCGGTTAGCTTCGGATTTCCATATGGCAAATACAGTATAGAAAACACAGGAGAGCCGGCTTATGCACGGGTTACCTTAAATCAAGGAGAAAGCTACGAGTTTATCAATGTGGGAACTAGATTGGACACGATTGAGAGCGATGGGACAACCAAGGATAAGCTTGACTACGTTGTTTACCTGGCAAATGGAACGGAGTCTTCACGCGGTAGTGGCACTTCGGGGAAGCCGCAGATTGGTGTGGACAGATACGCGGTAATTACTCAGGTCACTGCCAATCCGGTTACATACGGCGCTCCTTATCGTAACTTTATTGCCCGTCCTGTGGGCGGATATGCGATCAGCCGCGTCGAGTTTGAGGCAGGCAAGAGTTACATTTTCCATAATAACGGCACGCTGATGAATCCGATCTACAATAACTCCAGAAAGACTGGAAATTTGTTCGATTATGTTATCTATAAGTCAGATGGAACGGTATACACTTACGGTTTTAACAGTCAGGCAGGTCCTATGATCCCGGCTTCGGGATATGCCATTGTGACTGTGATTGGCCCGAGTCCCATTATCTTTGACTATACGGACGATTTTTCCTGGGAAACGAGCAGTGATCCTGCCTTTTTACGCGTAACACTGTCGAAAGGTGAAAGCTATGCGTATACCAATATCAGTAATCGTTTAAGGAATCTGCACAGCACCGCCAAAACCGTTAAAGGTAAATTTGAAGCGGTTCTGTATAAAGTGGATGGTACAGAGCAATCCAGGCGCAGTGATACAAGTACAGCCCCTCAGGTTGGTGCTGGAAAGACAGCTCTTCTTACGGTAACAGGTGATACGCCGATTACATTCGGCGGTATTTATCGGAGCTTCCATGGTCAAGGAGATGATGGTGACCCACTTCAGGAAACGACTTTGCAGCCGTGGGATTCCTATATTTTTGAGAATCATGACAATACATCGCAAACGCTGCGTCGTAACAAAAGCAGTGGAAGCTCTAGATTTGATTTTGCCAGCTACAAGGGACTTAGGCTACTCGCAGCCGATCATTTTAATACCTTGGCTGACCCGGAAATTATCGAGAATGGTGTTGGTATTGTAACGAATGTTTCGGATCGGCCTATCACCTTTAGCCATAGCACTAAGGTAAAGGCTTTACTCAGCGCGCAAATGGCATTTTATCGGATTACGTTAAAGCAGGGAGAAAGCCGGAAATTTATCAACAGAAGTCCGAATGCCAAGGCTTTGGACGTACTTTCTTCCACCGGGATGAAATGGAGTTACACTAACTATCTGGAAGATGGGACGATATACAGTCAAGCGATTGATACGACTCAGTTGCCACTAGTTCAGGCTGGCGGCTATGCCATCGTTACGACGGTATCGGAAATACCTGTGACTTTTGGAGCCGTATGGGGGATATTCGATGTTGAGGCTGCCGAGGTACCGACAGGCAATCAGATTACCGTCAAGCAGGGAGAAAGCTATGTATTCAATAATACTGGCTCACAGGCTTCCTCGTTGACCACAGATGCTTCAAACGAAAGTCGCCTTTATGACTATCTCGTATATGGAGCAGGTAGCGGTGTGAATTCCAAGGTGGATGGAGCAGGAATGGATGCTTCTTTACCCAAAATCTCACTTGGAGCTGGAGGTACGCTCGTTGTGACCGTCACTTCACCGCAAGCTGTGACCTTTTATTTCAACAATGACATTAAAGCGGAGCCAAGCCCAGAACCTGCGTTGTTAAAAACGTCTTTGTCCGGCGAAAAGCAGGAAGTATGGATCAATCGCGGAAGCGAGGCAGCCCCTGTCTTGACGAATGCAAAGACGACTGGTGGAACGTATCAATATACTGTTACGGATCAGGCTGGAAAAGTGATTCGTGAACATAAAGAGGCGACAGATAATCTACAGCAAGTGCCAGGTAAAGCAAACATTCATCTTGCCGTAGCAGCAGCTACTCCTGCTGTTAACTTTGGAGCGCCTTATCGTTTGTTTGCTATCAAAAATAAAGATGACAGCAAGCTGGACGAGCTCATTGAGCTCATAGAAAAGGAAGCTGGCTTTACAGTAGGTCAGCAAGGAAAATATCGTTTTACGCCCAAAGAAGACGGAATATACCGTTTTGCGGTGAAGGAAAAATCCAACTATGCTGAACAGCAGCCTATTGTAGCTTTATTTACGGACCCTGATTTTTCTAATCAGCTTGTCTCCTCAACAGAGCAAGAGCAAATATATGGTTGGAATTTCACTGTTTTAGAGTTTGAGATGAAGGCAGGACAAACCGTTTATGTAAAGCTGACAGAAGCCAATAGCGGCGCATTGCAAACTGTAATTAAGGCAGCACATATGGCGCCTGGCAAGGATACTTCATATGAATACGGCAAAGGGAACCGACTGAATAAAGTTATTTTTTCCACCGGAGATCAAATCGAGCTGCATTATGATTTAAACGGAAACGTCAGTATGCGGCTGAAAAAGGTATTTCCTTTTACAAATTAAATAGGGGTGAGCATGTGTTTAAACGTTATATTTGTAGTCTATTATGTGTGGCAATGTTGCTGGGTCCATGGAGTACATGGAGTACATGGAGTACATGGGCATATGGAGAGGAAGGGAAAGGAGAGGCAGCGGCTTCTCAGGCTTCTTCGTCTTCCACTCCACAGATTATTACCAGAGCGTGGCTTGCACAGCAAACAGGCAAGGATCAGGCTTGGGTCAATGCACAGTTATCCAAGGGCTATACTTTATATGATATTTATAAAGCATGGCAAAAAGATGGTGGGGAAAACTCATTACCGGAACAAAGTCCTGCCTTGTGGGTACAGCAAAATGGGCTTGAATTGAGCACAAAAGCGAAGATGGAACCGTCCAAGGAGCCGGCTGAACTAAAGGCAGGTGAAAAGCCCGTTCAGGATGAAGTGGTGAATCCCAAACCGCTGGATCAGGGTGAGGAACCATCGCTGGTCCCTGAGACGACTGAGGCAGGTATACCATCCTTACCCAGCGTACATGATTCCGTGTATGCACCGATTCCAGAAGAAAACGGCCTGATCGGGCAGGCTTTACTTAAACAAAGCTTGCTACAGGTATCTGCTACAACAGATGTGTATGCTCCTTTTGATCAGGCGGCGCTTGCACAAAGCAGGTTAAATGATGATGCTTCGCGTTATGGGCTGGATTACGGTGACAACAGTGTATCCACCGCTTCTGGACAGCTTATCGTTCAAAATACAGACTTCGTGCTGCCCGGGTCATTGCCCTTTGCACTGACTCGTGTGTATAACAGTTCATTGGCGAATAACCAGATTGGTGTGCAGCAAAATGAGGGGGTGTACACAAACACAAGTGTCATCCGCGAGGAGGAAGCAGCTTCAAGTCTGGGACGAGGCTGGAAATGGGATCTTCCTCATATGCAGAAACAGGACGGTAAACGGCATTTGTACATGCCGGGAACAGGCTCCTATGAACTGAAAAATGATTTGAAGCTTGAAGGATATGCATACAAAGATCTGAAGATCAGTACAGATCAAAGCGCAAGCGTGCAGGGAATACGAAGTGAATACAAAATATCAGAGCTGAATGGAAACGACTTTTATCTCGATCAGGATGGTTATTTGATATTAATCCAGGATGCGTATAAGAATCGTGTGGAATTGGATTATACAAGTTCTGGTGGAGCTAAGCTCATTCGTTCGATTCGAAACAATGATGGCAGAGAGCTTGACTTCACTTACAATGCCGGACAGCTTGTCGTCAAAGAGCAGGGCACGGACCATCAGTACACCTATCGTCAAAGTGGCGAGGGAAGCAGCAAGGTGCTAACGGAAGTGCTGGATTCCCTGTCACGAAGCACAAGCTATACGTATACCTTCATGGATGCTCCGTTTAATTTGGTAGCAGATAGTGAAGGGAAAACGGGAGCCCTACAGCAAAATGCAACTGCGCTGCTTACCAGAATTGCACGATCGACTTCGTCCATGACAGACATTCGTTACGAAGCCTATAACAAGCAGATAGGCGTATACGGTACACAAGGCGTGTTTAAAGTGATTTCACGTGCAGATGTGTACAGTACAACGGCAGGTAACCGTTTTTTAAATCAAACCGATCTCACCTATTCGGGAGAAGATCTAGCCAGCTATGGCAAAAACGCTGAATGGACGGTGGTTGCTACAGGAACACGTACAACAGAAACCTTCCATTTCGCTAAAACCTTTAGAGGAGAGCATGCGCCCGACAAATCGGTTCTTAACCGCTATGATCAAGAGGGAGATTCCACCGGGTATCATGTAGACTACACGTATAAGGACGCCATGGACTGGAATTTGCCTGCGCAAATGCGAGAGTCCTATACGGAGGGGGGTTCTTCATCCGAGCCTGTCACGACCTCTTATGAGTACAATGAATATGGTCTCCCTTTGAAAATATCCCAAAGTACGGGGTCGGAGACGGTTCATACGTATAAAACCTCTAGTGAGCCTTTTTTCTGGGTACAACCCGTTCAGACGGTTAGCCAAATCAGTGAAGGAAAAACCGGAACGACAGTTCGAACCTATAAAGCAGAGGGCACATTGAATGAACTAAAAAACTATGAAGGCACAGCGCAGGGGAAGCTTTTATCACACAGCTATACTTTTTACAATGCAAAAGGGAATGTAAGCAGTCAGAAGGTTCTCATTGACGACAGAAACTATACGGATGTTTCTATAGATTATAAATCTTCCTATGGTTCTCAGCTCCCGACAAGGCAGCTTTTGCCTAAAGGTGTTGAGTATACGTATGACTACTATCCGACCGGAGAAATCAAGTCCCAAACCGATGCCAAGCGCAAAACGGAGTCCTATGTGTATGACGCGTTGGGGCGTGTAACGAGGGTTACTTATCCGAATGGTACTCAAACGGTTGTGGTATACAAGGATGATACGAACGATGTCACCGTCACCGGGCCGGATGGCGTGAGCGCGGAAAGATTGTATAATCCATTCGGACAGCTGCTCCAGCAGCAGGTGGATGACGCGATCTATGGATATGGTTACGACGATCACGGAGATAGGGTAGAAAGTACGGATGCCGAGCAAGCCACCACTCGCTACGCCTACGATGCTTTTGGACGGCCTGTGAAGGCGACCTATGCGGATGGAACAGCAGATACCGTGGCGTACAACGCGGTAGATCGTACGGTCACTTATACGGATGCAGCTGGTTATCGTGTGCGTGAGGTATCGGATGCTTTAGGCCGTGTGACTTCCACTCAAGAAGCTAACAATGGCTCCTTTCAGCCGCTGGAGTCGTTCGCTTACAATCATGCGGGTAGGGTCACTAGCCGGACGGACGGTAACGGCCAACGTATGACCTATGATTACGATGCTCTGGGACAAATGACCTCCGTGACAGATCCATCTGGACAAAAGACCAGCTATATGTATGATCTGGCTGGAAATTTGAAGACCGTTCAGTATCCTGACGGGCAAAAGAATCTGTACTCGTATGATGAGCTGGGCAGACGCATGCTGCTGGAGAAATCCAGTGGAGGAACGACGCTAAATATTTACGATACGGATGGCAATATCACCCGTATGCTGACAGGGAAATCGCAAGCGATCACTTTTGAATATAATACGAACGGGCTGGTTACGGAAGCGGCGGGACCAGATTTTAAAACAAATTATACCTATGACCTTGCGGGACGCCGAACCAGCATGACAGATGGGCAGGGAATGACCTCCTATGCCTATGATCCAGCAAATGGGGCGTTGACCGGACTGAAATACCCGGACGGCACGCAAATAACCTACGAGTACAACAAGCAGTCTCGCACAGGCTATGTGCTGACCGATGGTGCTGGTACGTCTATGCACGTTCAATCCAAGCTGGATAGTTTGGGCCAAGTGACTCAAATGGACGTTAGCAGTGGAGCAGGGACAGCGGGCGTACAGAGTCTGGCAGGAGCGAGTGCTGCTACGGGTGGTTCACTGGATCGTATGACATTTGAGTATGCACCGAATGGGTTGCTGAAAAGTCAGGCTTCAAGCCGAGGGCTAAGTACGCGATTCAGCTATAACGGACTGGATTTGTCCGGAGTTACGGTGGAGCAAGGCGGTGCGGCATTGCACCAATTTGGGTATGAGCGGGATGGGAATAAAAACATCATCGGACGTACACAAAACGGAACCACGGATCAATTTGGATATGACCCGTCAAACCGAATGGCCAGCGAAGCCGCAGGTGAGAAGAACAAGACCTACGGCTATGATCCGAATGGAAACCGAAGCGCCGAAGGCAGCGGCAAAGTGTTCGGTATGGAAAACGCCAGTTATGGCTATGATTCCGTCAGTCGTCTGACCCATGTGAGCGGTGAAGGAAAAGAGGTCGGATACAGCTATAACGGAGACGGGCTGCTGTACGAGCGTACGGAGGGTGGCAAAACGACCCGGTATTACTACGATGAAGAAGCGAAGCTAATGGCAGAAGCTGAGGTCGAAGGTGGAACGCCGAAGATCACGTATGCCTACGTGTATGACTTGTCCGGTCAACTGTGGGCGAGACAAGACAAGTCAAGCGGACAGCTGCAATATTATCAGTTGAATGGCCACGGTGATGTGGTGGGCCTGAGTGATAGCTTGGGTAAGGAGCTGAACAGCTACAGCTACGACATCTGGGGCGGCCCGAAGACGGTGAAAGAGACTGTTCCGAACGTGCTGCGCTACGCTGGCGAGTATTGGGATGATACGACCGGACTCCAGTATTTGCGCGCACGTTGGTACGATCCGGGCACAGCCCGTTTTATGGGTGAAGATACGTATCAGGGCGAGATGAGCGATCCGCAGAGCTTGAACTGGTATGCGTATGTAGCGAATAATCCGTTAATTTATGTTGATCCAAGTGGACATTCTTTTGAGACCCTTGATTATCAAGAACTTCGGATACTATTAAATGATGCAAGAGTTAGAACGAATTCCACAAAAAATAAGGATTATCAGGTATACAAGGACTTCATACGAAAACGATACGATTTTGTGTCCATTTTTGGAGGAGCAAACCAGTATAATTACTTATACGACCTGTTAACGGGAACGAGTGGCTATAAGAATAGTGCAGGCAAGTCAGATTGGGCAAGAGGACAGTTGTTAAGTGCATACCAAAATTGGACAGATGCCGAAGTCCTTGGGATAGCGGCGATGGGGATGATTGGTGATGTAAAAGTTGGTGGAAAAGGGAGTAAAGTAAAATCATCAAGAGGGTGTAATTGCTTTACCGCAGGTACGAAGGTTCAAACAGACGAAGGGGAGAAGAATATCGAAGACATTACAGTCGGAGATAAGGTTCTCTCGAAGAATGAAGAGACTGGGGAGGTCGGTTATAAAGAGGTTACGGCGACCTTCAATCACGAAACGGGAACGGATGAAATTTACAAAATCCATGTTGGCGACCAAGTGATTGAATCTACCTTTAACCATCCATTCTGGGTGGACGGTCAGGGATGGACGTTCGTCAAAGACCTTCAAGTCGGTGATTTGCTTGTCCAGAGCGATGGGAATAAACTCAAGATAGAGAGCATCGAACTGGAGCATGAGCAAGCTACTGTTTATAACATGACGGTGGATGAGTTCCATACCTATTTTGTTAGTGACCTTGGGATTTGGGTGCATAATACGAATTGTAGTTATAAAGACATAACAGTAGGGAAAAGTGTAAGAAATATTTCAACTGACGTTACGAGAACAGATTTCGAGAAGAGTCTTTTGAATGATGGTTGGAAAAAAGCAGTTAGTAAAGATGGTAAAGTTTCTATCTACTCTAAAGATGGAGCTAGATATACTGTTCGTGACACGTCGAATCAAGGGCAACAAACAGCAGAGTTTTGGGCTAAGGGAGCTTCGGAGGTCACTACTAAGGTTAGATTGGGGTCACCTAAATGAGCAAACTAATTTCGGATAAAGAGAAATTTGAAGAAGCAGTAAATTTGGTTAAAAGAGCGTTTGACCATGAAAAGCGTTTACCTGAGCAAATTTTTAATGTGCCTTTTCAAAAAACATGTGTATTTGACTTCGATAAAGCAATGAGTTATTCCTTTTGGCATGAACTTGAGCGGCTCATTAATCTATCAAATGACCCATTTATTCTCATGGCTGTATTAGACCCACATCCGGTAGATTATTTTTATAAAGAGTTTTCACGTTACAATTTTTTTATCCTTTCAAGGGATGCAACAGCTGATGAATACTGGAAAATGATTGAGTCAAGTCCTGAGGAAAGCCCTGCTGATGCAATTGTGTTTAATTCGGAAGTTGTTGTTTGGCTTTCACCTTCAATGAAGTGGGCGATTTGGGGAGAAAGGAGCTACGGTATCTGTATTGTAGGTTTAAGTGAGGAAATAAGTAGTTACAAAAGCGAGTCTTGTTTAACAATTGATACAGCTATCTCTGATTTGGTATCATTAAATTTTGGTAATATAATACCCGACGAAGTAGTGTCAAAGCTATTATTGCATTATAACAATATGGATTAAATAATTAGTGAGACCTTGGTGGATAGTGACTCCAAGGTCTTTCTTTTATCCCCACCCAGTGCCGAATGAATCGGACTACTAATTCCAAGCTAACCTAACCCTCGTAATCCACCTATGAATTTTCCTCAAAATGTCATGTGCGCACAAAACTACTCAATAATTGAATTTTATACCCTTTTCTTTGTAACTTCCTGCTTCATCAAAACCTCAAAATCATCAGACTTTGTTGTTAGATATGGCTATAAGAAAGATGGATCACTAGAATTGAACTTAGAAAACAACATTGGTGGAAATTTCCATATAAAAGTTAAATGATTTGAAGGTGGAATTCGTGTGATAATACCTGTGCTTAAAGGTATTGATTTTGTTAGGAATCCAGAAGAGCAGACTAATTTTAATGTGAGAGCAACAGCTTATACTTCAGAAGTAAATGATAAGGGTGCGGACTGCTTTCATTTCCAAGTGGTTTCACCAGAATATCTAGCGAAATTTTTAAGTGAAAATAATATTTTTGATGGAAGGGCGACATTCATTGTTAGTAAATTTGACCTAGCTTTGTTGGAGCTAGAAGTAAATAAGATTTTAAAGGATTGTATCCGTCCTACTTGGGATGAAGTGGGGAAGGCTATTAACCGACATTTGAGATGGGAATACGATAACATTCAATACATGTCGAGTGAGGAGGTACAATTAAGGGTGGACCTAGATTAATGACAAGGATTCAAGCTGTATAGTTAAATAAAAATAACCAAATCAAATTAGCAGTAGCTATTGATTTAGCTCAAAAAGACTTAAGTAATCTCATTTGAAACACCTTGGAAGGGGTATGACCAGTTGTTAAGTGCATACCAAAATTGGACAGATGCCGAAGTCCTTGGGATAGCGGCGATGGGCATGATTGGTAATTCAGGTGGGAAGTCTGGTAAGGGAAGAACAACAGGCTTTACAAAAATCAGCTTCAAGACAGATTTGTTTAAGCGATATGAGGGCCATGTATTCTCATCCGACCATATTAATACGGGATAATGAAGTTAGGAAAAGATAAACAATCAATATGCAGCAGTATAACTGGAAAAATTGGCTCTGTAGATTCCTCTAAGTTAAAACAAGGTTCAAACCAAATGCATACTAATATTAACGGATATGATGTTACGATAAGACTTTACGTTAATGAAAATGGTACAGTTATTAACGTGAATACCTTTATGGGAACTGCTGACAGGGTAATTGGAAACTTCGTTAAATAAATTGGAGTGATAAAATGGAAGATATAAAATTGCAAGAAACTATATCAAAATTAGTTGTTAGTCGGGACTCTCTTGAGGAAGCAGAAAGGCTAATGCTAGACTATGTGAAAGTAAATCCAAATGATGTTGATGGTTGGGCTAGATTGGTCATTTTGGAGACACTTTCTTTGATTGAAGATTATGAACGAGCTACTAAGTATCTCACCAATGCTCTAGCCTTTCACAAGGATAATTTGTTATTTTTTGTTTTAATGTTGTTCTTCTCCGATTGGTATTTAGGCGGTTTAGATGAAAAGATGATAAGGAAAGCACTCGAACTAAAAAGTACAGTAAATTATGAAGTTTCCTCCATGTTGTCTTACATTCTTGCATGGCATTACAAGGGTATGGACATTTGTAAATTTGATTCATTATTAAATGAGTCGATACAAGAGTGTCCAAAACATGTTACTAACTTCACTGATTTGGGAAAGCACTATCTAGATAAGGGAGATAAAGAATTAGGAAAAACATTGATTCGGAAGGGAGTATCAAACGTTAAATTAATTTATAAAGATTCCAATATTGATTATGATCCACTCGATATAGTTCGCTTTGTAAATGAGAGGATAACTGGAGTATTTATGACTGAAAATATGTATCACTCTCTTAATAAATTGATACAAACTTAAATGTGAAAGACCTTAAAAGGGAAATGACAAAATTTCCAAGAGTCTCACCTACAAGCTCTTTCTTCTCTATACAAGATTTTAAACATTTAGCCACAATGCAATATAGTTTCGTGTTGTGGTTTTTTATTTTATTATTATAATTTATCTATATATTTACAAAAAAACAAGCGATCACCTTTCAATATAACGTGGCCAGGCTGGTTATGGAAGTGGCGGGACCGGATTTTAAAACAAATTATACCTATGACCTTGCGGGACGCCGAACCAGCATGACAGATGGGCAGGGAACGACCTCGTATGCCTATGATCCATCCAATGGGTCGTTGACCGGACTGAAATACCCGGACGGCACGCAAATAACCTATGAGTACAACAAGCAGTCTCGCACAGGTTATGTGCTGACCGATGCTGCTGGTACGTCTATGCACGTTCAATCGAAGCTGGACAGCTTGGGCCAAGTGACTCAAATGGACGTTAGCAGTGGAACAGGGACAGCGGGCGTACAGAGTGTGGCAGGAGCGAGTGCTGCTACGGGCGGTTCACTGGACCGCATGACGTTTGAGTATGCACCAAATGGGTTGCTGAAAGGTCAGTCTTCAAGCCGAGGGCTGAGTACGCGATTCAGCTATAACGGACTGGACTTGTCCGGGGTTACGGTCGAGCAAGGCGGTACAGCGCTACACCAATTTGGGTATGAGCGGGATGGGAATAAAAACATCATCGGACGTACACAAAACGGAACCACGGATTCATTTGGATATGACCCGTCCAACCGAATCGCCAGCGAAGCCGCAGGTGAGAAGAACAAGACCTACGGCTACGATCCGAATGGAAACCGAAGCGCGGAAGGCAGCGGCCGAGTGTTCGGTATGACAAACGCCAGTTATAGCTATGATTCCGTCAGTCGTCTGACCCATGTGAGCGGTGAAGGGAAAGAGGTTGGATACAGCTATAACGGAGACGGGCTGCTGTACGAGCGTACGGAGGGCGATAAAACGACCCGGTATTACTATGATGAAGAAGCGAAGCTGATGGCAGAAGCTGATGGCAGAAGCTGAGGTCGAAGGTGGAGCGGCGAAGATCACCTACGCCTATGTGTATGACTTGTCCGGTCAACTGTGGGCCAGACAAGACAAGGCGAGCGGACAACTGCAATATTATCAGCTCAACGGTCACGGTGATGTTGTAGGCCTAAGTGATAGCTCGGGCAAGGAGCTGAACAGCTACAGCTACAACATTTGGGGCGGCCCGGAGACGGTGAAAGAGACCGTATCGAACGTGCTACGTTATGCTGGCGAGTATTGGGACGACACGACTGGACTCCAGTATTTGCGCGCACGTTGGTACGATCCGGGCACAGCCCGTTTTATGGGCGAGGATACGTATCAGGGGGAGATCAGCGATCCGCAGAGCTTGAACTGGTATGCGTATGTAGCCAATAATCCATTGAAGTACATTGATCCAAGTGGGCATAAAGTTTGGCTAGTTCATGGCACTTTTTCTGATCCAAGTACATGGGATAATAGTAAAACGTATATTAAAAAAGAGCTTTTTCATGAACCGATTGAAACTCCACGATGGAGCGGTAAGAATAGTGATGGAGCCCGAGTTGAAGGTGCAGAAAAAGTAGCGAATGAGATTTATAATTATCACAAGGCTCATCCAAAAGAACCTATACGAATCATGGGGCATAGTCACGGAGGTAATGTTTCCATCATGGCAACTAATATTTTGGCTAAACGTGGGGTGCATGTCGATACACTTATTACTATAGCGACCCCAATAAGGGGATATAGGTTGGAAACAAATGTGGGACAACATATAAATGTTTATAACTATAAAGATATTGTTCAAATTAATGGAGGTAGTATCTGGGTTTTAGGAGATGCAAAACGTAAATACCCTGGTGCTGAAAATATTGAGGTGAAATTATCATCGTATTTTATTAAACATCCAATAGAAGCCCATTCTGTAATGCACAGTAATCCTAATATACTGGATAAATATGTCAAACCTCTTTTGTTACAACATAATTTTTCTGAAACTAGGTATAAAAATTTGATGGAGAATAGAGCTACACATTAAGCGGTAAGCGCTATTTAGATTTGATTAATGTAAATTGAAATGTAAAAATTAATGAAACATAGACAGGAGGGAGTAAATGAGTAAAATGCCTGTTTGGTTCAAAATAATATGGATGGTACCTATTCTTATAAATATAGCAGCCTTAATCTGGTTTATTTTAGGATCAACTGGAGGGTTTCAACGAGGACAAGATTTAATTGAGACAGTGATATTAATGGTATGTGGAATTCCATCCATTATCATTGTGCTGATATCTCTAACGTATATCTGGCAAGGATGGGCACCATTCAGCGGAATGAAGTATATAGTATCAGTACTGTTTATGGCATCATTACTCTTTTTTTCTTATCATTTGGTGGAGGGTACTCCTACCCGAGGGTGGTTATATGATAATGTTGATAGTGATCCTGTGCGATTAACGTCGGATCAAAAATATGAATATCGCATTGATATAATTAATCCTTTCCAGAGGAATAGTAGGGAACAATTGCATTTGAAAAATATTTCAACAGGAGAAGAAAAAAATATCGCTATTTCAATTATAAAGGAAAATAAAGGTTATTCAGGTGGTGATGGAAATGATTGGTCTTGGGGTATTTTAAAACCGACAAAAGTACCGAATCAATACGAGTTGTCTACTCTGGACGAACATAATAGAGGGCGATATGGTATGGATCCCAGAGTTTTTCTAATTGATATAGAGGAGGGGACTGTGCAAATATTGAAATAGGATTTTTAAACATTTTACCACAATGCGATATAGTTTCGTGTTGTGGTCTTTTTTTAATTATCAGTCCTTAATTGCGCTTACTTCAAACTATTGTAAATAAATATTATGGTGGGCTGGTTACGGAAGCGGCGGGACCAGATTTTAAAACAAATTATACCTATGACCTTGCGGGACGCCGAACCAGCATGACAGATGGGCAGGGAATGACCTCCTATGCCTATGATCCAGCAAATGGGGCGTTGACCGGACTGAAATACCCGGACGGCACGCAAATAACCTACGAGTACAACAAGCAGTCTCGCACAGGCTATGTGCTGACCGATGGTGCTGGTACGTCTATGCACGTTCAATCCAAGCTGGATAGTTTGGGCCAAGTGACTCAAATGGACGTTAGCAGTGGAGCAGGGACAGCGGGCGTACAGAGTCTGGCAGGAGCGAGTGCTGCTACGGGTGGTTCACTGGATCGTATGACATTTGAGTATGCACCGAATGGGTTGCTGAAAAGTCAGGCTTCAAGCCGAGGGCTAAGTACGCGATTCAGCTATAACGGACTGGATTTGTCCGGAGTTACGGTGGAGCAAGGCGGTGCGGCATTGCACCAATTTGGGTATGAGCGGGATGGGAATAAAAACATCATCGGACGTACACAAAACGGAACCACGGATCAATTTGGATATGACCCGTCAAACCGAATGGCCAGCGAAGCCGCAGGTGAGAAGAACAAGACCTACGGCTATGATCCGAATGGAAACCGAAGCGCCGAAGGCAGCGGCAAAGTGTTCGGTATGGAAAACGCCAGTTATGGCTATGATTCCGTCAGTCGTCTGACCCATGTGAGCGGTGAAGGCAAAGAGGTCGGATACAGCTATAACGGAGACGGGCTGCTGTACGAGCGTACGGAGGGTGGCAAAACGACCCGGTATTACTATGATGAAGAAGCGAAGCTGATGGCGGAAGCTGAGGTCGAAGGTGGAGCGGCGAAGATCACGTATGCTTATGTGTATGACTTGTCCGGTCAACTGTGGGCGAGACAGGACAAGGCCAGCGGACAGCTGCAATATTACCAACTGAACGGCCACGGGGATGTGGTGGGCCTGAGTGATAGTGCGGGCAAGGAGCTGAACAGCTACAGCTACGACATTTGGGGCGGCCCGAAGACGGTGAAAGAGACTGTTCCGAACGTGTTGCGCTATGCTGGTGAGTATTGGGACGACACGACTGGACTCCAGTATTTGCGAGCCCGCTGGTATGATCCGGGCACAGCGCGTTTTATGGGCGAGGATACGTATCAGGGAGAAATAAACGAGCCGTTAAGTTTGAATGGATATACGTATGTGCATAATAATCCGTTGACTAACAGTGATCCAACTGGGAATTGGTGTACAGCGACGGTTAGGGGGAAATATTATTCTCACCCTGGATATTGCAGTGGCTCAGGTAAAAATGCAGACTATATTTCAGATTCCATTTCCATTAATTTTGGTCGGTCTATTTACGCTGCAGGAGTAAAACAAGGGACATGGTATCCTAAAGGCGCGACTCGGATTACATGGGATAAATCAGGTATATCTGATGCTGTTATGGGTTGTTACTATGATGTACAGTGTGCAAGTTTTGTAAGTGGTTCCCTTGTAGAAGGACCTGCCATAGCTAAAGTGACTAAAAGTAAAGGTGCCGGTGCGGGCAAAACAGCAAAAGATATAATAAGTAAATGTAATTGCTTTACAGCGGGTACGGAGGTTCAAACAGATGAAGGGGAGAAACCGATTGAGGACATTGAGGTAGGTGATAGAGTCCTAGCCAAAGACGATGAGACAGGAGAAATGGCTTACAAGGAAGTTGAATGGCTCTTTCAACGTGATGTTAAGGAAACATATAATATTACTGTCGGCGGCGAAATCATAACGACTACTGACGAGCATCCGTTTTGGATTGTCGGCAAAGGTTGGGTCAAATCCAAAGACCTATTGGTGGGCGATATTCTTACAACCTCGGCTGGCAAGGAATTAGACATTGAGAAAATTGAGGTTAAGAAGGAACATGCTACTGTATACAATTTTATGGTAAAGGACTTCCATACGTACTTTGTATCGAATCTTGGAATTTGGACGCATAACAGTTGTGGTACTGGATGGATAAAACATGACACGTACAATGAAATTCGTAATAAGTTTGGTAAAGATGCAGTAGACAAGTTTACTGATGCTATGAATAAGGGGTTAGTTAGTGGACAAGGGGCAAATGGAATCAAACTCCTTTCAGGAGATGGGGTTAAGGTAGGAGGTTCTTTCTTTAAATATGAAATTAAAATAAAAGGTAAGTATGGAGATTGGAGGGTTTATGGTAACTATGACGCGAAATTAAATCGAATTATATTTAACAAATTTGACAAAGGAAAGCATTAGAAAAGGTGTGTTGATAATTATGAATGTCGGGGAATTAAGAGAATGGATTATTAATAACAATATCGAACATCGTTCAATAGAGGGATTCTGGATTGCGTTTAATAATTATATGGAAGAATCTCCAGATGAGTTTAAAATCTATTTTAATTCTTTTAGTGAACAGTTTTTGGATATTAAAGTACAACAAGTAGCACTGATGATTAGTGATTATCCAGAATATGAATCAATTCATGTTGTAACGTACATCCCAATTATTTATAATTCCAGAACGATTGGGCTGTTCAGATTGTTTTTCTCTCTTGATGGTGTAGTATATGATGATTATTTTTCACTGGATTGATTTTTCTGACCTTGAGGAATTATCCTCAAGGTCTTCCTTTCACCTGCACCTATTATCGAATGAGCCTAGAATCGAACTTAACATTCATTACCCTCGTATAATATTTCTCTAATATAGCTGTAGGCACGTGTATAGTCTTGAATAGTATACCCTTTTATTTTAATGTTCCACCCCCGTTATAACGTAAAATCATCAGATAAAAAAAGAAACAGGCAATCATCTGCATTATGCGATAGCTAGTCAACATCCTTTACAGCATGTTGAAGAACAAAACCGAATACCGTCTTATCGCTATACCTGAACGGCGGCAAGCTAATGATACAATCGCAGTAGCTGAAATAGTTGCTACCTTCTTTCTTCCCTGAACCAAGTTTATAACTAACAAAGGGGAGAAGAATATCGAAGACATTGAAGTCGGTGATAAGCTTCTTTCCAAGGGTGAAGCGACTGGCGACGTAGCTTACAAAGAGGTTACGGCAACGTTTAACCATAAGACGGATGAGATTTATAACATCCATGTGGGCTACCAAGTCATGAATCAACCTTCAATCATCCGTTTTATGTTGAAGGTAAAGGGTGGACGTTCGTCAAAGACCTCAAACCCGGTGACTTGCTTGTTCAGAGTGACGGGAATACACTCAAGGTAGACAGCATTGAACTGGAACAGAAGCACGTCACAGTTTACAATATGACAGTCGATGAGTTCCATACGTATTTTGTTAGTGATCTTAATATCTGGGTTCATAACACTAACTGTGTGCAAGCTTGGATAAAAAGGGATACCTATACTGATATTCAGGATGCATTCGGAAAAGAAGCCGCTAATAAATTCTCAAATGCTATGAAAAAAGGATTTGTAAATAGTGCTAAGAGTGATAATGGTATAAAGGCACTATCTGGTAGTGGAGAAAAAATAGGCAGCACATATTATAAATATGAAATTAAAGTAGTTGGTAAATATGGAAATGCAAGAGTATACGGTAATCTTGACCAAAAATCGGGCCATATTATATTTACCAAATTTGTTAAATCACATTAATTAGGGAAGGTTTGTGTTTGATGGAAGTTGGGAAACTGAAGGAATGGATAGTTAATCATCAGGTTGAAAAAAGAACTCTAGAAAATTTCTTTCTAAACTTCGATAATTATATGAAAGAACAAGCAGAAGAGTTTCACATGTTTTTTGGAGATTATGATGATAAATATTTGGATGTATATCTAAAAAAAATTGCTTTAATGTTGGATAATTTTCCGGTGCTTGATTATGTTCATGTCATTTCTTATTTACTAATTGAATATAAAGGGAAGGTGGTAGGTGAATATAGGCTACTCCTTACTTTGGATGGAGAGGTTTATGACTTCTTGTTAACTTTATATTAAGTTGGAGGGTGGCAGCAGAAAGTTGCCACCTTTTTCTTTGCTTTGTCAAGATTACAACTAACGAAGGAAAATATTGATATTAAAAAATACTAGTTTTTATTTATTGTTAAATAAGGTAAGTATTTGAGGTATTCAAGTATCAGTATCAGTTATTTTACAATGTGAGGAATCATTTTAGTGAGAATTTAATGACTGGAGGGAAGGAAATGAAAATGCCTATCTGGTTCAAAATAATATGGATGATACCTATTCTTATAAATATAGCGGCTTTCATATGGTTTATTTTAGGCTCAACGGGGGGCTTTCAACATGGACATGATATCTTGGGAACCGCTACAATGGTTTTATTTGGAGTTCCGTCAATTATAATTGTATTAATATCGTTAACGTATATTTGGCAGGGATGGGCCCCATTTAGTGGAATAAAATATGTGGTGTCAGCAATATTGATGGCATCTTTACTGTTTTTTTCTTATTATTTAGTAGATGGAACTCCCACTCGAGGATGGCTATATGATAATGTTGATAGTGATCCAGTACGCTTAACTTCAGATCAAAAATATGAATATCGTATTGATTTAATTAATCCTTTCCAGAGGAATTGTAGGGAGCAATTACACTTAAAAAATATTTCAACAGGAGAAGAAAAAAATATTCCTATTTCAATTAGAAAGGAAAATGAGGGCTATTCAGGTGGAGGTAGCGAGGACTGGGCTTGGGGTATTTTAAAACCGACATATGTACCGAATCAATACGAGTTGTCTACACTGGACGAACATAATAATGGGAGGTATGGTATGGATCCCAGAGTTTTTCTAATTGATGTAGAGGCGGGGACTGCGCAAATATTGAAATAGGATTTTTGAATATTTTACCACAATGCGATATAGTTTCGTGTTGTGGTCTTTTTTAATTATCAGTCCTTAATTGCGCTTACTTCATGTTATTGTAAATAAATATTATGGTGGGCTGGTTACCGAAGCGGCGGGACCGGATTTTAAAACCAATTATACCTATGACCGTGCAGGACGCAGAACCAGCATGACAGATGGGCAGGGAACGACCTCGTATGCCTATGATCCAGCAAATGGGTCGTTGACCGGACTGAAATACCCGGACGGCACGAAAATAACCTACGAGTACAACAAGCAGAGTTTGGCAGGGGCGAGTGCTGCTGCGGGCGGATCACTGGATAGCATGACGTTTGATTATGCCCCTAACGGGCTGCTGAAAGGTCAGTCTTCAAGCAGAGGACTGAGTACGCGATTCAGCTATAACGGACTGGACTTGTCTGGGGTTACGGTGGAGCAAGACAGTACAGCGCTGCACCAATTTGGTTATGAGCGGGATGGGAATAAAAACATCATCGGACGTACGCAAAATGGCGAGGATACGTGTCAAGGTGAGATAAGAGATCCGCAAAGCTTAAACTTGTATGCATGCGTTGCGAATAATCCGTTGGGGTATGTTGACCCGAGCGGGCAAGAATTTATGCCTACGACTAAAGGCGGAATATTTTATACTAACCAGAAGAACATTATACATTGTGAAAGAGTAGAGATTTTTGGTTCAGAGTAAAGCCAAATTCGCCTTGAGGGATAAATTCCTTCAAGGTTTTTCATTTGCATTGGACTCATTGGGTTATTTTATGCAGATGAATTGAATATGGGAATTTCATAATAGGGAAGTATAAGAGTACAATGGGTACAGCCATAAAGCTGAATTAAATATATTTAAAACTATTGCCGTAGAGTCACGTTTAATTGCAGAGTATAATGCAATTGATGGTGAAGGAGTTCTCTACAACTTGGAAGCAATAAGGAGAATTAAGACTAGGGGATTTCTTTTTTTATGAAAATAAGAGCAGGTTCGGAAAAAAAGAAGTTATCTTATTTTCAGAAGAATGTCTTAATGAAGTTTCAATAATTATTGTATGACTGTAAAGGGGAGTGGTCTGTTATAGCCACTTAATACTGAGTACAAAATTCATGAAAGGCTTGTTTTATAAGCTCTAGTTCTACTAAAAGAATTTATTAATCGCTTGCATTTTAACTCAGCTAATTTATTCACAACTTTGTAATCTCGATGGTCGGGGAGATTGCGAGATTGTTGTCGAATTGTTTCACTATATTTACATACTATACTCTGGTAATCTATTAATATATATAGGGGGGGACGGAAAGGCGTTCCGATTCAAAAAGTTGAGATACGTTTATGTTCTATATGTTTAGTGAATGTCTATATTGCCATGTCTATACCGTCATGTCTGTATAACTTCATAGACAAGCTAGAGATAGCTCCCGCACATATAAAATACAGCACAGGATGGTGTAAGTAATGAAGTTTTTGAATGTAAAATGGATGGCTGTATGTTTGATGGCAATCTGTTGTTTGGGTCTGTTGGGCATACATACGAATACGGCAAGTGCGCAAGCGAAGACTCCTTTGCTGGGAGTCAATGATGTATTACTGGATTCTAATACGATTCAGCCGGTGATGGAAAATGACAAGTTGTATGTACCTATCGTTACATTAGGTCAAAAGATGGGGATTTCGACTTCGGTCAGCGGACGTACATTGCAGTTGACGGGACATAATCGCAGCTTTACGCTGGATGTGACCAAGGGTGATGTTTTTGAGCGCGGAGGACGTACGATGGTGCCGATTCGCACATTGGCGGATGCCTTCGGTTTTACCATCACGATACCTTCAAGCAATGTATACCGGATTCAGAATGCGAATGCAAGCTTGTCTGATGCACAATTTTTGAACAAATTTGCCGCAGAAATTAAACAGTATGTTGCTGTGAAGCCAGGAAAATCTGGCAATACAGGAACTAAGGGGAACGCTTCCCCATCAAGCCGTACGATTTATTTGAGCTTCGATGACGGTCCTACAGCCCATACTTCACAGCTGTTGGATATCTTGGATAAATATAATGCCAAGGCGACTTTCTTCATGTTGGGACCGGAAATTCGTCAACATAGTGCAGTTATGAAGAGAATGGTAGAGGCGGGTCATGGTTTGGGCTTGCACGGGATGACGCACCAGGTGAAGAAAATCTATGCTTCTCCGGCAGCGGCGCTTGCAGAAATGAATCAGGATAATGAGATTTTATTCCAGGCAACAGGGCAACGCACTTCTTTAATTCGTACGCCTTATGGCAGCAAACCTTATTTGAATAAAGCATTCCGTGATCAACTGACGGGTGCAGGCTATCATATTTGGGATTGGAATGTAGATTCCAACGATTGGCGTTATACCAAAAATCCAGAGCATTTTGAACAGAGCGTTCTGCGTGATATTAAAAGATTGAAGAAACAAGGCAGAACACCTGTCGTTCTTATGCATGATAAGCCATCTACGATCAAGGTGCTTCCACAGATCATGGCAGCTTTGCAGAAGGAAGGTTATTCGTTCGAGCCGTTGAATGGCAATCTGACTCCACTTAATTTTTGGAATGATCATCGTTAATTGAATAGCTGTCAGAAAAACAGGCTACCCTACTTTATTTTTTGAAGAGGGGGGTCTGTTTTTTTATAAGCGGTAAGCAGAAATCAGGCGTGTTGGATAAACAAGTATTACGTTGCCCATAAATTTTATATGAATCTATGAATTACATATCCCTGTTCAGGTCATATGACTTTACGGGTTGCCACGTCGCTGCATATATTGCAGTAACCGCCCCGAGAGGAGGAACAGGTATGAATATTAACCCGGCTATGTTTAGTATGTTTTGTGCTACCACAGGTGCCATTATAACATTTGCATTTGGCGGCTGGAATCAGTTGATGGTGCTGTTCACAGTTGCGATGGCTGTTGATTATGTGACAGGAGTTGCCGCAGCGATTAAGACTGGACAAGGCTTGAGCAGCAAAGCCGGTTTTTGGGGATTGACGAGAAAGGCTTTGATGCTGATGGTGATTTCTTTGGCACATCATATGGATCTCCTGATGGGCACCGAAATCATGAAAGGGGCGGCGACGTATTTTTATTTATCCAACGAATTAATCTCGATTACAGAAAACTGCTCACGCATGGGCTTGCCACTTCCACCAAAGCTCAAGAATTTTTTTGCTCTGCTGAAGGACAAGGAGTCTGGTGGGAAAGATGGTGGAAAAGATCGCTAGAATTATAAAGCTTCTTTCCGTATGTGGGGCGTTATGATAAAATTTTGAAGAGAACATTTTAAAAGATAAGGAGCCTATACGTATGATTAAACATATTGTTTTGTTCAAATTGAAAGACCGCTCCCCTGAAAGCATTGAGCATACGGCATCCATTTTGCGCAGCATGAACGGTAAAATCAAAGAACTTCTGTCACTCGAAATAGGTACGGATGTGATTCGTTCGGAACGATCTTATGATATTTCCCTTACGGCTGTAGTCGAAACATTGGAGGACTTGCAAACGTATCAGGTACACCCTGTGCATCAGGAGATCATTGTACACATGAATGAAGTGAAGGATGTATCGATCGCAGTTGATTATGAAATTTGAAGCGGTTACGGGAGGTGCAGGATCTTGTATTATGTCAACCGGGAGCAAATTGAGCTTCGGCTAGGGGCCGTTACCGACATTGTTGCAGGACTCCGCCGCATATCGGCCGCTTGGAACGGAGATTTGTTGCAGGGGCTGGTGCAGGAGCGCTGCCTTCATCTGGCGATTGAAACGGTGACGGACGTAGGAAGCTATATCATTGACGGATTTATTATGCGCGATGCCAGCAGCTATGAGGATATTATTGGTATCATTCATGAAGAGGGTGTACTGGATGATACCGTGTTTAATCCGCTGCTGGAGCTGGTAGCTTTGCGGAAACCCTTGGTGCAGGAGTATTTCCATTGGGACCGGACGAGCCTTCATCCGCTTACACCTGAGCTGCCCGAGCTATTGGAGCGTTTTGCATCCAGTGTGCATGACTACTTAAATAAGGAATTGGGTCAGCAGCCCGAGGGAGTGTAAAGGCTAAAGTGACGGATAAGCATATCGTACCCGAAATGCCCACCAGGCGCATGATTATGACACTATTGAAAACCCAGGGACCTGTGGGCGTCGGAAGCTTGGCAGCTCAATTGGGCATTACTGAAATGGGGGTGCGCAGGCATCTCAAATTGATGGAGCAGGATGGTCTCATCGTCGCTACAGTAGTGCGGCAGGCGATGGGACGTCCGACGTTTTTGTACAGTCTAAGTGAGCAGGGAAGTGAGCAGTTCCCCCGAAATTATGATCATTTGTTGCTGGAGCTGCTGGAGGAACTGGATGAAGAGCGGGGAATGGAAGCTGTTTACTCTCTGTTTGACGGCAGAAAACGCAAAATGATGAAGCGTTACGCCCCTCAGATAGAGCGCGAGACCACGCTGGCTTCACGTGTGGAAAAGCTTTCCGGTATTCAGAACGCCTCCGGTTATATGGCGGAGTGGCGGGAAGAAGAGGACGGGAGCTACTCTATTGTGGAATACAATTGTCCGATTTCTCAAATCGCAGGCCGTTACCGCAAGGCTTGTGAATGTGAGCAGCAAATGTTCGAGGAGCTGCTTGATGCCGAGGTTGTTCGTGAGGATTGCTTGGCGGATGGAGGACGTTGCTGCCTGTATCGTATCCGGTCCCGAAAAATGTAGGTACTTTCATGGCTTGTTCGCTGTGTCATGACAAGCTCTCCGTGCTTATAATGCATTAACAGATGGGCATTCGCCCGGGCATAAGGGAGAGATGATGATGAAAGAATACTACAAAAGCTTTATCCGTGGTGCGGTAGCAGGTAGCATTGCCGGTTCGCTCGCTGCGCTGCTGTTTGCCCCCAAGTCAGGTCGTGATCTGCGTCAGGACATAAAGGATCAGGCCCGTCTTGTCAGTGATAGAGGGCAGGAACTGGCGGGGAAAATTACAGACGCCTCTATTGAGTATACCGATAAAATTAAGGATACGGCCTCAGCGGTCATTCATGAAATCGGACAATTTCGTAAAAAAAGTGAAGTTCTTCCCGAAGTCAGCATTTCATCTGCTCCTGTTCAAGAAGATACGAAAAAGGATTCTCTGTAATCAGCTCTAAATGAATATAATATAGCTGAATATGGATTCGCTTTGAGGCTTCTCCTGTTGGGATGAAGCCTCTTTGTTGATGGCTTTCCCTTTTTCGAGTAATATTTGGGGGTACCTTTTACTCGAATACAACATAAGGTATGTAGCAACGGATAGCTTCCCGAGAGGGAACGACTCATACTTGAACAAAAAAGGAAGCGGTGTGTACGTGCAGCAAGCGATTGCAATATTGGATTCCGGTGTAGGAGGTTTGACGGTAGTTAAAGAAGTCATGCGTCAGCTTCCACGGGAAAAAATCATTTATTTTGGAGACACTGCGCGCACCCCGTATGGACCCCGGCCATCGGAAGAGGTTAAGAAATTTACAGAGCAAATGGTTGATTTTCTGATTCAATTTGATCCGAAAGTCATTATTATTGCCTGCAACACGGCAACAGCCGCGGCATTGGATTATATTAGCCAAAAGGTATCCATTCCGGTGATCGGAGTCATCCACCCTGGGGCACGTGCTGCAATCAGCGCAACAGCCACCGGGCATGTCGGGGTGATTGGGACTGTCGGTACGATTCGAAGCGGAGCCTATACGGCTGCGCTGAAGCAACTATCCCCCTATGTAGACGTGTTGAGTCATGCCTGCCCTGCTCTCGTTCCTTTGGTGGAACAGGGACTGTTCCGCTCAGACACAACATCAGAGGTCGTAGAGGAGTCGTTGAAGCCGATTCAAGCGTACCCGATTGATTGTTTGATTCTCGGTTGTACGCATTATCCTTTTTTGAAGGAAACGATTCAGGAAGTGATGGGCCCTAACGTGAAGCTGATTAGTTCAGCAGACGAAACGGCTCGTGAGACGAGTACGATTTTGTATAACAAGGGCAAGTTAGAGGCCGGGGATGAAACCCCTGTGCATCAGCTTTTTTGTTCCGGTGATCCGGAAATGTTCCAGAGCATTGCCGCACAGTGGCTTGGGGAGCAAATTCGTCAAACGCCTGTTGTTTGGCAGGTTACCAATCTGGATTGATGAGGCAGCCGATTTTTTTGTCATTGGACAAAAGAATCGGCTGTTTTGGTATTCGTTACATCAAGACACGCCGCGTCTGCATAACATGCAGTAAGACAGATGGAAGGGGCGTAGAAGATGAGGGAATATATCGTACAAAAAGGAGATACTTTGCACCGGGTCGCCTCGGCTTTTAAATTATCGGCAGATACATTGATGGCAGACAATCCGTGGACTGCCGCGCAACCCTATCTGATTTGTGGTCAAGTGCTGTACATTCGTCCGTCAATGGATCGTAAATACGTTATTCAGGCCGCTGAGCATGCCAGACAGATTGCCAAGCAGTTTGGTATGGAGCTTGATGAGCTGCGGCAGGTCAATCCCGAACTTGCGGAGCATGATTTTGTGGAAGGAAAAACCATTATTATACCTGAAAACCATCAGAATCAGATTGTACGTTTGCGTGGAGAGTATGGATACGAGGACTTGAGAGAAGATCTTGCGGCCCTGGCTCAAAGGTATCCGTTTATTGAAGTGGGCAGCATCGGCACCAGTGTCATGGGGAAGGATATCCCCTATGTACGCATTGGACGGGGCCCGCTGAAAATTCACGTCAACGCCTCTGTACATGCCAATGAATGGCTGACGACACCATGTTTGCTGCGTTTTGTAGAGCGATATGCGCAAGGAGTCGACAGTACGAATGGAAATAAAGGTGGGGAGCATCATGATGAGCGTGAGGATCAAGGCGAGGCTCCTCTATGGATATATGGAGTTTCTCCACAAACCTGGCTATACCGCACTTCTTTATGGGTAGTGCCCATGGTCAATCCAGATGGGGTGGAACTGGTTCAACAAGGTGTCCTTCCGTCTCATCCCCTGTACCATGACTTAAGAAAGTGGAATGAAGGCCGTGCTGATTATCGTGGATGGAAGGCTAACATTCGCGGTGTGGACCTTAACGATCAGTTTCCGGCGTATTGGGAGGAAGAGGTACGCAGACGCGGTAAAACAAGCCCGTCCAGAAGGGATTATGCGGGCCCTGCGCCTTTGTCTGAGCCGGAGGCTAAAGCGCTTGTCGATCTGACGGAGCGGGAACAGTTTGATATGGTGTTGTCCATACACAGTCAGGGACAGGAAATCTATTGGAATTACCGGGATTTGGAGCCAAAGGAGAGTCGGGATTGGGCATCACGGCTGGCGGCTGCAACAGGATACCGGGCGGTAAAGCTGGGGGGCAGCGATGCGGGATATAAGGATTGGTTTATACAGCGGTTTGGAAAACCGGGTTTTACCGTTGAAGTCGGGCTGGGTGTAAATCCGCTGCCTATGCGTGATTATGACGATATTGCGGCAGAGGTGGGCATGTTAATGGCAACGGTGCTTTCATAGTAAAAGGGTTAGCCTGAAACTCCATGGTTTATCAGCACGTATTAGGAGGAGCACGTGTTTTACAAGTGTTCCTCTTACATGTCCCTTCAATGGGGTATATATACTTAGGAGCATTGGAAATGGAGTGAACAACCTATGAAGTGGAAAAGATTACTGTCTCTCCGTCAATGGTCACATGTGTTTCGTCGCATGCCCCGGTTTATTACTTCGTCGAAGATTCCATTGGGTGAAAAATTGCTGTTTGCCGTCCCTGTATTGCTCTATTGGGTGTTGCCAGATGTCATGCCATTTATGCCCATTGACGACATTGGGGTGACGCTGCTGCTGATGAACTGGTTTGTGACCCGCGCTGAACGTAAATATCCCGATGTGCTTGAGAAGCAGCACGTACGTGTCCAGTAGGAATAAAAGCTTATGAATTTCGTGATTGCGATTTTTCGCCATTTTCTTTACAATAGGAATATTGCCTTTCTAGTATAGAGGCTATTTGTAGTTGTTGAATTTACCTGTTAAATTGTGTGGCACGGATATTCATACTCCGATGGACCACACTTCATTTGATTAATATGAAGGAGATGAAGTTGATGAATTGCAAAATTACTCGCAACGCAGCTAAAGTATTGAAGCTTGAATTGGATAAAGAAGAAAACCAAGGGAAGAGCCTGCGCGTTGTCATTACTCATTCCCATGGAGACCATGCTCATTACGGGCTGGATTTGGACACGCCTAAAGAAACAGATACCGTCGTATCTACAGATAAAGGCATTGATGTTATTTTGGAAAACGGCCAGCCGCTGCTGGATGGTGTAAAAATTGATTACTTATACTTCCCCGAAGAAGGATTTGTCATTACTAACCCTTCCCAAGGTAATCACGGCGACCACTAAGCCGGAGCACGGAGGGATGACAGATGGCCAATGATATTCGCGTATGTGATGAATGCAATCATATTCGCTTGAAAACGATCCTGCCCAAGCTGCAAAAGATGGCACCGGATGCGGAGATCAAAATCGGTTGCAAATCGTATTGCGGTCCTTGTGGAAAGCGGGCGTTTGTATATGTGAACGGACGTTATATAAGTGCAGCTACAGAGGATGAAGTATTGGAGAAGGCTGCGCGTTTTATAAAATAATTCCAGTACGCAGCATTCACAGCTTTGTATAGTTCCCCTTCTTCTGATCCATGCTAATGGATGCAGACCACTGCCCAGAAGGAGGAGTGACTCATGGCCCAATATGATTCCAATCTCGACAATCACAGTGTCGAGGCCCAAACGCAAAACTCGGTAGACAAGCTTCACCATGCCGTTTCTCAGGCACTGTCACATCCGGCTGAGCAACTGATTGAGCAGGCGGAGCAGTCCCGTACTCATGCGGAGCATGCTTTAGAGCAGGCGAAGGACAGCCTTGGCGACGATGCGGTAGAGGTTGCTGAGGAAATGCTTGGTGAAGAAGCACAACGGCTGGAGCAAGCCAAAAAAGCATTGCGCCCATAAGCATTCGTAAATGTAAATGAGCGCGGTTTACTAGCTCAAGAATACAAAAAGCCCGATCATCAGCATATGCTGCTTGATCGGGCCTTTTCTTGTTGGTATTATCTTTCCGGGAATCTGGGAAGAGTGCTGTGTAAGCAACCTTCCTCAGAAAATTTAATTGGATGTCGAAGGAGTCGCAGTGACTTCTTTGATTTCCGGTTCCCATTGGCGAATGAGATCATATGTGATCACCTGATCGGAAATGTTCAACCGATTGAGTGCTTCAGTATACCCCGGTCCGCAGGCGTTCACATCCGTAGGCTGGCCTGTGGTGAGGTTGTAACAAGTTCCTTTGGAGAACGTGCCATCCTCAGATGGAATGTAGTACACACGACCATCAGTGAAAGCGCCACTGCGCAGCACGACCATACGAGGCTTTTCGCTGAACAGATCATTACCCATAAAGTAATACGGTTTCGTTGAAATGCCAAGCAGATGCATCACCGAAGGTGTCAGATCAAGCTGTCCTGCCGGTTCAGTGTAAGTTCCCGCGCGGCTTCCATCGGGAAGATGTACTAGCAGTGGCACCTGGTTCATGATTTTTTGCATGTCGAGATCTGTGAGTGGTTTACCCAGAAATTTCTCATACAGTGCCTTATCTTTAATAGAATTGTCGTGATCCCCGTAGAACATGAGGATCGTATTATCCCACAATCCGTCTTTCTTCATCTGATCGACCAGCTCGCCTAGTGCTTCGTCCACATAATGGACGGATTTCAGATAGTCTCCGAACATGGTCCCTTCAAACTCACCAACGTCCAGATCCACGGCGTCTGGTGGCAGATTGTACGGGTGGTGGCTCGAAATTCCGACCATATAGGCGTAGAACGGCTGTTTTACTTCAGTGGTGAGATCATTGAGCGTTTGACGGAAGAAGGATTTGTCTCCCAGTGACCAGCCGAGTGGCTCATCTATCTCAAAATCCTTTTTACTGTAGAACTTGTCATAGTTCATTGCCTTATACATTGTATAGCGATTCCAGAAGCTGCTGTCGTATACGTGAAATGCATTAGGGCTGTAGCCAGTATCTTTTAGAATAGAAGGCAACGTATCGAATTTATGGTCCGCATAACGGATGAATACCGAGCCTGTAGGGAGCGGATGCAGAGAAGCATGTGTAGAGAAATCCGCGTCCGAAGTACGGCCCTGCGCAGTCTGGTGATAATAATTGTTAAAATACATGCTTTCCTTCGTCAGCTTGTCAAAGTTAGGAGTAATGGCCTGACCGTTGATTTTTTTGCCGATGAAAAAGTTCATATACGCTTCAGCTTGAATGACCATCACATTTTTGCCTTTATACTTGCCGGATAGGTCATTTTTCACTTGGAGCAGCTTTTGATGCTGATTAAACCATTCCTTATCCTTATCGGACTCCGCCTGAGCCAGCGTAGGCTGGGATCCCAGATGATCCTGACTATAGCGGTAAATGTCGTACCCGTGAAATCCGATCAGCCCGGTTACATTGTACAGGGCCATCGACCACCAGTTACCGACGAATATGCCGGTTGCCCACGTGGACGTATAATATTTAATCGGTCCAAAGGTAAAAATGTAGCCGATCAGGAAGGCCAGCGCTCCTTTGGAGAAGCGAAGCAGAAAGCTTTTGGTGAATGAGCGGCGGGACGTTTTGAAGTAAGGATCACTTGTTACATACCGACGCCGTAAGGAAGCCATGAACATCACATACGGAATGAACAGTATCCAGTCTGCAAAAAAGAAAAGATCCCACCAGTACATCAGAGATGCGATACTTCCACCCAAGGAATCAACTTGTCCAGCTTGAAGCAAGACGGGGATCGTAATGAAATCCTGAAAATACCGATAATAAACCATGTCAGAATAAATGAGAGCGGTAAGCAAAATATCGAGCACTACAAGAGCGACCAAACGTCCGCGCCTTGACAGCCATAGGGTCCAAAAACTCACAAGCAGGAGCGAACCGATAGCGATGACATAATCCAGCGGATTCATGTCAATATTTTGGGCATGCAGGTTATGGTGGATCAGAACGAGCTTGCCAATCATAAGTACAAAAAACAGACCAAACCCAAAATATCGGGACAGCAGCATTCTGCTGAACATGTTTCCAGTGCGATTTGCACCGGCCGTGCGAATAACCAACACTTTACCCCCTTCGGCATAAATGTTCGGCTAGTATAAACTACATATTAACGTAATGTTAAAACCGAAATCGCCTTTAATTATTATAGCGCTCATCCCGCGCATTTCAATGATTAAGTAAAGAAAATACAGCATTTTCCTTCCAGTACAGCAGGGGAAAGCCACATTTTTATCCTATGAACAGCACAAATCAGGCCAGGAGGCGAACGGATGGTTCGCTTCCTGGCCTGGGCATCATCTATTTAAGACTGCAACGGCGGAGTATCTTTGCGGCGCGGCGGTAGAGGGCCCAGATACTGATAGTATTGGCATTCGATCCGGCCATTAAACAGCTTGCGTCTCTTATCGGCTTTGCGTCCCCAATAGTGCTCGAATTGCTTGGTGGAGCTGATAGCAAAGAAGGACCATGTCTTCATTTCCGCTGCCGTGCGTGCGAGTGAACGGATCAGCTTTTCCACCTCGGATTGCTCGCTCAATCTCTCACCATAGGGTGGATTGGTAATCATCACACCATATTGGCCTTCAAGTCTGACTTTCGTTACAGGCATTACCTTTAGGGAGATATCTTTAGCGAAGCCTGCCGCCTTTACAGCTGCCTCTGCGACTTCGATGGCACCCGGGTCAATATCGCTGCCTGCAATCTCGAAAGGAATGTCATCGCGGGTCAAATCCATCGCTTCGTCACGAGCTTGATCCCAAAGCTCGCGACCAATGACAGGCCAGTCCTCCGAGTTAAAGGTACGTCTCAATCCCGGGGCAATATTCCATGCCTGCATTGCTGCTTCTACCAGCAGAGTACCGGAACCGCAGCACGGGTCATAGAATGGTCGATCCGGGGTCCAGCGGCTAAGCTGAATAAGAGCCGAAGCCATAGTCTCTTTGAGCGGTGCCTCCGTTACGAGCTTGCGGTAGCCGCGCTTGTGCAGCCCCGGACCCGTCGTATCGAGCGTTAGCAATGCACGGTCATTTAAGAGAATGACCTCTATAACATAACGAGGGCCGTTCTCCTCAAACCAATCCGTGTGATAGGTTTCCTTGAGCTTTTCCACAATCGCCTTCTTGACGATTCCCTGACTGGCTGGTACGCTACTAAGCTGTGATTTGTGCGAACGTCCCTCTACAGGAAATTCACCATCCAAAGGAATCCAATCCTGCCATGGCAAAGCTTTGGTGCCCTCAAACAGCTCATCGAAGGTGGTTGCGGCAAATTCACCCATTTTAATAAGAACGCGGTCTGATGTGCGCAGCCACAGGTTACACCGGCATATATCCATATAATCACCGGAAAAAACGACGCGGCCATTCTCGACGGTCAGGTCCTCATATCCGAGTTCTCTGAGCTCCCGAGCCACGACGGCTTCAAGTCCCATCGGCGCAGTTGCAATTAGTTGCAGTTGAGTCATTAAACGTATTCACTCCGTCCCCATAATCATATAAGCTTGTTTCAATCCCTATAGTATAGGTCATTGTACACGAAGAGACAAATAATTAAGGCAAATAATTTACGAAGGACATCGCTTTCAACCTGCGTTATGATAAAGCGAGAAGGAGAGATGAAACGTGGAAATTACACCCAATATGACGCCTGAACAATATGTAGACCAACTGGTACAGGAGGATGAAGCGCTCCGCGGCATCAGGGAGGCCATTGTTGGAGAGGGAATGCCTGAGGTATCGGTGGCTCATCCTTACGGGAAGCTGCTTACCTTTCTGATTGAGGTATCCGGCGCGCAGCAGGTACTGGAGATTGGCGCATTAGGCGGATACAGCGGATTATGTCTGGCCCGTGGGCTGGGAGAAAAGGGACGCATTGTATCATTGGAGCTGAAAGAAGCGTATGCGGCACTGGCACATAGACATATGGAGGAAAACGGTTACGGTGACCGTGTCGAATATCGTCTCGGACCTGCAGCGGACAGCCTGAAGGAGCTTCAGGAAGAGGGGAGGACCTTCGATTTTTTCTTCATCGATGCCGATAAGGAAAATTACCCGGTGTATCTGGAATATGCGATTGCTCTGGCGAATCCAGGAGCCATTATTGCGGGAGATAACTGTTTCCTTCGCGGACGGACGCTTAATACCGACAAGAACGGCCCTGCCGTACAGGCTGTGAGACGCTTTAACGAAACGATAGCTACGGACCCACGGCTGGTTAGTACGCTTTTGCCAGCCTATGACGGATTGGCATTGGCACGAGTAAAATAGGTTGTAATACTACTTATATAGCTATACAAAAAGTAGCTATACAAAAAAGAACCTCCTTGTCCACAAAATTGTGGATCGGAGGTTCTTGTCTGTTCTGGAAGGTTGCCCTTACGAGAGGGCTATTTTACCTGAAATCAGGTGCTGGCTTACGATCGTAGAGCTTCATACGTACCCAGAATATGTTGACGATCAGCAGGACACCTGACATGATGAATAGTCCTTCGATGCCGATAAATCCGGACAGCACCCCGCCAATGACAGCGCCCAGCATATTACCAAGCGACAGCGAGCTGGTATTGAAGCCGAACGAACGGCTTTCCATGCCTTCCGGTGTATACGTGCGAATCAGCGCGTTTACGCTCGGCAGCAGACCGCCCATAAATATACCCATGAAAAAACGAATCGTGACGAGCTGCCACACCTGATTGACAAAAGCCTGTGGAATGAGCATAAGTGCTGTTCCGAGCAGAGCGAGGGTCAAAATGCGGTGTGCCCCGATCTTGTCACTCAATCTTCCAAGCAGCGGCGCAGCGACCATATTGGATACGCCGGTAATGGCTGTAACAAAGCCAGCAATGAGCGCAATTCCTTCTGCCGACCCATACAGCTTTTGCACATATAACGGCAACAAAGATACCGTACTGATCATGGCAAACTGGAGCAGGAACGTTACGGTAAACAGAGCCGGAAGCTGGGGCGTATGGCTTAGCTCCTTTAATCCGGCAAGAACCGAAATTTGCGGTATTCGTGCAGCTTCGGCTTTGCTGAAATCTTCCTTAACCAGAAACATTGCGATGAGAGAGGCTACAAGAATAAGAGCACCTGTAATGTAAAAGATCGGTCTGAATCCAACCCAGTCAGCCAAAAAACCGCCCATCAGAGGGCCGAGAATCGTACCCGCCATCTGACCGGATTGCATAATCCCCATAGCGAAACCGGTCCGTTCTTTGGGTGTGGTACCCGACACCAGAGAAATCGAAGCCGGATTGAAACCCGAAATCGTACCGTTCAGCAGACGAAGCGCCAACAGTTGCCACGGATGGGTGACCAAACCCATGCAGCCGATCACCAGAGCCATACCGAAACCCGAGCGGAGTAGCATTGCTTTGCGTCCATATCGGTCAGCCAGCTTGCCCCATAGAGGCTGGAACATAAATGAAGTCAAAAAGTTTGCGGCAAAAATAACTCCGGCCCACAGCCCGA
The DNA here is from genome assembly GCF_044907935.1 of Paenibacillus sp. RC21. Classification (NCBI taxonomy): domain Bacteria; kingdom Bacillati; phylum Bacillota; class Bacilli; order Caryophanales; family Paenibacillaceae; genus Paenibacillus; species Paenibacillus sp. RC21. The sequence continues at coordinate 102,877 of NZ_JBIYCS010000001.1, forward strand.
TATCATGTTCTCCCTTCACATGAAGGTCTTGAGCCAGATAGAGGGCGAGGAATGGAGTAATCATCGTAATACCCGCATTGACCAGAAACTGACCGAACCAAAGCACAATGAGATTGACTTTCCACGTCTCCCACGTTTTCAATGTGCTTTCACTTCCTTTCTGTCATTTCTTGCTGATGCAAAACTACTTATCCTAAGTAGAACTTCCCGGAGCTTTAAAAAAGCCATTTCTCTAGTATAGCACACTTCATTGAAACTTTATCCAAATGTCATGGGTTTGTCATGAATTGTCTGCCAGTGGCGGTTGTTACGACTCTTGAAAAAGGGCATAATAAAACACAGTAGTTACGATTCGAACTGGAGGCTGAAGTCATGACCTACAACGATACCTTTATCCGCGCTTGCCGCAAGCAGGCTGTGGATCATATTCCCGTATGGTACATGCGGCAGGCCGGAAGGTATGATCCTGAATATCGCAAAATTAAAGAGAAATACACGTTGCTTGAAATTTGTCGTCAGCCCGAGCTGGCCGCAGAAGTGACCTTAATGCCCGTGCGCAAGCTCGGGGTGGACGCTGCTATTTTATATTCTGATATTATGAATCCGGTGGCCTCGCTGGGGGTTGATTTTGATATTGTCAAAAATATTGGTCCGGTTATTGATAATCCGATTCGTACTGCGGCGGATGTGGACAAGCTGCGCCCGATTGATGTAGAACGAGATCTGGGTAATATTTTGGAAACGATCCGTATTTTGGACCGTGAGCTGGAGGTACCGCTGATTACGTTCGCCGGAGCTCCTTTTACAATTGCTAGTTATTTAATAGAAGGCAGACCGTCCAAGGGATATATCCGCACTAAGGCCATGATGTACGGAGAGCCTGAATTATGGCGTCGGCTGATGGACAAGCTTGGAGACATGGTTATTACATACGTGCGTGCCCATATCGCTAACGGCGGCAAGGCATTTCAACTGTTTGACAGCTGGGTAGGGGCGCTTTCGCCTCATGATTTCCAAACGTTTGTGCTGCCGACGATTACACGTATTTTCCATGAGCTGTCCGATCTGGACGTACCGAAAATTTATTTTCCAGGTGTAAGCTCCGGTGAGTTGCTTCCGCTGCTGGGCGGGGTAAAAGCCGATGTGATCGGACTGGACTGGCGGGTGAGTATACCTGAAGGACGCCGTCGTTTGGGGAATGCTTTTGGTGTGCAGGGAAATCTGGATCCTTACGTGCTCACAGCGCCGATACATGTAATTAAACAGTACGCGAAAACGATTGTGGATGAAGGAATTTTGGAGCCGGGATATATTTTTAATCTGGGTCACGGTTTATTTCCAGAAGCTTCGTTAGATAAGCTGAGAGAGCTTACAGAGTATGTGCACGAGTATTCCCGTTCCGTTTTGACAAAGAAGTAATCAATCCAAAATGTTAAGAGGTGATGTGCTGATGAAAACCAAAGTGGGTGTACTGGTTATGTCCTACGGGACACCGGAAAGTTTGGATCAGGTGGAAGCCTATTATACGCATATTCGTCGTGGTAACGCTCCTTCCCCGGAGCAATTGAAAGAATTAAAGGACCGTTATGAAGCCATTTTGGGCGGTGTATTTCCGCTACGTCAAAATACGGATCGTCAGGTTCACAATCTGCAAGAAACCTTAAATCGGGAAAATCGTAACCCGGATATTGAATTTGTCTGCTATCAGGGACTCAAACATGCCAAGCCGTTCATCGAGGATGGTGTGGAGGCTATGGTGCAAGATGGTATCCGTACAGCGGTAGGTATCGTGCTGGCTCCGCATTATTCCGTAATGAGTGTAGGCACTTATATCAAGCGCGCACAGGCCAAGGCACAGGAACTGGAGCTGGCTATATCGTTTGTGGAAAGCTATCATCTTCATCCAAAGCTGATCAAGACGTTGACCGAACGTGTGAATGCAAAACTGGCGCTTTTCGAAGAGGCAGGGGCGAATCGGGACGAGGTACGTGTATTGTTCAGTGCGCACAGCTTGCCTGAGCGGATTTTGGCGATGGGTGACCCTTATGTAGAACAATTGATGGCTACTTCGCAAGCAATTGCGGATAAGGCAGGAATCACCAACTGGCAGTTTACGTGGCAGAGTGCAGGTCGCACAGCAGAGCCTTGGCTCGGTCCTGACATCCTGGATACCATGCATAGTCTCAAGGAAGAGCAGGTTGAATATGTGCTGACTGCGCCAGTCGGCTTCGTTTCCGATCATCTAGAAGTACTGTACGATCTGGATATTGAGGCGCAGGCTTTAGCGAAGGAACTGGATATGCGTTTCCAGCGGATTGATTCGCTTAACAGTGATCCATTGTACATGGAGACGCTTAGCGATGTCATCATAGACCAATGGAAAAAGGGATGAGGACATTATGGAGCAAAAACTACGCAATATTGTGATTGTAGGCGGAGGATTGACCGGACTGAGCGCAGCTTTTTATACACGTAAAATGTACAAAGAAGCAGGCTACACACCACGGATTACGCTGGTGGAGAAGGCCCCGGTGCTGGGCGGGAAAATCGAAACGTTGCATAAAGACGGGTTTGTGATTGAAAAAGGGCCGGATTCCTTTCTGGCCCGTAAAACGGCTATGATCGACCTGGCAAAAGAGCTGGAGCTGGATCATGAGCTGGTAAGCACGAATCCTGAGGCGAAAAAAACATACATTTTGCATGAAGGTCAGCTTCATCCGATGCCCCCCGGTCTGGTACTGGGAATTCCGACGGAGCTGCAACCATTTCTGCGAAGCGGGCTCATCTCTTTGGGCGGCAAGCTGCGGGCCATGATGGACTTTGTTATTCCGCCTCGGCGCATACCCGGTGATGAAGCCTTGGGTGATTTTATCGAACGCCGATTGGGCAAAGAAGTGCTGGAAAATGTAACCGAGCCGCTGCTGGCTGGCATATATGCTGCCAATATGAAGACGCTGAGCTTGCAGGCGACCTTCCCGCAATTTGCTGAAGTAGAGCAGCAATATGGAAGCCTCATTCACGGGATGATGACCGGAAGAAAGCCAGCCGAGACGCATACAGGCACGAAAAAAAGTGCTTTCCTGACCTTCCGACAAGGACTGCAAAGTTTGGTACATGCGTTACTGAATGACTTGCATGACTGTGATTTGCGTATAGGCGTTGCTGTTACAGAGTTCACAAAGACAGCAGACGGTGAAGGAAGCATCTACCATGTTGTACTGGATAATGGGGAGACGTTGGAGGCGGACGATCTATTTATCACGACTCCGAATTTTGCCGCTGCGCCGTTGTTGCGGGGACATGTAAAGGTGGCGGCACTGGAAGCCGTTAATTACGTGTCCGTGGCGAATGTGGTCATGGCCTTTCATAAAAAAGACATCGAGAATGTCTTTGATGGTTCCGGTTTTCTGGTTCCTCGTAAAGAGGGACGCAGTGTGACGGCCTGTACGTGGACGTCCGCCAAGTGGCTGCATACCAGTCCGGACGATAAAGTACTGCTGCGCTGTTATGTGGGGCGTGCTGGAGCCGAAGAAACGGTAGAGCTACCCGATGATGAACTGACTGCGCTGGTACGTAAGGATTTGCAGGACATGATGGGCGTTACGGCGACTCCACTATTTACGGAAATTACCCGTCTTCGCCACTCCATGCCGCAATATCCGGTAGGACACCCGCAGGCTATCGCCGATCTGCGGGAAGAACTGCGTACAACGATGCCGGGAGTGTATGTTCTGGGTGCCGGCTATGATGCTATCGGCTTGCCGGATTGTATCCGTCAGGCCAAGGAATGGGCCTCTGTCGCCGTCCAAGCTGCGGAACGGGAAGCGGTCGAGGTACAGGTATAATTAAATGAATGGAGCAACTTGAATAACGAACCCTTCGCAATCCCAAGCGAGGGGTTCTATTTATACCAAATTTTGATATATAATGGAGAAGGTGTCAAAAGCGCCGGATCATTTTAGGAAAGTAATGCATATGCAACAGCATAGAAGGAGTGAAGAATGTACCCTCCCAGATCACAGAAAAATGAAGGTCGAAAGAAAGCAAGGAAGCGAAAAATAGGCAAGGCCTGGATCATTACGAATCTTGTCCTGCTGCTTATGATCGTAGGTCTTTTTGGATATTATTACATATTTGAACACAGGGAGAGTAGCTCTCTTGCGGAAAACGCCGGACTATTGCAACAGGAGAACAAGGCCAAAACGGATTCTGCGGGTGGAGGACAGTCTTCTAGCCCGATAAGAGAGAACGTTACAGCCGTTTCAAATGAACAAATGGACGATAGCTCCAATGGAGGCGAGCAAGCTGATGACGATAAAACGGAGCATTCTTCTGATACTGCTACAGATACAGACAGCCGCCCCGTGACAACGTCTGACACAAATATTCCCGAAGGCAACTCGTCAGAATCAGGAGTATCTTCAGAGAACGCAGGGCAATCACCGAACAGCTCTTCAAATAAGGGGGCATCGAACAGCGAGAATTCTGCTGACCCCAACGAATCGGAGCAGGGAAAGAACGTGGCATCGGATGGAACAGCTTCACCGACAGTCACGCTCCATTTTGTAGGGGATGTGCAGTTTTCCGGTAAGGTTGAGCAGCGGTTGGAAAAGAACGGATTTGATTTTCCATATCAATATCTTGGAAATCTGTTTCGCAAGGACGATCTGACGATAGCCAATCTGGAAACGCCGGTTACAACCGGGGGCGTGGGTGCGCTGAATAAAACGTATGTGTATAAGTCTTCTCCCAAGGCGTTGACTGCGTTGGCTGCGGCAGGAATAGACGCTGTAAATTTGGCCAACAATCATATTTTGGATCAGGGCACAGACGGATTACTGGATACGCTGAAATATTTGAAAGAAAATGATATAGCGTATACCGGAGCCGGGCGTAATGCAAAAGAAGCGTATGCTCCGCACTATTTTGAACGTAAAGGTATTAAAATTGCGTTGTTGGGAGCCACACGGGTTATGCCCGAGGCCAACTGGAATGCAGGCGCCAAACAGCCCGGTGTTGCAGGAGCCTACGATTCGACCGCGATCGTGAAATCGATTCGTGAGGCGCGCAAGCAGGCTGATTTGGTTATTATTATTGCCCATTGGGGCAAGGAGCGCGTGACTGTATTGGAGCCTCATCAAACCGAGCTATCGCATGCTTTTGTTGATGCAGGGGCAGATCTTGTAATTGGAGGTCACCCGCACGTGTTACAGGGGATGGAGCAGTATAAAGGCAAATGGATTGCTTACAGCACAGGCAATTTTATTTTTTCTAAATCTACAGTACCAGCCACCTGGGATACAGCGATATTTCAGGCAACTTGTACCCGGGCTGGGGCTTGCAGGATGAAGCTGACTCCTTACCGGGCGGAGCTGGGGCAACCAGTTCCAATGAAGGATGCGGAGGCCGGCAAAATTTTGCAAGGAGTAGCGGCGATGTCACCGGCTAATGTTTCTGTAGGCGCAGACGGTTCAGTAACCGCCCGATAGTTGTCGAAGGAAATCTTTTACACGAGGCTGGTCTGTATTGAGGCTACCACTTGTGGATGGAGGTCATAACCGGAATGGATCATTTGTGCGTGGCTCACCGTGGTTTTTCGGGAATTGCTCCCGAGAACACGTTGGCGGCCTTTAAGCTTGCGATCGATCAGCTGTTTGTGCGCTGGATTGAGCTGGATGTACAACTGTCGAAGGACGGCGTTCCGGTGGTCATCCATGATTTCACGTTGGAGCGCACGACTAACGGCACAGGTCGAGTGAAGGATACGGACTGGAAAGAGCTGAAACGTCTGGATGCTGGTGGCTGGAAAAGCGCGGAATATCAAGGAGAAAGGATTCCTACTCTCGCACAAGTGCTGGATCTGTGTCGTGGCCGCGTATCGCTCAATATTGAGCTAAAAACCGCAGGGGATATGTATCCGGGGCTGGAGAAGGCGGTACTCCGTGAAATTGTGGCGCGGGATATGGAGAATGAAGTGGTATTGACCTCTTTTGAGCGTTCCGCTTTACGTCGGGCCAAAGAGCTGGCTCCAGGTATCCGTACCGGGCTGATTATTGATGCTCGTCCGGATGATCTGGCAAAGCAGTTGGAAGGGCTGCAATGCTCTTTTCTATCCATGGGCTACCCGCGTTTGGACCGAAAGCTGATGAAAGACTTGACCGGACGCGGTATCACTGTCATGGCGTGGACAGTGGATGACCGTAGCATTATGCGAAGATTGGCCTCATTACATCCTGAATTGATGATTTGTACCAATTGGCCGGATCGCTGGGAGCAGGTTTTTTTGCATTCCAAGCACCGGATGTGGCACTATATACGTAATCTATTTATTAAATAATTGGACTATATACGCGGGAAGGGTGACGGTCGTAATGAACGTAGAAATTCGTAATGTCTACTGTGTCGGGCGCAATTATAAGCTGCATGCCGAGGAACTGGGAAATGAGGTTCCTACAGAACCGATGATTTTTTTAAAGCCTTCCCATGCGGTAGTACCGCTGGATGGTGCAACACTGGAGCTTCCTAAAGATCAAGGAGACATTCATTATGAGACAGAGCTGGTCGTGGTGGTAGGCCGTAATTACGAACCGGGTATGTCTGCGGAAACGATTCTGAGTGCATTTGCCTTTGGTATTGATTTTACCCTGCGTGATGTACAAAGCGTTCTCAAGAAAAAGGGTCACCCATGGACGGCGGCTAAAGGTTTCAAATTTTCTGCTCCCGTTACACCGTTCTTGCCTTTAGAGAAACTGGACACGCTGGAGCAGCAGGATTTTTCATTGCTCAAAAATGGGCAGGAAGTACAGCGTGGCCATATCAAGGATATGATTTTTTCCATCGAGCATATCATTGATTACATAGCGACCCATTATGGACTGGGTGAAGGCGATATTATTTTTACAGGCACTCCGGCAGGTGTAGGGCCTGCAACGAGTGGAGATCGCTTCGAGCTATTTTGGGGAACTGACCATCAAGGAAGCTGCACAATTGGTTAAGTTAATTCGTGTGATTGCATCAATTAAGTTGGTTAAAAAGGGAGTTCTCTTGGTAGTTGGGCAGTATGGGGGGATTTCCGCAGGCAAGAATGTAAGGGCCGTGTCCTGTGCCATAGCATGGGACACGGTTTTTATATAAGTGTAGAGCGTTGTACAATAAATTACGAACTGAAAAATGAAAAACGAGAGATTCATTTCAAAGTGGGGGTATATCATGGATTGGATCATCGGATTGCTTGGCGCTGCAGTAGTGGCGGGAGCTGCTTTTTATAAAAAATCCTTAACCTTATCGGGCTTTGCGGCGGCTGTGCTGATGGGAACCGTGTATTATGGTGCAGGTAACCTGTTTTGGTTCGGGACCTTGCTCCTGTTCTTCATTACATCGACCTTGCTGTCGAGGTTCAAAAAGGAGCGCAAGGCAGAGCTTGAAAAATCGTATGCCAAAACCGGAAATCGGGATGCTGGTCAGGTATGGGCCAACGGGGGATTAGGTATGCTGTTATGCCTGTGCTATGCGATCTGGCCTCATGTTGCCTGGCAGTTGGCTTTTGTTGGCGTCATGGCTACAGTCACGTCGGATACGTGGGCAACGGAATTTGGCAGCCTGAGCCGCAAGCCGCCTCGCTCGATACTGAATGGCAAGGTGCTGGCACCCGGAACCTCGGGAGGTGTATCTGTTCTAGGGACAGCTGCGGCCTTGGCTGGGGGAGTTCTGATTGGAATAGGAGCATGGGTCTTTGGACACGCCATAGGAATGCCAGGCTTGCCGCTATGGCTGTGGGCACTGATCGGCGGAATATCTGGTAGTGCGGGGGCCTTCGCCGATTCCTATCTCGGTGCTACGGTGCAAATGATGCGTTCCTGCACGGTTTGCGGCCGGGAAGTAGAGGTAGACTCGCACTGTGGACAACCGACGGTCTATGTGCGGGGCTGGCGTTGGATGAGCAATGATAGAGTGAATAGCATCAGTTCGATTTTCGGGGGGCTGGTCGCTCTGGCAGGCATTCTGTTTATACTCTAGTACAGGGAGGTGCGAAGATGGGCGGTATACATGGAGATAAATATGAGGCCATTTTGGACGCCGCTTACACAGTCTTCGGCACCAAAGGCTTTTATGAAAGCAAGATTTCCGAGATTGCAGAACAGGCGGGTGTCGCCAAAGGCACGGTATATTTGTACTTCAAAAGCAAAGAACAGCTGTTTACAGCGGTCACGCGCAGAGATTGCGAGCAATACCTGGCTGAAATGCAGGGCGCATTGGCTAACCGCGCTTTGGAGGAGGGACTGCTGCGAATGGCAAATCTGCACTTACATTACTACTACAAGCGCAAGCAGCATACCAAGTTGTTTTTTATGACCCCGAACAATGACCCTGATTTAATGGAGTTTATGCGCGGATTTATTCAGGATTATACCGATATGGTCAAAAACAAACTGGCTTTGGAGGGTGTGCAGCAGCCTGAGCTTCATGCGAAGGCTTTCATTGGCATGATGGAGCGCCTCAAAATGGACATTTTACTGGATAAAGATTTCTGTGAATGCGATGTGGATCAGACGGCTGAATTTGCGACTAACTTGTTTATGTACGGCTGTGAAGCCGGCAGCGGGATACGCAGATCGTGATATTGTAAAGCTAGAAACCGTACTGACTTCGTTCAGATCACGGTTTTTTTAATCATTTGGTGTGACTGTGTTAAAATAAACAAGATGCATCACAAAATAGGGGAAGAGTAGGGAATCCGTATGAATATTATGACCGTTGAACATATAACGAAAAGCTATGGCGAAAAAATGCTGTTTGAGGATGCTTCCTTTGGCATGGATGAGCGTGACAAAATAGGAGTGGTCGGTGTGAACGGCACTGGGAAATCGACGTTTTTACGCGTGATTTCCGGCTTGGAGCCACCGGATGATGGCAATATTGCGGTCAACAACGGTGTACGCATTCAATATTTGGCGCAAAATCCGGAGTTTGACCCCGAGGTGAAGGTACTCCAACATATTTTCCACGGCAACCAGCCGGAAATGAAGGCGGTGCGCGAATATACGGAAACGATGGAGATGCTGGAGCTGAATCCGGGCAGCGAGGAGCTTCAAAACCGCCTGTTGCGGGCAAGCCAGCAAATGGATACGCTCCAGGCATGGCAGTTGGAGAGTGAGGCCAAAAACATACTGACCCGGCTGGGTATTACGCAGTTTGAGGCACGTCTGGGAGTGCTCTCTGGTGGACAGCGTAAACGTGTTGCTTTGGCAGCAGCTTTGATCCAGCCCTGTGAGCTACTCATTCTGGATGAGCCTACCAACCATATTGATAATGAGTCGGTTGAATGGCTAGAGCAGTATTTGCAGAAAAGACGCGGCGCGTTGCTGATGATTACGCATGATCGCTATTTTCTGGATAGAGTGGCAACTGTCATGCTGGAGCTGGATCATGGTCGACTTTTCCGCTATGAGGCCAACTATACCCGTTTTCTGGAGCTAAAGGCGGAACGTGAGGAACGGGAAGCATCTTCGGAGCAAAAACGGCAAAACCTGTTGCGCAATGAGCTAGCCTGGATTCACCGGGGGGCAAAAGCCCGTTCGACCAAGCAGAAAGCGCGTATTGAACGATTTGAACAGCTTAAGGATCAGCAGCCGGAAGCCCGTTCCGGGTCTGTAGACATGTCGGTAGCCTCGACGCGTCTTGGTAAAAAAATACTGGAGCTGGATCACCTGTCCAAATCGGTAGGTTCCCGTAAGCTGATTCAGGATTTGAGCTATATCGCTGTGCCCGGTGACCGGGTCGGGATTGTGGGTCCCAATGGTAGCGGAAAATCGACTCTGCTCCAAATGATTGCACAGCGCGTAGAACCGGATTCAGGCAGTGTGATTGTGGGACCGACCGTGAAGCTCGGTTATTTTACCCAGGAGCATCAGGAAATGAACGAATCGCTGCGTGTCATCGAATACATTAAGGAAGAAGCCGAAGTGATCCGGACAGCAGATGGTTCGGCTATTACAGCCGCGCAAATGCTGGAGCGTTTTCTGTTTGCGCCAAGCTCGCAATGGACGGTCATTTCCCGGTTATCAGGGGGCGAGAAACGGCGCTTGTACCTGCTGCGTGTGCTGATGTCCGCACCGAATGTACTGTTACTGGATGAACCAACGAATGATCTGGATATTCAGACTCTATCCGTGCTGGAAGACTATCTGGATGAATTTCCGGGTGTTGTTTTTATCGTTTCTCATGACCGGTATTTCCTGGACCGGACAGTAGACAAGGTACTGGCATTCGAAGGAGAAGGACAGGTACGTGTGCATGTGGGCGATTACAGCGAGTATGCAGAATGGATCAGTAAAAATGCTCAATCCGCTTTGAATCCGCCTGTCCCCGCGGGTACTTCTTTTGCTCAGTCTTCCACGTCTAAGTCTGCGGATGCTTCGGATTCAGTTAAGGAGACTAGCAAAACCAGGCTTAAATTCACCTTTAAGGAACAGCGGGAATATGAGCAAATTGACGAATTGATCGAACAGGCTGAGGAGAAGTTGGCTAGCATCCAGCGACAGATGGAAGAGTCTTTCAATGATTCCGCACGACTACAAGAGCTTATGGCTGAGCAAACAAAGGCCGAACAGCATTTGGAGCATCAAATGGAGCGCTGGACCTATCTGAACGAGCTGGCCGAGCAAATTGAACAAAGCAAATCTTAAAATACGAAACAAGTATATTGCGTGAATCGTTTTTCCGTCGTTACTTAAACAAGCAAGTCTCCGTTAAGCACTGGAGACTTGTTTTTTCGTATTTATTCCAGTACATCGGTCGTGGAAACAACTCATGTCCTGACTTGGAAACTCGAAGCTACCTATCATTATGCAAATGTATTGAATGAATTAATTAATATGTTTTTCGTATTAATAATCAGTTTATTATATATTTCTAATATTAAAATTTGCTTGCTATAATCAAATTTATATGGAAGGGAGGCATTCAAAATGGAATATCGTAAACTTGGAAAAAGCGGCTTGAGGGTAAGCGAGATAGCATTGGGGAACTGGATAACCCACGGTGCACAAGTGGATGACACCACGGCGAAAGCATGTGTCTATGCTGCATTAGATTCAGGAATCACAACGTTTGATACCGCTGATGTTTATTCAGAAACGATGGCGGAAACGGTTTTAGGTCATTCTTTAAAGGGAATACGACGTGAAAGTATTGAACTATGCACAAAGGTTTTTCATCCAACAGGTACCGGACAGAATGATAAAGGGCTATCCCGCAAGCACATTATGGAGGCCTGCCATGCTTCCCTTCGACGCTTGCAGACGGATTATATTGATGTTTATTATGCACATCGTTTTGATCCAACCGTATCGCTAGAAGAGACATTTTTGGCATTATCCGATTTGGTTCGTCAGGGGAAGGTTTTGTATGTAGGGGTGAGCGAGTGGACAGCAGACCAGATAAAGCAAGGAGCGGATTTAGCGAGAGAACTAAAGGTCCCCTTCGTGGCAAGTCAACCCCAATATTCCATGCTCTGGCGTATTATTGAAGCTGAAGTGATTCCCGCTTGTAAGCAGGAAGGAATTGGACAGGTCGTTTGGTCACCTCTGGCACAGGGTATTCTTTCTGGGAAATATGCAGTAGACAAGCCGCTTCCCGAGGGTTCACGTGCTTCTACGACAGCAGGTTCACCATTTTTCGAACGCTTGGCCGGGCAATGGTTACGTAAAGAGGTCCTTCAGGCAGTGGAGCTGATCCGGCCGATTGCACAGGAAAATGGTTTGACGCTACCACAGCTTGCAGTAGCATGGGTTTTACAAAACCCGCAAGTGTCCTCAGCTATTATCGGTGCTTCCAAGCCAGAGCAGGTGAAGGAGAATGTAAAAGCTGCGGGTGTCCGTCTCGAAGGGGAGATTATGAGACAAATTGACAGTATTTTAAACGGCGTTGTTGAACTTGATCCGAGTAAAACGGGTTAAGATTAGGCGCTGATGGTAGTTTACATGCCTAATTGCTCACTACAAGCTGTTTCTTCAACCACCTCCAGAAAACGAGTCAGAACAGCGTCATACGCATCTGTTTTCCATGCAGCGTAAAGTGGGACGGACGGAGAATCTTCGTGAAAAGAACGAAATACGACATCACTGCGTTGGAAAACAGAAACGGAAGAGGGAACAATGGATATGCCTATACCAGCAGCTACCAAGTTAACGATTGTATACATTTGAACGGCTTCCTGTACGATTTGGGGCTGGAAGCCGTGTTGTCTGCAAAAGTCTAATATGAGGTCATGAAAAGACGCTCCCATATGAGGTGGAGACAAGATAAAAGATTCTTCCGCTAAAGAACGTAAAGACAAGGTTAAGTGGTGGGCTAGCGGGTGTGTTGCGGGAAGTACGGCGATGAGTGATTCGTTGGTGTAGAGTTGAGAGGTGATATGTATAGATGGATCTGCCCAGCGCAGGAAGCCCACATGAACTTTGCCGTCGTGTATGGCTTTCAGTTGTTGGGCAGATGTCATTTCAAACAACGTAAGCTTCACGTCTGGAAAACGCTCCCGGAATTTCTTTAAGGCGTTAACCATCAGACTGCCAGATGCCGAATCAACAAAAGCGATGGATAAATGTCCGAATTTCCCCTGACTTGCAAGCTGTGTCATTTTAATGGATTTTTCCAATTGAGAAACCATGTTTCTGGATTCTTCTAAAAAGATGGCTCCTGCGGACGTAAGTCGAACTTGCCTTTTGGTTCGTTCCAAAAGTTTCACGCCAAGCTCTTCCTCAAGGCTTTGGATTTGTTGGCTCAAGGGGGGCTGGGTGATATTCAGTTTTTTTGCAGCACGATTAAAATGTAGTTCTTCTGCGACTGCGATAAAGTAACGTAGTTTCTTCAGATCCATAGTTGTGATTTCCTTTCGCCAAGCCTTCGCCGACCTATTCTCAGTGGAACAGGTCGGTCGTCATTGTTCGGATTAAACCGTCACATAAGCGGCAAGCAGACGAGCAGTGTTCACCACAGCCTGCTTGTGCGTACGCTCCATCGCATGGGAGGCGTGTACGCCAGGGCCGATCAGCGCAGCACGGATATTGTTACCTGCTTTCAGCGCAGCCGAAGCGTCAGAACCATAGTGCGGATAAATATCAACCTCATACGGGATATTCAGCTCCTTGGCCAGCTCAATCAGACGAGTCGTCATGTCATAATCATAAGGTCCGGAAGAATCCTTGGCACAAATGGATACATCCGTCTCCTTGCAGCTCAGATCCTCGCCTATGCAACCCATATCGACGGCAATCATCTCGCTGACCCCTTCAGGGATGTAAGCAGCTCCGTGACCGACTTCCTCATAGTTGGAGATGAGCAGCTTAACAGTATGACGGGGCTTCCAGTTTTCGCGTACAGCGGATTCCAATAAACCAAACAGCGCAGCTACGCTGGCTTTATCATCCAGATGCCGCGACTTGATAAAGCCGCTGGGTGTCACGACCGGACGGGCGTCAAACGAAATAAAATCGCCTACCGCAATGCCGAGCTGGAGCACATCTTCTTTGGACTCGACAAGCTCGTCGATCCGCACCTCCATATGGCTTTCCTTGCGTTCAAAGCTGCGTGCATCATCATAGACATGCACAGACGGATGGCTCGACAAAATCGTGCCTGTATACGTTTGTCCGCTTCTGGTATGAATAAGGCAGTATTCGTTCTCGATGCTGTTCATCATGAAACCGCCGACAGATGTCAGCCGCAAGGTGCCGTGACTGGTAATCGAGCGTATCATTGCGCCTAATGTATCCACATGCGCGCTCAGCGCAACTGTACGGTCTTTTTCATGGCCCTCCAGGGTCAAGATGGCACCGCCTTTGGCGTTCCATTCTATGGGCATCCCAAGGCTTGCGGCTTCCTTACGGATCAGTTCCATCACATGATGTGTGTAACCGCTGGGACTGGGGGTGTTCAATAGTTGATTCAGAAAGGTCATTATATAATTCTCATTCAGGTGAATCATCATGTTGTTGCTCCTCCTCATTTGGACAACCGGTCAGGGTCAGAGAACGTTTGCTCTGTAACCTTGTCGGATGTAGACACCGCGCTGGACGAACCCGTCGTGCCATAGGCCGTATCCGCATATGCTTCCACAACGGGTGTGTGCTCTTCTTGCAGTGTATGAAGCTGGGTGGTCAGACGTTTGATTTCTCTCTGAAGCTTATATTGACGGAAAATACCGAAGGAACCGACGATAAGCCCTCCAAGAAGAGTGCAGCCGAGAATAAGTAAAATCAAAGGAACGTTGACCGTACGAAATAGTAGATTTACTTGGACCGATTTCACGTTAATGACAGCGAATACAGCCGTTAACAAAGCAATAACAAGAGCTGCAATCAAAGACCATTGTGTTTTCAAAATGCCACCTCCTTCCGCTACATTATAAAATCCCTTGCCCGTCATGGACAAGGGATTTATCCGAGCATCGTTTCAATGCCAGATTCTAATCGTGTATGGTTTTACTTTCCGGCGGTCAGCTTTTCCATTTCCGTAATAACTTCCTCGAATACGCTCATTGCTTCGCGAATCGGTTGCGGAGAGGACATATCCACGCCGGCCTTCTTCAAAATATTAATCGAATAATCGCTACCGCCGCTCTTCAGGAATCCTAAATAACGGTCAACGGCTGGCTGGCCTTCTTCCAGAATCTGTTTCGAGAAGCTGGTTGCCGCAGAGAAGCCGGTAGCATATTTGTAGACATAAAAGCTGTTATAAAAATGGGGGATACGCGCCCATTCCATTTCAATGTCTTTGTCTACTTTCATGCCAGAGCCGTGATATTTCACATTCAGATCATAATAAATCTCTGATAGAAGCTGCGGTGTAAGGGACTCTCCCTGTTCTGCCCGCTCATGTACGATTTTCTCAAACTCCGCAAACATCGTTTGACGGAATACCGTCGTGCGGAATTGGTCTGCATAGTAGGTAAGGAGGTACATTTTCTCTTTTGGATCGGTGGACTTTTTCAGCAAGTAGTCCATCAGCAACGCTTCATTCGTTGTCGATGCTACTTCAGCCAGGAAAATGGTGTACTGGGCATCCCGATACTTCAACGCATTATCCGAGTAATACGAATGCAGCGCGTGTCCCATCTCATGAGCGAGTGTAAACATGCTGTTCAGGTTATCTTTATGGTTCAGCAGCACATAAGGGTGAGTGCCGTAAGCACCCCAGCTATATGCACCTGTACGTTTATTTTCATTTTCGTACACATCAATCCAGCGATCATCGTAGCCTTTTTGCAACGAAGCCAGGTAGTCCTTGCCCAGCGGCTTTAGACCTTCCTTCGTTTGCTTTTTAGCATCTTCAAACGAAATGTCGAGCTTGTATTCGTCCACAAGCGGAGCGAACAGGTCATACATATGAAGCTCATCCACACCCAGCAGCTTTTTACGCAGCTTGATATAACGGTGCAGCAAAGGCAAGCTTTCGTGAATGGTGTCAATCAGATTGGTATACACTTCTTTTGGGATATTGTCACCGTATAACGACATTTCCAGTACAGAAGGGTATTTGCGAATATTAGAATAAAAAACATTTTTGTTCACATTGGCACTCAGTGTGGAAGCAATCGTATTTTTATTTTTGGCATACGTATCATAGACCGCTTTAAAAGCACGCTCACGAACTTCCCGGTGCGGACTTTCGAGAAATTGAATATAGCTGCCATGTGTTAGCTCAACCTCTTTGCCGTTTTCATCCTTGATTTTAGGGAATTTCATATCGGCATTGTTCAGCATACCGAAAATGGTTTGCGGTGCTTGAGCCAGGTTACCGACCTGTGCGAGCAGGGCTTCTTCCGACTTACCCAAAATATGCGCTTTCTCCCGTTTCATTTCCTGGAGCGTAAAGCGATAATCTGCCAGCTTCGGATCTTCAATCAAGGCATCGAGCTGATTGTCGGGCAGCGCCAAAATTTCAGGTGTCACGAAAGACAGGGCTTCACTGACCTCAACGCCTAATTTTTTGGCTTTTTGCGAAAGGCCCTGATATGTAGGTTCAGCGGTATCCTCGTCATGATGTAGATGGGCGTACACGTATACGCGCTCGGTTTTGAGCGATAGTTCATCTTCCAGCTTAAAGCAATTGACAATCACTTCGGCTGAATTCAGCTTGCCCTGGAATTGTGCAGCCTTTTTGGCTAGTTGTTTAACTTCTTCGTACTCTTGATCCCATGCTTTGCGGTCTGGAAACAGATCTTCTAGCTTCCAGGTATTTTCCGCAGGCGCATCTGCGCGTTTTACGATTTCACTCATGGAGAGCCTCCTCTGATCGAACGAAATGTGGGGTGGGGCTGCGGCGGTACGGGGCGGCTGCCAAAACGAAGAAACCGCCACGCTGACCGTGAGCAGCAGAGCAAGAGGTTTTGTGGCATGCATGTAACGGCATATCCTCCTTATACCATGGCTTGTTATGCCATAGTATGACCTCCTGCGCCCAAAAGTATAATTTTCTTTACCTTGGGTCGGAACCTATATTTAATAAGCTGTATACAATAAGATAAAAGGCAAAGCAAACCATGATTACGGCAGTGAGGGCCATCCACTTTTTGAGAGGAGCCGGTAACGTATCACGTTTCATGATCAGCACTCCGCCCAGCGTAAAGGCCAGAATAATGAAGATGAGAAAGCTATTGGATACCATGAATGCGCTATACCTGTTTGAAAGCGTTCATGATCTGCTGCCACTCTTCCTCGTTATCTTGAAAGGACTGCTTGGGAAACCGATTTTGAGCCCAATGCATCAGCGCCGGACGGCTCAAAAACGTGTGGGCTTCTTCGCCCCAGTCATCGGATATTTCCCGTAGAACGATGTAACGGCCCTGCACCTCGACAGTCATCATGTTCCAATTGTCTTTTTTGTATATTTCGTGTTTTTTCATCATATGCATGTCTCCGATTTTAAAGATGTTTTGGTTCATGATACCGCAGTTTCCGCCGCAAAAGCAAATCATTCCAGCCTGCAAAAGCCCTCAAAACATCAATTGCATTGTGAAAAAGCATGAAGTATAATATGGATATTCGCCATAGATGGCGGTATTTTTAGGAGGTTGTTCACTTGAAAGGTACAGTAAAATGGTTTAACGCAGAAAAAGGTTATGGCTTCATCCAAGTGGATGGTGGCGAGGACGTATTCGTACATTTCTCCGCAATCCAAGGCGACGGCTTTAAGACTTTGGAAGAAGGTCAAGCGGTTGAATTCGAAATCACTGAAGGTAACCGTGGGCCCCAAGCAGCTAACGTAAATAAACTGTAAGTGTAACTGAATTGTAAGAAATGTTCCGTTTATGCGGATGTCTTATATATTACGGTTAAACGATGAATTGAGAGCGCAGTTCCTTAAAATTTAAGGGACTGCGCTTTTTTGCGTAAAAAAGTTTATGATATGAGAAAGCTGAACTGGAATAGGGTATTATACCGTAATGGAAACAAAACATTCGTTATTATTGAAGGAGTTGATAAGATGAGCGCAGCAGAGGCGAGTCGTAAACCTTCTTTGACCGAAGGTCCAATTGCCAAAACACTGTTTTTATTCTCCTTGCCGATGCTGTTCGGAAACGTGATACAGTCGCTGAATGGAACGATCAATTCGATCTGGGTCGGCAAGTTTCTGGGCGAGGCTGCATTGACCGCCGCTTCCAACGGAAACATTATTATGTTTTTTCTCATCAGCGCCATCTTTGGTGTCACCATGGCTGCCACTATCATGATCGGACAGAAGATTGGTGCGGGAGATGTCGCTGAAACCAAGCGTATAGTAGGCACAAGTGCAGTCTTTTTTCTTGTACTTGCTCTGGCTGTAGGCATTATTGGATTTTTTGGATCTCCCTGGATTCTTCGTGTGCTGAACACACCTGCTGAATCTGTGGATATGGCAATCACATATACGCGTATTATTTTTGCGGGCATGCCTTTTTTGTACGGTTATAACTATATTATGACCGTGATGAGAGGGGCGGGGGATTCCAAAACACCATTTTACTTTCTACTCGTTTCTGTCGTACTGGATGTGCTGCTCAATCCGCTGTTAATATTTGGATGGGGACCTATACCCGCGATGGGCATCGGGGGTTCCGCAGCGGCTACACTGATCGCTCAAGGGGTCAGCTTTGTGCTGATTCTCATTTATCTTTACCGTGTAAAATACTTTTTGCGTATTACATCTTCAGAGCTTCATTTGCTGAGATTCGATTGGGAAATTATTGGGACCTTAATCCGTAAGGGAGTGCCTATGGGTCTGCAAATGATTGCTGTCTCCTCCAGTGCAATTGCGTTGATGAACTTGATTAACGGATACGGGACAGTGGCGGCTGCGGCTTATACTGCAGCAAATAACTTGTCCAGCTATGTGCAGATGCCAGCCATGGCGCTGGGTGCTGCTGTGTCTTCCTTTGCGGCACAAAATATCGGGGCTGGGCGTTGGGATCGGGTGCGCAAGATCACATGGATTGGAATTGTGTACAATTTTGTACTGACTGGTGGATTAGTAGTATTGATTTACATCTTCAACCGGGAGGCCTTGCTGATGTTCCTTCCTTCTAGCGGCGGCGCTTTGGAACTGGGGATGCGGATTAATCTGATTACGTTGTGGTCTTTTGTCATATTCGGTATTACAAATGTCATTACAGGGGTTGTGCGATCTACGGGTTCCGTAGTCGTGCCACTTTTAATTACCATCATTTCATTATGGGGCATTCGTATTCCTATGGCCTATGCGTTCGTCGATGAATATGGTCTGGATGCTGTATGGTGGAGCTTTCCTGTCGGTTTTGCCATCTCAGCAGTAGCGGTCATTTTCTATTATGCTTTTGGAAAATGGAAGCAGGCCAGCATGGGGGATGCCTTTCAAGGCTTGAAGCCCGTAGAGGATGAGGGATAGGCAGGGCTTTTAACCTATTTTGAATCAGGGTAAATTTTGTTTAATTTCAATTTTTGTGCATTTGATCATGACAGCTATAAAGATTTTTTTTGAAAATGGCTCATTTTTCTTAAATATTAAAGAAAAAGTGAGGTTGTTCATTTGTGCTAAAAGGACGATCATATTATAATGAGTATGGTTTGGATAGGTATAATTACGTAGACAACAATGTGGAGGCACCGTCATTTGAGTTATGTTGAGCAAGGACGTTATCAAGTTCCGAGAGGCCCCATAGGTCTAATGAGCCGAATGTACAAGCACATTCTCCCTGAAACGAAGCAGGAATTGGGAAATTGGAAACACAAGGCTAAACAGATTCCGGATCCCGAGCTGAGAAGTCAGGCACTTGCAAGCATAGCAGAAAAGACGTTTCACTGTGTAGGCGGGGCGGTTTATGCCGCAGGGAATATGTCTGCCCGGCAGACGTTAATTCCGCTTATTGTGGCGTACCAGACGATTAGCGATTATCTGGACAACCTGTGTGATCGCAGCACGTCCATGGACCCGGATGATTTCAGGCTGTTGCATCAGTCTATGCTGGATGCGGTCAACCCGGCAGCCAAGCCAGTGAATTATTACGCTTTGCGTCGTGAGCAGGAGGATGGCGGTTATTTGACCGGGCTGGTGACAACCTGTCAGTCTTGTGTAAGCAGGCTTCCGGGCTATGAGGCGGCAATGCCTTACGTTCAGGATCTGGCGGGATTATACACGGATTTGCAAGTTTACAAGCACATTAAACCCGAATTGCGCGAACAAGCGCTATTGGATTGGTGGTCGGTTCATAAGGGCCGTACACCGGAGCTGCGCTGGAACGAATTTGCTGCGGCTACCGGTTCAACCCTGGGGGTCTTTATGCTGTTTCTTGCTGCCAGCGACCGGCATCTCACGGATGCGGGGGCTGCCTCAATACATGCATCGTATTTTCCACATGTGTGCAGTCTTCATATTTTGCTGGATTATCTAATCGATCAAGACGAAGACCGGAAGGGCGGAGATCTTAACTTCTGCAATTACTATGAAGATGCCGACATGATGCTGGACCGGATCGCCTACGTTGTGAATCGGGCGCGGGTTGATATTGCAGATGTCCCTGCCAGCTCCTTTCACCGGATGATTATCGAGGGATTGCTGGCGTTATATTTATCCGACCCCAAAGTTAGCGAGCAGCAGGAAGTGCGCGCGGTTTCGAAACGTTTAATGAAAAACAGTCCGCTCATGCGTTTGTTTTTCTTATTAAACAGTCGATGGATAAGAAGGCTTTTATGAACATTTTGAGGAGGTCATAAATCATGACAGCAGTTAAGAAAATCGCAGTATTAACGAGTGGTGGAGATTCACAGGGGATGAACGCCGCAGTTCGCGCCGTTGTGCGCAGCGGCTTGTATTTTGGACTTGAAGTATTCGGGGTTCAGCGCGGATATCAGGGCCTGCTGAATGATGATATTTTCCCGATGGATTTGAGAAGTGTCGGAGATATTATCCAACGTGGGGGTACAGTACTTCAATCTGCAAGATGCAAGGAATTTACGACTGAAGAAGGGCAGAAAAAAGGCGCGCAAATTTTGCGTAACCGCGGAATTGATGGCGTAGTCGTGATCGGTGGCGACGGTTCCTATCAAGGGGCTAACAAACTGACCAAGCAAGGAATTAAAACCATGTGTCTTCCGGGTACGATTGACAATGACATTTCCTTCACCGACTATACGATTGGTTTTGATACGGCGGTTAGTATCGTAGTGGACGCCATCAACAAACTGCGTGATACGATGTCATCCCACGAACGTTCTTCTATCGTAGAAGTTATGGGACGTCATTGCGGCGATATTGCTTTGCATGCAGGTCTGGCATCCGGCGCAGAAACGATTTTGGTGCCCGAAGTAGAGTTTGATCTGAATGAAGTATCTGATCGGATGAAGCAAAACTTTAAGCACGGCAAACGCCACAGTATCATTATCGTTGCTGAAGGCGCAGGCAAAGGTGAAACCGTAGCACAGGTAATCCAGGAAAACTGTCCGGATTATGAGCCGCGTGTAACGGTGCTTGGACACATTCAACGTGGAGGCACACCAACCGCATTTGACCGTAATCTGGCAAGCCGTTTGGGTGACTTTGCTGTTCGTCAATTGATTGAGGGTATATCGGACAAGGCTTGCGGAACGATTGATGGCAAGCTGGTAGCCACTGATATTGACAAGGTCGTAAATACGAAAAAAGAATTCAACATGGAGCTTTACGAGCTGGCTTTGCGCTTGTCCCAGTAATGAATAGCCGTTTTATGTAACAAATTGATTCACATCTAGGAATTCTTAAACTCATGCGGATGACCCCAGTCATCCGCTTATTTTTTAACATGAGGATTTTGCAAAAATCCAAGAAGCGACCTGTAATTGGAGCGCTGGAATCAAATTTTTCAAAATCCTGACATTTAAAGCAGATCTGGAGGAAATAAACCATGTATTTGTTCAAAATCGAAGTGGACAGCTCGGAAGGAGCCTTAACTGTTATTCTCGTTGCGGAAAATGAGGAGCAGGCATTTCAGGCTGTGGATCAGCATGTGGAGAGACATTTTCTGTATCCTCCGAAACTGAACGAAGTAGCTATTGTGGAGAAAAAAAGAATAACTTCGGGTACTGCCTATGTCATGGAAACACGCTGATACACGCAAAGGCTAAACAGCCTCTGCGTGTCGTTTATTTTCGGTAAAACGTCGTTGTACAACCAGCAGGCGGAAGAGAAGTGCCACTGCTCCCGCAGCCAAACCTGTAATCAAGCCAATCCAGTAGCCGTAGGGACCAAATGATGTCCAACGTGCGATCATATATCCTACAGGAAGTCCGATAACCCAATAGGCCAGGAACGTAATCAGAAAGGCCGAATTTACATCCTTATATCCACGCAGTGCTCCTTGAGTAGGTGTAGCGATAGCGTCGGATATTTGAAAGAAAATCGCATAGAGCAGGAAATGTTGCGCTAACAGAATAACCTGTGGATCGGTGGAGTACAGCCTTGCGACCTGTTCGCCCCAGATCACAAGCACAACAGCCGTGATCAATGACAGACCAATCGCACTGCTGATCCCCATTACGCTGTATATTTTTGCATCCCGCGATCGTCCTGCCCCTGCCTCATACCCAACCAGAATTGTGAGCGCCATACAAATACTGAGTGGAATCATATACAGCGTGGTCGCAAAGTTCATAGCGGCCTGATGAGCCGCAATTGTTGCAGTATTATAACTGCTCATGAAGAGGGTAACAGCTGCGAAGACAGCGGTCTCGAAAAAAATCGCAAAGCCGATGGGTACGCCGATTTTGATAAGCTCTTTCCAAGCGCTAGCAGCGATGCCGTATATCTTGCTGAAAACCCCGTATTCGGCAAATATCTTTCCCCGATGTGTGGTCATGCCAGCGACAAGCATAACAATCCAGTACGTGGCGGCAGTTGCTACTCCGGAGCCCACACCCCCCAGACGGGGAAAACCCCAGTTTCCATAAATAAGTAAGTAATTCAACAAGACATTGATAGGCAACGACATCAGCGTGATGGTCATTGTAAACCGAGTTTGTCCCAGCGCATCCATAAAGCTCCGAAGGACCGTATAGGCAAAGAGCGGGGCAATGCCGAAGGCCATCGCACAAAGGTAGTACAAGGCCACATTATGAACCCTCAACTCCAGATTCATTCCGTGAAGAATGGGCTTAACGAGAAAAATACCTGCAATCAGAACAATCATGGATAGAGTGAGTGAGAGCCACAGCGCCTGAATGACATAGTAAGAAACCTTGTCCTTGCGCTGTGCTCCAACCAATTGGGATACAATAGGGGTGATGGCCATAAGTATTCCGTTGAGGCCTGTTTGTACAGGGACCCACAGACTCACTCCGATAGCTACACCAGCCAAATCGGCAGAAGAAAAGTGTCCCGACATATTAGTATCAAAAAAAGTCATCGCGGATAGTGCAAGCTGTGTTACCAGAATAGGAAGCAAAATGTTAAAAAGCTGCTTCCATTTTTGGCTGTTAGTTAGCGTCAAATGCATGTTTATGTCCTCACTTACTTGGAAGTTATCAATCGTATATATCATAACGTGTCAAGTATTTATTGTAAGGGATGTAGCAGTATTTGAACAGCAACAAAAAAGACTGCACCCATGATCAAACGAATGGGGCAGCCTTGGAAACCTTTAAATGATTTGGTGTATTGTGTAGAAATAATGATAAAACCGGGATACATGGATTATTTGTACGTTACTCCGCTAGTATAGCGGTTTGTAGCATTCCAGAGTAAATATTCGTCAACCTTCATATCCTTGAGCGCTCGAATTTGATCCTCGACCTGGGTTTTACCATACTTCGCATAATGACCGCTTCCCAGCCAGCTTGCGGTAAAATCCTGAATCCATGGACGAATGATTGGTTTCAGCTTGCCTGTCGGGTCAAGCTTTTTGTGCGTATCTGCCATCGAGCCTTTAATGGTCTGGTACGGATTTTTGTCAGGGTCTTTTACACCGAACCAGCCTGTTGTATAGTGGCTTGGATAAACCATAGGAGAAATGACATCCACGTTTTCTGAAATTTTGGCGAAATCCTGTCCGATTCCTTCCGCAGCAGGAACGGATGCGGCATACCCGAAAATATCTACCGATACCCGCACACCCAGTGGAGCAAGCTCTTTACGGGCATATTGCACGAACTCAGCGACCGCATCCACACGTGATTGATCGGATTTGGTATATTTCAGCTTGTCCGCTCTTTTTTCAAAGCCTTCAGGGAAACGTACATAATCAAACTGAATTTCCTTGAAGCCCAGCTTTGCCGCCTCCTTGGCGATAGCAATATTATAATCCCAAACCTCTTTATTATAGGGATTGACGAACCCATCTCCCTTGCCGTTTTTCCAGACAGAGCCGTCAGGATTGCGGAAGGACATTTCGGGATTTTTGTTGGCTAATACCGTATCTTTAAATACTACAATACGGGCAATCGGGTACACGTTGTGCTTTTTCAATCGGTCCATCAAACCGGAAATATCCCGAATGAATTTTTGCGGCTTGCCCAATTTCAGCAGCTCGGGATTGGTCGTTGGATAAGTGATGTAACCTGCATCATCCTTAATATCAATAATCATGGAATTGAGCTCTGTTTTGTCGAGCAGTTCAAGCAGCTGGGTCATACGCGAACCGCCTGCACTATAAGCCGTAACATAGATGCCCTTGATAGCAGGAGTCGTCGGCTGTGGTTCAATTTTAACCGGAGGATTGGAGGCATCCACCTTCATATTACTGTGCTGAGCCTGAATCATCGCGCTGCTGATTGTCGTTGCCACCGTATCTTTTACATTTGGGGCGTTGGCTGAATGAT
The DNA here is from genome assembly GCF_044907935.1 of Paenibacillus sp. RC21. Lineage (NCBI taxonomy): Bacteria > Bacillati > Bacillota > Bacilli > Caryophanales > Paenibacillaceae > Paenibacillus > Paenibacillus sp. RC21. Next base: position 127,176 of record NZ_JBIYCS010000001.1, read on the forward strand.
CCCCGTTTCCGCCTATTCCCATTGCCAATAGCATAATTGCCCAAATCATATTCATTTCCTAACTCTCTCCCTTATGTAAGTCGCTTACCTGATTATACGTAAAGTTATGTATCGAAAAACAACACGGTTGTAACCAATACTGGAATCATCAGGCACAGTCTTACATGATTAACCCAACCCTTGTTCATTGAATCCGTAAAATGGCATAAATAATGCCGCTTTCTTCGCGGCTGCGCAATTGCGACCGGAAGAAGCGGCACTTGGTGGAGAGATTTAATGAAGATGTTTACTGAAGATACGTATTGTCCTGATGCTCACAAATACTGTACTGAATAATTTCGAGCGCATCCGTGGGCTTGAGAATGGCCATCCCGTCCCGAAGTACAATCATCGAGTTCAGCTCATTCTTTTTGAGAAACGGGAGCATTTCTGGATACCATCTCAAGACAATGTCGGACAGTTTTACCGTTTCCATTTCCACAAAAATCACCCTTTCCTGCTCGGAATCATTCCATAAGAATCATTCGGTACGAATCGGAAAAGCAAAGTGCCTGTGAAATAGCAGGTAAAGCTGGTCTTTATATAATATGGGAACAGCGCACGTATAGTGTACCACAGAAACTGCATTTTGACACTTGGGTTCGTGCTTATCTTCGGCGGAAAGAGCCCATAACCCCTACCGTTTCTACGATATTAACGAAAGCAGAAGGATCCACTTTCTTAATAATGCGTTTCAGTTCTGCCAGCTCGTAGCGTGTTGTAACTGTCATCAGCATATCCTTTTCGGTATGAGAAAATGCACCTTCAATTTTAATTTTACTTACTCCACGCGGCGTTGTCAGCATTCGGCTGAGCAGCTTCTCGGTATGCTCAGTGATGATGTAAACGGTTATTTTGGTGTGGCTCACATAAATCTGATCCAACACTTTGCCGGTCACGAAAATGGATAACATGGATGCAAGGGCAATGTTCCAGTCTTTATTCAGATATCCCGCTGCCAGAATAACCAGTCCATTCAAACCGACGAGCACAGTTCCGACAGGGAAATCGCGGTAACGGGTGACAATGGAGCCGATAATGTCAAAACCGCCAGTAGACCCCCCCACCCGAAAGGAGATCCCTGCTCCAACGCCAATCAGTACTCCACCAAAAACGGAGGCAAGCAGCGGATCTTTAACGAGAGGTTGCACCGGAATACAGGCCAAAATCCATGTTGTGGCGACAACAGACAAAATGCTCATACTAATAAATCGTTTGCCCAAAATAAACCAGCCAGCAATAAGCATCGGGATGTTCAGGACAAAATACATCACGCTGATATCGAATTTTGTAAAGTAGCCGATTAACATGGAAAGCCCTGCTACTCCGCCGCTCAACAGGTGGTGGGGCACGAGAAACAGATTAAAACCGCTTGCTATAGCAGCGGCTCCCAAAATGACAACAAAACAGTTTAACACTATTTTTAACAACGTTTTTTCACCTCATTTAAAATATACGGAAAGCAACTTGCTGGTATTCATGAATTGTTTTGTGCTATAATGCGATGTGGATATTCTTGAGTAGGGACCTTCTGTCCAGAGAAACACTTAAAATTTAAACTGTTTTAAAAAGGATAAATTCGTTTAAGATGTATCGGATAAGGTTACCCGAGTTTATACAGAAAGATGCAGTTATAGGCCTAAATAAACTGTTACTGTATTGGGAAAACCTATACAATAATATCGCTACTTAAGAATACAGACAACATTGTGGATTGTCCACCACATCCACCATTATGAAGGAGTTTGAATAAATTTGACGACATTTGCAGAATTTAATCTTGAACCGAAAGTACTTGAGGCGATTACAGAGCTAGGTTTTGAAGAAGCGACGCCGATTCAATCCCAATCCATTCCTCTTGCGTTGCAAGGAAGAGACATGATTGGCCAAGCCCAAACAGGTACAGGTAAAACCGCAGCTTTTGGTATTCCGTTGATCAGCAAAATCTCTAAAAACGACGACAAAATCAGAGCACTGATTATGGCTCCTACACGTGAGCTTGCCATTCAGGTTGCTGAAGAAATCGAAAAGCTGTCCCGCTTCAAAGGTCTTCGCACCCTGCCGATCTATGGCGGTCAAGATATCGTGCGCCAGATTCGCGCTTTGAAAAAGAAACCTCAAATTATCATTGGTACACCAGGTCGCTTGCTCGACCATATTAACCGCAAAACCATCAAGCTGGAAGACGTAAACACCGTCGTTTTGGATGAAGCGGATGAAATGTTGGATATGGGCTTTATGGAAGATATCCAATCCATTCTGAAGCAGGTTCCGGACGAGCGTCAAACGATGCTTTTCTCGGCTACGATGCCTCCTAATATCAAAAGACTGGCTGAACAATTCCTTAAAAACCCTGAGCATGTTTCAGTTATCCCTAAACAAGTTAGTGCTCCACTGATTGATCAGGCCTACATTGAAGTTCCTGAACGTCAAAAATTCGAAGCTTTGAGCCGTTTGATCGACATGGAATCTCCAGAACTCGCTATCGTATTTGGTCGCACCAAGCGTCGGGTAGACGAGCTTGCTGAAGCTCTGCAAAAACGTGGATATTCCGCAGACGGTTTGCATGGTGACTTGTCTCAGAACCAACGTGATGCTGTAATGCGCAAATTCCGCGACGGAAGCATTGACGTGCTCGTAGCAACTGATGTAGCTGCCCGTGGTTTGGACGTTTCCGGTGTATCTCACGTTGTGAACTTTGACCTTCCGCAAGATCCGGAAAGCTATGTTCACCGTATTGGACGTACTGGACGTGCAGGTAAAGAAGGGGAAGCATGGTCTTTCGTAACGCCTCGTGAAATTGATCATCTGCATTTCATTGAACGTGTAACTCGTCACCGTATTGCGCGTAAGCCGCTTCCAACCTTGGCTGAAGCTTTGGAAGGCAAACAACGCATCATCGCAGAACGTCTCCTGGAGGCTGTAGAAAGCGGTGAGCTGAACGAATACAAAGGTTTGGCTATTCAAATGCTGGAGCAGTATGACTCAGTACAACTTCTCTCCGCAGCTCTGAAGCTGATGACTGGCGAGAAAAGAGAAGCGTCTGTTGAGCTGACTCCGGAAGATCCAATTCGTGCAAAACGTCGTAAACCGGATGTTCGTTCTGGCGGACGCAAGCCGTCTAACTACAGCGGACGCAGTAACGGTGGTTATAACTCCAACCGTACTGGCGGCAGTGGTAGTGGCAGCAAAGGCGGATATGGTGGCTACAACCGTGGCAGCAAAGAAGGCGGTAGCTACAACCGTGATTCCGCGAGCCGCAATAGCGGAGATCGCAGACCACGTCCAAGCAGTAGCGGAGAAACTCGTCGTCCTGCAAGACGCGAAGATTCCTCTTCTGAATAAGAATTGAAATAACAGGAAAGCCGAAGTGAATTCTCGCTTCGGTTTTTTGTTATAGATCAAAAAGTATAAAATTCTTAGCAACCTGCTTCGACGGCTGAAGTATTGATTTCACTGGCGCATTGGGGATGAAATACGGTATGATATAGTCAACAGCCGGAATTTACAGGCGCAGCAACATGAGCCGTGGAACTGCCAGGGCTTGCGGAGGGAGAGACTAACGTTGGAGTTTAAAGGAGCTATGGGTGGTATTTATCGCCTGACTGAATGGATTACCCGACTGGCGGCTACCAATTTGTTATGGGTGTTATGCTCGTCGCCTTTTATGTTCTGTCTCATACTCAAACTACTTGTGATGAATCAGAACTTGGCTAATGAATCTTTACAAATGAACTGGGCGATGGCTGTTTTGGCACCGCTTACTTTATTCCCGGCTACATCGGCCATGTTTAGCGTCGTTCGCAAATGGGTAATGGGCGATACGGATGCAGGTGTGTTTCGTACCTTTTTTAAAGGATACAAGGAAAACTACAAGCAGAGCCTGATCGGAGGCATCTTTTACACGCTGCTGTTTGTCATTATGTATGTGGATTATACCGTGTATATGACGCAGCTCAGCAATTTGCAAATTGTAGGCATTATCATGCTTATTCTCATGATTATTTTGCTCGTATCCATGTTTAACTTTTTCTCGATGGTTGCTCATTATCATATGTCCATCGGACAACTGATCAAAAATGCGGTCTTGCTGACGCTCATTCGACCGTTCCGTGTATTTTCTACCTTGCTCGGTAGCGCGGTTGTTATCTTTATCGGGGTCAAATACCCTGTGCTGTTCTTGTTCTTCATTGGTAGTGTGGTAGCCTGGTTTGCTTTCTTTAATTTTTATGGAACGTTCCTCAAGATGCAGGATCAGATGGAAAAAATGAAACAGAAAGACGAAGAAGCAGCAAGCACGGAAGACAAGAAAAGTGATAACCTCCAAAAATAAAACAGATTTCTCCTAGCATTTACTTTCCAAGTGAGAAGCGCTATAATAAGGTCACATCCTGCGATGCACGTTACGGTCATTTGTTGTTTTGAACCAATGACAATGTCTAGGGAGATCAATACGGGTGGACAGCTGAAAAGCCCTGTCAATTCTGACAAGGGGACTTCAAAAGTTTGTCCTGCGGTCACCCACCTGCTTAAGCAGGTTCAGAAGACGCTATGGTCGGACGGCATCGGCGGGTACTCTATAACGTAATCAACACACCCTGATACTGCTCCGTGCAGAAACAGGGTGTTTTTTGTATGTAACAATGCTAAAATAAGAAATAAGGTACTCAATCGCATACCGCAGGTATGATCGGGTTTACTTTGTTGTTTTAACTTTTTTATAAAAGCGCTTGCAGCAAAGGGAAATCGATGTGCTGTATTCAGCAACGATTATCATGAAGGAGGAAATGTCTTGTCGTTGAAGAGGACTCTGGTAGGGATTGTGCGCAGCCAAGAAGGTACAAGCGACCGGGTCAAAGACCCCCAAATGAAGACGCGCTATTATAACTTATCGAGGGACAAGGCCTGGGAAGAGGTATCGTCCGTTTTAAAAAAGATTCCTGGCTACAAGGTGCTGCATGAAGTGCCCTCCGTAGGTGAGATTACGCTTGAGAAGCGAACAGCATTCGGCAGAACTGTGGACATTACCGTTTCTATATTGTCCGTCTCGCCAGTTCGGAGCGCTGTGGATATTTATTCCGCTTCGCGCGGATCGCTGGGGGACATGGGTGCAAATTATCGCATTATTTTGCAGTTGTTCGCTGTGATTGACAAGAAACTGTCCGCTTATAAGGTTGTACAGTGATTGCAGACATGTGGGCAGCAAAGTGACAGATAAACGTAAAAAAAGCGAGGAAGGCAGCCCTTCACTCGCTTTTTTAATATTCGAATCACACAACGTAAGTGACATGAATTAAACGAGCTTCTTCACCGCTGCAATCGCTTGCTCATAGTCAGGATGCTCAGACATTTCGCTCAAGTATTCTACATAAGCGATTTTATCGTTTTGATCAATAACGAAAATAGCGCGATGATCCAGGTGGAATTCCTTAATGAACACGCCATAGGCCTCTCCAAAGGAATGGTCCTTGTAATCGGATAGTGTCAATACACGGTCAATGCCCGCAGCACCACACCAACGAGCTTGGGCGAACGGCAGATCGACGCTGACAGTCAGTATCACGACTTGGTCCCCAAGAGAATCCGCTTCTTGATTAAAACGACGGGTTTGTGCGTCACACACGCCTGTATCAAGAGAAGGAACAACGCTGATTAGCTTGACTTTACCTGCAAAGTCTTGAAGCGTAGCAGCTTCCAGCAGATTTTTTTGCAATTTAAAATCAGGTGCCTGATCTCCAACTTTCAGTTCAGGACCCACGAGAGTCAAAGGATTGCCTTTAAAAGTAGCAACTTCTTTACGTTCTTGTGCCATATGTAATAGCCTCCTTGGTTTTTAGCATTGGTTATCGGTGCCGAAATCTATTATAATCTTTTATAAAAGACATTGTCCAATTTGAATAAGGTGGAGACACCCATGAAGGAAGGATTGCCTTGATTTTTTTACGTTATGAGAACTGGAAAAGTTATTTACGTTTTTACCCGGTAACCTGTTTGATTCTGCTTATCAATATCGTGATGTTTATTGTGCTGACTGTTCATGGTGGATCGGAAAATAGTTTAACACTGATTCGGTATGGAGCCTTGATCAATGAGGATCCCTTTACCAACCAGTTATGGCGGTATGTGTCAGCTATGTTTTTACACGCGGGGTTTGATCATCTTTTCTTTAATTCCTTTGCGATTCTCGTATTTGCTCCACCGCTGGAACGTCTGCTAGGGTCCTTTCGATACGCGCTGTTGTACCTTGCTACAGGCATTGTAGGAAACGTAATGTCCATTGCGCATTACAACATGGTAGCGGAAACTACGGTCTCTGTAGGGGCCTCAGGAGCGATATATGGCATCTACGGTGCATTTCTGTACGTTGCCCTGTTCCAGCGGACGCTTATGGATGAGGCTTCGCGCAAAACACTGTACACGCTGCTCGGCTTTGGTATCCTGTTTTCGTTTGCTGTGGCGAACATTAACTGGACCGCCCATTTTGGAGGACTGCTCAGCGGGTTTTTCCTGTATGGATTGATGATCAGATTGACTGGCCAACGTAAACGTCACTAAAGACAGCTTTACCGTAAGTCAGCAGAGCAAGGAAGAGGGAGAGGTTCACCTAACCTCTTCTTCCTGATGTTGAAAAACAGATTGGAGCGAATAACGGAGTGGAACTACGACAGTTGCAATACTTTATGAAGGTAGCGCAAAAGGAACATGTCACTCAGGCGGCCGAGGAGCTGCATGTGGCGCAATCTGCGGTCAGTCGGCAAATTCATCAGCTTGAAGAGGAGCTGGGTGTGAACCTTTTTATGCAAAAGGGCCGCAACTTGCAGCTTACACCGGTGGGGCAGTTATTTTGCAAGCGGGTTGAAACGATTATAAAGGATTTGGAGCGGGCTGTTCTGGAGGTTCATGAGTTTTTAGACCCGGAGGGTGGAGAAATTCGTATAGGCTTCCCGCACAGTTTGGGCATTCATCTTATTCCTACGGTTGTAGCTGAATTTCGTAAACGGTATCCGAATGTTAAATTTAGATTTAAACAGGGGATGTACCCAAGTTTGATCCGTGATGTGTTAGCGGGTGAGGTGGATTTGGCTTTTGTATCCCCTTTTCCGGATCGTCATGATCATGTCGAGGGCGATGTAGTGCTGACTGAGGAACTGTTTGCGGTCCTGCCTCCTAATCATCCTTTGGCTTCAGCTGGGCACATCACGCTGGATCAGCTTAAAGGAGAAAAGTTCATTCTGTTCAGAGATGGTTACTCTTTGCGTCCGATTGTCTGGCAGGCTTGTCTGGAGGCTGGATTTACGCCGGACATCGCTTTTGAAGGCGAGGAGACGGATACGATCCGCGGATTAGTTGCCGCAGGCATGGGGGTCAGCCTTTTGCCGGAGATGGCGTTGTTCCAGACCAATCCGCTCCAACCTGCGAGAGTGTCGATTGTTGATCCCGAAGTGACGCGAACTATTGGCTTAATTCACCGTAGAGACGACAAGCTTCCGTTGGTTGCCAAATCGTTCCGTACTTTTTTGTTGCAATATTTTGGTCTTCAAGGTAGTGGCACTGTGACGGATGGAAGTGCTAAAGCGGACTAATGGACAGGCGAGTAAAGGAATTGGATAAAATATAAAAAAGGTTGTTCCTCTACCATCATCATGGCGGAGGAACAACCTTTTTTTGCTACAAAAGCGATTAGTCACGGCTGTTGAAGATACCGATCAAGCGAATCAGCTCCAGCAAGGAAACGAGAGCGGCGGCCACATATGTTAATGCAGCGGCATTCAATACTTTAGCTACACCTCGTTCTTCATCACTGCGGATAAATCCTTCGGACACCATAATTTCACGGGCTCGGTTGGAAGCATTAAATTCGACTGGCAATGTAATTAATTGAAAAGCGACAGTAGCCGAGAAAAAGATAATGCCTAAGCCAATCAGGTTAGTGTAGCTGAACAAGAACCCGGCAATCAGCAGAAACGGTGCAAGACCGGATGCGAAGTTGACAATCGGGAAAATCCGGTGACGCAGCGCCAGCATAGGATAATGCTCTTTATGCTGAATCGCATGACCGACCTCGTGACAAGCCACTGCAACTGCGGAAATAGATTTTTCATAATATACAGGCTCGGACAAGCGTACTACTCGTTGCATCGGATCATAGTGGTCAGATAACGCACCGGGCACAGGTTCAATGGGCACATCATGCAAACCGTTGCGATCCAGCATGTGCCGGGCGGCATCGTAGCCTGTCATGCCGTTTTCGTTAGGAACATCAGACCATTTATTAAAGGTACCTTTAACACGAAATTGCGCCCATAAGGATAAGCCGAACGCAAGAATAATCAATAGATACATCCCCATCATAAAAGCAACCCTCCAATATTATTTCATCAGTATAGCCTGGAAATTTACATCATAGAGCTATGCTCCAGCAAATACTTCAGAGCTTCGATACAAGCGGCGCTTTGCGGTAGTAGACCAGTAAGCAGCTTACGCGCTTGAACGGGCTTGAGCTGCCCCAAAAGAGGTTGTAGCTCATTGACTTCGCGCTCCAGGCGCTGCATGTGCATCTCCAGACTTGTCAGCTTGTCGGTGACGTGCTCTTCGCCTGAAACCGAATTCCACTTCATTAATGTCTGTTTGATTTCCTCGAGGCTATACTTCTCTTGTTTCATTTGGTTAATACGTTCAAGCCTTTTTAAAGTTTCATCATTGTATAGCCGATAATTTTTCAAAGATCGTTCTTCAGGTGTGATCAAACCAAGCTTCGTATAATAATCAATGGTCCGTTCGCTGACACCAGCCGTCTTGGCTAGCTCGCCAATTCGAAATAGCTTCATATCCCCATCTGTCCTCACCTCGCGCTCTTCATTCAGCCTTCCATATTACGCATCTGCAAACAGAGTGCTTATAAAAATATTTTACATGATTCCCAACCGTACAGTCAAACGTCATGCTTTTTTAGGGTATGATACAAGCTACTTTAATAGTTAGTAAACATGACATTTGAAGTTATAGATCTAATTTTTTTCAGTTAATAAAAAAAATCTTGTCAAGTTTCATGTATTCTGATTATAATGACAATAAGAATTTCACGAAGTGTAAAGAAACTTAACATTCGAGGGAGTGGGCTTCATGAGAAAAAAGTGGTTTGTTGCATTACTGGCCATGCTGACGGTACTGGCTTTTCCAGTGGGGGCATTCGCTGCTGATGGTCCGACAAATATTCAGCTTCAAGCTGGATTAAACACGGCGTTTACCTTCTTGGCATTTATTCTTGTGTTTTTCATGCAGGCGGGATTTGCATTGCTGGAGGCTGGCTCCACACGAATGAAGAATGCGGGGCATGTCGCTGGTAAAACGATACTCACCACGGGCGTTGCTGCATTGTCATTCTGGGCTCTCGGGTTCGGGCTAGGCTTCGGTAACGATGGCGGCAACGGATTTATGGGGTTGACGGGTTTCTTCATGAGCGGCACGGATGCTGCTGTATCGTTTGACTCCCTTTCAGGTCTGGATGTTCCGATTACAATCATGTTTTTGTTCCACTTTGCTTTTGCTGCTGTGTCTCTTTCTATCGCATGTGGGGGAATGGCAGAGCGTGCAAAATTAAGTGTATACATCATTTTCGGTATCTTGTTCTCCATCATAATCTATCCGGTTGTAGCTCACTGGGTATGGGGCGGCGGCTGGCTTGGCAAGCTGGGCATGCAGGATTATGCCGGTTCGACGGTAGTCCATCTGACAGGCGCTACGGCGGCACTTGTCGCTACACTGCTGCTGAAACCGCGTTTGGGCAAGTTCAATAAAGACGGCAAGCCGAATATTATTCCTGGACATAATCAGGTGTATTCCATACTGGGTGTTATTATTCTCTGGTTTGGCTGGTTTGGATTTAATCCGGGTAGTGCTGTATCGGCCATGAATGACGGTTTCTTCGGGTATGTGGCGGTAACCACGAATCTTGCTGCGGCGGCAGGTGGAGTATTTGCCCTGCTGGTATCCTGGATGGTCTATGGAAAAGCGGATATTCCGTCCATGCTGAACGGTGTACTGGCGGCTTTGGTCGCAATAACAGGGGCGTGCGCATTTGTAGCTCCTTGGGCGGCTCTGGTCATCGGTGCGGTAGCAGGGATTATTACCTTCTTCACAGCACAATGGTTTGAGCGTGCAAGAGTAGATGATCCGGTATATGCATTTTCCGTTCATGGTATTGCAGGGATGTGGGGGGCGATATCCACAGGATTGTTCGCTACTCCTGAGCTGGTGAAAATAACAGGGGTTGGTCAAGCCGGGCTATTCTATGGTGGCGGATTTACGCAATTGGGAGTACAGTTGCTTGGACTGGTAGGGACATTTGCTTTCGTATTCGTTATTTCCTTTATTATTCTGGGTGCGATGAAAGCCATTATGGGAATTCGTGTTACGGAAGAAGAAGAAACGATGGGGCTGGATATAAGCGAGCATGGTACGTACGGCTATCCTGAGCAAATGAAACTGGTTGCCGAGGCTGAAAAGCGTTCTGGGACTGTAAGCTAATATGTAAAATATAAAGAGCCAGTAAGGATGAGCGGAGGAGATGGAAGTATGGAACTGCAAAATACGGCACCTTGGGTGAGTTCAGCCGAAGCGATTGATCATGCAGATACGCCTGAATCGCTAAGGCAGGCCAGGGTCGATTCTCAAAAATGGCTGCTGGCTTCCCAAGCCTCCGCTCCGTTATCAGACTGGTTACAAACGGCGAATGATATGCATGACCGCATTGCGGCCAGAGCTGTGCAAATGTGCGAAAAAGGGATGGTTGAGGATGGCTTCGGCCCTCCTCCCGTCCCTTACGCATTTATAGCCTTCGGCAGCATGGGACGCTCGGAGTCGACGCTGTGGAGTGACCAGGATAACGGTATGATTATCAGTGACGCTGCATCTGCCGGGAAAGAGACATATTTTATGGAGTTCGGCCGGAGGGTGTCTGCAATGCTGGAATATTTGGGATATCCGAAATGTGAAGGGAAAGTGATGTGTTCAGAGCCGCTATGGCGACAAACATTGTCTGAATGGCAGGAGCAGCTGGCAAAATGGTCGGATGATTTTGCCTGGGAGCCGATTCGTTATCTGATTATCTCGTCTGATATGAAGCATATCGCTGGAGATGAGCGATTGTCAGCAGAATGGAAACGAAGCTTTTATGCGTTGCTGCGCAAGCGTCCCGATTTGCCGTCCGCGGTACTTAGGAACACGGTAAGGCATAAAGCAACACTTAATATTTTGGGTCAGATCGTTACCGAGCGCTTCGGGGAGCACGCGGGCGATTTTGATGTGAAATACGGTTTATACATCCCGTTGGTAAATGCAGTACGTTTTTGGGCTTTGCAGCACGGGGTGGAGGAGACCTCTACGTTGAAAAGGCTCAGGCGGCTCGCGCTGCTGGAAGCAGCACCGTCTCCTTTGCTGGATGCTTGCGAGCGGGCCTTTCGGATCGCGCTTCAGCTTCGGATGGCTACTCCGGTGCAGGAGAAGAACGGACTCTTGGTTAGCAAGGGTTACCTTGCTGTCAAACCGTTGAAGCAAGGTAAGGGCTGGCATGAACTGCGCGAGGCGCTCTCAACGGTGCGGCGGCTGCATCGTGCGCTGCAAAGACAGTTGCGGTTTACGGAAGGGAGAAGGTCATGAAGGAGCCAACGCAGGGAGGCGGCTTTTGGAGCGCTCTTCGCAGAGGAGGAGTGCCATCAGCCATCGCTTCTGTAATGGGAGCTCCTACGGCTCAGCAGATGGCCTTTATCCGTTCCTTGACCCGGGAGCAACGGCGCTCTGAAGTATTGCGGACCCCGTTGGAGCGTTTGGAGACGGTTGTTTTTGATTTGGAAACCACGGGATTTTCAGCGCAGCACGGAGATGAGATTTTATCGTTCGGTGCGATTCGGGTGGTCGGGGATACGATTATGGAAAAAGAGCAGTTTTACACGCTTGTCAATCCACGTACAGCAATTCCTGAGCACATTACGGAGCTTACCGGGATTACCCGGGAAATGACAGATGAGGCTCTGCCGCTTATGGATGGGCTGCATGACTTTATGTCCTTTGTAGGGGGACGGGTGCTTGTAGCGCATGCCAGCGCTCACGACAAGGCTTTTTTGAATGCTGCGCTATGGAAAACATCTAAAGTGCAGCTGACCCATCGTGTTCTGGATACGATGATGCTCGCCAAATGGCTGGAGCCGCAGCAGCGCCAAACGTATAGTTTGGATGAATTGCTGACCTATCAGGGCATACCGATTCAGGGACGGCATCATGCGTTAGAGGACGCGAAAATGACGGCAAAGCTGTGGGTGGCTTATGTTCAGGAAATGCTGAAGCGTAATGTGACCAATTTGGCAGATGTGTATGCTCATTTAAGCCAAGCTTCAATATAGAACAACATTACAGCAAGTCTGCGATCATTCGTGGGTTTGCTGTTTTTTTGCATCTGTATAGATTGGAAGGGTTAGAGGTGGGAGCAGAAGGGGCACCATATGGAGAAGGTGAGAGTAATCCAGATGAAAGGCCGGGTGATTGGACTGTGAAAAAAGTTGTTTTTATTAAATTCCTGATGGTTATGCTGGTGGTAGGAGTAGCTTCATGGGGAGTAGAAACAAACATGACTTATACTTATGCGGCAAGCGTACCGGCTAAAAATGTGCAAACTCAGGAGGAAAATGAGGACGGAGAAAGACTTGAAGCTGGCAAAGGGGTAGATACAGAGTTAGATACTATAGAAGTGATGCAAAAGATACAGCCTGGTCAACCGCTTCCTTCCATGATTTTAAAAGATTTGGATGGCAAATCCTACAATATGGGAGTCAAGCGCGACAAAGCGCTGGTAATTAGCTTCTGGGCCTCATGGTGCGATCCGTGCCGTTTGGAGGCACCTGTACTGAATGAGCTATATAGCAAGTACAAGCACGATGTGGACGTATATGGTATTAATGTAACACGCTATGATCGGTTGGAGGATGTGCAAAAGTTTTCCCGCTCCCTAAAGCTCCAATTTCCGGTTTTGCTTGATGAGCAAGGGGCGCTGTTTGAACGGTTTGGGGGGGCGGCTTTTCCAACTCATGTCATGGTTGACCGTCATGGACAGGTACGTGAAATCATAATCGGCATGCTCAGCGAAGGGGATCTGGAACGAAAAATAGAGTTTCTGCAAAAAAAGACGGTGCCTTTGAGGTCCGAATAGACCGCTAAAGACACCGCTTAACAATATAAGCACTTATCAAATCAGTGATTTACCAGTCCTTGGGGCGATAGGTCGGTCTGCTGATTTTTCGGAGACGGTGCTTCCAGCAACGCATAACGGAAACTGTCCACCAGTGCTTCCCAGCTGGCTTCAATTACATTTTCGGATACGCCCACGTTACTCCAGACGTCCTCGTAATTTTTGGATTCAATGAGCACACGTACCTTGGCAGCGGTGGCATCTTTTTCGTCAAGTACACGTACTTTGTAGTCAGCCAGATGCATATCCCGCAGTGCCGGAAAATATTGAGAAAGAGCTTTACGCAGTGCATTATCGAGTGCGTTGACTGGACCGTTGCCTTCGGCGGCAGTATAAACGCTTGTGCCTGCAACATTCAGCTTCAAGAACGCTTCGGATACAACTGGACGGCCCGCTGTTTTCTCCACAAGCACCTTGAAGGACTCAAATGAGAACATTTCCTTCACTTCACCGCCCGCTTCACGAATGAGCAGTTCCAGTGAAGCATCGGCTCCTTCAAACTGGTAGCCCTGATGCTCCAGCTCCTTAATGCGGCTGATGACGCCACGTGCCTCATTGCTGGACGGATCAAGGGTAATACCCAGTTCCTGCGCTTTGGACACAACATTGCTTTGTCCGGCTAGTTCAGAGACCAGCACCCGTTGCTTGTTGCCCACCAGTTCGGGGGCGATGTGCTCATAGGTTCGCGAGTCGCGCAGAATAGCTGACACGTGGATACCGCCCTTGTGAGCAAAGGCGGCATTACCGACATAAGGCTGGTTCACAGGCAAATTCACGTTGGCGACTTCGCTGACAAAGCGGGCCGTGTTGTGAAGCTGCTTTAGTTTGTCGGAGTCCAAACAATCGTAGCCGAGCTTGAGCTGCAAATTTGGAATGACGGAGCATAAATTAGCGTTACCACAACGCTCGCCGTATCCGTTAATCGTACCTTGAATTTGTCTCGCGCCTGCTTGTACTGCACTCAGTGTATTGGCAACAGCCAATTCGCAGTCATTGTGTGTGTGAATGCCCAACCGTGAACTTGTCAGCTGGCTTTGCAGTATGTTGACAATTTCCTGTATTTCATGCGGCATGGTACCACCGTTAGTATCGCACATGACGAGCCAATCTGCGCCTGCTTCTTCTGCTTTTTTCATGACGGCGAGTGCGTATTCTGGATTATTTTTATATCCGTCAAAAAAATGCTCGGCATCAAAAATAACCTCCATGCCCCCTTGCTTTAAAAAGGCGATGGAGTCGTAAATCATGGACAGATTTTCTGCTAGCGTCGTCTGTAGGGCAGTGTGTACATGAAAATCCCATGATTTGCCGACGAGAGTAGCAGCTTGGGCGCCGGATTCCAGAATCCGTTGCAAATTGGCATCCTGTGCCGCTATGCTATCTTTACGGCGCGTGCTGCCGAAGGCGACAATCTTTGCCTGAAGTCCCAGCTCTTGCACTCGTTTGAAAAATTCGATATCCTTGCTGTTGCTCCCGGGAATCCCGCCTTCAATATAATGAACACCGAGATCATCGAGTTTTTTTGCGATTTTCAATTTGTCGTCAGCAGACAAGCTAATTCCTTCTCCTTGAGTTCCGTCGCGTAGTGTTGTATCGAAGATAGAAATAGCGGTGGACATGAGGACTCCTCCTTCGCGGATTGCACAGATTGGTAGTGCTTTGCTTTTTAAGCAGATTATTTAATCATTTAACGCGTGAAAATACAAAGGTGTCAACTTGCCTTGTTTCGTATGATTTTTGATTATATCAACTTATGACTTCAAATGTAATATATAAATATCATTTTTGACCGCAAAACCTTTAATTTCATGTAAAATAGGGCATAGAATCATTTTATAATTTATAGTTAAAAGAAGGGTTGAGCGTGAGAGATGTCAGTGCTTATTATCCGGTTGGTGGGCGGGTTATTCTGCATGTCGATATGAACGCATTTTATTGTTCTGTTCATGCAGCGGAGGAACCGGAGAAATACAAGGGTTTACCTACCGCCGTCGCGGGTAGCAGTGAGCTGCGCAGAGGTGTAATCGTAACCTGCTCCTATGAAGCCCGGCGATTGGGCATCTCAACAGGGATGGTCGTCCAGCAAGCCCGGCGGATTTGTCCGCAGCTTATCGTGATTCAGCCTGATTTTCACCTGTACCGTCGTTATTCCAAAGCTTTTATGAGCATTGCTTATTCGTATACGCCTATGTTGGAGGCAACTTCAATTGATGAATGTTATCTGGACATTACAGGTTCCAGGCAGTTTGGAACGCCTATGGAGATCGCGGAGGAAATTCAGCGCAGGGTAGCGGACGAACTGGGACTGCCCTGCTCCATCGGAGTGGCACCCAACAAGCTGCTGGCCAAAATGGCCTCTGACCTGAAAAAGCCACGCGGGATATCTGTGTTGCGCTTGCGCGATGTACCAAATATTTTGTGGAATCTTCCCTGTGGTCAATTGTTTGGTGTGGGACGAAAAACAGCCGACAAGCTTCGGCAAATGAACATTCGCACCATTGGCCAATTGGCCAAGGCGGACGAGCATATGCTGATCGGCGTATTTGGCGTGACTGGCTCGTGGTTAAAGCTGGCTGCTAACGGGATTAATCATTCTCCGGTCAATACCGAGCGGGAGCCGAACAAGTCCATCGGACACACCACCACCTTGCCCATGGATGTGGTGAAGCTGGAGCAAGCCCAACGGGTGCTTCTCAATATCAGCGATCAGGTAGCACGCCGGCTTCGACGGCATGGCATGCTGGCAGGAGGTATTCAACTGACAATTCGGACGCCAGAGATGAAAACCTTTACGCGTTCTCAGGTAAGGAGTATTCCTACGGAAAGTGCAGAGGATATATATAAGGAAGCTTGTGCGTTGTATCGGCGGCATTGGGGAGAGGACAAACCTGTGCGCTTGCTGGGAATTACGCTTCAGCAGTTAGTCCCGAAGGAAGAAGCTGCCGTTCAAATGGATCTTTTTGAATATAAGGACCAGCCCAAAAAGGAAAGCCTGCTGAAGACGATGGATGCGCTACGAGACAAGTTTGGCGAAAATGCAGTTCTGACCGCCGGGATGCTGGGAGATGACCCTTCGGTACTTCTTCGTAACTCCAAGCTGCGCGGAACTTCGCTGCAAAAAGACAATCTCCAGACGCCTGAGTAAACTTTTTGGTGAGTTTATACGAAGCAGCGGAGGCGTACGCTATAAGTATTTTTTGCATAAAGGATCAATGAAAATAATTTGTAATAATTTTTTGTTTGTATTAATATGTGAATAGAATGCAAAAGCTGGTTTGTTTGATTGTATAGGAGGCAGAGAAGAGTTATGGCTAAATACACTTGGGTAGAAAAAGATACATGCATTGCGTGCGGAGCCTGTGGTGCTACAGCACCGGACATTTATGATTATGACGATGAGGGCTTGGCTGAAGTGATCTTTGATGGAGATGGAAACCAAGGCATCAAGGCAATTTCAGACGACCTGTTTGATGATATGCAGGATGCTTGCGACGGTTGCCCTACTGATTCTATTAAAGTTGCAGACGAGCCATTCAATAAAGAAGGTTAAGTCTACTTGGATAGGCACAGCACCGACAGCACTCTTTGCCGTACAACGGTGAAAAGGTGCTGTCGGTGCTGTTTTTTTATGTGCTATCCATATGATCTATTTTGGCCGATATACATAGTAAATAATAGGGCAAGACTACACGATCAGGAGGATCCGATGAATCATTCGCCTCATCTTAAATCGTATGTAAAAATGCACCCTGATAATAAAATGGCTTGGTATTTGCTCGGAAAAGAGTATGAGAGCAGCGGTCAGGAGGGCAAAGCAAATTATTGCTTCAATCGCGCGGGGGAAGTGTTCGAAGCCTTCGAGCATAAACAGATTCCGGCAGACGTATGGATGGAGTATCAGGATAAACTGGTTCAGATGTCTAAGGAGAAGGCGCGGAGAACGGCTCGAACGCGTTATTTGTTAACTACGTTGATGGTACTTCTTCTGATATGGGTGCCTTCAGCCAATTCGCCGGGCCATTCGAGGGAAAGTGCATCCGTTCCGTCAGGAAGAGAGCCTGTGGCAGCCGACAATGTCCAAGTGGCAGGAGTACAGACTTCTGACCCGAATGAAGTGGCTCAGATCGGTGGGCCTGGTGCTGGTGGCGTGTTTACCGCCCAAGCGCGCACAGGCAGTTCAGCAGGAACGGCACTTGCAGATATGTTGGCAAAGGTTAGTCGTCTACCAGCCGAGACCACAGTGCTGGGCATGGAGCAAAGCGGTTCTTGGATGCTCTGGAGAGATCGTATGCAGCCGCTGCTTAGTTTGCAAAACAAAGGAAATGGAGGCTTGGCTGTCCAGTCTTACGACGCAGCAGCGTGTGCTTGTAAGCCGTCGGACAGTGAAAAGCTTCGAAAAACAGGTCTGCAATGGGCTGTGGGACAGGAAGAACTGGCTGTGCTGAATAGCTCCATGCGTGCTTTTCGTACGCAGCATCAACGTCTTCCTCAAAGTCTCGATGAGCTGACCGGAAGCTTTCCAGATAATATGATGTACGGTACGACAGACGGAATGAAGAAGGCTTTTACACCTATGCGTAATTTACTTGCTTCACAGGGACAGAGGGCTAAAGGAGCAGCAAGCCAACAAGCTGGCTCGTCGGCTGAAAGCAGTCCTTTGCTGACGTCGTCGCTGTATGGACGGCCTTTTCTAGGGCAGCCGTTGCGGATTGTGGTAGACAAGTCGAAGCACAGGCTCGGATTGGTGAGTGGTAATGTGCTGATCCGCAATTATCCTATCGGATTGGGTGGAGATCGAACTCCGGAAGGGAAGTTTGTGATTACGGATAAAGTTGTAAATCCGAACGGTAAGTCCAACGGTGAGTTTGGCAGCCGAGGTATGCAGCTGTCTGCAACGAATTATGCCATCCATGGCACCAACGAGTCGGACAGCATTGGCAAAAATGAGTCGCTAGGCTGCGTTCGCATGGGCAAAGAGGATGTGGAGGAGTTATTTGCTCTCGTACCTTCAGGTACAGAGGTGGTCATTGGTAACGGGGGACTGCCTGATCAAGTGCTTGTGCCTGGCTCCCGATTTACAACTGAGCCGCAGCACGACCAGACGAATCCCCGCAAAACCTATCACTGGCTAAATTAGCTTTAGATGCTATTGCTACATGAAGTTTAACGATTTCCTGCTTGTGCCAAAATAACGACCAGAACAATCACAATGATGAGGAGAACAAAACTGACGGCGGTCCATACAATCGCTTTCTTGTTCACCTCGTCCTTTTTCTTTTGCAGACTTGGCGGCTTGCGCTTGGTCTTCATATCAGCAATCCCTCTTTTCTGACGGGCTATAGCCCTGTCTTACTATGTCCATTGTAAATGGTTTGATTATACATTTTCAATGACATCTCCATGACAAACGAATTGTTCCTGATACTGCACGTCGCAAATTACTTTCTTTTTGGTATGGAAAAAGCTAAACTATTTTGTAGAGATGTTTTTTTAGGATTGCGCAAGGGCATAGAACGGAGTGGATGAATCGTGTTGTATCGAAGGATTGTGAAACCTGTTTTTTTCAAAATGAGTCCAGAGACGGCCCATCATGTCGTCATTGATGGCTTGAAGTATGCGGGGGCGCTTCCCGGTGGAACAGCAACGCTGCGGGGAATGTACGGAGTCAAGGAAACGGAGGATCTTGCGGTTGATCTGTTCGGCCTTCATTTTCCCAACCCGATTGGACTGGCTGCGGGATTGGATAAA
Organism: Paenibacillus sp. RC21; assembly: GCF_044907935.1. Classification (NCBI taxonomy): domain Bacteria; kingdom Bacillati; phylum Bacillota; class Bacilli; order Caryophanales; family Paenibacillaceae; genus Paenibacillus; species Paenibacillus sp. RC21. Next base: position 146,203 of record NZ_JBIYCS010000001.1, read on the forward strand.
AATGCGGAGGCAGTTGCCGGCTTTTCCTCGATCGGGTTTGGTTTTATGGAAGTGGGCACGGTGACACCTGTGGGACAGCCCGGCAATGACCGCCCTCGTTTGTTCCGGTTGCCTCCCGATGAGGCGTTAGTGAATCGGATGGGTTTTAACAATCTGGGTGCGGAAAGCATGGCTAAACGTCTGGCTGCGCTAAAACATCGGCCTGTTCCGGTCGCTGTTAATATTGGTAAAAACAAAAACACGCCTAATGAGGATGCCCATAAGGATTATGAGAAGTGCATTTCCGCGCTGTATCCGTATGCGGACTTTTTTGTAGTGAATATTAGTTCACCGAATACGCCGGATTTACGAAAGCTCCAGCATGGCAGTGAGCTGAAATCGCTGCTGGAAGCTGTTCGAGCAGAGATGGGAGTACAGGCGACGAAGTATGGCGGAGCCAAGTCTGTACTGGTCAAAATTGCGCCGGACGTATCAGATGAGGAACTGGAATATATGACAGATGCGATTGCGGCCAGTGGAGTAGACGGTATCATTGCGACGAATACGACAATTTCGAGGGCTGGCCTGACGCACCGGAATGCGAGTGAGACGGGCGGGCTGAGCGGTAAGCCGCTGCGTGACCGTTCTACAGAGGTCATCGGACGAGTGTATCGCCAAACAGATGGCAAGCTGCCGATTATCGGATCGGGCGGCATTTTCAGCAGTCGTGATGCTTACGACAAAATTAAAGCAGGCGCAAGCCTGATTGAAATTTATACAGCATTGATCTATGAGGGACCGGAAGTGAACCGGACATTACATGCCGGTCTGCGTGAGCTGCTGCGAAAGGACGGCTTTAGACACATTACCGAGGCTGTTGGTGCAGATCACAGATAAAAAAGTGTTGTCGGAAGAGACAGGAGGTACGGGGATGGACGGAAGAGACTGGGGAACATTTTTGCTGCCATATGATCAGGCGGTGGAGGAGCTTAAGGTCAAGTTCAAAACAATGCGTGCGGAGCTGAAAAAGCGCGAGGAATACGCTCCTATCGAATTCGTAACCGGACGGGTGAAAAAAATATCAAGCATCCTCGATAAAGCGAAGAGATTACAGGTTCCTTCTGATCAGCTGGAGACGGGAATCGAGGATATTGCAGGAATCCGCATCATGTGCCAATTTGTTGAGGATATCCGGCGGGTAGCCGAGTATATTCGAAGACGCAAGGATTTGACTGTACTGTATGAAAAGGACTATATCACCAATTATAAAGATAGCGGATATCGCAGCTTTCATATGATTGTGGAATATCCAGTGCAGACAGCGCTTGGATTAAAAATTGTGCTGGCAGAAATTCAGATCCGTACCTTAGCCATGAATTTTTGGGCAACCATCGAACATTCCCTCAGTTATAAGTATCGTGAAAGCTTACCGGATAATATGCGGACACGGTTGAAAAAGGCAGCTGAGGCGGCCTTTGTACTGGATAATGAAATGTCTTCGATGCGTCTTGAAATATTAGAAGCGCAGAAGAAGTTCGAGGATGAAGCGAATATCGTATCCAAGGTGCTGACGGGTATGCACCGTCTGTATTTCTACCATAAGATCAGTGAAACGATTGATGCGCAGCGCAGGTTCAATGAGCTGTGGGAACGGCACGACATGGAAGGGATCAAGCTGCTCCATGATGAAGTCAGGGATTTGCTGGTAGCTTCTACCAAGGAAGACGACAGGGATGAGTATTAAATGGTGAACGTTTCCTATGAACCGTTATACGTGGCTTATTTGGTATATTTCAATCGGGATCGGGATTATTTTGAATGTCACGAGGTACTGGAAGAGCTGTGGCTAAAGCTGGACCGTGACCCTGTATATAAAGGTTTGCTGCAAATTGCTGTAGGGCTGTATCATTTTCGCAACGGAAATTTCCGAGGCGGACATATGATGCTGGACAGCGCGGTACACAAGCTGGAGCATGCGTCTCCGCAGGCGCTGGGCATTAACATGGTGAAGCTGGTGGACGAGGCGCGCGCTTGCGCCAGCCAGCTTGCCGCGGCTGTTGTAGGTGGCTCGGCAGATCTCCAGCGCCAGCCGCCAGTTTATCGGGATTTGACGATTGAAATCGTCAATCCCGGGCTGCGTCAGGCCGTGGAGGACGCATCGTCGTCCATACCAGCCAATATCCCGCAGCAGAGAGGCCCGCGGCGTGGGGAAAAGCATGAGCAGCGTCAGCAGGCGCTTGAGGCTTCTGTGAGGCGCAGACAGGCGGGCCGCAGCTCCTGCTCTGCCTCGCCTGGTACGAAGGGCACGACGTAATCTGAGGCGTGTCTATGAAAGCAAGCAGCCCGATCCGTTTCAGGGGATCGGGCTGCTTTATCGTTCAGTAGCCTTAGCCGTGTGAACGTCATTTAGGAGGTTGTTTAGGAAGTTACATTCTTTTTATATTTTTCAAAAAAGGCTTTGAAATCGTCGAGTGTATAGCCGTTGTCGGAAGGGCTTTCCTTCAAACCACCTACCATACGCTCTTTTTCCACGCCTTTTTCATAATAGATGAGTGTAGGGGTGTACTCAATTTTGTATTTGTCCCAGCCGTCCTCATACTCACGCAGGTTAAATTCGTGCATGGTAATGTTCTCCTGCTTGCTCAAAGGCATTAGCTTGGGAGTGGTGGCGCGGCAATGTACACAGTCGGATGCAAAATTATAGACGAAAAAGTTTTCTTTTTTGTCAATTTTGCTTTGCAGATCCTCCGGTTTAATAATCTGCTGATAGTTTGGATCATTCAGCAGCTCTTGGGTGGCAGGCTTTAACGAGGCTGTGGAAACGCCATACAGCTTGTTTTTGGTGCCTGAATTCAAAGCGAGCAGCACCCCAAGCAAAATGACGAGCACAACAAAAAAGCCAATGACAGGTATAAGCTTTTTTTTGTTGGATTTTTGGGTGTTCAATGCAATCTCTCCCATCAAAATACAAAATATGTAGCTATGAATCTCATTATTATACAACATTACAGCTTGTAGTGAAAGTTTGTAAATCACACGGATATTGCAGCTTAACAGGTTGGTTATGGTACAATAAATTTTATTTTAACAGGACAGGATGATTAAAATTATGGGTGTACAGCTCCCTACAGCATTTGTGAAGCGCATGGAGCAACTGCTCGGCGACGAGTTTGAGGCTTTTATGGCTGCTTATGACCATACGCCTCATGCCGGGATACGCGTCAATACGTTAAAAATTTCGGTGGAGGCGTTTAAGGCGATTTCGCCGTTTGAACTGCGGCCAATTCCGTGGTGTGATACAGGTTTTTATGTTCCGTACGGCACAAAGCCGGGGTTACATCCTTATTATCATGCGGGACTGTATTATGTGCAGGAACCAAGTGCAATGTCTCCGGTAGAATTGCTAAATGTTGCTCAGGGTGAGGCTGTATTGGACTTGTGCGCTGCACCGGGCGGGAAATCGACCCAAATTGCGGCCAAGCTGCAAGGAAGCGGTCTGCTCGTAACGAATGATATTAGCGCAGATCGAACCAAGGCATTGGCCAAAAATGTGGAATTATATGGTGTGCGAAATGCCGTAGTGCTGAATGAAAGCCCGGATCGAATCGCAAATGCCTTCCCGCATTTTTTTGATAAAATATTAATTGACGCTCCTTGCTCGGGAGAAGGGATGTTTCGCAAGGATGAGGATATGGCGAAGCAATGGGAAAACCATTCGGTGGACAAATGTGTAGTTATGCAGCGGGATATTTTGCGAGTGGCAGCATCTATGTTAAGTGACGGGGGAAGAATTGTTTATTCGACCTGTACCTTTGCACCGGAAGAAAATGAAGGGATGATCGCAGAGTTTCTGGAGGCACATCCTGATTTTGACGTTGTTCCTGCTTCTTCAGGAACGGGCTTTGCTTCAGGTCACCCGGAATGGGTGAGTGAAGCGGTCGCGGCAGCCCATCCGGAACTGTGTGGAACGGCACGCCTTTGGCCCCATCTTATAGAGGGTGAGGGTCATTTTATCGCTGTGTTGCAGCATCAAGGCAGTCGTACAGCTAAAGCGGATAATCAGCGGCTGTCCATCAAGGAAGCGCCAATGGCAAACGGAAAGGGCAGATCTGCAACTGGTGTTTACAAACGGAATGGAAAAGGGATGGACGGGAAATCGGGTAAAGGAACGAATGCACGCGGTTTCGGGAACAACAAGTCTCGTTCTGGTAAAGATGCGGCAAAATGGGATGGACGCGGACAACATGATGTACTGGAGTCCTATCGCTATTTTTTACAGGAGCAGCTTGAGGCGTCATTTACAGGCCATACGGTAGTCTACGGAGATCGGATTTATCAATCGCCGCTGGAATCCTATCGTCTGGACGGGCTTAAGGTGGTCCGTCCGGGCTGGTTTATGGGAACAGACAAGAATGGTCGGTTTGTCCCTTCGCATCCGCTGGCGGTGGCTTTGCGCCCTTCTGAGGCGGTCAGGAGTATAAACCTCTCCAGTTCAGACACGGATGCCATCCGTTATTTGAAAGGTGAAACGCTATCCATCCCGGCTCAGCGAATGACGCTGCAGAACGAAGCACAGCCCAAAGGTTACACTCTCGTATGCATTGACGGATATTCTGTCGGATGGGGAAAATGGCAGGACGGTATGCTCAAAAATGAATACCCTACAGGCTGGAGGTGGACATCAGTATGAGTGGGAAGGGAAGACAGACGCAGCGTTTGGACAAGGTTCTAACCCATATGGGTTATGGTTCGCGCAGTGATATCAAGAGACAGGTAAAGCAAGGGATGATTACCGTGAACGGTCGAACCACCAAGGATAGCGGCTGGCAGGTTCACCCTTACAACGATCAGATTGAAGTGAACGGGGAACGGGTTGTTTTTCGGGAATACATTTATATCATGTTGCATAAGCCGCCGGGCGTTATATCCGCAACAGAGGATACAAGAGAGCAGACAGTGCTGGATTTGCTGAGTGCGGAGGAACGGCATTTTGAGCCTTTCCCGGTAGGACGGCTCGATAAAGATACGGAAGGACTGCTATTGTTAACGAACGATGGTAAGCTGGCGCATGAACTCTTGTCTCCACGGCGACATGTTCCCAAAACGTATGAGGCTACGGTGTCGGGACATGTCACGGAAGAGGATGTACGTCAATTTGCAGCAGGGGTAGAGCTGGATGACGGCTATGTCACCCTTCCGGCCCAATTGACCATTCTTCGTCATGAAAAAGCACAAGAGACAGATGAAGAAGTCATTTCATACATTTCACTTGTGATCCATGAAGGAAAGTTTCATCAGGTGAAGCGCATGTTTGAGGCGGTTGGCAAAAAGGTTACGTATTTGAAAAGAACGGCGATGGGTCCGTTAACGCTGGATGATCAGCTATCCTTGGGCAGCTATCGTGAGCTGACAAACGAGGAGCTGGCATGGATCGGCCGGGATTTGGCATCTGCAACGTCAGAGGCTTGATGGGAGTAGGGGAAGCAACAATGACGCACAGGCTCTTATGGGAGTTCCCTGTGCGTCATTTTACTGTACAGACTATGATTTACAGCTAACATATGGCAGACTGCATGTTTATTGTGCGCGTGCTGCACGGCTTTTTTTCACTTCTGCTGCCGTATAAGCCGTGACCTTGTTTTTACCTGTTGTTTTGGATATGTACATAGCCTGATCAGCCTGTTTAACCAGTTCATCCGGGTTCATTTCCTTCTTTAACGTGCTGTGCCCGACGCTGATGGTCACAATGCTTTCATCTGCGACCCGTTCACGGATTCTTTCCGCGACCTGTCCGACCTTGGCCCGCCGATCAACGACCATCGCGACCAGTTCCTCGCCGCCGTATCTTCCGGTCAGTCCGATTTCATCCAGTTCTTCTTCCATAATCTGTGCAACCTGTTTAAGCACATCATCCGCGCGGGCATGGCCCTGTGTATCATTCAGCTTTTTGAAATTATCAATATCGCAAAAAATGACCGACACGCGGATTCCCTGCTCCATATATCGCCGCAATCGCCCCGAAAAGTATTTACGGTTATACAGCCCAGTCAAACCATCAGTAATGGAGGAACGGTAAATCCGTTGAAGCAGCTCCACAATCCGTTCGAACAGGATTAGAAACAACGTAGTGTAATACAGCAATGGCAAAAATGACATCCATAGAACTGTGCTTGTTGCACCTTTTTCTGCCGGAATGTCACCTCGCAACCACAGACATCCAAGCCAAAGTAAATAGAACAGTAAGCCCAGCGCAAACTTTTTGGGCTGACCGATTCGTGGGATGATGAACACAAGGCTCAAAGTAAGCACAATGAGTCGATAAAGCAGGGTGAACCCGACGAGATTTGCTGTGCTGATCCAACTGGGTAGTATTCCGGCAGCCCATGCGCCAACCGGCAATATCAGTAGCGCTCCCAGCAACAGCAAAGACCATGCTCCCGCACGTTTTAGCTTCCGGTAGAGCTGAAATACGGCGGCATTGGTAAGCACAAAGGCAGCAGCCTCCAGCGTATTTTGCCACACGATTCCTTGTAGCGGCATTTTGCCGCCACCTGCCGAATAGAGATTCATGGCTTCATATGTCATAATAAAAATAGCGGCAACCGAAAAAAGGATATAGGCTTTTTTTCGCTGTCTGCTATATATGATCACGCACATCAGCGCCATCATGAGTATAATATACAAACCGCAGGCGGCACTTACAGCCCCGGCCAGAGATGGGAAACCGAAGGTTCCCGATAAGGACAACAACGTCAACGTCACCGACTCCATCTGTATAGATAGTGAGTCTATTGAACGGGCAATATGGTTCCGATACAATAGACAGGATTTATTCCATTTAAAATGTTATAATTTTCTTTTGTACTTAGCAATTATTCTCAATATATCATTTTTCAGAAAATCCGGAAACCTATACATACAACCTTTGTTCCGGGCAGTACAACGCTTGAAAGGGGAAGCACGTCATGAAATTGCTACAGGCTCTCTTTTTCCCACCCGAGCAACCGGGCGGCGTTTCATCTATGATTCCATATCTGCAAGAGCGATTTATGTCCCCGCGTTGGGAAATGGAGCTATTTTCAATCCCTAAACGAATTCGCAACAAGGGCAGGGAAGAAGTAATATTTGATACCTTTGACTGGACGCAATATGAACAATATTCGATTGTCCAAAAATATATACAGACGTACCGTGACTATTTGTGGTGGACCCGGCTTCGCATTCAGAAGCCCTTTGATCTCATTCATGCTCATCACCCGATTGCCGGGATTGCTATGAAAACTGTTTTTCCCGACATCCCGCTCGTGCAGACGATTCACTCTTCTTATGAGAAGGAGTTAATTCTAAACGGTAAAATAGAGGAGAACGGGCCTGAGCATCAATTTCTGGTGTCCTTGTATCGGGAGTTGGAGCATAAGGCGGATCGCCTGATTTCAGTATCCCGCTCTTTCCAGCATTACTTGATGCCGTATGTACAAAATCCGCAAGATATTGTGGTCATTCCGAATGGATATGATGAGAAGCGCTTCAAGCCCATACCACATGAAAATGAAGTGACACAGCTTATAACTGTCTGTCGCCTTGTCCCTGCCAAAGGGCTGGATACTTTGTTACAGGCCTGTGCCGAGCTGAAAAAGAGAAATCAGAATTATGTGCTGCATATTATCGGAGATGGTCCCATTCGACCCGAGCTGGAAGAGCTGGCGCGGCAGTTAGATATTTACCATGAAACGATCTTTTATGGATACACGCTTCATCCGGAAGAGTTTATGCCTTTCTTTGATGTGTTTGTTTTGCCTTCACGAGCGGAAGCCTTTGGTTCCGTGTTTGCGGAGGCAGCTTTGAGCTGTTTGGCTTTGGTAGGTACAGAGGTAGGAGGAATACCGGAGCAAATTGAGGATGGGGTAAATGGTCTGCTTGTGCCACCCGACAGCCCGAGGGCACTGGCAGACGCATTGGAAAAGGTCATCGCAGACCCTGCCTATCGTTATGAGCTGGCGCGATCTGCTTGCGACAAGGCTAAATCGAGCTATTCCCTGAGCAGGGCTGTTAATGAGCTAAAGAAAATGTATTTGAAATTCCAGCACTAACCATGGCGTGTATCACCTGTTTTTGAATCAGAATGCCGGAAGCTGGAGCGAGGACGCGAGGAACGGAAGTGTCCCCCCCGTCCTGCCATGATCAGCTTGCCCACCCACATCAGGCTAAGTATCCCGAAAATCGGATATAGAACAGACAGCAGTGAGCTGAAACCAAACTGACTGATTAGAAAACATGTGAGCATAATGAATAGTGTGATGAGCTTAGGTGAAATTTGGATATGCTGGCGGATTTGCAGACTGACACCGTAAATGTCGGCCACGAAGGTGCTGAAAATTTCCATGAAAATGAGTAAAATGTAAATGATTTCGACCAAGGCCCCCAGACGGTAAGCAATGCTTCCCATCGGGATCTCAAATTGCCGAATTCCCGGCATATGTGCCGACATGGCAAAGTGAGCAGACATCAGCATAAACCCGACGCCGATCCCGCCCAAAATCCCGCCCCAGCGGATCGTTTTGCGGGAGAAGGTTTGGCTGCCGAGTGGTACAAGCACTGCTTGGGCCATTGCCAGATTGAAGGAAGTATACAGCAGCGGAGAAAGCCAAGCTCGCAGCATGCTATAATCGGACGTATTTGTAATAAAGCTCTGGGGATTTGGCATAGAGAGTGTGCTGTGAACAAGCAGGATAGACATGATCATCATCATAGGGACAACAATGGTGTTCATATGCAGGATAGCCTTGATGCCTTTACTCAGGAGCAGATACGTTCCAATGAGTGTAATGAGCAGTCCGGTCTGGTAATGCAGGTGAAGGCGTTCCACGAAAACGGAGCCGGCGCCTGCCAGCATGACGCTGTTGACGCAGACCAATATAATGAGCGTGAACCAGCTGATCCATTTTCCGACTTTGGTGCCAAAAAGGTGTCTGTTCAGATCCTCATAGGACCGGGCCGAAATATCATGAGCGATCAGCATCATTTTCGTACCCAGCCATACAAATATGAGTGTGGACAGCATGATGGTGAGTGTAGCCCAACGTCCGTACTGTGTAAAAAACTGCAATATTTCTTGTCCGGTAGCAAATCCGGCACCGACGACTGTTCCGATGTATGTAAAAGCAATCTGCAAAACATGAATATTACGTTTCATCCCCAGTCCCTCCTTGCCTGCTTGAATAACGCTGTAGCGAGCATATAATACAAACTATGTTCAACTGAAATGGGACATGACTGTATGAGACTGAAATAATTATAGTGCATTCAATGAATAGCTTGACGGGAGCGTAATTTATGGGTCAAATCCTTGCATGGATACTGGAATATGGATATTTGGCAATGTTCGGCTTGCTTGCCCTTGGAGTAGCTGGTATGCCGATCCCCGACGAAGTGCTGATGATCGCCTTCGGTGGGCTCGTGTCACAAGGACACTACAACTTTATTGCTGCGCTGGCGGTTACATTTTTTGGAAGTATGACGGGCATGATGGTCAGCTACACGCTAGGTCGTCTGCTGGGTAAGCCGCTGTTGTACCGATACGGTAAATGGGTGAGGCTTACACCCTCAAGAATTGCCTCTTCCGAAAATTGGTTCGGGCGCTATGGCACCTGGGGGATTCTGTTCGGTTATTTTGTTCCCGGCTTGAGACATGTGTCCTCATATCTGGCAGGTACAACCCGTCTAGGTGTTTTTCGCTATATCATTTATGCATCAGCAGGAGCACTGCTGTGGTGCGGTACTTTTCTGGGGATTGGACATGCGGTGGGTATGCGCTGGGAACAGGTCGCAAGGCTGATGGAAAAGGTGACGCATCGGGTAGGGCTGGCGGTTATTCTTCTGATTATTTTGGGAGGAATAGTCGCGTGGTTTTGGAATAAGCGCAAAAAAAATGTCACATGACCGTATGGGAAAGCAAGCTATGGCTTGAAAGCGTCAGGTGATGTATGGTACTTTTACCGCATAGGAATGCCGTGGGAGGTCATGGAATGGAAGTATTAAAGGAACGGATTTTAAAAGAAGGCGTCGTTGCGTCGGATCAGGTGTTGAAGCTGGATGGTTTACTTAATCACCAGGTGGATCCGGAGTTGACGATGGAAATGGGACGAGAGTTCGCAGCCCGTTTCCGGGAAGAGAATATTACGAGAGTGGTAACCGTGGAATCCTCGGGTATTGCCATAGGTTTCGCAACAGCATTGGAGTTGGGTGTACCGCTGGTGTTTGCCCGCCGCAAAAAGACTTTATTGGCCGACCCGGACGCATTATGCGAACGTGTGCCTTCCTTTACGAAAGGCATTGTCACGGACATTATGCTGTCCCGTCAATTTATTCATGAGCATGACCGTGTTCTGTTCATTGATGATATTATCGCCAATGGTGATGCCGCAAGAGGTATGGTCAAAATCATTCAGCGCTCCGGTGCGGAGCTGGTCGGATTCGGCGTGGCCGTGGAAAAATGCTTCCAAGCCGGGGCGAGAACGATACGTGAGCAGGGTATACGGGTAGAGTCGCTTGTCAGAATTTCATCGTTAACTGACGGCAAGATTGAGTTTGCCGAATAGTAACAATTCAAAAGCTGCTGATCCTTATTTCTAATAATAACCTTTGCATGAGCTTCGATTTCGCTTATAATATAGTTAAGGTTTTGGGAGAGGAGGCAGCAACATGGGGAAAGAGCAATTGACCGAACAGTTTTTTCTGGAAAAACTGGCAGCGGCTAAAGTACATTTTGAACGTGCCTTGGATTGTAAGCATACGGAATTTGACGATTTATACCCCTATATGATTGAACATCCTCAGTTTTTTTGGTACAAACGCTATGTGGCCTGGTCTGAGTTGTTGACGTTGGTTAACTTATGCGAAGAATTGTCCTTCTCTTGGAAAGAAGAATTTACTGCCCACCAAGTGGAATACGTAGATCAGAGAGTGCTGTCTGCACAAGTGCTGGACTTCTGGTATGAGAAGAACGATACAAAAGAACATGATCACAGTGTAAATCAGTCGGGATAATTTGTCGCTCTGTTGGCAATCCATATAAGTAGTAAGCGGGAAGAGACCTAAATGATTTCGTTTAGGTCTCTTTTTAAACTTTTTAATGTGCATAAATGATAGCTGCCGTGTTAGAAACGATTGAAACGATTGTATAAGGGGGGACAGGGATGATTAATGATGAAGAATTAGACGCCTATCGGCTCTCCGGTGAGAAGGTGCGCGTCGTGCGGGATGGGCTGGAGTCCAACGATGTGGTAGGCATAGTGCTGGCGTGGGACGAGGAACAGGTGCTTATCCGCCGCCAGAATCGGCGTGTGGTCAAGCTGGATCGCAGCTATACATATCAGTCGTTCAGCGAACCCCGACACAATCCGATAGAACTGGATTAGACGAATGGGTCTCGGGCTGGCTGGATAAAAGGGTTTGAAGTGACTGGATAAAATAGGTGTACGTGTTGATGGCATATGCAGCCTGTAAACCGGACACAGTACATAAGAATATACTCCATATGAGAGGGTGTGCTGTGTCTTGACGGTTATGAATGAGAAAATACATGCGTATAAGGATCAAATCAGTCATTTGGAAGATAAGCTGCCGGAGGTAGTTCATGCATATCACCGTTTCACCGGGGAGTGTTTTCAAGCCGGGAGTCTGGATGAAAAGACCAAGCAACTGATCGCGCTAGGTATTGGTTTGTGTGCCAATAATGAGGTATGCACGTTTTATCACGTGGACGAGGCTCGGTCCAAAGGAGCTAGTGATCAGGAGATTATGGAGACCATTGCTGTAGCCGCAGCGGTAGGCGGAGGACATGCTCTTAGCCAAGGGGTTACTCGTGTGCAGAAGGCGCTGCAATAAAGCGAATGATTTATGGGAATTCTTCATACACCGTTCATAGCGGGTAGGAATGGATAACGATAGCTGATGTTTATGTAAAGAAGCTTCCGAGCACGGTTGGTGTCTGCGGAAGCTTCTTTTGTTTGCGGACTGTGCGGGGATTATGCACTTCCGCTTGCGGCAGAAGCAGCAGGGCGAAGCGATTTACGCTTATAGGCCGAGGAGGATGTAACCAGACTTCGTTCAACAAACCGTAGGGGCTTGGAAGCTGAGCGGCTGTCTGGAAACTCGGGGCGAAGTTTTTCGGGTAAAGGGGAGGCAGCTGTATGAGGCATAGAGGTTGAGAGCCCCAGATAAGCGCGCATTCGTTCATACATTTCTTTGCGGAATACAGGCATAGCCATACTGAACTGCTCTTTATTTCCTTTACTTATATAGGTGGCGTGAACGCCTGAGTGGTTTTGTTGTATGTCCAAAACACGAATATGACATTTATTAAATTCATGTTTTATTTCAGATAGTAAGATTCCGGTACGATCTACTCCTGCGTTAACCATTTCGACATAAAGATCAGGCGTTTTCAGCATACCGCTTTCTTCAAGAATAAGACTGTCCCGCTCAAATACCTTTTGAATAAAGGTAAGGAGCAGATAATTTTTCACAAGAGACAATTCATTCTGAGTAGTAACTGAAGAGATCATAACCATTCACCGCCTTAGGAAAATGTGATGATATTCCATATCTGACTGAACGAAAAGAACTAGTGTTCTTAAGAACTTATGTTCTTATTTTAGTGTATTATTTCTAATTTATCAAGAGGGAATGGAAATATAAAGTGTTTGACTTCTTCTTATGAGCATGGTATGATCTATCTTGTCGCTAAGAAAGATTGGTCTTTCGAGGACAAACGACAACATATATGCGGTCGTGGCGGAATTGGCAGACGCGCACGGTTCAGGTCCGTGTGGGCTAACCCCCGTGGAGGTTCGAGTCCTCTCGACCGCATCATCTTAACAATGAACGCTCTTGAATTTCCCCTGTGGAGATTCAGGAGCTTTTTGCATATTCGGGATATGTAAAGTGGTACTCATGACACCCAGATGTAACCCCTCATGAATGTTTGCTGCATTGGTGTAAGCGTCTAAATCGCCAAGTACGAGAATGACTGTAAATGCGGTCTTGCTTTTGATTTGTTTCTGGCGACGGATTTCAAAATCTGGCTGGACATTCTATAATAGCAAGGAGTATCATGACTGTTTCTGAAAAAGCCAACTTTATATCGCACCAACAAAAGAGTCTGTAGTCCTGAAATGGTATGGGGCCTTTTTGGTGTTTAATGCTTAACCGTCAGACGACAGCAAGCGGCACATCATTTCCTCGTACCGGCGTTCATATAATGTACATCATGACGTTATATGGAGGTACAAGAGAATGGGCGATGCACGGAGCACGGTCGATGAGGGGACAAGGAAGCTGAAGAACTTTTTTATGCGCCAGCAGCATCAAGACGGATCATGGCATTTTTGCTTTGAGAACGGGGTGACGATGGATGCTTATGTCATGATCCTCTTTCGGATATTGGATATACAGAATGAAGAGCTGATCCGGCGTCTGCATGATCGCATCCTTGTGGAGCAGCAGCCGGAAGGCTGTTGGCGTTGGTACCGGGACGAGCAAGAAGGTAATTTATCCGTTTCAATTGATGCCTATTATGCCCTGCTCTATTCCGGGTACAGTGAACCGACGGACGAGTCGATGGAGCGGGCCAGGCGTTACATCCAATCGCAAGGTGGACCGGGGAAATCGACCAGCATTCTGACAAAGGCGATTCTCGCTGCAACGGGGCAGCGCAAATGGCCAGCATCGATCTCGTTCATACCGCTGGAGATCATCCTTTTTCCTGCCTATATGCCAATTAATCTGTATGAATTCTCAGGTTATTCCCGCATCCATCTGATCCCTATGCTGATCATGGCGGACCGGAATTTCTCTATATCAACGAATAAGGCTCCCATTGTATCCGATCTGTTCGATTCACGCTATGATGACGATGAGCCGCAACCTCAGGAGCACCGGGAGATCGCGGAAAGCATACGTATCGGTCTCAGCAGACTTCTCGGAACTCCCCGTTATATCCATGAAGCAGCTCTAAACAAGGCGGAGCAGTTCATGCTGAATCGAATCGAATCGGATGGCACCCTATACAGTTATGCGAGCAGCACCATTCTCATGGTTTTTGCCCTGCTTGCACTGGGCTATGATAAACGGCATCCGCTTATTTTAAAGGCCGTTCAAGGGTTGACAGAGATGCAGTACCGCTTTGACGGTAAAGCTACCATTCAGAATTCGCCCTCAACGATCTGGGATACGGCCTTGATCTCCTATGCGCTGCAGGAGTCCGGCGTCGCCGGGGATCATGAGGCCGTGCAGCGGTCGGCAGCCTATCTCTTATCCAGACAACAGGACAAAGCGGCGGATTGGAGTGTTCATAATCCGGATACGGTTCCTGGCGGCTGGGGATTCTCCGAGACCAATACCTTAAATCCCGATGTAGACGACACAACAGCCGCTTTAAGAGCGATTCACTGCCTGTCCCGTTCGGATCCTAAATATCGTGACTCATCCACTCGGGGACTAAACTGGGTTATGTCTATGCAAAATAAAGACGGCGGTTGGCCTGCGTTCGAAAAAAACACCAATAAGAAAATGCTCACATGGCTGGCCATAGATGGTGCCAAGTCCGCCGCTATCGACCCTTCGGGAGCCGACCTTACTGGACGCACATTGGAATACCTCGGAAATTGTTGCGGATTCGACACGAGGCACGATTTCATCAAACGGGGGGTCAACTGGCTGATCTCCCATCAGGAGAAAGACGGATCATGGTTTGGAAGATGGGGGATTTGTTACATTTACGGCACTTGGGCGGCACTGACTGGTTTAGAGGCTGCCGGGCTCCCGGCGGACCATACTTCGGTTCAAAAAGGAGCGGAATGGCTCTTGCAGATTCAGAATTCGGATGGGGGCTGGGGTGAATCCTGCACCAGCGACCGGGTGATGAAATACATGCCCTTAGGGGAAAGCACGCCATCCCAAACTGCGTGGGCACTCGATGCACTCATCGCGGTTCAGCCGCAGCCGTCTGCTGCCGTAAATAGAGGAATATATAAGTTGATGGAATTGCTGCAAAACGACGATTGGCCGACCGCATATCCCACGGGCGCCGGGCTCCCGGGTAACTTCTATTCTCATTATCATAGCTATCGTTACATCTGGCCGCTTCTGACCCTAAGCCATTATAAGAAGAAATACGGGGAATAAGGAGCCATACTGCATCTATGTGGCAGGAATGGTTATATGGTGTGAGGGCTTAGCTCGTACAGGATGACTTTATTGCTCGGAATGAGGTCAATATTCCCCATAGAATGAAGGTATTGGTCAGGGGAGGAGAAAGGCCTCCCCGAAGCTGTCGCTTCGTTAATTTGTCAATGGCAGAGAGTGGGCTGGTTCGGTTGTCGTTCTCTCCGAGTTCTCTCAAACGTCCAAAATCGACCACATTTTGCCGACCTGCCGGGCGCTTGAATTAGACGAAAAAACCGTCAGAAACCTTGATTTTACAAGGGTTTTGACGGTTTTTTAATTCCGTTCCATTGACTTATATTCCGCTAGGATCCCAATCGCATACGTGGTTCAGGTCCGTATGGGCTAACCCCCGTGGAGGTTCGAGTCCTCTCGACCGCATCATCTTATAATATACAGGTTCGTGAATTGCTTTTGTAGCAGCTTACGGACCTTTTTATATGCTTAAGAGATTAAGCTGTTGCTCAAGACCTGTGTCGAAGAAATCTTTAAGCTATAATTCAGGTGTTCATAACTTTTGGCCATTGTGGACTCAAATCACTCACCTTGATCAGCAAATGCTGCTGTTTAGACAATAACGAATAAAACAACTGCCGCTCGTAAGATATAGCGGCAGTTGTTTAGTATTAACTGTATGAAATTAACTGTATCAGGACTCAGCATCTCCTTTTTTCTTTGAGCGCGCCCCTACCAAACGGACTACTAGCGAAGCTACAACCAAAAATGCTGTTACACCCACAATGATAACAAAAAAGGATTGATCAAAAGCAGAACGGCCTGCAGCTTTCAATGCCTCTGCAGCCTGTGCAGGCAAACCCTCTGCAACCAGGAGTGCTTCATCCAGGCTGTCTTTCACATTCGCAGGAACATGGAGTCCCGAGGGGACTTTCATAGCCAGTGTATACACAAGGGTTGACATGCTTCCGATGATAGCTATCCCCGATGCTCCCCCCATTTCATAGGCAACTTCCTCAATGGATGCAGCCATACCTGCTTTTTGAGGGGGGGCATAGTTCATAATGGAATGAGATGCCGCTGTCATACCTGCTCCCAAGCCTGCACCAAGCAGGGCCAATCCAAGGATCTGCCCGGCAATGCCTGAATTAAATTGCATAACATAGATGCCCATACCCAGACCCGCAATCAGAAGAGAGAAGCTCTTAATACGGATAACGTCATAGCGATGCAATATGGACCCGGTTAACGGGCCGGCAATGAGAGATGCAATCGGTATGCTTATCGTGTACAGTCCTGCTTGGAGAGGCGACAGACCTTCCACCAGTTGAAGACGCTGGGTTACAATATATTGAATCCCCATCTGTGCAAATGCACCCACCAAGGCAGTTATAAATCCGGTGCTGAACCTTGTAATTTTGAATAAAGTAAGATCAATAAGAGGGCTGGCGCTTTTATTTTGACGACGGATAAAGATGATAAGTGCCAAGACGCCGATAACCGCACCTATTACGGCCAATATTGGAGACCCGTCACGACGGGCAAACTCTTTGATAGAATAGATGAGTCCCACCATGGCGATCATGATTTGGATGGAACCGGTAAGATCCCATTTTTTCTCTTTATTGCCCGCATGTTTTGGAACATAAATCAGAGTTAATGCAAAAGCAATGATCGCAATTGGCAAGTTAATCAAAAATACAGAACCCCACCAAAAATGCTCTAAAAGAAGCCCGCCGACGATAGGACCTAGTCCTGCACCTCCTGCGGAAACGGAGCCCCAAATTCCGATCGCTAATCCACGCTCGCGTTCATCAGTAAATGTAATCCTAATGATTGACAAGGTAGCGGGCATCATCATTGACGCTCCGACTGCAAGAAGAACCCGAGATGCCACTAATACAAAGGGCACGGGAGAAAAGGCGGCAGTAAGCGAAGCAGCAGCAAATACAAGCAAACCGAGGGTAAAGATTTTTTTATAACCCAATCGGTCCCCAAGCGTTCCCATTGCTGGCAGCAGACCCGCCATAACGAGCGAATACCCATTCAGAATCCATAATTTTTCTGACGCGGAAGCACCGAGGTCATGGGTTAGGCTTGGCAATGCCGTGTAAAGGATGGTCATATCCATTACAATAAGTAAAAGTGCGCTTGATACGATAGCCAGAATCATCCAACGTTTGAATTTAGACATGTTTTCCTCCGTTAATACAAATTTAAGGTATTGCATTTAAAACTTTAAACTATAGGGTTACCGTATACTCAAGTGAAAATTCATGGGGTATACTAAAATTATTAGGTTTCTAAAATCATAACGGAGGAAGAGTTATGTCAAAAAGTCACAGCCAATACTTTACTACCAGTGAGCTTGCCAAAACTTGCGGAGTTACCAAACATACCCTGTTCCATTATGATGAGATTGGACTCTTAAAACCAGAATTCACAAACGAAAAAGGCTATCGTTATTACTCCATTCAGCAATGTTACACGCTTGATATTATTAATGTGCTGAAGAAGGCGGGGAGTTCACTACAGGAAATCAAGGGATTTATTCAGAATCAGAACACGCCTCTACTCATAGAACTGTTCAAACAGAAACTGCATGACCTGGAAGTAGAACGGATTAGAATAAAACGGTTGCAAGGCCTTTTGAAAGGCGCCATTGAAATGACGGAGCAAGCTAACGGAGAGTTACACGATGGGCCGTCGATTGAGGAATGTGAAGAGGAATATTTCATTGCCACACCATTGGAACAGGGAGATGGTGATAAGGAGTTTGCTCACAAATTAAGCGAACATCGAGATTATTGCGAAAATCACTTTATTGATTACGAGTTTCCGATCTGGACGATTTTATGCAAGGATCGTTTTGAGTCAGGCGATTATTATACGGACTATATTGCCAATAAACTCAAGGCTCCGATTTTGGGGGAGAGAATGATCACCAAACCCCAAGGGCTCTATGCAGTCATGAATCACAGAGGATCATATGAAACAATGTCAGAAACGTATTCCATTATAAGAAAATATATAGAGAGTAATGGGAAGGCTGTATGCGGAAATGCGTACGCGGTGGAGTTGCTCAGCTATTTCGCAGAAAAAAATCCGGACGACTATGTAATACGGATATCGGTTGAGGTTTGTAAAGGGAGAAAATTTCTTTTATAAGGTTCCCCTTTAAGATATGATAGAGAATAACGCACTTTATGATGAAGCTATTGAAAGGTTGGTTGAGAGATGGAGAAAGCAACTTTTGCAGGAGGATGCTTCTGGTGTATGGTGACTCCGTTCGAGGAGCAGCCGGGCATTCATGGCATTGTCTCAGGCTATACTGGAGGGACGATTCCCGATCCGACCTACGAACAGGTTAAAACAGGAAGTACAGGTCACTACGAGGTGGTGCAGATTACTTTTGAGCCTGAGTTGTTTCCTTATGAAAAGCTGCTCGAATTGTATTGGCCCCAAACGGACCCCACAGACGGGGAAGGTCAATTTCAGGATCGGGGTACACAGTACAAACCCGCTATTTTTTACCACACGGAGCAGCAACGGGAACTCGCACTGCAATCCAAGGAACAATTGGCACAATGCGGACGCTTTGACAAGCCCATCGTGACGGAAATTCTTCAGGCCTCCATATTTTATCCGGCAGAGGATTACCATCAGGATTATCACAAAAAGAATGTGAAGCATTACAAGGAAGACCGCGCCCAATCGGGTCGTGATGAGTTTATACATCAGAACTGGTAAGCAGGTTTAGCATACATTTTGCGTACGTAAGGCAGATCAGGGATACCCCCTTGGGTCTGCCCATACATATTTAGGCCTCGTTACTCACACAATGAAGGGACAGAGAAGGAGGCTGACCTGAATGAGTAAACGAACGAAGCAGAACCTGAGAAACGTCATAAAGAAGGCTATACAGGCTACTCGCAGCCGTAAAGAGCCAAGCTGTGCACAGGTGGTTTTCCAAAATCTGAGAATGAAAAAAAACTTAACTGCCTGTATTGTGGTGGGTCTTGTGTTTACGGTATGCGGTAATGTCTGGAGCATGGATGTAGCGAGCGCTACGGGTAAGCAGGATCAGCACCAAAAGATGGTGGCCGTCATTATCGACGACATGGGCAACAACATGAAAGGGACAGAGCAAATTTTAAATTTGCCGGTTAAAATTACGGTTGCGGTGATGCCGTTTCTGCCTTCCACCAAGCAGGATGCCATGGAAGCTCACAAGCGTGGTCATGACGTCATTGTGCATCTTCCAATGGAGCCAAAGCAGGGAAAACCCGAATGGCTTGGACCTGGAGCGATTAAGGCGAATATGTCGGATGAAGAAGTACGCGCCAAGGTGACAGCAGCCATTAAGGAAGTCCCTTTTGCGATAGGTATGAATAATCACATGGGCTCCAAGGTCACCTCAGACAAACGCATTATGTCCATTGTTCTGGATGTTTGCAAGGAGCATGGACTATTTTTTGTCGACAGCCGTACGAACTATTGGTCAGTAGTGCCTGAGCTGGCCGTAGAAAAGGGAATGCCACCGGTGCGCAATGACATTTTTCTGGATGATACCCATACACTCGCCCATGTGAATCGGCAACTGACCAAGGTGGGAGAATGGGTGGACGAGCACGATACCTGTGTAACGATTGGTCATGTTGGTGTATCCGGCATGTACACGTCCGCGGCACTCCATTCATCGGTTCCCACGCTAAAAGATCACGCCAAGTTTGTGGGCATTAGTGATTTGGTACGTTCCGTATGGGGATGGAAGGGAGCTCCTGCCACCCCACACTACCATACCGTCAAATGAGCAATAATGCCTTCGGCTATCGCTTCTGCGACGTTTTTTTGACCGCGGTCCCCCGAAAGAATGGCCCTGTCCTGTTCATTGCTGATGAATCCGGTTTCCACGATTACAGAGGGATGCTGGATTTTGTTCAGAAGATAGAAGGGTTTTCCGTAAACCGTTTCTCTGTTCATGCAGAATAAGCGGTTCAATGAATGTTGAATCCGTTCTGCCAACAGATAGCTGCTGCCTTCGTCCTGGTACAAAACAATCGGCCCCCGTTTTTCGGCACGTTTGGTCCAATTCACATGCAGACTGACGACTAAAGCGGTGGGCAGCTGTTCTGTCAGGCTCTTACGCTGGGCCAGGTCTTTCAGATGTCGGGATTTGGATTGCAGCCAACGGTTATCGTCGCTTAGAGCATAATCCTTGTCCCTGTTTAAGACCGCAGGATAGCCCTGAGAGCGTAAAATCAGATATAGCTTTTGACCAATTGCGAGATTAATATCTTTTTCCAAAAGACCCTTATGGCTCGTTCCACCATCCACGCCTCCATGACCAACGTCTATGATTACAACGGGTTTGGCAAAAGCGTGATAGGACGAATGTACGTTGGATTGACTTTCTGTGTCCTTGTTCGGATTGGTGCTTTTTTCGCCGGGCTGGGCGCTTGCATAGGCAAAGGAGGCAAATACAGCACTGCAAAGGATACTTAAACTCAATCCCATTCCTATTAGCCATATGATGTTTAGCTTTTCTTTTCGCACGTTCTATTCCTCCAATAGACGGATTGATTAATTTGATATTCAGGTACTCAAGACATAAACAAGCTAACAAAGACATAAACAACTATAACCAAGCAGCATAGCTGCCTTAAACAAAATTATTAGCCTTCGGGTAACGATTTTGTTTAAGATAGTATGTACCATTTAAGGGAAACCATGCATAGTTATTCCCGCAGGGTTAGACTTTTTGGAAAATGAGCAAGCTAAACTTATCTGCATCCAACGCGTGAATTTAATGTTTTCCTGCAATGCGAACATAATGTCAGGGATGCAGATTAAAGGAGGTCGCGGAGGATGGCCAAGAGTGACGAGCTGGTGACATACATTACGCAACGAATTGTTCGGTATATGGAAACGCCACGCGATGTACGCCGTAGCCGTAAACAATCAAGAGAGCCATGGGTATACAAATGGTTCGGAATGCTGCCGCTCGCTCTGAATATGTGGATTAAATCCGCACGCAAAGGGCGAAAGGAACGACATTAAAATCGCCAAAGAGACCACAAGAGGCATACGGAATGCCGTTTGAGGTCTCTTTTTGTGTTATAGAAATGATCAAGGTGATTGCATTAATTAATGGCTATAAAACGAACTCGAAAAATGAACATAAAAACGGAGTAGGCGTAATGGTGCTGTACAAGCGAAGCGGTCGCGATGGGAAGCACCATCCGGCTGCACAGTGGCACGATAGAAACTTTTAAGTTCAGTTTATATAGGAGTGCATACGATAAAATCCACCGCCAGATAACAGCTGATCCAGCGGGACAAAGCGGGAAAGCCCGGTGCGGCAGGTTACCGCATACATAATAGGATGAGAGAGACCATGCGAAGGGTTCCAGGACTGATATCCGTTAATAGCTAAGGGGCCGCCAAAAGCGAAATTTATGTCTGTAGCAGAAAATACGATACGTGATGATTCACTCAGTGTGTTAGTAAACTGCTGTACGTTATGGATGGAAAGCTTTTGTTTGGGTAGAAGCCAACTAAGATCGTCATAGGGATCAAAAGGCTCAGCCGAAAGGGTAATCGCCTGTGCATCTGCTTTCAGAGAGAGAGCAGATGAAGGAATTGTACTGCTGTGGAGCTTGTTTTTCCAACTCCCATCAGCTACCTCCGCAGGCAATGGATCCCCCGTAAAAGCGTCGATGCACACTTCGATGCCAGTGGAGGAACGCACCAGCCAGTAGGCTAATAGCGGTTCCTCATACATGGGGGTAATTTGCAGCTTGTCAATGGAGGAAAGTTTGGTTTCTGGGAGGGATTTAAGGGATTGGCGGAGTAAATTCATACTGTACGGCCCGCCTGGCCCGTTTCCGTATTCATTAAGCTGATAAGCGCCGTTATGATCTGCCCCGATAATCAGGTAGCCAATGTATTCTCCTGCACGATTCACCTGCACGAGCCAGCTATGTGTTCCGGGACCGAGCGGGTGGTAGTTAAGCTCGGCATCTTTCCACTGGGCAAAAGACGGCTGTGTGGATAGCGACTGCACCGTATCGGTGGAAACCCGCTTTACGTCCGTTGGAACCCCTTGTTCCTGAGCAGGAGGACTTGCAGAAGAGTTACCTGGGGAAAGGGAAGGGCTTACAGTAGTTGCCTCGATTTGCCCCTGCTTCCCATCTTGGTTCTTGTTCGTGGGTTCCGATGAGGAAACCAATGAAGTTGCTTCGTAAGAGGGTGACGGGTTTGCGTTGTGGTCTTGGGTTGCTGAGGAGGCCGCTTGAATGGAAGCAAACGGACAGACTGCGGACAGGCCGATCAGAACAGCCGCAATCATACCAACGCTATAGTGTCCGGAATTTTTTTTCAATGGAATCCACCTTTCTGACGGCTAATGCACCGATGGAGGCTTTTTTATCCAGCATAAAGCTTGTCCGATAAAAAGACTGCTACACCTTGTCGGCACATCTGTCCTGACCGGGTTCGTTTTTTGCTGTCGATAAGTAGCGGCAGGCCTGGCAAAGCTTGTCGGTACAGCAATAAACCCGATATAGTCTGAAGTACGATGT
Source organism: Paenibacillus sp. RC21 (assembly GCF_044907935.1). NCBI lineage: Bacteria > Bacillati > Bacillota > Bacilli > Caryophanales > Paenibacillaceae > Paenibacillus > Paenibacillus sp. RC21. The sequence continues at coordinate 168,945 of NZ_JBIYCS010000001.1, forward strand.
TAAAAGCTGACGATACTTCTGCAACCAGCCTGCGAAGGAGCGTGAGATATTGGTTACCGCAGATGAAATATCCCGCAGTTAATGGCGGATACAAGCACCTTGGGTTCATATTGCCATACCATTTCTTTGCGACGGGCTTGATGCTGCTCTTGTACGGCTTCTTTTTTTTCCTCTTCTTCTTTTTGCTCCTTAACCAAATCATCGTAATAGTGATCAATCACCTCCAATTCCTCGCGCAACCGTTCTCTGGCCTGCACAGCCCACTTGTAATCCTGCTGGCTCAGCTGAGCATTGAGGTAGTTTTCCAGCGAGATGGAGGCCTCCTGAACAGATAATTTTGCAGGCTGCACATGCATATTGCCTGCCAGTAGCGGGCTGAGCTGCCGGGATTCAAGCATGCTACCAAAGTTGGGTACGATGGTGCCGCTTTTGAGTGAAATCCCAAGCCAGTGGAGTTCTTCCCGCTTCAAATCACAGGCAAATTCGATCTTGTAGCAGACGCCTAACCAAGCTTCATATACTGCGGGAGAACGGGCGTATAATTGACGAGCATTAGGTTGCTCGAACAAATTGACATATTTTCCTCCATCCCGTGCAGCTTCAAAAATTTGATGCAGCCGACGACTCCCATAGTGAAGTTCTTCCTGCAAAATACGTCCGGGTCCCAACTGCGGTAACGCTGGAACATGGCCGAAGTAACGGCCCATGACCTGATCCTGTGCCGGACTGCCGGACGCTGGAGCCTGTTGTGATCCTTGCCCCGGTTGTGCTTGTGACGGGGTGAGAGACGTATTCTTTGTGGGCGACGTATTGTCTATCGAACTCTCCTGTGCCGTCCGGTAGGCTTCCCCATCGAAAATAAAGGTGAACGACATCGTTTGCGCCGGAACACCGGTACGCTCTACATAGCCCCAATAGTAGGGGCGGTTCGTTAGAGCTTTATCCGCTTCGGGAGAAAGCTTGACGGTCACATGGTTGGGCGACCTCTCGATCACGTTGCATCCGGTCGCTTCCAGATACGTGAGGACAAAGCGCTGTACCTGCTGTGAATTCATGGTCATATCAGCGGCCTCCTTTCGCGCCGCGTCGGGCTTTGGCTGGAGGGACAGCGCTGCCTGACAAGCCTAGCAAAGCAGCGGTGCCTTGGCTTGTTCCCGTCAAACGCCCGTTGATCTGATTGGCTTCGGAGGACATATCGGTTGCCGTATCCGAAGTAGATGGACTTTCTGTGCGAATCTGTTTCATTTCCTGTTTGATCGAATCCAGCGAATGACCGAGTTTTTGCATTTTTCGGCGTATTTCACCATCACTGCTGGATTCAAGCATGATTCTATATAGGCTCTTTTCAATGGATTCCTTCTTTTCAAACCGTTCCAGAATGACGTCCAGCCCGCCTATAACCATTTCGAACATATTGATTTTTTCATGCAGCAGGTGGAGGATATGCTCTTCAATCGTTCCGGTGGTGGACAGGTTGAAAATATTTACATCATGCGTCTGTCCCAGTCGATGCACACGTCCAATCCGTTGCTCCACACGCATGGGGTTCCACGGCAGGTCAAAGTTAATCATATGGTGGCAAAATTGCAGGTTAATGCCCTCGCCGCCCGCCTCCGTGGCAATCATCACCTGAATGCGTCCGCGGAACAGATCCATCATCCAGTCCTTGCGTCCCCGGTTCATGCCTCCCCGATAAGGAACAGCGGATAATCCACGATCACGAAAATAGTTCAGCAAATACTCCTGTGTAGCCCGGTATTCGGTAAAAATTATCACTTTTTCGTTCATTTGACGAATGAGTTCAAGCGCCTTTTCCGCCTTTGAATTGGCTTTAATCGCTTTGATGTGCGCGACCAATTCCCAGACGCGATCACGCAAGGGAGAGTCGGGCGCCATCTTTTTAGATAAATTGACAAGCGTTACGAATACCGCATCACGGCTGCTGCACACTTCACGCTGAAGGGTAACGAGAGACAGCATGCTGCTCAAATTTCCGCCATTCGCCTGATATTGATCCTTGACAAAGGAAGTGACTCCATCGTATAGCGCTTGTTCTTCCGGCGAAAGTTCCAAGTGAATGTTGGAAACATTTCGTTTGGTGAACTGGACCGGCCCTTCGCCGCGACGGTTGCGGATCATGACTTTGGACAGCTCATCCTTGAGCTGATCCTCATTTTTAGGTAGACGTTTATCCACAACGAAGTTAGCTGAAAAATCCCCGTGTCGTCCTAACTGACCGGGCTTGAGCAATGTAATGAGATTGAAGAGCTCGGACAGATCATTTTGGACAGGGGTAGCGGTCAGGAGCAAACAATATTTTTTACGCAGCTTCATAATGAACTGGTAGTTGGATGTTTTTTTATTTTTCAGCTTGTGGGCTTCGTCGATAATGAGCAGATCATAATCAGTGTCCAGCAGGATGTTGCTGTGTGGCTCCCGCTTGGCTGTATCCATAGAGGCCACGACGACCTCGGACGACCAGGAATATGCTTTTTTCTGAGCGACAGCCGGAATGCCAAATTTGCTGTTCAGCTCACGAACCCATTGAAGCACCAGAGAAGCGGGGACAAGAATAAGCACTTTGGCGGCAAGCCCGCGAACCAGATATTCTTTTAGAATCATTCCAGCTTCGATCGTCTTACCCAAGCCGACTTCATCAGCGAGGATGGCGCGACCAGACATTTCAAACAATACCTTACGGGCCGTATCCAGCTGATGGGGCAGCGGAGTGAGGTCTTGCAAATGCTTCAGACATTGAAGCTCATCAAAGCTGGGGACCAGCTTGGCCTTTTCTGCCTCAATCGCCAACTGATATAGACCCCAATCTCCCCAAGGTCCTCCTTTGCGAAGGCGTTGGTCCAGCTCATCCTGCCAGCTACGGTCAAATTGCACCGGAACAGGCAGTGTTGCCTGATTTTGTGATGTTGGGGAACTTGTCGATTTAGCTTTCATGATGGATTCCCTCCCTCCTAGTAATGGCGCAGATGAAGCTCTTGGTTCTGTCACATTGTTGACATCTATGTTGCACAGATCGTAGATGTAGTATGGACGGAAAAAGATATCTTCATAACAGGAGGGGTGAAATCCTTTAGCTGCCTTCCATTAGCTTTTGGAGTTTGCTTTCTGTAGAGGTTTGTGCGTTCGGGGTGTAGATGCTGCAACGCAGATCGACGCTGCCCTGCACCTGAAGGGAGGTCAGGTCAAACAACATTTTGCCTGCCTTGGCATGACGAAATTCAATCAGCACCTCCGGCGCAGAGCTGACCTCACTCTGATTCCAAAGTTCATTAAACTCCGGATAAGCCCGGCTCATGTTCTGTATGAACTGTGCATACCAAGGGTCCGTCACATATTGTCCGTAATAAGCGCGGAAAATAGCAAGGAATCCTTTGACGAAATGCTCCCAGTTTACAGCGAGACTTTTAAACTCTTTTTTGGTAAACAGCAGTTCAATCATGTTGCGTTGTTCATGGGGCAGCTCGGCAAAATCCATAAACACATGAGCCGCGGCTGCATTCCAGCCGACAATATGGCAGCGCCGATCTGAAATAATAGCAGGGCAATAGCGCAGCTCCTGTACTATTTTTTGCAGGGATGGAGAAATAACCGTCTGCTCTGCAAGAGCAGGAGGTGTCTGAAATCCGGTTTCAAGCGCTAAATCATACAAATACTTTCGTTCATCCGTGTTTAGCTGCAAGGCGGCGGCAATGGCATCCAGTACAGAGGCGGACACCTTGATATCGCGTCCCTGCTCCAGCCAGGTGTACCATGTCGTGCTGACACCTGCTAATTGAGCCACTTCTTCTCTGCGCAAGCCGGGTGTTCTGCGGCGTGGTCCGTTCGGCAGACCGACCATATGCGGGTGTAAACGGGCTCTTTTGGTTTTGAGAAAAACAGATAGTGCTTCCAGACGTGCTTCCGGTTTCATAGCGAGTTCTCTCCATTCGATGGTGGATAAGTAATGAGCAGTTAAGGCTCTAACTATAGTAGTGTTCATTATACCAGGATAAACAAACACTTGTAATAGGATAAGCTAAGGTTAAAATGAGATTTATAAGTAAGCAAACGAGCAGGAGGAATGAAGAGCGTATGCAAAGAGTTGTAATTACAGGTATGGGTGTGGTTTCACCACTGGGCAATGACGTGGACACGCTGTGGAAGAATCTGCTGGAGGGTCGTTCAGGTATACGAAAAATAGACACGTTCGATGTGTCTGATTTGAAAGCACAGATCGCCGGGCTGGTACAGGATTTTGATGCAGAAAAGCAATGGGGACGTAAAGACGCCAGACGAATGGATCGCTTCACGCAGTTTGCGTTGTTTGCGGCAGAGCAAGCGCTGAAGGATTCCGGTCTGGAGCTGGATAACACGAATCTGGAGCGTGTCGGTGTCTATGTAGGATCAGGGGTCGGCGGTCTGGATACGTTGGTGGACAATGTGAATGTATTGGAGAATCGTGGGCCGGGCAGAGTCAGTCCGACCCTGGTGCCTATGATGATTTCAAATATGGCTGCAGCGCAAATCAGTATTGCGTTCGGAGCGATGGGTCCCACGCTTTCGCCGGTTACGGCCTGTTCCATTGGAAATACGGCGATTGGAGAAGCGTTTCGTACGATTCGCACAGGAGATGCGGATGTGATTTTTGCAGGCGGAGCGGAGGCAGCGGTGACCAGACTGGCGCTTGCGAGCTTCTCCAATGCAACGGCCTTGTCGACTCGTAACGAGGAGCCTTCGATTGCGAGCCGACCGTTTGATAAGGACCGCGACGGTTTTGTTATGAGCGAAGGGGCGGGCATTCTGGTACTGGAGTCGCTGGAGCATGCTGTTCAGCGTGGCGCAGAAATAGTTGGGGAGGTCATTGGCTATGGCGCAAGCTCGGATGCCTACCATATGGTTGCACCGCACCCGGAAGGGACCGGAGCTTATCTGGCGATGAAAGCAGCCCTTCAATCCGCCCATATCACGCCTGAAGAGGTGGATGTGATCAGTGCGCATGCAACGAGTACGCCCGTTGGCGATCTGGCCGAGACTCTCGCGATACACAAACTGTTCGGTGACCATGCCTACCAAATTCCGGTCACCGCGAATAAATCCATGCTCGGTCATATGCTGGGAGCAGCAGGCGGTGTTGAAGCCATTGCACTTGTACGGAGTCTAAGGGAAGGCATCATTCCGCCGACGGTTCATCTGGACAACCCGGACCCGGCTTGTGATCTGGACTATGTGCCTCACGAAGCACGCAAGGCCTCATTAAATATCGGGCTATCCAATTCCTTCGGCTTTGGCGGCCACAATGCGGTCATCGTTATTAAGCGTTATGAGCCATAAGTGAAATAAATGATTTAACCTCAGGAGTTCTATCCAACGGGATGGAATGCCTGAGGTTTTTTATTCTAGAAATAACAGATTCATTTTAGATAAGAGTTAGAGTAAGATGGAGATTATAATTACTTAATCAATTCGCAATAGAGAAATTCACCGAAGTTTTAGACATAATAAAAGATTGTAAAGAACAATATTTAAAGGATCAAGGAATTTCATTAGGCGTAGATTTAGATTCGAAAAGAAGATCGAAAATATTTGAGCAGAAAAGCAGCGAAGAGAGCGGAGTCGTTTTGGAGAAGCGTAAGCGTTCAAGAATAATCCGGTCACGTAGCGGACATAGATGCAGTTGCTTACTCAGAGCACAAAAAGCGTGATCTATTTAATGAAAGGTTTTGGAGAAATGAAAATTGATCGGTTGCTTTCTATCGTCATTTTGTTGTTGAAAAAAAATAGAATTCAGGCGAAGGAACTGGCAGATTTATATGAAGTTTCGATACGGACGATCTACAGAGATATCGAAGCGATTAGCCTGGCTGGTATTCCGGTGGTAACTTATCAGGGGGCAAATGGGGGAATCGGCCTGATGGATGGCTACCGCCTGGATCGCAGTGTGCTGACGGATGGCGATGTGAAGGACATTGTGATGGGCTTGCAGAGCTTGTCCTCGTCGTTAGGTGGACCGAATGTAACCCGGCTGCTCGATAAATTTGAAAGCATTATACCGGATTCGGGAAAAGCGAAATTCAGTGTCAATACTACACAGTTTATCGTCGATCATTCGGGTTGGGGAAATCAGTCTGCGCAGGAGGCTAAGCTGGTAAAGGTGAAGGAGGCGCTGAGTCAAACGCGTACGATTGCTTTTACTTATCGGAATGCGCAGGGAGCCGTGACTGCACGGAATGTCGAGCCGCATACGCTCGTTCTGAAAGGACAGCAATGGTTTGTATACGCATACTGTCTCGACAGGGAGCAATTTCGTTTGTTCAAACTATCCCGCATGAGTGATCCTGTCGTGACGGAGACGGCTTTCACTCGCCGGGACCTTTCCTATGAAGTGCTGCCATGGAATGAGGAACGGCTGGCGGCGGTCAGGGCGGTACAGCCTTTTACGCTGCAATTTAACCACAAATCCCGGCATCTGGCGGAAGACTGGTTTGGCGTGGAAGCATTGACTGAGCAGGAAGAAGGGATGTATACAGTTTCGGTTCCTTTTCCCGAGGATGCGTGGATGTACGGATTTATTTTAAGTCTGGGGCCGGATGTGATCGTCAAGGAACCCACCCATTTACGGGAGAAGATTCGGGATATGGCGTTACGTATTGCATCCAATTATGGAGAGCCTCCTATAGAGAATCTCGAAAAACATAGCATATAAAAGAAACAAACCTGACGGATAGTTGTCAGGTTTGTTTCGTTATACTGATGTCATATCAATCACGAAAGGGGATTTATGAAAATGGATAAAGCTTGTCAAAGTTGCGGGATGCCGCTGGAGCATGAGGAACAATACGGAACGGACGCACAACAGGCCAAAACTGATGAATATTGTAAGTATTGTTATAAGGAAGGTGCGTTTGTGCAGCCTGAGCTGACGATGGAGGAGATGATTCAGCAGTGCGCGCCTATTCTCGCAGAGCAAGGGATGCAGAAGGAAGAGGCTGTCGCGATGATGCGTAGTTATCTGCCGAATTTAAAACGCTGGCGTTCACAGGAGAGTACGGAACGTGAAGAAGATTTTAAACCGATCCGGGAGGAAAGTCGGGGGGAGATTCGCCTGATCGGACTGGCAGCACGTACAAGCAACCGGAATGAGCAAACATCCCAGGCAATCATTCCAGGCATGTGGGAACGCTTCTGGAGTGAAGATGTGCCTGGACGAATAAGCGGGCATGAAGAACACCGTTCTGTCTATGGTTGCTATACCAATTATGAAAATGGGGTTTTTGGCGACTATACCTTTTTTATCGGAAAAGAAGCGGCTGCGGATGGTGAAGCTCCTGACGGTCTTGAACAACTCGTTATTCCTGCTGCGCGTTACGCTGTCTTTCAAGCTACACCCGAACCTTCCTCGGTCTTCCGGGTATGGCAAGCGATTTGGAGCTGGGCCGCCTCGGGACAAGCAGAGCGGTCGTACACAGGTGATTTTGAAGTGTATGGCAATCCTGATGAGCCTGTACTAATTTACATTGCGATCAAGTGATGATCTGCTTTCATACGAGAAAAGAAGAAACCTCTGTGTGCTGTTCGGCATATAGAGGTTTTTTGGTACTCCATCTTGAGAATTTCTTGATATTTCTGTTTTATAGTATAAAATGTCACAATTCAAAATAAGTAGGTGAATAGTTATGAAAGCGTTGTATGACCAAACGGATCAGTTTATGGTTCGTTTACCGTTACAAAATAATAGTTTGGCCTTTTTGAATAACGAAGATCAAGACAGGCTTTTGAAACAGCTGTGTGAAGATCCTGCTTTTAGAGAACAAGTATTAGTGTCCAGCAAAACATTGTATGGAACAATGAAACATTTCTTAAATAAACCAGAGAAACTGACAGGTAAGAAGAAGAGAAACTTTGTTGAATCCATGATTAAATATGCGATACGAAAGGCAACAAGAACGACACTTTTTGGACTTTTTACATCTGTCGGAGCAGGTCAGTTTGCATCAGGAGATCAGTTTGAATTTGATCAGCATCAATTTTACAAAAAAGCCAGAGTGGATCTGGAATGGCTCTTTAACATGATTAAAAAGCTGGAAAAAAGAATCTGCGGATCGGCTTGAATTCAGGATGAATGATGCATGTTACGTCAAGGGAGATCGTGCTTTTTTATTATACAGCACAGATGGAAAAGCAGATGAAATCAGTATTCGGGCTACCCCTGTATTTAAGATTGTATATGAGAGTTGCGGAGAATTTGTATCCTTTCAGGATATCACACGAAGGCTAAGTCAGAAGTATCCTCATACGGAAGGAGGAAGAATCAAGGATTATGTCATGGAATTAATAGATAAGGAGTTTCTTCTATCCCATCTAAGGCCGCCCCTTACGGTGTTGGATCAGTATCAATACTTTATTGAACAGGCGGGGAGGGCATGCGTTGCTGAAGATAGATTGGCAGACCTCCAGGCGATTGCAGTACAAATGGAGCATTACAGTCAATTGCCTTTGGGACAAGGGGAACACGAATACATAGCTTTGTTCGAAAAGATGAATCAATTGGAAAAATCATCATCACCGTTACAGCTTGATTCAGGCTTACGATTGCCTATTGCGGAGAAAAAACTGTTCAGTTCATGCTGAAGGATAATAAGCTGCTGGACATCAAGGTATATATGTATCAGGATTTATTACAACGAGCATTAATGAATGTACTTTGCAACGCTGTGGATCATACACCTGCCGGGGGAACTGTAGTATGGGAGGTAAGTTATTTAGGAAACTCAATTGAGTTTTCAATTAGAGATAGCGGCGAGGGATTCTCTCCAGAAGGCTTGAAGAGAGCTACACAGCTTTTTTACATGGCAGATAAAAGCAGAAGTTCGCAAGGGCATTATGGAATAGGGCTAACGTTTGCAGCTAAAGTGATCAACCACCATCAGGGTACAATGATGTTAGAAAATCACAACGAGGCAGCTCCTTATGGTGGTGGGGTAGTACGCATCGTAATACCCGTAAAAATGAACGTAGCTTGAAAAATGGATATGTAGTCCGCTATAAAGCGGACATTGTTTATCATGGAGCTGTTTTAGTTCTAGTGTGTGACAACTGATCTATAGATGTGTTACGGGTTACGGCCCAAAAAATAAGTGCCAAAGTGCTGACGCCAGCACCCAATAGACATACCCCATTCCAGCCGGCATATGTGTACATATGAGTCGAGGCGATGGCTCCAGTGGCGCTGCCGATGGAATAAAATATCATATAGCCTGCGGTAAGTCGGCTACGCGCTTCAGGACGCACAGTGAAAATCATGCTCTGATTCGTCACATGCACAGCCTGTACCGCCAGATCCAGAAGGATAACGCCAAGGACCAAAGCGAACAGCGAGTGCTCGGCATAGCCGATAGGCAACCAGGATAGCAGCAGCAGAGCCAGCGCAATACCCGTCGTTCGCTGTCCTGAGCCTTGATCGGCAAGACGTCCTGCCCGCGCAGCCGCTAATGCTCCCGCGACTCCGGCCAGACCAAAGGCCCCGATGGCAGTATGTGAAAGAGATAGCGGCGGGGCACTGAGAGGCAATACTAGCGAAGTCCACAATATACTGAACGCAGTAAAAATGAGCAAAGCCAGAACGGCTCGGACACGCAGAATCCGTTCTTGCACGAACAGGGTGAGAACCGAGCGAAGTAGCTGCGGATAGGATAGCGTTGCTCCTTTGGGTTCATTCTGTGGCAGCACCCGAAACAGCGCTACAGCCATGAATAGCGTCAATGCGGCAGAAACAAGGTACACCGAACGCCAACCCGCGAGATCGGTCAATACACCAGCCACGGTTCGTGCCAGCAGAATACCGATAACGACACCGCTGGTCACCAGACCTACGATGCGTCCGCGTTCAGCCGGGGCGGCCAAGGTCGAGGCGAACGCAACAAGTGTCTGTGTGACGACAGCCAGCAGCCCAACTGCTGCCATGCCCATGAGCAGGATTGTACGCGTGGGAGCCAGGCTAACTGCGACTAACGCCAGCACAGATAGGAGCATTTGTCCGGTAATCAGCCGCCGCCGATTCAAAAGATCGCCAAGCGGGACGAGCAGAAACAGTCCCAATGCATAACAAATCTGTGTCACTGTAATGACGATGCCAACCGATGAATGTGTGATGCCAAACTCGTGTGCCAGCGCGTCCAGTAATGGTTGCGCGTAATAAATGTTGGCGACAGCCAGCCCACAGGCGATGGCAAATAAGAGCGCTACAGATCGGGACATGGAACGAACGGGGGCTTTTTCTTCTGACATCTTCATTTTCACATACCACATCACTTTCTGCGAGTTACATACCGATAAGTATAATATACCGATTGGTACGTAATGATTTTAGGTTAATATAACTTGCGTCCATAAGAGATGTCAAGAGTTTATCATGTACATATTTGACAGTCGCTTCTGATGATCATACAATCTTAATATACTGAACGATACGAAAAGAAGGGGTTATTTATGGTTCGACCACGGGAATTTGATGAGGAAAAGGCATTGGATGCAGCGATGCAACTTTTTTGGGAAAAAGGGTTCGAGGCTACGTCTTTAAGCGATTTAACCTCCAAAATGGGAATTCAGCGCCCCAGTATTTATGCTGCCTTTGGGGATAAAAAGCAATTATTCGAAGCCGCGCTGCGCAAATACACACAATCCCACGCTGCTAATGTACGGTCCAGACTGCTAAGTAGTGCTTCTGTCAAAGAAGCAATTTGCAATTTTTTTGAAGGGGTAGTGGCAGAAGAATATGATGAAGGCCCTAACCTGGGGTGCTTTTGCATCAATACGATGGTAGAATTGGCCCCACATGATGAGAAGTTTGAAATTTTGACGAGGGAACATCAGATGTATCTTTCTACTGTATTTCAAGAAACCATCGAGCGTGGTATACGGTCAGGGGAGCTTGAGGCTACTACGGACGCGCGAGCTTTGGCTCATACGATGATCTCGTTGTTAATCGGGATTACCGTAATGATGAAGTCACGTCCGGAGCGTTCTTTTGTGGATCATGCGGTTGCGACTACACTTATGTTATTGAAGTGACTATTTCATTTTGAATAAAACTATATTACCGAACGAGAGAGGGGTTCTTCATTGCTTAATACAATGAAAGTTATAATAACAGGCGCTGCTTCCGGCATTGGAAAGGAAATTACTCAGCAATGTTTAAGGGAAGGTGCAAGTGTTATTGCGTGTGATATGAATAAACATTCTTTAAATGAACTTGAGGCTGAACTGAAATCACCAAGTTTGTACACCTATCTGATAGATATAAGTAACTATACGGAAGTAACTCATTTCTTTACATACATTAAGGAAGAACATACGGACATAACAGCTTTAGTCAATAATGCAGGTGTTTATAGAGGAAAGAGTATACTCGACTATCGTATGGAAGAAATAGAGCAGGTGCTGGACATAAATATTAAGGGATGTGTGTATTTCTCGCAATTTTTTGGAAAGTTCATGGTTGAGAAGAAGCATCAGGGGATTATCGTAAATATGTCTTCTGTTTCTGGAATGGAAGGAAGCTCGGATGCGATCTATGGATTATCAAAAGCTGCAATATTGGGCTTTACTAAAAGCTGTGCCATGAATTTTTCACCTTATGTAAGAGTTAATGCTGTGGCACCAACGATGGTAAGTACTCCAATGATGGATCATATTCCTGAATGGAGAAAGGAGGAATATACAAATCATCAGCTAATTCCAGAGCCTTTAAATGCAGAAGATGTTGCTTATACTGTCCTGTTTCTGCTATCGGAAAGATCCAGACATTATACGGGAGCGACCTTTGATATTAATAATGGGTGTTATCTAAGATGATTTTTAATCGTAAACATAAATTTCAAAGAAGTAAGGATGGACTTTTTGTTTGTTTTGATGCGGATAATGCTCAGTTATACAGCCGTAAGTTGCAAGATGAAGTAAAGGATATTAAAAAAGATACGGTTGAATGAGAGAATGCATGAGTGGAGATAAGGAGGATAAGGTATGCATGAGGAGCAAAATCAGGAACATTGGCCAGTGTGGGCTACGGAGCCTGTAAAAATAGTGAATCCTGATCCTGACTGGTCAGAGCAGGGCTTGCAGGTTATTCACGAGTTGCGGGAGCTGCTACTGCCGTTTAAGGTGACGGAAATGGAGCACATAGGAAGCACGGCAATTCCCAATCTTTCCGCCAAGCCCATTATAGACATTATGGCAAAATTGGAATCCTGGGATAGGCTGGAACAGATTGTATCTGCTTTGCAACCAGCAGGTTGGAGCTATGTTCCGCCTGAGCTGGATGGTCGGGAATGGAGAAGATTTTTGGTTAAAGTGGAACAGGATCAAAGAAAGGGACATCTGCATCTCATGCTGGAACATGAGGAGCATTGGGATCAACAATTGTTGTTTCGGAACCGTCTTCGTGAACGGCCTGAGCTGGTTCAGCAATATGATGCATTAAAAAGGAAGCTGGCGATGGAAAATCAGCATGATCGTGAAGCGTACACGGACGCTAAAACCGATTTTGTGCAAAACGTTCTGGATGCCGGACCATCCTAAAGATTAGGACGGCCGGACATCCCGGGTTTTCACATTGTTACTATAGAAGGTAGAATCGCTGGATAGTTTATAGGAAGGGAACTTCTCGTCTGCATCAAGGCGCATGGATTCCTCAAAATAAATCCCCTGCTGGCCGCTAACGAGAAAAGGCAAGCTGCCCGCCTGTACTTCTATATCGCCGTTGTCGGGTGCGCTGACGCTCTTGAGCACCGTAATACCATCACAGCCGCAGCCCTCTGTGTCGTAAAAAAGCTTGATATAGCCCGGTTGATCGCCGAGAATTTGTGTAAGCCGCTGCTCAGCCAGTGGGCTGATTTGAATGTTCATGGTGTCATTCCGCTCCTTTATGTCGAATAGGTCATTACTGATAAATAAAATCCCGAGGGATTGGCTTGTATTCATGTATAAGCATACGCCGTTCACCCGATTGAAAAATGCATTGGTGTATCGGGCGCAACACAAATTTCTGATTGCTGTGTTGGGCATTTTTACGAATGATGCCGGGGAAGTGCTACTATTAAAGCACGTATACCTGAAGCAGCTGGAAGCCGCACTGCAGCGTGAAGTCAAGGAAGAAACCGGGCTGGAGGTAGAGATCACCTCACTGGCGCGAGCCAGATTTGGCCAGACGCCGAACCGCGTGGATCTTATTTTTACAGGCCGCGTTATTCCCGGTACTTTCCGACCAATCTCCGAAATCTCCGACATTTGTTATTGCCGTGTAGGGGAATGGCCGGAAGGTTTGCCAGCACACCAGAAAAAGCTTATTCAGGAGCTGCTGAAGTAGTTTTTATCCAGTGTTCATATATGAAGGGCTGATTACAGACGTTTCAAGAATACACTGATGCGCTCCAAGGCGATTTCCAGTTGTTCCTGTGACGATGCGTACGAGCAGCGAATAAAGCCTTCGCCGCCCGGTCCGAATGCGGAGCCGGGTACGGTAATGACACCCTCTTCTTCCAGTAACCGCTTGGCAAACTGCTCTGAGCTTAAGCCCGTGTGTGTAATGGATGGAAAAGCGTAGAAGGCACCGTTCGGTTCATGGCACGGCAGTCCTGTCTGACGCAAGCTTTCAACAAACCATTTTCTGCGCAGATTGTACGATTCCATCATGCGGTCTTTTTCCTCCAGCCCATGGCGCAGGGACTCAATAGCGGCAATTTGCCCGATAATAGGAGCGCACATAACGGTATATTGATGGATTTTCAGCATGGCTGAAATCAGCTCCTGCGGGCCGCATACATAGCCGACTCTCCAACCCGTCATCGCAAAGGCTTTGGAAAAGCCGCTGATGAGCAGGGTTCGTTCTTTCATGCCCGGCAAAGCGGCGAAGCTTACATGCTTCTGTCCATAGGTCAGCTCACCATAAATTTCATCGGAGATCACGACTAGATTATGCTCCTCCACCAAGCGGGCAATCGGTAGCCAGTCCTCATAAGTCATTACTCCACCTGTCGGATTGTTCGGATAACAGAGAATAAGCACTTTGGATCGTGGAGTCAGCTTGGCTTTGAGCGCTTCAGCCGTCAGCTTGAACTGCTGATCAGCAGAGGTTTCAACCGTTACCGTATGCCCTCCATTCAGGAACGTGATCGGTGAATACGAAATATAGCAGGGAGCCGGAATGAGAATTTCATCGTGCTCCGTAATCAGGGCGCGGAGCGCCAAATCCAGCGCTTCACTGCTACCGATTGTTACCATGATTTCATTTGCCGGATTGTAGGACGTGTTAAAGTTGCTCTCCAGATACCCGGCAATCTCCTCACGCAGCTCGGGAAGGCCAGCATTCGGTGTGTACGAGGTCTTGCCATTTTCCAGTGCTGTGATACAAGCCTTTCTGACATGTTGAGGGGTCACAAAGTCCGGTTCGCCAACACCAAGCGAAACGATATCTTTTCTGCCCGTACTATATTCAAAAAACTTACGGATGCCTGAAGGCGGCATTTCCCGTACAGCTGGAATCAAAAAATCGCTTATAGATACTGTGGTCGATACGTTCGTCATATTGATTTCCTCCTTTTTGAAAAACAAAAAAAACCCGCCCCTGTAAAGGGACGAGTTTACACCCGTGTTACCACCCTAGTTTCATTCCATAAGAAATGACACTCTGTTCACGTATCCATCAATACGTGTTCCGGTTAACGCTGGAAAGGCGGCAGAGCTTACTTCAGGTTCAGCCTGCTTCTCGGAGATGGCGTTCAGCTACCCTCGGAATGTTGGCTTTCACCTGCCCCAACTCTCTGCAAATCCGCTGTATAGCTTACTCGTTCTCGTCATTGAAATTTGTTGCCGTATCAAGTTAGGTGTAATTATAAGCACAACATTTCAGGATGGCAAGTCTTTTTTTATAAATTTTAAAGACAGGAGCTTCATCATTGACGACTGGAAGATAACGTATATAGTGGTATCAAGGGGGATTGTCCCCCAAATTTCACTGTGCTATTTGCACTATATTGGCTAGAGAGGGATGGTGTCCATATGAACGTATTTGAACGCTTTAACGGCAAGGTTTTGCCTACGGGATGGGGCTGGATCAACGAACCGACTGTATGGAGATTCGATGAATCCAAGAATTTACAGGTATCTGCACCTTCACAGGCGGATTTCTTTAGAGATCCGTCCGGCGCAGCGATAAAATCGTCTGCACCCTTTTTGCATACAACGCTTCAAGGTGATTTTACAATATGGACGAGGGTTCGTGTCGATATGAAGCAGCCTTATGATTCAGGATGCTTGATGATTATGGCGGATGATACCCATTGGGCCAAGCTATGCTTTGAATATTTTGAAAGCACTCCCTCTATTCTTAGTGTGGTCACACGGGATACATCCGATGATTGTATATCTGGGACGATGGACGTTTCCAATCCGTATTTGCGAGTGGCAAAAGCCGGAAATTGCTTTGCCTTTCATTATTCATCAGACGGGCAGCAATGGAAGTTGGCGAGATATTTTGGCATGGATGTTCCAAACGAGCTAAAGGTTGGGGTCGTTGCACAATCTCCGGTCGGAGAAGGTTGTGATGTTACTTTTGATGCCTTGACTGTGGAGAATCACGTAACCGGGGACATACGAACTGTGTAATAAACGGAGTGAGCATTTCTATAAACAAGTATGCCAGCCTGACGTATATACGTATATTCAGGCAGGGGGCTGGACAAGGGTTTGTTGTTTAAAGGAAAGAGATATAAGCTGCCCGGCTTATTGGGTGTACTGCTTGTAGCTACGTTGGGATGTTATGGGCTTATTATGTATGTGCAGTCCACAAGTGGGACGAAAATGTATCAATTTTTGTACTGGGATATATTTCTGGCATGGATTCCAGTCTTGATTTCTCTGGGAATGCTCGCCTTATCCAGGCTGGGAAACATAAAAGTGAGAAGGCTTTTTTTATTAATTGCCGGAGTCGTATGGCTGTTTTTTCTGCCGAATGCGCTGTATTTGCTGACTGAATTACTGCATGCATTCCGTTTTTATGATGTGAATCCTGACTCGCGTTTTTGGCTGAATACTCAATTTTGGTTGATCTTATTTACGTCTTTTTCGGCAGCAGGGATTGGTCTTTTTCTTACTTCCATTTGTATATTTACGATCCACCGTATGCTGCAAGAGGTTTGTTCCAGCTGGCTTGCGTGGGCTATCGTTTTTATGTTCCTGTGGCTGTCCAGTGTAGGTGTCTATATCGGCAGATTTGCTCGCTGGAATAGCTGGGATGTGGCGTTGCAACCCATGGTGATCGTGATGAATGTTTGGAAATGGGTGGTACATGCCGGAGCAAGGCTTCATTTGTTGTCTTTTAGCTGGCTGGTGTTTGGAATCGCGGTCATTTTTTATCTGTTGATCTATATCTCTTTAAGTGAGGAGAAGCACGCTTAGGCCGAGGATACGTATTCCATGAATACGGGCTTCGGCCTTTTTACATATGGGAAGCCATCAGCTATAGTTGGCCTCCCCGTGTTCTTCATAAAGCACACGCACCAGCAGATCCTGACTGAAATTGCCGAATCTTTTGCCGAAAATGGTGAGACCCCCTTTGTTCTCCGACTGATCGGATACGGATAAGCGTAGTGTAATATCGCTTTTATAGTTAAGCCCAATATCGTCTATTGTGACTTCTGATATACGGCACCCGTCAATGAAGCTTCCATGTTGATTGATGCGAATTAATTTGAGCATGCCATATTGATTCAAATGCGGTGGCCACCAATCGGGATTCAGAACCCCCGGTACTTCTCCAAAATCTCCGGCGCTAGTCCAGTGACCAATCGGGATGCCGTTGACATGAAAACAAATGTCGGAAGGATATACCTCACAATAACCCGGTGCTTCTGAGCCCAGCTCTGCGGAAAATTGAATTTCGGTAAAGGATTGATTCTCTTTCAGATAGTTGGGAATCCGATATTCCAGAAAACCATCTGCCATCCAGATCATTTCCGAGTCCAGCCGCCCGGGATCTGCAAAATAGCGGGGATCATCAAAATCACCAATAATGCTGTCTCTGGTCACCAAGCCACAGGTAGGTACTGCCTGGTAATTACTATAATGACCGATGCGAATTTCAACCTCGTACACATTTTTCTGCTCTCTGCTACGCAAGTCCACCATCAGTTTTTCCTTGTTCAGATAGCACATTTTTCGGGTACCATGCTTGCCGCTTACTGTATTGATCTCGACAAGGCCACATTCCTCCAGCTTACGAATATGCATCGTAATCGTACCGTTGCTCAGATCAAGCCTGTTAGCGATGTCATTCATACTTTGTCCTTGATGGGCGGCGAGCAATTCCAAAATTTGAATGCGTATTTCCGAGCCGAGCGCTTTGAAAATGTCTAGCCCTGACATTAAGTCCTTAATATAAATCATAGCTATAGACCTTCCTTATCTATAAAAAATGTAATGTAAGCGCTTATATATTTGTTTTGATTTATGTTAAAATAAAATCAGAAAGAAGTAAACCGCTTTGCTGTAAATTATTTTTACAAAAATAAAAAGGGGAGTGAAACGAAACTCAGAATTGATTTTTCACCTAAATAAAATCGCATTTAAGTTTATTTACTCTAAATTCTTCAATAAAATAACTTAAATACGATTTTATTTCGTTTTTCATGCTATTTAATTCTATACTTTATATTTATTTAAAAAGATTTATAAATGCATTGACGAACTGTAGAATGCCGTGCTATATTTTGTTTGTAAACGAATTCATTATTGATAAAGTAAAATGTTAATTATATGGCACATGAGAGGGATGATGATCACAGGCTGGAGTGAACAGCAGATGATGTACCGTACAGATGAATATAGGCCAAGTGGTATAAGTTTATTTCAACACTATATGTATGCGGTTTCATTTCAATTCTAGGAGGGGTCGCGTTGATAAAGAAAAAAGGTTTTGCAATGACAATGGTTGTGCTGTTGTTGATGGTTGCTGCACTGGCTGGCTGTAGTGGAGGAAGCTCCAGTAGTGATGGAAGCAAGGAGCTGACGTTCATGTTCCGTGGTGGTACGGATGAGCAGAAGGCTTATAAGGAAGTTATCAAGAAATTTGAAGAGGAACATCCTGGCGTGAAGGTTAAAATGGTCGTGACGGCAGCAGATCAATATGCTACAAAGCTTAGAGCTGCGATTACAGGAAATAATCTTCCAGATATCTTTTATTTTGCCCCTGGAGATTTGAAAGCTTATGTAAATAGTGGGGTGCTGAAGGATCTTACACCTTACATTGAGAAGAACAAGGATATAAAGCTGGATAACATTTGGAAATACGGTGTGGATTTGTATCGATATGACGGTAAAATGGCTGGCCAAGGAAATATTTACGGTATGCCAAAGGACTTGGGTCCATTCGCCTTGGGTTATAACAAAACCATGTTTGAAAAAGCAGGCGTTCCGTTACCTGATAAAGACAAACCGTATACATGGGATGAGTTTATCAAGGTCAGCCAAGAGCTGACAAAAGATACGAATGGTGATGGCAAACCGGATCAGTATGGTACAGGTTTTAACGTTCAGTGGGCATTGCAAGCCTTCGTATGGAGCAATGGTGCGGATTGGTTGGATGAGAGCAAAACGAAAGTAACGATTGATGATCCTAAATTTGCGGAAGCGCTTCAATACTTTGCTGATATGCAAAACAAATATAAGATTACGCCTGGTATTGAACAGTCACAAACACTGGACACCTATCAACGCTGGATGAAGGGCGAAATGGCATTCTTCCCGGTAGGTCCTTGGGATATGAGTACATTTGAAAAACTGCCATTTGAATATGATCTGTTGCCATTCCCGGCAGGATCGACTGGCAAATCGGCAACATGGATTGGTTCTCTGGGTATTGGTGTTTCCTCTAAAACAAAGTACCCGGATGAAGCTGTAGAACTGGTCAACTATCTGACGACTTCCAAAGAAGGAATGAAGCAGCTTGTAGATGCCAAGGTACAAATTCCGAATCTGTTAGATATGGCAGATGAGTGGTCCAAAGATACGAAAACCAAGCCTAACAATAAACAGGAATTCATTGATATTGTGAATGACTATGGACGCTCATTACCAGGCAACTATACGTATAACGCAGAATGGTACGATATTTTCTTCACCGATATTCAGCCTGTGCTGGACGGAAAAATTACGGCAGCGGATTATGTGAAGCAGGAGCAACCGAAGATGCAGAAACTGCTGGATAAAGCGGTGGAGCAAGAGAAAAAATCACAGAAATAGTACGTAAATAGCGGATAGAGGATGATGTTAGTGGCTGATATCATGCTGCTGGCATCATCTTCATTCCAAATTAGAAACAGAGGTGAGCCCTGTGATAACCAAATCTAATCTCTATCGCAAAGAGAAAATATATGGATATTTATTTATCCTTCCTCCTATTCTCGGTTTGCTAATCTTTACGTTGTTCCCGTTTGTCTATTCGTTATACGGCTCTTTTACAGACTGGGACGGATTGGGACAAATGAACTTTATTGGTCTCGATAATTTTAAAGATTTATTTACCGATGAACTCTTTTACAAATCGATGTACAATACTCTTTTCTTAATGCTGGGTATTCCAATCGGTCTTTTGTTAGCTTTGCTGCTGGCACTGGGGTTGAATCGCAAGATTCCGGGCACGACAACGTTTCGTGTGATCTACTATATTCCGGTTATTTCTTCTTTGGCTGCTGTTTCTATTATGTGGAACTGGGCATACAACGGAGACTACGGTCTGGTGAACCAATTCCTCGAATTGTTCGGTATTAAAGGTCCCAATTGGCTGATGGATAAGGATACGGTTAAGCCTGCCTTGATCCTTATGACGGTCTGGAAGGGTCTTGGCTACACGATGTTACTGTATTTGGCAGCCCTGCAAAGTGTATCTCGCTCTTACTATGAAGCAGCAGAGCTGGATGGAGCTAGCGGATTCCAAATGTTCCGCAACATTACATGGCCAATGGTGAAACCAGTGACCTTTTTCCTGGTCGTAACCAATATCATTGGCGGTTCACAAATCTTTACTGAAATGAACATTATGACTCCTACAGGGGGACCGGAATACTCATCCGCCTCAATCGTCTTCTATATTTGGGATAAGGCATTTAAAAACCTGCAAATGGGATATGCCTCCGCGATGGCTATGATTCTTGGCATCTTCATTTTTATCGTAACTTTGATTCAATTCAAAATGAATGAAAAATCGTCCTTTGATGGGGATTGATTTTCGCGGAAAGGAGTGAGTCTGATTATGTCCCATAGTCAAAGAACGAAAGTTACCAATATCATTATTTTTATTGCACTGGCGATTGGAGCGATTGCGATGATCGCGCCGCTGCTGTGGATGCTGTCCACTTCGGTGAAAGAAAAGCAGGATGTCTTTGCTCTTCCACCGGTATGGATACCAGAGGTGTTCCAGTTTAGCAAGTACAAGGAAATCTGGGAAGCGGGACCTTTGTTAAGCGGGATCAAGAACAGCGTGATTGTGGCTGTAAGTGTTACCGTTGTGGGTACCTTTACATCCAGTGTGGCTGCTTTTGCATTTGCAAAGCTGAGATTCCCTCATAAAAATAAACTGTTTCTTTTACTCATCGCATCGATGATGATTCCATACCCAACGGTTATGATTCCACAGTTTATGATGTTTTCCAAGCTCGGTTGGGTAGATACACTCTTGCCTCTGATCGTTCCAGGTTTGTTCGGGAATGTGGTTATGATCTTTTTCCTGCGGCAGTATTTGCTCAGTGTACCGGATGCCATTATCGAAGCAGCTAAAATTGACGGAAGCTCTTATTTCCGACTGTATTCGTCCATTACATTCCCGCTTATTAAGCCAGCAGTAGCGGCACAGCTTATTTTATGGTTCATGGGAATTTGGAACGATTATTTGGCACCGATTATTTACTTGAATTCACCGGAAACGCAGACGTTGCAGTTGGTCATAGCGAACTTTAATGCGACCTATGCCATTCAGACGGATTATCCGCTCATTATGGCAGCTTCCATAGTCGCTTTGTTACCTGTGCTGATTATATTCCTGATCTTCCAGAAACAGATTATTGAGTCGGTTGCTATTTCCGGTGTCAAAGGTTAAGTGTAGCCACTGGAGGGCACGGATGAATGATGCAAGGCAATCACAATATGTAATGGTAAATGGTAAAGGAAGGAGGAGAACAACAGTTATGGTGATGCTGCTTATGCTGGGCCTATCCGGCTGTGGGGATAATACCCCGGACCCTGTGTATCCGCAGGCTCCGCCTCCCGATCACTTGTATGATCAAAGTACGATAAATGATGAGCAGCGCTGGACGATTAATAATGCGCATGATCCTGCGATTATCAAAACAGATCAGGGCTATTATGTATATTCCACGGATGTAAAGGCAGGTGGAGAGCTGAGACCGGGGGTCATGGTACGTAAATCGACCGACCTGATTCACTGGAACTGGGTGCAGTATGCACTGCCCGGCATTCCAAAGGAAGCGGGGGCATGGTCATCAGCAACCAATCTGTGGGCACCGGACGTTATTAAAATGGGTGATGCCTATCGGATGTATTATTCAGCCTCCACCTTCGGTAGCACACGGTCAGCAATCGGATTGCAGACATCCAGCTCGCCGGAAGGCCCGTGGAAGGATGAAGGGCTGGTCGTTAAAACGAAGGAGCATGATAAGCTGAATGCGATTGATGCCAATCCGGTGCTGGATGCGGAGGGGAATCCGTGGATGGTGTACGGCTCGTTTTTTGGAGGCATTTATATTACGCCACTTGATCCCCAGACTGGAAAGCTGAAGGAGTCCGGCTACGGCAAAAATATTGCCGCCAGAGATCGGGCAACAGAGGACGGTGCTGTGGAAGGGCCGTACATTGTGTACAATCCCGCATTCCGCAAATATTACTTGTTTGTCTCATATGATTCTTTGTTCGAGGACTACAATGTACGCGTTGCCCGCTCGGATTCGATCACAGGGCCGTATGTGGATATCAATGGACATGATATGGCAGATACCAGCTACTTGCCCCAATATGAGATCGGGAACAAGGTATTGGGTGGTTATCGGTTCAGCGAAGGAGAAGGCTGGGTTGCGCCAGGTCACAATTCCGTTCTGAAGGACGGAGAGGATTATTATATCGTGCATCATGCACGGGGAGAAACGGATAAGAGCTGGCCGTATCTGCATGTACGCAAAATATTATGGACCGTTGAGGGCTGGCCTGTCGTATCGCCGGAACGGTATGCGGGCGAGCAGGAGCAGGATATACCTAAAAGATTATTACCCGGCAGTTGGGAACGCATCGTGATGAAGCAGGAAGTGGACGGTCAAGTGGAAGCTGAACCGCTTCGGCTGGAAGATGGAGGTCGGGCAATCAGCGGAACGCTTGAAGGCCAGTGGAGCTTTGACGGCAAGCGTACTTTAACACTGGATTGGAGCGATACATCCGAAAGGACCAAGGAACAACTAGTATTGCTTCCTTCATGGGATTGGGAGCTGGGTCGCCAAACTTTAATTTTTACGGGTATGGACGACAAGGGAGTTTCCATTTGGGGTAAGCGTATCGGCGATTAATTGTATGAACTTACATACTACACATAGAGGAGAGAAGAACCATGAATCAAAATGTACCTTTCATTAATCCGGTCATTGAGCAACGGGCAGACCCTTGGATTTACAAGCATAGTGACGGTTACTATTACTTTACCGGATCTGTACCGGAGTATGACCGCATTGAGGTTCGGCGGGCACATACCATTCAGGGCTTAAATACAGCAGAGCCTGTTGCCGTGTGGCACAAATATGAAACAGGCCCATTAAGCGCCAACATTTGGGCACCGGAAATTCATTTTATTGATGGCAAATGGTACATTTATTTTGCAGCAGCTCGCACCACAGAAACGAAGGAAGGTTTGTTCGACCACCGGATGTTCGTGCTGGAAAATGCTTCGGCCAACCCGCTGGAAGGAGAATGGGTGGAAAAGGGGCAGATTAAAACCCGTTGGGAAACGTTCGCGCTGGATGCCACAACCTTCCAGCATCATGGAGTTCTGTATTATGTGTGGGCCCAGAAGGACCCGGACATCGTCGGTAATTCCAATCTGTACATTTCTGAAATGAGCAATCCGTGGACGCTACGCGGTGAGCAGGTGATGATCACTACCCCTGAATATGATTGGGAAGTCATCGGTTTTAAGGTGAATGAAGGAGCGGCAGTTCTGAAACGAAACGGACGAATCTTTATCAGCTATTCAGCCAGCGCCACAGACTATAATTATTGCATGGGGCTGCTGACAGCGGACGAGAATGCAGACTTGCTCGACCCGAAATCATGGACGAAATCGCCTGAGCCGGTATTCTGCACGAATGAGGAAACGGGCCAATTTGGACCCGGTCATAACAGCTTTACGGTTGGGGCTGACGGTAATGACGTCATCGTGTATCATGCACGGAATTACAAGGAGATTACGGGTGACCCGTTGTATGACCCGAATCGCCATACACGTGTTCAGCCGTTGAACTGGCATGAGGACGGGACGCCTGATTTTGGCATTCCTGTACCGGATGGAGTTCCTGCTGGTAAATAAGCGATACGAATGTTGTAGATGGTTCATGTGTTGCACAGCAATACTGTAGCTTTCTAAATAGAGTAGGAATTATAATTTACTACGCATAACAAGAGGAATAAGATATCCCCTGAGCTTTAGGCCGGGGGATATTTTTTTATTTCGGGAAAGCAAGGGTGATTTTTTTAAACTGTATATGGAAGTAAGCAGGCTGGCCGTAATTCCTTATGTTGGAGTTACGGCCATTTGTTTTGTAGGAGAAAGGTATGCCAAGCATCTGATTTGATAAAAATGTTTAATATTTTCCACGGGATGGAAGCTGCAAATGTATGGTAAAGTGTAGTTTATACAAGAATTTTTTATCCTAAAGTTTTTTTCCAAAGTCTCATGTGCATACCGAATCCGAATCACACGAGGTGAGAAAAATGCTGCAATCATTAAAAGCCATTGCTAATTATCGGAAAGAAAATGATCTGGCCTGGGATACGCCGACTTGGCTGAAACTACTCGTTTCGGCTGAGGAGCGTATTGTGAATCTGGAACGCATCCACTCCATAGGGGAGTTAAAGGATGCTAATCCCGTACTGGATTATGTGGAGCATACGTTGCATATTTTGGACGGGCTTCCGCTGTCTTTCTGGATTAAGGAGCTGCTAGAAGACGTGCTGGTTTGGTCTGAGACGGCCAAAGGAGGCACAGTTCGCGAACGGCTGCGCTGGCAGCAGGAGGGCATCAATTTATTTGTGCATAATATCGGTTCCGCCCAACTGTACGTCAGACAGGCTCAAGCGGAGAAACCGGTGTTTCCCCGCAATACTATGACTCGGATTCTGATTGAGACGCATGGATTAATCGGACAGTATATACGGGGTGAAATTCCTTTTGCGGAAAATCGGGCGCTGCTGGAAATGACCCGTAAGGGCTGGTTAAGCCACGAGGAACTGGAGCTTGCCTTGCGGGCGCTGAACGAGTGCATTATCGCCGGGGTAGACCCTGCATTATGGGAGCAGGTACGGAGTGAAGTGGAGCAACTGATTGGCTGGATCGCATGGGATAACGCGCCTGTGGCCTGGAGTGTAAAGGAACGACTGGAGAGATTACGGTCGGTTTCTATTCATGAAGGGGAGCCCTTCGAGCAGGCCTACGCCGAGCTGGAGCGCGAGTTGAATGTAGATAAGGCGCTGGCTCCGTTGGAGAATCGGACGCTTTGGTATGTGGAGTCGGCTTTACAGGATTTTTCGCTTCAGGAGCTGGTGAAGGTGTTTTTGCTCACGTTACGGGATGGTACGGGACAGGAATTGCCTGCAACGGTGCGTCATATCAGCTTTGAATCGCTCATGAACACCATGCATTATGACTATCGCGGCATCAAGAAAATTAACGTTTATAAAAAACGGATGATTGAAAAATATTTACACGCGCTATCCTGGCAGGATATCTTGAAAGGAAAACGGAAGCATAATCCTCATTTGAATGTGATTGTGGAGCATAAAGAGGAACTGCCGAGTACCGTATTTTTCAATTTTCATTTTTCATCTGCGGCTGAGAAGCTGATCGACTTTTGCATCGAGGCGGAAAAAACGCCTTTGTATGACAAAGCTATATTACTACTGTTTGATCTGTTCGGTTTGCGCCGTGATGCTTATGATCGTTTTCATAATGAGGAAACATACCTTACGGATATGAACCAAACCGTAGATTACAAAAAGGTCATTCTAGATTACGTGACGGGAACTCGTGTACTAGATATCGGACCGGGCGGGGGTGTGCTGCTGGACCTGATTGAACAGGAGATACCGGACGCGAAGCCGTTGGGACTTGATATTTCTGTGAACGTTATTGAGGCGCTCAAACGTAAAAAGCAATTGGAGGGCCACCGTTGGGATGTTATTAAAGGAGATGCCCTCCAACTGGAGGAATTTATAGAGCCTGGGAGCATGGACACGGTCATTTTTTCTTCCATTCTCCATGAGCTGTATTCTTACATTGAACGGGATGGAGCCCGATTCAATCTGCATACGGTGGAGGCTGCTTTGCAAAGCGCCTATCGTGTGCTGGCACCGGGCGGACGGATCATTCTCCGTGACGGCATTATGACTGAACCGGCAGAACAGCGTAGACGAATCCGGTTCCTGGAGCCGGACGGAATGGAATGGCTGTTGCGATATGCCAAAGATTTTGCGGGTCGCGACATTGAAGTGGAGCGTGTGAGTGAGCATGAGGCTATTTTGCCTGTGAACGATGCGATGGAATTTCTATACACCTACACGTGGGGAACAGAAGCTTATGTGCATGAAGTGCAGGAGCAGTTTGGGTATTTAACTCCTTCACAGTATGAAGAGTGTATTCGTCGCACGCTTGGATCGCAGGCTATAATCCGGGAGAGCCGTCACTATTTGCAGGAGGGATATGCGGAAGCGCTTGCTGGGCGTATTGAATTTACCGATGAGCAGGGTCAGCCTGTTCCCCTGCCGGATAGCACCTGTCTGATTGTGATTGAGAAGCCGCAATAGAGTGGTTAGTATGCTTTGTTTTGTTATCGAGTGAGACTGATAAAATGTAAGAAAGCCTTCTGATTTGCGTCTAACGCGGTCAGAAGGCTTTTTTACACTTTAGTAGACAATTGATTCATTTGTAAAAGAAACAGACATTCTGTCTGCTCGTTCACAAGTTACTTCCGATTTAATGTACCATAATTATGGAAAAAAGTGATTTTGAAAATGATATACTAAGAGGGAACATTCTATGAATATTCGGTATACCTTTTTTTGCTACCAATGAAGGGAGGCGTGTTCGTGATGTCCTCGCATGTGGAGATATCGCAATATGACCCGCAGTGGGTAAAAGAGTGCGTGTGAGCGGACAAAAATCGCAGAGACTCTCGGAGATATAAGTATGGGTATAGAGCATATTGGGAGCACATCCGTTTCTGGCCTTGGAGCCAAGACGATTATTGATATTATGGCTGGGGTAGAAGATTTGGCGCAGCAGTTCAAATATGATCGTCTAGCGTATACCGAGGCCAAAGGGTCCTTCATTCGGCAGGTGATTCAGCAGGCGAAGCTTAGGAAGGATGAAAAATATGATGCTGGATACACAAGTAACGCCGGATGGTTTAAAAGAACGAATGATGCTGTTATCGGCGCTGGAAAAGGAGGACGTTACCTTTTGTATATGGAGGGAAGCTGGAGATACGGCATGGCGTATGGGCAACGTGAACATTCCTGAGGCGTATGATGATGGCTCATCCTTTTTGCTGGGGAAAATTATAGATACACCGGAGGAATATCAGAAATGGGCTGAAAGTTACTATGACCTGCCGATTTCTCTGGAGATTGTAAGCCGGATTTTCAATGGTGTTCCGATTCATGCACAGATGATCTCTACGCTGCATCCTCAGCGCGACCTGACGGAAGCGATGAAAGAACTGGAGCAGCTTGGCATATCGGTAGAAGAAAGATAACAAACAACTCTGTTTATCTTAACACTTTTTGCATATAATACAGGAGAAATGACAGGATAGCTTTAAAAATGAAGGAGTTGTGTTGAAAATGTCAAAACGTTTGATTCCTTACATCACGATGGATGGAAATGCAAAAGAAGCAATCGAATTTTATGAAAAGGCATTGGATGCCCAACTGCTTTTTATCCAAACCTTCGGTGAAATGCCTGAAAACCCTGATTTTCCCATTCCCGCAGAGGTCAAGGAACGTGTGGGACATGCCACCCTCAAAGTTGGTGAGACAGAGCTTATGTTTTCCGACACCTTTCCTGGCTCGCCGTTCAGCAGCGGGAATCAGGTGAGCATCTGTATTACAACCGACAGTGTGGAGCAATCCCAAAAAATGTTTGACGCTCTACAGCAAGGAGGACAGGTGGGGATGGCCTTGCAAGAAACCCATTTTAGTCCTGCTTATGGGAATGTAACGGACAAGTTTGGTATCACCTTTCAAATTTTCACGGAGGCTCGGTCTTAAACAATGGAAAACGGCCCGATTTCGCTACCTTGGTGATCTGGCCGTTTTGTTTTATGCATGAATCCTCGTTCAAGAGGTTGCTCCATGCTGGCGAAGGTATTCTGCAACGTTCTGGTGGCCTTGCTGAACAGCAAGAGACAGTGCGGTTTCTCCATCGGTTCCATTGGCATTTACATCAGCGCCGTGCTCCATTAACAGACGAATGATTTCCGGTTGATTATCATGATATGCAGCGGTATGCAGGCAAGTATGACCATCGCTATCCTGGATGTAGGTCCGGGCTTGGTGGGACAAAAGGAGACGGATTACATCCGTATTTCTCTCTCCGACAATTGCAGCATGAAGGGCGGTGTTGGAAAGGATGAAAGAAACTTTGGAGTGAGAGATTGCATTAATGCCCGCTCCATGATCCAGAAGGACCTGCACGGCATCAGCATGACCGTAATGTGCTGCAAATCCCAATAGTGTAAGTCCATCGCTATTTTCAGTGTCGGTCAGGCTTGGGTAGGATTCCAGCAACTCCTTTAACCGTAGAGCATCCCCTGATTGTGCCGCCTGAAATGCCTCATTAATGACGTGAATAAGTTCCATTCATTGGGCCTCCTTATCAATCATAGCACTATGCTTTTATTTGAAAATCAAATATGCACTTATAGTATGGGTGGCCTTATCAGTTTTTACAAGCACAGGGTAATATGTGTGTAACTGATCTTTGATGATCAAAATGGAGAGACCTGAGGAGGTTGACGATGTTAGTCCCTAACGAGATTTTGTCTATATGGGAAAAGTTTAATACCTTTCCGATGGAGACGTTAACGAAGGCTTGGTTTTATAGGAAAACGGACGGAAAGAAACAGAGAGATGTGTCTTTAATGAAGGAGCACCATGAGCGGTATGGGATTACAGGTAATTGTTTTGACTTAGCGATATGGCTGCTGCACGAGTTTGAAAAAGAAGGAATTGAAGCTTATCCTATCGGCCATGATTTGGGGACAACAGAGGCACACGTCGCTGTAATAGCTAAAAATGAAGATGGCAGACGTTATTTATGCGATTTGGGAGACCAATGGTTGATTCCAGTATTAGTAGATGCAGATCATCCAAGCTTTACATCAGAGAGATTAACAGGATTTTTTCCAGCAGCAGAAATTGAGGTTCAACCGCATCAGGATGCCGTTACAATCTTATATCACAGACCTAATGGTAAAATGAGTCGTCAGAAGTTCGATCTTGCACCATTGGAATTCTCGACATTTTGGAAGGCGGCGGAAATTTCTCAGAACACGATAAAAAAGTCGCCTTTGCTAGAATGTAGAGTTCCGTATTTATCCGAAATTGCACATTGGGAGTTTTATAACTGGTCGAGTTTTCTGAGTACGACGGCTGGAATTATAAATGAACCTGAGATAAAGGATATTAAAGCATGGTGTGATCGACTCCATCAAAAAACAGGGTATAATGAGGATTTTCTTTTGGAAGTATTACAAATATACAAAGATATGTGACTCAGTATGCAGAGATGACTATAACAGCGAGTGGATGGATTCTGGAGAAGGGAAGCGTTCGCCTTTGCCGGGGGACTCTAACCTTAAATTCTAATCCAAAAGAATCCCCTGACAACAGCGATCGGAAGAACTATCCACTTGCGGAGTGGTCTTCCTCAGCATCACCTAAACAAACTATTTTCACATATACCTATTACCTACACTCCAAAATTAAAATCATCATCAGTCAGCGGCTCCACATTCATTGCACGCACGTAGCCGTTTCCTTTTTTAGAAAAGAAATCATGCTGCTTGGTGTGGGTGCTGATGCCGTTGAATACAATTGGATTGACTTCTTCTTCTTCAAACAACGGATCAAAGCCCAGGTTCATCATGGCCTTATTGGCGTTGTAGCGCAAGAAGACTTTGACATCGTCCACAAGCCCGATAGGAGCATAAATTTGCTCGGTGTATTGTTCCTCGTTATTGTGCAAGTAGCGCAGCAACCCTACCAGCGTCTGGTACAGATCGCGTTGCTCTTCCTCGTCCAGCTCTGCATAAATCTCCTGTGCCAGCACACCTACATAAACACCGTGAATACTTTCGTCCCGCAAAATAAGGTCGATAATTTCTCCGCTGCATGTCATCTTGCCCTGACCCGCCAGATAGAGAGGATAGAAGAAGCCGCTATAAAATAAATAGCTTTCTAACAGCACTGACGCTGCCATAGCGAGATACAAGTCTTTTGGCGTATGAATATTCATATAATACTGACGAATGGTTTCCGCCTTGGTCTGGAGATGCGGATTTTCCTCTACCCAACGGAATATATTATCAATCTCTTCCGTAGAAGCCAGGGTTGTAAAAATACTGCTGTACGACTTCGCATGAATTTGCTCCATCATCGCCATAAAGCTCAGTACAGCTTTGCGTTGCAGCCCATCCACATGCTCCATAATTTGCGGCATACCCACGCCGCCTTGAATCGTGTCAAGCAACGTCAAGCCGCCTAATACTTTCATGTAGGCTTCTTTTTCAATATCACTGAGGGTTACCCAGCTCATTTTATCGTCGGACAGCGGAATTTCATCATCCGTCCAAAATTGCATAATGTTCTGATTCCAGAACATCAGTGTGAAATCATCGTCCGAGCGATTCCAGTTTACAGCTTGTATACCTGTCATTGTTTAGCATTCTCCCTTCAGCTTCCGAGATTTCCTAGAGTCATAATGAAATGACATAGGCGAATCACCGTATGCTTGACATACGGAAGCTGCATCCGCGAGGCCGTGTCCCAACCCATAAAGGGTGAACATCACGCTGGATACAGCTTCTAATGAAAAGCATCCATACATATGAGGACTTCTAATTATAAGCTATCCATACGGTCTTAGATCGAGCAGGTGAGGCACTCTTCCACAGACAGCTTTTTGGTACGTGTGTAGTACAACGATTTGAGTCCTTTGTGAGCAGCATAGAGATAGCAACGCGCCAATTGGCGTGTAGTCACGTCACTGTTCACATGAAGCACTGTCGAAATTCCTTGATCCACGTGAGGCTGGATTTCGGCAATCAGGTCAAGCACTTTGAACTGATCCATTTGATAAGCGGATTTATAAAAGAACACATTATCTCTTTGCAAGTAAGGCATTGGATAATAGGTCGTCGAGTTCGCATAGGTACGTGTTTCAATTTGTTCCACGATTGGCATTACGCTGGACGTCGCATTTTGAATATATGAAATGCTGGCCGTCGGCGCAATCGCCATACGGTACGCGTGATACAAGCCGTTCTTCTGCACGTCTGCCTTCAGCTTGTCCCAATCCTCTGGAGAAGGAATATAGATGCCGTTGAACAGCTCTTGTACACGTGCCGTTGTCGGACGGTAATCGGTATTCAGATAACGGTCAAAATACACCCCAGTCGCATAATCCGATTCCTCAAAGCCATAAAAGCTTTGTCCGGCCGCTTGCGCGATCTCCATGCTTTTCTCCAGCGAGTGATAGTTCATCGTCATAAAGAAGGTACGGACAAAATCCTTCGCTTCGTTGCTTTCATAAGCAATTTTGTTCTTGGCAAGGTAGCCATGCAAGTTCATGACACCCAGACCGACAGAATGCATCTCACGGTTTGCCTTGGCAACACCCGGCGCGTTCGCGACTTGGGTCATATCGCTGACCGAGGTCAGGGCAATCATCCCCTCGTGAACGGATTCGCGGATTTTCCCATGCTCCATCACATTTACAATGTTGAGAGAAGCCAGATTACAGCTGATATCCCGACGAATTGTATCCTGTTGACCGTAATCTGCAATTTCAGAGGTTTCCTGTAATTGGAAAATTTCTGTGCACAGGTTTGACATTTTAACCTGACCCACGTTTTTAAGAGCATGTGCCTGATTAGCGTTACTTTTGTTCATCATGTATGGATAGCCGGATTCCAGCTGGATCATGGCAATTTTGGTCAACATGTCACGCGCGCTCATCGCAACCTTTTTCTTCACCCGGTCGTCAGCAAGCAGTGTATCGTACATTTCATCCAGATCCATATCGTCCAGATGCGTACCGTAGGCCTTGTACACACTGTAAGGAGCGAATACATGCAGCGGCTCATTATCCTGAGCCAGCTTATAAAAGCGGTTCGGAACAATCAGTCCGATGGAGAGTGTCTTGAGGCGTACTCTTTCGTCGGCATTGATTTTTTTACTATCCAGGAACTCCAGTACATCCCAACCGAAAATGTTGTAGTATGCAGCGCCGGAGCCTTTACGTTGACCCATCTGATCCGCGTAGGAGAAGCCGTCCTCCATCAGTTTCAGCACAGGCATAATTCCTTTAGCCGCGCCTTCTACACCTTTAATCGCTTCGCCACGTGACCGCAGTTTCGACAGGTTGACCGCGACACCGCCGCCGATTTTGGACAACTGCATGCAAGTGTTTAGCACGTAGTTGATCGAGTTGAGGGAGTCGTCCATTTCGAGCAGGAAGCAGGACACCAGTTCTCCACGACGGCTTTTGCCTGCATTTAGGAAGGTTGGCGTAGCCGGCTGGAGACGCTGCTCCATCATCGAGCGGGACAACAGGCGCGCCGTATCGGCGTTACCGCGTCCCAAATGCAGGGCGACGACCGCCACCCGGTCAGGATAGTGCTCCAGATAAACCTTACGGTCATTACTCTTCACTGCATAATCCGTATAAAACTTGGATGCTGCCATATAGGAAGGAAATTTAAAATTATAACTATGAGTGATATGGAAAATATCCTTAATTTCGTCAGCTGTATAGCTACTATAGAAATTTTCGTAATAATCATTCTCAATCATGTAGAGCACTTGAGCCGCTGTATCCGCAAACTTCAAGCTCCGTTCTTCGACTTCCTTCATAAATTCGTCTACAGCCTCTTGGTCCTTTTCCAATTGGAAAAAGCCATCTGTATCGCGTTTCATCAACATGTTGTTCAGTTCAATATGCCGCAACTCGGCTCACCTCCTGTTTGAAACGCTCTACATCGCCGAACGTTCCGGATAATTCAAATTTACTGATGACAGGCACGTTATAATGGTCGGAGATCAAATCCGCGCTTTTGGCAAAGCTCTCGCCCCAGTTACGGTTGCCGCTGGCAGCCACACCCACGAGGTTTTGAGCATTTTTTTGCAAAAAGGAAGATACCCTCTCAGGTATCTGTCCAAACCCCGTTGTATATGTAATGAGTACGTATGGTTCCTCTATAGTCATTTGCTCCTGGATTTGGACCGCCGGAAGCTTGAGCTTCCCGATAAATCTTTTTACATTGCCGGTCTTGGAATCATAGGCAATCAGCATTGTATTCATCCTCCTTGACATTTGGCAAAACAGCATCTGTCCAAGGCTCGAAATCCTGTAAAGATTCGCAACCCCTTGCTGGCTGTGCTTCGCCAAAATTTTAACGCCTATTTATATCGGTACTTCCATATCTGTATTTTAAAGATATATGTGTAAAATACGCGTTGCACACTATATTTAGAGTACGATTTCTATTTTATATCTATATATAGGTGAGGTCAATCACTTTTAAAAGGTTGGGCACAAGGATTGGGGGCAAGTCCAAGCGGGGGGCGGGATAAGCAGAATAACTTTTTTTTTCGTGCGAATTTTACAAATGTACTGGAGTTTTGAGGGATGAAGATGTACGATTTGTCAATAGGAGGTACTGTGGTAAATCTACCTTTTACTGTAGGGGGGATACGTATGATGGGAAATGGATTTATGGATTCAGGGTCGTTTGATGCTATATTAAGATACCATTACATAACCGAAGGGAAGATGTACTATGCCGCATATGATTGGGGAACGCATCGTATTGAGGGAGTATCGTCAGGAGGATATACCGGAAATACGAAAATGGGTCAATGACCCGGATATTACACGCGGTTTGAGCGATGTTTTTACTTATCCTCATTCTCAGACGAATAGCGAAGCCTATGTACAGATGATGATCGACGGTAACTCCGAGATCAAGGGCTTTGTTATTGCGCATAAAGACACACTGGACTATATTGGACAACTGGATTTATTTAAAATCAACTGGATGAATCGGCATGCCACGCTCGGCATTGTGATTGGGCGCGATGATAACCTGGGCAAAGGCTACGGACATGAAGCGATCCGGCTATTACAGAAATTTGTATTTCATACGCTGAATCTGAATCGGCTGGAGCTGGAGGTCTATTCATATAATGAACGTGCATATCGCTGCTATCTGGCCTGCGGCTTCAAGGAGGAAGGTCGGCTGCGGCAAAAGCTGTTCAGAGAAGGCCAATACTATGACATCATTCAAATGGGCATTTTGCGAAGTGAGTATGAGGCTGCGGAGCAAACGACGGAATCTTCGCAGAACGTGCAGGGAAACAGACAGTCATCATCGTGTCATGTATATATGGAATGAAACAGAACGTTCAAGGTAAAAGGGCTGAACAGCATCAGGCTGTCAGCCCCTGTAAGCTTTCATTCATATAAGCCAAACTCGAACTATAAGCTGACTTGAAAAAATAAGCATCAAAACGGAGTAGGCGGAATGGTGCTGTACAAGCGAAGCACCATCCGACTGCGTAGTGGCACAGTAAGTAACTTTTAAGTTCAGCTTATTTGATCGTTATTTTTCTGCGTTCCACAGCTTAAGCCGATTTTGGATCAGTCCGGTGTAGGTTTCTTCAGCCTTCGGCACACCTGCCTGATCCAGCTCCTGGAGCATGCGGTCATAGACAGCATCAAATTGATCGGGCTTGGCGAGTACAGCTTCGGGAATCCGTTTGCGCACAATGTCCTGCGACTTCTGATAAATGACATTGTAGTTCGTATTGGTCGGAACGGGCATGTTGTAGGCGGCGCCCCATTCTTTCACTGGAAAATCCTTTTCGTTCGGGAACAGGTCCTTCCACGTTCGAGCATTGTAGGCTTGCAGGGATTTTTTTTCGGCCCGGCTGTAATTTTCGGTAATCATCTCGGGATAGTTCGTCGTATAGTAGTTGCCGGAAGGGTCCTTGATGCCGTCACCGTAATGCGGTCCCCATATCCAGTACAAACCGATGCCCGACTCTCTCGTAAAAGCGGAATTATCGGTGTTTTTACGTTGCTGCACATCGGGCGGAATAACCCGTTTGCCATTCTCTACTTTGTAATGCTGGCCTTCGATTCCCCAGTTGCGCAAAATTTGTCCTTCGTCGGAGGCCAGAAAATCCAGAAATTTGATGGCACGCACGGGATTTTTGCACGAGGTCGTAATTCCGATCCCGTATGCAGCATCAAAGCCAAGCGGCTGGAGGGAATGATCCTCGTATTTCTCGCTTAACGTAACCGGGAAATGCGCGTAGGTAAATTCATCCTTGCCCGCCGCTTTGAGCGCGTTTTCGGCATCCTGATAATTCCACTCCTGATCGATGAGTCCAATCACACGACCTGCGGCGATTTTGGACTTGTATTGATCGCTTTTTTGCACAAAAGTATCCTTATCCAGCAGTCCTTCGTTGTACATATGATTCAGCCAGCGAAAATATTCCCGTTCCTCCGGGCGTTTGTAGTGGAGAATGGCTTTACGCGTCTTGGGATCGATATAATACTCTCCATCGTCCGGTCCGCCTGTAGCGGTAACTGCCGGATTTGTCACGGTAATTTGAATTTTCCAATCTTCGGCATCAAGGGAGAGGGGGATGGTAGGCTGACCGTTAGTGGTGGGATATAGGGCTACATAGTCCTTGAGTGCTTTTTCAAAATCCTGAACCGTGCGAATTTTCGGATAGCCGAGCTTCTCGAGTGCCTGATGCTGGATTTCGAACCCGGCTTGTGCGTCAAATGCGATGTGATCTACGCCCAAATTTGTCGGAATGGTGTAGATGGCAGGGTCGTCATTGCTATATTTAATACGGTTAAAATAGTCTCCGTACACTTTCTTGATATTGGGGCCGTATTTATCAATCAGGTCGGTTAAGTCAATGAGTGCCCCGGCATCGACCAGCTTACCGACATCGCTTTTGGGATAGACCAGGTCAGGATACTCTCCGCTGGCAGCCATCAAAGCAAACTTTTCCTCACTCCGGCCATTGACGGCATGTTCTCCGTTCAGTGTCACGCCCGTTTTTTTGATAATTTCCTGTCCAATTGCATCTTTCATGTTATTCCAGTTCGAGCTGGCGTCACCACCAAAAAAAGTAAGTGTAACAGGACTGGTATCATCGGGATTTTCCTTTTCTGCCGTACCGCCTGTTCCGTTTGCGCAGCCCGTCGTGACGAGTAGCAACAAAGCCAGGAGCAGGATGGAGCCTTGTCGTACCGACCTGATCTTGAACATCTGCAAAATCCCCCTTTATAAGTATGATTTACATAATGTAAGTGCTTTCAATAGTAAATTGTAGGAAATACCGAACCCTACGTCAAGTCATTTATGTTGATTTGTTATGTGTTTGTTTTTTTATTATGCAAACATATTTTGGTGGATGGTGTGGATTTGTGTAAATCTATCGTTTGATGATATAAAACAAAGTGTGCTACGATGATACCAGTTTATGGGTACACCCATGTATTGGAAAGGCAGAGGCAAAAAAAGATTCCGAATAGGGTTGGGTGAGAAGATGCGTGGAAAAATAACGTTGCAGGAAATTGCGGATGCGGCCGGTGTTTCAAAGTTCGCTGTTTCGCGTGCATTGTCCGGCAAGCCCGGAGTAAGTGAGGAGACGAGGGCAGTGTTGGTCAAGCTGGCTGCCCAGATGGGCTATTTTCGCAATCATCCAAAGACAACGGGGGTGGAACCTCGGGACACGGATGCCGGGGAATGGTCGGGAACTGTGCTGGTGTTATTTCCGAATATACGGCACCAGAACAGAGAATCCAGGTATTGGGGTCCTGTGTTTGAAGGCATTTCTGAGCGCCTGAATGGAAAGGGAATGAACATGCTGACGTTAACGGAGCCTTCAACAGAGGATATGTTTTCTTTGCTGAATCCAGAAGCGATCAGGGGCATTATCACAGTGGGGTCGATTTCTACTTCTATATTGCTGAATATTTATCGGATGAGCATTCCGGTCGTCATGGTGGACCATTGGGATGCTGCGTTTTTAAGCGATACGGTGTTTACAGATAACCGCACATGTATGTCTGAACTCATGAGAAATGTGCTGTGCAGGGGCTATACCCGTTTTCAATTTGTCGGAAATATCGACGATGCTCACAGTTTCTATGAACGTTGGGAAGCTTTTCGCTCCACACTGGAGCTTGGAGGAATAGACTTAAAGCAAAACGGAGCTTTGCTCCACATGGGAGCGCAGAAGCTCGCCGAGGAATTGGACAAGCTGACCGAGGATGAATTGCCTGAGATCTTTGTATGTGTGAATGATGTGACTGCCGGGCACGTGGTGGATGTGCTCAAACGAAAGGGAATTGACGTCCCAAGGCGCTGTGGAGTGACTGGTTTTGACGATACGAGCGAGCAGATGCCGATTTATGCTACGGTGAGAGTGGATAAGGAGCTGCTGGGAATGCGTGCGGTGGATCAATTGCTATGGCGTATAACCAACCCGGATTCGCCCGTCGAGAAAAAGCTGCTGCACGCGGAGCTAGTCATACGGGAGGGGTATGCGCCGCGGCTCAGTCAGGGAAATGATGATCATGAACACCCGATTAGTACAATCAAATATAGTTGATGTCCAGATGTAGATGATTGAGCTCCGTACATGGGGAAGATAAAAAAGTCGCTTTTAGCCTTTTTTGGGCGAGAGCGACTTTTCTTTGTTGTTTTTCAATTTGTTTTTTTACAAAAAACGATTTGACTAATTTGTTAGCTTAATGTTATTTTTGTTATGTTTATAGAGGAGCCAAGATGTTCCCAATCATCCTTACAGGGAGGCTTGCGACGATGTTCAATGTGACAGGGTTGGATAACTGGAGGTTTAGGGAAGCGCAAGGTGATGAGTGGCTTAGCGCGAAGGTACCGGGATGTGTGCATACGGACCTTTTACGACATGGTAAAATTCCTGATCCTTTTATCGGAACGAACGAGGAGAAGGTACAATGGATTGACAAACAGGACTGGATATACGAAGCCCATTTTGAAATGAGTGTGGAACAGCTTCAGTGCCCGTGTGTAGAATTGGTGCTGGAGGGCTTGGACACGTATGCGGAGGTAAAAGTGAATGGACACCCCGTTTTGACGGCCAACAATATGTTTCGGATGTGGAGACGGGATGTGAAGGCATGGGTTCAACAGGGAGAGAATCGGCTGGAAATCGCGTTCCGTTCTCCAATAGCTGAGGATGTGCCCAAGCTGGAACAACTAGGTTACGCTCTTCCTGCGCCGAATGATCAGTCCGAAGCAGGTGGTTTGGCGGACAAAAAGGTAAGCGTTTTCGCGCGCAAGGCTCCTTACCATTACGGTTGGGATTGGGGACCGAGGCTGGTGACGAGTGGCATTTGGAGAGAGGTGCGCGTGGAGGCATGGTCCGGCCTTATCGTAAGGGACTTGTTTATCCGGCAGGATGAAATAAGTGCAGAGGGAGCCAGACTCACGGCTGTGGCAGAGATTGAGAATGCGGGTGAGATCAGAGAAGCCGATCTGCGTATTTCCGCTGACGGCAGGGAGTGGTCGAAGCCTGTTCGTTTGTTGAAGGGAAGGCAAACGGTGGATCTGGAATTGTATATGGAGCAGCCAAAGCTGTGGTGGTGCCGGGGACTTGGAGAGCCGCATCTATATACGTTTGCAGCTGAGCTTGTGGAGCGGGATGAAGGAGCTGTAATCGCGGAAAAAACGGTGAAGACGGGCTTGCGTTCGATTCGTCTTGTGCGTGAACAGGATGTGGCGGGAGAGAGTTTTTATTTTGAACTGAACGGGGTTCCAGTGTTTGCGAAGGGAGCCAACCATATTCCGAATGACAGCTTTGCCCCTGAAGTGACACGGGAAAGGTATCGGCACGAGATTGCCAGTGCTGCCGCCTCTCATATGAACATGTTGCGGGTCTGGGGCGGCGGTATTTATGAGGAAGACGTATTTTATGAGCTTTGCGATGAATACGGTTTATTGATATGGCAGGATTTTATGTTCGCGTGCAGTATGTACCCGGGCGATCAAGCTTTTTTGGACAATGTGGCTAAGGAAGCGGAGGACAACATCAAGCGTCTGCGCAATCATCCATGTATCGCGTTATGGTGCGGCAATAATGAGATTGATTCGGCTTGGGCGCATTATGAGGAGAAGGGAGGCTGGGGCTGGAAAAAGAATTATACGCCAGCGCAACGAGAGCGCTTGTGGTTTGATTATGAGACGCTCTTTCACCGGATTTTACCGGAAGTGGTACACAGCTGGTCCCCGCAGACGGCATATTGGCCCTCGTCTCCACTGATCGGCCTGTCTGAAGACCGAAATCAGCATGCTCATCCGTCCTCGACGGCTGGGGATGTTCATTACTGGGGCGTGTGGCACGCATCTGAGCCTTTTGAGAATTACCATGTGCATGTGGGGCGTTTTATGAGTGAATATGGCTTTCAGTCCTTTCCCGAATACAGGTCCGTGCGCGCTTATGCGGAAGAGAACGATCTGGAGCTGGAATCTGCGGTAATGCTGGCGCATCAAAAGAACGGGGCGGGCAATCGCCTGATTAAAGAATATATGGAACGGTACATGCGGGAGCCGAAGGATTTTAAAGCTTTTCTTCCCATGAGTCAGATTTTACAGGCGGAAGCGATGAAAATGGCCATCGAGGCGCATCGGCGTCGCAAACCTTACTGCATGGGCACATTGTATTGGCAAATGAATGATTGCTGGCCCGTTGCCTCCTGGTCGAGTATGGACTATTTTGGTCGCTGGAAGGCGCTGCAATATACGGCTAAGCGCAGCTTTGTAGACGTGTTGCTGAGCGTGGCGGATACGGAGCAGGGTAATAAGGAGCTGCATATTGTCAACGATACGCTAAAACCTGTTCAAGGCACGCTGCGGCTGACGCTTTTGCATATCCGGGGTAGTAAGGCCATCCGTGAAGAGGACATTCAGGTAGAGCAGCAAGCTAATGCAGCGGGGTCGGTACATATACTGCCTGCCGACAAATGGCTGAAGGGCCTGAACCCTGCTGAGCATATGCTGGTCGCACGTTTGATACAAAACGGTGAACCGGTGGATTCCTGTGAAGTTTATTTTGCTGACACAAAAGAGATGGATTTGCCGCAGCCGAATATTGAAGTAACAGAGGTGCAGGGAAGCGGAGGAAGCAGCTTTAACCTTCGCTCGGATGTATTGGCGAGGCATGTATGGCTGTCGGCGGACCAGGAAGGCATTTTCAGCGACAATCATCTGGATTTGGCTCCCGGTATTCCTAAAACGGTGGGATTTTTGGCTCTGGGCAGAGGGAGCTCGGCTTTTGAGGCAGCTTCTCCAGGCAAACTGACGGTACGCTCGTTGCTAGATTGGATACAAGATTAGAGAACAGATCAGGTTTATCCGTACTTCATTTAGGCGGATAAGCCTTTTTTTGTTGTAAACATGATTTTGTGATGATATGTACAGCGCTTTCGTTGTGTTAGTATATTTAACAAAAATAAGTTTTTAAATTTAATGTTAATGGATATTTGTGAGAAATCTATCTATTTAGCCTCTAATTTTGGTAGAATAGGTTCAAAGTATAATCAAGATCGCATTAAAGCTGACATCACGAGTATGCTTAGTGTTGGACGAAGGTCTATAAAAAGGGTCATGAAAGCATTAGGCGGCAGGGGGTATATGATGCGAAAGAGCTGGTACAGGAGATTGTTTTTTTCCTATTTCCCGATTTTTATGTTGACCGTGTCTATTCTCATTTTTTTATCCTTCCTGATCGTGAATGAGATATCGCGTAATGAAACCGGGAAGGCGAATCGGATCACGACCGGATTTGTGATGGACAGTGTGGAAAAGTCGCTGACGAAGGTAGAAATGGACGTATTAAGCGAGGCGGAAACCAATAAGAGCTACAGCTACTTTCTGAATGGACAGGCGCAGAGCGGCAGTACGATGTTGTATGGACTGGCAGGAAGCTTGCGTGCGCTCAAGGATAATCATGAATTGGTACATTCTATTTATATTTACAGGATGAAAGATCAAAAGGTACTTACCAGGAGCGGACTTCAGGATGCCAAGACATTTGGCGATTATCCGTATATCGAGCAGGCGCTGCGGTCTGAGGATCGGCAGTGGTCACCAGTGCGGGAATGGAAGGAGCCGGGCAAACATACGTCAGATCGTGTGATTTCGATGCATAAGCGTCTTCCGTTGCCGTTCGGGGGACAAGGGTTGCTGGTGGTCAATATCGGTGTGTATCCGTTAGAGCAAATGATCGGTCAAATGACGAATCCGGCGGTTTCTTATCTGGTGATTAAGGATGGCAATGGGCATACGATCTATCCGGTTGCATCCGGCGCAGGGGGAGCTGTAAAAGAGGAAGACGGACAGCAATTGACTCATCTGCCGTCGGCCCGGCTAGGGTGGAGCTTCGAAAGTGGCATTCGTGCCGGGCAACTGTTCGAGTGGGTGTCTGTGATTTCTTATGTTTGGATTGTGCTCGGGCTGGCTGTTGTCGTATTGGCAGTGATCTACATTATTTATGTAACACGCAGAAATTACAGGCCGATTCAACTGATGATGCAGCGCATTCAACAATTGCCGGGCCGCCCCGGTGAGGAAAACAACAAAGATGAGCTGTGGATGATTGATCACGCGCTGCAAAGTCTGATTCGGCAAACGGTCGATTATGAACAGCAAGAGCAGGCGAATGTACTTATTCGGCGACGACAGCTGTTCCTTGACCTGATGGAAGGTACAACCATGGAAACGGCCGCGGTGCGTTTGGATAATCTGTCTCCTTTTGTGGACGATACCCAGAGAGAGGCTATCCGTGTCTACGCCGTCATGGTGGTAGAGCTGCATGATCTGGAACTGGAGCAGCCGTACACAACCGAAGGACCACAAGCGGGTAGTAGAAGTTCGAATGAGCATGGAAGTGAAGATCAACGCCTAAGCCTGTCGTTGCTTGGTGTGATGCAGGAGCTTGCAGCCACTTATGGTTGGCAGGGCTGGGCAGAATGGATGAGCCGCGAAAGAATTGCCATTTTGCTGCGGAAAGAGGATGGTGATGGGGAAGGGTTGCTGGCTGTGAAGCTGCAAGAGATGGCGCAAACGGGCTGCGAGTGGCTACAGGGTCATCTGGGTGTACAGCTCACCATCGGAATTGGTGGTCAAACTCAAGAGCTGGAGTATATTAAGGATTCCTATCGGGCGTCTGTTTCTGCCCTTCGGTATCGGCTA
Organism: Paenibacillus sp. RC21; assembly: GCF_044907935.1. Classification (NCBI taxonomy): domain Bacteria; kingdom Bacillati; phylum Bacillota; class Bacilli; order Caryophanales; family Paenibacillaceae; genus Paenibacillus; species Paenibacillus sp. RC21. Next base: position 210,803 of record NZ_JBIYCS010000001.1, read on the forward strand.
ACGCTCGGGGTACGCGATATTGTGACCAGTGACCAGGTTCCGCAGGACAATGAAATTCCGTTATATACGTATCTGCCGTTGATTTCAGAGACGATCCGTTCTTTTCGGCTGGCCAGCCATGATTGGCGTGGACAGTTGGAAGGTATATTCGCAACGATGGAAACGGACAAGTTGAAGGATGGGGATATTTTAACCGTGATTCAGTGGTTACAGGAGCTGCTGGAAAGGGAAATGCGCGAGATGAAGGACGTGTCGGGCGCATTGGATCGTTATTTTAACGGTTCGGAGATGGAGAGGTGGAGATTTGAGGTGGAGTCTGCTCCTTCGCTGGCCCTGATGCACACCCTGATGCTGGAACACATGACCACCGTGTACCGGACTTATGTTGCAGCCAGTGAAACCAAGAGCTATCGGGCTATGGTCAGTGAGATGAAGCAGTATATTGAAGAGCATTATACGAACCCGGATTTATCTTTGAATCATTTGAGCGAACGTTTTGATGTATCGCCTAAATATGCCAGTCATCTGTTTAAAACTGAGTTTGATATGAAATTCGTGGATTTTTTGACCCGGTTGCGCATGAACCATGCCCAGCAAATGCTGTGCAACACTACAGAGACGGTTCAGCATATTGCCACCCAGGTCGGTTATGCCAATTCGATTACCTTTGGACGGGTGTTCAAGCGTGTGGTTGGTGTAACGCCGGGAGATTATCGCAAGCTGAGAATGAAGCCGGAAGATTCATCGTTAACAGGGGGAGCGCTTTAGGCGCTCGCCTTTTTTGCTTTTTCGTTAAAAAGGCGGGCAGACGGTGTCGGTTTATGGGGCGGAATTTAGTTTATTGCGGCACAGGGGGACAAATGCGATACTTATGTCCATATCTTGAACCTACAGGGCGTCAACGGCCGATGTATTGGCAGGCATGAGGGCGAACCGGAATGACGGAGGATGGCTATGGCGGACATAGATGTACAAAAGCAATATGGGGATGAGCCGAAGGCTTCCGGCTGGGCAGCAGGCATTGATGTCGGCGGGACGAAGACACTGATCTGTATCGGTACAGCGGAACGGCAAGTGGTAGTGAGGCATAAAATTCCGACGGTTCATACGAAGGATGCAGCCTTTTTCTTTAAGTGTCTGTTCGAGGAACTGGAAAGCTGTCTGGAGCAGGAAGGCTTGACGCTGGAGCAATTAAAAGGAATCGGAATCGGCTTTCCCGGTGTGGTAGATAATGATAGCGGCATGATCACTCATGCTCCGGCGCTCCAATGGAATATGCACGACAGCACACGTGACAGTGGTGCGCATGGCGGTATACGATCTGTCATTGGACAGCGCTATGGCGGACGCTTGGTGCTGGATAACGATGTGAATATGGCTGCGTTGGGAGAGCAATGGCTAGGGGCGGCCCGGGGATTACGTCATGTGATGATGGTAACGGTGGGAACAGGCATCGGAAGCGGTCTTATTTTGAACGGGGAGCTGTACAAGGGAGCGGCCAACGGAGCTGGTGAGATGGCCTACTGGATTGCAGGCGAGGAACAGGCGCGGCAAGCGGCAAAACGGAAAGGGACGGACGAGTTCGGTGTGTTCGAATCTTTAACGTCGGGTACGGCAATAACACACAGTGTAAAATCGGCCCTCGCATCCGGCATACCAGGTACGCACATGGTACGGCTGGCGGATGGACAACGGGAACATGTTGGGGCGCGACATGTTCTGCAAGCAGCAGCCGAAGGAGATGTGGAAGCACAGACGATTCTGGAGCCTGTGCTGGCTCATATGGCGATGGCTTTGACGAATGTCATCAGCTTGCTGAACCCGGAAATGATCGTTGTAGGCGGCGGTGTGGCTGAAGGGAGCGCGTATTATTTGGATGAAATTCGGCAAAGAGTAGCCTTATGGACGGACATTCCTTGTACCATTGTACCTGCTGGGCTGGGTAATGAAGCCGGGGCCATCGGAGCGCTGGCGACGATTCTGGGCAGCAAGGTACGCTAAACAACAGGGAGGATTCCAGATGGTTGGCTCACAAATGCTGAAGCTGCGAGGCTTTTATTTGTTTATTGGTTTGGCCGGGGGGATGTTTAACCCGTATTTGACCTTATTGCTGGTTCAGAACGGTTTGACGAGTACCAGTGTTGGTGCGCTGATGGCGATCGGTACGCTGGTATCCATTCTGGTTCAGCCAGTATGGGGAATTATTGTGGATCAATACCGTCAAATGCGGCTGGTGCTTATTTTGAGTGTGGCTGTCCCGGGTGTAATGGCGGTATGTTATCAGTCGGAGCAATTTGTGCTGATGGCGCTTGTTTATTCGATCATGGCTATATTCACGGCAACACAGGCGCCGATCGCTGATTCCTATGCGATCGTGACAGCGAAAAAGGCAGGAGCGACCTACGGCAGCATACGATTTATGGCGAGTATAGGTAATGCGGTGGGCGGTTATGCCGGAGGGCTGTTTGTGTCGCTTCTATCGGTGTCCATGATTTGGGTGCCTTTTTTGGTACTGAACGGTCTTGCGGCCCTGACGGCCCTGGCGCTTCCGAAAAATACGGAGGAAGATCTGGCGTTGCGCAAATCGTTTTCTGACGGTATCGGTCAATTAATCCGTAACAGGACGTTTTTAATATTTTTGGGTGGCAGCTTTTTGGTAAATCAGACGTTGACCGCATTTAATACCTATTTTGTACTGGCCTTTAAAATGTCGGGAGGACCTACAGAGTTGGTCGGGGTTGCTTTGCTGGTTGCTTCCATTACGAATGTGCCCTCTATGCTGCTGGCTTCCAGGGTGATTCGCAGGATTGGGCTGGAGAGAACCCTTTTGCTAGGGGCTGTAGCCTATATGCTGCGCTGGGGAGTTCAACTGGCATTTCCTGATCCTGCGGTTATGATCGCTGTGCAGGTGTTGCATGGGTTGTCGTTTGGATTTTTCTACATTGCGGCTGTTGAATATGTATCGCATGTGACGGAAAAGGATATGCAGGCCACCGGACAAAGTGTGTTCAATATGGTATTCGCCGGACTGGCGGGCATTGTAGGTAATCTGTTGAATGGATACCTCCTTCATGCCGGGGGGCCACAGTTAATGAATCTCGCTTGTCTGATCAGCGCGACCTTAGGTGCGTTAATGATGGTTTATGTATCACGCAGCCGTAAAGATGGAAAGACAGAGAAGGTGCGCAAGCTATCCATGAGTCTTCCATCAGAGACTTCGCCGTAGGAGTAGTATAGTGAAGCTACTACATCGTTAAAACTTAACAAAACACAGAGAGCATCCCAACCCTGATGAGAGGGAGGATGCTTTTTTTTGCGTAAAAGCAACTTTTAAGTCACTTGATATGGCAACATACCTAACGCGATTCGAACGGAGAAAATAGTTTATCCGCAGGAAAATAGTGATCTTTTATAAAAGTAAGCGTTTTATCGTATTAAGTAATCGCTTTCATCTAAACTGTTTATGATCGGGAAACTAGTTTATTGTCAGTTTTCCTACGCTCATGTCATACTAAGGCACATCCCGGACCCGGAGGAACAGACACATGCCGATGCATGATATGCCATAACCTCCTCATTAAAGAAGAGGGGACGAACGGGAAAAAGCAGACAAAGGGGTGTTCAGGAATGAGAGGAAATAAGGCCAAAGGAACATTGAAGAAGCTGCGTCTGCTGCTTGCAGCTACGGTTGCACTGTCGATTGTATTGAGCGGATGCTCGTCAGGTGAGGCGGACAAAAGTTCGACTGCTGCTACCGGAGACAAGGGTGGTTCATTGAAGGTTGAAATTTTTGACAGAGGCAACACACCTCAAGGCTACACCATTACTGACAGCTATTTAACCCGTTATGCAAAAGAGAACTTTGGCAAACCCAACAATATTGATCTATCGTATGTGCCTGTTCAGCGCTCGGAAGAGGTTACCAAGCTGAATGTCCTGATGGCGAGTGGCGGCGATGTACCTGATATCGTATTCACTTACGATTCCGGCACTTTTGAGCGGTACGCAGAGCAAGGTGGGCTGACAGATTTGACTCCGCTACTGAATGAGTATGGCTCGAATCTCAAAAAATTCCTCGGTGAAGATACGCTGAGCTACGGTCAGGTGGAAGGCAAGCAGTTCGCCATTCCGGGCAAGCGCACTATTTTAGGGAAATATTCTTCCTTTATACGCCAGGATTGGCTGGACACACTGAAAATGCCTGTCCCTAAAACGACAGACGAACTATATAACACGCTCAAAGCGTTCAAGGAAAAAGACCCCGGCAAGACCGGCGGCAAGGTGATTCCAATGGGGATGACGATGGAGCCTGGACAATATGATTCGCTGCTGTGGTCTTTTATCAAGCCAGTGACGGATGAGCAGAAATATACGCTGACTCAAAAGCTGGGTTCCCGTGACTATCCGATCCTGCTGCCTGGATTCAAGGATGGAGTTCAGTTTATGAACAAGCTTTACAATGAAGATCTGATCAGCAAGGATTTTGGTTTGGATAAGGATAAAAAACAGCTGACTCAGGACATTCAAAGCGGCAATACCGGCTTTTTCAGCGAGGATTACGACAACATTTTTTACAATGACTCGGCTTATCCAAATCTGTTGGCCAACCAGCCGAAAGCCAAGCTGACGCCAATGGACCCGTACACGAACAGTGAGGGTAAGCATGCTAAGCCGGAATTTGCATCCAATGGACTCTACATTATGGTGCCTAAATCCAGTGAGCATGCGATTGAGGCGATCAAGTACCTCGACTGGATGTCTTCCGAAAAGGTGCTGCTCGATATGCAAAATGGTGTGGAAGGCGAAAATTATACCTTGAAAGACGGAATTCCAGTCGCCAAGGAAAACCCGACACAAGAAGCACAAGACCGTATCTATAATCAGGGCGATGTAGTTATCGTAGCGAACGGCAAGATTGCAGGCGATGATGAGAAGAACAAGGAAGCCTTTATTTTGGGTATGCCGTCCCAGTTCCAGGGGGAAGTTCGCAAAGCAATGGATATTTCCAACACGGATACCATTCCTCCGCTGAAATTTGACCATCCGATTAAATCCGAGTCCAAATACAGCAACTCGCTGCTGGACAAGTTTGATGAAATGGTCGTCAAATCGGTGATGGCGCCGTCCGCACAATTTGATGCAACCTTTGAAGCTGCGTTGAAGGATTATATGGCAAGCGGCGGTCAGGCGATACTGGATGAGCGCACCGAGGCTTACAAGGCCATGACAGGCAAGTAAGAAGGCGGAACGTAAAGGAGGAGACAGCGCATGAAAGGGAACGTTTACTTCCGCAGATATTGGCAATTATACGCGTTGCTTGTGCTGCCTTTGGCCTACTTCATTGTGTTCAAATATGGCCCGATGTGGGGCGTGCAGATTGCATTTAAGGATTTCAACTTTTTCCAGGGAATTACGGGAAGTGAATGGATCGGATTCGACGCGTTTCGGGAAGTGTTCCGCATGGACGATTTCTATAGAACACTGCGCAATACCATCGTGCTGAATTTGCTTGATCTGCTGGTATCTTTTCCGGCACCCTTGGTCCTGGCGATTTTACTCTATGAAATGAAAGTAGTTTGGTTTAAAAAGCTTTCGCAAACGATTTTGTATATTCCCCATTTTATCTCTTGGGTAATTATCGGCGGGATTGTGTACCAAGTATTTGGTACGCAGTCCGGCATGATTAACAATGTGCTGACCTCGCTCGGGTTTCAGGCGATTCCATTTTTGACGGATAAAAATGACTGGGTGATCACGTATCTGCTTACAGGTGTGTGGCAAAGTGCAGGCTGGGGAACGATTTTGTACCTGGCTGCCTTGACTGGAATTAACCGGGAGTTGTTCGAGGCCGCTGAGGTAGATGGCGCAGGGCGTATGAAACGAATTTGGCATATTACCATCCCGGGTATGAAAACGACGATTGCTACGCTGCTCATCATTAATCTGGGCAATATGATCACCATTGGCTTTGATCGTCCTTATGTGATTGGCAACGTGGCGGTTCGGGATTATTCCGATGTGCTAAGTACGTTTGTATACCGCATCGGGATGGAGTCCGGGCAATACACACTGGCAACGGTGGTTGGTTTGTTCCAAGCCGTGGTGGGCCTGATCTTCGTACTGGGTGCGAACTATGCTTCCAAGAAGCTGACGGATGAAAGTATTATGTAAGTGGTAAAGGAGCTGACATCTGATGAGTGAACGTACTGCGAACCGCACCTTTGATATTGTAACCACCCTATTGGTGGCTGTGGCTGTACTGCTGTGTTTGGCCCCGTTTATTCATATTTTGTCTATTTCCTTCAGCTCAAACCGGGCTATTACGTCCGGGGAGGTTACCCTGTTTCCGGTTGAGTTCAATTTGAAGGCGTATGGAAAAGTTTTCTCCGACATGAGCATGATTCGTTCGCTCGGGTTTACGGTCATGCTGACCGTGATCACGACGGTGCTGAGTATGCTGATGACGGTGATAGCTGCATACCCATTAACGAAGAAAAATTTAAAGGGCCGCAAAACGATCATGTTCATGATTGTAGTCACGATGTTTTTCAGTGGCGGTATCATTCCAGAATACATTCTGGTGCGCGATCTGCATTTGCTGAATAATATAGGGTCCCTTATTTTACCAGGTCTGATCAGTCCGTTTTATCTGATTATTCTGATTTCCTTCTTTAACGGGATTCCAGAGAGCTTGGGAGAAGCGGCAGAGATTGACGGCAGCAGCCAATTCGGCACTTTGATTCGGATTGTGCTTCCGCTGTCCCTGCCCGTCCTGGCGACATTAAGTCTGTTTTATGGTGTGGGGCGCTGGAATGGGTTTCAAGATACGCTGATGTATATTCAAAACCCGGATTTGTTCCCGTTGCAGCTCAAGCTGTATCAAATGATTCAAAATAACATGGTGTCCGAGCTGTCGAGGCTGGAAGGAGCGAGCGGCGCGAGAATTACACCTGAAGGGCTGAAGGCGGCGAGTGTCATTTTCGCAACGGTTCCGATCCTGCTTGTTTATCCATGGCTGCAAAGATATTTTGTCAGCGGCGTGATGCTTGGAGCGGTGAAAGGATGATGACGATGAAGGCGAAGGGGGAATACTCCTTTTCCACCTGTTGGAATTTAAAAAGGCATACTGTCGGCCAGGAGCTTGTGGAGGAAATCCGCGAGCTGGGCTTTGGCAGGGTGGAGCTGAATTATAACATTACCCGGGAAATGCTGACGACGATTGAGCCTATGATTGAGCGGGGAGAAATCGGAATATCTAGTGTGCATAATACGTTTCCATATACGCCTGACCCGGATTACGGTACGGATTCCGTTCTGCTCGGATTTGATGATGAGACGAAGCGAAAACGCGCAATAGAGCTGCTGGTACAATCTGCGGAATATGCGCATCGTTATGGTGCAAAGGCGGTGGTTGTACATCCCGGAGAGGTTCCGTTTCCTTACGATATCAGCGGTGAGCTGGAAGTGATTTACCGTGAGCAGGGCAGGGATTCGGCTGCTTATCAGGCGCTGTGGGCACAAATGCTGGAGCGGCGGAATGCGCTGAGCGGGCATTATGTACAGCGTATCCGCGACAGTCTGGAAGAGGTGTGTGACCGTATCGCCTCCAAGGGCTATGATGTAGCAATTGGTATCGAAACGCGTTCACGCTGTTATCAGATGCCTACCTTACAGGAGGCCAAGACGATCATAGACGATTTGAAGGGCGCCCCTGTATATCTGTGGTATGACATTGGACACGGCATAATTATGGACCGAATGGGGCTGTACGATAATGCCAAGGAAGCCAATGAAATGATCGACTATATTCTCGGTGTCCATATTCATGAAACGATAGGGTTATCCGATCACTGGTGCCCTTATATTCATAGTGGTGATCTGGAGTTCTTTGATCGTTTTGTGAATATTATCCGGCAAGCCCCAATTAAGGTCTATGAGCTGAAAGCAGCTTGTCAGCCGGAGGATATTGAACGGAGCCATGAGTTGCTGACAAGCAAGATAGCGAAACTTCAGACGCAAGGATGATCAACGATTATGCATATCACAGGGGCTGAGGGAATGTATAGTAAAATTGTAGCGGTCAATGATGCCTGGGTGAAACCGGGCATGGACCATCAGGTGCTGGAAGTCGACAACCGTTATTATGGTGGGGTGACCGATGATGAGAACGGGATTGCCTGGCCTAATCATTCGGTTGGCACTCCTGCGGCAATGGCGGTCTGGGCGGCCGCGCTCGTCAATCCGGATTCCGCTTATTACCGGAATGAGGGTGTGCTGATCCGACTGGAGCTGGCGGCGCAGTACATGCTGCGCGTACAGCATGAGGACGGCTCTATTTCGCCGGGCTGGACCAATTTTCACTCGCCGCCGGATACGGCGTTCGTGGTAGTGGGCTACGCTCAGGTCTACCAGTTGCTGATCGGTGACGACTGGCTGGAGCTGCGCCGGGTGACTGACGCGATCCGCCTGTTTCTGGAGCGGACGATTCCGGTCATGCTGACCGGAGGCTGCCATACGCCGAATCACCGTTGGGTACTGTGCGCTGCTCTGGGCTTCCTGCACGAGCTGTTTGATCTGCCCGAAGCGCTCGCCCAGGCCAGCATGTGGCTGGCAGAAGGACTGGACGGGACGCCGGATGGCGAATGGACGGAACGCAGCAATGGAATTTATAATGCTGTCAGCGATATTATGCTGATTCATGCCGCCCGTTTATTGAAGCTGCCGGAGCTGCTTGAGCCGGTACGGCGCAATTTGCACATGATGGTGTATCTTGTCCATCCGGATGGGGAAGTGGTCACAGAGTATTCGGGAAGACAGGACTTCGGCGTGATGATGAATTTATCCTCCTATCTTCTCCCGTATGCCATGCTGGCTACCGAGGATGAGGATGCTATATTCGAAGCGATGGCTGTCGCCGCTGTTCAGGTAACGGATCATCCGGGCGGTGCTCCGATTAATGCGGCTGTGTGCTTCTTGCTGGAGCCACGTTTGCAAACCCGCAAAATATCGCCTGCTGCATTACCTGTCACCTATAACAAGCTGCTGAACGGAGACTTTCCGAGAACTGACTATCTGAGCCGGATGGACGAGGCAGGGCATCATCAGCACATTTATCACAGCAGGCTGCATACGGATTTTGGTGCTCTGGTTGCTCGATATCGGCAGAAGGATACCAGCGCGACGCTTATGACCGAGGCTTCATCGTTCCTGTCGTTGCGTCATGGAGATGCGCGTCTGCTGGCGGTTCAGGCAGCTTCCTATTTCTTGCCGGGCTTCGTGCCTATGCAGGAGTTGACTGCCCATGAAACCGGCTGGACGCTATCGGGTCAGCAGGCCAAAGGCTATTACGGGCCTGTTGCTGCCGCCGATCTGCCGCCTACCTCGCAGGAGGAAATTAGTCCGTGGTATTTGCTCCCGCATCACAAACGTCCACTAACCCATGAACAAAAGCATGAAATCCGGGTGGATGTGGATCGTCAGGAGGATGTGTGGACGCTTCGTTTTCGTTCAGAAGGTCCGGTGGACTGCATGACACAGATTTTATTTGTTTTTGGGCGTGAAGGGAAATTCACTTGCGGGGAATATAGGCTGGTTAATGAAGCGGTGCAATGCTGGACTGGCGGTATGGCGCGCTATGAATCAGGAAATGCGTGGTTTGAGCTGACAGGAACAGCGATGGAGCATACGGCTAACTCGGTTCGGGGGGCTGCATACCCAGTGGATTGTCACACATTGCTGGTCAATTGGATGGCTCCGTTTGATCAGACGATCACGATCCGCATGTCGCCTTTGCCTGTGAGTGAAGTTTGAGGTTCGATGAGCACCTGTTTCCGAGGATGAGATCAGTCTCGTAAAACAGGTGCTTTTTCGCGTCTTGAAGCATGCTGAATGGAGCGCTTCCATTGAGCTTGAAGCGATTGTGGTGTACACTGTCCAGAACAGGTGTAAATTGGAACGTCAAAAGGCTGGACGGCTGCAAAGGAGGAAAAGACACACATGTATGCCCGTTTAAGATCGTTAAATTATCCTATAAAAGGGTATGTTTTTATCGTATTAGCTGTATGCTCAGTGATCAGCACCTTGTGGATCATTAACGTGCGGCTGCCCTCGGGAGGCCGCCCTTATCTTTTTATTTGGTGGAATATGATGCTGGCCTGGATCCCGATGCTTTTAACGCTGCTGCTTGATGTGATTTATAGTTCCTGGCGGCGGGGAACGAGAACATTTTTGCTCTGGATAACGGGAGCGGTATGGCTCTTTTTTTATCCCAACACACCGTATTTAATCACAGATTTGCTGCATGTATTCGCCCGATATCCATTTCTGGGGGAGCAACGCTTCTGGGGAGAGCCTTATTTCTGGAATCATGTACTGGGCATGCTGTTGGTCGCTGTCCTTGGACTTACGATGGGATTTATATCTCTAGAATCTGTACGACAGCTGGTACGACGTGCACGTGGCGGGTTTGTAAGCTGGCTGTTTGTGCTGGCGGTATTGCTGCTCAGCAGCTTGGGCATTTATATTGGCCGTTTCTTTCGGGGAAATACGTGGGATATTATTTCTGCGCCTTCCCAGCTGTATGTGCAGGTGTCCTCCATATGGGCAGATACCCTACAGCGTACTCATTTTGTGGAGTTTAGCGGGATGGTATTTGCTATTTTGTTCATTAGCTATGTATCCACGATGTGCGTGGTTTGGATCGGATACAGCCGTCGGGATGAATGGCGTAACTAATGATTTAGATGCGACTGAGTGGCTGAGTAGCTTCATAAGCTTGAATAGAGAGGAGGAATAGAAACCATGAACGGACAGAACCGATCAGATATTCGCGCAGGGCTTCAGGTAGATATTGTGCTTAAAAAAGATCAGCCTACCGGAAAGCTGACACGAGGAAGGGTGAAGGATATTTTGACCAATTCTTCGCGTCATCCGCATGGAATCAAAGTGCGTTTGGCAGACGGACAGGTTGGGCGTGTCAAGCATATCGTAACGAATGAAGGATAGAGCTGCGGGCTGAGGAGGAATGACGCATGAAACAGGCAACGGCAAGGTCGAAACATGATCGCTACCCGCTTGTTTTGCTTGTATTACTGGTGCTTGCTCTCATCTGGTCCTTTATCCATCCGGCGGATCATTTTACTTGGGTACTGGAAGTTCTTCCGGCGATTTTGGGAGCTGGACTGCTGGTGGCTGTTTACCGCCAATTCCGGTTCACGAATCTGGTGTATACTCTGATATGGCTGCATGCGCTGATTTTGATTGTCGGCGGGCATTATACCTATGCGGAAGTGCCCCTGTTTAACTGGATACGGGATACATTCGGGCTGGAGCGTAATTATTACGACCGACTTGGGCACTTTGCGCAAGGCTTTGTGCCTGCGCTTATTGTCAGAGAAGTGCTGCTGCGTAAAACGACCTTGGGAAGCGGAGGCTGGCTGACCTTTCTCACGGTTAGTGTGTGCCTTGCGATTAGTGCTGCGTATGAGCTGATTGAGTTTGCCGTAGCCAAGGCGACTGGAACGGCCGCAGAAGCCTTTTTGGGAACCCAAGGGGATATATGGGATACCCAATGGGATATGCTTCTCGCTTTGATCGGCGCTCTGACAGCCGTGATTCTATTGAGCGGAGTACATAACAAGCTGCTGAAACAGCTAAGATATTAATGTGTTCCTTTCTTTAGGAGAACATAGCTGGACGGTATAAAGTTATAATGATAGTGGAGGGTGGTTATAGAATGCATGCTAAAGCATTTTTAACCACCCTTTGATGTATCCTGAGATCGGCAGTTTCCAGGGCTACATATGCGTCATAGGGCGGCTGTCGAGATGCAGGGTTGCGGCACCCATGTAGCTGTCCAGCAGTCGTTCGAAAATGCGGTCCCATGTCTGTTCCACGCTGTAGGCTCTACCCGCCACGGACATAGAATCACGAAGTGGTCTGTCTTTGTACAACAGGTGCACAGCTTCGGCAAAGGAAGCGGCATCTCCGGCAGGACACAACAAGCCCGTTTTCCCATGAATGAGATTATCCTTTACCCCGCCTTCATCGGCACCGACCACGGGTGTTCCGCTCGCCATGGCTTCCAGCACGACGTTGCCGAATGTTTCCGTAGTGGAGGGGAACAGGAATACATCCGCTGCGGCGTATAGCCCCGCTAATTCCTGCCCTTTCACAAAGCCAAGCCAATGGACTGCATGCTCTGGCACCCCCATGTCTGCCGCTGTTTTGACCTTGTACAGTGGACCGTCTCCTGCAATGACCAGCACAGATTCTGCCCGGACATCGTCCGGCAACTGGAGGTAAGCATCCAGTAAGGTGTCTATTCCCTTTTCTGGTGCAAGTCTGCCGACATATAAAATAACGAATGCGTCTGCACGAACGCCCCATTTTCTCCATACTGCGTGACGATCCACTTTAGGTTGGAAGCGATGGGTATCAATGCCCCTGCCCCAGATTTCGAGTTGACTCATTCCTTTATTGTGCAATAACTCCATGGTTGACCCAGAGGGTACATACACCCTTTCACAATGTCTGTGAAACCAGAGCATGTATTTCCACAAGGCAGGTTCAAGCCAGCGAAGCTTGTAATATTCGAGGTATTTATCAAAGTGGGTATGATATGAGGCGACGAGCGGAACATGGTGTTTGGCTGCGTAGCTTGTTCCGTACAGGCCAAGGTTAAATGGGGTAGCGACATGAATCAGGTGCGGGGAAAAGGCGGACAAACGGTCGTTGATCTGTTTGGCGTTGGGGATCGCAAGCCTGCATTCCCGGTACAACAAAAAAGGAATGCTCCGAAGCCGTTCTACACCCGGTCCGGAGGGCAGACGGTGGTCTGCCTCCGGTGCGAAGACGAGCGTAGATACCCCATGTTTCTCCAGATAGCCAATCCATCGTTCCAGTGTCAGGGCAGCGCCATTTACGTCAGGCGCATACGTGTCCGTAAATAAAGCGACTCGAAGCATGCCTTCATTCCTCCTCCGCCATTCTCATTTATCCTATGACGATCCAGGGGAGTCCGCTTGGAGGCTCCGGCTTTTATTGTGCCATGATTTTGTTTACGGGCTTGCCGGGTTTTGTAAAAGCTGACCCGCGGACGGGCGGTTTTCTCGGAACATCCAATAGTAGACGAGGGAGGACAAAATATAAAATACACCTGTCATACTGAACGTGATGGCATAGCCCCAGTAATTGCCGTAGGTCGTAACCAGATAGGCTTGTACAGGTCCCATGCCTGCGGTTCCTAGCATCCAGGTCGTCTGGAGAACCGAGTTGGCAATCCCCCGGTTCTTATCCGATACACGTTCCACCAGAATGGCGGTTTGCAGCGGATTGGCGGCATTCATCAACGCTTGCCTGAACAGAAAGCTGATGGAAGCAATCCAGAGGACATTTGTGAAGCCGGTAATCAGGAGAAACGGGAGCGAGAGCAATTGGAAGCCAACGACAGCCTTGACCAGTCCGATTCGGCTGCCAAGCGTAGGCCCGATCAGCATAGAGAGGATCGTCATCAGCTGACCGAGAGCAATCAGCAAACTCATCGCACTGAGCGATACGGAAAAGCGGTTCGTAAAATACAAATTGAGATAAGGGATGACCAGACCTGAGCCCAACCCGAGAAAAAACTGGGCAAGGACAAATTGTCCGATGACTCTGGTATCCGAAGAAGCAGCAGGAGCAGGTGGTACTGGTAAAGCGGACGTGGATTCCGCCGTATTCGCTGATACCGGTTCAGGTGTCGATTTCGCAAGGGCCGCTTCTTCCTCAACATGAGTTGCTTTTGTCATGAACAATAATGGTATAAAAGCGGTTAATGTTGCCGTTCCTCCGAGGAACAGGGCAACCCGCAGACTGGAGAGCTGTGTGATCCCCCACGTTTGCAGCCCATCCGCAAGCACACCACCGCCAAAGCTCCCCATGACCTGTGCTGCGAGTACAAGAGCAGAGTAATAGCTGAATATTTTCAAGCGTTGGGCTTTGCTGATGCTTTCCGCTAAAAAGGGTACAGCCAGCACCTGAATAAAGGCGGCGAATACACCCGAAACGACGGCGAAAACCAGCATACTGCCACTGGTATCCGTAAAGGTACGGATGAGAAAGGCAACACCGCTGAATAACGCGCCGATGACCAGCATGTGTTTGCGGCTCCTCCGATCCCCCAAAAAACCGACCGGAATAAATAGCAAGGCTGTAGCCAGTGCTTGCATGCTCACCACTCGGCCATTCATGTCATCCCCAAAGCCAAGCTCCTGGATATACAGGTTATACAGAACGGAAAACATTCCCGTACCCATCTGATACAGCAGATTGGCGATAAAAAACAATCGGATATTACGCGGCCACTTTCGAGGCTCGTCTAACATTTTGCTAATCCATGGCACGATGCGGTCCTCCTGTGACGTTGATACAGATCAGTAGATTGTATTGATATGTATTCTAGCAGGATCTGTGCATTTCATAAATATTCCTTGTCTCCGATTGTTTTGGGTAATAATAAAGCATGGACTTTACATTGAAATTTCATTATAGTAATTCGGTATGAATAAATTTGAAGGGTAAGCAGGAGGGATGGCTTTGGCTTTTGGAGCACGGGTGTTAAAAACGGGAATCGCAGTGACGCTCGCCCTTTTTCTGAGCATGCTTTTGAACACCCATTCGCCTGTGGGGGCAGCGATAGCCGCTATTTTTGCCATGCAACCGTCAATATACAGGTCGTGGCGTTATTTTCTGGATCAACTCCAAACAAGCACACTAGGTGCAATCATGGCTTTGCTGGGCGGAATGGTATTTTCGAATGAGCCTATTGCGGTTGGTTTGGTATGTGTGCTGGTACTTATGATATGTCTGAAATTAAATATGGCTGATACGGTAGGACTAACACTGGTAACCGTTGTTTCTGTCATGGAAGCCTCGGATGACTGGAAATTTGCGGTGACCCGTTTTGTGCTTACTTTAATCGGGATTGTTTCTGCTTTTGTTATTAATATTACGGTGTTTCCTCCGAAACCGAAAAGACAGTTTATCAATCAGATTCAAAGTGTATTTAACACTATGTCCTTGCTGCTGCGCACCGCCATTTCCGATGAGATTAAGGAGTCTGTCTTTAAAGAGGAAAAAGGCAATCTGGAGGGAGCCATAAAATCGCTATCGGATAAATATCATTTGTTCGAGGAAGAGCAGAAGAAGCTCAAGCGCTCCCGGTTCAGTCAGACGAGACAGATGGTGGTATACAAGCAAATGCTCGGAAGTTTGCACAAAGGATATGAGGTACTGGACGCGGTGGAAAGGCACTACTTCCAGTCTGTGCGACCGAAGGGAACGGATGCGTTTTTTGATGGTCATCTGGAACTGCTGATTCGGTTCCATGAACATGCGCTGCTGAAGTTTGAAGATAAGCTGAAACCGAACGAGGACGAAAGCGAAATGTTCCAGCAGGCGAACGGTGAGTTTATGAAGCATGCGATTACCCGTTTTGACCACTGTCAGGAGGGGATGCTGAGACTCTCGATTGTGGCTGCTGCGATGTATGACTATGGTCATCAACTGGAGCGGTTGAGCAGACTGGCGGAACATATTCATCCTGTGGAAGAGAGCAAGTAGCGAATGTATGAAAAAGTAAAAAGCGGCCGTATTCATCTTATAGATGGACGACCGCTTTTTACGTATATAAAGGCATAAAAAAAGCCCGCTGGTTGCGAACAGGGGTTAAACTTGCTACAATAGAGGATGCTATGTTTATGATAAAACCATAAGTTTAAAGTCGTTAATCACACTTCATTTTATATTATAGCATGTTTCAAAGTGTAAGTCAATTTTCCCGGATCAGAGGGATGCCAGGGGTATACCCAGGTCCATAATAGAGCATAGTTTAGCCCTGCGGTGGAGCAGGAGGAAACGGAACAGGAGTGATGCCAGTGGCTACTGAGCAGCAATGGAACGAGGAACAACGGAGAGTAGAGGACGTGACTGCTGTCATTAGCGGGCGAATTCGGAAGCTGGAGACGGAGGTTGGCTCTGTACGCGGAGATGTCGTAGATATGCGTAAAGACTTTTGGGATGAGGTAACGATCAACTTTAGTGAGGCGGATGATGTGGGAGAGACATCCACCAGTTTACGTCAGCAATCTGAAATTCTGTCGGAACGGGAGCGCAGGCACAAGCATTCTACAGAGGCGCTAGGTCGTTTGAAAAAGCTGCTGGAATCACCGTATTTTGCACGTATTGATTTTGCTGAGGAAGGGCAGCCCGCAGAGCGTGTTTATCTGGGGATTGCTTCCCTGCTGGATAATCAGGATGAGGAATTTCTGGTCTACGACTGGCGTGCGCCGATTTCCAATCTCTATTACGATAATATGCCGGGTCCCGCTTCCTATAAGACTCCAGCAGGGGAAATGGAAGGAGAACTGACGCTCAAGCGCCAATTCTCGATCCGAGATGGACAGATTCGTTTTATGTTCGATACAGGGGTAACGATTGGAGACGAGCTGCTACAGGCGGTGCTGAGTCGCAGCTCGGATGCTCAGATGAAAAGTATCGTGGCAACCATCCAAAAGGAGCAGAATCGCATCATTCGTGATGATCGAAGCCGGATGCTTATCGTACAGGGGGCGGCAGGAAGCGGCAAAACATCTGCTGCGCTCCAGAGAGTAGCCTATTTGCTGTATAAGTACCGTGACCGCTTGCGCGCGGATCAGGTAGTGCTATTTTCGCCCAATCCGATGTTTAACAGCTATGTTTCGACGGTATTACCTGAATTGGGTGAGGAAAACATGCTCCAGGCGACGCTTCAGGAGTATTTGGAGCGTCGGCTGGGCCGGGAGTTTCAATTGGAAGACCCTTTTGAGCAGCTGGAATATGTATTGTCGGCATCTTCACAGCCGGGGTATGAGGCCAGAATGGAAGGCATCCGCTTTAAGTCGTCCAAGACGTTTTTGCAAGCCATTACCGGATACAAGGCGTATTTGGAGCAGGAGGGTATGCGTTTTAAACCGATCCGGTTTCAAGGGCGCGAGGTGGTTCCATTGGAGGAAATGGTGCATAAGTTTTATGGGTTTGATGCTTCGGTTCGGCTGGCGAATCGGCTGGAGCTGCTTCGGGATTGGATGCTCAAGGAGCTGGCCCGTTTCGGTAAAGAGGAATGCTCCGCTCCATGGGTTGATCAGCAGATGGACCTGATGGAACCTGAGGATTACCAGCGTGCTTATAATCGCATGCGGCGTAAATCCAAGAATAAAGGCCATACCTTTGACGATTTTACACGTGAACGGGAAATATTGGCGCGAATGGTGGTCAGTGACCGCTTGAAGCCTTTGCGTAAATGGATCAAAGCACTTCGCTTTGTGGACACGACCCGCTTATATGGCGAGTTGTTCCTGAATGAGACGCTACTGAGCCAGCTGGCCAATCACGCCGAGCTGCCCGATAGCTGGAGTGAAATCAGCCGTCAAACGCTGGATCGGATGCAGGCCGGGGAACTGGCATATGAGGACGTGACACCATTTTTATATCTGCGTGAGCTGATGTTGGGCTTCCGTTCCAATAGCCATATCCGTCATGTGTTTATTGATGAAGCACAGGACTATTCACCCTTCCAATTGGCTTTTTTCAAACGCTTGTTTCCACAGGCTAAAATGACCGCGCTGGGCGATTTTAATCAGGCGATCTATGCGCATGCTTCTGTCCTTCAGGATGCGGAGCCTCTCTATGAGCTGTATGGAGCGGAACAAACCGAGATGATTTCCCTGACACGCAGCTACCGCTCGACACAGGAAATTGTGGAGTTTACCCGGGGAATGGTGGCTGGAGGCGAGCATATTGTACCGTTTAACCGCAAGGGTGAGAAGCCTCGTGTTACGGAGGTACGTTCGCGTGAAACGCTGCATCGTCTGATCGTCGGGAACATCACGGAATTGCTGGCAGAGGGTTATGAATCCGTGGCAGTGATCTGCAAAAATGCCGGAGAAAGTGCGACAGCTTATGAAGCGCTCGAAGGAGAGTTGCCCGTGAAGCCAAGGCTGATCAAGAAGACAACCCCGGCTTTTGAAAAGGGAGTCCATATCATTCCGGCTTACCTGGCAAAAGGCGTGGAATTTGATGCGGTCCTGATCTATGACGGTTCAGCGGAGCAATATCAGCGTGAAAGTGAGCGCAAGCTGTTCTACACTGCCTGTACACGGGCTATGCATTTGCTACACATCTATACGATAGGCGAAATTACACCGTTCGTGAGTTCGCAGGTATCGGATACGTATACCCGTAAAGTGGAAGAAAGTGATCCTGTTCTGTAAGACTGGCATAATTGTACGTATTCCAGTAACATAAGCAAATAAGAAAAACAGGTAAGAAGCATAAACGGAGGTTACAAAACGTAATGGACATGAAGAGTGTATTTCAACGCGCGCCGCTGGCGGACTGTGTACCCGAGCTGGTAGCTACAGCCAGAGGGGAGCGCAAGGCATCGCTGGTTATCCGCGGAGGAACGCTGGTCAATGTGGTATCGGGCGAATTATTACCGGGAATGTCTATTGCTGTGCAGGGCTCCCGTATCGCATACGTCGGTCGGGACGTTAGCCATACCATTGGAGAAGACACCGTGATCATTGAAGCGGAAGGCCGCTATATGGCACCGGGATTACTGGATGGACATTGTCACATCGAAAGCACGCAGCTTACGGTAACCGAGTTTGCAAAAGCGGTGCTGCCGCTGGGCGTGACGGGTGGATTTTTTGACCCGCATGAAATTTCCAATGTTCTCGGTCTGAAAGGGCTTCGCCTGATGCTTGATGAAGCACGTACGACACCGCTGGCTGCTTACATGCAGGTGGCTTCTTGTGTTCCGTCCACAGGGCCGGAACTGGAAACGACAGGGGCCTCCTTCGGCCCGGCGGAAGTCGAGGAAGCCTTAAGCTGGGGCCCGGATATGATCGGGCTGGGCGAAGTTATGAATTTCCCGGGCGTTGTCTATGGAGACGATGTGATGATCGGGGAAATTCAGGCCACGCTGCGCGCGGGCAAGGTGGCGGACGGCCATTTTACATGGGCTTCCGACGATTGGCGGCTGCCAGTATATGCAGCCGCAGGGATTACAGGCGACCACGAATGTGTCACGCCCGAGGATGTAGCCGAGCGTATCCGGCTCGGCATGTATGCCAAAATGCGGCAGGGCTCCGCATGGCATGATGTGGCCGAGACCATCCGCGCCAGCACGGAAATGGGCCTCGACACCCGTCGCATGATGCTGGTGACGGATGACCGCAGCGCGGAATCCTTGCTCCATGAGGGTCAGATGGACTTCGTCGTGCGTCATGCCATTGCGCAGGGCGTCAAGCCCGTGACCGCGTTTCAGATGGCTACGCTGAATACGGCAGAGCGCTTCGGCGTAGCACGGGATATCGGCTCGATTATTCCGGGGGCGATTGCCGATATTATTTTGCTCGATGGCCGTCTGGCCGAAGTGAACGTGACCGCTACGATTGCGGCGGGTCAACTGGTGGCCGAGCACGGCCAAATGGTCGCCGATTGGGAGGGCTTCGTTTATCCTGCGGAAGTGATGGACACGGTCCGTCTGGGACGCGACCTGAGCGCTGCGGATTTCCGCATTGCGGCTCCAGTACAGGAGGGGAACGTACCTGTACGAGTCATTCGTGTCACGGAAAATCACGTGGACACGAAGGAAGTGCGGATGACCGTTCCGGTCCGCAATGGTGAGGTCACGGCAGATCCCGCGCAGGATCTGTGCAAAATAGCCGTCTTCGAGCGGCATCATGCCAGTGGCAGCCATGCGGTGGCACTCGTGACGGGCGTCGGTTTCACCGAGCCTGCTGCCATTGCCATGACTGTGGCGCATGACAGCCACAACCTGCTCGTCATTGGCAACGATGACGAGTTGATGACCCAGGCGGCGAAGCAGGCCGTGGCTATGCGCGGCGGTGTAGTGGTCGTGTCCGCCTCGGGCGAAACGCGCTTCCCGCTGCCTATCGCCGGGCTGATGTCTCCTGCGCCGTTTGTAGAGGTGGCTGCGCAGTCCGAGAGCATCAGCCGGGCACTTCAGCAATCCGGCTGTGTGCTGAACAACGCACTGATGACACTGTCGCTGCTGGCGCTGGTCGTCATCCCCGAAATCCGCCTGTCGGATCAGGGGCTTGTTGTGATCGGAGCAGACGGTATCCGCAAGGTTTCGATCTTCGTCGAAGAGGATATTGCGGAAGCCTGACAGGCTACTTTGCCCATACGCGTGTATTTATGATATGTGCGCTTTTTTGAAAGGGGGTTGTCCCATAAGGTCTGTAAAGACTGGAGAGATAGCTCCTGTTTTCTGTATTTAAAAATCAAAAAGGTTTCCTTCTATTTAAGAATTCCGGGGAGCAATGAGCATATGTATCAGTATTATCTTTCATTAGAGCAGATGGTTTATCAGGCCTCGATTGTAGAGCAGGATTGGAACAGATTTGTAGAACGAACCCGTGTAAAACATGTACAGCAGGGAACGTATCTGATCGAAACGGGTGAACCCGTGAATCATGCCTATTTTTGCTCAGAGGGATTATTCCGTTTATTCTACACTTTAGCAGATGGCAGGGAGTATAATGTTGGCTTTTCGCCAGCAGATGATTACGAAGGAGCTTATGGATACAAGCCATATGTGGGAAGAAATTCGCGACTCGGAGCCATATACCAAGAGGTAAATGAAGATTAAAGATGTCGTATAAGGCGAATTCTTGAGCTGTTCATATTCAGCTTGGAGTTCGCCTTTTACTTTTTGCCATCCTTCAACTTATATCTGTGACAAAGGGCGTTGCTCCAACCATCTGCTCGGCTTCGTGCTGCTTGCGATATTGTGAAGGAGGCATGCCGTTCCATTTTTTAAAGGTTGCGATAAAATAGCTCAGATTATCAAAGCCAACCTCCAGCGCAATATCGACCACCTTGCGGTCACTTTGCTCCAGCAGTCTGCAAGCCTTCTGAACCCGGTGGTAATTGATGTATTCGACCGGGCTTTTTTGCACCATCTGCTTGAAGAAACGGCAAAAGTGTCCCTCGCTCATACGAATCTCATCCGCGATATCCCGCAAACGAATGGGCTCATGAGCATGACTGTTGATGTACGCCAGCGCTTTTTTGATTCGTTCGACTTTGCTGCGCTGACCTGCCATAATCACGTCTTCTCCGTTAGCCGGGGTCATATGAGGATACATGCTGGCGATGATGCCATAGAGCTGTGCCTTGGTCGCCAGCTCACGGGCAGGCGCATTCTGCTCATGGCTGGTGATGATGCGGCGCAGCGCGGTCAGTACCTCCTGTTCCCAAGGCAGGACCCCGCGAATGTGAGGGGGAACGACGAGCTTTTTGCTGATAAAAGGGTCGATAAACTGCTCCTGCACCGTATCCTGTGTCCGGCTGTGCAGCAGATCGGGATGAAATACCACAGCAGAGAATACGCAGCTTGGCGCTTTTTTTAAATATCCGGCGTGTAGCTCTCCGCTGTTGACAAAAAGAGCCTCACCTTCGCTGACCTCGGTGTATTCCATATCCGTCTGAAAGACGGCGCTACCCTGCTCCACGACGATAAACTCCATTTCCTCATGCCAATGAGACTCCAGCACGCTGTTTCCGTTCAACTGCTCTACGCTCGGATACACGCTGACCGGATACATGGGATTACCATGAATACGATTTTCCCGCAACATTTCCCGATTCATTTCACCCACTCCCTTCCTGATTTTTGTTTTGTATAGAAAATATCAAAATATTGATACAATACGTCAAAATAAAAGAAGTAAACCCTTACATAAATCAATATTATTATAGTAAGGATTTCGAAAAAATCCAACAAGCGATTTTATTTGGGTTCAACAATATATAGATCGAAACGGAGGAAATAAACAGATGAAATTTACAGATGGCTATTGGATGGTCCGCAAAGGCTATGAGATCCAAAATCCTGCGGAAATCCGTGATATTGTGACGGACGATGTTTCCATGACGGTATACGCGTCGACCCACCGGATCGAGCATAAAGGAGACACCCTGAACGGGGCGTTGCTGAAAGCGACCTATAGCTCGCCGATGCCGAATGTCATTCGGGTACGCTTTAACCACCACAAGGGGCGGGTGCATCATGGACCGGATTTTGAAATTCATACCTTGCCAACAGAGGTGGAGATTACGGCAGGTGAGGACGCAGCGGTGCTGAAAAGCGGTAATCTGAGTGTGCGTGTCGGTCGTGGAAAGAGCTGGGACGTAGGTTTTTATGTGGAGGATCGTAAAATCACGGGTAGCGGACATCGTGGGCCTGGATACATTACAGACCCACAGGATCAGCCTTTTTTCCGGGAGCAGCTGGAGTTGGGAATCGGGGAGTACGTATACGGCCTCGGGGAACGCTTCACTCCATTTGTGAAAAATGGGCAGGTGGTCGATATCTGGAATGAGGACGGCGGCACGAGCAGTGAGCAGGCGTACAAAAACATTCCATTTTACCTGTCTAATAAAGGGTATGGTGTGTTTGTCAATCATCCGGAAAAGGTATCGTATGAAATTGCATCGGAAAATGTCTCGAAGGTGCAGTTTAGCGTCTCTGGCGAATCGTTAGAGTATTTTATTATTGGCGGAGCCAACCCTAAAGAGGTGCTGGACAATTACACCAAGCTGACGGGCAAGCCCGCGTTACCACCTGCCTGGACCTTTGGTTTGTGGCTGACCACCTCGTTCACGACCGATTATGATGAAGCGACGGTGAATCATTTTGTGGACGGGATGGCTGAGCGTGATTTGCCGCTCTCGGTATTCCATTTTGACTGCTTCTGGATGAAGGAATACCAATGGTGCGATTTCCAATGGGATCAAGATATGTTCCCGGACCCGGAAGGTATGCTACAGCGTTTGAAAGCGAAGGGACTCAAAATTTGTGCTTGGATTAACCCGTATATTGCGGAAAAATCCATTTTATTCGATGAAGGCATGGAGAACGGGTATCTGGTCAAAACCGCCGATGGCGGCGTATGGCAATGGGACATGTGGCAGGCGGGTATGGGGCTGGTTGACTTTACGAATCCGGCTGCGGTGGCTTGGTATCAGGATAAGCTGAAGGTGCTGGTGGATCAGGGTGTGGATTGCTTTAAAACTGATTTTGGCGAGCGGATTCCTACGAATGTGGTGTATCATGACGGCTCTGATCCGGTGAAAATGCACAATTATTACACGCATTTGTACAACAAGGCTGTATTTGACGTGCTGGAGGAAAAGCTGGGTAAAAATGAAGCGGCGTTGTTCGCACGTTCCGCTACGGCCGGGGGACAGCAGTTCCCGGTTCACTGGGGCGGTGACTGCTCGTCGACATATGAGTCGATGGCGGAA
Organism: Paenibacillus sp. RC21; assembly: GCF_044907935.1. Classification (NCBI taxonomy): domain Bacteria; kingdom Bacillati; phylum Bacillota; class Bacilli; order Caryophanales; family Paenibacillaceae; genus Paenibacillus; species Paenibacillus sp. RC21. The sequence continues at coordinate 234,158 of NZ_JBIYCS010000001.1, forward strand.
TCGCTGCGGGGCGGCTTATCGCTTGGTTTGAGCGGCTTTGGCTTCTGGAGCCATGATATTAGCGGCTTTGAATTAACGGCTGCGCCGGACGTGTATAAACGGTGGGTACAATTTGGGCTTTTGTCTTCCCACAGTCGTCTGCACGGAAATGAATCGTACCGCGTGCCTTGGCTGTTCGATGAAGAATCGGTGGATGTGGTTCGCAGCTTTACGAAGCTCAAATGTTCATTAATGCCGTATCTGTATCCGTCCGCTGTGGAATCCTCGGTGAAGGGTCTGCCGATGATGCGGGCAATGGTGCTGGAATTCCCGCTGGACCCGAGCTGTGCAACGCTGGATCTGCAATACATGCTGGGCGATTCCATTTTGGTGGCCCCGATCTTTAATAAGGAAGGCAACGTACAGTATTACGTTCCGGAGGGCCAGTGGACGAATCTGTTGACGAATGAAACCGTGTCGGGTGGTCGCTGGGTTAACGAGCATCACGATTTTACAACCCTGCCCGTGCTGGTGAAGCCGAACACGCTGCTGGCGATCGGTCATGAGGACAGCCGTCCGGATTATGATTATGCAGAACAAGTGTCTTTCCACTTGTTCGAGCTGGGTGAAGGGCAGCAGGCTCGGACGGTTATCGTGAACACTTCTGGTGAAGAAGAGCTGACCGTCACTGCCAGTCGCAAGGATGCTGTGATTACGGTGAAAGCTGAGGGTACGGTTAAACCATGGTCACTGGTACTGCGGTGCATTCACGAAGCTATTCAGGTCGAGGGTGGCAGCAGTCAAGCGGGAGAGCAGGGTGTGATCATTACACCAGCCTCAAGCGGACAGCAGGAGCTTACCATTCACTTGGGATAGGTCATGTACACTTTCGCTCACAAGTAAAATTCGCCATTCTATAGTGTAGCAATGTATTGCAAAAAGGGGCTTGCCTGATCAACCGGGCAGACCCTTTTTTGCTTTGGAGTCGTAATGGCAATTTTCAACTTAGGTTTCGATTTTTATTTACCCTTGCTGAACAAGCATCGGTACGATGTACTGCCTGAATATATCCACAGGAGTCCGCTTCTTTTTGAACTTGTCAGCAGTAACAACAACCACCATGTCATAAGACGGGACGACAACAATGTATTGACCGCCAAAGCCGAGCGCGTAATAATAATCCGTTTCAGCGCTTTTCTCCGTTTCGTCTGAAAAGGAAGAAGCCCACCAGTGCCAGCCGTAAAAGGCTTTTTGGGGTTTGGCCGTCGGAAGGAGCGCACGGGTGGAGTGCCGGACGGCCTCAGCTTGTATGAGCTGATGGCCTTCACAGCTTCCTTCGTTCAGGTAGAGCAGTCCAAATTGAAGCATATCCATGGGTTTGAGACGCAGTCCAAAGCCTCCTGTATGAGTGTCTTGCGGATCGGTTTCCCAATGGTAGTTTTCGATACCCAGCGGTTGGAATAACTGCTGCTCGGCAAATTCAGCTACCGCTTGTCCAGAAGCATGACGCAGAATGGTAGCCAAAAGCTGAGAACAGCCGGAGTTGTACTCCATTCGCGTACCTGGTACATCAGCGAGCGGCTGTGATAGCACAAATTGCACCCAGTCTGATGTTTTGCTCATCGTCGGAAATGAATTTTGCCCGCCAAATTCAGTCCAGTTAAAGCCCGCGGACATCGTTAACAGATGTTCAATCGTAATATCACGCTTTCGCGTATCGCTGTCCTCGGCAATCTGGGGAAAAAATTCGAGGATAGGTGTACCCGGCTGTGGTACGATTTGCTGATCCATGGCGATGCTGACTAATGCGGCAAGCACGCTTTTGGTGCAGGAATTTATTTTATAGAGTTCATTCGCAAATTGAGGTTCACGGTAGTATTCCAGCGCCATGCTCCCATGCTGGAAGATCAGGCAGCTACGGATTTCCAGCTCGGTTAGTTCGCAAACAAGCGGTGTAAGTTCCAGACTACTCAAGTAAGTCCCTCCTTGACATTTATAGTACATAAATAAATAGTATATCATTTTTAAAGATCACAAATCCGATAAATCTCATGATCATCTAATAAGAGATGAATATAAGGATGGCGTTACTTTTTTTGTTTTTATTTCAGAAAAGAACATATTAATTCACCATATTGTCACAATTACATTGAAAAAACTATACACTTTTCTTGTTTCGTTCAACAACTTCAGCGAATTAAACGATATATAGTAAGTTGACATTATATTCAGACATAACTGGGGGACCGATTCATGAATTTAACGATTAAGGCTAAAATGATTCTTAGTGCGCTGCTTATTCCGGGTGTAATTGCAGCTATGCTGCTGACAAACTACATTCTGAGCGTACAAAATGAGAATAAATACAAGGATATTGTGAATCGTGAAGAGACCATTGTATATAATTCAAAGTCTCTTCAGTTTTTGTTAAACGGGATATCTAATGACGAGCGAGGATACTTGCTAACTCGGGATGAACAATATGGAAAAGGGATTGAAAGCAAGCAGAGCGAAATTGTGAAGCTGCTTCAGCAAACGGAAGCTTTGCTCGATCTGAATGCAGGAGATACGAAGAAAACGATGGATGATTTGAAAATGGGAATAAATTCCTATTTCAACTACGTCCATGGATTATTGAATACAGCGGGTTACCGGAGTACGATCGATACGTTTCCCCCGTTTTCGGATTTACTCGATATATATGAAAATGAACGGGTTTTACGGAAACAGCTTGATGTGAAAATGATGGCGTTCGTTAAATCTCAGGAGGACATGGTAGCGGCGAAAGTACAAGAAGCCCACCAAACCATGACCAACACGATCTGGATTACGAGCATTCTGGGCTGTCTTATTATCATTTACAGTATTGCACAATCGATCATTTTGATTCGTTCCATCCGGCCGTTGTACCATATGAATGAACAGTTGCTGGAGATGTCAGCGGGCGGCGGAGATTTGCGTAGTCAACTCGATATTACGACCAAGGACGAGATTGGCATGATTGCCAGCTCGTACAACAAGCTGATCGCGGGCTTTCGCAATATTATTGTGGATGCTCAGGATACAGCCCGTACGTTATCTGTGACCGCCGAGCGGGTAAGCCTGAGCACTGAAGAAATGAATCAGGCCAATCGTCATACTTCCGGTGTGATGGAAGAGCTAGCGACTGGCATGGAGCATCAGGTCGATGACATCACACAGACCACAGATGCAGTAAAAGAGCTTGCTCATGGACTGGAGCATATTGCGGTGACGAGCCAGCAGGTGTACAAGCTGTCGGATACGGCTGCCAAGGACGCAGAAGCAGGAGAGCAATCCATCGGTCAGGCAATGAGGCAGATGGAAAAAGTAAGCGAAAGTGTAGATAGCTCTGCTCGTGCTGTACGTCTGCTTAGTGAACAGGCTGAACAGATCGGAATGATCGGTTCTGTCATTACCGGCATTGCCAAGCAGACAGGGATGCTGGCGCTTAACGCGTCGATTGAAGCCGCCAGAGCAGGAGAACAGGGCAAAGGATTTGCTGTCGTAGCATCTGAGGTAAGAAGACTGTCTGATCAGGTATCCGTTTCAGCAGCGGAAATTACACAATTTGTGCATCATATTCAGGACCATGTGGGTAATGTCGCATCAACCATGCAAGCCGGAACAGTTGAAGTGCAGTCAGGTGTGAAGATCATGGAATCGGCCGAAACGGCATTTCGCCAGATTGGCAGCTCCATTCAGCAGGTCAGCGAACAGATTCACAGTGTGAATCGGTCTGTGGAACAGATGTCCACCGGATCGGGGCAAATGGTGGGAGCCGTGGAGCGTATCCGCGAAGTAGCGGAACAGTCCGCAGGCGGAACCCAGAGCATTAGCGCAGCGGCTGAGGAGCAGCTGGCTTCCATGGAGGATATCGCGTCATCCATTCATACGCTGGCAGAAATGTCGAAATTGCTGAATGCAAGGGTTGGAGGATTTAAGGTGTAGCTGTATAAATCCACACTAATGTAAACACAATAACACTTGTTGAACCATTTTGGACAGCTGTGTTATTACTTTTGCAAAGGTGGTAACGGGATGCAACAAAATAAAGGGAATCTGCTTGCATTAGGTTCCATCCCGCTGATGATGACGCTGGGCAATTCCATGCTGATTCCTGTTTTGCCGGAAATCGGACGTAAGCTACATGTCAGCTCCTTTCGCATTAGCATGTTAATTACGGTATATGCGGTAGTTGCCATTTTGCTGATTCCAATCGCGGGATATCTCTCTGACCGATTTGGTCGCAAGGCGGTGATTGTGCCCTGCTTGATCCTGACGGTGATTGGCGGGGGAATTTCTGCGGTGGGGGCATGGCTGCTTCATGATCAGGCAGCGTACTGGACCATTATTGGGGGGCGGTTGCTTCAGGGGGTCGGAGCGGCGGGAGCTTTTCCCATTGTCATTCCGCTCGTGGGGGATTTGTATGAGAACGAGGAAGAAGCCAGCAAAAACCTGGGTGTAGTCGAGACCTATAATACATTCGGTAAAGTGCTAAGCCCAATTCTGGGTGCGGCATTCGGCGCAGTCCTTTGGTTTTTGCCATTGGCAGTGATTCCGGGTCTCTGTCTGATTTCGCTCATTTTGGTTCTTTGGCTGATTCATGCGCCCAAGCGTAAGAAACAACCGATAATGTTTCGGGAGTTTCTGGGAAATGTGAAGCAGGTGCTTGAAGAAAAAGGACGCTGGCTATATGCAATTTTCGCCGTGGGCGGCATTTGTATGTTTGTCATTTTTGGCGTCCTGTTCTACTTATCCGACATACTGGAAAGTCGTTACAACCTTCGTGGGGTCTGGAAAGGGTTCGTACTGGCGATTCCGTTGGTTTCTCTCTGTCTGTGCTCTTATATCGGAGGAAAAATCATCGGCAAGCACAAAAAACGGATGAAATGGATCGGTTTTTCCGGTTTGGCAGTGTTGACGATCAGCTTTGGCATTCTCGGATTTTTTCAACATATTTATGCGGTGATCGGACTGTTTACATTGGGGGGAGCCGGAATTGGACTGGCACTGCCTTGTTTGGATGCCCTGATTACGAAAGGGATTGAAAAAGAGGAGCGCGGAACGATTACCAGCTTGTACAGCAGTATGCGCTTTGTCGGGGTGTCACTAGGTCCTCCGATTGTATCCTTGCTGATCGGAAGCAGTGGACATGGTTTGCTTTTTGGCGTGATGGCCGGAGTGGGCGGAATTGCGGCTCTGCTCATGCTGTTTGCGGTCAAACCGAAGCAAGATGAACCCTCAGACGAAAAATCCGGTGAACATATGAACGCCACTGGGGGGCTGACAGACGTATCCCGGAAAAAGCCGCTTTCTTCCAAGCTGAGACGCAAAACCCCGGCCAAATAAGAGCGATATAAAACCAAAGAGCACCCGATTCCATGAAGCCATGGTGTTGGGTGCTCTTTTTGAAATATGCTTTACCCCTCGACAGGGACACGCGTTTTGGGCTTGCGACCTACAGCAAGCTGAATAATATAGATGAGCAGGAATAATACGATAAACAGCGAGGAAAGGCGATACATCCACGCATAATCGCTGGCTTTGGCGATAATACCAAGAATAAGCGCTCCGGCAGCGATTCCGAAATCAAGGGAGTTTAGAAACATACCGTTTGCCATGCCCCGTTGTTTGGGCGACACGACCTGAATCATCCACGTTTGCAAAGTCGGCTGCATGACGCCAAAACCGATGCCATAGCAAAGGGCAGACAGATACATGAAGGCATCACTGTGCGCATAGGAAAGCAGGATGAGACCGCCGAACAGGAACAGGGAACCGGGGATGAGCAGCGCTTTTGCTCCTTTTTTATCATAGATACGGCCTGAGAAGGGACGTACGATCAGAACGGACAGCGCATTAAACAGGAAAAAATAGGCCGGGTGCGACAAATTGGCTTCATCTCCGTAAAGCGCCATAAAGCCGATCAATCCGCCGTACGTAATAGACATGAGCATGTTCAGCAAGGCGGGAATCCAGAGCTTGCGGTTAAATGCCGGTTTTCGTCCTTCTTCCACAGGAACCATCGGCGGCTCAACATGTCCTTTCGGCAGGGTGCGAATCAGCCAGTAGGCCAACGGGAAAATGAGGACAATGACAGCTGAGGTCGTATATACAAGCAGATTAAAACTGCCATATTGCAGCATCGAAATACCGATGGTCGGTCCAATCGACATCGCCAGGCTGGTGGACAAGCTGAAATACCCCATTCCTTCACCGAGACGCTTGGCAGGAATGATATTTGAGGCCATGGTTGGAAAGGCGGTACTACTCAAACCGAAGCCGATGCCAAACAGCATACGCATGAGTAGCAACACCGTGATCGTCGGTGAAACGCTGTATCCGAGCGTACTCGCTAATCCGAACAGCAGACCGATGAAAATCAGGGTATTGCGATGCCCTTTTTCCAGCATGCGGGCTGAAAAAAGCCTTGCCACAATCGCGCTCAATGCGAACAGCGTAGTGACGAGGCTGACCTGAACGGAGCTGGCGTGGAATGTATTTTTAACATACGCAGGAATGGAAGATACGATCATCTGTAATTCCAGAAATAAAAAAAGATTAGATACCGTTAAAACGATAAATTCCTTGGTCCAAAGAGGCTGCTTGCCTTGTTGCATGTTAGTCGTTCTCTCCTTGTTTTTCCGATTGAGTCAGGTTAGCGTGGACTTGTAAAAGAGTTTGACGGAACTGCTCCAGATCAGCAGGGGAAATTCCATTCACAAAATCGTGGTTGGCGCCGCGCTCGACCGGAAGAGTTTCCTCCACGAGCTGTCGTCCGGCTTCAGTCAAATGAAGCAAATACGCTCGACGGTCCTGTGGGCTATTCACACGTTGCACCCAACCCTTTTTGTCCAACAAATCAATAATTCGGGTCGTAGTTGGCTGGTCCTTAACCGCCTTAGCTGCAATTTCCTTCTGATTCAGACCTTCTGCCTGGTAGATTTGATACAGAACCGACCATTGCTCAGGGGAAATATCATAAGATTTAAGGCGATGCATAAGCTGCTGGCTCATCTTGCGGTGGGTAATGCCGAGCAGCATGCCGATGGAGCAATCCGGGGGCAGGTTATTCATGAGTAGCTCCTTTCTGTTTTCCGTACATAAATTAATTCAAAAGTAAATTAATTGTTAAAACAATTATATGTAAAACAAGTTGTTTTGTCAAAAAAAGTTGTACTTTATTCACCGTTTACTTTGAACTGGATTTCATTGGAGAGGGGAGAGAACTCATGGATAATGCGATTGTAACTGCCATCACCAAAGCCAAAAACAGGAAATCCTTATTTCATTTTACACGAGTATGTAATGTATCAATGATTGCTTATTTCGACGCTATATTGTCCAGTTACCAAATCAATCACCACATTGCAGGGGAACGCCGCGTAAAGGCGGTACAAGTAGATTATGAGGGGTATGATATCACTATAAATGCCCATCTGCGGATTCCTGACCAGATGATAGATGCTGCAATCACACAGGAGCAATTTAGGGAGGCGCTGGATCGGCATGTATTTTTTTGGCCCACGTTAAAGGATTGTCAGAAAATGATGAATACCTATTCACGAAGAGAACCGGAGGAAAGGTTTGCCGTTCTGGAATTGGACGCGTATTCCTTGATATCCGGGCATGCTTCCGCAGTGAAGCTCACCAAATATGATTCAGGAAGCTCGCCACGTTTTCCGGCCCATTGTTCCTACAAGAAAAGTCTGGACATGTTTTTACCTCTAGACCGCTTCCAGGTGGTACGGAATAATTTCGTGCCTGTTAAGCCATCCGACATACGAGAGGTCTTGGTAGAGGATCGGGTTAACCATATGTCTAGCTATCTGAAATCGGTTTACGTGGATCATGGTGAGGATGTGCCTGAACGCTGGAGAAACTTGACGCGGCCTTTGGCAGACTTGCGAAATATGGAGAGAAAATAATACGGACGAAAAAACAGCCCGCAATATGCGGGCTGTTCGGGTTTAAAGCAATATAGTTTTGCCGTTTCGGGCGAATTAGGCTTTAGGTACAGTTTCCCAGTCCTTCAGGAAGCGTTCAATACCGCTGTCAGTCAGCGGGTGTTTCCACAGGGAAGGGAGCAGGGAGCCAGGAATGGTGGCAATATGCGCACCAGACAGAGCAGCATCTTCCACATGCTTGATGTTACGGATGGAGGCTGCAATGATTTCGGCTTTCAGACCATGAATGTCCAAAATCTGTCTCAGTTCACGAATCAGCTTCATACCGTCAACAGCGATATCATCCAGACGTCCTACGAACGGGCTGATAAAAGTAGCGCCAGCTTTGGCAGCCATCAAACCTTGAGCCGCGGAGAAAATCAGCGTTACATTCGTTTTAATCCCGTTTTTGGTCAGTTCGTTACAAGCATACAAACCGTCTTCAGTCATAGGCAGCTTAATAACAACGTTCGGTGCCCATTTGGCAATCTCATAAGCTTCCTTGAGCATATCCTCGGCTTTCAAGCCAATGACCTCAGCACTCACGGGACCTTCCACGATACCGCAAATCTCCTGAATGACTTCCTTGAACACCCGACCTTCCTTAGCGATCAGCGAAGGGTTCGTTGTTACACCATCAACCAGACCCAAACGTTCAATACGTTTGATTTCTTCAATGTTACCAGTATCCAAGAAAAATTTCATTTGATTTCCTCCTCAGGTTTTTTAAAATTCATAATACATATCACACACCATGTACATCAGCCAAATAAAAGATAGCATATTGCACACGTTAAACTTATAATTAGTATGTATTACATACTCAATTGTGACACATTTTAAAATTGAAAACAAGCTGTCTTTGATTAAAATTTGATGAATTGTCGGAAAATGCGGAAATTTACCGATCTATGCTCATCTATAATGTATACTACCCCATTCTATAAGGAGGTAATCATTATTCAACTGTCTGAAAGACAGCGGGAAATTGTTGATATTGTCCAGCGCCTGGCGCCTGTTACGGGGGATAAAATTGCTGAGGAGTTGGGGTTGACGCGACCGACCCTCCGTTCCGATCTTGCGCTGCTCGTCATGCTCGGTCTGATAGACGCCAAGCCGAAGGTAGGATATCTGCCAGGCCGTTACCCTAAATACGACAGTCATGTTGGCACCATGCTCAAAAAGCTGACTGTGGCTGATGTGCTCAGTGATCCGATTTTAATTTCTGGTGACGCTACGGCTTACGATGCGGTACTGATGTTATTTCAGCAAAATACCGGTACGCTGATGGTCACAGGAGAGGATCAGGAGCTGATCGGAATTGTTACTCGCAAGGATCTGCTGAAGGTGACGCTGGGGCATACCGATCTTCACGCTGTTCCGGTAACGATGGCAATGACGCGACGCGCCCAAATGACGACACTCACTCCGGGCGATTCTCTGCTGGAGGCGATATCCAGGCTCGTTCGTCATCAGGTCAATTGCCTTCCGGTCATGGATGAGCAGTGTATGGAGACCTCCTTCATTCAAACCAATGGATTGGTGGGCCGGGTTACCAAAACGGATATCATGAACGCTATTTTGAGCTTGACGGAAGAGAAGACGTAAAAGAAGAAAAAGGGGGCCTTATATGTACTGGTTGGCCATGCTGACCATGCTGATTGATCATGTTGGACTTGTATTTTTTCCGACTGATCCGGCCTGGAGAATTGCCGGCAGGCTTGCTTTTCCAATCTATGCATATGCGCTGTATATGGGGTATGCCCGCACTCGTAATATGCGAGGTTATATGCTCCGCTTGCTCGGAATCGCCCTGATTTCTCAGGTGCCCTATATGCTGGCGTTTGATGTGTATAGACCAAACGTGGTCTGGACGCTGTTGATCTCGTTGCTGGCGCTGGCTGCTGCGTCGCGATTGAAGAATTGGGTGGCTATAACAGGATTATATGTGCTCACAGCTCTGGTCATGGAGCTTAGCCTGATGGATTACGGAGCCTATGGACTGCTGCTCGTCCTCATTTACCGCTATACCCGCTCCTATATGATGGTTGCGGCGCATTTTGCGCTGAACGTCTTATATGATATGGTGCATCACGCGAATCTCCAGCATTTTAGCCTGCTGTCCACCATTCTTATCGCATGCTTTGCATCCGGGGAGAGCAGATTTTATAGCCGGGTACCGCGCTGGTTGTGGCGCAGCTTTTATCCGGTGCATCTGGCTGCTATTGCGGCCATTCGTCTCTGGCTCTAATCATAAGCTCATCATCTTCAAAATCAGCAAAAGAACCTTCAAAACCACGCTATAGATGGTTTTGAAGGTTCTTACTTATTCCAAAGTTTAGGACGCTTTGTTAGGACCTTGGGCAAACGGCAACGGTCGTTCCGGAGCGCCTTCCTTCATGTATTGCACCAATACTTCCGGAATATTGTGTATCCCACCTGCATTAACGCGATAGCCATTCGTTTGTCCAGGTGAGTTAATGCCACGCTTCACCGTGAAGGTAACGTCAATGCCCAAGGCGCGGCAAATTTCCAGCGTTTCCTTGGTATATCCTCCATACGGAAAGGCAAGGACGTTGCGATCATTGTGAAGATACTTGAACAGCTTCTTGTCGGCGGTGTCCAAATCGTTGTAAACCCGTTGCTTGAATTCGTCCTCGGTTTCCATACGCCCCAGCTTTTTCGAATATACCGGGTCCATGAGAAGCGGTTTTTCCTTGGAGCGTGCTACATTTGTGTATCCATACGCGTGCTGATCATTGGTGTGATTGTAGAAATCAACACCTTCGGCATGCATGTGCTGGATTTGCTCCCACGTTAGCTTCTTAATACCGATGTGCTTGGGATTACTGATCGTGGATGTGATGAGAAAATTGGTTGCAGGTACACGGTACTTTTTCAACACGGGAAAGGTGTCTGTATAAAAAGATTCATAGCCGTCGTCGAAGGTCATAAGTACAGCATTATCGGGCACCTTGGCTTTATGTAGAATAAAGTCCGTATATTCTTTCATCGTAATCCAGTGGAAGCCGTTGGCTTTCATTTCATCCAGCTGCTTCGTAAAATTGCTGAGCTTGAGAGCGCCGGGATCCGGTGGAGTTTTGGTTACTTCATGATACATCAGGACAATAACTTTGTTCTGGTAATATACTTTATCCGGCGTTGGTGTCAGAGAGAATAAGTGTCGTACCAGTCGATCTGCATTTGCTGTGCGTGTACGGTGAGTCCCTTTAACAAGGGGGGGATGGTAGATGGTGCGTGCTTCGTACACCAAAATCCCTAAAATAGCTAACATGCTCATAATAAGCATTGTTCTTTTGAATATGACGTGTTTCATATGAATGACATCCCCCGCATGCAGAAATTCTAAAAGTATGGATATGTAAACCCGATATCAACTAGCAAAATCTAGTCTATCATACCTAATACACGCGGGGAAAATATCACAACTTTGTTACCTCTGTGTTGCTTTTGTGGATACCGATGACGCGATAGGGAAATAACCGATCTCTACCGCATGCTGGATCATATTTCGAATAAACTCCAGATCGGTTGTCGGGCACTTAACGCCAGCCTGATCCAGTAGCGCGGCGGTCACAGGGCAGCCATATCGGTAAGCGGAATCCTTGGCTCCATCACCTTCCAACTGCCCCATAGCAAGGTGCAGCGCGTCCTCCTGAATACCGGAAGAGGGGTTCAGCAGCCAAGCGCTATAATCGTCAAAAGGCATCGTGTCTACTGCATATCCGAGCTGGTTGACCATAGCGATCAGCTCATCATATGGCAGCGGATTCGGATTGCAGATATGGAAAATGCGGTTCGCGCTTTTTTGATGCACAGACAGCTCTACAATGGCGCGGCTCGCATAGTCAATCGGCGTAAAGTCCGTATGCCAATCAGCCTGTGGCGCTTTGCCCAGCAACAGCATGGCCTTCATCATCCGATAGTAAGCGTTGCTGTCGATATTGCGCTGGAAGCGTCCGTTAGCCGAGTGGGCCGTCAAATTACCTGCACGGTAGATAGAGACAGGCGTGCCTGACTGAGCCGCTTGGAACAACAGCTTTTCCGCTGCGAGCTTACTGTTCGTGTACAGGTTGTCCACCTGTAGCTCGTCCGGGAAGGAGGACAGTTCCAATACGGATTCCCATTGTCCTTCATTCGCCAGATCCTCCGGTATGCCCATAGTTGAGACATGATGGAAGGATACACCTGGCTTGGCCTGAGCAATTTTCAGCAGTTCCAGTGTTCCGGTTACATTCGTACGGTCAAAGGCAGCCGAATCACCAAAATGGCGAACGTCAGCGGCGCTGTGAATAATGCCGTCAATTTGATGCTCCAGCATATGGCGGTCAACGGTAGAGAGGCCAAGGTCTGCCTGCTCCAGATCACCGTACACGGCTTTGACCCGTCCTTCGATCAAGGCGGAGACATCTTGTCCAAAATATCCTGTCAGTACGGCCTCAATACGCTCGATGCCGGATGGCCCGTCCTGTGATGGGCGTACCATCGCGTACACTTTGACTTCTGTCCGTTGAAGCAGGTCATACAGAATGTGCGAACCGAGATAACCCGTAGCCCCGGTCAATAAAACAACATTCATGTCGCGTAATTCGGCTACACTCGCAGTGCCCGACAGCTCGATAGGATGTTCATTCAGGTCAGTTTTTTCTTGTGAAACCGCTAGTGCTTTGCGTTGCGGCGTTTGTTCCGTACCCAGTTGCTCCACGTATTCAGCAAGCTCGCGAACGGTTTTGTAACGGAAAAAGTCTCCAATGCGTAACGCGCCATAACGCGGTTTTAAAATAGCTAGCACATGAATGACACGAAGGGAGTCACCACCGATCAGGAAGAAGTCATCCGTTGCGCCGATGTTGGTTTTGCCAAGTACCTGTGTCCATGCTTCAGCAATGAGCGTTTCTGTTCCTTTACGAAGAGGTTCCCCGCCGTAGGCGCTGTCGGACACCTCGGGAAGCGGAAGCAGGGCCAGCTTCTTGCGGTCAATCTTGCCAGTCGGTGAAATTGGCATAGCTTCCAGATGAACGACATGGCTCGGTACAAAATAGGAAGGCAGCTTGCCCGCAATATAAGACTGAATCACGTCTTGCGGAATAGACTGTCCATCCGAAGTGGTGTAATAGCCGACCAGCATATTTTGATCCGTGTGATCCTTGACGGCTACGACAGACACGTCCTGAACGCCTGGATGCTTGGAAAAATGATCTTCAATCTCTCCGATTTCGATTCGGTTGCCCCGGATTTTGAGCTGTGAATCCTTCCGGCTTACGTATTCAATCGTACCGTCTGGCAGCAGCTTGGCGATATCGCCTGAGCGGTACATTTTTTCACCCGGAACAAATGGGTTGTCCACAAACGATTGTGCTGTCCGTTCCGGCTGATGGAGGTAGCCATGAGCCAGTGCTGGCGTAGCAATACATACTTCTCCCGGAATGTTAATCGGGCATAGCTTGTTATCATCGTTGACGATATAGACTTTGTAGTTGTAGATCGGCTTACCGATCGGGATGTTGACGACGTGCTCAGGCACAGCACCACGAACCCGGTGGGTCGTGGTCGCTACGGTGCACTCGGTCGGTCCATACACGTTAACGATGTCTGTATCTGTACCGAATTTGCTTTGGAACGCCCGAACTTGTGAGCCGTACAGCGCCTCGCCTGCCACGGTGACAATTCGTACCTTAGCCAATTTGCGGTAACCCTCGTCCGACAAATACGTGGACAGCTGATTAAAGAATACGGTTGGCAAGATGGTAATGATCGTCGTGCCTGTGCGTGCGATGGCTTCTGCGAATTCTTCAACAGACACGCGTTCTTCGGAGGACAGCAGATACAGCTTGGCACCGTAGAACAAGGCTCCAATCGTATCCCAAACGGATGCATCAAAGCTATAGGTGGCGAATTGAGTCAATACATCCTGAGGTGTAATGTCGCAATCGCGCTGTACGACAGCCCCCAGGTTAACGACGCCACGGTGAGCAATCAGGGCCCCTTTCGGCTTGCCTGTCGAGCCGGACGTATAGATCACATAAGCGAGATCATCTGGTCCTACGTTAACGTTTGGATTGCTTGCAGCATAGCCTGCCAGAGGCCCGTTAATGGCCAAAATTTCTTTTACCGTCTCAATGGATCCGCATAGTTCAGCGGCTTGCCCGGCGAGCGCGGAAGTGGTAAGGACGAAGGGAGAACGCGTGTCCTCGACGATGTAGCTACTCCGATCGGCTGGATGGGCTGGATCGACAGGTACATATACGCCCCCGGCTTTCAGAATACCAAGCAGGGAAATGACGGTTTCCAGGCTTCGTTCCATGAAGATGGTCACGAATTCGCCCTTGGCAAGACCTTTGGACAACAGCACACGTGCGACTTGATTGGCACGTTCATTAAGCTCACGGTACGTATATTCCCCGGCGTGGGAAGCGATGGCCGGACGATCAGGATACTGCGAAGCGGCTTCCTCGAACATTCCATGAATGGTCTGATGCTCAGGATACTTCACAACTGTATTATTTAAGGCTTCATGAGCTGCCCGATCTGCTTCGGATAAGATGTCAATCGAATTGACAAGGGCATGGCTGTTGATGAGTGCGCCACGCAGTAGTAATTCGAAGTATTCTGCATACCGGACAACCGTTGTTTCCAGAAGAAGAGAATCATCATACCGAATCTGGATTTGGTAAGTGCCGTTGCTCTCGATGACAGCCCAATCCATGATACGAGGCTCTGTGCCTTCATCTGCCAGCAGATTTGCCGAGAACGAGGTATCAGCCTGCGGGTCTGCCAGATAAGCATGTGGTTTATGGAGCATGTCCTGAAACAAGCCTGCCAGCTCATGGAAAGTAGTATTCTTTACCATCGTCAGCGAAGCCGTAAGTACACCAGATTGAGGCACCAAAGTAGAGAAGGAGACTTCTTCTTCTGCGGACAGACGATACAGCCATGCTGCATATACAGACAGAAGCAAAGCATGTTGTTCTTCCGCCGACGTTTGCTGATGCAACAGCTTCGAAATGAATGGTTCTAACTCTACCTGATAAGCAGAGTATGTATACTTGCGTTGCAGACGTGCAAAATTCAAAGGAACCAGGAATGGGGATGGCGCTGTTTGTGTACTGTTTTGTAACAATGAAGTCATTACGCTAACCTCCTGAACGTATGATGTCGTAATATGAATGCTAAAGTCAGTAAATGCCTCCGATCCCTTCAAATGCATGAATAGGAGGGAGGCACTACCGAACGACTTACTTATGAAAATTATGATTTGGTGCGGTTAGGGTCTGCAATTTTGAAGTAAGAAGTAATCTCCTGAAGCTCTTCCGACATGGAAGACAGCTTATGGGACGATTCAATGATGGAATCCAGAGAAGCTTTTTGTTCCTCAACCGTTTGCACAATGTGAACACTGTTGTTGGCTGTTTTGCTTACGGTGGAAGAAAGTTCATCCGCTGTCGCCGTCATTTCCTGCGTACCGGCGGATATTTCCTCGGTAGCGCTGGATACTTCTTGAATTTGCCATGCCACCGTTTTGGTTGCTTGAAGAATGTTATTGAACAGCTCGCCTGCTTGTCCGGCTACGACGATTCCGCTCTGTGCCTCAACGTTACCTTGTTCCATCGACTTCACAGCTTGACCGATTTCACTTTGAATCTCTTCAATCAGCGGCGTGATTTGTTTCGTTGCATCCGCTGTTTGTTCTGCCAGCTTGCGTACTTCGCTGGCAACCACGGCAAAGCCTTTGCCTTCCTCACCGACACGCGCTGCTTCAATAGAAGCATTCAGGGCAAGCAGGTTCGTTTGGCTGGAAATGCCTGAAATCGTACCGATGATATTACCAATTTCCTGTGAACGGTCGTTCAGTAACTTGATAATACGGGATGTATTCGTAACTGTATCGGTAATCAAATGCATTTGTGAAGAAACTTTGCCCATGATTTCGTTGCCTTCATTAGAACGCTTCTCTACCGAATTGGCTTCCTCTGCAACGGTGGCGGAACTGGCGGCAATATTTTGGATAACCGAGGCCATTTCAGCCATGGCACGTGCGCTATCGCCCGTTGCCTTTTCCTGTGAACGGATATTTCCCGTAATTTCATTGATGTTCTGATTGATGATGTTCGAATTGATTCCGTTTTGTTCGCAGATTGCGAGTAATTCCTTCGCCGATTCATTCACTTCATCAGTTGTCAGCTTCACTTTGGTCATAATGCTGTTAATATGGCTTACCATATCGTTGAAGTTTCTATTCACAACGCCCAGATCGTCTTGCCCTGCTTGAATCTGAACGTCCAGATTTCCACGGCTTACTTCACTGATACCGAACATCAGTTGTTTAATAGGGGACAACGTACGCTTCACGACCCAATATTGGAGCGCCAAGCAGATGAGCAGGAAGATAGCCAGAATGGTAGCACCGCTGATCAGCAGCTTGGTCAAACCGGCAGGTACAGCGCCTGCATCTGCATCGACAGCAAAATATGCAAAGATTTTGCCACTTGAATCTTTAAGCGGATACGTCAAGGTTGTCCACGTACCGAAGCTGTCATCATAGAAACTGGTAAACGTCGGTTTTCCGGTATCCAGCATATGGCTTACACCTTCTGTGACTACAGAGGGTTGTTTGTACATACCGCCGACACCCAGTTTATCTTTTTCGAATGCTTCTCTCAGAGTGGTAGGCATCGCTACAACAGATGTTTTGTCACCGTCTTCCAGCTCGGTTCCGAAGATATAAGCTTGAGAGATATTCGGATTCGTCGCTGTGATGTTATCCAGATAAGCGCGGAGTTTTGCCTGAACGGGACCATCATAACTTTTTTCCTGAACAGCTTGGGTTACTTCATTTACATTAATTCCCTCAGCCCACTTTAATGTGATTTTTTCCACTTGCCCATGCAATTGGTCTATCAAAATTGTACGCTGGATCAAATAGCTGGACACAATGAGGACTAGCCCGATCAATACGATGTTGAAGAAGGATAATAATAAGTTCTTGGTGAAGAAAGATAAGCTACTCCACTTTTTCAAAATGTTCCACTCCCTGGTTGTAATTTTTGTATATGGTGTTGAACCGCTTATCGAATGAGATAATTTAGTCCCCCTTACAAACATAGTAATTAAGGAAATAGACCCCTTGAATTTTTGTTAGTAGGTCTTTAGTCCTTTTTTTTAGATAAGTATGTATCCCTATATATATGTCGTACGATAAGCCCTTGAAATGAATACCTTGCCCAATAAAAATTTAATTTTTACCGGGTAATTCCTGTGTATATTTCAGTATATTCCATTTTATACTTCAACTTGAAATTGGAATTCATTTCAGGCTTCAAGTAGGTATCCAATAGAAACCATCATACTTTATAATAGAGTCAAATGCACTTGTCAATTTGGGACATTTTTCATATTTGGCGTTACAGATGCTTGATTTGCCGCGGTTTTTGCGTATTCCTTGCAAAATGAGCCAATATAGCAAACACGACATAGGGAGAGGGATGAAGAGAATGTCCAAGCTTACAATTGTAAAGGTTAAAAGCGATCATGCAGTTCTGCATGAATTGATTCAAAGGCTGGATGAGGATTTGCTGGAAAGGTATCCTGCTGATGAAATTTACTTGGTTGATTTTTCCAATCCAAAAGTTAAAGAGATGATTTTCGCTGTTGTGTATTTGGATGAAAAACCGGTCGCTTGCGGTGGGCTTAGGCCTATAGATGCGGAAGAGATGGAGCTTAAACGATTTTATGTCGATTCTTCTTATCGCAGGCAAGGTATTGCCGTCAGTCTGTTAGCTTTCCTGGAAGGTGAGGCCCGGAAACGAGGCACTGTAAGAATCAAGCTGGAGACAGGGGCTGCTCAACCTGAAGCCATTGCGCTTTATACGAAGCAGGGATATGAGCCTATTGAACGATTTGGTGAATATGAAGAGGATGAAAATAGTCTTTGTTACGGTAAGAAGCTGACAGTGTCTTTATAAAACGTTTTCATATAAAATAAATGATGATCCATACTAGCCTATATAGCGGGAGAGATGACAATGAATTTGAAGCAAAAAGCAGCTGAAAAAGCAGTTGAAGCCATTCAGGACGGCATGAAAGTAGGACTCGGCACAGGCTCGACAGCTTATTGGGCCATTCAAAAAATAGGTGAGCGTGTGGCGCAAGGCTTACATATACAGGCTGTAGCTACTTCCCAAGCCTCGGAGGATCAGGCCAGAGAACTAGGAATTCCCATCGTTCCATTTGATCAGATTGGACGACTCGACGTAACCATTGACGGAGCGGACGAGGTGAATGAGCAGCTTGTTCTGGTGAAGGGCGGAGGCGGAGCTTTACTGAGAGAGAAAATCGTGGAAAGCAACAGCAACCGGCTAATCATCATTGTGGACGAGTCCAAGGATGTGAAGGTGCTGGGTGCATTTCCATTACCGGTCGAAGTCGTACCTTTTGCCAGTGTATGGACGTTGGAGGCAATACAGCAGACAGGCTGCCAGGCTGAATGGCGCATGAAGGACGGTGAGCGCTTCCTTACGGATAACGGCAATTATATTGTCGATTGTCATTACGGAACCATTGAAAACCCGCAAGAGCTGGAAATCCGATTGAATCAAATTCCGGGTGTGGTTGATAACGGACTGTTCATTAATATGGCGGACCAGGTTATCATCGCACGGGCCAATGGACAGATTGATGTTCGAAACAAGTGATGCCTAGCGTCCGTCTGCTTCGTACTGTAGCCTTCGTGGCATTCATTTTATATACGGGACTGTTATTATACTGGATGTTTCTTGGTTTTGGACGTACACTACGACCCGGTCCTCCATATTCGTATAATATAGTTCCGTTGGATACGATCGGGCGATATCTGAGGGCGGCGCAGTCGCTTCCTTTCCGGGTGTGGGGTGTCAATTTGCTCGGTAATATTGGTATATTCGTCCCGTTTGGCATCCTTCTGCCTATCATTTGGGTATCCTTACGCAGATTAGGTAGCTTGCTGCTGACAGTGGTGGTCGCGCTGGTCATTCTTGAAGTGTCCCAAATGCTGCTCGGCGCAGGCACGATGGACGTGGATGATGTGATCCTGAATGTACTGGGCATGCTTATCGGTCGAGTTGTTTACGAGCTTCTACGAAAGAGGTTAGGGATTGAATGATGAAAGCCCTGCTCTCACGAACGGTGCTTCTGGTACCGATTGGAGACGGGCTTTTGTACATAATAGACTGTAATTTTCTCATAATAGGCCTTATTAACAAAGGAATAAAACGGTTGAGCTTGACAAAAGTTTGCAATTAAGATATCTTTGAATAAAGATATGAGTAACGGAGGCTGTTAATATGTCTGTAAAACCAGATGATCAGGACTTGGCGCTTAACTTGTTTGTTGTGCTGGCTCGAGCCTATAATTCGGTCACATCCCGCACGAATCGGGATATTCATAGTCACGGATTGAACACGACGGAATTTGGTGTGCTCGATCTGTTGTATTATCGCGGCCCGCAGCCCTTGCAGAAAATTGGTGAAAAGGTGCTGATCTCCAGCGGAAATATTACGTACGTCGTAGATAAACTTCAGAAAAAAAAGCTGCTTACCCGGCGTGCATCACAGGATGATCGGCGTGTGATTTATGCTGAACTGACTGACGAGGGACGTCATTTCTTTGAGCAAATATTTCCACAGCATCATCGTGTCATTATGGAGACAGTGGACGGATTATCTGTGGAAGAGAAAGAACAGGTCATTCATCTGCTAAAAAAGCTGGGGCTAACGGCTGAGGGACAGAAAAGTAACGACTAATAAGCTGCGAATATCCGCGCTAAATATGCTTTTAGATAAAATACCGGTTTCCCGGTATTTTATTTTTTTTGTCGCAATTTTGGGCAACGGGGTTAATGTAGAAGCGGAAATCAGGTATAATTGACGAATAGTCACGTTCGGATGCATTCCCCCCGTTACCGTCTATGGATATAAATACGGCTTTGTCGGGGAAGGAGCTGTATATGAGTATACAGCAATATACCGCAGGTGAATCGCTATTGCTGCAAGCAGGGAATTTGGCGGAATTAGTCACAAATAAGCAATACGAATTACAGCCGGATCTTTTGCAGCGTTTTGGGGATAACGGTAAAGAAAAAACAAAGCAAGATTCAATATATAGTTTGAACTATTTAGCAGAAAGCGTAATTGTGAATAGCCCTATTCTATTTACTCAATATGTTTCCTGGTTACAAAAGCTCCTGCAAGGTTTTGGTATAACACAAGAGGATTTGACAACCAATTTCAGATTGATACAGGAGACGTTGAAAGAGCATTTTCATCACCCGGATAAAAGCATGGTGCTGGAGAATCTGGATTTAGGGATACAGCAAATTGGGAAGAGAGAGGAATATACATCTTTTATTACGAATGATAATCCTTTAGCGGCTGATGTGGGTCAATATTTAGAGTACTTGCTCGCAGGCAGCCGCAGACAGGCTATGGACTGTATCGTCCGTTTGATGGATGAAGGCACGTCCATTCGGCATATTTATAAATATATATTTCAAATTTCACAATATGAAATAGGACGTCTGTGGCATGAAGGTAAAATCACGATAGGGCAAGAGCATTTCTGCACAGCGGCTACTCAATTTATTATCTCTACTTTGTATCCCAGATGGCTCGTAAGCGGACATCCGGGACGCAGTCTCGTGGCGGCTTGTGTGGGTAGCGAGCAGCATGAAATTGGCTTGCGTATGCTGGCTGATTTATTCGAGATGGAGGGTTGGGATACGTACTATTTGGGAGCTAATGTGCCTAACCGGAGCTTGCTTCAGGAAATTGTGAATTACAAGGCGGACGTGGTGGCTATCTCGGCTACCATGGCTTACCATGTCCATTTGGTAAAGGATCTGATTACTTTAATACGTCAAAATAGCGCTACAAGCCATGTGAGAATTATGGTCGGTGGTTTGCCCTTTAATCTTGATCCACGCTTGTGGCAGGAAGTAGGGGCGGACGGTTGTGCGCCTGGTGCAGAGGAAGCGCTGGAGGTTGCAGAACACCTGCTGTCGTCCAGGGTGTGAAGCTGTATTAAATAAGATGTTGTATCGAAACCAGGAGTCATTCGGTAAAGGGGGGCCTTTTATATGAAGGAACCGGCAGCAGAAATGGCTGTCCTGCGGAAAACGATCGAACAATTAACAGATGAGATTGTGAAAAGCAAGGCTGAAGAAGAAAACATGCTGAATGAGTTTTCGGCGATGAATAATGAGCTTGTCAATTTGCAGCGTCAGCTTGCCAAAAGCAATGCGGCTTTAAAGCGGACAAAGGAAGAAGCGGTACGGGCGAATGACTTGAAAAGCACCTTTCTCGCTGTGGTCAGTCATGAATTCAGGACTCCGATGAACGGAATACTCGGGATGATCGAAATGCTGGGTTCATCCAAACTCTCCCCGGATCAACGGCAGGCGATCAGTGTCATACGTGAATCGGCCTCTCTGCTGCTGAACATGATTAATAACCTGCTGGATATATCCAAGGTGGAGGCGGGGCAGATGGAGCTGGAGATCGGAAACGTCAGGGTCCAGGCGATTATGAGCCATGTTGCCCAGTTATTGGAGCCACAAATCTATCAGAAGGGGAACCGTCTGAGTATAGAGACCGATTCCGGGGTAGCAGATCATTTGGAAGGAGATTCGGCACGGATCATGCAGATTCTGCTCAATCTGCTGAACAATGCCAATAAATTTACGAGTGACGGATTGCTAGTTGTTCGGACGATGTTGGTAGAAGAAACAGAGGGTTCCCAGCGTGTTCGGTTTGAGGTGCAGGATTCGGGCATCGGAATTTCACCGGAGGATCAGGTCAAGTTATTTCAGCCCTATGTGCAGGCAGGGGAAGGCAGTGCCTCACAATATGGAGGAACCGGACTGGGACTATGGATATGCAGTTCATTCGTTGAACTGATGAAGGGACAAATTGGAGTCGTCAGTGAGGAAGGTCAAGGCTCCTCGTTTTGGTTTGAGATTCCTCTCGTCAAGGGGACGGAGCAGGTAGACGAAGTAAAGGAGCGTGAAACTGTCGAGCAGACAGAGCTTGGTGAGTGTCTGCGTGAACATAGTCATTCCCACGCTATTCTGGTAGCTGAGGATAATCGGGTCAATCGTCAGGTGGTAGAGTTACAGCTTCGTCATTTGGGATTCCAGCATATTGATTTTGCGGAAGATGGAGAAGCGGCCGTAAGAGCGACTTTCCAACGATCTTATGCTTGTATTTTGATGGATCATCATATGCCTGTCATGAATGGTATTGATGCTACGAGGGCTATTCGCCAGCGTGAAGCGGTGGACAAGTTGCCACCAGTACCGATCATTTCTTTGACAGGAAATGTGTCAGAGGAAGACAGAGTGAAGGGCCTGGAGGTAGGAGTGAACGATTATCTATCGAAGCCGGTTATGATCGAACGGCTGTCTGAAAAGCTTATCCAATGGCTTCCCAAGGCCGATGTCGAGCCTATCCTTGATGAAGAAGTTATTCATGAAATTATGATGCTGGACGAGGATGGCAGCATGGGGCTGCTGGCTTCACTCGTAGAGATATACACCAGTGATACACCTGCAAAAATAAGCACATTAATTGAACTGGCTGCCGCGAACGAGCCAGCAAAAGTAGTGGAGGTTGCTCACGAGCTGAAATCAGGTAGCGTGAGTCTGGGAATTGGTCGTTTGTCCACGTTATTTTCCGATATTGAGCAGCTTGCACGGGAGAACCGACTTGAAGCTGCGCAAGAGATGCTGGCTGCACTTCAGTCTGCTTATCAGGCAACGTGCAGGGAATTGGAACGGTATATCCGTCAGTAATCGTTGGAATTATCCCTGTTAGACTTGCACACAGATGGAAGAGCTGTGTGCAAGTTTTTTTCTGGAGACAGGGCAGAGAAGGAGACATAGATAACAGATATGAAAGAACAGTTGCGTTCGATTCACCCACTGGCCTGGACGATTATTGCGGGTACTATATTTGGTCGGATGGCGACATCCATGAGTATCCCGTTTTTGTCCATTTATTTGACCACCCGGTTGGGGGTATCCCCTTTCCATACAGGGATGATCGTATCAGTCAGTTCATTAGTTGGCATTTTTGCCAGCTTTTATGGCGGCTATATTTCCGATCGGATCGGACGGCGTAAAGTGATGCTGGTGTCCATCGCCAGTTGGGCGCTTGTATTCGTGGCTTTTGCGCTGGCTGAAGCGGCTTGGGCCTTTTTTGTCATCAATGCTCTGAATGGTCTGTGCAGATCCTTGTTCGAGCCAACCTCGCGGGCGCTGTTATCAGATGTAACCCCCAAGGAAAAAAGATTGCTCATCTACAATATGAGATATGCGGCGATTAATGTAGGTGTAGTGGCAGGGCCGTTGCTTGGTTTGATGTTAGGATCGGCATCCTCGGGTACACCGTTTATGGTAGCGGCTGGTGTGTATGCACTGTACGGGGTGTTGCTGTTGATCCAATTTGCTCGGTATGCATCGGATCTTCGTACAGGGACAACGGCGGGAGAGGCTCCACTACGGATGGGTGAGGCGTTCCGTACAGCCAGCCGTGATCCGGTGTTTATGCCGATTTTGCTGGGGACGGTATTTTGCGTCATGGGTTATGCTCATTCCAATTCCACGATGCCTCAATTCTTGTCCTTATCCTTCGAGGAAGGAACCCGGTGGTTTACATATATGCTTACAATCAACGCGGTGTGTGTATTGGCTTTTCAATATCCGCTGGTACGGCTGGCAAGCCGTTTTTCCCCGGTGAATTCCTTGATTGCAGGAAATATATGTATTGCAGTCAGCCTGTTACTGTGCGGTATGTTAAATTCGGGCTGGTTGTTTATACTGGATATGGTGCTGTTTACAGTGGGCGAAGTGCTGTTGTTCACGATGCTGGACGTATTGATTGACCAAATTGCAGATGCTCAATATAAAGGGACCTATTTCGGTACGATTGGCTTTAATAATCTGGGTAGCGTGCTTGCTCCTTTGTTTGGTGGCTGGCTGCTGGATACCTATGGTCAAACAGCGCCGCTTGCCATTTTTGTTCCGGTTGCGCTGTCGGTCGTGATTGGCATTCCATTCCTGCTGGTCGCACGCCGCCGTCTGGCGCAGCGTACAGCCCGGATCGCAGCTCAAGGAGGAGAGTCCGTGCAGCAACTGTCATCATAAAAAAGGGAGCTGAGTGCAGGATGAAGTCGGAAGAAGATGTGCTA
The DNA here is from genome assembly GCF_044907935.1 of Paenibacillus sp. RC21. Lineage (NCBI taxonomy): Bacteria > Bacillati > Bacillota > Bacilli > Caryophanales > Paenibacillaceae > Paenibacillus > Paenibacillus sp. RC21. The sequence goes on from NZ_JBIYCS010000001.1 coordinate 258,343, forward strand.
CGAATCATACAATATATGAATGATCCACAGGTACTGGAAGACTTGCGCTATGTGCGAGAGCTGAGGCTGCCGCAGGGCTGTATTGCCGCAGGCTATGTACGTAATCGGGTGTGGGACAAGCTGCATGGTTATACAACTCCTACGCCTTTGAATGATATAGATGTTATTTATTTTGATCCGAAAAATACGCTGGAGGAACGGGACGAGCACCTTGAGCTGTCCTTGAACCGCAAGCAGGCGGGACGCAACTGGTCTGTCAAAAATCAGGCGCGGATGCATCTTCGCAACGGGACAGCTCCTTATGCTTCGGTAGAGGATGCGATGAGCCGCTGGCCGGAGACGGCTACGGCAGTAGCGATTAGATTGAATGACGAGGATCAAATGGAGGTCGTTTGTCCGCATGGATTAAATGATCTGCTGGATATGCGGGTACGCCAAAGTCCATTGTTCCGCCACACCACGGCCTTTCGTCAGCGTGTATTTGAGAAGCAGTGGCTGGATAACTGGCCGTTGCTTATTTTGGAGAACTAGAGCGTAATCCCCATTTCAGGATATAAGGAGAGACGACGAACCATGTTTAAAAATATAAAAACAGATTCAGATCGTGAGGAGGTGCTGGAGCTGCTAACCTACGCCGTGCTGGATCACCCTGAACGCGGAGAAGCAGCTTTACGTACCTATCAAACCTCGGATGACTGGAAGCTGTTCGGTGTAGAAGATGAAGGACTTGTTGTAGGTATTGTCGGATTTGAGGAGCAGGAGGATGAAACCATCGTAATCCGGCATCTGGCCGTGTTGCCTGAAAACCGTCATAGAGGATATGCCAGAGGTATGCTGCTTACGCTCATACAGGAGCGTAATCCGAAACGGCTTACTGTGGACACCGATGCGGAAGGGGCAGATTTTTTTCGCAACGTGGGCTTTGCTGTATACGGATCGGAGGACTTGTCCGAGGATGGGCAATTTCATTGTGTGTATGAAATGGACGAAGAATAAGCGAATCTCCGGGTCCTGCGTCTCTTTTTTTACATAAGATATGATATGTCGGGAATTGACATCATTCTCATGTAAAAGTTGATGTGCCTTTGGTTGCAAAGGCATTAGCGGGGGAGTTGGGTTCCAATGGGTTACCACTACACGGCTATAGGAGATTCATTAACGACAGGTGCCGGGACGCTGCTGACTGGCGGATTTGTGCCTATCTATCGACGAATGGCGGAAGCACGTCTTCGTACTCCAGTCAGTTACGAGAATTTGGGAATCAACGGACTGACATCGCAGGAACTGCTGTCTTTGATCCGCAACAATCCGCTCTTTCGGTCGGCGTTGAGCGCGGCTGAACTCATAACGGTGACGATTGGCGGGAATGATCTGCGCCCATACGTCAGCGCCCTTGCTGGAGGCTCCGGTTCGTCTGCATCGTCCATTCCGCAAGCGGTGAGCCGCACGAAAGAACATGTACGCCAAATCGTACATGCCCTGTATCAGATAAAGTCCGGCCAGCGTGAGCCATTTATCATTCGAATGGTGGGGTTGTATAATCCTTTGCCGGGCGTGCGGGAGGCGGGGATATATGTGCGCCAATATAACTCATTTCTCGCTACGCTGGGCGGTCCGAATTACCGGGTGGCGAACATTTACCCTGCGTTTGAGGGCAACGAAAGGGAACTGCTCTCGCTGGATCGGGTGCATCCGAACAGTCGCGGCTATCGCGTCATTGCGGAGGAGCTGAATCGGCTTGGATATTCGCCATTACGGTGAGCGTAGAAGGAATTTGCAACAGAAGAAAGAGGTCCATCATGGCTGTGTATCTGACCATAGTGGACCTCTTTATCTTTAGCTGAATTGAACCTTTTAAACTTCCAAAATAGCTTTCAGCTTGGTACAGTCTTCCTGTAACTCGGGTAGCTGCTCCAAAAAAAGGAGGAGTGCTTTAACGTGGGCAGTTTCCACGTTTTGTTCCGAAAGCTCCCCCTGTAGCCTGCTTAGTATTTGCATATGTTCATTCTGGATTGCTTCATCTAATTCGATTTGTTTCAAGACTGCGTCCATGTGTTGAAGCACATGGGCGATTTGTCTTCCTTTGGTCCAGATTTGATCAGAATCTTCATGGAATCCGGAATCGCGGCCCCACATGATTTGATGTTGAACATCAGGGCTCAGCATACTTTGTGCCAGCATATCCGTAATGCTGACGATAAATTCAGCCAGTGTTTGATGTTCCGTCCAGGACAGCTCTGAATCGCTCATTCGGAAGGAATTGATAATAATGCTTTTGACGACAAACCCAATATCGTACGCATAGTCATTTATGGACTCTCCATAAGCATCAATTAAGAAATCAACCATCACGTTAGATAAATGATGTTCAACACGGTCAATAGCTTGTGCGATTTTTTCTTCCTTGGAACCGATTAAAGGGACGGAGTATACCAGCAAATGAACTTTATTCTTATAAATCCGGCCCAGCGCAATCAAATTCAGTTGTCTCAACTTTTCACGGGAAGGTAGCTGGTGCTTCAAATAAAGTTCTTTAATATCTGCATCAAGAAGTTTTTCAATCAGGACGATTGTCCCCAGCAGCAACTCTTCTTTACTTTGAAAGTATTTATAAAAGGAAGCCTTCACCATCCCGCTTTCGCGGGCAATCTCATCGACCGAGGTGGCATCGTAGCCCTTTTCTGAAAACAGGGAAAGGGCGGCATATATAATATCATCGCTCGTTATTTTTTTCATTGTACCCCCAATTTTTTGCTCTGTCTTTTTAATTTCCAGCGGGCAATAACCATATACAGGGACGGAACCACAAACATTGTAAGAATGGTCGAGTACATCAATCCAAACATAATGGTATACGCCAGAGGTCTAAACATAAGTTCCCCAATAAGAGCAATCGGAATCAGACCGACAATGGCTGTCAGCGAAGTAAGCAGTATGGGGCGGAAGCGCGCTTTGGTCGCTGCAATAACCGCCTCTTTCAGTTCCATCCCTTCGCGTCTTGCATCCTCTATAAACTCGATCAGCACAATACCGTTCCGTACGACAATACCAGCCAAGGTCATCAATCCGAGCACCCCCATAAAAGTGACCGGTGTGTTCAGAATGAACAAGCCGAGGAATCCACCCGCAGCCGCCATATACACGGTAGTCAAGATGATAAGTGGGGTTGAGAACGAATAAAATTGCAAAAAGATCAGCATGAAGATTAATAGTATGACGACAACATATAACCATCCTATTTCTGATAAAATGTCATCTTGTCCTGAAATCTCGCCGCCAATTTCCCAAGTGTAGCCTGGAGGAAATTTAATGTCCTGCAATTTAAGCTTGACATCCTTCATGACTTCGGAAGCTGTACGCCCGTGAACTTCAGCTTCAACAGTAATCGAACGCTTTAAATTATAATGGTTAATTTTTTGTGTTGCAAAGGATGGCTTCAACTCAGCCAATTGAGATAAAGGGATTTGAACACCATTGGCATTGGTCACATTCAATTGCTGAAACAAAATTTCAGGATTTTGATCGGTTTGGCTTAGCTTCAGCTTAATATTTATCAAATCTTTCCCCGTATCAAATCGGCTAAAGCTCACGCCATTACCCATTAACAAGAGTGTACGTGTCAGATCATTATTGCTAATCTGATATTGATCCATCGCTTGTTTATTGATTTGGAAATCCAGCGTATAGCCTTCATTTTCCATATTGTCTTGTATGTCCTGTGTTCCTCTGGTAGCCATAATGCCTTCTTTTAACTGCTGTGACAACGAACGCAACTGATCTACATCATTGCCTAAAATCCGAATGGAGATCGGCTTACCGAGAGGCACCCCCACTTTGGCTATTTTCAAGGAAATGGATTGACCCGGATAACGATCCTTTAAGATGGAGGGCCATTTGTCTGCCATTTCATCGGGATCAAATGCACCTTCTTCCCCAACAATAGCAATCTGCCCCACGGTTGTGCCTGTTTTGGCGTCAGCGGTCATATCTTGAAACAACGGGGGGGCGTCGCCGCCAGCCGCATAACTGATCGTTTCCACATGAGGCTGCTGCTTCACCCATTTGGCAATATCCTCGGTGACCCGCTTGGTTTCTTCTATAGAAGTACCTATAGGCATACGCACATTAATGCTTAATTCCGGATCGTTGGTTCTGGGGAACAGGTCGATCGGAATCAGAGCAAGTACACCGTACAGCGTGGTACTAATCAATAATCCTAATGAAGCATACAATGCAGGTCGATTGATGACTTTGGGAATCAGCTCACTGACATATACGTTACGAAGAGCATCAATTTGTTTGCCCAGCAGTCCCGGCGGCTTCATGGTGGAGTTGGGCGTTTTTTGACTTCGTTGTCCATACCATTCTCTAAAGATTGGGATGACGGTAAAGGACATGAGCATGGAAGCCAATAACGTAAAGATAACAGCAAACGGTAATGGTTTTATAAGGGAGCCTGCATCGCCTGATAAAAAGAACAGCGGGGCAAAGGAGGCTACAGTTGCCAGAGTTGCGGTCAAAATGGAAATGGAAACTTCTTTTGTTCCATTTAATGCAGCTATCTTGGGACTCTCACCCAAGGTCATCATCCTGCGCTCAATATTATCATTAACCACCACAGCATCATCGACTAGAATCCCCATTACAATAATTAAGCCAATGACCGTAACCTGATTCAATGTTATTCCGAGCATAGGGAGAATAATGAGACCTATGGCGATTGAAATAGGAATAGCCAGTGCCACAAAAGAGGATGTAATCAGATTCAAGCCCAATGTACATACGATCACAACCGCCGCAATGGCAAACAGCAATTCACGGGTCAAGCCATGAAAAATATGATCAATCCGCTCGGTCTGTGAAAATAACGTATTCAGTTGAAACGTATTAGGCAGATCTGGTTTTAACAACTGCATCTCTTTATTTACTTTGCTATAAATCGTGTCTACGTCAGAGCCGGTATTACCGTTAATCGTCAGTGTAATAGCTGGTTTACCGTTAAAAAAGGCCATATAGCTGCTGGTGTTATGTGTAAGCAATATGGTGCCCACATCACTGAGATACACAGGAGCGCCGCTGTCCGTTCTGGAAATAATGACTTTACTCAAATCCTGAGCATTCTTGGACTGCGTTACATTCATTCGGTACGTACGTTCATTGTAATCCAGATTGCCTATCGGATATTGCTCATTTTCCTTCTGCACTGCACTCATGAGCTGTTCCCAACTGATATGGTACTGCTGTAGCTTTTGAGCATCAATCTGAATTTGAACCTCTTGATCGGGTAATCCCTTAATTGTTACTTCCGATACACCGGGAATGGTTTTTAATTGATCCTTCCACGATTTCACCATATCATTTAGTTGATACAATTGCTCTATAGAGTCCCCCGTGATGGCGTAGGAATGGATAAATACCTTATTCAAATCATCGTTAACGACAGGCTTTTGAGCATCTGTGGGCAGAGAAGACTGGGCATCGTTTATTTTTTTGCGTAATGTATCCCAGGCTTCCTTAGCATTGGCATTGCCTTTGGTCTCAATGATAATCGTCGAAAGTCCATTTTCAGATGTAGAAGAAATCTTTTTAATATGATTGATTTCTTTCATTTTTTGTTCCAAAGGCTTCGTGACCGTTTGTTCTACCTTTTGGGGTGTAGCTCCAGGGTAGAGGGTCGTGACCACAGCGGTTTTCTTGATAATATCCGGCGTTTCCTGCCGGGGAAGTTGAGAGACACTATACAGCCCGGCAACAATCACCATGATAAAAATAAAGAGGGTCAGTTTTTTCTTTCGGATAAAATATGCAATCATTTGCTGGTTCCCTCCGTGACCTGAAGAGGAAGTCCATTATAGATCAGGTTTACTCCGGTCGTAACCACACGATCCCCGACATTCAGCCCCTTGGTAATTTCGAGCTTGTTGTTGGACATTTGACCGACATTCACGACCGTCTTGACCGCCCTGTTGTTCACCACTTTATAAACAAAGGTATCTGTACCGTTATTAATGACAGCCTTGGCCGGGAGCAAAATTTGCTCACTTTGGGTCAATTGGCGGCCTGCCTTTACGACTTGTCCGGGGGCCCAATCATGCTGGATGTTGGGAACCATCACTTCCACGTTGATACTGCCCGTATTGGTGTTGGTGGCCGGATAAATTTTGCTGACCGTTCCTTCTCTGTTCTCATCGTACAGTTGAAGCTGGACTATCTGACCTTGCTTCCAGTTCGTGATTTCATGATCGGGAACAGGGAGCAACACCTTGAGCCTGTCGATTTGTCCGATACGATATACCGGCTGTCCAGCGCTCGCCAATTGTCCGACGGTTGCTTTTTTCTCCAGAATAACGCCGGAAATCGGTGCTTTTAAAGCTGTCTTGGAGAGGGCAAGCTCGGCCTGCTTTTTGGCAATGACCGCTTGCTGGTATGCCGCAGCAGAGTTATCTTTGGAGGCTACGGCCTGTTCCTTCGCGGCGATGGCAGATTCTTTCCCGGCTTGGGCTTGCTGTAAACTGGATGCTGCCGATTGCCGATCTTCTAATGTCGCTCCCTCCTGTATTAAGGAGAGGGCTTCTTGTGCATCCTCCAGGTCCTTGGTGGCATTGGTCAAAGCGAGCTGCGCATTTTCATAATCGTTTTTGGTTGCAGCTCCCTGGTCATATAAGAGCTTGGTGCGTTCAGCGGTAGCCTGTGCTTTAGTCAAAGCGGACTGTGCTCTTTGCACTTTGGTGCGCACCTGCGCTTTTTCTTGTTCACGGGCGCCCTTGTTCACTTTATTCACTCCGGCCTGAGCGGCCATCTTTTTCGCGTCGGCGGATTGAATGGAGGCATCTGCGCTTGAAATGGCGGCTGTAGCATTTTTGATACCTGCTTGTGCTTCAAAAATAGTCGCATTCGCTTGCTCCAGTTGTAGCTGATAGCTGGATGGATCAAGCTTCGTTAATATCTGCCCTTGGGATACGGAGTCTCCCACATTGACAACTGTGTCGCGTATCAGTCCGGATAACTCAAAAGATACAGAGGTATCCTCATAGGGCTGTAGTGTGCCTGAAAGGTCAAAAGAAGCAGACAGCGGCTCTTTTTTAACAACTATCGCTTCCACCTTTTGGTTTTGTTGTTCTGCTGCTTCATGATCACTCGATCCTGTAGATGAGCAAGCTGAGGTGAACAGAAGAATGAATATAGCAGATATGTAGAGACTGTGTTTCAACAAGATGATCATCCTTCCTGATTTGGACTTTATGGTTTATATTTAAACTCATTAGTTCATAAACGGATTATAGGGTCTGATCTGTGGCATGTCAATAACTGTTATGAAAAAACATTCCAAATTCAGGTATCAAAAAAAGCCGATTCAGGCGAGTGGAGGTGCAGGGTGGACAAGCATAAAAACGACCTTTCTCAAAGGATGAGAAAGGTCGTTAAGAAAAAAATATAAGCTCGTCAGCCGATTAATTTACGGAATAAGCTGCGTACAGCCCACTTGCGCTCACTTCGTTTGCGGTATTTGGGCAGAGAACGATAGACGGCAATCGACTGGTTAAAGGCTGCCGTGGCCTCATCCTTGCGTTCCAGCATCCGGTACATCAAGCCTGTCAGATAATAGCCTTCGCTGGAAGAGGACTGAATTTCCTGAAATTGCTGAAGATAGTGAAGCGACTTATTTACATCACGTTCCTTGAAAGCTGCGGCTAAATGCAAATAGGGTTCGCCGTATTGTACCCGCGGGTTAATGTCCAGTGCTTTCAGCAAATGCGGTTCTCCATCTTCGATGTGCCCCGTATGTACCTCAGCCGTTCCCCGTGCGTTCCAATAATCTGCGGAATCCTCATAGCGGGACTGGATGTCCAGCAGCAGCTCCAAAGCCTGATGGTATTTCTTGCTCTCGATCCAAATACGAGCCAAATCGAACTTGGCAGCCACATCGTTGGCATTTAAAGCGATCTGTTGACGCAGCCGGGCAGCATTGCGCCTTCTTTTCCATGGCTTGCTGATGCTGGGCAATACACCGACAAAGCTGCGATCCAATATATAGATCACAATCAGCAGTACGAGCAACGCCAGAAACGGGTTGCCGAGCAAGCTCCATAATAGAGAGAAAATTAAAAATTTCCCGATCATTCTGCTCCCATCCTCCTGTACATGTAACTATCCATACTTTCCACATTATAGCATATGGTTATCTCAAGGGTCATTAGCATGGCGAGGTTGTGAAGGAGTGTAAAACAGGCAGTGTGAAGTAGTGTGTTCATTTATGATGTTCGATGTACATTCTTACCAGAAAGGCAACTTTGGAACGGTGGTAGCTCTCTAACTTGGTAGGGTACTTGTACGTGCTTTTGAGATAACAGTGGGCACAAATGAATGCACCTTTGGACATAATGATAGATTCTGTCGAATGGCAGAGTACACAACGTTCAGGCTTATGCTTGTAAAAATGTCGCATGTTCAAAGTCTCCCCTCATATGTACGATAGGTTTCTATGACTCGTCCTGAATGCCAAGTAATTGGGATACTATTTTCCTGTGTCGTTTGGCTTTTCTTGTACCGTGAATGAGATTCGACAGACGAGAAGGCGGAATTTGGTACGTCTCACAAAACGTTTTCTGATCCAGTTGCCTTTCCACAAGCTTCTGCTTGATCGTCCATCCGAAGGGCGTTACAGGGTGTTTTTTATTATTGTCCAACATGATTCACCTTCTCTATATTAAGGATTGAAAAATTAGTAAGTGTATAAAATGAGCTATCTGCTATGATGTTGAATTTACTAATTTATTTACATTTTAAGCGTACAATAAAATACCATAATTTCTTCTTCACACTAAAAATGTAAAAAGAAATTTGATTTGTATATTATTTATATCCATTCTGAAGCAGTTGTATAATCAGGATATTATATGAAAAAAGTAGTGATCTAGTATATGAGGGTGAGTAGCAGTATGACAAGTTCTGATGATTGGAGGAAGGTTTATGGAATATGCAGTTGAAATCCGTACAGAGATACGGAAGTGTATGCAAAAGAAGGGATATAACTTATCAAATTTTGCGAAAGCATCAACTATTACATCCAGTCATCTCAGTTCGTTGCTTAGTGAAAGACCTAGTCGACCATTATCGGTTCATCAACTGGATCGAATTAACTTTACTCTAAATAATCCGGAAGGTTGTTTTTATGAGTTGTATGTAGATGAATGTTTTTTGTCAGGAAAACCACATCGTAGTCGTGTGAAGCCTTTTTTGTTACGTTGCGCGGAGTTGGACAAAAAGAATTGTATTGAGCAAGTATTATCTCGTATGATGGAGGATTTAAATTATATTTCTTTGGTGTTTGAAGTTGCAGAGGAATTGCACACCAAAGGAAACATTCATAAGTCGCTTGTGTTTTTTGAATGTGTAGCAGAACATGAGAGATATCAGCACTCCGAGCGTTTGGCAATCAGCCAATATCGGCTGTTTTGAGCACCATTGGGAAAGGATTTGGCAAAGAACAGAGATGCGGTAACCCGATTTTCACCTTTTCGTAATCGTTTACCTGTGAATTATCAGTTGGATGGACTAATACAATTGGGCAATGCATATTTTACATTGCATGACTGGATGCGATTGGGAGAAAGCGCAGATAATCTAATCATATTAGCTAAGGTTGCTTATCAAGAACAGCAACAAAGAAAAACAGGTAGAGGTAAAAAGCCCCTTTTAAAAACAGAACGAAATCTAGTTGTTTATTATGGCCAAGGTTATCTGATGAAGGCAACTGCTTGTGAGAAGCAAGGTTTGTATGAAGAAGGAAAGAATGATGTAGAGAATTTCAAAATGTTTGCTGTCGCTAACTCCTACACTCTTGATATGCTTATGGGACATGCAGACATGTTAGAGGAATATACACAGTATCTATTCGACCATCCAGAAGAAATTCTAACTGGTTTGGCAGTCATTACAGAAGCCGCTAATAAGTATGGATTTGCGATTGAAGATACACTTACTAAATTATCTAACAAAATGGTAAAACTAGAACAACGAGACGAGAATATCTATAATCACTGGCGCTTGAATTTTCACTATCAACTTGCTATTTATCTGTTACGCAAAGGACGGATTGAAGATGTAGCAGTTAATATTTTGAAAATGTTGGAAACATCCGTCCTGCTTAACAATAGCAGTCTGTTTATTCAGGGAATCTCTCTTTTCGAATCTTGTAAAGATCAAGTTGGTGATTTCCAACGAAACGATTGTTGCTTGGACTTGATAAAACAAAATCACACTTTTCGGAGATCATATAGAGTATAACTCACATAAACTACATAATTACATCTGAACCTTGCCACTTGCGGCAGGGGCTTTCTGCTTTCGTATTATTTAATCGTAGCAACATTGTTCATTCAGTGATTTTCTGTTAAATGATACAAACTGGTGCTTTCGACAAGGGGAAAAAGGTTTATTCAAGCAATCACATTGAGCGATATAAAAGAGATATCAGGATAAAATATGGATATACGTCATTTCAACCTTCTGATAACATGGTGTACATCCTACTTTATAGTAAGCGTGGACCTATGGAGCGAGTATTAGTTCCACCTGACAAACTGTTACAGATACCTGAGGTTAACAGAATTTTTTAATTGAAGTAATTTCCGTTTAGCCTTGTCAAATTTATTGAATGACACATACGGTATACAGTATCTTAAAAAAAGGAGGAGTTCATGTGAGTGGATGTGTTGGAGGAGCTGAGCGTAGGGAAGAGCGTAGGGAAGAGCGTAGGGAAAACTGTTTTGGTGCTTTCACATCGCCAGCAGCAATTTTGGTGCTCTTTATTCTGTTGGTTATCATCACTAAAGCCTGTTGGGTTTAATTTTTAAAGCAATGTCACGGTAATGCCCAATCATTGTTTCGGTATAAAAGGCTCTATCGGTATGTAACCGGTAGAGCCTTTGTAATGTTTACCTGTCACCCAATAGGTGTTCCATCAGGTAGTTTAATATCTGGTTTCAATAGAACCACATCCCCCTTTTCGGGTATTCCTCCAAGGACTAATACCTCTGAATTAAAGCCTGCTATCCGTCGGGGAGGAAAGTTGACTACACCTATTATTTGTCCCCCTATAATATCTTCAGCGACATATCTTTTTGTAATTTGTGCACTAGATGTTTTTATTCCAATATCTTGTCCAAAATCAATCTCAAGTTTAATAGCAGGTATTTTTGCTTCTGCGAAAAACTCAGCTTTAATAATTGTTCCAACACGAATATCCAGTTTCAAAAAATCGTCAATCGTTGTCATTTAAACATTCTCCTCATCTACTGTTATTTTTGAATTACACACTAATTAATTACAATTTTAATATTTAGCAACTGTATAGTTTAAGGATTTTGCCCAAAAATACACCCCCATACCGAATAAAGTCATCATTCCACCTATGAATTGAGATACAGAGATTGTTTCTCCCAAGAAAAAGTAGGCGAGAATTATGGCGAGAACAGGTTCTCCAATAATACCTACAGAAACAGTAGTTGCACCCATTGATTTCAATAACAGATTAAAAATATATTGTCCGAAAATAGTTGGAATTACTGCAAGTAAAAAGAAATACATCCAATCCGACGAGTCATATTCGATCAAGGAATAATTATTCAACAAATTGTAGACTAGCATGACGCTGCCACCCAGAAAAAAAACAATAACACTATATAAATTTGCATCTATTTTGTGACTTACTTTCTGTCCTGCCAACATATATGCTGAAACCAAGATTGTACCTAATAAAGATAATCCATCTCCGATTAATGCCCCTTTCGAAATCCCAATGTCTCCCCAAGCTATAATGATTGAACCGAAAAGAGCAGCGATCAAACAAAGTATTGTTATTATGTTTGCTCGTTCTCTGAAGATAAAGTATGAACCCATCATTACAAATAAAGGCTGTAATGATAAGATGACCATCGAGCTCGCAACTGAGGTATATACTAAAGATTCCATCCAGAATAAGAAATGTAACCCGAGAAAAAGACCAGCTAAGAAAACGGTACTCCAATCTTTTTTGTTCATCTCTAAGGATCGGGTCATTTTCCAGGGTACAAAAGGAAGCATTATTATAACTGATATATACAGTCTGTACATCCCAGCGACAGAGGTTGGAGTGTCTGAGGATTTTATCATGATGGAAGAGATAGAAACAGACAATATGCTGATGAAAAGCAAAACATACGGACGAAACAGCAGAAACGGTTTATTTATTTTCATAATGACGCCTCCAAGATGTTTTCTGTGCACAGAATTGTAATGATAAAGCGAAGTTGTATATAATAATATCACCACTATTATTTAATTTGTGTAATAATATCTTTAATTTATATAGAAATATCGTCATCAGAAAGGACCTCGCAAAAATGGAAAAACAATTGCACGAGACCATTTTATATCCCGATGTTTCATTTCCATACATCATGTACACCCATACTATTCATAGAAGTATCCCTGAAGGTAGAGGATTTAATGATTTACATTGGCACGAAGAACTACAAATCACTTTGGTTACTAAAGGAAAACTAGTTATACAAGTTAATGGGATTAATCATGAATTAGAAACCGGTCAGGCCATTTTAATTAATAAGGGCGCCCTTCATGTTACTACGCACCTGACACATAACGGTCAATATGTTAGTTTTAATTTCCCTGAAAAGCTGCTTGCCTTTTATGCAGATAGTGCCATGGAAAAAAATTATGTACTACCTTATACAAACTCTTCCTTAGTGTCATTAGCAATAAAGGGAGAAGTTGAATGGCAAAGTCAAGTACTAGAAATGCTTTGGGATATGCAAAAGAAATTTGATATGAAAAAAAACTGGGGGTGGGAATATGAGGTTTCCATCAAAACTGTTCAATTATGGTTAATTTTAATATCTAATATTTCGATTTCTGCCGAGGAAGCACCTAAATACATGAAACTGCAACAGGAAAGACTTCAATTGCTGCTTAGCTTTATCCATCAAAACTACTCAAACAATATAACATTGCAAGAAATTGCTGATGTAGCACATTTAAGTGTTTCAGAGTGCAATCGTAGTTTTAAGAGAACCATTCATATGACACCTTACGATTACTTGATTAAATACCGCATCAAGAAAAGCAGTGAATTATTAATCTCAACACATTATACAATAACTGAAATAGCCCACAGAGTGGGCTTCAATAATGCAAATCACTTCATTCAGTCTTTTAAAAAACATTATAAAAGAACACCTAAAGAATTCCGGAAATTTAGAAATGAAGCCATTGATTAAGAAGTGAAGTAGCCGATCGATGCTATATGCATATTTAAGAGTACGAAAATTTTCAAAAGGACGGGGTGGAGAAGATGAAGGCTTCTGCATGTTCCCAGACTCCATTACAATGTTGAGCAAACCAATTTTGTGTCCATGTCATAGTATCCATTGAAGTATAATACCTCAACATAATAGCCTTCGACAATATAAAATAGGGCCGCTTCATTCTAAAACAGCCTGCGGGCTGTTACGAAACGTTGCTGCCATTTATCGTCAAGCGTGTCAAAATGAACGCCGCGTTCTTTGGAGAACGTATGCAGCAATTTGTTGTTCCCCGCATAGATAGCCACATGGCCGATCTCCAGCCCGCGTGCGCTGAAGAACAGCAGGTCGCCTTTGCGTAGCTCGTTTAGCCCGACCTTCCGGCCTTCTTTAGCTTGATCGTAAGAGACACGGGGGAGCTCGATGGAGAGCGTATGCCGGAACACTTCCGCTACAAAAGAAGAACAATCAAAGGTCGATGTCTGGCTGGTTGCTGCGCCGAATTCATAAGGGGTACCGAGGAATTTCTCCCCGTAGGCGATCAGTTCATCCCCTTGCCGTTCCGCCAGGGATGGGCTGGTATAATCGCTGTATTTTGGTTTTGCCGATATGTATCCAGTCAGATTGTCTTTGGTGCGCACTTCCAGCCAGAGGGCATTGACCTCGCGGATGACATGAACCTTTTCGCCGCCTGAAATAAGCCTCAGGGAAGGGGAAGCACCCGATGAATCTGGCTCGCTGCGCAGGTTGACCCCGGAAAGAACCGTTGTGAAAAAATCGTTTCTGGAAACAATCCGGATCGTCCGAGTCAGTGCATCCCACTTCACTGTGCTCCCAAGCGCTTCGCTTACAAAACGCAGCGGAATCATCGTATTACCCTGAACAATCTGTCCGGGAACATTCAGGGACAGCTCATTGCCGTTTAGGGTGGAGGTGAGTTCCCCGATACGGTAGGTCAGCACCGTGTCGTCTTTGGTTGCCGTTACGGTTTTGCTGGATCCGTTCCAGGAGAGCCTGGCTCCTTGCGCCTCAAACAACTGGCGCATGGGGACGAGCGTTGTCCCGTCTAGCAGCAGCGGCTGGGCGGCAAGCTGGAGCGGGCGGTCATCCAGATAGACGGTCGTCACTGGAGTCAGCGGCACCGACTTCGCATAAGACGGGTTCGCTTGGAACTGCAATACCGCCAGTAGAGCCAGCAATACTCCCTTTTTGATTGTCATGCTGTCATCACCTCGTTGTTGATATGTTCATCTAAGTTGTACGAGGCTGCCCTTGATTAGTTGTGTACCAAATATTGGAGCGATTCTAGCTTTCCTTCAAGGCGCCGTGCACGAATCCATAAGCAGCTGTCAACCGGCGACGTGCTTCAGCGGCGTCAACTCTGGCCAGCAGCATAACAATCGCCGTCTTCACGTGGCCTTCCGATTCATGGAAGGCTTGTTCAATTTGCTCCCTGGAAGCATCTGTAGCCAGTTCGATAATGCGCTTGGCCCTGTAGACCAGCTTCTCGTTAGAGGGGTTCAAATCGACCATCAGATTACGGTACACTTTGCCGATACGGATCATTGCTGTTGTGGTCAGCATGTTCAGGATCATTTTTTGCGCCGTTCCCGATTTCATCCGCGTTGAGCCCATGACAACCTCGGGGCCGACGACGGCTTCAATCGTCAGCTTGCCGAGCCTGGTCATCGGCGTTCCGTAGTTGTTGCAGAGGCCGATAACCACCGCTCCCCGTTCTCCGGCGCGTTTCATCGCGCCCAGCACATAAGGCGTGCGTCCGCTGGCGGCAATGCCGATCACGACATCGCTCACGCTGATTCCGGCATCGTCGATATCGGAGGCGCCCAACTCCTCGCTGTCTTCTGCGCCTTCGACCGGGTCCTTGACGGCCCGGAAGCCGCCGGCGATTAAGCCCTGCACCATCTCGGGGTTGGTCCCGTAGGTCGGCGGACACTCCGAGGCGTCAAGAATGCCGATTCTCCCGCTCGTTCCGGCACCAACGTAGAACAGCCTGCCGCCATTGCGGAACGCCTCCACGATAAAGTCGGCTACTTCGGCAATCTGCGGAATCAGACCGTGGATTACCTCGGCGACCTGGCGGTCTTCATTGTTAATTAGATGCATAATACCGGTGGAATCGAGATGGTCGATTGCATTTGTTTTGTCATTGGGCTGCTCTGTGACTAAACTACCTAAAATATGGTTCATGAGGTTTTTCCTCCCACCAGTCTAGTATACTGAGTATTTTGCATAATTTCCTAAGCAATATTTCAGCGGTATTTCAATCGAATATGCAAAATCCTGTTTCTCTGTATTGAAGCTACAACAAGGTGGATGGGGGTTCATCCTGCCGCCCGTTCGCCAGTTCGCGGGCCAGCCGCGCTGCTCCAACCGAAGGCGGCGCTCCCCGGCTCCCATCAACAAAAACCAGTCCACCGAATGACTCCTGTAGCCTGTCGCACAGTATTTCGCGGAAGAGCGGCGCGTATCTGAACATTGAGCCGCTGAGCACGGCCTGCCCCTGCCGGAGTACGGGCGATCTGCGCAGCAGCGCTGCCGCCGTATCCGCGAGCGCTTCGGCTTCGCTTGCAAGAATGCCAGTGGCGGCAACATCTCCTTGCGCTGCGGCCTGAATGCAGATTTTGGCGAATGCGGCGATCTGCGCTTTGCTGTAGGCCGGGTTATAGATGTAACCCTTCAAGTCGGTAATCCGCTGAAATCCATACTCCTGCATAATCATATCGGTCATTATGGTCGGGGGATGAACGGCGTCGAAGCTGCGCATGACCGCTTTCAGCGTGCGCAGGCCGACCTGGTAACCGCTGCCTTCATCGCCCAGATAATGTCCCCAGCCGCCGGTGCGCAGGCGGGAACCGTCCGGGAGATAACCGTAGCATATGGAGCCTGTGCCTGAAATGATGAGCACTCCGGAACGGCTGCTGAGCGCGGCCATCAGGGCAATCTCTCCTTCGGAGCGCACAAACACTGGAAGGACAAGCCCACGTTCTGACAGATGCTGCTGAACAGAGCTTTTAAGCAGATCACATTCTTTCTTGGTATAAAAACCTGACATACCAAGACAGATGGAAGCGCAATCTTCAATTTTCGTCTGTAATTGTTCCAATACTACGTCAATAACTGACATGACTTCTGTAAGCGCTACCTCGAATCCGACGCTATGCGGATTCGAAGGCCCTCCGGTACAGCGGGTCAGCATGACTCCCTGTTCGTCCAAAGCGGCTGCATCGGTCTTTGTGCCGCCTCCATCAAGGCCTACATACACTTTCATCGATCAATCACCACTTTGATTTTTTTCTAATTATATGGGAAACCTCGTTTAAAGTAAAATAAAATTTCACATGAGAAATATGAGTTGAAATTTTATTTCACTACTCATATAATGAATTCAATCCAATGTTTTGGAAGGATAACAAACCGTTCATGTTATCTAATCTAACATTTAAGATTGAAGGTATTTTTCGAGCATCATTTGCAAAATACCACTTTATCAGGGAGGTGCTTGCTTTCAATGAATGGCGGCTTAATTCGTCTGCGGGAATTGCATGAATCGCTCAGTCCATCTGAGCACAAGATTGCCGCGTATATTTTGCAGAATCCGGATGAGATGATCCATCTGTCCATTGCCGAGCTGGCTGCAAAAAGCGGCTCAAGCCAGGCAGCCATTGTCCGACTGTGCAAGACGATCGGATTCAAGGGGTATCAGGAGCTTAAAATCAAAGTTGCTGGCGATTTACAGGGAAGAGATCCAGGAATCGTTGGCTATCAGGAAATTCGTCCGAACGATACCATTGCCGCGATTATGCAGAATGTATCGAACAATAACATCCAATCGATCCGCGATACGCTGAAAATTCTGGATGAAGAGATGGTGGAGCGGGCAGTGGAGGCGATTGACCGGGCGAAGCGGATTTACTTTTTTGGAGTGGGGGCTTCAAACCTCATTGCGATGGATGCCCAGCAGAAGTTTTTGCGGATCAACAAAACGAGCTTTTCGTTCGCCGACCCGCATGTGCAGCTGACCAGTGCCATAACGGCAACCGCCGAAGATACGGCTGTGTGCATTTCGTATTCCGGCGAGACGAAAGAAGTAATTCGCGCCGCGTCCATCGTCAAAGAGAACGGCGGCACCGTGATCAGCATCGCCAAATACGGCAATTCCACATTAAGCCGGAACGCAGACATATCGCTGTGTACCTCCGCCACCGAAAATGAAATCCGCAGCGGAGCGATGGCGTCAAGAATTACCCAGCTCAATCTGATTGACATTCTGTATCTCGCCGTAGCCAGCCGGAATTACGAGCAGTCCGTCACTTATCTGGAGAGAAGCAGGCAGCAAATCAAACGGCTGTAGCGCCTTGGGCAGGGTGCAGCATTGCCGCCAAATAACAAGAACATATGCAAAAGGGAGAGGAAACGATGAAAAAAAGTCTGTTGCTCTGTATGGTTGTTGTGCTGATGCTGATGAGCGCCTGCGGCAAATCGGGCGGAAACAAGGAAGCCGCAAGCCCGGATGACAAGGATACCGTTGTAGTCTGGACCTATCCGGTACACGGCACATATGAAGATGATCTGAAAGAAATGGTGGCCAATTTTCAAAAAGAGCATCCCAACATTACAGTGAAGACGGAAGTGCTGTCCTGGGCCGAGGGGCCGAAGAAATTTGACGTTGCCCTGAACGCCGGCAGCCCGCCGGACCTGTATTTTCACAGCGTGGACGGCACGTATGTTAATACCGGTCTTGCCCTTAATCTTGATCCCTACATGACCGACGACATCAAAACTGATTACCTGCCTGGAACGCTGGAGCTTGCACAGATTGGCGGCAAACAGTACGGGCTTCCGCTGTACCAGTTCCAGTGGGCTTGGGGAGGCAACAAGCGCATTCTGGAGGAAGCGGGTATTGATTGGGCCAAAATCCAGCAAGAAGGCTGGACCTGGTCACAGTTCAACGAGGCGGCGGCCAAGCTGACCAAAACCTTGAGCGACGGCTCAAAGCAATATCCGCTGGTTACGGACGGTACCTCGCTTGATTTTATCGAAATGCTCTCCCGCAACAACAATATGCCTGATGTTCTGGATGAGTCCGGGGCGTTCCAATGGGGTGACGAGCGAATCGTCGAGACGCTGGATTTCATCAAAGGGCTGCTGGATAAAGGATATATGCCTAAGGAAACTGCGGCGATTGCCCCGGCCAAACGATCCGATATGTTCTATGCCGGACAGGCTGCGATTATTTCCAAAGCAATTCCGTATTATGACGTCATGATCCAGAACCGCAACAAGGACATTAATTCCGGCAAGGTAAAAGGTGAAAAAATCGATTTTGTGCTGCTGCCGGTTCCGCATAACGACAATGCTCCGGCCAAGACAACGATGGGGGCGGAAGGCTACATCGCCTTCAAACAGAAAAACGACAAAGGCGAGCAGCATGCCAAAAATACATTCCAAGTGCTTGAATACTTGAGCAATGCAAAAGCTGGAAATTCCTCTAATGAGCTGGTGCTGCCATTTGTGCGCAAATCCCAGGCGGACCTGTTCGCCGGCAAGGCGCTTGGCTCGGAAGAGACGATCAAGGCATCGGCGGCCATGGCCAAATATATCGTAAATCCGGTCACGTTGAAGCTCGATACGGCGACGGCCGCCAAAATGAAGCAGTTCAAGGAGCAGGTGGTGACACCAAACCTTCAGGCGCTCTATTCCGCAGAGAAAACGCCGGAGGCAATCGCCGAGGAGTTCAAGAGCAAAGGAACGCAAATGCTCGGCAAATAGACAGGAGGAGAGGAAGAGATGACGACAATCGCGCCAAAGCGGGTGCGCAGTTCCGCCGGGCGGTTATGGCGTGAATACGGATGGGCCTACTTGTTCATTTTGGCGCCCGTCCTGCTGTTTCTCGTGTTTACACTGTATCCGGTCGTCTCCGCCCTGATCATGAGCTTTCAACAGTACAACATTATGGATTCGACTTGGGTCGGACTGGACAATTACGAGCGGCTCGTGCAGGATGCGACCTTCTGGAAATCAATGCGCAATACGGTCATCTTTACGGTGTGCACGGTGCCGATGAACATTATCATCACCTTTGTGCTTGCATATCTGATCTACCAGATGAGGACAAAATGGCAGACTTTTTTCAAAGCAACGCTGTATCTGCCTGCGGTAGCTTCCGGTGTGACGATCTCCATCGTTTGGCTGGCCATTTTTGACCCGACCGATGTGGGTCTGCTCAACCGGTTCCTCGGCTGGTTCGGCTTCGATCCTGTCATTTGGCTGGGCCAGTCCAAAACCGCGCTGTTCTCCCTGATTCTGATGAACTGGCTGGGCTCGCACGGCGCAGGAATCATCCTGTATCTGGCCTTTATGGGCGGGGTGCCCAAATCGCTGTATGAGGCTGCCGACATTGACCATGCCAGCGGCTGGACCAAGTTCACACGCATTACCTGGCCTCTGCTGAAGCCGACGACGCTGTATTTGCTCGTTACGGGAGTAATTACTTCCTTCCAGGTATTTATTTCGGTGTATATGATGACCCAGGGCGGCCCCAACTTTGCGACCACGACAATTGCCTATTTAATCTACCAGACGGCGTTCGAATTTTATGAATTCGGCCTGGCTTCGGCCCAATCGTTCGTACTGGCATTCCTGATTATCCTGGTCTCTGTCATCCAGTTTAAATACTTCTCGAGCGATGTCGAGTATTAGGGCGAAGGGGTGAGCATTACATGAAAACCAGATCAAAAACCGTTTTTCTGGCCGTGGCGACCCTCATCCTTGTGGTGTGGGCGATCGTAACGATCATTCCGCTGTACTGGATGCTGATCGGCTCCGTGCAGGACTCGATGGCGACGGCCAGCTTCCGGCCCCGGATGATTCCCGAGGCGCTGTCGTTTGCGCCGTATGACCGTTTTTTTGCCAAAACGGCGGCCTGGCGCTGGCTGTTCAACTCCCTGCTGATTTCTACCGTGTTGACCGTAACCAACGTGTTTTTCGCTTCGCTGGCCGGGTATACCTTCTCCAAGTTGAAGTTCCCTGGCAGCAATGCGATATTCTGGGTGCTGCTTAGCACGATGATGATTCCGGCGCAGGTGACGCTGATCCCGCTATATATCTTGATCGTCAATGTGTTTAATCTTGGCGACAGCTACACCGCGATTATTCTGCCTACCGCAGTAACGGTCGGTAATATTTTTCTGATGAAGCAATACATGTCTTCGCTTCCGACCTCGCTGATTCATGCGGCCCGGATTGACGCCTGTAGCGAGTTCGGCATCTTCTGGAAGGTGATTCTGCCCATGGCCAAGCCGGGGCTGGCCGTGCTGGCGATCTTCACCTTTGTGGCCTCCTGGAACGAGTTTTTCTGGCCGTTCCTGATAACGAATTCGACGGAGATGCGGACGATCCAGGTGGGTCTGGCTTCCTTCGTTTTTGCCGAATCGACAGACTTTGGAGCGATTATGGCCGGGGCGACGGTTGGCGCGCTGCCGATGCTTATCTTGTTTTTCTCGCTGCAGCGGTATTTCCTGCAGGGAATTACCATCGGAGCGGTCAAAGGCTGAAGCGGCGGTCAGGCTTTGCTTGTATGGGAGAACGGCATAGTGATAAAACGGCATGGATGCCGCTCCCGGGATTTTGACAATGTCCATGTGTAAGTTTTTGTGGGGGAACTTAAAGGGGGAAAGGCTATGGCACGTGTTGAATTTCGCAATGTGCGCAAACAATTTAACGATCAGAACAAGCAGGCTTTTACAGCGGTGGCGGGCTCCGATTTTGTTATTCAAGATAAAGAATTTGTTGTGTTTGTTGGTCCGTCGGGCTGCGGCAAAACGACCTCGTTGCGGATGATAGCGGGCCTTGAGCAGCAGACGAGCGGTGATATCATCATCGGTGACCGCATCGTCAACAATCTCCACCCCAAGGACCGCGACATTGCCATGGTGTTCCAGGATTATGCGCTGTACCCGCACATGACGATCCGCGAGAACCTGTCCTTTGGCCTGCGTAATCTGAAGAAACCGAAGGATTATATCGAGCAAAAGGTCCGGGAAGCGGCAACGATCCTTGGGTTGGAGGATATGCTGGAGCGCAAACCGCGCGAGCTGTCCGGCGGGCAGCGTCAGCGGGTCGCCGTAGGCCGTGCGATTGTGCGCGATCCGCAGGTGTTCCTGTTCGATGAACCTCTCTCCAACCTGGATGCCAAGCTGCGTATTCAGATGCGGGTCGAGCTGGGCGAGCTTCATAAGCGGCTTGGCGCAACCATCGTTTATGTCACCCATGATCAGGTGGAGGCAATGACCCTGGGCGAGCGGATCGTCGTCATGAACAAAGGCGTCATTCAGCAGATTGCCTCACCGACAGAGCTGTATGCCAACCCGAAAAATATGTTCGTGGCCGGTTTTATCGGCTCCCCGGCGATGAACTTCATCAATGCCCGCGTGGAGCGGGGCCGCTTGCTCATATCCGGCGGAGAATTCGAGCTGCCGCAGGATGCCGCCACGGGACTTCAAGGATATGAAAGTGGCGAGGTCATTCTCGGCATCCGCCCGGAGCATATTTACGGCGAGGACTTTGCGCCGGGCGTTTCCGCTGAGCATCGGCTGAATGCACATATCAAGGTTGTGGAGCATCTTGGCTCCGAGAACCTGGTCTATTTTCACGTAGGTGAGAGATTGGTTACAGCCAAGGTGCATCCGGAGACCAAGGCGTACAACGGGCTGGATAAGCCGTTTATTCTCGACCTGGCCAAAGCGCGTTACTTCGATCCGGTGACGGAGGACAGAATCCTCTGGTAGTCGGACAACTCGGCAGCCGTTAAAAGCAAGCTGGACTGCTATGATAAAAGGGGGAGACAATCATGCGCAAGCTGAATGACGTTTTGGTTCGCACAGGATCAGAGGCGTTCAGGGAGATTATACCGATTACACTGCTCAGCCTCGCTGGCTCGGCCGTGCTGGTGCCAGTCGTCCTGTTCGCGCCGCTTGCCTTTGCGTTTATCCTGATTCCGCTCATTTATATGCCTTTGGTGTTCGGCGCGTTTTATGCCTATCACCGGAGAACGGAGGGGAACAAGTTCGCAATGCGGGAGATGTTCCGGGGGGCGCGGCGCGGCTTTGCACCTGCGGCGGTTTTCGGGCTGCTCTGTTCGCTGCTGGTGCTCATTCTGTGGTCCACCTGGTGGTATTACGGGGGACGCGAAGGGATACTGAGTCGGATGCTCGCGATCATCCAGACGTATTTTGTCGCTATGGTATTGGTCTCTCAGTTCTATACGCTCCAGCTTGTCATTCAGCAGAAGCTGGGCATTTTCAAGGCGATGGGAGAGAGCGTAAAGCTGTTCCTTCGCCATCCGGCCTATACGATAGGTGCTTTTTTTCAAGCACTGTGCGTCGGCGTGATGCTGGCCGTCACGGTTGTAGGTTTTTCCGCTTTGTACAACGGCGTTCTTGCCGTTTACCTCCATAAAGCGGCTTATAATGTGCTGCACCCGGATGAGGACAACGAAGCCGGGGAAGCGGCGGAGACTGGCGCTGGAATGGCGGGCGGGAGCCTGCGATGAGTGCCCGCGTGTGCAGTGGGGTGGACCGACTGGCCGCGGGGCTGTCACACCCGCTGCTGGAGGGGCGGCGGATCGGGCTGGTGACCAATCCGACTGGGATTACGGCGGATTTCCGTTCCACCGCCGAGGTCTGCCGCGGACTGGCATCGTCCCGGCTGATGGCTCTTTTTGCCTGCGAGCATGGCATACACGGGCAGTATCAGGCAGGCGTGAAGTTCGAAGATGAACGGGATGCTGTACTGGGGCTTCCGGTATACAGCCTGTATGGCAGACATAAAAAGCCTACCCCCGACATGCTGGTCGGCCTGGATACGCTGGTTTTTGATGTGCAGGACCTCGGGATGCGCTTCTATACGTATGTTTCCACCATGCTGTATATAATGGAAGCCTGCGCCGAGAATGGTAAAAGTCTGCTTATCCTTGACCGTCCCAATCCGCTGGGCGGGACCGTCTGCGAAGGCGGACTGCTGCAGGAAGGTTATGAATCCATGGTTGGCGCATGGTCAATGCCGATCCGCACCGGAAGGACTCCTGGAGAACTGGCGCGAATGGTCAACGATTTGAAAGGGCTGGGCTGCGATCTCGACGTGATTCCACTTGAGGGCTGGAGCCGCAGCATGCAATATACGGACACGGGGCTGCCCTGGATGCTGCCCTCGCCGAATATGCCGACCCTTGAGACAGTCAGAGCTTATGGCGGAACCTGTTTTTTTGAAGGGACCAATCTATCCGAGGGACGTGGCACCACCCGCCCTTTCGAGTGGATCGGCGCGCCTTGGCTGGATGGCGCTCGTCTGTCCGAATCCATGAATAAGCACCGACTGCCGGGGGTGCATGTGCACCCTGTATACGCTACCCCGGCCTTTTCCAAATATCGGGGGGAATTGTGCGGCGGCGTGCGGTTATTCATTACCGATCCGCAGCGTTACGAATCCGTAAATACAGGGCTGTTGCTGCTGCACGAGGTCAACGCCCTGTACCCGCAGGCATTCCGCTGGCTGGCCCCGCCGCAGGAAGGCTCCAGATATTTCATCGACCTGCTTACTGGAGGCGAAGAGGTGCGCCGCTCCATCGCGTCGGCAGCGGGTCTGCGCGATATTCAAGCATCCTGGCGGCAGGACAGCGCAGCTTGGAAGGAGCTGGCTCGCCCGTATCTGCTCTATACCTGAGCGAATGGCGAATACGGCGGCTGAAGCGGCAGGCGTGGTAACGCGGGGAAACATACATTGAAGCACATCGGGAAGATACAGAGCCGGATGGGCGAGAGGACCGACGATATTGAGGCGAAAGACTGAACGATATTAAGACGCGAGGCTGGACGATATTATTGAAGCGAAGGGAGGAGCGGCTGTGAATATGGATTTGCGCAACACTGCGGGGCCGGGGGATGATCTCGATGCGATCCTCGCTGGCATGAGCCTTGCGGACAAGATCGGCCAAATGTTAATGTGCGGCTTTGAAGGAACTGCCCTGACGGATAAAGTTCGGGAGCTTGTCGCAACCGGCAAAATCGGGGGAATTATCTATTTCGCCCGCAATGTGGAGTCGCCGGAGCAGGTGGCACGGCTGACAGCGTCGTTGCAGCGTGCGGCTCTGGAGGGCGGGACGCCACCGCTTTTTATATCCATTGATCAGGAAGGCGGCATGGTGGCGCGGGTTACCAAGGACGTTGCCCTGATGCCTGGCGGAATGGCAATTGCCGCGGCGGGGTCGGAAGCCGATGCTTATGAGGCGGCTTTTGTCAGCGGGAACGAGCTGGCGGCAATGGGCATCAATCTGAACTATGCTCCGGTGATGGATGTCAACAATAATGCGGACAATCCGGTAATCGGAGTCCGCTCCTTCGGGGAGTTGCCGCAGCGCGTGGCCGATTTCGGAGTGGCAACGTTGCGCGGGTTCCAGGATGCCGGTGTTGCCGCTACGGCGAAGCATTTTCCCGGCCATGGCGATACCGCCGTCGATTCCCATCTGGATCTGCCGACGGTGCCGCATGATCGGACTCGGATGGAGCAGGTGGAATTGGTGCCGTTCAGACAGGCAATTGCTGAAGGGGTGGATGCCATGATGTCGGCGCATATTTATTTTCCGGCGCTGGAACCGGAGAAGCTGCCCGTTACTCTGTCGAAGACGGTATTGACCGGACTGCTGCGCGAGGAGCTTGGTTTTGAAGGCATCATTATGACCGATTGCATGGAAATGAATGCGATCGCTGAACATTACGGAACAGTGGAAGCATCCGTAATGGCGATTGAAGCAGGCGCGGACATGATCCTGATCAGCCACCGCGCCGACCGCCAGCTTGCCGCCATTGCGGCGATCGGCCGGGCGGTAGCGGAGGGACGGCTGAGCGAGGCGCGCCTCGATGTGTCAGTGCGCCGACTGCTGGCCCTGAAGGCGAAGCGCGGTCTGCTTGGGGGCGGCGGTGCAGTAGGCCAGGCGTTATCCGGCCTGGCACGCTGCGGAACCGCAGCACACCTGGAGGTGGCGAGGCGGATCAGCGAAGCCAGCGTGACGCTGGTTCGCAACGATACGCCGGTGCTGCCACTGCGGCGGTTGCGCACGTTGGTGATTACGGCTGCTCCGATGGTCGCCACGCAGGTCGATGAATCCTTCGCGCCTGCTCCTGGCCTTGGTACGGCGCTGAGCAAGCATGGCCTGGAATGCGAAGACCGCGTCATTCCGTCCGATCAATTCGCACAGTACAGCGCAGAGCTGCTGGCGGTAGCCGCTGCGGAGGAAATCGGTCAGATTGTGCTTGGCACCTACAACGCCAGGTTTAATCCCGCGCAGGCCAAGCTGGCCGAAGCATTGCAGACGCTTGGCAAGCCAATGGCCGTCGTCGCGCTGCGCAATCCGTATGACCTGCTCGTCATGCCGGGCGTGCAGGTCTATGCCGCCGTTTACGAGAGTCGTCCGCTCGCGCTGGAGAGTGCGGCCAAAGCGCTACTCGGGGAAATTCCTTTCCGCGGGCGGCTACCAGTCTCACTGGGCTCCGCCTATCCGGCGGGGTGGGGAATGAGCCTATGATCGGCACACTCTGGAACAAAACTAACGCCACTGTAGTCGGCCTGATGTCCGGTACCTCGCTGGACGGCATTGATGCCGCAGTGGTGTCTATTGAAGGCTGCGGAATGGATGCGCGGGTGAAGCTGCTGCATTATTACAGCGTGCCTTATGAAGCTGCGCTCCGCGAGCGGCTCAAGTCGCTGTGCACCGTGGAGCATTCATCGGTAGAACTGGTATGCGGCATGAATGTCTATTTGGCCGAACGGTTTGCCGAGGCGGCAGTTGAGGCGGTGCGCGGCGCCGGAATGGAGATGGAAGAGATCGACTTGATCAGCTCCCATGGACAGACCGTCTGGCATATCCCGGAAAAAGCCAGCCATGATCCCCATCTGCTCCGTTCCACCTTGCAGCTTGGAGATTTGTCCGTGCTGGCCAAACGAACGGGCCGTTACGTTGTCGGGGACTTCCGCCCGGCTGACATGGCCGTCGGCGGTCAGGGAGCGCCGCTGGTTCCGTACGGCGACCTGATCCTCTTCCGGCATCCTGAAAAAGGACGGTTGCTCCAGAATATCGGTGGTATCGGCAACTGCACCATATTGCCGCCTTCGTGCACTCCTCAACAGGTCTTCGCGTTCGATACTGGTCCAGGCAACATGGTTATTGATCAGGTGGTGCACCTGCTGACGGATGGCCGCTTGTCCTACGACGAGGACGGAGCCTGGGCATCGCAGGGCCAGTCCGACGGGACGCTGGTATCAGAAATGCTGGAGCATCCCTATTTCGCCCGGAAGCCGCCGAAGTCGACCGGCCGGGAAATATTCGGCAAAGACTATGCCCGGCAGTTCGTAGCTTCGGCCCGGCAGCGCGGGCTTGACGGTGCGGATATGGTGGCAACAGCCACCGCCTTTACCGCCCGGACGATCGCCGACGGCTACCGCCGCCATGTGTTTCCGGTGTGCCGGATGGATGAAGTGATCGTCAGCGGCGGAGGCGCGCATAACCGCACGCTGCTGGCAATGCTGGAACGTCTGCTGCCGGAGCTGAAGGTGCTGACTTCAGGAGCGCTCGGAGTGAGCGACGATGCCAAAGAAGCCGTTATTTTTGCGCTGCTTGGCAACGATTTTATGCATGGTCTCTGCAATAATCTGCCTTCCGCCACCGGAGCGGAACGCCCTACCGTAATGGGGAAGCTGGCCTTCCCCTAATGGAACATAACAACGTCGTCCTGTCAGGGTGGCGTCTGTTTATTTTGCGAGCTCAATATCCGCAGGATACTCGTCAAAAAGAATAAAGGTTACCGAATCGCCCGGGTAAGCCTATCCTTTTTTGTGAAACCAAAGTAAACAAAAATAAAACAAAATAAAATCTGTGTTTAATTGTTGACATCAAAACAAAATAAAGATAAAATTACATATGTGAAATATTTCACTTTAAAGAATGGTTCCGTATTTAGCGAGGCATCAAGAAGTGAATCCTTTAGGAGGCCGATGTTTATGAGCGCACATGTATTTTTTGTACCGTCTATCAATCTAATGGGAAAAGGCTGTTTGCATGAAGTTGGACCCTATATAAAAGAACTGAATTTAAACAAAGCACTTGTTGTGACGGATAAGTTTTTGATGAAAAGCGGTATTGCAGGCAAGGTCACATCCGTGTTGGATGAGATTGGCTTGGACTATATGGTATATGATGAGGTCAAACCCAATCCGACCTGTAAAAATGTACATGATGGCGTTCAATTTCTGCAAGAAAACGGATGTGACTTTTTAATTTCCATTGGTGGAGGATCTCCACAGGATACGGCTAAGGGAATCGGCATTATTGCTACCAATGGGGGACATATAACCGAGTATGAGGGCGTTCATAAAGCCAAGCATAAATCGCTGCCTATTGTCGCTATTAATACCACGGCAGGAACATCGGCTGAAATCACGATCAATTATGTCATTACGGACGAAGAGCGCAAGGTCAAAATGGTTATGGTTGACAAGAATAGTGTAGCTACTATTTCGGTCAACGACCCTGAACTGATGGTTGACAAACCCGCCGCGTTAACGGCAGCTACAGGATTAGATGCTTTGACCCATGCCATTGAAGCTTTGGTTACTCCAGGTTCCTATCCTGTTACGGATGCGACCGCTTTGGCAGCAGTAGAGATTATTTTTAATCATTTGGCCCGTACGGTGAGAAACGGCCATGATATAGAAGCTCGTGAGCAAATGGTTTTCGCCATCTTCTTGGGAGGACTTGCGTTTAATAATGCTGGATTGGGTTACGTTCATGCCATGGCGCATCAGCTTGGCGGCGTATACGATTTGCCTCATGGTGTTTGCAATGCCATGCTACTGCCGATTGTGGAGGAGGAGAACGCGAAGCATGTACCAGAGAAGTTTCGTGCCATCGCTAAGGTTATCGGTTTTGAAGACAAGGGGAAAACAGATAAGGAATGCGCAGATTATGTCATCCAAAGAATTAAAGACCTGTCGAAGGAAGTAGGGATTCCCTCCAAACTTTCTGAACTGGGTGTAAATGAAGTGGATTTGGATCTGCTTGCCGAAAACTCCATGAAGGATGCTTGCGCTCCGGGCAATCCGTTCATACCTACCAAAGAACAAGTCATCAAGATGTTTAAGAAAATTCTTTAAATAAAAGCTGATATTATTTTGTTATATACTATAAGGGCTGTCCCAGGAAATCATCGATGAACACTGGGAACGGCCCTTTCGCATTTTCTGCTAAGAGATTTGTGAGACTAGAGATAAGACAACCCCATTAAATATTAATGGCACGACTCTCTCGGCTAAGGCCGCAGGGGATTCTTTTTTTCCCTCCACATTCCAGCGAAAGGTTACACCATAAATGGACCAGCTTAAAATAGTTACAGCAAGTTCTAACGTTCTTTGATCTGTATTGTTTGTTTCTCTTGTTATGATCTGAAGTATGAATTGCTCTAATTGATTCTTGATATGTTCTTCCAGGATCGGCGCCACTGAATTATATTTATGGACGCATTGGTTACTTGTGTCATGATAGTCACATAATGAAAGAATAAGCTTCTGAATGGTCTCCTCGGTCAAATGTGCCTCAGCATCAATTCTATTGATTACATACTTCGAAAATCCATCTGACAAAAGGGTTTCAAGCAGTGCATATTTATCTTGAAAATGTGCATAGAACGTAGCACGGTTAATGGTGGCTTTTTGGGTAATGTCATTGATCGTAATAGTGTAGAAGTCTTTCTTATTTAATTGGTCAACGAATGCGTCGAGAATTAATCTACGTGTTCGAATGACGCGCGGATCGTTTGGGTTAGGTGAAGTTACACCAGGCATCCTCAAGACACTCCTTTCAGGTAAATCGAATGATTCCCCCATTATAAACATGTGTTGTTTTGTCAACAAGTGAATTTAGTTATACAACAATTTCATAACCCTTTTGGTTAAGCAACAGAATGAACATTTTGTTGGTTGAATGATAAATTAAACATTGCTAACATTTCAATTGCACACCGCTTGATGGTGTACCAAATTTTTATATAAATGCTAAACACGATAAAAGAAAATGGAGGAGATACTATTCATGAGTAATCAACAGCAAAATGTCCATTCAACAGAAGCTTTATTTCAACCTTATACCATTCATAATCTGACCTTACAGACTCGTATTGTAATGCCCGCCATGGGCCGCGCCTTTTCACCAAATGGTGTAGGTCTTATTATTACTGAAGGTGCAGTGATTGACCATCCGGCTGGAACAAGTGAGCCGAGGGTGCCAAATTTTTATGGGGAAGCGGCTTTAAACGGTTGGGCTGAAGTGGTCAGACAGGTTCATGAAGCCGGTAGCAAAATTTTTCCACAAATTTGGCATATGGGGATGGCTCGTCCGTTGGGATCTCAGCCGAACCCGGAAGCGCTGTCGATTGGTCCATCGGGGCTGGACTTGGAAGGAAATAAAGTGACCGAGCCGATGACAGAAGAAGAAATCATCAAGGTCATTGGGGCCTATGCCGATGCAGCTGCGAATGCAAAACGACTGGGCTTTGACGGCGTTGAAATTCATGGAGCGCACGGCTATCTGGTTGATCAATTCTTTTGGGAGAGAACGAACCAACGTACGGATCGCTATGGTGGCGATATCATAAAGCGTGCTCAATTCGCCATTGAGCTTGTGGAAGCTATTCGTGCTGAGGTTGGCCCTGACTACCCTATTGTCATGCGCCTATCCCAATGGAAAATGAATGATTACAACGCAAAGCCGTTCGATACACCGGATAAACTGGAGCAATTCCTCAATGTATTAGTACAAGCGGGCGTGGACATCTTCCATTGCTCGACACGTCGCTTTTGGGTTCCTGAATTTGAAGGCTCCGATCTGAGTTTTGCCGGATGGGTGAAGAAGCTGACTGGAAAAACCACGATTACGGTTGGCTCTGTAGGCCTGGATGAGGATTTTGTAAGTCTCTATACGGAAGGGAAAGAGGCAGGACACCAAGATATTAATGAACTTCTGGAACGGCTGGACAACAATGAATTTGATTTGGTAGCTGTTGGGCGTGCGCTTCTGGGCGATCCTGCATGGGCTACGAAAATACGTGAAGGTCGAATTCATGATCTTCAAACCTTCACACCTGAGGCACTTAAAATGCTCAACTAAAATATCTCACGCTTCGGACCCTCTTCATTTCATAAAATAAACAATGTAAGCCAAAATACTCAAAGTCATGTAAGGAACTTCGGGTATTTTGGCTTTTTAATGCGTCTGTGAGATGAGAGCATTCATACATTAGAACCAAATCAGACTGACACAAATACTTGATATATATAGATGTCTATGTAATAATGCTTGTATGTTAAAAAATAATGCAGCTGCACTGATAGGAACCATTAGAGACTCGATCAATAAATTGATCGTGTCTGAGCTTGAATCAAATGGAGTTGAAGGGATTGTTCCTTCCCATGGTGGAATATTAATGTTCCTCTATCAAAAGGACGGGCTTTCTATCAAAGAATTGACGCAAAAAATTTCTCGTCAGCAGCCCACAGTCACTGTTCTGATCGACAAGCTAGTGAAGTTGGGGTATGTCGAAAGAAAAAAAGAAAGGGAGGATAGCAGAGTTACCCTGATATATCTGACCGATAAGGGGAAAGAGCTGGAGCCTGTATTTGAGGCGATCTCCAATAGATTAAAAGAAACCATTTATGGTGGTCTCAAAGACGAAGAAAAAGAACAACTGGAATATCTGCTGGAACATGTAAAAAACAGATTATAAATTTTTTTGAGTAAATGCATAGATATCTATATGTTTTCTGAAATAACAATAAAACATCTGGAGGTTATTGAAATGAAACATCTCATCATCTATGCTCACTCTAACGCTGAAAGTTTCAATCACGCGATACTGGAAACTGTTATAAATACCTTGAAAGAAAAAGGTGACGAAGTCGTTGTACGCGATCTATATGCCCTTGATTTTCAACCTGTATTAAAACCTGAGGATACTGCCGCTATGAGAGCTGGGCAAGCTCCAACTGATATCAAAGTAGAGCAGGAATTTATCTCGCAGTCCGATACGATCACCTTTATTTCTCCCATTTGGTGGACAGGTCTTCCTGCAATCCTGAAAGGTTACGTTGATCGTGTATTTGCCTACGGCTTTGCATATACGGCTGGTCCGGAAGGGATTAATAAGCTCCTTTCAGGTAAAAAAGGTTTTATTGTGAATACACACGGTACCCCCAACGCGATCTACGATGAAATCGGAATGAGCGCAGGATTGAAGATCACTTCAGATACGGGTATTTTTGATTTCGTTGGAATTGAATCCGTTGGTCATTTACTGCTTGGAAGTATCGGCTACCTTGATGAAGATGGCTATAAAGGACTGTTGAAGCAAGTCCAAGACACCGTCAAATCGGTGTTATAACGAAACTATATTATCACCTTAAAAGGCTGTTCTTACCGTTAAGAAATGTACGGCAGTCTTCAAATGATGAGGTCAACCAGCATTTACTGGTTGGCCTTTTCTTCTATATAAGCTGACTCCGAATGCGCAGTGGCAATACATGAAACCTTTAAGTTCAGTTTATATAGATGCTAATATCCTTCGACGGTTTTGGAATGTCCCTCTACGATTAAGGACATGTAAACGTCAATAGGATCCTCACTTTCAACTTTAAAACCAAACCGTTCATAAAGACGTCTGGCAGAGCTTCCTTGCAGGACATTTAAGGTTACGCGGTTTCCTTTTACATCATTTTGTTCAAGTAGATTTCTTAATACTTGACTGCCGACCCCTTTACCTTGGTAATTGGGGTGAATATAAAAATGCTCCAATAAATAACCGTCTAACGTCGGTTTAAAAGCTATGCAACCAACAAAAGAAGAATCTACTTCGATGATCCAGGTATGTACAGAGTCGAATGCATCACGGAAGCGTTGACGAACTTTTTCTTCATCAAATCTTCCTAACCTGGTTAAATCGTTACGCAGTACAATGGCCCGTAAATTAGCAATGGTTTCAACATCGGAATTTTGGGATTGGCGAAGAGTAAATGGTTTCATCTAATGTAACAACTCCTCTATGTGTTAAAATTCACAAATAATTCATTGTTATTATCGTCAGTAATTCATTATAGTACATAGTATTAATAGTTAACTATATGTATTATGCGTTTTACGGAGGTTCACTATGAAAGATTATGAATTAAGGGATGATTTGAGAGAATCCGTTAACCGGATTTATGACATGGAATTATTCAGCAGCCTGACGGAGCTTATCCAAGGGGAAAACCATGTGCTTCAATATTTAGTTCAGCATCAAGATGATGAAATTAATCCATCCTTACTCAGTGACCACCTGCATGTATCCAGATCAAGAATTACGGCAGCGCTTACGGCCTTAAGAAAAAAAGGCTATGTGACCATGGAAATGTCTGAGCATGACAGACGACGAATGTGTGTAAGGCTCACATCAGAAGGTGCATCCCTGATTAAACAAAAACAAGAGAGAATTGAAGGCTATTTTGAAGCACTGGTAGAGGGTTTGGGTGAGGACGATGTCAAGGAATTTATACGATTGATCGAGCTTTCCATAAGTATCATGAATGCGGATTCTTCTACTGGAAAAATAACATAATGTGAGGGTGTACAGGATGAGGTATAAAATAGTAGCAGATAGCTGCTGTGACTTAACGCCAGAGCTTAGAGAAGAAATGAAAATCACGACGATCCCGTTAAACATGACTTTGGGAGAAAAATGCTTTATAGATGATGAAACGCTAGATTTACCTCAGTTTATGGAAGAAATGAAAGCCTGTACAACCAAGATCGGATCGGCTTCACCGTCACCTATGCTGTATAAGGAAGCATTTCAAGGTGAGCATACTTCTTTTGCCATTACAATATCCAGCAATCTGTCCAGTTCGTATTCAAGTGCATTGGTTGGTAAGGATATGGCGGAGGAAGAAGGGGCTGATGTTCATGTATTCGATTCGAAAAGCGCATCGGCTGGACAAATATTGTTAGCTCTAAAATTACGCAAGCTGATCGACGAGGGGTATCATAAAGGAGAGATTATTTCTTCACTGGAAAGCTTTATCACGAAGATGAAAACCTATTTTGTGCTAGAGAACCTGGACAATCTGGTGAAGAACGGACGAATGAATAAAATTACGGGAAAGATACTTTCATTCCTGCATATCAGACCCATTTTGGGTTCAGACGGTGACGGAAATATCGCATTGTTTACCCAAGCGCGTGGTCAAAATCAAATCATTGAAAAGCTGGCAGATACAATTGAAAGAAGTGGTCGGGCTACGGAGGGGGAAAGCATTGTAATTACCCATTGTAATAATCCCGGGCTTGCGGAGAAGCTAATGAATGCGTTGAAGAACCGCTATCAATTTAAGGATATTCTGATTGTGTCCACCAGAGGAATCAGTTCGATGTATGCCAATGACAAAGGAATTATTATGGCGTTTTAAGCTATTGGAGTGAATGATACTCACTTATTAAATCAAGGTTTATGCCAATTCGAGCCTGAGTTGGGGTAAGCCTTTTTGATATACTGATAAACACATTGAAATACTATGAAAAATATGGAGCAGGGGAAAAAATATGACTCATACGAATATCGAAGATTCGTTACGTTTTTATGTGAATACCATGGGGTTTGAAGTACAAGGAAAGTTTGATACCCGGTTATTTGTGTCCGCAGGCGGGTATTATCACCATATTGGCGGCAATGTTGGAATGGAGAAGGTAACCCCCATCCTCCCGCTCATGCGACAGGGGTTAAGGAAATTATACTGCTGCTTCCTGACGATGGATCTTTGTGGAAGCTAAAAAACACATAGAGCTTGACGGCCATGCAACCCATGGAGAAGAGAATGGATTTTCTGCCATGACCCAAGCGGAAACAAGCTGGTGTTTGATATTAGCAGATGAGCAGGCAGGTCAGCCATACGTTAAACCGGATGTATCCATGTCTAACTTAATTTTTTGATAACGACAGAAGCGTTTACGTTGGCTTGGGTACCTCCAGCCAAGGTTTGCAGGGTAACCGCAGCGGCAGAGCTATGATTTCGCAGGGTAAGAACATCACCGGATGCTAGAGCGAGGATGGCCTGCCCTGTGTTTTGCTGCGTACCAGCTCCTGAGCCGTATATGGTTCCTGCTGCCAGAGTGCCATTGATAAATATGGCAAATTGGCCTGGCTCTACACCCGATACTGAAAAGTTAACTTCATAGTTCCCCGCATCGGTAACTGCAATCTGCGTAGTGCCGGGAGCGTGGGTAATTCCAGGTGTAAGTATACCGTTCGTATCGAAAATGACATCCGCTTCTATTGGAACGACTCGGGATCCTAAGTTGTAGATATAACCAAACTGAGCTATTCCACCTGCGGTTCCTGTAGCTCCCGTAGCCCCGGTGGACCCCGTCGCTCCTGCGGTACCCGTAGCCCCAGTGGCACCTACCGCACCCGCAGGACCTACAGGACCGACCGCCCCTGCAACGCCCGCAGGACCTGCTGGACCGACTGCCCCTGGAATGCCCGCAGGACCTACGGGACCTACTGGTCCTACCGCACCCGCAGCTCCAACAGCGCCCGCAGTGCCCACAGCCCCCGCTGCGCCTACATTTCCGGCAGTCCCAACGGTGCCCGCAGTACCCACATTACCGGCAGCCCCGACATTTCCCGCAGTTCCGACGGCTCCAGCAGCACCCACAGTGCCCGCTGCACCTACGTTACCTGCTACACCTATAGCTCCAGTTGCGCCTGTTATACCTAAAACATTTTGAGGTATATTTACACGGACGATTTGCTTTCTGACGACGATTTCCTTGCAAAAGCACTTTCGTTTCGAATGGCATTTTCTCTTCGGACGTTTTTTACTAAACCAAGAGCGGATAAAAACGTCTTTTTTACGGCCTTTCTTTCGTTTCAATTCGGGACGACCCAATACAAACACCTCCATATCGATTTGTTGTATACTACTCCATTCATCCAAGGCAGGCATGGACATCTGTCCTGTGGTTGATAGGCAATGATCTAATTTTGGATAAAAATGGGTCTTTGTACAGGTACATTCATCTAGTTATATAAAAATAGCGCCCCCGGCTGTTACCTTGGTTCACACCAAGGAACAGCCGAAGGCGCCAGAAGAAACGTGCCGTAATTATGAAGCAGTTTGAAGCCGTTTTTTGCGCATGTATATAGCGTACAGAATGCCGCCAAGCAGGCACAAGATACAAGCGAAGCCTGCCAGCAACCAGGCTGAAGCGACTGCTCCGCCACGATCCATGCTGTTTCCGAGCCATAAGGGCAGCAGAGCACCCCCGACTCCACCTGCACCAATCAGCAGGCTGGTGGTGGATTCTTCTGTGCCTGGCATCATTTTGCTGGCAAAAACGAGTGCGATGGAAAATATGCCGGACATGCCCAGCCCCAGGAGCGCAATAAGGACAAAGGTAACAGCAGTGCCCTTGATCAGCGGGAACACGCACAGCAGCATGGTCGCCGCCAGTGAGCTTAGGGCGACAAAGACACCATAGCCGTAACGATCGGCAATGTTGCCTGCGAACAGCCGCCCGGCCGCCATTGCCAGCCAGAAGCAGGTAACACTGAGTGCCGCCTCAGCTTGTGTAAGGCCCAGCCGTTCAATGAACATAGAAGGCAGGAAATTGGCCAAGCTCATTTCTGTCCCTACATAGATAAAGAAAAAGATGATAAACAGTGCCAGCAGCAGCCAATTTCCCGCAGGGCCCCCTTTAGAAGCTCCCGTGGATGGAGAATGTGGGGCCGAGCCGGAATGCATATGCTTTTCCCCACGACGCTCATATTCGTCCAATACGGCATCCAGCTTGCCGAAGGATCCCCGTAGCCAGGCTACGACTGCCACCGCTCCACAGACGGAGATAACAGGGAAGGCCAGCCGCCACCAGCCAAGGGCGATCAACTGGCTGGCAACCGCGGGCATTGCTAACGCGCCGATCCCGAAGAAGACTTCCAGACGGCTCATAGCTGCGCCCGTTCCTTCGGTAATACCGCTAATCACGATGGTGCCGATGACCGCTTCCACCATACCGAAGCCAAAGCCGGCTGCCGCTCCGACGGCATATAGCCAACCCCATGGGGGCAGCAATGAGTAGAGCCCTTCTGCTGCACACAGCAGTAGCAAGGCGAATACCAGCGTCCGGCGTTTGCCTAATTGCCTTGCAAGCCATGGCGACAGCAGGACGCCAGCCAGAAAACCGGAAAATTGGGCGAAGATCAGACTTCCGCCCTCCGTATAATTCCGGTCATAGTGGTCCAGCAGCACGGGCAGCAGAGACCCTACAACCACGTGCGCCAGGCCAATTAAAAAATAAGACAAGCTGCCAATCCATAGCAGTCGTTTCATGATGAACTCCTTTGATACCTGAAATTGCACTTATACCGTAAAGTGAACGATAATGTGAGGTATTAAATATTTATGATAATTCCAGCACATGAAAGCCATAGCCTTCGATGGTAACATCTCCTTCCAGGAATTCGCCGCTGAGCAGCTCATGTCCTTTTTGTTCATCCAGATGATAATTCTGTTTCTGGGCGTTATGGTTCAGGATGAACAAATACGATTTTCCATCCTTGGAGCGCACGCTGGCCTCCACACCCGCAGGAGCACGCAGCAAGGACGGAATCCCTTTTTCCTCACAAATATAGCCCAGCAGGCCGTCCAGGAAAGCTTCTTCAGGGTCTGAAGCAACATACCATGCTTCGCCTTGACCAAAACGATTGCGTGTCAGTACGGGCATTCCCTGATAAAAGTCATCGCCATACTCCGCCAGCACCTCGGCACCTTCGCTATGCAGCAGGTCGCAGAGCAAGCCGCATTCATATTCCCCTTGTAATGCTCCTACCTGTTCCTTCAATACGATCCGATTGCGTGACTCCGGCAAAAGCGCGTCAATTTCTTCTACCCAAACTCCAAGAAGCTTACGCAGCTTACCCGGATATCCTCCGGTTGTGACCAGATCGTTTTCATTTACAATTCCGCTGAAAAAGGTGGTGACAAAGGTGCCGCCATGTTCAGTAAATTGTTCCAGTTTTTCCGCTGTACCCGGCTTGACCATGTAGAGTACAGGCGCGATAATGAGATCATATTTCTGGAAATCTGATTCCACGGAAATCAAGTCTACCTGGACGTTACGGCGGAAGAGGGCGGCATAATATTTATGCACCTGATCGACGTAATTCAGCGCTACAGAAGGACCGCTTGATTTCTCCAGTGCCCACCAATTATCCCAATCGAACAAAATGGCTACTTTTGCGTTTACGGTTGCATCCAGCAGTGTATTACCTAATGTGCCAAGCTCGCTGCCGAGCTGTGCCACCTCCCGGAATACGCGTGTATTCTCATGACCGACATGCTCAATCACGGCCCCATGGAATTTCTCACAGGCTCCGATGGAACGGCGAAGCTGGAAGAACATGACCGTGTCTGCGCCATGTGCTACCGCCTGATAACTCCATAACCGCATGACGCCAGGCCGCTTGAGTGAATTGTACGCTTGCCAGTTTTGCTGACTCGGTGTTTGCTCCATCAGCATAAACGGCTGCCCATCCTTAAGACCGCGCATCAGATCGTGGGTCATCGCGGTATAGCTCGGTGGGGTATTAGCCCGCGGATAGCTGTCCCAAGATACAATATCCATGTGCTTTGCCCATTTGAAATAGTCCAGTTGCTTGAAAAAGCCCATCAGATTAGTCGTTATGACAGCTTCGGGGATATGCTTTTTGATCGCGTTATACTCCAGCAAATAGCATTCCAGCATACTGTCTGAATTAAAGCGTGCGTAATCAAGGGAAATGCCCTGAAAGGTGGAGTGATTCTCGCCCCAATGCTCGCTCAGATTATTTGGAGGTACAATTTCATTCCAATCATAGAAGGTGTGTCCCCAGAACGAAGTATTCCATACCCTGTTCACTTTTTCCAGTGTTCCATATTTTTGTTTGAGCCACACCCGGAATGCAGCAGCACAGTTATCGCAATAGCAATCCCCGCCGTACTCATTGGACACGTGCCACACGAGGATCGCAGGATGATTTTTGTAGCGTTCTGCTAGTCGGTCAGCCATGCTCTCCGCATATTTGCGGTAGGTGGGACTGTTCGGACAGGAATTGTGGCGTCCGCCGAATTTTCGTTTGCGCCCGTCGGCATCGACCCTGAGAATATCCGGATATCGGGTCGCCATCCAGGCAGGGTGAGCCGCAGTGCTGGTGGCAAGACACACAAAGACACCGCTTTCATGTAAACTATCGATGAATTGATCCAGCCATTCAAAATGATATGTGATTTCATCCGACTGAATTTTAGCCCAGGAAAATACGTTGACTGTGGCGATATCAATTCCTGCCAGCTGGAACATCTGTAAGTCCTCCTGATGTGTGGTGTCATCCCACTGCTCAGGATTGTAATCTCCGCCGTAAAATACTTTAGGCAGTTTACCGCTTATCATGCCAATCACCTCTATATATAAGAATAATTCTATCTTATAATACAAGTAAACGCTTTTAAATATAATAAAATGAACATGGATATAACAATATGGATCTGCATTAAGGAATACATAACCGCGTGCGCCGGAGGTGCCTTGTATGATTTTAACTCCCCATCATTTGCGATTTTTTCTAACTACGCGTGAGCATTCTTTACCGCTTTTTATCGAAAGTATCGGATTTAACAGCAGGCAGGAGGATGTATCCCGGCCGGAGGGCTATCCCTGCTTTCACTGGATACAGACCGTGTCCGGGGAGGGGGTATTCACTTTCAAGGGGGGCTCTTTCCGTTTGGGAGAACATGCTGGAGTTCTGCTGCTGCCGGGCGAGTCCCACGCTTACAGCCGGGCGACGAAAGTATGGCGAACGCTGTACATTACGTTTGACGGACCGATAGCCACTGCTGTACTGACTGAGCTAGGGTTGAAGCATACACGCGGGTATCATTGGGACGCCCATAGTGAACTGCACAGCTTTGGAGAAAGTATGCTTCATTCTATGGTGAGTGAACGGGATTTATCAGGGCTGGACGCTTCGGCCAATATGTACCGCTTTCTAACTTTGCTGCGCAAACATGGTCAATACAGCTCTATGCCTTCCTTGTCTCATAATGTAGAACGTTTGGGGCCTGTGCTGGCTTTTATGGAAGAAAATTATGCCAGCCCGGATATCGGCCTGTCCGATATGGCGGTGATGATGAATGTCAGCGCCCGTCATTTGAATACATTATTCAAGCAGGCATTCGGTGTGACCTCTTACGCTTATCTGATCGTCATACGTCTGCGCAAGGCTAAGGAAATGATGACTGATTTCCCGCACTTAACGGTCAAAGAGGTCGCCGAGCGCGTAGGGTTCCGTGATGTCAGTCATTTTGTGGCGACTTTCCGCAAGGCCGAAGGAATTACCCCTGAAAGGTTCAAATTATTGTATTTATAAGGGTATTTAATCGAAATACTCTTTCTTACGCGGGAATGCTCTTTTTAGGGAGCATTCCTTATTGTTTTTTTTCGGATGAGGGAGTATAAAATAATAGTTCATTTGTTTCATCAATCTGAGGTTCAGGTGACATAATAACATATGATCCAAAGTTCTTCTGCAAAACCCTCATCCAAAGAAGGAGTTAACGAAATGCTGAGTAAAGTCAAAAGATTACTAATCGGTCGTCCACGAAAATCGACGGCTCTTGAAGATGAGAAACTAAACAAGCTTAAGGCTCTGGCCATCCTGTCCTCGGATGCGTTGTCCTCTGTAGCTTACGGAACGGAGCAAATTCTGCTTGTTTTGATTACAGCGGGCTTCGCTGCCCTATGGTATTCCATTCCTATATCCATTGCGGTATTGGGATTGCTGGTTATTCTGATCCTGTCCTACAGACAGACTATTTTTTCCTATCCCGGTGGTGGTGGTGCCTATATCGTCGCTCAGGACAATTTGGGCAGGGCACCGAGTCTGATTGCAGGCGGATCTTTGCTGGTCGATTATATTCTAACGGTTGCAGTTAGCTCGTCGGCGGGTACAGATGCCATTACATCGGCGTTTCCATCATTGCATGATCATCGGATTGCGATTGCACTGATCATGATCATCTTTTTGACTATTATGAACTTGCGCGGGGTAACGGAATCGGCCTCGGTGCTGGCTGCACCGATTTATTTGTTTGTGGTTTCGATCTTTGTCCTGATTATTAGCGGTATCATCCATTACGTGGCAGGAGGAGCCCATGCTGCGGCACCGCAATTTGGAGCTACGGTATCCAACGTCAGTCTGTTTCTGCTGCTGAAGGCGTTCAGCTCAGGTTGCTCGGCGCTAACCGGGGTAGAGGCTGTCTCGAATGCCATTCCGAACTTCCGCAAGCCTGCTGCCAAAAATGCGGCAACTACGCTGATGATGATGGGCTTGATTCTCGGGTGTATGTTCATCGGAATCAGCCTGCTGGCTTATTGGTATGGTGTTCGTCCAAATCCGCATGAAACGGTCATTTCGCAAATTGCGAACGCCACTTTCGGGCGTGGTGTGATGTATTACATCATTCAGGGCGTGACGGCGCTGATCCTGTTTTTGGCGGCGAATACAGCCTATTCGGCTTTTCCGTTGCTCGCATTTATGCTGGCTAAAGACAAATACATGCCGCATATGTTCATGGTTCGCGGAGATCGGCTCGGTTACTCGAACGGGATCCTGTTTCTGAGTATTTTCTCAGCCTTGCTGGTCATCGTATTTGGCGGCAATACAGGAAATCTGATCCCGCTGTATGCAGTAGGGGTATTTATCCCGTTTACGCTTTCCCAGTTGGGAATGATGATTCGCTGGATTCGTCTCAAGCCGTCAGGCTGGGTCGTCAAGCTTGCTATTAATACCATTGGAATGCTGACCACGCTGTCCATTACGCTTATCTTTATTTTCACCAAGTTTAGTCAGGTGTGGATGGTGTTTATCTTCCTGCCTCTGGTACTGTATTTCTTTATGAAGATCAATGGACATTATAAAAATACAGCCGAGCAATTGCGGATAGATATTACGAAGGATAAACCTATGGTCAAAGGCAATACAATCATTATTCCGGTAGCTGGTATTACACGGGTCGTGATGAATACCATCAGCTATGCCAAGACCTTGTCGGATAATGTGGTTGCAGTATATGTAGGTGTTGATGATGAAGCGATCCGCAAGATGGAGCAAAAATGGGAAGAGTGGGATGTAGGTATCCGATTGGTGGTGCTGAAATCCCGTTATCGGAGCATTATCAATCCGCTTCGCAAGTTCATTGATACGGTGGAGTGGAAAAAAGCGGACGAAGATCATATTACCGTCCTTATTCCGCAATTCATCACGAAGCACTGGTGGGAAAATATTTTGCACAACCAGACCAGCTTGCTGATGAGAGCTTATCTGATCAATTATAAAGACGTCATCGTAACGACTGTGCCATTTCATTTAAACAAATAAATCGTTATAATAGTCCTTGCAAGGGAAGGAAACAGGCGTTTATAGCATGAAAAATGAACATCTTCTGGCCGCATGTCATTGCGGCTGGAGGGTGTTTTTTTTTCATACCGACATATTTACTTTAACGATACGTTTTGTGTATTATAGATACAAAATGTATCCTGAGAGAATGGATATGGAGGGTTACGATGCCAGGAACCAAGGGTGAAACGGAACATAACAAGCTGCAATTTGTAGATACGCTGAGAGCGCTGGCAATTATGGGCGTGTTGCTTGTACATGTCAGCCAGCACGTGGATGGATTAAACGGATGGTTGCAAAAGGGTTTGAGCTTGGGAGCGAAAGGGGTCGCTTTATTTTATCTGGCCAGTGCTTTTACACTCTTTCTGTCTTTGAGCAGACGTTCGGGTGACAGAAAAGAACGTATCTCGGCGTATCTGGTGCGTCGTTTTTTTCGAATTGCTCCCTTGTATTACGTTATGTTAATCATCTATTTGGTTGTGAACGGGACAGGGCCCCGTTTCTGGCTTGGGGATCAGGAAGGAGTCACTGTCGCGAATATCGCAGCTCATATCTTGTTTCTGAATGGCCTGAATCCGTACTGGATCAACAGCATCATCGGTGTGGAATGGTCCATTGCGGTGGAATGTATGTTTTATCTGTGCGTGCCGTTATTATTTAAACTGATCCGATCGATCCGGCATGCTGCCTGGTTTGTGATGGGCACGCTCCTACTGAGTTTTGGGCTGAACACGGTGTTTGCGAATGCTCCATGGATCAGTGATCACCCGTTGTGGGGGCATTATCTGTATTTATGGTTTCCGAACCAACTGCCTGTCTTCGGACTGGGTATATTGTTGTTCCTGATATGGAAAGACGAGCGGCATTGGAAAAGTGTGGACCGGTTCAGCGGCGTATTGCTGCTTGGCTCCATACTGTTTGCTCTTTGTACAGGTATGACGGATTATCTCATCGGTGTCCTGTTGCTGCTGGGAGCCTATGCTTTGTATCACTGGCAGCCATTTTGGCTGTTAAACCGGGGATGGTCATGGATCGGCTGCCTTAGCTACAGTATGTATTTGACGCATATGCTTGCTTTGGAGATTGTAAGCCAGATTGAGCTACCATTTTCCCCCGTTGTTAATTTGACCCTTATGTTTGTTATGACACTGCTGTTGACCACAGGTTTGTCCTGGCTCACCTATTCATGGATCGAGCAACCCGGCATCCGTTGGGGAAAAAAGATCATATCACGTATGAAGTCTGTGCGCTCACAGGAAGATTCGGTCAAGGAAAGTGTTGCTTGAGCTGTAACTTCCTTCTGCATCCGATAACATTTCGTTGAAGTGCTTAAAGAAATCTATCAAATCATTGAAAAGACCTCTTGAAAAGTAGGTCACAGCCCTTTATATTCGATGTACATCCAAGTTTTTTGAATACACCGATGAGATTTGTTGGAATTGAAAAGGAGATGCACGTATGCTTGAGAAGCCTGTCGGCTTTTTGCTTTTTTCCACGCTTGAAGGAGTGGCGGTGTTTACGCTCATTCTTAGTATTTTTAAAGTTAAAATGACCCCTTATGTATGGCAAGCGATTTTTGTGAACCTGTTTATGAACCTGCAAAGTTATTTGCTGAGAGAGGAATTTTCCCTCGCTTATCTGGTGCCTGTCATTAACATGCTGCTTTTTATTTTTTTGCTCGCTACGGTGGTGAAAATTCCGATTGTGTGGTCAGGCATTATGACGGTTACCGGTTATTTTGCTTATGCGGTTATTCAGTCGGTGCTTTTAAAAGTGATGTTCGGGAGCCTGCCAGTCTCTGAGCTACAGGGCGGTTCCTTGAAGGGCTATCTGCTGCAAACGATAAGTGCGGTGGCAGGACTGCTCATTACATTTATTTTGTATCGAAAAGGCATCGGGTTTGCCGCTAATTTCAAAAAGCTTAAATTTAAAGCTGAATACGGCATTGTGATTACGCTCATTATTTTATCTCTCATATCCACCTCTATCGTGCTGTACTACAACGAGGTATGGTTAAATATGATGTTTTTTGCACTGGTATCGGGATTCTTCATCTATTATGCGATTGGAAAGGAGTATCGGGATGATTGAAACCATGGCTTTCAAGCTTGCTAACCAGATCAAACGGACTGTGCCGGATCATCCGGCCTCCATCCCGGTGCTTAAATATGCGCTAGCTCTCATTATTAATGCTTCCATGATTATTGTGCTGACCTTAGTTGCCTCGTTCGTTACCGGGCGGACGGCAGAAGCTGTGATGATTCTGGTGGTTTTTGCCTTGTTGCGCCAAATATCAGGAGGGATCCATCTAAAAACAGGGATGGCATGTGTTGTGGCGACCTCTGTAGCTTTTACAGCCATATCCTGTATCTCTTTACATGATTGGTGGACAAACCTCTTCACCGGATTATCCCTGCTTCTTGTCCTATGGTTTGCCCCGTCCAGAATTGAAAAGCAGTCTCGCATTCCATCCCGGTTTTATCCCCTCCTGCGACTGTTATCTTCCCTGCTTGTATGTACTAATTTTGTAATCGGTTCCTCTGTAGTGGCTGTTGCTTTTCTAGTCCAGAGCCTGACGTTGATTCGGAAAAGGAGGTGAGGAAAATGGTGAAAAAAATCGTATATGGTCTGGCTACCTCGTTGTCTATGTTTGCTGCATTTGCTGTATCGGTAGCGAGTTATGTGTATGTCTATCAGGGAGATACGCCCGAGGAGCTGCTTAAATAGTATAACTTCATTCCCTTATATACATAGGCTGCCAGTGAGCAGCTTCTTTTTTTTGCAAAAAAAATCAGGCGCTCCAATAAGAGCGCCCGAATGGGAGAGGAGAAACCGGACGAAGAGCTTATGGGGAAACGTAAGTCTTCTCCGCGGTTGTCTACGACATTGGTTGAATGCCGATATCCTAAGGATGCCCACGATATGGTTTTTTATACCTCCTCAAATCCTGCGTTTTTCAAACGGCGATCCATGTGGTACGATAACGTCATAATCTTTATATGGTTATGAACACATATAGAAAATAGGTGAGTTTCAGCGTGAGAGTGGTATCGGGTAGTGCCAAAGGAAGGCCGTTAAAGGCAGTT
The DNA here is from genome assembly GCF_044907935.1 of Paenibacillus sp. RC21. Classification (NCBI taxonomy): domain Bacteria; kingdom Bacillati; phylum Bacillota; class Bacilli; order Caryophanales; family Paenibacillaceae; genus Paenibacillus; species Paenibacillus sp. RC21. Next base: position 303,313 of record NZ_JBIYCS010000001.1, read on the forward strand.
CCCGGCACAGGGACGCGGCCGACCACGGATAAGGTCAAGGAAGCGCTATTTAGCATGATAGGTCCTTATTTTGAGGGGGGAGTCGCGCTTGATCTGTTTGCAGGCAGCGGCGGCCTGGGTATAGAGGCGCTTAGCCGAGGAATGGACAAGGCAGTCTTTATTGATATGGAATCGAAAAGTATTGATGTCATTAAAGAAAATTTGCGAAAAACCGGATTGGAAGGACAGGCTGAAGTGTTCCGCAATGATGCCGGACGAGCGCTCAAAGCGCTGGCAAAACGTGGAGCTCTTTTTGATGCTGTTTTTCTGGACCCGCCCTATCGTCTCAAGCATGGTGATGAATTGATGAGCCGTATGGCTGAACTGGACTTGCTTCGTTCTGAGGCAGTCATTGTGCTGGAGTATGAATCGGGACATGAGTACCCGGAAAGCTTTGGGCCGTTCGAACAGGTCAGAAAAGCGGTCTATGGCGAAACAACGTTATCTATCTACCGCTTTGCAGCAAAGCAACAGGACGATACAGAACATACTGAGGCCGGAATGGAAAAATCCGGCATAACCGAATCAGGCGGGGAGGACCATCATGACTGAGCACAAACCACGTATTGCCGTATATCCGGGGACCTTTGATCCCGTGACGATGGGGCATCAGGATATTATTCAAAGAGCGGCGAGGCAGTTTGATCTGCTGATTGTCGCGGTACTTAACAATATTAGTAAAAATCCACTGTTTTCTCTGGAGGAGCGAATGGAGCTGCTGCGGACGGTAACCCGCGATATTCCGAACATTGAGGTGGACAGCTTCCGTGACCTGACAGCCAATTATGTACGTGAAAAAGGGGCTCAGGTTATCGTCAGAGGAATCCGGTCAGTGACAGATTTTGAATACGAGCTGCAATTGGCTTCCACAAACCATAAGCTGAACCCGGATGCAGAAACGATCTTTATGATGACGAACCCGACTTATTCATATCTGAGTTCCAGTATGGTGAAGGAAATCGCCCATTTTGACGGCAAGGTCGTAGATCTGGTGGCTCCTGAGGTCGAGGATGCGCTGCGTGCCAAGGTCAACGCCAAGCGCGGCGGCTCCACCATGAAGCAATAAAGGAAATGACAAGCAGTGTAAGTATAATCGCGCCCAGAAGCGCAATAGACAACACGGTTAGTTGCCAGGGATACAGCGACGGACTTTCCAACTGTGTCCACAGGTTGCTGCTCTCCGCCATGACGGAATGCGCGGCGGGATCATAACCGCCTTCCGCGAAGGAAGAAACAGAGCTACGGCTAACATAAGCGGGAAGTGTATTGCTTGTCATACGGCTAAGAGGCGTCCATGCGACGAGTGTAAGCACAAAGGCGATGATGCTATGAAGCACCCTGGATATGGTGAACGTGATGCCTTTGTCCGATGGTTTGGTGACAGCTGTGATTTGGAGCCAGCCGCATAGCCCTCCCCAACCTAGTACGGCGCTGATCAGAGCCGCTTGTGTGCGGAGATCATACGGCAGGCGGCTGATTTCATAGGAACCGAGATGAAGTTCCATCCAGGCGGGCCATATGAAAGAAAATATTCCTTGGCCTGAGTATATGGATAGCAACCGAATCAGCACGGAAAAGAAAATAATGAATCCACCTGTCACCATAAGCGTCTGTACAGCATGGGATACGGTTTCGCCCAGCAGCTTTCCGAAGCTGCGGCCGTCCCGTTCTCTGGCAGAACGTGTGGCGTCCCATGCGGACCGGATGAGAGTGGTAGAAGTACGGGAAACAGAGGTTCGCCGGAGGGCGACTGGCGTTTCCCGTTTTTGCGATTCTTTTGAGGATGCAGTCAGTCTGACTGTAATCCATCCCGCCAATAGGCCGGAGATCCAGTGAACGGCAAGCAGCATGACGCCTACAGCAGCATTATGCAACAATCCTGTTCCGATAACGAGCAGGATGGTAATCGGATTGCAGAAATGAGCGATAGCGGTCAGTCGTCTAAGCTGGCGCTTGGTCATATCCTCCTGCTGTGCCCATTGGCGCACAGCTTCCGCAGTAGCCGGAAATCCGGCGGTCAGGCCTAGGGCCAGCACCCAGCCGCTTCGCCCCGGAAGACGGAACCAGGAGCGCATGAACGGCTCCAGAATGACGCCAAGCCCATGCACCAGACCGAAGGCTACAAACATTTCGGACAGCATCAAAAAAGGGAGCATGGCCGGAAAAATAATGCTCCACCATAGCTTAAGCCCTTGGGCAGAGGCTTGGAACACCTCTTCCGGTGAGGCGACAACAGCCAGCACAAGCAGAATGGCCCCAAGGCCAAGCAACAGGGTTGTCCAATAGGGAGCGGAATGTGCTTCCTTTTGTAGCAAAGGTTTCACCTCTCTGGAAGTGATATGATTTAACATTTTAAAAAACGAATCTCATCGTGCATAAATATATTAGAGTGCATCGTATGTTGTTTCTAGCGCTTGTTCGCGTTTGTAATCGCCGCAGGGTGCTCGTACACGCTGTCGGTAAACAATATGCTTTTTTGTAAGAATTGAGAACAGGCGGCGCAGAGTTGGTTTCGATGAGATAGGAGAAGTTAAGGCTGTGAGGGGGGAGAACCGATGAAGCGAATAAACCAGAATAGAGCTTTTTTTACAACCGGATATGTTCTGATCCTGGCCGCTATGGTCTATGTGCTGGTATATATGCCAACCCCATATCTGATCTATGGACCCGGTGGGGCAAATGAAATCAAGCCGATGGTAACCATTCAGGAAGGCGACCGAAGCGAACGGGGGACCTTTATGATGACGACGGTATCTGCGCGTTACGCTAATGTCATTATGCTGGGTATATCGAAGCTGGATGCCAATTCGGAGATTCAGCGCAAGGAGGATCGACTGCACGGCAGGAGCGAAGACGAATATGCAGCAGAGCAGGTGTGGTATATGGGAGATTCCCAGTCTTCTGCGATGGAGGCTGCTTATGCCCGGGCCGATATTCCTTATCGCATTGTGCCGGATTATGTGTATGTATTTAAGGTGCCCGGCTCAAATAGTATGTTCCATCCCGGAGATGAAATTCTGGAGCTGAACGGGGTGAAGGTGGCGGATAATCGTTCCATCCGAAACGCCTTGGAGGATGAAAAGGCAGGAACCATGGCCAAAGTGAAGCTAAAACGTGATGGCAAGCTGCTGACGGTGCAAGCTCCATTAATGACCATCACAGACAGCGAGACGGGCAAGCAACGACCCGGTTTTGGAGTCAGCATTGCCACGGTTCAGAAAGTAGAGCCGAAGGATGAACGTAAAACGATTCATTTTACGTCAACAGATGTAGGCGGACCCTCGGCTGGTTTGATGTTTACGATGGAGATCTATAACCAACTGACACCGGGTGATCTGAGCAAGGGATATCGTGTTGCCGGTACGGGTACGATTGATAAGAGCGGTAAAGTTGGAGCGATCGGCGGTGCAAAGTATAAAATTGTCGCCGCTGACCGTCAGGGTGCTGAATTGTTTTTCGTCCCGGCGGACAATTATAAGGAAGCCAAGGCCAAAGCCGAGCAAATCGGAACCAAGATGAAGCTCGTTCCGGTTCGCAAGCTTGACGATGCGTTAACTTATATGGAAAAGCTCCCGATCAAACCATGACGGGCGGCCGCAAGTAATCGGCATACATGTCACGGATGGCGGGACGTGGCATTCCGGCCGCGTGTATGGCGGCTGCGGCTGTATCCCAGTCCAGATGGGGATGCGATCCGGCTGACAGCTTGACCCATACCGGAAGGGTGGCTGTCTGCTTCATCCGGGCCAGCAGCTCGCGTCCGGCACCGTTAAAGCCGAGCACGCGGATATAGCCGGGGGCTTTCGCCAACTCGGAGGGAGCCATATCCGCCTTGGCATGATTCAGTAAAATATGTGTGAACATACGTTGAAGCTTCGTACGCGTGTAGCGCTTTGTCTTGACGGCGGCTAGTAATGCCTCTACGGAGGGCTGGGGCAGCGTGTACAGCGATTGCCGCAGGCGATGCTCCAGCCCTTCGGTAACTTCGTGCAGCTCCGCCAGCTGCTGAGGGCTGCGCGTGATGAGAGCGTTCAGCAACGGCTGGCTGAACGCTTCCCATTGCAGCGGCGCGCGTCCGGCTTGCCATTCGCGCCGTAAAATCTCCAGCGTCGCCGCAGGCATGTACGGCGACGCGGCCTCCGGCCCGCCGTCCAGCAGCAGACGGCGGATGGCCGTGGCGCTGGCGATGACTCCGTCCGCGGGGGCCACGGCTTCGTGGTAGCCCGATCCCGTGCGGGCTACGGTGAAGGGCTTGATTGCGCTGTCCAGCCGTTCCAGCGCAATCAAGTAATGCAGCCCCAACGTATTGTTGGGCTGCTGCATGAGGGCGGCTAGCGCAGCGCCGTCCGTCCCTTCAGCCGCGAGCGCGGCTGCGGCCCCCGCGTAAGCGGCGGGATAGCTTGCGCCGCTGCTCAGGCGCTGCGCGATGCCGGCCTTGAGCTCGGCAGGCTCCGCCGCCAGCACGCGGGCCAGCGCTCGCAGCGGGGCGATGTCGCCGCTCTCGCTGCCGAAGCAGAGCGCGTCGACGACGCCAGTGGCGCGGAGCAGGGCGACCGCCCCGTGGGCGAACCATTCTGCGGGCTGGACGGCATAGGCCACAGGCAGCTCCAAAACCAGGTCCACACCCATGGCAAGTGCCATTTCGGTGCGGGACCATTTGTCCACAATCGCGGGTTCCCCCCGCTGGAGGAAGGGACCGCTCATCACAGCCACCGTGCGCTGTGCGCCAGTGATGCGAAGAGACTCCTTCCAGTGATGAGTGTGACCGTTATGCAGCGGGTTGTATTCTACAATAATACCGAGGGTTTTCAAGGCTGTACGTCGGCTCCTTTCTTTTGTTGCTAGTCTGGTGACTATCCTAGAAATGATGGTTATCCATCAGCTAATGATTGTTCTTAGGGGCAGCGATGCTGCTTTTTCGTGATCGGAAATGAACAAGGCCATTGAGACCTGGAGAAAAAAGCTTTATACTCGCATTATTGTACACGAAGAGTGGCGGGGGTACGAATACTCACAGGTACATGATCCGCAACGTATTTTCGCTTTCGCATAAAACTTGCGAAACCATTGGAAAACCGATGAGATTTGTGAGAGGTGTAAAGTGAAAGGTGTTGACAAACGACTCGATCAGTCGGTATAATAATTTTTGTTTGTTTGGAGTGATAGTGATGCAACTATTTTTTCGCAAAGTAGCAACAAGTGATGGTCCTTTTCCGATCCGTGAAGCTCTTAATGTGAGTGAATTGGTGGATGATCGTCCTGATGTTACGGCCGTTTCCCCGCTGGAGACCGATTTGGTCGCCGTTAGTCTGGGTCAAGGCTTGATGAGCGTGGAAGGCACGTTGACCGCAGGTCTGGACATGCTGTGCTCACGCTGTTTGAGTCCGATGCACGAGGATTTGAAGATTGAATTCCGTGAACGGTTCAAGCAAACCTCTTCGGTTGGCGAAGAGGAGGATGAAGATGGCGAATTTATCGCAGTGACGGGGGATTCCTTCGATATTGCACCGTATTGTGAAGAGCTGTTTGTACTGCACGTGCCATTTGCGCCTGTGTGCAGTGAGGATTGTCAGGGGATCGCTCCTGCGGCCGGACAAAACTGGAGCGTTGGCTCCGATGACAGTACCGATGATGATACGCAAAAGATTGATCCGCGTCTGGCAGGGCTTAAGGATTTTTTTAAATGAGAATTGAGTTCAATTCTGACAAATCATCATCCACTTGTGCGGAGGAGTTAATCGACGCATGGATGTTGCAGGCTTGATTCACCGGCTGTGAGTTAGCTGCTTCCGGCAGTTTCCTTCAGTCTTGAATGAGATAAGAAGTCACACCCGTTATACGGGTTGATCTGGTTAAGGAGGTGGGAATAATGGCAGTACCTCAACGGAGAACATCCAAAACTCGTCGCGACAAACGTCGTACTCACTTTAAACTGGCAGTACCAGGTATGGTGAAATGCTCCGAATGCGGCGAATTGAAACTTGCTCACCATGTGTGCAAAGTTTGCGGAACGTACAAAGCTAGAGAGATTATCTCTCAATAATGTCCGATAAGCGGATTCTTTGGAATCTTCGCAGGAAAAGTAGCGCTTCACTCTAGTGAGGCGCTACTTTTTTTGTCTTCGTACTTTCTTTTTGCGGCGGCATGCTATATACTGTTTTAGTACCAGGTTCTAAGAAAGAAGGGCCGAAGGGGTTCTTTATACATACAAGATGACAAATCGGCATGAAGCATTCGCCGCTAGCACGTGAAGTAACCCGAACTGTCGGCTGAACGGTAGTTTATTGCAGGGAAAGGAGGCGCCACAGATATCGAACGTTTGCCAAAGAGACAGAGACAGCAACGGCTGACTCAATTAATTGATGAGAATCCGTTCGTAACGGATCAGGAACTGACGAGACAGCTTAAGGTGAGCATTCAGACGATTCGGCTGGATCGGATGGAATTGGGTATCCCGGAGCTGCGGGAGCGACTGAAGCTGATGGCTGAGCGTTCTTACGATCAGGTTCGCTCCCTGCCTTTACATGAAGTGATCGGGGATATCGTTGATCTCCAGTTGGACAGAAGCGGTATTTCCATTTTTGAAATTAAAGAAGAGCATATCTTTTCACGTACCGGCATTGCGCGGGGGCATTATGTGTTTGCCCAGGCCAATTCATTGGCTGTTGCCGTGATTAATGATGAGATAGCGTTGACCGCTTCAGCAGATATTCGCTTTGTCCGCCCCGTTCATTTGGGAGAAAAGTGCATTGCCAAAGCATATGTGCGTTCAAATCCCGAGCAAAAGGGAAAAGCCAAAGTGGAAGTGTTTGCTTACGTGGGAGAAGAAATGGTGTTCCAGGGGAACTTTATCATTTACCGCTCCACAGAGGAAGAGTATAGCGAAGGAGGAAGTCAGCATGCGGATCGCCATTGATGCCATGGGGGGAGACAATGCTCCCGAGGCGACAGTAGAGGGCGCGTTATCTGCGGCGGCGGAATGGAAGGATACAGACATTACGCTGGTTGGTGACCGGGAACGAATCGAATCGGTGCTGAACGGCAGAGTGTTGCCTGCGAATCTCAGCATTCGCCATACATCTGAAACGATAGATGCGCAGGATGAGCCTGTGAAGGCAGTACGACGTAAAAAGGATGCCTCGATGGTCGTAGCTGGCCGAATGGTCAAAGAAGGCGAAGCGGATGCCATGATATCGGCAGGTAATACAGGTGCGCTGATGACGACAGGGCTGCTGGTGGTCGGGAGAATGGAAGGCATTGAGCGTCCTGCTCTCGCACCGATGATTCCGACGATTGACGATCAGGGTGTGCTGGCGCTGGACTTGGGAGCTAATATGGACGCCAAGCCTGAACATCTTGCCCAATATGCGCTGATGGGTAGCTTGTACCGCCAAAAGGTTCATGGTGTGGCTTCCCCCAGAGTGGGTTTGCTGAATGTTGGGACGGAAGCCGGGAAGGGCAATGAACTGACGAAACTGGCTTTCCCTCTGATTGAGCAGTTGCCTGTTAATTTTGTAGGTAATGTAGAGTCCAGAGACGTTCTGACCGGGAATTGCGATGTGCTGGTGTGTGACGGATTCGCCGGAAACATCATGCTGAAATCGCTGGAGGGTACGGCGGGTGCGATATTTTCTCTCTTAAAGGAGCAGTTTAGTAAATCTTTAAAGACCAAGCTGGCAGCGGCCCTGATTATGCGTGAGCTTCGCGGTTTGAAAGATAAGCTGGACTACAAAGAGCATGGTGGCGCTCCATTGCTGGGGCTGAGCGGGCTCGTCTTGAAGGGTCACGGTTCATCTGACGGCATTGCCGTCAAAAACGCGGTAAGACAGGCCCGTACGGCCTTGCAAAACCAGTTGGTGGAAAGTATATCCAAGGAAATCAGCAGGAAGTGAGTGACGATATGAATAATTTGCGGTCGGTTGGTGTTATCGGAACAGGGAAATACGTGCCTGAAAAAATATTGACGAACAAAGATTTGGAAGCAATTGTGGAAACAAGTGACGAATGGATTGTCAGTCGTACAGGAATTCAGGAGCGCCACATTGCGGCTCCAGAGCAGGCCACATCCGATCTGGCTTATGAAGCAGCGATTAAGGCATTGGCATCCGCAGGTATGACCGCACAGGATTTGGATCTGATCATTGTGGCTACGGTTACGCCGGACATGGCGTTTCCTTCGACTGCCTGCATTCTACAGGACAAGCTCGGAGCCAAAGGCGCAGCGGCTTTTGATTTGTCTGCGGCATGCTCAGGGTTTGTATATGGGCTAGCAACTGCGACGAGCTTTATTAAGACGGGCATTTATAATAATGCGTTAATCATTGGGGCAGACTGTCTTTCCCGGATCACGGATTATACAGACCGCAATACTTGTGTTCTTTTCGGAGACGGTGCAGGAGCTGTAGTAATTGGTGAAGTACCTGAGGGTAGAGGATTCCAATCCTTTGATCTTGGTGCCGAAGGAGCAGGAGGCGGATTGCTTAAGCTGGAAGCTGGCGGTTCACGTTTGCCTGCGAGTGCGGATACTGTGGAAAACAAGCAACACTATATTTATATGAACGGACGCGAAGTATTCAAGTTCGCGGTACGTGTTATGGGAACGGCAACTGTCGATGTGCTTGAAAAAGCGGGGCTTTCCAAAGATGATATTGATTTGTTCGTTCCGCATCAAGCCAATATTCGCATTATTCAATCGGCGATGCAGCGTTTGGATCTACCGGAAGAAAAGGTTATCATTAATGTTCATAAATATGCGAATACATCAGCTGCATCAATTCCTCTTGCGCTTGTAGAAGCAGCCGAGGAAGGTCGCATGAAGGAAGGCGACCGGGTATTAATGGTGGGCTTCGGCGGTGGTTTGACTTGGGGCGCGTCGGTTCTTGTCTGGTAAGAAAGCGGCGGGTTTGATACAATATTGAATTTGTCTGGTACTTTACAGGACAAGCATTGGATACAGAGAGGTGCATACACGATGGGCAAAACGGCATTTATATTTCCCGGTCAGGGTTCACAAGCTGTAGGTATGGCTAAAGATGTTTATGAAGCGGTTCCTGCAGCAAGAGAAGTGTTCCGCCAAGCGGACGAACGGTTGGGTTTTGCGCTAAGCTCACTGATTTTTGAAGGTCCAGATACAGCCTTGAAGCAAACATCCAATACGCAACCTGCGCTGTTGACGGCGAGCATTGCGTTGTATGAAGCGTTCAAGGAAAAGGGCATTCGCCCTGATTACGTGGCTGGACACAGTCTTGGAGAATACAGCGCGCTCGTTGCTTCTGGCGTACTTGCATTTGAAGATGCAGTTGAGATCGTTCGTACTCGTGGGGAGTTCATGGAGCAAGCCATTCCTGACGGACAAGGCGGGATGGCTGCTGTACTGGGAGCCGACCGTGAAGCGCTGGCGACACTATGCCGTGATATTACGGAATCTGGTCAACTGGTCGAATTGGCGAACATCAACTGCCCGGGGCAGATTGTCGTATCCGGTGCGAAGGAGGGCGTAGCCGCTGTCGCTGAACGCGTGAAGGAAGCGGGTGGCAAACGTGCTATTACTTTGGAGGTCAGTGGTCCTTTTCATTCTTCGTTGATGAAGGAAGCAGCGATTAAGTTGTCCGGCAAGCTGGAAGACGTAGCTTTCTCCAAAGCTCAGGTTCCGGTTGTAGCCAATGTCACAGCGAAACCTGTGCGTGAGGGTGGCGAAATTCGCCAGCTACTGGTCGAGCAGGTCTATTCCCCGGTATTGTGGGAAGACAGTGTAGCATGGCTGCTGGAGCAGGGAGTTGACACTTTTGTCGAGTTCGGACCGGGCAGTGTTTTGACCGGACTGGTTAAAAAGATCGACAAAACGGTTAAGCTGTATAATATAAGCAGCCTGGAATCGCTTGTTTCGGTAACGGAAGCCTTGGAGGCCCGTTAAAAGTAGCAATTATCGCCTTAACGGTTATATACTTGCAAGGGGAGGCTGGATGATGTCTAAGCCATTAAGTGGAAAAACGGCGCTCGTTACAGGGGCGTCACGGGGGATCGGCCGTAGTATCGCATTGGCGTTGGCTGAAGCAGGCGCTAATGTAGCGGTAAACTACGCTGGTAGTGAAGCGGCTGCGGCAGAGGTTGCGGAGCAAATTCGTGCCAAAGGCGTGGAAGCTATTACGGTTCAGGCTAATGTCGGTCGCGCCGACGAGGCAGATCGGTTAATCAAGGATGTGATCGGCGCTTGGGGCAAGATCGATATTCTGGTGAATAATGCCGGAATAACAAGAGATAATTTAATCATGCGTATGAAGGAAGAGGAGTTCGATCAGGTGATCGAAACGAATCTGAAAGGTGTGTTTAATTGCCTCAAGGCAGCGACTCGTCCGATGATGAAGCAGCGTTCCGGTCGGATCATCAATATTTCTTCCGTTGTCGGCGTACTCGGCAATGCAGGACAAGCCAACTATGTGGCTGCCAAAGCAGGAGTGATCGGTCTTACCAAATCGTCCGCGAGGGAGCTTGCTTCGAGAAGTATTACAGTCAACTGCGTAGCCCCAGGATTCATTGATACCGAAATGACACAGGTGCTTGCTGATGATTTGCGTGACAATATGCTCAGCGGTATTCCGCTGGCCCGTCTCGGACGGCCTGAGGAAATTGCGGATGTGGTGCTATTTTTGGCCTCTGATGCTTCCTCATACATGACGGGCCAGACTTTGCATGTGGATGGCGGCATGTACATGTAGCTACATGTAGCTAATCCGCATGCCCCGAAGAAGAGTAGTGATTGAAAACTCTCTTCTATGGCATTTTAATTGTAATTTTCGTATAATACCTAAGGAGGAGGTGAGCCGGATGTCCGACGTATTGGAGCGCGTAAAGCGCATTGTCGTTGACCGTTTGGGAGCCGACGAAGCCGAAGTTACACTTGAAGCATCTTTCAAAGATGATTTAGGTGCTGATTCTCTCGATGTAGTTGAATTGGTTATGGAATTGGAAGATGAGTTTGATATGGAAATCTCTGATGAAGATGCAGAGAAAATTACAACCGTAGGTGAAGTTGTAAAGTACATACAATCTCATACCTAATTCAAGTCAACAAAGTCCCGTTCTGTTACAGGCGGGACTTTCTCCTAATCATACAGATTGAACTAAAGACGGAATTGCCGCGTGTTCTTGAGCTTGGCTCGGCATGACTTAGTCAAGGGTGGGAGTAAGCGGCATTACTAACTTTAGTTGATTCTATATTATTTTTGCACACAAGAGCGTACGGCCTTGAAATACAATATGCAGTAGACATAGAGGTGATTATCTTTGAAACAACGTGTTGTCATAACAGGAATGGGTGTAATCACTTCGCTGGGACAGGATTTGAACACACTGTGGGATAATCTGATGGCTGGAAAATCTGGCGTCAGTGAAATCGAAGCTTTCGATACCAGTGAATATACAACGAAAATTGCGGCTTCTATTAAGGATTTTAATCCTGAGGATTATATAGAGCGCAAGGATGCTCGAAAAATGGATCGTTTTGTACAATTTGCAGTTGCCGCCAGTAAATTGGCACTCAAGGATAGCGGACTCGTAATCGGAGAGAACGCCGATGCCGAGCGTGTTGGTGTATCCGTTGGCTCCGGTATTGGCGGATTGGGTACCTGGGAGGATCAGCACAATGCGCTGATTGAAAAAGGACCTAAACGCGTAAGCCCTTTCTTTATCCCGATGATGATTGCTAATATGGGTTCCGGTCAAGTGTCGATTTCACTCGGCGCTAAAGGACCTAATACATCACCGGTTACGGCTTGTGCAACGGGTAGTCATGCGATCGGCGATTCGTTCCGCATGATTCAGCGTGGTGATGCTGACGCTATGATTTGCGGCGGAGCTGAGGCAACTATTCGTCCGATTGGAATGGCTGGCTTTTGTTCGATGCGGGCGATGTCCACTCGTAATGATGAGCCTGAGAAGGCAAGCCGTCCTTTTGATACAGATAGAGACGGATTTGTTATGGGCGAAGGCTCCGGTGTTCTGATTCTGGAATCGTTGGAGCACGCATTGAAGCGCGGCGCACGTATTTACGGCGAAGTGATCGGCTACGGTCTGTCCGGCGATGCACATCATATGACAGAGCCAGATCCGGATGGTGCAGCACGCTGTATTAAAATGGCGATCCGCGACGCAGGGTTGAATCCTGAAGATATTGATTATATCAATGCGCATGGTACATCCACGCCAGTCGGTGACAAATCGGAAACAGAAGCGGTTAAGAAAACGCTTGGAGACCACGCCTATAAAGTGGCGATTAGCTCAACCAAGTCAATGACGGGGCACTTGTTGGGTGCAGCTGGCGGTGTTGAAGCCGTGATTTGCGGATTGGCTCTCCAGCATCAGACCATTCCGCCGACGATTAATCTGGATAATCAGGACCCGGCTTGCGATCTTGATTATGTACCTAACGAGCCGAGAAAAGCGAAACTGAATGTAGTGATGTCCAATTCCTTCGGTTTTGGTGGTCACAATGCTACGGTTATTCTAAAAAAATATGAAGCGTAAGGGGTCAGTTCGTTGAGTGGAGACTTGAAGCAATTACAGCAGAAACTTCATATTCAATTCAACAACCGGCAGCTTCTGAAGCAGGCCTTTACGCACGCTTCCTACGTAAACGAACATCGGTTCAGTCAGCATGCAGACAATGAGCGGCTTGAATTTTTAGGCGACGCAGTTCTGGAGCTGACCGTATCCGAGCAATTGTACAATCAGTACCCTAACCGGCCGGAAGGCGAGCTGACCAAGCTGCGTGCAGCCATTGTCTGTGAGCCTTCTCTGGTGAAATTTGCTGTCGGACTTGAGTTCGGGCAATATGTACTGCTTGGCAAAGGTGAAGAGCTGACAGGCGGACGTACTCGTCCGGCTCTGTTGGCCGATGTATTCGAAGCGTTCGTAGGCGCGCTTTATTTGGATCAGGGTCTGGATGCCGTCCGGTCGTTTCTGGAACGTTATATTTTTCCTCAAATTGTGTTAAACGGTAAGCTTCAGATGAGTGATTTCAAAACAGAGCTTCAGGAACTGACGCAGCATCATAACATGGGGATGCTTGAATACAAGATTGTGGAGGAGCGCGGACCTGCCCATGAGCGCGAGTTTGTAGCTGAGGTATATATGGGCAGCGAACGGCTGGGTACAGGTACAGGACGCTCCAAAAAAGAAGCTGAGCAGCAGGCGGCGGCAGTAGCCTTAAACCGTTTGAAGCTGGCAGAATCGTAATCGGTACCTGAGCGGCCCGGACGGGTTACACGAGCAGGGGACACAAAGTAAGAGCAAAGGGCAGTCCGCGGGGAGTCCCGGCCCGCAATGGCGAATGGACTGCGTTTTGCTCTTTTTTCGTGGCTTTGCTACTGTAGCTTTGTATGTCTTTGCCGCGCTTTATCCGCGGTAGTCTTGTGCTACAATAGGGATAATTCTTGTTAACCAGGTAAACGGTGTTGTACAAGCATATTTAAATGTTAGAGGTGAGATTGAGTATGTTTTTAAAGCGCATTGAGCTGGCGGGCTTCAAATCGTTTGCAGATAAAACGGAGATGGAATTTGTCCGCGGCATTACAGCGGTCGTCGGACCCAATGGAAGCGGAAAGAGTAATATATCCGACGGTATTCGCTGGGTGCTGGGTGAACAGAGCGCCAAATCACTGCGCGGCGGTAAAATGGAGGACATTATTTTTGCGGGTAGTGATGCACGTAAGGCTGTTAATTACGGCGAAGTGTCGCTTACGCTGGATAATGAGGATCAGGCGTTGCCTCTTGATTTTGGAGAAGTCACGGTCACGCGGCGTGTGCATCGCAGTGGAGATAGTGAATATTTTATTAACCGACAATCATGCAGACTCCGTGATATTACCGAGCTGTTTATGGATACAGGTATTGGTAAAGAAGCTTATTCCATTATCGGACAGGGGCGCATTGAAGAGATTTTGAGTACCCGTTCCGAGGACCGCCGGGGGATTTTTGAGGAAGCGTCCGGTATCGTGAAATATAAATCACGTAAAAAAGATGCGGTTCGCAAGTTGGATGACACGGAGCAAAATTTGCTTCGGATTCATGATTTGGTCAGTGAGCTGGAGGATCAGATCGGACCGCTCAAGGAGCAGTCTGAAAAGGCAATCCACTTTAAGGAGCTGCGGGGTGAACTGAAATCGAAGGAAATTTCGATGTATGTCCATCAGATTGAACAGATTCATACCTCGTGGAGCGATGCGACTTCCAAGCTGGCTTTGTTGCAGCAGGAGCAGCTACAGCTGTCTACGGTGGTGTCACGTCATGATGCGATGCTGGAGAGCGATCGTAACGAGCTGCGTCAGCTGGAGGAGCAAGTGGAACGGCTGCAAAGGGATCTGTTGCAATACAGTGAAGCTACGGAAAAGAGCGAAGGCTACGGCGAACTGTTAAAAGAGCGCACACGCAATCTGGAGGCAAACCGGGAGCAGCTCATTTTATCGCTCAGCACAAGCGAATCACGTCATTCCGAGCGCAAAAGTGAGCTGGATCTACTGAACGAAAAACTGTCTGCATTGACTGTTGAGCTTGACGAGCTGCGTGAACGGCTATCCGACGAAGAGGCGAAGCTGATTGGTGTCACAGGTGGAATCAGCCAGGAGCAGGAGGAAAGCCTGAAGGGCGGACTGCTGGAGCTGATGAATCAGATGGCACAGGCCCGTAACGAAATCCGTTATACCGACCAGCAGAAGGAAGCGTTGGAACGGCGGGTGACTCGCGTAAGTGACGAATCCGGCAAATGGGAAGCCCAGAAAGCTGAACTGGAACAGCGTAAAAAGGGTTTGGAAACGGCTGTTCAGAAGCTTGGTCAGGAAATCAGCAGTCTGCGCAGCGGATATATTCAGGGAAGCGAAAAATACCAGGCGCTGCAAAAGCTGCTGGAAGAAAGCCAGGGTACTGTCCGCAAATGGGAACAAAAACGTGAGGCCCAAATTTCACGCCGAGATACGATGAAGGAAATGCAGGATGACTTCGACGGCTTTATGCTGGGCGTTAAAGAAGTGCTGAAGGCGGCACGCAAAGAAACCCTGCATGGC
The DNA here is from genome assembly GCF_044907935.1 of Paenibacillus sp. RC21. Lineage (NCBI taxonomy): Bacteria > Bacillati > Bacillota > Bacilli > Caryophanales > Paenibacillaceae > Paenibacillus > Paenibacillus sp. RC21. The sequence goes on from NZ_JBIYCS010000001.1 coordinate 318,408, forward strand.
GTGCATGGAGCTGTAGCAGAGCTGATCCGGGTACCTGAGCATTTGGAGCAGGCGATGGAAACGGCTTTGGGCGCTTCGATGCAGCATATCGTGATGGAAAATGAATCGGTGTCCAGACAGGCGATCAGCTTTTTGAAGCAGCGTCAGCTGGGCAGAGCGACGTTTTTGCCTATGGATGTTATCCGTCCGCGTCAAATTGGGGCGGGTGAACGCCAAATCGTGGAAGGCGCCGAGGGTTTTGTCGGAATTGGTGCGGATCTTGTTCAGTATGATGAACGGTATGCTGGCATTGTAGGCAGCCTTCTGGGAAATGTGGTTATTGCCCGTACGCTGGAAGATGCGAACCGTATTGCGGCTCGTTGCCAATATAGATATCGCGTCGTGACGCTGGAAGGCGATGTCGTCAATGCAGGTGGTTCCATGACAGGTGGTAGCCAATTCAAGAAAAATGCCAATTTGCTTGGACGTAAACGTCAGCTGGATCAGCTTGATCAGGATATTATCGATACGGAGCAACAAATTGCAAGGCTGCGTCAGAGCGCGGTAGATGCAAAACGTCAGTTGGAAGAGACACAGACCCGTTTGGACGAGCTGCGTCAGGGCGGCGATGTGAAGCGCGGCGAAGAGCAGCAGGCAGCAATGGAACTCAAGCAACTGGAGCATGAGCTTCGTCATGTTCTGGAGCAGGTGGCTGCATCTGGTCAGGAGAAGAAGGGTTTTGATCAGGAGATCAAGGAACTGGAAGCTTCCCGTGAAGAGGCGTTGCTGAAATTAGCTGCGCTGGAGGATGAAGAGAAGAAAACCCACCAGGCTATCCATGCCGCTGAATTTGCCCGTAAGGCCAACGAATCTGCGAAAGAACAGTTACAGGGAGAACTTACGAATCTCAAGGTAAGAGAAGGAAAGCTGGATCAGGAGCGTTTTTCACTGGAAGAACAGCTGCGTAGATTACGGGGAGATTATGATACCCTTGGCAAGGATTCGAGACAGAACAAGACCTTGCTTGCTTCCATCGAAGCTGATCTGCTGACCAATGAGCAGGAAAGCGTGAAGCAGATTGAAAATCTCAATCAGTATCGGCTTAAAAAGGAAGAGGCTTCGCAGCAATTGGAATTTAAGCGTGCTGCACGCAGTAGCTTGTCCAAAAAGCTGGAAGTGGCCGAAAACGAGACGAAAGAGCAACGCGTTCAGCTCAAGTCTGTCGAAGAACAGCTTCGCCAGACAGAAATTGGAGTGAATCGGCTTGATGTAGAGCTGGAGAACGTCCTGAAAAAATTGAGTGATGACTATGAACTCAGCTATGAGCTGGCCAAGCAGCGTTATCCGATACCAGAAGATATAGAAGGTACGCAGGCCGAGGTGCAAAGGCTCAAACGCGGTATTTCCGCATTGGGCGAAGTAAACCTGGGTGCCATTGAGGAATACCAGCGTGTGCATGAGCGTTATACGTTTCTCGATGAGCAGAAGTCTGATCTGGTCGAGGCCAAGACAACGCTCTATCAGGTTATTCGAGAAATGGATGATGAAATGTCCAAACGCTTCAAAGCCACTTTCGATGCCATCCGGCGCGAATTTGGTACGGTGTTCTCCAAGTTGTTCGGAGGCGGACGTGCTGATCTGGTGCTAATTGACCCGGAACGCATGTTAGAGACGGGAATTGACATCGTAGCCCAGCCGCCAGGAAAAAAACTGCAAAACTTGCAGCTACTGTCAGGAGGCGAGCGGGCGTTAACGGCGATGGCGCTATTGTTTGCCATTTTACATGTCAAGCCTGTCCCATTCTGTGTGCTGGATGAAGTGGAGGCCGCATTGGACGAAGCTAATGTGGTACGTTTTGCCCAATATTTGCGGGAATTCTCCGAGCAGACACAATTCATTGTAGTTACACATCGCAAGGGAACGATGGAAGAAGCCGATGTGTTGTATGGGGTTACGATGGAAGAAGGCGGGGTTTCCAAGCTCGTATCCGTCAAGCTGGACAATGATGAAGCTGAGATTGCCTGACATAAAATAACATACTTTCAGATCAACGGAGGGAACCTATGAGTTTCTTTAGGAAATTAAAGGAAAGCATTGCAAGCAAAACCGAATCCGTCACCAAACAGTTCAAGGACGGTTTAGAAAAAACACGCAAAGGATTTGTTGAAAAAGTATCGGATCTGATGATTCGCCGCAAGAAGATTGATGAGGAGTTCTATGAGGAGCTGGAAGAAATTCTGATCGGTGCCGATGTTGGCGTCAACACCGTTATGAACCTCATTGAAGACCTGCGAGGAGAAGTGAAAAAACGCAAAATCGAGGACGCATCCGAGCTACAGCCTGTATTATCGGAAAAGCTGTCTGAGTTGCTGCGGGGCAATGACAACAGTCAGCTTCAAATGAGCCCTGACGGGATTACGGTCATTCTGTTCGTCGGTGTCAATGGTGTCGGTAAAACAACAACAATTGGCAAGCTGGCGCACCGTTTTAAACAAGAGGGTAAAAAAGTGTTGCTGGCCGCCGGGGATACGTTCCGTGCTGGCGCGATTGAACAGCTGGAGGTATGGGGCGAAAGGGCTGGTGTAGAGGTCATTAAACAGCAATCTGGTTCTGATCCAGCCGCGGTTATGTTTGATGCGGTACAGGCTGCCAAGCAGCGTCAGGTGGATGTGTTACTGTGTGATACCGCAGGACGTCTCCAGAATAAAAGCAATCTGATGGAGGAACTGAACAAAATTTTCCGCGTAATCCAGCGTGAAATTCCCGATGCTCCCCATGAAGTACTGCTGGTACTCGATGCGACGACTGGACAAAACGCGCTCAATCAAGCCAAAATGTTTGGCGAGAAAAGTGGCGTAACCGGGCTGGTGCTGACGAAGCTGGATGGTACAGCGAAGGGTGGTATTGTCGTGGCGATCCGCCAAGAGCTGAATTTGCCGGTGAAGCTGGTAGGCTTGGGTGAAAAGGTGAATGATCTCCAGCCATTTGATTCCGAGCAATTCGTTCATGCGTTGTTCGCTGGGTTGATTCAGGAAGAAGGCGTAGATGAAACCGCTCTGGGTGAGGAAGAACAGGCTTAATCAGGTTTGTTGCAAGGTTGGACGAGGCTTTTTTGATCTTAAGACCTGCCAGGTCTGGGCTAAGTAGGGTCCGGTTGCTGCGTGAGATCACAGGGATGTATAATGAAAGAAAAGGGTCTGTCGGCGCCGGATATGAATTTTTTGGATGTAAAAAAATATTTCACAGGAAGCCGGGTGAAGAACCAATGGCGAATACCTATACTTATTCCCGCCGGGAAGAAATAGCCAATGCGATCACACACGGAATTGGAGCCGTTTTAAGTGTCGCGGCACTTGTGCTGCTCATTGTTTTTGCAAGCTTGAAAGGGACCACTTGGCATGTCGTCAGTTTCACGATTTACGGAATTACGATGCTGCTGTTGTACACCAATTCCACGTTGCTTCATAGTCTGCGCGAAGGAAAATTGAAGGATTTGTTCGAGATATTCGATCATTCTTGCATTTACCTGTTCATTGCAGGCAGCTACACCCCGTTTATGCTCGTTGCACTGCGCGGGACATTAGGTTGGACGCTGTTTGGCGTTATTTGGGGAATCGCCCTGTTTGGTGTGCTATTCAAGGCATTCTTCACCAAGCGCTTTCTGTTCATGTCTACCGTGTTCTACATCGTGATGGGCTGGCTCATCACGATTGCCTGGAACCCGCTGGTGGCGGCTGTTCCCGCCGGAGGCATGACGCTATTGTTCCTGGGCGGTCTAATGTATACGCTGGGCACAATCTTCTATGTGTGGCGGGCGTTTCCGTATCATCACGCGATCTGGCATCTGTTTGTTCTGGCAGGCAGCATACTTCATTTTCTGGCTGTTCTGCTGTATCTTACCCCGGTAAGAGTTTAAACCCTAGTAGGCAAAAAGCCGATTCGTACTTCCGTTTAAGGGCAGTTAATCGGCTTTTTTTTGGTTGACAAGGGATAACGCTTGACATCTTCTTTTCTTTTATGTATGATAAGGATCGTTGAAAAGAACTGTAAAGTGTTTTTCCTTGACGATGGAGGTATACGCGATGAGTCAGGAGAATCGGCTGGAAAAGACAAACCGGATTAACCGACTGTTTGACTTCTATGAACCTCTGCTTACGGAGAAGCAACAGATGTTTTTGAAATATTACTTCCATGATGATTTTTCTCTGGGAGAGATTGCTTCGGAGTTTCAAATTAGCCGTCAGGCCGTGTATGAGCATATCAAACGTGCCGAGCAGGTACTGGAAATGTATGAGGAAAAGCTCGGGTTGCTCAGTAAACATGAGCGCAGAAGCCGAGATCTGGAAGAATTGAATACAGCGTTGTATGAGGCGTTCGGTAAAATCGGTAAACCCGATGAAGGCACTCTGCAACATGTTAATCAAATTGTAAATCGCCTGCAGGAATTGTAGGTCATATAGATTAGTAAACAAACAACCCTGGTAGACAAGGAGGTGCGGAAATATGGCATTTGAAGGATTGTCGACCCGCTTGCAAAATGTATTCAGTAAACTGCGCGGCAAAGGAAAAGTGTCTGAGGATGATGTAGCTCAGGCGATGCGCGAAGTACGATTAGCTTTGCTGGAGGCGGACGTTAACTTCAAGGTTGTAAAGGACTTTATTGCCAAGGTGAAGGAGAAATCCGTTGGCAAGGAAGTGATGGACAGCTTTACACCAGGTATGGTAATCATCGACATCGTGAACAAGGAACTGACCGAGTTGATGGGTGGCAGTCAAGCCAAGCTTGCCAAGGCAAACAAACCGCCTACGGTCATTATGATGGTGGGTCTCCAGGGCGCAGGTAAGACGACGACATCCGGCAAGCTGGCGAAGTTGCTGCAAAAGCAAAATCATCGCCCATTGCTTGTAGCTGGTGATATATATAGACCGGCTGCAATCAAGCAACTACAGGTACTTGGTGAGCAGATTAATGCTCCTGTATTTACGCTTGGTGATCAGACAAGCCCGGTGGAGATTGCAAAACAGGGCTTACAGCATGCCAAGGATAATGGTAATGACTACGTTATTATAGATACTGCCGGTCGTCTTCATGTGGATGAAGAGCTTATGGAAGAGTTGCGTCAGATTCATGCGAACGTCAAGCCGGACGAAGTTCTGCTGGTTGTTGACAGCATGACAGGTCAGGATGCGGTAAACGTCGCGGAGCACTTTAACACTAGCTTGGAGTTAACAGGGGTTGTACTAACGAAGCTGGACGGTGATACCCGCGGTGGTGCGGCCTTGTCGGTTAAGGCTGTGACCGGATGCCCGATCAAGTTTGCTACATTGGGTGAAAAGCTGGATGCGATGGAGCCGTTTCATCCGGAACGGATGGCTTCACGGATTTTGGGTATGGGCGACATGTTGTCCCTGATTGAAAAAGCGCAATCCAATATCGACGCCGATAAGGCGAAGGAAATGGAACGGAAAATGCGCAATGCTGAATTTACCTTCGAAGATTTTCTGGAGCAGATGGATCAAGTTAAAAAGCTTGGCCCAATCGACCAGATTCTCGATATGATTCCCGGCATGGGCAATATGAAGCAAATGAAAGATGTCAAAGTGGATGACAAGCAGATGGGCCGGATTGAGGCTATCGTTCATTCCATGACCACACAAGAAAAGCAAAACCCGGACATGATTAATCATAGCCGTCGCAAACGGATTGCTGTAGGCAGTGGAACATCACTGGCTGAGGTAAATCGCCTGATCAAGCAATTTGATGAAATGCGGCGCATGATGAAGCAGTTCTCAGACATGATGGGACCCAAGGGTGGCAAAAACAAAGCCCTGAAGCAGTTGAAGGGTATGGGTAAAGGTATGAAGTTTCCTTTCCGTTAAGGCCAATAGGCCGTTGGAATTATAGGATAACAATATACAGTCTACTTTTTGAAGGAGGTGAATTTTCGTGGCAGTTCGTATTCGTCTGAAACGTATGGGTGCACATAAAGCTCCTTTCTATCGCGTCGTGGTATCGGATTCCCGTTCCCCGCGTGACGGTCGTTTTATCGAAGAAATCGGTTATTACAACCCTATTACAGTACCAGCAGTTGTAAAAATTGATGAAGATAAAGCGTTGAAATGGTTGCAAGATGGTGCACAAGCATCCGATACAGTCCGCAACTTGCTTAGCAAAGCGGGCGTAATGAAAAAGTTTCATGAGCTTAAACAACAGAAATAAGGTGCTGATGCGGAGGGTCAACCATGGAAGAATTAGTGATAATCATTGCTAAGGCTTTAGTCGATCATCCGGAAGATGTAACCGTGAAGACCTTGGAGAAGGATCGGCTTGTCGTATATGAGCTTAGCGTGCATCCTGAGGATGTAGGCAAAATCATTGGCAAGCAGGGTCGTATCGCCAAGGCGCTTCGCACTGTGGTTGCATCAGCAGCCGTTAAGATGGATAAACGGGTTACCGTAGACATCATATCTTAAAGATATACGAAAGTGGGTTAGGATGTATGTCCTAACCCTTTTTCGTACATGATGAAGATGATATGGAGCGGGACCGATTATATGCAGGAGGAACACGATGCAGCAATTGTTTAATGTCGGGAAAATTGTGAATACACACGGAATCCGCGGCGAGCTTAAAATATTAACGACGACCGATTTCCCGGAGGATCGTTTTGCTAAAGGCAGTGAGCTGTTGATCATTCCTGCGGATGGTAAAGCGCCGATCCCTGTAACTATTGAAACAGCACGTTTTCAAAAAAATATGGTTGTAGCCAAATTCAAGGAATATCATAACATCAATGATGTTGAAAAGTATAAAGGCAGCTTATTGAAGGTATCCGCTGAACGGCTAGGCGAACTAGAGGAAAATGAGTTCTATTTTCATGAAGTTGTTGGCCTGGAAGTAGTGACAGAAGGTGGAGAAAAGCTCGGTGTGGTGAAAGAGATTTTGACACCAGGAGCTAACGATGTATGGGTAGTCACAATGCCTGATGGCAAGGAACTGCTGTTGCCGTATATAGAAGATGTCATTTTGGATGTAAACGTGCCTGAAAAACGGGTTACGGTACGGTTGATGGAAGGACTACTGTAATGCGGGTGGATGTGCTGACCCTGTTTCCCAAAATGTTTGACGGTGTATTTAATGCAAGCATTCTGGGAAAAGCAAGGGATAAGGGAATCATATCACTGCAAGCGGTTAATTTTCGCCAATATGCCGGGAACAAGCACGGTCAAGTGGATGATACACCCTATGGCGGCGGGGGCGGGATGGTATTGAAGCCTGACCCGATTTTCACTGCGGTGGAGGCGCTACTGGATGAGGCAGAGTGTCCAACCATATTAGGGAACACAGACGAAGTTGTTCAAGGTGATGAGGCTGGGTCGAGTGCAGGTTTGAAAGCTCCGCGTATTATTTTGATGTGTCCGCAAGGTGAGACTTTTACGCAAAAGAAAGCGGAGGAGCTTGCTAAAGAGGACCATCTTATTTTTATATGCGGGCATTATGAGGGCTATGATGAGCGTATTCGCGAATATTTGGTGACGGATGAGCTTTCTATCGGAGATTATGTGTTGACTGGTGGGGAACTGCCCGCCATGGTCGCTATAGATAGTGTGGCACGGTTGCTGCCTGGAGTGCTGGGCAATGAAACGAGTGCAGTAACGGACTCTTTCAGTACGGGGCTGCTGGAGTACCCGCATTATACCAGGCCTGCTGAGTTTCGGGGCTGGAAGGTACCAGAGGTGCTGTTGTCAGGACATCACGTTAATATTGATGTATGGAGACGGCATGAGGCACTGCGTCGTACGATGGAACGTCGACCGGATCTGCTGGAGCAGGCTGAATTGACAAGCAAGGAACGGGTATGGATAGAGGAACAGCGCAAGACGGATTGATCATGGGAAGAGTGTATTAAAGTGCTGAGCAATGAGGGGATTTGAAAGCAGGTGCTAACCTGTTTTATAATGTAATTAATTAAATATAATGTTTGGTCAAATCCCTTTTTCTTGTTGCAATGCGGTATCCTCCATGATACAATACATCTGTTGTGTGTAATACGGTGGTCCTCTGTGGATGATGAAGGAAACGGATGTGTTTCCAGAAGATGCATGAACACCTGTACGGAAGGAGGGAGTCATAGATGAATATCGTCCAAGCGATCACTGAAGAACAACTGCGTAAAGATTTGCCTAACTTTCGTCCCGGTGACACTTTGAAAGTGCACGTGAAAGTTATTGAGGGAACTCGTGAGCGTATCCAGTTGTTTGAAGGTGTTGTAATTAAACGCCGTGGTGGCGGAATCAGTGAGACTTTTACAGTTCGTAAAATTTCTTACGGTGTAGGTGTGGAAAGAACTTTCCCGCTTCATTCCCCGAAAATCGATAAAATCGACGTGGCTCGCCGTGGTAAAGTGCGTCGTGCGAAGCTTTATTATCTTCGTGAACTGCGCGGTAAAGCAGCGAGAATTAAAGAAATTCGTCGTTAATACAACGAATAACGAAAGGGGCTTGATTACAAGCTCCTTTCGTTTTTTCTACGTACATAGGGAACTGTGGATTATTGACCGTAAAGAGAGGACAGTGAGCTATGGAGCAAGAAGGACAAGGAGCTATACAGCAGCCGACCGATCAGGATGGTACGCCCAAGCGTAAACCGAAAAATGAGATTTTTGAGTGGATCAAGGCCATCGTTATCGCGTTAGTGTTGGTCTTTTTAATCCGTTGGTTTCTTTTTAAGCCGTTTATTGTGGATGGCCCGTCGATGCAGCCTAACTTTCATACCGGAGAACGTGTCATTGTAAATGAAATTTTGTATGATTTCCGTTCCCCAAAACCGGGAGAGGTAATCGTGTTTCATGTACCGGATGAAGGAAGAGACTTCATTAAGCGCGTCATTGCCGTTGAGGGCGATACGGTTAAGGTAGAAGGTGACACGATTACGGTGAATGGTAAACCTATTCAGGAGCCTTACTTGAAAACTCCGTTGGAGGAAGCGCATCAAAATGGTGAGCTTTACAACAAGTTTACAAATTTCCCGAATGAAAATTTTAAGGATGGTAAAGTTCCCGCAGGACATATTTTTGTTATGGGGGATAACCGTTCCAACAGTACAGACAGTCGGATGATTGGATATATTGATTTGAAAGAAGTCGTCGGCCGTGCTGATGTTATTTTCTGGCCGGTGAAGGATATGAAGTGGATTAACCACTAGAACAACTAATATGCAGCATAGCTGCCGTAATCCTGACGCATAACCCTATGGGAAACGTTAGGAGTTACGATCAATGAGGTGATGACGGTGACGATACAATGGTTTCCTGGTCATATGACCAAAGCGCGCCGCCAAATTGAAGCAAAATTAAAGCTGATTGATTTGGTAATTGAGTTGATTGATGCTCGATTGCCGCTTTCCAGCCGAAATCCAATGATTGATGATATTTTGCAGGGCAAGCCGCGAATGATTATTTTAAATAAGGCAGATTTGGCGGACCCGGTAGTATCACAGCAGTGGATTGCCTACTTTAAGGAGCAAGGGCATATCGCTTTTCAGGTGGATGCTACAACAGGCACAGGGATGAAAGAAATTCCGGTTCAGGCCAAGTTGCTGCTTAAGGAAAAGATAGATCGGCAGATTTCTAAAGGTATGAATCCTCGTCCTATGCGTGCTTTGATTGTTGGTATACCGAATGTCGGTAAATCGACCCTGATCAACCGTATGGCAGGACGTAGCATTGCAGCTACGGGCGATCGTCCTGGGGTGACGAAGGCACAGCAATGGATCAAGATTGGTGAAATTGAGCTGCTGGATACACCGGGTATTTTGTGGCCCAAATTTGAGGATCAGAATGTTGGTTATCGTCTGGCGGTTACAGGCGCGATCAAGGAAGAGATTTTGAATGTTGAGGATATCGCTTTTTTCGCGACAAAATATTTGGTTCAATATTACTGGGATGAGCTGGCAGCGCGCTTTGAGCTGACTGAACGTCCCGAGGATACGGAAAATGCCGATGAAATTGTCAGTGTCATGGAAGCGATTGGACGTAAACGCGGCTGTATTGTCAGTGGTGGACGTGTAGATCTCGAAAAGTCGTCAAAAATCATTTTACGTGAGCTGCGTGCAGGTAAGCTGGGACGTTTCAGTTTGGAAGCTCCTTACTGATTCGATTCTGCCTGATGTATCGGATACACCGCATAGCATAGTGTGGCAAGGAAGAACCTTCCCCATCTCTCCGGAGAGAGGAAGGTTTTTTGGTATGTGAAGGTAGGTTAACCAAAGGGGTTTTGGGATGGACAGGTCTGTGTTAAGCTGAATTAAATTGTGCAGAGCTTAAAATACATAGAGATAGGCGGGTAGGGAGTATGGAAGAAAAAGCGGTAACGGACATGCTGCGTTATGAAAAAGAGTGCTGGGAGCAATCCTATGAGCGCATCGCTGGCATTGATGAGGTAGGCCGAGGATGTTTATTCGGGGATGTTGTGGCTGCGGCGGTCATTTTGCCGAACGGTGAGCTGCTGGAGGGCGTGGATGATTCCAAAAAGCTGACGGACAAGAAGAGGGAAACCTACTATGAGCTGATTATGGAGAAGGCCATTGCCGTAGGAGTCGGATATGTGGACGCACGAACGATTGATGCCATCAATATTAAACAGGCAACTCGTTTGGCTATGAAGCAGGCTGTTGAGGCTCTGCATATATCTCCTGATTATTTACTTGTAGATGCAGAAAAGGTGGATTTGCCTATTTCCCAGCTTTCTATTATTAAAGGGGATGCGAACAGCCAGTCTATTGCTGCGGCTTCTATTATCGCCAAGGTAACCCGTGATCGACTGTGCAAAGGTGAATGGGATGCAAAGTACCCGGAATATGGGATTGGTATACATAAAGGTTACGCTACGAAGCTGCATAGGGAACAAATTTTGACGCTGGGACCTACAGCAATGCATAGACGCAGCTTTCTTGGTAATTTGTTGATCGAGCAACCGACGTTGTTTGACCTGTAAATACTTATTATGAGTCGGGACTGTGCCGATATAATGTATACCTAAGGATTTTGAAAAATCCTGACCTAATAAAATAGGCCCCTTGAATATGGGGCATGAAGAGAGGAGGGACCCTATGAATATCGGATCTGTATTTCGAGGATTACTTGGTGATGTGAAGGCGGGAGAGGCTAAAAAGCTTGATATGCAGCCAGGTCAGGTCGTACGAGGCGTCGTATTAAAGGTGTCTGAGGACGGCGGTGAGGCTGTGTTGCAAATTCAAGGTTCCCAGGTCAGAGCCAAGCTGGAAACCCCTCTTCAACCTGGACAGTCCACATTACTCCAGGTCCAGCCAGCCTCGCCCAGCGGAATGACTGTACTTAAGCCTTTGAACGATGCAGCCAACACAGGGCAGCAGACTGTAGCGCTGGCAGATGTACTGGATTCGGTGGGACTACCGGATACAGCGCAGAACAGGGAGCTGATACAGGCGATGCAAAAGAATGGCGTACCGTTGACATCGGAAAATGCGGCTTCTTTACGAGACGCTTTGGCGAAGCAGCCGGGAAAAGTACAAATAGAGACGTTTGTGCAGGCAGCAGCGGTTGCCTTTCAACGTGGATTGCCGTTGACGGCGGAAAGTATAAACGGCCTGCGACAGGCGATGTTTGGGCCTCCTTTAAATGATCTTTTGTCTTCGCTGGAGCAGGAGCTTGAAGCAGTATTCAAGCAGCAAGGTCAAGGAGCATCTGGTGACCGTATGGCGGGAGAAGCAACAGCGGTAAAGGGGGCTGACCGAATGTCCCCTGCTCCATCAGGCGCTTCTTCAGCTGTGATTGCAGATGCACCAGAAGGCCAAGTTCCTGTATTGTCCAAAGATGCCGCTGCTGTTACTACAAAGCAGGCAGAAGCGGCACTGGCAGCAGGAGGCAAGGAGACGCTGAAAGGGACTCAGGCGGCAAATCTTGCTGCTATGGTGGGTGAAGCGGGCGCTTCGGCGACAGACACGGATGCTCCGACTGGTACTGCTGCATCTGTAGCTAAAGGTGCTGCCTCCGGGGAACCAGCACTAGCTAATGGGCGTGGAGCCATAGCCACGGACGTGGTGGCGGACTCTGGTGTAAATGCACCTGAATCGGGCGCTGATGCACTAAGGGCTTCACGTGCCGGAGCGGAGAAGCCGCAAGCAGCCACAGCGGGTACACAGCAGCCTAAGGGCGCCGACGGCGCTCCAGCGGCGGCAATGGCAGAGCCTGCCGGGGCGAAGCCCGCTGCAAACGCCGCTATGGCCGACCGTGCCGCCGCGCAGCTGGCTGGCGGCTCTGCGCCGCAGGCCGCTGCGGGCAACGCGGCCACGCCGGAGGCGCCTCTTCAGCGGCTGCGTACGCTGCTGCAAGAGCTGCGCGCGGCGGTGCCGCCCGCGCTGGGCACGGCTGCGCCGGAGCAGCCCGCAACAGAAGCGCCGCAGCCTGCGGCTGGCGCTCTGCGGGCTACGGACGCAGCTGCTGCGCAGCCAGCGGCGTCCAGCACGCAGCTCACCCCCACGGAGGACCCGTGGGTGGGCCGCGTGCTGAAGCTGCTCGGTGCAGAGCACGAGCAGCAGGTACACCGCGCGGCTGCACAGACCGCGCAGGGAACGGCGGCGGCCCGTATGGAGCCGCCGGAAGGAACGCAGCCGCTGCCGGGATTAGCGGCTGCGGCGGGCGGTACGGTGTCAGCGGATGCCGACACCGTAAAGGGGGCGCTGCTCCAGTTGATGGGCAGCGATGACCTGCCGCCTGCCCTGAAAGAGGCGGCGCAGCAGGTCGTGCAGCACCTGACGGGTCAGCAGTTGCTGCTGAATACGGACCGTACGGCCCCTTTTGCACAGGTACACATGTTTATTCCGTTTGTCGGACCGGATGGTCGTGAAACAGCTACGATCCAGATTCAGTCTCGACGCGGTAAACGCGGGGAACTGGATGCATCCAACTGCCGGCTTTGGTTTGATTTGGACATGAAGGCGCTAGGGCCAACATTGGTGGATGTGCAAGTCGTGGACCGGATAGTGAGCCTTAAGCTCCATAACGATCAGGATTGGGCTGCTTCGCTGTTGACCAGCGGGCGTGAATCCATTCATACGGCGCTGGAATCGCTAGGGTATCAGCTTTTATCCCTGCGCACCGAACCGATGCCGATAAGGACTGGACAGGAGAGCAAAGGTCTGGTCTCTTCGGAGGTACAAAGCTATGTGCCTCAGCCGTATAAAGGAGTCGATCTTAAAATATGAAAGAGCCGTTGGAGGCTCCTTCTCCTTCCAGGAAGAAGGCTGTCGCCCTTAAATATACGCCCGGTGAGAGCGAAGCCCCAATCGTCGTTGCCAAAGGAAGCGGTCGTATTGCGGATAGCATTTTGGAAAAAGCCAAAGAGCACGGCGTTCCCGTTCAAGAGGATGCCGCACTGGTTGAGGTGTTGTCCAAGCTTGATTTGGATGAGCAAATTCCTGCTGAGCTATATCAGTTAGTGGCAGAGGTGCTCACCTATATATATCAGATGGATAAGCTTGCTCCAAGGGATGATAGCTGATGAGGAACGATGTGAGGACCGGAAGCAAGGATCAACGAAAAGCCAAAGGAGCTTTGGGTGAACAGGCGGCGGCTTCGTTTTTGGAAAATCTGGGGTATCGTATCATAGAGCGTAACTGGCGATGTCGTAGTGGTGAAATGGATCTGATTGCCTCCCGGGAGGATATTCTCGTGTTTATTGAAGTACGCAGCCGAAGTAGCTCCAATTATGGAACGCCCGCAGAATCAATCACTGCACGTAAAATAACCCAGGTTCGCCAGACAGCTGCTGTTTATTTGCATATGAACGGGATTGGAGATGTTCCAATCCGTTTTGATATGATTTCTGTACGATTGATTGACGAAACCGCAGTCGTCACGGAGCATATAATTGAGGCATTTTAAAAGAGCAGTAAAGTACACTGGATTGAATTTCATATGTATAGGTTGACAGGAAGGAACGCTAAAGGTATATTTTATTGAGAATGGTTATCATTTTGAATATATAGTTATAGTGATATCCACGAGCTATACCTGTGAAGGAGGATATACGTGACAGAGCATACCTTTAGTGAACATGTCATAGATGTAATTCAGGAACGACGGACCATTAAACGCTTCAAATCCGACCCCATTTCGGTAGATACCATTAAAGAACTGCTGGACGTTGCTGTATGGGCTCCTAATCATAAAATGCGCGAGCCATGGCGTTTTCTCTTGTTTGCTGGTGACGGGCGGAGAAAGCTCGCTGAAGCTATTGAAGCCGATATTGGCAAGGATAACAAGTTCGAAAGCGGCATTTTGCACAATCCGATTCAGCTTTTAGTTGTTTTGGAGGAAGATCCGCGTCAGGCAGTTTGGGATGAGGACTTTGCAGCGGTTAGTGCCCTTGTACAAAACTTTATGCTTGCCGCATGGAGTAAAGGAATCGGAACGTTTTGGGTCACAAAGCCTTTTCTTTATTCACCGAAATTCCGCAAGTATTTGGGAATTCAGCCTGGTGAGAAGATCATCGGCATGGTGTATGCGGGTTATCCTGAAGTCATTCCAGAACCAAGACCACGTATTCCAGCAACGGATAAGCTAACCCTGTTTGACAAATAATCTTTTGTCGAATAACCTTGATTAGACAGCTTTATGAATTAAAAATGTAACATGATATTTGCAGCGGATGAAAATTTGGAAGCACCTTTTTTCATATATGCAATGCTCCCCGAGAGGAGACATTTCAATATGAGGAGAGGTGTTTTTTTGTTATGTATGGAAAACTACATGGAGCTTGTCTTTATGGAATAGACGGTGTTCTGATTGAAGTGGAAACTGATTTGTCTAATGGGTTACCTCAAACTGCGATCATCGGATTGCCGGATTCAGCAATTCGAGAAGCCGTAGAGCGCGTAAGAGCAGCGATCAAAAACTGCGGTTTCAAATATCCGTCCCAGCGTGTAACCATAAATTTGGCTCCTGCTGATTTACGTAAGGAAGGCTCATCCTTTGACTTTGCAATCGCTTTGGGACTGCTGACAACCAGCGGACAAGTCGTTTTACCTGCGGGGAAACGGACGTTATTCATCGGTGAACTAGCGTTGGACGGCAGTATTCGGCCCGTGAACGGGGTATTGTCTATGGTTGATTTGGCCAAGCGAGAAGGATTTCATTCGGTGCTGCTTCCTGAGGAAAATGCAGGGGAAGCACGCCTGATCACGGGTATACGTATTTACGCTGTTCGCCATCTGATGGATCTCATTCCAGCAAAAGATCACGCACAATACATTATTGAAGGACAATCAAAAGATCGAAATTCTAACTACTTACCTGATCCAACGGATGGTGAAGGAACTAATCAAACAGGTAATCAAATAATTAATCAAGATATTAAGCAAGCTATTGATCCAGATCCTAACCCCGTCTCGAATCAAGTCGAAAATCATGACCATGGTATGCGTATTACTGCTAGACAGCAGGTCATTATCCATTCTTATGAGCATTTGCTTTCGGCAGATCAGATACCCATGTGTGAGGTCAAAGAGATGATTGACGTTATGGAGGATTACAGCGATGTATTGGGCCAGCTACACGCCAAACGAGCGCTGGTTATCGCTGCTGCCGGAATGCACAATATCATCCTTATCGGGCCGCCAGGTGCCGGAAAAACGATGCTTATCCGCAGGCTGCCATCCATTCTGCCGCCCTTGACCGAAAAAGAGGCACTGGAGGTTACCAAAATTTACAGCGCCGCCGGGAAGTGGAAGGAGTCGTCGCCTCATTTGATGAACATTCGCCCCTTCCGTTCACCTCATCATACGATTTCCGCTGCTGGATTGGTGGGCGGCGGCGGCATTCCCAAGCCGGGAGAAATTAGCCTTGCCCATCGGGGGATTTTATTTCTGGATGAGTTGCCTGAGTTTAGTCGTCATGTGCTAGAGGTGCTGAGGCAGCCGTTGGAAGATCGCAATGTAACAATTAGCCGTTCACGTGCAGTTTTTAAGTACCCGGCACACTTTTTACTCGCAGCTTCTATGAACCCGTGTCACTGCGGCTTTTTCGGAAGTGATACGCAACATCAGCGCTGTACCTGTTCACCTGCTGCGGTAGCTCGCTATCGTTCGCGTATTTCTGGTCCATTACTGGACCGGATCGATCTTCAGCTTGAGGTATCGCAACCGAAGGACTGGCGTGAGGAAAAGGAGTCACTGTCGTCCGCTGAAATGCGAAGACAGGTACTAGCTGCTCAAGCGATACAAATCGATAGGTACAGCAAGCTTCTTTTTTCATGGAATAGCGAACTATCCGGTCAAATGCTCCGGAAATATGCGGTACTAGAACTCAATGCGGCAGAACTGCTTGATCAGACGATGGATGCGCTCGGTTTAAGCATGCGTGCGTATGATCGAATTCTCAAGCTGTCACGCACCATTGCAGACTTGAGTCAATCAGAGAAGATCACCGTGTCGCATGTAGCTGAAGCCATTCAATATCGGAATATGGACAGGGCACATGCCAATATTTCAGAAGAATAAAGCGGCATAGAAGTAACTCCATGTCCATATTTTTTATGTCAGGATTTTGCAAAATCCTCATGTAAGACAAAAAAAGCTCCAGACGCTTAAGTTCTGGAGAAGAAAAAAGATTATGACAACGTTATTATACAATAAGTATATCAATTTCGTATATACGATTATGCATCATCTCCCATGTTACTTGATGGAAGAAAAACCATCTATCAATCCTTTGTTGAGAAGGTGTAGCTGAAAGTATACAAAGCCTCCGAACCAGAAACAGCTCGGAGGCTTTATTGTAAAATTCGGATTAGAGCACGTTCAACTTGACTTCAATGTTGCCGCGGGTAGCGCGGGAGTAAGGACACTGTTCATGTGCGCCTTCTACCAGTTTTACCGCTGTTTCATGGTCAACGCCTTTCACCACTACATCGAGGTTTACTCCGATTCCAAAGCCGCCGTCTTCAACTTTACCGAAATTGACCGTTGCTGTTACTTCGGTACCTTCATGTTTAATACGTTGCATGCGGGCAACCATATTCAAAGCACTGTCAAAACACGCTGAATAGCCTGCTGCGAACAATTGCTCCGGATTCGTACCCGCGCCACCTGCACCTCCCATTTCTTTGGGTGTATCAATATTTAAACGAAGTTCAGGGGAAGAAGACTCGACATAACCATTACGTCCTCCAACTGCTTTCACTGTTGTTTCATACATTTTTTGTTGAATGGTCATCATAATTCAATCACTGCCTCTCGTTCAATTTGTATTTTACACAATTTAATTTATCAAAATAATTATTATTTGTAAAGTATTTTGTGCAATTAGCATGCTTTTTGTTATATAATGTGATAAAATAATGACGAAAGTAGGTGATCTGACAGCATGGACAACAACAAACATAATGAAGGTACAGCATTAAAACTTGATAATCAGTTATGCTTTGCCATATATGCGTGCTCCAGAGAGATTACGAAGCTATACCAGCCTTATCTGGAAAAGCTTGGTGTGACATACTCACAGTATTTGGTACTCATTGTGTTGTGGGAGCGCGAGGAATGTACAGTGAAGGAATTAGGCGAGGCGTTGTATCTGGACTCAGGCACACTGACCCCGTTATTGAAAAGATTGCAGAATGCCGGACTCATTGACCGGAAGCGTTCGACTCAGGATGAACGTAAGGTGCTGATTTCTTTGACTCCTGAAGGAAGTGCATTGCGGGAAAAAGCGCAATCTGTACCGGGATGTATTCAGGAAAAAACAAGCATGACCCACGATCAATTCGGCTCGCTCCTGTTTCAGTTCAACGATCTGCTGGATCGAGTTCATGAAGCGAATGTGCAGGTTGAAAAATCATAATCGGTATTTCCGGCTACATTACGAATCTCTTGTTATGTAGCCGCCCGTAGCTGGATGAAGGAATGCCCCAATGTAAAGTACCTCTCATACGGATTTAATAAATCCCGAACTTGAAGAGGTGCTTTTTTTTGTATTCTATTAAAATGAATATCCATTAATATCCAAGCATTCGATTTTGGGAATGATAATGATATCAAAATACTGTAATTCATAAGGTTAAATTATAAGGAAAGCGTTTTAAAAACATGTTACAATGATGTAGGTTTAGTATAGATTTCCTTGTGAACCGCCCTTGTTGCAGTCATGTTGATAGGAGGATTCCAGAATGAATATCCATGAATATCAGGGTAAAGAAGTATTGAAGCAGTACGGAGTGGCTGTACCGAACGGTAAGGTTGCCTATACGGTGGAGGAAGCCGTTGCTGCAGCAGAATCGCTTGGAAGCGCTGTTACGGTGGTCAAGGCGCAAATTCATGCCGGTGGACGTGGTAAAGCGGGCGGTGTGAAGGTGGCCAAAAGCTTGGATGAAGTGCGTACCTATGCTTCTGAAATTTTGGGTAAGGTGCTGGTGACACATCAGACCGGGCCTGAAGGCAAAGAGGTTAAACGCCTTTTGGTAGAGGAAGGCTGCGATATTCGTAAAGAGTATTACGTCGGTGTTGTCGTGGATCGTGCGACCGGACGTGTCGTGATCATGGCCTCGGAAGAAGGCGGTACGGAAATCGAAGAGGTAGCTGCGGCTACTCCGGAGAAAATTTTTAAAGCGGTTGTTGATCCGGCGATTGGGCTTCAGGTATATCAGGCGCGCAAACTGGCGTATGACATTAACATCCCGAATGAGCTGGTAAACAAGGCGGTTAAGTTCATGCAGGCGCTCTATGAAGCTTTTGTGGACAAGGATTGTTCGATTGCAGAGATCAATCCGTTGGTCGTCACAGGTGACGGGAATGTGCTGGCGTTGGATGCCAAACTGAATTTTGACTCTAATGCGTTGTTCCGCCACAAGGATATTTTGGAGCTGCGTGATTTGGACGAAGAGGACGAGAAAGAAATCGAAGCTTCCAAATACGATCTGAGCTACATTGCATTGGACGGAAATATTGGGTGTATGGTCAACGGCGCAGGTCTTGCAATGGCGACGATGGACATTATCAAATATTACGGTGGCGATCCGGCCAACTTCCTGGACGTAGGGGGCGGTGCGACGACAGAAAAGGTAACCGAAGCGTTCAAAATCATTTTGTCCGATCCGAAGGTAAAGGGCATTTTTGTGAACATTTTCGGCGGAATTATGCAGTGTGACATCATTGCGAACGGTGTGGTGGAGGCTGCCAAGCAATTGGGGCTGACACGTCCGCTTGTTGTCCGTCTCGAAGGTACGAATGTCGAGTTGGGTAAACAGATTTTGGCGGAATCCGGTTTGAACATCGTGGCGGCTGATTCCATGGCGGATGGTGCCCAGAAAATCGTCGAACTTGTTCAATAGCCTGTTTGCATTCCGATATGCCGAATAAACGATAGGGGATGTGAAGATCGTGAGTATTTTGGTCGATAAGCATACAAAGGTGATTACACAGGGGATTACGGGAAAAACGGCGTTATTCCACGCCAAGGGTGCGCTTGATTATGGCACACAGATGGTAGGAGGCACCTCTCCAGGCAAGGGCGGCACCGAGGTGGAAATTACGCTGGAGAACGGACAGCAGGTCAAGTTGCCCGTGTTTAATACAGTCAGCGAAGCGAAGACTGCTACAGGCGCGACAGCGAGTGTTATTTATGTGCCGCCTGCTTTTGCTGCGGATTCCATTTTGGAGGCTGTGGATGCAGAGTTAGACCTCGTGATTTGTATAACCGAGGGCATTCCGGTGCTTGATATGATCAGGGTAAAGCGTTTTATGGAAGGTAAAAAGACCGTTCTGATCGGTCCTAACTGTCCAGGCGTAATTACACCGGGAGAGTGCAAAATTGGCATCATGCCAGGTTACATTCATCTGCCGGGCCATGTAGGCGTTGTGTCGCGTAGCGGCACGCTAACCTATGAAGCGGTACATCAGCTGACTACCCGGGGCATCGGACAATCTTCCGCGGTTGGTATCGGAGGGGACCCAGTTAAAGGTTCGGAATTTATTGATATTTTGCATCGCTTCAATGAAGATTCTAACACGCATGCTGTCATTCTGATCGGAGAAATCGGCGGTACAGCCGAGGAGGAAGCAGCAGAGTGGATTCGGGACAATATGACGAAACCGGTGGTCGGTTTTATCGGCGGTGTGACTGCGCCTCCGGGCAAACGGATGGGGCATGCAGGCGCCATCATTTCCGGCGGAAAAGGAACAGCCAAGGAAAAAATCGCTACGCTTGAAGCCTGTGGTATCAAGGTGGCACCGACTCCTTCGGAGATGGGCTCGACGCTGGTCAGTGTGCTGGAAGCGCGTGGTATTTTGAATTTATGTACAACACATTAAATCGTGTTTCTTCATTAATATACAAGCTGTAAAATGGCATCGAAATTTGCCGCTTGCTAGTGTATAATGAAAGAAAGGTAAGCAACCTTTTTGTCTTCTTAAACAGGGGATGAAAAGGTTGCTTTTTTTGCGTTAGGACAGGCTTATCAGGGAAACGCTTGCAAAATGATACGTTGTGCCACAAAATAAGGGAGGGTTCACTCTCCCCGAGAATGGGGGAACCGCAGTTTGGAAGAAAGATGGCTTTTGCTGGGTTTGCATGAATTAGAGGGTATCGGTAGAAAAACAATTCAGCGTATTTGGTCGAGTGACTACCGACTGCATGAACTGCTGCATTTTAGCGAGCAGAAATGGCTTGAGGTAGGATTAAATCCCACTCAGGCCCGTATAGCGGCGCAGTGTTACGATGAAGATTGGGTACATGAAAGATATGAGCGGGTTCGATCCGGCGATATCGGAGTGATTACTTATGTGGATGAGGATTATCCCCTATTAATGAAAGAAACGGTTGACGCGCCTTGGGTATTGTATACGAAAGGGGACATTTCACTTTTGCATACATGCTCTATAGCTATGGTGGGGACTCGCATTCCTACGGCTTATGGACGCAGAGCGGCCGAAATGCTGACAGAGGGATTGTGTGATGCGGGCATTACAGTAGTCAGTGGATTGGCGAGAGGGATCGACAGTATTTGCCACGAAGCTGCCCTGCGCCGGGGAGGCAATACGATAGGGGTTCTTGGAACGGCGATTGATCAAATTTACCCGCCCCAAAATGCATCTTTATTTGCAGAGATGGCGAGCAAAGGCTTGATTGTATCGGAATATCCACCTGGCACCAGATCGCATCCGGGAATGTTTCCGCAGCGTAACCGGATCATTGCTGGTCTGACACAGGGAACCGTTGTGGTGGAAGCAGATGTAAGAAGCGGTTCCCTAATTACAGCTGATGCTGCGTTGGAGGCGGATCGAGATGTGTTCGCCGTTCCCGGACCGATTACATCACCGAAGAGCAGAGGTACGTTAAGTTTGATTAAGCAAGGGGCTAAAACGGTCACCGAAGCTTCGGATATTGTAGAGGAGTACGTAGCTAATTTGCGTACAAGGGATGTTTCTTCATACAATAGAGAGCAGAGTCTGGATGTGAATGGTGTCTCCAAAGTACCAGTGAGTGAGACTGCCGAGGAAAAACATGTCGTGCTGTTACTGGAGCAGGGAACACTTACACTGGATGAACTGCTTGAAGCGACTGCATGGGATTTTGGACTTTTACACTCAGTTCTGTTATCGTTAATCATAAAAAAAAGGATCACCCAGCTTGCGGGTACAAAATACAAACTTATTTAATAGTTGATTTTGCAAATCCTTAATGTAGTAATTGTATAAATTCAGTATTAAACATCCAGGGATGGGAGTTTAGATATTTATCCGCACAGCGGATTCCTGCTCCCTCCCCACTTCCTGAAATGTGTTGACTTTATAGCTCGGAGCGCCTCCGCGCTATAACTCACCACATTTCAGGAAGTCTATCCTAATTGTACGTAATTGAGAGGAGGAAGAGCCTATGGCGGATTCACTCGTCATCGTGGAATCGCCTTCCAAGGCGAAGACGATCGGCAAATACTTGGGCAGCAAATATATCGTCAAGGCTTCCATGGGTCATATCAGGGATTTGCCAAAGAGTCAGATCGGCGTAGAGGTCGAAAATGATTTTAATCCCAAATACATTACCATTCGAGGTAAAGGCTCGATTTTGAAAGAATTAAAGGATGCCAGAAAAAAAGTGAAAAAAGTATATCTGGCGGCTGACCCGGATCGCGAAGGCGAAGCTATTGCTTGGCATTTGGCGCATGCGCTGGATTTGGACGATACAGCAGACTGCCGCGTTGTATTTAATGAGATCACAAAGCAGGCCGTCAAGGATGCTTTTAAAACACCACGCAAAATCAATATGGATTTGGTCAATGCCCAACAAGCACGGCGGATTCTTGATCGGCTTGTCGGCTACAAAATCAGTCCATTGCTTTGGAAAAAGGTAAAGAAGGGCTTGTCTGCAGGGCGCGTGCAGTCGGTTGCCGTGAAAATTATCCTAGACCGGGAAAACGAGATTAATGAGTTTGTGCCTGAAGAGTATTGGACGATCACAGCTAAACTAGCGATTAAGGACAGTACCTTTGAAGCGAAATTCCATCAGCTTCGTGGCGAAAAGAAAGAGCTCTCCAGCGAAGCGGATGTACAAGAAGTGCTGGAGGCTATCGGCAAGTCGTCTTACAAGGTCCGTGATGTGAAAGAGAAAGAGCGTTTGCGCAATCCTTCTCCACCATTCACGACTAGCTCCTTGCAGCAAGAGGCGGCTCGGAAACTCAACTTCCGTGCATCCAAAACAATGTCCGTGGCCCAGCAGCTGTATGAGGGTGTGGACTTGGGCAAGGAAGGAACCGTGGGTCTGATTACGTATATGCGTACGGATTCCACACGAATCGCCGTCTCGGCCCAAGAGGAAGCGAAGGAATTCATTATTCAGAAATATGGTGAAGCTTTTGTACCTGAAAGTCCTCGTCAATATTCCAAAAAAGCGGCCAACGCCCAGGATGCACATGAAGCGATTCGTCCAACCTCTGCGCTGCGTGATCCGGAAACGGTTAAGCCGTTTATGAGTCGGGACCAGTTCCGTTTGTACAAACTGGTATGGGAGCGTTTTATGGCCAGTCAGATGGCTTCAGCTATTATGGATACCTTGTCCGTTGATATTGAAGCGGGTGAGACCATATTCCGTGCAGCTGGCTCGAAGGTTCGTTTTTCAGGCTTCATGAAAGTGTATGTGGAGGGGAATGACGACGGCAAAACCGAAGAAGATAAGCTGCTGCCGCCGCTTAAACCGGGCGACAAGCTGAAAAAGGAATCGGTTGAGCCGAAGCAGCATTTCACGCAACCGCCTCCTCGTTATACAGAAGCACGGCTGGTGAAAACGTTGGAAGAACTGGGTATCGGACGTCCGAGTACGTATGCACCGACACTGGAAACTATTCAGAAGCGTGGCTATGTCGCCATTGAAGAGAAGAAGTTCTTCCCTACAGAGCTGGGAGAACTGGTCATCGAGCAGATGGAGGAATTCTTTCCTGAAATTCTGAACGTGGAATTCACGGCCAATATGGAAGGTGACCTTGATCACGTAGAAGAAGGCGAAGGAGACTGGGTCAAGGTCTTGAGTGACTTTTATGAGTCGTTTGAGAAACGTCTGGAAGTGGCAGAGGAAGAAATGAAGGAAATTGAGATAAAGGATGAAGAATCCGATGTCATTTGTGACAAATGTGGCAGCCCGATGGTGTATAAGCTCGGCCGCTTTGGTAAATTTCTAGCCTGCTCTGCGTTCCCAGATTGTCGCAATACGAAGCCGATTGTCAAGGATATCGGGATCAATTGTCCTACATGTGGTGAGGGCCATGTTGTGGAACGGCGGAGTAAAAAAGGACGTATCTTTTATGGGTGTGACCGTTATCCGGAATGCGATTTTGTATCCTGGGATAAACCATCCATTAAGCCTTGTCCAAGCTGTGATGGCCTAATGGTTGAAAAACGTACAAAACAGGGAACGAAGCTCAACTGTACCGTCTGTGATCACAGTGAAATGCTGGAAGATAGCGACGAGGGCGTAGAGACTTCATAAGAACAACAATAGCAGGGGGATTTAAACGTGAGTGAACCACTAAAGGTAACGGTCATCGGAGCAGGTTTGGCGGGCAGCGAAGCTGCCTGGCAGATTGCAAGCCGTGGTGTGCCTGTGAAGTTATATGAAATGAGACCGGTTGTTAAAACACCGGCACATCATACAGATAAATTTGCCGAGCTGGTGTGCAGCAATTCTTTACGGGCTAACGGCTTGACTAACGCGGTAGGTGTGCTGAAGGAAGAAATGAGAATATTGAACTCCTTGATTTTGAATGCCGCAGATCGTCATGCTGTTCCGGCTGGTGGTGCGCTGGCGGTGGATCGAGATGGATTTTCCGGCCATATTACAGATACCCTTCATCAACATCCGCTTATTGAGGTTGTCAATGAGGAACTTCAGGAAATTCCACAGGATGGGATCGTGGTCATTGCTACCGGGCCTTTAACTTCTCCGGCTTTGTCGGAACAGATTAAATCGCTGATGGGAGAAGAGTATTTTTACTTTTACGATGCGGCGGCCCCGATTGTGGAGAAGGACTCTATCGACATGAGTAAGGTTTATCTGGCTTCCCGTTATGATAAGGGAGAAGCAGCCTACTTGAACTGTCCGATGAATGAAGCGGAATTTGACGCTTTTTATGAGGCGCTGATTACGGCTGAGGTGGCACAAGTTAAGGAATTCGAAAAAGAAATTTATTTCGAAGGCTGTATGCCCATTGAAGTGATGATGCAGCGCGGTAAGCAGACGGCATTGTTTGGGCCGATGAAACCAGTCGGTCTCGTGAACCCACATACAGGAGAGTTGCCATATGCCGTTGTGCAGCTTCGTCAGGATAATGCGGCGGGTACACTGTACAACCTGGTTGGCTTCCAGACTCATCTGAAATGGGGAGAGCAAAAGCGCGTATTTTCCATGATACCGGGCCTGGAGAATGCAGAGTTTGTACGTTATGGTGTAATGCATCGCAACACCTTTATTAATTCTCCACAGCAGCTTCATCCGACCTATCAGTTCAAAGGCAGAAGTAATCTGTTCTTTGCCGGACAAATGACTGGAGTAGAAGGGTACGTGGAATCCGCGGCCTCAGGATTGCTGGCGGGAATGAATGCAGCGCGTGCGGCGCGTGGACAAGAAATGTTTGTGTTCCCTGCGGAAACGACACTCGGCAGTATGGCTCGTTACATCACAACCGCTGATTTCAAACATTTTCAGCCGATGAATGCGAACTTCGGTCTGCTGCCAAAGCTGGAAACGCGTATTCGCAACAAGAAGGAAAAGAACGAAGCGCTTGCTAACCGTGCGCTGGAAAGCTTGCGTGGTTACATCAACGAAGCGGAAGTTATGTCAGCCGAAGTACAGGCATAAGGATGAAGGAAAAGGAGGAGCGCGTTATGGATATATCCTTTCATGCTACCACCATCTGTGCTGTACGCCACAATGGCAAGGGAGCTATTGCCGGTGATGGTCAGGTAACGTTTGGTAACAGTGTCGTCATGAAGCAGACGGCAAAAAAAGTACGCAGATTATACCGTGGTCAGGTGGTTGCAGGTTTTGCCGGCTCAGTGGCGGATGCCATCACATTGTTTGAAAAGTTTGAAAACAAGCTGGAGGAACATCACGGCAACCTTCAGCGGGCTGCGGTGGAGCTGGCTAAGGACTGGCGGCAGGACCGTATCCTGCGTAAGCTGGAGGCTTTGATGATTGTTATGGATCAATCCGGAATGCTACTCATTTCCGGGGGCGGTGAAATTATTGAGCCGGACGATGATGTGCTTGCGATCGGCTCAGGCGGTAATTTTGCATTGGCGGCGGCGCGCGCATTCAAGCGTCATGGCTCCGGTATGGAGGCAAAGGATATGGCCCGGGAAGCGCTGGAGGTTGCCTCGGAGATATGCGTGTATACGAACAATCAGATTATCGTGGAAGAACTGTAAATCGGCTCTGAGTATTCAAGGGTGGAGGAGTGCAAAATGAATAATCAATCGTTGACGCCCAGACAAGTTGTATCCGAGCTGGATAAATATATTGTCGGACAAAAGCAGGCTAAAAAATCCGTTGCCGTTGCCTTGCGCAACCGTTATCGGCGCAGCAAGCTGCCGGACGATATCCGGGATGAAATTGTGCCCAAAAATATTTTGATGATCGGTCCGACGGGCGTGGGTAAAACCGAAATTGCACGCAGACTGGCCCGGCTCGTGGGAGCTCCTTTTGTTAAGGTAGAGGCGACTAAATTCACAGAAGTGGGTTATGTCGGCCGGGATGTGGAATCCATGGTGCGTGACTTGATGGAAACCTCGATTCGCATCGTTAAAGCGGAGCGGACGGAGAATGTGAAGGACAAAGCCGAGGACATGGCGAATGAACGGATTGTCAGCATTCTTGTACCTGCGGAGAAATCGAATAAATCCCAACGTAACCCTTTTGAAATGCTGTTTGGCAATAACACTGGGAATTCGGTAGAGGAAGAACCCCCACAACAGGACGCATCCTTGGCAGAGAAACGGCGTAAGGCTAAATTCGATCTGTTGTCCGGCAAGCTTGAGGATGAAGTTATTGAGATTGATGTGGAGGATACCGCACCAAATATGCTGGATATGTTTGCTGGGCAGGGAAATGAGCAAATGGGCATGAACATGCAGGAAATGTTCGGAAGCTTTCTGCCAAAGCGGACCAAAAAGCGCAAGTTGCCGGTGAAGGAAGCCCGCAAGGTGCTAATTCAGGATGAGGCTGCCAAGCTGATCGACATGGATGATGTCATTCAGGAGTCCGTGAAACGTGCTGAACAATCCGGTATCATTTTTATTGATGAAATCGACAAAATTGCCAGCCAGGGCAAGGGCAGTGGTCCTGATGTATCTAGAGAAGGTGTCCAGCGCGATATTTTGCCTATTGTCGAGGGTTCTACCATTATGACTAAATACGGCCCGGTAAGGACAGATTATATTCTTTTTATCGCCGCTGGAGCTTTTCATGTTGCTAAGCCTTCTGATCTGATCCCTGAGCTGCAGGGACGTTTTCCAATCCGTGTTGAACTGAGCAGTCTCACATTGGATGAATTTGTGTCCATACTGACAGAGCCTAAAAATGCGTTGACCAAGCAATACACGGATTTGCTTCGTACCGAAGAGATTGAAGTAGAATTTTCGGCGGAAGCCATCCGTGAAATTGCCAGCATTGCCGAGTCTGTAAACCGGAACACGGAAAACATCGGTGCGCGCCGATTGCATACGATTTTGGAGAAGTTGTTGGAGGATTTGTCCTTCGAGGCTCCGGAGCTTACTTTGGACCGCATGATCATTACCCCGGAATATGTTCGGGAGAAGCTGGGTGATATTGCCCAAAACAGGGACCTTAGTCAGTATATTTTATGAGCGGGAGCTTTTAAAATAGGATGCGTTGTCTAGAATAACACTATCTTGCACCGTCACATAGACCTAGATGAGTGTCCCTTAGATGATTTTTCTGTCTATTCCAAAAGTAGGACGTATAATCTTTTACAGGTGCAAAGTGCTAAGAAAACATTCATTTCATTGAAAAAAACCTGAAAAATTTAACATTTTATGCATCGAAAGCCCTCTTTTTTAAAAAAGATAGGGCTTTTTTCTTATTGTAATTAGGTCCCAACTCTACGAAACTTAGAATATATGACACAAAGCAATTATTTTCTACTTAAGACCTAAGAGAAATGTATAATTATGAAATTTTATTGTCGAAAAAAAGTGAAAAATCTTGTTTTATTGAATCTTACTTTGGAGTAGACGCTGGAAGGAGGAGCTAAATGAATCTGCTGGGTGATATGAGCTTTCAAAAACTTCAGGCAGGTGTTCAGGCGGCAAATACGAGACAACGTGTGATAGCCAACAACATTTCCAATGAGGATACCCCGTATTTTAAGCGTTCAGAGGTTTCATTTGAAGAATTGCTTCAGCAGCAAATGGGTGGCGACGTGACACCATTACGTGGAAAAGTAACCAATGCGAAACATTTTCAGATAGGACCTGCGAACTCCATTCCAGATGCTGTGGTCACCAAAGATGGGTATTCTGTCATGAACAACAATATGAATAACGTGGATATCGACAGAGAAATGAGCCTTATGGCTGAGAATCAACTGAGATATAATACCTACATCCAAGAAATTAGTGAACGCATCAAAATGATGAGAACAGCGGTAGAAGGGAGATAGGACCAGGTGAAGATTAACAACGGCTTTGATATCAGTGCCTCTGCTCTTACGGCCCAAAGGTTGCGGATGGATGTCATATCAAGCAACATTGCCAATGCAGAGACAACCCGGGCAAAAGTGGAGAATGGACAAGCGGTTCCATATCGGAGAAAAACGGTTGTTTTGGAGCCTAACCAATCTCGGTTTGCCGATGTTTTGCAGGCTCAAATGGAAGGAAATGGAACAGGCGCCGCTGGCGTCAAGGTTTCGCAAATACAGGAAGATCAGTCACCTTTGAAGCCTGTGTACAATCCGGGTCACCCGGATGCTGATAAAGATGGCTATGTATATATGCCTAATGTAGACATTATGAAAGAAATGGTAGACATGATTTCCGCAACACGCTCTTACGAAGCCAATGTAACAGCTCTGAATGCATCCAAGGCAATGGTTTCCAAGGCACTTGAAATCGGTCGCTAAGTTCCAGGACTACTAACTACAGAATAGGGAGAGTAAAACATGATCCAGAACGCCATGTTTAATGTACAGACACCGGCAATACAGCAAATTCAATCGCCTAACAATGAGTTGACGAAAGCGACGCCTTCCGAATCCTTGAAGGATTTTGGTTCGTTCCTAAAGGATGCGCTCAATGAAGTGGGGCAGCAGGAAGCCGCTACACACACGATGTCCGACCAGTTCATGGCAGGAAAAGTTGATGTTGATCAGGTCTTGATCACTTCCCAACAAGCGCTGCTTTCTCTGCAGCTTACTACTCAAGTCCGAAACAAAGCGATTGAAGCCTATCAGGAGATCATGCGTACACAGATGTAAAGAGGATCTAGCAAAGTTTCGGATGGGGTGACGGAGTGAACGAGAGAATCGCCCAATATCGGGATAAGATTTCCGGGTATTGGAATAATTTCAGCAAAAAACAGAAGATATTACTTGTTTCGACATTGGCATTCATCATCATTGCCATTGTAGTGCTAACGATGCAGTTTACCAAAACCGAGTATGAAGTGGCTTTCCGGGATTTAAACGCAAACGATGCTGCCGGGGTCATTAAATATCTCGATTCTGCGGGTATTCCGTATCAGCTCAATGCTGGCGGGACGCAAATCGCAGTTCCAACCGCAAACGCGGATAAGGCAAAGGTAGATGTTGGGTCTCAGGGCCTAATTCAAAAGGGTTCAATCGGCATGAGTGCCTTTGACCAGTCCTCCTCGGCAATTGGTATGACGGAGAACGAGTTCAATGTGAAATACAATAACGCCTTGAACGGCGAAGTGCAGCAATTGTTGGAACGGATGGATGGTGTCCAAAGCTCCAAAGCTGTCATAAATATGCCGAAGGAAAACATTTTTGCTGGGCTTGAAGAAAAAGACAAAGCTTCTGCTTCGGTTCAAATGGAATTCGAACCTGGCTTTACGCCAAATCAGCAAGCCATCGACGGATACTTTAATCTGGTAAAGACGGCTGTGCCGAATTTGCCTGTAGAAAACATTACGATCACCAATAAGGAGTATGAACTGATTCCAACGGCCAAGGGCGGTCAAGGAGGTCTCTCCAGTGGTGTTGAGGAAAACATGGCTCTGCAGAAGAAGTTTGAGAGCGATGTAAGGAATAATGTCCAACAATTTTTGTCGAAAATTGTTGGCGAAGACAAAGTGAATGTGCTGGTTATGTCACAGCTAAATTTCGACAAAGTAACGTCGAAAGAGCAGATGGTCACACCAGTTGATCAAACGAAAATGAAGGGCATTGAAATCAGCGCCCAGCAAATTCAGGAAAGCTACACTGGCAGTAGTGGACAAACCGGAGGAGTCGCAGGAACAGGAACGCAGGATGTACCTGGTTACCCTGGAGGAAGCAATTCGGGCAACACAAGCTCAGATAAGAGCTCAAGCACAATTAACTACGAAGTTAACCGAATTGCGAAGGATATTATCCAAAGTCCGTACACTGTAAAAGATTTAACCATTAATGTAGCAGTTGAACCACCAACGGGGCAGCAAACTTTGGATGCAGCAACTCAGGCCGCAATCCAAAATATTTTGGTTAATATCGTAAGAGCTTCATTAGCGAATTCCGGTATTACTATTACAGACGCTGATTTAGCCAAAAAAGTTTCAGTGTTCTCTCAAACCGTACCGGCGCCAGCGAACACCAACACGTTTTTTTCAGCTTCCAACCCTTGGGTATGGGGCATCGGGGCTGCTGTACTGGCACTGTTGGCAGGCGTAATCTTCCTGATTGTACGCGGTCGTCGTAAGCAGCAGGAAGAAGAATTAGATGAAGATCTGCAACTTATGCCAACACCGACGGAGTTCCCGTCCATTACCATGGAAAGTGTGACAAATGAAAGTCAAGTGCGTAAACAGCTTGAGAGTCTGGCGAAAAAGAAACCCGACGAATTCGTCAATCTGCTTCGTACATGGCTGGCTGACGAATAGAGGTGAGTTCATTGGCAAAAGCAAGCAGTCAAGGTTTAACGGGAAGACAAAAAGCGGCAATTCTGCTAATCACGATGGGGCCGGAAGTATCTGCTCAAATATTCAAGCATTTGCGTGACGAAGAGATTGAGCAACTTACATTGGAAATCGCCAATGTGCGGAAGGTCGATGCAACGGAAAAAGATTCGATTATGGCTGAGTTTCATCAAATTTGTTTGGCTCAGGAGTACATTTCCCAAGGCGGCATCAATTATGCCAAAGAGATATTGGAAAAGGCACTCGGGTCGCAAAAAGCAGTTGAGGTCATTAACCGTCTGACGGCGACGTTGCAGGTGAGACCGTTCGATTTTGCCCGCAAGGCTGATCCAAACCAGATTTTGAACTTTATACAGAACGAAAATCCACAGACGATTGCTCTCGTGCTCTCGTACTTGCAATTTGAGCAGGCGGCGGCGATTCTGTCGTCCCTGCCACAGGAAAAGCAGGCTGAGGTGGCTCGGCGTGTCGCTGTAATGGACAGCACTTCGCCGGAAGTCATTTCACAAGTGGAACGTGTGCTGGAGCAAAAGCTGTCAGCAACCGCGACGCAGGATTACACGAATGCAGGTGGTATCGAGTCCATTGTTCAGATTTTGAATGGGGTAGACCGAGGGACCGAACGCACGATCCTCGACTCGCTTGAAATTCAGGACCCTGAACTGGCCGAGGAAATCAAGAAAAGAATGTTCGTATTCGAGGATATCGTCAATGTGGACAACCGTTCCATTCAACGTATTATCCGCGATATCGACAATGCCGATTTGCAGTTGGCGCTTAAAGTGTCCAGCGAAGAAGTACGCGATGTGATTTTCCGAAATATGTCGAAACGGATGGCAGAAACCTTCAAAGAGGAAATGGAATATATGGGACCGGTACGGCTGCGTGATGTGGAAGAAGCGCAGACTCGCATCGTATCGACGATCCGCAGATTGGAAGAGGCCGGTGAGATTATAATCGCACGCGGCGGAGGAGATGACATCATTGTCTAACTTGATCAAATCTTTCCAATATGTGCCTGTTGAAGCTTTGAAAACCATTGATGTGGCACATACGTATGCGCCAGAAACGTCGGACGAGGAAGTCACAACTGAACATATGGAGCCGGAACCACAGAGAGATTACGAGACTGAACGGCTCCGGGATGAAATGCTGAATGATGCCAAGGATTTTGCCGAACGGCAGGTTCGTGAGGCGGCTGAAGAAGCGGAACGGATGCTTCAGGAGGCGCAGCAGCAGATTGAAACCTGGTGGCAGGAACGCCGTGAGCAGGACGAGCAGTTAACAGAGTCCTTAAAGGCTGACGGGTTTCAGCAAGGCTATGAGGAAGGCCAAAAGTTGGCTGAGGCCGAGCTTCAGGTGAAATCGGAACAGATGATGGCAGAAGCGCAGGATATTTTGCGTCAGGCCTATGAGACCAAGGAGCAATTGATTCAGGAGGCTGAGCCTTTTCTGGTCGAGCTGAGTAGTTCTATTGCTGAGAAAGTTATTGAAAAACAGCTTAGTATTGAGCCTGAATATACCATTGAGCTCATTCGTAAAAACTTGGCTCGTAAGCGGGAAAAAGGAACAATTACACTGTGTGTGTCGCCTCAGCATTTCGCATTTGTGCAAGGTGCACGCGAAGAATTGTCATTAACTGTCGATTCGCAGGCAGAACTGCAAATTATTCCTGATGGAACTGTGAAGGATCGCGGCTGTGTTATTCGTTCTTCCTTTGGAAGTGTGGATGCACGGATAGATACACAACTGGCTGAGATCAAAAAGGAACTGCTGCGTCTGGCACATGAGAACGAGGAGCGAAGACATGAAGGGGCTTAATGCGCAGCGCTACATGGATCATTTGCGACAATTAGACCCGGTTCGGGTAAACGGCAAAGTGACACAGGTTATCGGTTTGATGGTGGAATCGGAAGGTCCGGACGCCAGTATTGGGGATGTTTGTTACATTTATCCGGGTAAAACGGCTAAGCCACTGCAAGCGGAAGTTGTAGGCTTTAGAGACAACAAGGTACTTTTGATGCCGCTCGGAGAACTGCAATCCATTGGTCCCGGCTGTGATGTCGTAGGAACAGGAAAGCCATTGAACGTGCAGGTGGGATCGGAGCTGTTAGGCAAAGTGCTGGACGGTTTGGGCCAACCTTTGGACGGTTCGTTGATTCCCTCACGGATGGCGAGATACTCGACCTTCAACATTCCATCGAATCCGCTGAGTCGCCCGCGTGTGCAGGAGCCGATCAGTATCGGTGTACGAGCCATTGACGGATTGCTTACCATCGGTAAAGGACAGCGGGTCGGTATTTTCGCAGGCTCCGGTGTAGGTAAGAGTACCCTAATGGGAATGATTGCCCGTAATACGGAAGCAGATGTGAACGTAATTGCTCTGATCGGGGAACGTGGACGCGAAGTGCTGGACTTTATTGAACGGGATTTGGGTCCGGAAGGGCTTGAACGTTCAGTAGTCATCGTGGCAACTTCCGACCAACCCGCGTTGATCCGTATTAAGGGTGCGCTCATTGCAACGACGATCGCTGAATACTTTCGTGATCGCGGATTGAACGTCATGCTGATGATGGACTCGGTAACCCGGTATGCGATGGCGCAACGTGAAGTAGGATTGGCAGTCGGTGAGCCACCGGCGATGAGGGGTTATACCCCTTCTGTATTCGCCAGTTTGCCCAAGTTGCTGGAGCGTGCGGGAACCGGGCCTACAGGTTCCATAACCGCTTTTTATACGGTGCTGGTCGATGGTGACGACATGAATGAACCCATCGCGGATGCGGTGCGCGGGATCTTGGATGGGCATATTGTGCTCAACCGGGGGATAGCGAATAAAGGACATTTTCCTGCAATTGATGTGTTAGCCAGCATTAGCCGGGTCATGAAGGATATTGCACCACGTGACCAGATTGACGCTGCCGAGAATATTAAGCGCCTGATGGCGGTTTATAAAGATTCAGAGGACCTGATTAACATTGGGGCTTATCAGCAGGGTTCGAATGCAGAAATTGACGAATCCATGGATCGCATACGGGATATATGGGATTTTACAAGGCAAAGAACGGATGAAAAGGTTGAGCTGGACGAGGTTCGTGAGCGTTTGATTTCTGAATTTACGAGGAGATGAAGGTTGAACGATGAGATTTCAGTATTCCTTTCAGAAAGTTGTAGACTTGAAAACCAACGAAAAGTCACAGGCCGAATGGTTGCTTTCCAGTGCTGTCGGACAATTGCAGGCTGAGGAGCAGACATTGATACAGCTATTAGGCGAAAGGAATCGGGTCATATCAGCCATTCAAAAGGCTGCCGAGGATTGCGCGCCGCTCTCTACCATTCAGGAATTACAGACTTACGTCAATCATCTGGATCAATGTATCACACGCAAGCATAGGGACGTTCAATATGCGCAGCAAAATGTGCAAAGCAAACAAACCGTTTTGACCGATAAAATGCTGGATGAACAAGTTTGGCTGAAAGCGAGAGAGAAGGCCAACGTGAAATTCCAACAGGAAATGCTCCTGCGCGAGCAGAACGAGCTGGATGAAATGGCTTCCGTGAGATTTGCCATGAAAGCCCGGTAAGCGGAAAGTCACAGGATACGCATATCAGCTGCCTGAGGAGGAAGACGATGGCACGGAATTTAGCAGAAAATGAACTGGATATGGATTTGGAAAAAGAGTCAGGCGGGGGATTTGAACGGTTTATGTTTTTCCTGATTCCGATTGTTTTTACAATCGTTCTGGTCGGGGTCCTGCTTACGCTGTTCAACATGGATTTCAGAAGTGAAATGATTTCATTGGGAAACAAGATTCCGATTGTGAAGAATTGGATTCCTGAACCGAAAGACAAGGTTGCCAAGAGCAAAGAGGCTGATCAGAAAGCCCAGTCCCAAAGCTCCGAAGCCACTATCCAGCAGCTTAAGGCAGATTTGGCCAAGCAGACAGAAGAACTTAAAAAGGCTAGTGATGCCAAAACGACTCAGGATAAAAAGGTTACAGAACTGCAAAATCAGGTTAGTACGTTGCAAACGCAACAGGAACAACAGCCGCAGTCCAGTCAGCAGGGACAGACACAGACAGGTACGCAAGCGGCAGACGGAACAGCGAATGAAGACCCATATGTAAAACAGGCCAGAGACCTTGCTTCCATGTATGAAGGAATGACGGCAAGTAAGGCAGCACCGATTATGGAAAACTTGACCACCGAAGAAACGGTACAACTGCTAAGCTACATGGACCCTGCGAACAGTGCGAAGATTTTACAAAAGATGGATGCTAAAAAAGCAGCCGATATCACGATGGCTCTGAAAAACGTAACGCCATCTACCGATTTGTCGTTGGCTGCGTTGCAGTCCCGCTTGAAAAAGGACCAAAGCACGGCAGCGGGAACAACGAGTAAAAGCCTGCAAAACACTCAAATTAGCAGTACATTCGCTTCCATGGACAAGAAAAGTGGTGCCGAGCTTATTTTACAAACTTACAAAATCAGTCCGGACAAGGCATTGAACATATTAAATACAGTAGATGATTCGACACGTGCCTCTTTACTGCAAAATATGTCTGCGAAGGATGCTGCACAGACGGCGAAAATTTTGAACAAGCTGATGGGCAGCAAGTGATTTGAATGAAGGGAGGTGAAAAAATAAATGACACTTATTTCTCAAAGTGTATCTCTCAGCAGTTCCAGTCAGACGGCTGGTAGCACAGCTAGTACAGCGACAACTTCAACAGCAGGGACGGCAGCAGCAGGAGCCACAGGCGGTGCTTTTAATCAGACGCTTACGCAAATGATGACTGGCGGGCAAACGGGTTCTACAAGCACAGATGCTGGGAAATCTCCATTAGTTATGGTGCTGCCGTTGATTGCTGCCGGAGAATCGACAGAAGCTTCAGCAGAACCGCTTGTTGAGACATTGGCTCCATTACTGCAAAATCTTGAAAAGCTGGATGATCAGGTAACAGCTGATCCAGCCTTGTTTGCAGCTCTCCAGTCGTGGGTTCAGCAAGTACAGCAGCTTTTAGGCGGTGGAGCGGAGCAGCAAACAGACGGGGCAGGAACGAATGAGGCGACAGGCTTAACGGCTTTGGCAGCTCATCCGGCTACCATTCGGTTTGCATTACAGGATGCTTTGTCACAGCTTGCAAATGTAGCGAATCAGGCTACGGGAGACCAAAAGTCCCAGATTACACAGCTGTTACAATCGCTTCAAAATACGACGGCTGGTACGGGAGCTATTTCCGATGAGCAGTGGACCGGCGTACTAAAAGCTGTGGAGCTTGCTGATGGCGCAGATTCACAAGCAGTTCAGCCTTCCGCGAATCGGGCGAATGGCACTCAGACATTAACGGCTGTTTCTACAGACAAACAGGTTGTTGCTACTGAGCAGCAGACGAGTCAAGGTGGGACAAGCCAGCAAGGTACAGAAGGACAACGTTCATCAGCAAATATTCATGTTCAAGCCGCTGTTAAAGCCACTCCAACGGATGAAACTGGTGCAGTAGTAGACGTAACCGAGCAGTCTGATCCGGCAGCGACCGACAGTCAAACTTCTGTGATTACGACCGCAGGCCAGCTTTCGGTGCAGACGCAAGGCACAACTCCTTCCGCTCCGGCGCAGCCTGTTGTACATGTACGACAATTTGCTAAGGAAATGACGGAATTTGTAGTGCAAAAGCTTGATATCGTGAAACATTCTGGGTTAACGGAAGCGACTATCATGCTTCGCCCAGATCATTTGGGACAGCTGGAAGTTAAACTGACGATGCAGAATGGGCACTTGGTCGCCCAGTTCATGACTGAGCACAGTGGAGCTAAGGATTTGCTTGAACAGCAAATGTCACAGCTGCGTGCAAGTCTTCAAAGCCAGGGTATTCAGGTAGATAAAGTGGAAGTGACGCAAAATGA
Source organism: Paenibacillus sp. RC21 (assembly GCF_044907935.1). Taxonomy (NCBI): domain Bacteria; kingdom Bacillati; phylum Bacillota; class Bacilli; order Caryophanales; family Paenibacillaceae; genus Paenibacillus; species Paenibacillus sp. RC21. Next base: position 354,959 of record NZ_JBIYCS010000001.1, read on the forward strand.
ATCACTCTCTTCCCACATGTATCAGGATGGCCGTGGATCAGGTGCAAATCAGCAGCAACAATCCGAGCAACGTTCCAAGTCGCGGAGTAGAGAAGAAGCCGAGGATGCTCTAAAGGTAGCTGAAATGGCGGAGGAACTCCGCAATTGGACAGCAGAACAACGCACAGATGATGTAAATCGGACAGGCTCCTTTACAGCACAAGCGTAGCATGGAGGTGAGAACACAATGACGACTGCGGACAATAATGTATCCACCAGTAACGTCTGGCCAAACTACAACGTGAATAACGTCAAAACGGCAAGCGCCAAGGATACCAAAACGATGGGTAAGGATCAATTTTTGAAAATTTTGATTACCCAGCTCCAAAACCAGGACCCAATGCAGCCTCTGGAAGATAAGGAATTTATCGCGCAAATGGCGCAATTTTCTTCCGTGGAGCAGTTGATGAACATTTCTACCCAGTTGAATACGTTGGGACAGTCTTTAGGAATATCCTCCGGTTTGATTGGAAAAGAAGTCAGTTGGATTGAGGCTGGTAAAAAGGATTCGCTTACGGGTGAAACGGGTGCAGGTGCGGTGAAAAGTGGAATCGTGGATTCCATCGTTATTCGTGACGGTGTACAGTATGCCAAAATCGGAAAGTCAGAGGTAGCCCTGAAAGATGTGACATCGGTAAGCCAGGCTCAAACAACGGCTTCCTCGGCAGGGACAACGGATACTACAACTTCTTCCTCTACTGGAAGTGGTGAGACACGTGAATGACCGAATAACGGTCGGATGTCTTTTTCCCGCCAATGTCCCTCCGGCAGCAATCTCGCAGAACCGGGTAAATACGGTACCTAAGGATGGTAGACCATTCGGACAGGTGTTGCAGGATCAAGTACTCAAGCTGAGCAACCATGCAGCAAAGCGTTTGGAGCAGCGGGGGATAGAGCTGAGAAGTGACCAGATGGCGAAGATTAACTCCGCTGTGGATAAAGCAGCTGCCAAAGGCGCCAAAGAATCATTGATTTTAATGCAGGATATGGCGTTGATTGTAAGTGTGCCCAACCGGACAGTAGTTACCGCGATGGATAAGCAATCCATGCAGGATAACGTATTTACGCAAATTGATAGTGCCGTTATTATTTCATAGAAAATTTAGCAAGAAGTGGCTGGCCCGAGCAGGAAAGCCATGAAGAAGCCGCGGATCGACTGATGCGGTTAATCGAGCAAGCATTCAGAGGAGGATTTATACTCAATGTTGAGATCAATGTATTCGGGTGTATCGGGTATGAAGGGCTTTCAAACAAAGCTGGACGTTATCGGTAACAACATTGCAAACGTAAATACAACAGGCTTCAAGTCCAGCCGTGTCATGTTCAAGGATATTTTGAGCCAAACAAGTTCGGGTGCAAGTGCGCCGGACGGAACGACTACTGCGGGACAAAATGCCAAGCAGGTCGGTTTAGGGGTATCGGTCAGTTCGATTGATACACTTCATCTTCCAGGTAGTGCTATGACTACGAACAATCCGACAGATTTGCGGATTAACGGTGACGGATTTTTCCTGGTCAAAATGAATGATGCACAGGAAGTTCCTTATCTGACTCGCGCGGGTGATTTTCACGTGGATGCGAACCGAAATTTGGTTACCTCAGATGGCTTTTTCGTAGGAGACGCGGGTGGGGATCCGATCACACTTGCTGACAATGTTACATCGTTCTCTATCTCGCAGGACGGTACGATTGTACAACAATTGGATGATGGCACCGTGGACAATGGCACGCAAATTGGTATAGCCAGAGTGACAAACCCCGAAGGCTTGGAGAAAATCGGAGGTAGCTTGTACCGTACCACTGTTAACTCCAACATTGATGCACTTGAGCCTGGAGTAGCTAATTCGGAGGGCCGGGGCGCTATCATTGCGGGCCAGCTGGAAATGTCCAACGTCGATTTGACAGGTGAATTTACCGAAATGATCGTGGCGCAGCGCGGCTTCCAGGCGAACTCGCGTATCATTACGACCTCGGATGAAGTGCTTCAGGAAGTTGTAAACTTGAAACGATAATCGCATCTAAACGCGGGGAAGTAAAGGCTTCCCCGCTCCTATCAGGAGGTTGGTGTTACGATGATCCCGTTAACGCGGCTGAACGGCTCGCCTATGTGGCTTAATGCTCTGCTCATTGAGACTGTGGAGGAAACGCCGGATACATACGTCACTTTAGTGACGGGGAAACGGTTGATTGTATTGGAAAAAGCGGCAGATGTCGTCTCCTTGATCAAGGGTTACAGCCGTGAAATCGGCATACATGCCGCCACGATAAAAGTGCAACAAATGGAGGAAGACGAATGAAAAAGATGCTGCCATGGCTCATTACAATTTTACTCGCGATTACTTTGATTGCAGGTGCGGCCTTTGTACTTATACCAGCGCTTAGTGGGAAGAAGTCGGAAGCCACTCCAAATGCGCAAGCCGCTCAAGCAGAACAGCTTCCCCGACTGTCAGCAGATGAATTAGTGGAAGTGAGTTCTGAAATTACTGGTATCAAAACAAATTTGGCAGACGCTGATTATATTGTCCAAATGAACCTTTCCTTTCAATTAAACGATGCTAAAGCAAAGGAATCTTTTGAAAAAATCAAGGACATCAGTATCAAGCCAATCGTTATTCAATTACTTGCAGACACCAAGCCTGATGAGCTCAGAACAGCTAAAGGCCGGGACCAATTCAGTGACAAGCTGACGGATCTCATCAACAAGTCGCTCCCTGAAGGTCACCTGGGGAACGCCAAAATTACAGACTTTTTGCTGGCAGCCATTTGATTCCAGGTGAACTTGTCAGAACATGTAAGGGGGTGAATAACATTGGTGGATGTAATGTCGCAAGGGGAAATTGATGCCCTTTTAGCAGCTCTATCGTCCGGTGAAATGGATGCGGAAGAACTTAAAAAGGAAGATACCCAAAAGAAAGTTCGCGCTTATGACTTCAAAAGAGCGCTTCGGTTTTCCAAGGATCATATTCGGAGTTTGACGCGGATACACGAAAATTTTGCGCGGTATCTGACCACTTATTTTTCAGCACAGCTCCGGACGTTTGTCCAAATTAATGTCGTTCAGGTGGAGCAGCTTCCTTATGATGAATTCATTCGCTCCATTCCAAAAATGACCATTTTGAACATTTTTGAAGCCGAGCCGCTGGAAGGACGCATGGTGCTTGAGGTTCACCCGAACGTAGCTTTTGCAATGCTGGACAGGCTTCTCGGAGGAACCGGATCAGCGCCGTCCAAGGTTAACGCGTTGACAGAAATTGAGACGACAATCATGGAGCGGATTTTTAGTCGTACCTTTGACAGCCTGCAAGAGGCTTGGAAAACGGTATTGGATATTGAACCGCGTTTGGAGGCAATGGAAACCAATCCGCAGTTTATGCAGATTGTTTCACCAAATGAAACGATTGCCCTAATCTCACTTAGTACCAAAATTGGTGATACCACAGGGATGATTAACCTTTGTATCCCGCACGTGGTATTGGAGCCGATTATGGCTAGACTGTCCACGCACCAGTGGTTTACATCCGAAAAGAAATCAAGGGCGCCTGAAGAGATTGACGCCTTGAGATTACGGGTCACGAAAGCGCAACTTCCCATTATTGCCGAGCTAGGTGAATCCCGAATAAATGTGGCCGAGTTTTTGGGCCTTTCGGTGGGGGATGTCATTTCATTGAACAAACCCGTCAAGGAAGGGCTCTCCATCCGGGTGGGCGAAAAACTGAAATTCTTGGGAAGTCCCGGCATGGTAAAAGATCGTGTTGCCGTACAGATTGATGAAATTGTCAGCGAAGGAGTTGAAGAAATTGACGAGTAAAGACTATTTGTCCCAGGAGGAAATTGATGCCCTGCTGAAACAGTCTGAAGCGGGCACGGATTCTACTCCCGCCAACAAGACCGTTGACGATTTTCTGACTCCTCTGGAGCAGGATGCTCTCGGAGAGATCGGTAATATTACGTTCGGCAGCGCAGCGACAGCTCTTTCCACACTGCTCGGTCAAAAGGTTGATATTACAACCCCTAAAGTTTCAATTATTACCCGTTCTGAATTCGAAACAACTTTTCCTAAGCCGCACGTAGCGGTACATGTGAATTATGTAGATGGATTTGAGGGTATTAACTCGCTCGTGATCAAAAAGCGTGATGCGCAGGTCATAGCGGATTTGATGCTTGGCGGTGAAGGAAATCCGGTAGATGAAGAATTGAATGAAATTCACATCAGCGCTGTGCAGGAAGCGATGAACCAGATGATGGGTTCGTCGGCAACCTCAATGTCTACTATGTTTAACCGATTTGTTAATATTTCTCCACCTGGAATTGATATTTTGGATCCCATGCATGGTGATGGAGTATCCAGCCTGCCAGACGAACAGACGTTGATTACAGTATCCTTCCGTTTGTTGATCGGTGACCTGATTGACTCTACATTGATGCAACTGTTGCCTGTGCATTTCGCTAAAAAGATGGTGAGCATTCTGATGAATGGCGGAGAGGAAGATGAGCAACCGCAAGCGTCGGCACAGCAAGTAGCTGCAACGACTGCTCCAGAAGTGCCGCAACAAACCGAGATTCCGCAACAGCAACCCGCACCAACGTATCAACAGCCGCCTGTAGCCGCACAGGTGCCTGTCCAGACGCCGCAGGATGCAGGTTATGGACAGCAACCGCCTATGTACCCTCAAGACCCTGGATACGGTCAGCAGGGAGCGCCAGGTTATGGAATGCCTGGAGGTGTCCCACCGCAGGCCCCTTATGGAGCGCCTCATCATTATGGTTCGATACCGGGGCGAAATGTAAATGTGCAGCCTGTACAATTTTCAAACTTGCAGTCCGGTGCATTTGCGCAAGTGGATGAAAACAATTTAAATTTATTGATGGACATTCCCCTTAGAGTCACCGTAGAATTAGGAAGGACCCAAAAGCAAATTAAAGATATTCTAGAGCTCTCACAAGGTTCAATTATTGAACTGGACAAGCTTGCTGGGGAGCCAGTAGACATTCTGGTTAACAACAAACTGATTGCCAAAGGCGAGGTTGTCGTAATCGATGAGAACTTCGGCGTGCGTGTGACGGATATTGTAAGCCAATGGGACCGTATTCAAAAATTACAATAATAGCATAATTTAGGGAGGATTTATTTCAGATGGCAAACCGTATTTTGATCGTGGACGATGCTGCATTTATGAGAATGATGATTCGGGACATCCTGTCCAAAAATGGATATGAAGTAGTAGGAGAGGCCCAGGATGGATCACAGGCTATTGAAAAATTCAAGGAACTTCGTCCGGACCTGATTACGATGGATATTACGATGCCCGAAATGGACGGCATTGCCGCTCTGAAGGAAATCAAAAAAATTGACGCGAACGCAAAGGTCATTATGTGTTCCGCGATGGGTCAGCAAGCGATGGTTATTGATGCTATCCAAGCAGGTGCAAAAGATTTTATTGTTAAGCCTTTCCAATCGGATCGGGTTATCGAAGCCATCAACAAAACACTGGGTGTGTAAGGCGCATCCGGTATGGATACACAACAGGGTGCCTCTGACGCATTGAGTACATCCAGCAATATAGGCAACATTGCCTGGGTCCTTTTCGTGCTGATCTTTATCATCGTACTGATCGTGTACTTGATACGGTTTTTGAGTAAAAGAAATCAGAGCTGGTTCAGCAACCGCTCCGTTCGCATACTGGGAGGCGTGGGGCTGGGCCCTAACAAATCCCTTCAGCTTGTTGAAGTTGGCAGCAGTGTGTACCTCATTGGTGTGGGAGAAGATATCCGGCTTGTTGACAAAGTATCCGATCCTGAAGAAGTGGAGCAAATTTTGGCCGCACTGGAGCAGGAAGCTTCTCTGCAGCGCGGCCCGATTGCCCCGCTATTCGCTAAAATTGCGGATAAGCTTCGCCGGAACACCGCGGCACAGCAGCAGTCTGAAGAGGAAACGTCTTTTCACGAGATGTTCGAATCCAAGCTTCGGCAGATGCCGAATCGTAAGGATAAACTCGAAAAGCTGCGCAATGAGGAGAATACTACAGATCGGTCGGGAGATTCATGAGAAAAAAGATTATACTTGCATGTTTGCTGCTTGTCTTGTTCAGCTTCATTTCGGTGACGGCGGCCTCTGCGGAACCGATTCCGAACATTGATATTCAAGTCGGCAACTCGGATAAAGGACAGCCCGGTGCCACCTCGCTGTCTATTATTTTACTTATTACTGTCATCAGTGTAGCGCCCGCGTTGCTTGTGCTTATGACGAGCTTTACGCGAATTGTGATCGTGCTGGGCTTTGTTCGCACCTCGCTGGGGACTCAGCAGATGCCACCTAACCAGGTGCTTGTCGGGCTGGCTCTGTTTCTTACCTTATTCATTATGGCACCGACGTTCTCAGCTATGAACGAAACTGCCCTCCAGCCGTATCTCAAGGGGGATTTGACACAGTCTCAGGCGCTGGACAAGGCTGCGGTACCCATCAAGACCTTTATGTTCTCTCATACACGGGAGAAGGATCTACTGCTCTTTATGAAATACACCAAGATGGAAAAACCGAAAAACTACCAGGATATTCCATTAACGGTGATGGTTCCGGCTTATGCCATTAGTGAGTTAAAGACAGCATTTCAGATGGGTTTCATGATCTTTATACCATTTTTGGTTATTGACATTGTGGTGGCGAGTACGCTCATGGCTATGGGGATGATGATGCTGCCGCCGGTGATGATTTCGCTTCCTTTTAAAATACTGCTGTTTGTGCTCGTAGATGGTTGGTATCTGGTCGTCAAATCATTGCTTCTGAGCTTTAACACATGAATATTTCCCGCAGGGACAGCAATCAAGGAGGACGGCAATGACTTCGGAGTTTATTATTTCCCTTGCCGGACAAGCGGTGTACACAGTGCTTAAAGTTAGCGCTCCGATGCTGATTTTGGGACTGGTCGTCGGTTTGATTATCAGTATTTTTCAGGCGACAACCCAAATTCAGGAGCAGACTTTGGCATTTGTTCCGAAGATTGTCGCCGTATTACTGGCATTGCTCTTGTTCGGACCTTGGATATTGACGACATTAGTGGATTTTACGTTTAACATTCTGGACAATCTGTACAAATATATAGGTTAGGCTGAAGTTATGGACATGTTGTTACAGAGTTTTCCTGTTTTTTTGCTGATTTTTTGTCGGATTACCTCGTTTTTTGTAGTAGCGCCTATATTTTCAACCCGAGGAGTACCTAGTACCTTTAAGGTCGGGATTTCCGGATTTCTCGCATTGATTGTGTATCTCACTTATGGTACGCATCAGCAAGTACCGACGGATGCAGCGTATGTGCTGTTGGTAGGTCGCGAGGTGCTGATTGGATTGTTGCTGGGTTTCACCGCTTATTTATTCATGACAGCGATCCAAACCGCAGGTTCCTTTATTGATCTTCAGGTGGGTTTCGGGATGGCAAGTGTGTTCGACCCGATGACAGGAGCTTCGTCGCCTCTAACGGGGAATTTCAAGTTTGCCATAGCCGTGTTGCTCTTTTTAAGTTTAAATGGGCATCACCACCTGATAACCGCTATTTTATACAGTTATGATTGGGTGCCGCTGACAAATGATTTTTTTGTAAAGCTGTATGGAGGTAGTGTTACAGAGTTTCTGGTACGTTCCTTTGCTGAATCCTTTTTGCTGGCTTTTCAAATTGCGGCTCCTATAGTAGTAGCTACTTTTTTAACGGATGTGGGACTCGGATTTTTGGCTAAAACGGCTCCGCAGTTTAACATTTTTGTTATTGGCGTGCCGCTCAAAATTATTGTCGGGCTGTTCATGTTACTGCTTCTGATGCCGAGTTTTGCTTTTATCTTCGAAAAATTGTTTACTGTGATGTTCGAATCCATGCGCAACTTGTTGGATATTATGGGCAACCGTCCTTAATATCTGGTTTGGAGGAACGTAGTTTGTCATTTAAATATGCTATGAACCTGCAGTTGTTCTCAGGGGAAAAAACGGAAAAAGCCACACCCAAAAAGAAACAGGATGCTAGGCAAAAGGGGCAGGTTGCCAAAAGTATGGAGTTGCCCGGGGCGGGCGTCCTGCTGGTAACGTTTTTCTGCCTTATGATTTTCGGCGGGTATTTCAAGGATCATGCGGTTCGCTTGTTTCGGGATATTTTTGTAAATCGGTTAACGATGGAAGTAACGCCGAACACTACAATGCTGATGATGGGTGAGTATGGCGTGCAAATCATGATTATGCTGGCTCCTATTTTTGTTGGGGCCATTGTCATCGGGATCGTGGCAAATTACATGCAGATCGGTTTCTTGTTAACTGGAGAGGGGATTACGCCCAAGTTTAGCAAGATTGACCCGATTAAAGGATTTAAAAATATTTTTTCCATGCGGTCACTGGTCGAATTCCTCAAATCTGTTTTAAAAATGTCCGTGATCGGCTATCTGGTGTACGGCGTGCTCTGGAAAACAAAAGCAGACTTACCCAAGCTGGCCGAAATGTCCGGTGACCAGATGTTGAGCTTTACGGCATCATTAACCATGGAGCTGGGACTCAAAATTGGTGTGGTGCTGTTCGTTTTAGCAATATTGGATTATATGTATCAACGCTATGAGCATGAGAAAAATCTGAAAATGTCCAAACAGGACATCAAGGATGAATATAAGAAAATGGAGGGTGACCCGCTGATCAAAGGGAAAATTCGTGAACGACAGCGCCGAATGGCTATGCAGCGCATGATGCAGGAAGTTCCCAATGCAGATGTCATCATTACCAACCCTACGCACTTTGCTGTGGCTTTGAAATATGACGGTTCGGAGATGGATGCGCCGCAGATTATTGCGAAAGGGCAAGATTACGTAGCGCTCCGAATTAAGGAAATTGCCAAGCAAAACGGCGTTATAACGATGGAAAACAAGCCGCTGGCACGGGCGCTGTTTCAAAGAGCCGAAATCGGGGATGCCATTCCAGCTGATCTGTTCCAGGCTGTTGCCGAAGTGCTGGCGTATGTATATAAATTAAAAGGTAAAGTGAAATAAAGGGATCGGAGGCCAAGAGACCCGTGAAAATAAAAGAAATAACCGTCCTTGCAGGCGTCATCGGCATCGTCCTTATGATGATTCTACCGATCCCTTCATGGTTGCTCGACATTTTGCTCGTGATCAACATATCGATTGCTTTGATGATTCTACTTGTGTCCATGAACACAAAGGAAGCTTTACAGTTCTCTATTTTTCCTTCATTACTGCTCATCACAACGTTATTTCGTCTGGCGCTTAATATTTCTACGACCAAGCTCATTTTAGGTGAGGGACATGCCGGGGAAGTAGTGGCTACGTTTGGTAGTTGGATTGCAGGTGGACAAATTGCGGTCGGTTTTGTTGTCTTCCTAATTCTCGTGGTTGTGCAGTTTATCGTGATCACCAAGGGCTCCGAGCGGGTTGCTGAGGTAGGCGCACGGTTTACACTGGACGCGATGCCGGGTAAACAAATGAGTATTGATGCCGACCTGAATGCAGGTCTGATCAACGAACAGCAAGCCCGTGAACGGCGCAGTAAAATCGAACGAGAAGCGGATTTTTACGGAGCAATGGATGGTGCCAGCAAATTTGTTAAAGGTGACGCCATTGCCAGTATTATCATTTTGATTATCAACCTGGTCGGCGGTTTTATTATCGGTATGGCTGTTCAGGGTAAAGGGTTTCAGGAGGCGCTGTCGACTTACTCCGTTCTGACCATTGGTGATGGACTGGTTAGCCAGATCCCCGCGTTGCTCATATCCACAGCGTCAGGTCTGATCGTTACACGAGCAACATCTGATGGAAACTTGGCGGATGATTTGACGGAGCAGCTCTTTTCATATCCAAAACTGATTTACATCGTGGCTGCCACGATTGCTTTGTTGGGCTTGTTTACTCCTATTCATATCATTACGACCCTTCCACTGGCTGTTCTGCTGTTTTTTGCGGCCCGAAGAATGCAGGGCAATATGGAACGTAAGCAGATTGCTGATGAACAGATGGAAGAAGAGCAGCAGATTGAAGAGGTGCGCAGTCCGGAAAGTGTCATTAATTTGCTTCAGGTCGATCCGATCGAATTCGAGTTTGGATACGGGCTGATTCCGCTGGCTGATACGCAGCAGGGCGGGGATTTGCTAGACCGGATTATTATGATCCGTCGTCAATGTGCGCTGGAACTGGGCTTGGTTGTGCCGGTCATTCGTATACGGGACAATATCCAGCTCAAGCCGAACGAGTATGTAATCAAGATTAAAGGCAATACGGTAGGCGGCGGGGAATTGCTGTTAAACCATTATCTGGCAATGAGCCCGGGATACGACGACGATTCCATTACAGGCATCGAAACGACAGAACCAGCCTTCGGATTGCCTGCGCTCTGGATTGATGAGAATACCAAGGATGTTGCGGAGCTGTCCGGTTATACGGTTGTGGACCCTCCTTCGGTTGTAGCTACTCATTTGACGGAAACGATCAAGAAACATGCCCACGAGTTGCTTGGTAGACAGGAAACGCGGTCGCTGGTCGACAATCTCAAGGAAAATTATCCGGTGCTTGTGGACGATCTTATTCCTTCCGTGTTGGCGATTGGAGATGTACAAAAAGTGCTGGCCAAGCTGTTAAAAGAAAAAATCTCCATCCGCGATATGGTGACCATTTTCGAAACGCTGGCTGATTACGGCACTTATACAAAAGATCCGGACGTGCTGACTGAATATGTTCGCCAGGCGTTATCTCGCCAGATTACACAACAGTTCGCCCAGCAGGGAGAGACGCTACGTGTCATTACCGTGGGACCAGGGCTGGAGAAGAAAATTGCCGAAAGCGTGCAACAGTCGGAGCAGGGCAGCTATCTGGCACTTGATCCGGTATCAACGCAGACGGTGTATCAAAGGATGATGGAGCAAATCAATCGTCTCATTCAATCCGGGCAGCAGCCTATCGTATTAACATCACCGACGATTCGTATGTATTTGCGGCAAGTGATGGAACGGACGATGCAGGATGTCCCGGTACTGTCGTATAGTGAGCTGGAGCCGAACGTTGAAATTCAAAGTGTCGGGGTGGTGAACTTATGAGAGTGAAACGATATGTAGTGGATACAATGCCGGAGGCCATGATGCAAATCAGAGGTGACTTCGGAACGGATGCCGTCATTTTGAGCACCAAGGAAATGAAGATCGGCGGATTCATGGGTATGTTCGGAAAAAAGAAAATCGAAGTCGTCGCTGCGGTAGAGGAGCAGCAGCTTCAAAAACCACGACGGGTTCAACCGTCACAGCAGCAGTCAGTTGAGGCTTTTCCATCCATGAGTGCTCCTGAGCAGCAGGAAGTACCATCGTCACCAGTGGTTCCCAGACAAGCCGCTCCTGAAGCCTATCGACGGGTAACGCAGATGACAAACGGTTCCAAAGAGGGATTGGCTGATTTGCTGGCTGGCTCCGAACAAGCTGCCTCAAGCATGGAGCGTTCTTCATACGGGGCTGGTTATAGTGTGGAAACAGAAAATGAAGCTTTGAACAACAAAGCAGCGGTTCCGAAAAAGGAAACATCCGACGAATTGTTTAAGCTACCTTCGGAGGCAAGCGTTCCAGACAAGATAGGGGCAGAGGAAAATCAAGCCCTGCTTAATGAATTACGGGAAATGAAAGCTATGATGACTCGATTTTCCCGCAATTCTGTGATGGAAAATACTTGGCCGGAACCGTTACAAAAGATTTGTGAGCGTATGCTGGAGCAGGAAGTGGAACGCGATTTGCTGGAGCATTGGCTTGAACGGGTATATGAGCGCCGAAGTGAGCATCCGTCTGATCCTGAATCTTTTGATTGGGAACATGCTCTTCGTGCAGAAGTGGCCGGTTTCATTCGGGAAAGGCTGGACAAGGGCATCTCAAAAGATACCAAAATTGTGTATGTGGCAGGGCCAACCGGAGTGGGAAAAACGACGACCATTGCCAAGCTGGCAGCAGAACAGCTGTTTAAGCATCAACGCAAAGTCGGATTTATTACCTCTGACACGTACCGTATCTCGGCTGTCGAACAGTTGCGTACATACGCTACGATTTTGAATGTTCCGCTTGAAGTCGTGCAATCTCCCGGAGATGTTCACAGAGCTATTCAGCGTCTGGAGCATTGTGACTTGATCCTGATGGATACTGCAGGACGAAATTACCGTAATGAGCTGCTCGTTTCGGAATTGCAAAGTCTGCTTTCACCTATTAAGGAAAGTGAGACGTATCTGGTGCTTAGCCTAACGTCCAAAAGCAAGGATATGCTCAACATAACCGGACATTTCAGTAAGTTTGGCCTTGGTAAGGTTGTATTTACCAAAATGGATGAGACAGGTAGTTGTGGTGGTATGTTTAATCTGTTGCACCAGTTTCCTATGCAACTGGCCTATATTACGAACGGTCAAAATGTACCTGACGATCTACTACATCCAGATACAGAAATGGTGACAAACCTGCTGTTCGGAACCACAGAATCGTCAGGAGATACTGAGGATTCTGTATGAGTGACCAAGCCCAATCTCTTAGACAAATGGCTTCAGCCCTAGATAAGTATCGACTGCCTGCACGTAATCGTCATGCGAAAATAGTGACAGTCACCAGTGGTAAGGGTGGTGTGGGCAAATCTAATTTCACCCTTAATTTTGCTTTGGCCTTGCAATCGCTTGGCCGAAAGGTACTCGTATTTGATGCAGATATCGGTATGGCCAATATTGATGTGTTGATGGGTGCCAATTCAAGATACAATCTTCTTCACCTGTTAAAACGTGAAAAATCAATGGCCGAAATTGTTCAAACGGGCGTAGGAGGCTTGCCTTATATTGCTGGAGGATCTGGCTTGAGCGAGCTGTTTACGTTATCCGATGACGATTTGAACTATTTTGCCGATGAGGTGGAGAAAATTGCCGCAGATATGGATTATGTTTTGTTTGACACCGGTGCGGGGTTATCTAAAGAAAACCTTAAATTTATCACATCCGCTGACGAATGTATGGTCGTAACTACGCCAGAGCCTACGTCTTTAACGGATGCTTATGCGCTGATCAAAGTCGTCAGTGGATTGCAAAAGGATACAGTATTCAAAATTATAGTCAATCGTGCCGATAACGATAATGAGGCCCGTCAAGTTGCCGATAAGATAGCGCTGGTTGCGCGACGCTTTTTGGAGATCGACATTCCGTTGCTGGGACATATCAGTGATGACACTCATGTCATGCAGGCAGTCAAAAGGCAGGTGCCTTTTTCAATTGCTTATCCGGGATGTACGGCATCCAGAGATGTGTTGAATCTGGCGCACCGTTTTGCAGCGATGCCACAGGCTCCACATTCAGGTGCTTTAAGCGGAATCAAAGGGTTTATGCAAAAATGGTTGCGGCGTTCGGCGCAATGATTTTGATGAAAGGAAACAGAGGTGTTTAACATGTGTGCTTACCGGGTGCTGGTTGTGGATGATTCGGCCTTTATGCGCAAAATTGTTTCAGATTTAATTGTAAGGGATGATTCGTTTGACATCGCAGGTACAGCCGCCAACGGCAAAGAGGCTGTAGAGAAAGTGAAGGAGCTACAGCCTGACCTGGTCACAATGGATGTCGAGATGCCTGAAATGAATGGTCTTGAAGCGCTCCCTCTGATTATGGCGGCCCATCCGCTTCCGGTCATTATGCTCTCTGGTATTAATGAACAAGGTATGAAGGAGACCATTATGGCTCTGGAAGCAGGAGCTTTCGATTTTATACGGAAGCCCTCCGTCTCCCATGCTCAGGATATCCAGCAGGTGGGCAAGGCGCTATTGGAGCAGATGCACACTGCTATGCAAGCAGTCCGCAGCCGATTGGAGCGCAAGGAAGCTAACGAACGAAAAGCGGCGCTGGAACAAGCGAAAAAAACGCCGCTAGAGCAGACTCCAGAAGGACAAGCTGTGGCTGACAAGGGAGCGGAAGGTAAGGCTCTTATTGCACCGATTGCTTCTGCAACTGCTGCACCGGTTCCGCCGAAGCGGGATACTGGCAAGTCTGCTCCGGCAGCCAAGCCGGAACAGAAACGGCCGCAGACGGGCAGCTCTGTGCCTGACAGCCGTTTAAGTAAGCCGGTCGCCCAGCCACGGAAGACGGCGCAAGCACCTGCTACGCAGAAGAAGGAGGAGCCACCTAAGGCAGCTGAACGTACGCCAGGGCAACTGAATATTTCCGATACGGCTGCAGCCAAATCGCTGCACGCCACGGATAAGGGAGGGCTAATCAAGCCGGAGCCTCGAAAAACGGTGTCTACGCCGGTTCCTTCGGCTCCAGTTGCTTCTATGGCTGCTACGCCCCCAGTGACGGCACCAATAGTTCCAGCAGCGCCTAAGGGGTTCTCTCTTAAAAAAGGCGGAGTATATTCGCCCAACTTTCGCAAGCTGGTGGCGGTCGGATGTTCTACGGGGGGGCCGCGTGCGCTCAAGACGTTGCTGGAACACATTCCCGGGGATTTTCCCGCTCCGATTGTCATCGTGCAGCATATGCCGCCAAACTTTACCCGTTCGCTGGCACAGCGTCTGAATACGTTGAGTCCGCTCCGGGTGGTTGAAGCTGAGCAGGGGATGACGTTGGAGACCGGAACAGCTTATATTGCTCCGGGAGGATATCAATTGAGAATTGTGCCGGGAGCCAGTGGTAAATACACCGTATCACTGAAGACGGAAGAAGCTCGTAACGGTCACCGTCCTTCTGTTGACACGATGTTCGAATCGTTACTCCCGTTAACCTCTCTGGAACGGCATCTGGTGTTGCTGACTGGCATGGGAAGCGACGGGGCTAAGATGATGAAAAAGCTTTATGATGCAGGGGTACAATCCACATTTGCTGAAAATGAGGAAACTTGCGTAGTGTACGGAATGCCCCGCTCGGCTGTAGAGTTAAAATGTGTGCGCCACCTTCTGCCGATGCAGGAGATCGCCCCCAAGCTTGTACAAGTTGTGAAATAATCGGAGTGTAACTCATGGAGGAGGTGTCTCACAATGGACATGAACCAATATTTAAACATGTTTATTGATGAGTCGAATGATCATCTGCAATCTCTTAACGAAAAAATGCTTCAACTGGAAAGTAGTCCTACCGATCTGGGCATCGTTCAGGTGATTTTCCGGTCTGCCCATACCCTCAAAGGAATGGCTGCTACAATGGGTTTTGAAGACCTGGCATCGCTCACTCACCAAATGGAAAACGTTCTTGATCTGGTACGAAACAACAAGCTTGCGATGCAGGAATTTATATTCGATACCTTTTTTAAAGGGTTGGATGCGTTGGAGTCCATGGTACAGAACATTACAGAGGGTGGCGATGGAAAAGCGGATGTATCCTCTATTGTAGCTTCACTGCAATCCATCGTGCGTGGCGATTTCCAAAAATCTGGAACAGATGCTGTTACTGAGGCGGTTACGCCGAAAAAAGCGGCGGATAGCGAAAGCGCGGGTCTTGTGCTGGATCAATTCCAGTATTCTGTACTGGAGCAATCTATTTCTGAAGGGCATCGGGTTCACTATATACAGGTAACGATTAGCTCAGAAAGCCAGCTGAAGGCTGCACGTGCCTTTATGGTATTTAATACGCTGGAGAACTCCGGTGAAATCGTAAAAGCTTATCCGTCTGTACAGGATATTGAGCAGGAGAAATTCGAACAAAATTTCTCGTTATATTACATAACGCAGAAAGAGGTAGGAGAGCTGGAGAAGGAAATCGCTGGTATTTCCGAAATCGAATCCGTCTCCGTTGTACAGCTGGATCAGGAATCGCTTAAGCAAATGAGCGAAGTCAAGGCTGGGCTGGCAGAGTCTGCTGCGGTGCAGGAAGCCCCGGTAGCTGTACAACAACAGTCCGCTGCATCTCAGCCGCAGTCTCCAACTGCGGCCTCCGGTGCGAAGCCAGCTGATGGTAAAGCTCAAGTAGCCAAGCCTGCAGCACCTACGCACAATCGTACGATTCGTGTAGATATTGAACGCCTGGACGTATTGATGAATTTGTTCAGTGAATTGCTTATTGACCGTGTAAGGCTGGAGCAGCTGGCGAGTGAGGCTTCTAATCCGGCGCTGACTGAAACGGTAGAACATATGAGCCGCGTAAGCAGTGACCTGCAAAATGTTGTGCTTAAATTGCGGATGGTACCCGTGGACACGGTTTTCAATCGTTTCCCGCGTATGGTGCGTGATCTAGCCAAATCGCTGGATAAAAAGCTGGATTTGGTCATTACTGGCGCGGACACTGAAATGGACCGTACCGTTATCGACGAAATCGGTGATCCGTTAGTGCATTTACTGCGCAACTCTGTGGATCACGGCATTGAGCCAGTAGCGACCCGTATTGCGGCAGGCAAACCGGAGACAGGAACAGTTCATTTACGTGCTTTCCACAGTGGCAATAACGTGTTCATCGAGATTGAAGACGATGGAAGCGGCATTAATCGTGAGAAGGTACTGAAAAGTGCCATTTCCAAAGGGATTATGACGGAGGAACAAGCAGCTGCAATGAGCGATGAAGAGGCCCATCAGGTACTTTTCGCTCCGGGATTCAGTACAGCTGAGGTCATTTCGGACGTTTCAGGACGCGGCGTTGGACTCGATGTAGTTAAATCTAAAATCACTTCCCTTGGTGGTAACGTTACGATTCATTCTGTTCTGGGAAAAGGCACCAATTTTTCTGTGCAGTTGCCACTGACACTATCCATTATTGCGGCCATGATGATACAGATCGGTTCCGAAAAATATGCGATTCCGTTGTCTTCTATTGTGGAGACTGCGATCGTCAAACGGACACAAATCCGTTCTGTACACGGCAACAAAATGATCGCTTTCCGCGAATCCCATATTCCGCTTATCTCCTTGAGTCAGCTGTTTGAAGTACCAGACTTCAATGAGGATGAAGAAGAAGAGACAGAGGTTGTTGTTATCCGCAAGGGTGACCGTCTGGCAGCTCTTTCTGTTCAGGACTTTTTGGGACAAAGTGAAATTGTCCTTAAAAACCTGGGCAAATACCTTCCGAACATCCAAGGAATTTCAGGCGCCACGATTCTGGGTGACGGTCAGGTTGCTTTGATCATTGACCCTAATGTTTTCATTAAATAATGTCTTCATTAAAAATGAAAGAAATGTGAAATTGCTGACATCCATAAGGAGGGTTTTTAGACATGGGAGAAGAAATTAAAGTTATCGTATTTAAACTTGGTGAAGAGGAATACGGTGTCGAAGTAGAAAAAGTCCAATCCATTGAGCGCATGGTGCCGATTACACGTGTTCCAAGAACATACGATTTTGTCAAAGGCGTATTCAATATGAGAGGCGTGGTCATTCCCGTTATTGATCTGCGTGGTCGTTTTGGATTGTCTGAGGCGGAGTATACCGATCAAACCCGAATTATCATCGTTGCAGTGGGTGAGATGCAAGTCGGCTTTATCGTTGATTCGGCGAACGACGTAATCGACCTGAATACCGACAACATTGAGACACCACCAGAAGTCGTTGGCGGAGTCAAGGCTAAATATTTGCGTGGAGTCGCTAAAATCGGTGAAGAGCGCTTGCTCATCATGCTGAATTTGTCTGAGGTGCTGAATCGGAGTGAAATGAACCAACTGGAAGGCTTAGAGGATTAATTTATGGAAAATCTTGAAAATCTCGAAGATTTCAAGTTGGATGTTTTGAAGGAAGTCGGTAACATTGGTTCGGGGAACGCTGCTACAGCGCTCTCCCGACTTCTGAATAAACCGGTTGATATGGGCGTACCTAAAGTACAAATGCTGCCTTTTGAGGAAATTGCCGAAAAGGTCGGCGGGAATGAGCAACTTGTCGTTGCTATATTTTTCAGAGTCGAGGGCGAAGCTCCAGGTAATCTCTTTTTCATATTGCAACCCCATGCGGCAAAAAGTCTGCTTTCCCGGCTTGCGAATATTCCCTCGGATGATGAGGACAGCTTTAACGAAATGGAGCATTCGGCTCTGTCTGAAATCGGGAATATTTTAGCGGGTTCATACTTGTCCTCGTTGGCCGATTTCACCCGGTTGTCCATGTATCCGACGGTTCCCGCACTAGCTTTGGATATGGCCGGGGCCATTCTCAGCTACGGATTGTTGCAGTTTGGTCAGATGGGGGATGCAGCCCTGTTGATTGACACAACGTTTCTGGAGGGGCAGAATCAGATTGAGGGTCAATTTTTCCTGATTCCGGATCCGGAATCGTTTGGTAAAATATTCAGGTCGTTAGGAGTCCCGATGAACGATGATTGAGGATAAAAGCATCATCAAAGTGGGCATGGCAGACTTGAACGTAACCAGCAATCCAAACTCGATTCGCACGACAGGACTTGGTTCCTGCGTCGGATTGACCCTTTACGATCCTCATTTAAAACTGGCTGGTATGGCACATGTAATGCTACCGTCCTCAGACATTGCGCGTGAAGGGCAACTTAACATCGCCAAATATGCCGATACCGCGTTGCCGGAGCTATTTGAGCGGATGCTGAAATTGGGAGCCGAGCGCCGCAGACTGGTCGCCAAAATGGCAGGGGGAGCGCAAATGTTCGCCTTTGCCGGCAGCGGGGACACCATGCGAATTGGTCCGCGCAATGTGGAGTCATGCAAGGAAATGCTCGTAGATCTCGGTATTCCTCTGCTTGCGGAGGATACAGGTGGTAGTTATGGCCGAACGATTGAGCTGGACTGTGAAACTGGCGTTTTGAATATTCGAAGCGTACAAAAAGGTGTAAAGGAATTATAATCATGTTATTTGGCAGCTTACGCATTAATCTTTGGTCTGGAGTAGTCGGATTTATTCTGACTTTTGTGTTGTCCACTGGCAGCAATCTGCTGACCACGAGCTTAATTCGTGGCTTGGTCGCTTTCGTTTTTTGGTTCCTGCTTGCATTTGTGCTGCGCTGGACACTGGGTGTCGTAGCGCGGCCAGATCTGGGTAATGCCCAAAGCCGGGCAAGCTCTCAGGTGGATGGCGTAGGGGGGAATCTGGACCTGACGACACCAGACGAAGATGAAAACCTGAATGAATTGTTGAAGCCGAAACCAGAGCAGACGGACGGGAAAAACACCGGTTTTGCGCCTTTAAACCCGCCTAAGCTGGTTTCAAACAAGGACCCTGAAGAATTGGCCAAGGCCGTTCGTCACCTGACAGACAAACAAGGAGGGTGAAGCCGATGAACGAGCGAAAAGCCGCTCATTTAAACCATTCCGAACTGTGGGAGCAATGGAAAGAACACGGTGACAAGGAAGCAAAAAAGCAGCTAATTGAAAAGTACCTCCATATTGTGGAATATGTGTCGGGACGCCTTGCAGTAGGTTTGCCTAAAAATGTATCTAAGGATGACCTGGCCAGTAACGGTGTCATGGGCTTGATTGATGCTCTTGAAAAGTTTGACTATGAACGTGGTTTACAGTTTGAGACTTATGCTTCCTGGCGCGTTCGAGGAGCGATTTTGGATGGCCTTCGCCAAGGAGATTGGGTTCCACGTTCGGTCAGGGAAAAAGCGAAAAAAATTGAGGATGCCTACCAGCATCTGGAGCAGAGATACTTACGAACGGTAAGTGACGAAGAGATGAGCCATTATTTGGACGTCTCCGAAAAAGAGTTTCAAAATATGATCCAGGAGGTCGCTGTTATGTCGATCGTTTCACTGGAGGACCCGATTCGCGAAGAAGAATCGGAGACACGACTTTCCCTTTTAGTGGATGAAAAGGCGAAAAATCCGGATCACAAGGTCAATGAATTTACACTTCGTGATGCCCTTGCACAAGGCATTGACAAATTGACTGAAAAAGAACGTATCGTTGTTTCTTTATTGTATTACGAGGATTTGTCTCTCAGTGAAATTGCTGAGGTCATGTCGCTTTCCCCTTCGCGTATTTCACAACTACATTCCAAAGCCATATTGCGGCTGAGGGCGACACTGGACAAACAGCGGGATCTGCTAATGCGTAAAGATTAAACGTACGGGAGGTTACAGTAACAGTTAGACGGAAGGAGCACCCCTGTGGAGAAGCAATATGCTTTGGACCAGTATTTAAAAGTGGTCGTCTCACCCGATAAACTTAGCGCTTATTTGGAGTTTGCCAAACGTGAAGAAGGCTTTTCCTGTTCTGTGGAAGAATTGGAGCGTTTCCTGAGTAACCAAAAAATAAGCCATGGTTTGATTACTGATGAGATTCATACGTTTGTGGCAAGATCGGAAGATTATTTCTTCACCAAATTGCTGATTGCTGAGGGAACACCGCCGATTCATGGTACGGACGGAAAAATTAATTTGGCTGAAGTTGTGACTGGTGAAGATGCACGTAAGCCGCTTGAAACCTCGGACGGACGAGTGGACTATAAAGAATTAACCCGTTTAAAAAATGTAAAGCGTGGACAACTGATTGCCGAGCGGATTGATCCATTGCCGGGTGTACCTGGTATTGCCGTCACGGGAGAGGAAATTCCTTATCTTCCAGGCAAAGAGGCACGTTTTAAAGTAGGGAAAAACGTAGTTGTTCATCCAGAAGGCGTTGCAATGTACGCAGCTATCGACGGACTGGTGACCACGACTGAAAAGGGTAAGCTCAATGTGTTTCCCGTATATGAAGTGAACGGGGATGTGGATTATAGCGTCGGCAACATTGATTTTGTTGGAACCGTCGTCATTCGTGGTAATGTCCTGACAGGTTTTCGCATTCGGGCGGCTGGCGACATTCGTGTCATCGGCGGTGTGGAAGGTGCTGAATTGGATGCGGAAGGCTCAGTCGACATCAGTGGTGGTATCATCGGATACCATAAGGGGTATGTGAAAGCTGCACAAAATGTGAAATGCTCTTTTATACAGGATGGTAACGTGATTGCGGGGGGCGATATACTTGTATCCCAAAGCATCATGCATTCCCAGATCAAAGCCAGCAAGAATGTACTTTGCGGAGGGGCTAAAGGACTCATCGTAGGTGGTAGTGTACAAGCTGGTGAAAAGGTAGTGGCACGTACGATCGGTAATACGATGTCCACAGCCACTATAATCGAAGTAGGTGTACTGCCAGAGCTGCGCGATGAGTTGACTGAACTCCGGGCACGTTTGAAGCAACAGACAGACAGCCAGGATAAGACCAATAAGGCCCTCACCATATTGGACCAGCTTGCTGCTGCCGGACAGCTTGCCCCTGAAAGAATGGCGATGCGAATCAAGCTGACATCTACTAAAAAATCAAATGACAACGAGCTTCTGGAAACCAAATCAAGAATGCTTGAGATCGAACGAACCTTGGAAGATACTAGCCGCGCACGGGTAGAAGTCAAAAACGTTATTTACGGCGGCTCTAAAATAGTTATCGGCAGATATACAAAATTTATTAAAGATTCGGTGGAAAGAATGGCGTTTTATTATCATGAGGGTGATATCAGTATGTCCTCCTCCGTGTAATCTGGCACAGGGATAACGAGTTTCCTTATTCCTCGGAAAACAGATACGGATGCCCAATCGGAAAGGGTGTGGTCCAATGAGCCTGAAAGCTGTTGAATTACAAATCGCCGTACCTCGTACCAGTGAAGCGGGTAAGTATCAAAGCGAATACCAGCAACGTCCGATGAATGAGCAAGCGTTGTTAGGGCAAAAGACCGAGCAGGAGACGGAAAAGATTCGCCAGCGAAGCAGTGCGGTGGATGAATCTGCGGAAACATTCGTCGGTGAGAGGGAAAATGGAGGGCAGGGCAGTGATACTTCCGGCCAGAGCCGATCTCGGTCCGGTGAGAATGTACTTTCAAAGGAGCATCCTGCAGAGCATCCATACAAGGGACATCATATAGATTTTTCGCTCTGATCCGACAGGTGGAGAAGCGTTATAAAAGGAGACGATGGGCAGTGGATCAACCATGGATATATATTGTTCTGCTGGGCGCCGCAGCTGTTGTCTACGCCTGGCTGCTGCCGAAGCGGCAGGCAGGCCGGGGAACAGAAGAGGCCGTCGTCCAAAAGGTCGAGGCCACCTTGGAGCAATATATGGCCGATATTGAAAACGGCAATGATGAGCTGATTGAGCTCGTATCTGGCATAAAGCAGGAACATGCGGTTAAACAGGCCTCATTGCAGGAGCAAGTGGCTGAGCTTCGGAACCGGATTGTGGAGCTTGAACGCCAGGCTGCGATTGCTTCAGTTTCTACACAGACAGTGCCTGGATCTGAGGTACTACTACATACAGGTACCCCGCATCAGGCGGTGGCAGCTTATGGTCAGTTCCGCAATACGCAGACTGTTATTCCCATACAGGCAGAGCAGTCTGACGCCTCTATTGTAGCTGTGGAAGACCAGACCCCGTTGCAAGAGGTTGAGCCTGAAGCTCAGCAGGAATCTATCCGTGAGCGTTATCAGGAACTGTTCGAGCTGTATGAGCAGGGCAAATCGGTGGATTACATTGCTAAGCAATCAGGCATCCAACGGGGCGAGGTACAGCTCATATTACAATTGGCAGAAAGGGAGGACCTGACGTGATCAAAAATCGTTCATTCATGCTGGGCATGGGCACCGGACTTATTACAGGCGCACTACTGCTGCAATTGGCGATGATCGGTCAGGGTCAATCGCAGCCGTCTTCAGCGGACCCTAAAAACATGACTCGTGAGCAATTGGAGGAGACAGCAGCCAGACTGAATCTTCAAATCAGTGAGAGTTCTGATCCGAAAATGACAGAAGAGGAATGGCGTGACAAGGTGATCAAGGAAGGCAATAAAACACCGGTTGCTCCCAAAAAGGCAGAAGCGGCGCAAATTCCATCGACACCAAAGAAACCTGCAAGCAGCACACCTCCGGCTGCTTCTAAGCTTTCAGCAAGCACGTCTGCACTCCAAAGTCCGGATAAGCCGCAAACTAAAGGTTCGAGTGTTACGACTACTCCAGATACCCCTAAACAGCCGGCCACTCCGCAAGTGCAATATAGCATTGCATCGGGAAGCAATCTGAGGAGTGTGGCATCTGGTTTGCAGAAGGCAGGCATCGTATCGGATGCCAGTGCGTTTGAGGCTGAGGCTAAGGCTCAAAAAATCAATACCAAAATCCGTACCGGTACCTATGAGTTTGCCAAGGGTGAGGATTTTGGTTCTATCATTACTAAAATTACAAAGAAGCCGTCCAACTGACCGTGATCGGGAGAGTGGGCGGCTTTTATTTTTCGCTAGAAAGCTCTATAGGCGGGAATAATCAGTCACATTTCGCGCTTATCCTGCTATTGTCGAAAAGTTGGTTGCAACGCTGCGGGTGTTATGGTATATTAATTGACGGTGTTAAAAACGCACGTCGATTAATTTTGTAAAGGGTGCTTTCCAAATGGAAAGTCTTTGCGAGAAATGATGTCGGCGGAGGACACACAAAAAACCAAACTTAGGAGGTGTGTGAAGATGGCAGTAATCTCCATGAAACAGCTTTTGGAAGCTGGGGTTCACTTTGGTCACCAAACACGTCGCTGGAACCCGAAAATGGATCGTTATATCTTCACTGAAAGAAACGGTATTTACATCATTGACTTGCAAAAGACAGTGAAAAAGGTTGAGGAAGCTTACAACTTCGTAAAAAGCATTGCAGCTGAGAATGGTACAATTCTGTTCGTAGGCACGAAGAAACAAGCACAAGATTCCGTTAAAGAAGAAGCAGCACGCGCTGGTCAATTCTATATCAACCAACGTTGGTTGGGCGGTACGCTGACTAACTTCCAAACCATTCAAAAACGTATTGATCGTTTGAAACAACTGGAAGCTTGGGAAGAAGACGGTACATTCGCTGTACTTCCTAAAAAAGAAGTTATCATTCTCCGTAAAGAGAAAGATCGTCTTGAAAAATTCTTGGGCGGTATCAAAAACATGAAGGGCCTTCCAAGCGCTCTGTTCATCATTGATCCACGCAAAGAACGCATCGCGGTTGCTGAAGCTCGCAAATTGGGTATCCCAATCGTGGGTATCGTTGATACAAACTGCGATCCAGACGAAATTGACTATGTTATCCCAGGTAATGACGACGCGATCCGCGCTGTTAAATTGCTGACAGGTAAAATGGCTGATGCAGTTATGGAAGCAAACCAAGGCGAAGAAACTACAGCATAATATTTCCTTACGGAAATACCTATAAGAATTAAATGAAAAGGGTGGTTGGCAGGTGTATAACCTCTCACTACCCTTTTTTTAAGGAATAAAGCTTGTGTACACCACTGAAAATCAAATTTGGAGGGAAATAATATGGCAGTTAATGCTAGCGCGGTAAAAGAGCTTCGTGAAAAAACAGGCGCAGGAATGCTGGATTGTAAAAAAGCGCTTGAAGAAGCAAACGGTGATTTGACAAAAGCAGTTGAAGTGCTGCGTGAAAAAGGACTTGCAGCTGCAGCGAACAAAGCAGGCCGTATCGCTACTGAAGGCGTTGTTGAATCCTACATCCATGCTGGTGGCCGTATCGGCGTACTGGTAGAAGTAAACTGCGAAACAGACTTCGTAGCTAAAACAGACCAGTTCAGAGATTTTGTGCGTGACATCGCTATGCATATCGCTGCATCGAACCCTCGTTATGTTCGTCGCGAAGAAGTGCCACAGGAAGAGATCGAAAAAGAAAAAGAAATCCTGAAAGCACAAGCTTTGAACGAAGGCAAACCAGAAAAAATCGTTGAGAAAATGGTTGAAGGCCGCATCGGTAAATTCTATGAAGAGTTCTGCCTGTTGGAGCAATCTTTCATTAAAGATCCGGACAAAACAATCTCTACACTCATCAACGAGAAAATCAGTACCATTGGTGAGAACATTTCCCTGCGTCGTTTTGTTCGCTTTGAACTGGGCGAAGGTTTGGAGAAAAAAGAAGATAACTTCTACGAAGAAGTTATGTCTCAAGTGAAACAATAATTACCAACGAACGGTAATTGCATACGGAAAGAGCAAAGAATTGGAACACATCAGTGTTCCTTTTCTTGCAACAGGACATCTATCCTGTACATAATATATAGTCGATATTGGAGGGTGATCATTTGGAAAAACCTGTGTTTAAGCGTGTTGTTCTGAAAGTCAGCGGAGAGTCGCTGTCAGGCCCGAACGGTTACGGTATTGATGCGGATACAATTGCGTCGATCGCTGAGCAGGTCAAGGACGTTGTCGAACTGGGAGTAGAAGTTGCTATCGTGTGCGGAGGCGGCAACATTTGGCGGGGTATTGCCGGAAGCGCCAACGGAATTGACCGGGCAACAGCCGATTACATGGGTATGCTGGCAACGGTGATGAACTCACTGGCACTGCAGGATGCTTTGGAACAAATTAAAGTTCCTACGCGTGTACAGACATCTATCGCAATGCAGCAAATTGCTGAGCCTTACATTCGTCGTAGAGCTATCCGCCATCTGGAAAAAGGCCGGGTTGTTATTTTTGCAGCAGGTACAGGGAATCCGTTCTTCTCGACCGATACTACGGCTGCCCTGCGTGCTGCCGAAATTGAGGCTGAAGTGATTCTGATGGCTAAAAATAAAGTGGACGGCGTGTATTCAGCTGATCCATTTAAAGACAGCACAGCCGAGAAGTATGAGCAACTTACGTATTTGGATGTGCTCAACAAAAATCTCGGTGTCATGGACTCCACGGCTTCCTCGCTGTGCATGGATAACAATATTCCGTTGATTGTCTTTGCTATTACAGAGCAAGGTAACATTAAACGTGTCGTGTTGGGTGAGAAAATTGGCACGATCGTCAAAGGGAGTGTAAAATAATGCCACAATCTGTGAAAAAGAGCGCTGAAGAGCGCATGCATAAAGCAATTCAGTCGTTGCAACGTGACCTTGCATCTTTGCGCGCTGGTCGAGCGACACCAGCTCTACTGGATCGCGTTCAGGTTGAGTATTACGGTGCAATGACTCCAGTCAATCAGTTGGCTAATGTAAATACACCGGACAGCCGGACTCTAATGATTCAGCCTTGGGATAAATCCTCCCTGGCCGACATTGAGCGTGCTATCCAAAAATCCGATCTGGGTTTGACCCCTTCCAATGACGGAAACACCATTCGCCTGAGTATTCCTGCATTGACAGAAGAACGCAGAACGGATCTAGTGAAGCTGACGAAAAAGAACGGCGAAGAAGCGAAGGTCGCCATTCGTAACATTCGTCGCGATGCGAACGATGATATTAAAAAAATGGAGAAAACTGATATATCCGAGGATGAATCCCGTAAATATCAGGAAGAAATCCAGAAAACGACAGATAAATTTATCGCCGAAGTGGATAGAGTTTTGGCTGCAAAAGAAAAAGAAATTATGGAAGTATAAGAGACTGGTAGCCCCTCCCTTACGGTGGGGTTTGTCTCTTTTCAAGCCAGAGGCACATTTTCAGAGAATGCTGGAGGAACTGGAATGATCAAACGGGTTCGGTCTTGGTGGAACGGGGAACAAAAACAGCAAACACCGGCCATTTCAAAAGACAATATTCCGCAGCATGTTGCTGTTATTATGGATGGGAACGGCAGATGGGCCAAACGGATTGGAATGCCGCGTATTGTAGGGCATCAAAATGGAATGAAGGCAGTGAAGCGCACAGCGATTGCTGCGGATGAACTAGGCATTAAATATTTGACCTTATTTGCTTTTTCAACTGAAAATTGGTCGCGTCCCAAGGATGAAGTCGATTTTTTGATGCGGCTGCCGCAAGAGTTTCTGGCTATTGAGCTTGATGAGCTGATTGAAAAAAATGTACAAGTGCGTATGATGGGAAATAAGGAGCATTTGCCATCTCATACCGTTGATGCGTTGACTGAAGCGACTCGGCGAACCGAAAATAATACCGGACTTGTTCTTAATTTTGCATTAAATTATGGAAGCCGGCTGGAAATCACTGAATGTATGCAAGCGTTGGGTCGTGAAATTGAGGATGGAAAGCTTAAATCCGGAGATATTACGCCTGAACTGATTGAGAATTCTTTGCTCTCAAGTGGTATGCCGGACCCTGACCTGCTGATTCGAACAAGTGGTGAGCTAAGACTCAGCAATTTTATGCTATGGCAACTTGCTTACAGTGAGCTATGGTTTACTGATATTTATTGGCCTGAGTTTAAGAAAGAGCATTTATACGAAGCAGTAGTCGAATATCAGCGAAGATCACGGCGGTACGGCGGACTGAAGTAAATGGAGGATGAAAGCCGTTGAGACAGAGATTGATTACCGGTATTGTAGCAGGCGTATTTTTTTTGGCGATGGTCCTGTGGGGCGGCTTAGCCTACCATTTGCTCATTTTGGCTATGGCCTTAATTGGATTCTATGAATTCGCGCGAATGACCAGGGTATCTCCTTTCGGCGGTACAGCGTTAGTTGGCTATGCAGGAATATTAGCTTTTGTATTTCCTTATCAGCCCTTGGGTCTGCACTCACCATTACCGTCTATAAGTCTGCTTTGGCTGCTGATGATTATTTTTATGATCATTACGGTGGGAACGAAAAATAAAATCACAATTCAAACGGTGTCCATACTATTTCTCGGTACCGTTTATATAGGCTTTGGATTTTCCTATATGGCGGAATCACGCCATATGGAACATGGGCTTTTATGGACCTTTTTGTTGCTGGCTTGCATTTGGGCAAGTGATGCAGGGGCTTATTTTGTAGGCAAAATGGCGGGGAAGAGAAAGCTATGGCCTGCGATCAGTCCAAACAAAACAGTCGAAGGGTCTATTGGCGGGATTGTTTTAGCGTTAGCTACAGCACTGGTGTTTGCCGGATTGTCAGAAGGGCTGCTGCCGTGGGATAAAGCTTTCGCTATCGGTTTATCTTGTGCAGTTGTGGGTCAACTCGGCGATTTAGTGCAATCTGCGTACAAGCGGGTGTACGACATTAAAGATTCCGGTAATCTGCTGCCAGGGCACGGTGGTATATTAGACCGCTGCGACAGCTGGATTGTCGTTTTTCCAATTGTACATATGATGCTGCTGCTTCCATGACCCTTACCTGGTGCTTACAGTTTATGCTCAGGTCAAAGTTAGCCGCAGAGTAACGGTTATTTTCAAGATAGGAAGGTGCTTCATGAAAAGAATTACGGTACTCGGTTCAACCGGGTCTATTGGAACACAGACGCTGGATGTCGTATCTATGCACCCGGATCAGTTTGCCGTAGAGGCTTTAGCAGGTGGCTCAAATATAAAGTTGCTTGCCGAGCAGGCGCATCTATACCAACCCAAGAAGGTATCCGTCGGCACCAAGCAACTGGCGGAGGAAATCCGTCCTTTGTTGCCTTCCGGAATGGAACTGCATTGGGGGGATGAAGGACTCGTCGAGCTGGCTGCGAATACAGATGCAGATATGGTTGTGACAGCTGTAATGGGCAGTGTCGGATTGCACTCCACGCTGGCCGCGATTGAGGCTGGAAAACAGATCGGTTTGGCCAATAAGGAAACACTGGTTACCGCCGGTCATCTGGTCACAGAACGGGCACGGGCGAAAGGAGTGCCGTTGCTGCCGATTGACAGTGAGCATTCGGCTATTTTCCAATGCTTGAATGGTGAGGGTATGAAAGATGTGGCACATATTACTCTCACGGCATCGGGTGGTTCTTTTCGTGATTTGACAAGGGAACAGCTTCTGGAGGTTACGGTAGAAGATGCATTGAAGCACCCCAATTGGTCGATGGGTGCCAAAATTACGATTGATTCGGCAACGATGGTAAACAAAGGGCTAGAGGTCATTGAGGCGCACTGGTTGTTCGGACTTGATTATGAGCAGATTCACGTACTATTGCATCCTGAAAGCATCATTCATTCCTATGTAGAATTTGTGGATACCAGTATTGTCGCCCAACTGGGCAACCCTGATATGAGAGTGCCTATTCAATACGCTTTAACCTATCCTAAACGGATGAAGTCTCCGGCCAAGCCGCTGTCACTGGCTGAGGTGGGTAAGCTCCATTTTAAGAAAATGGACTTTAATCGTTTTCCTTGTTTAAGGCTTGCCTTTGAATGTGGTAAAATGGGTGGTACAGCACCAATTGCATTTAATGCGGCTAATGAGATTGCTGTTGCCCGTTTTCTGCGTGGAGAAATTCCTTTTCTGCATATCGAAGCCGTTATTGAGCGAGTACTGGAACGGCATGTCAATGTCACTAACCCTGATCTGGCTGCGATTGAAGCCTGTGACCGTGAGGTTCGCAGCGTAGCTGCCAGGATATAAGCTGAATTTGGGTTCGAGAAGCGAATTGTGATTCTCTTGTGTGGGATCGGAGAATAATGATAATCTAGGAAGACAAACTCGATCTCATTGAAAGGGGAACGGAAACGATTGGAAACGATTCGAATAGTTTTGATGACGGTGCTCATGTTTTTCGTCATAGTGACGGTGCATGAATGGGGGCATTATTATTTTGCCAAACGCGCCGGGATTCTGGTACGGGAGTTTGCGATCGGTTTCGGTCCGAAACTGTTTTCTTATAAAAGAAACGAGACGCGATTTACACTACGTTTGCTGCCGTTCGGTGGTTTTGCCCGCATGGCAGGAGAAGATCCGGAAATCAATGAAATTGAAGCCGGACAAACAATTGCTGTACGTGTAACGGACGGTATCGTCAAAACCATTTATTTGGACCAATTGGATAACCGCAAAAATGTGGTGCGCGGCGAAGTGCAGCACATTGATCTGGAGCAGGCACTAACTGTAAAATTGGATGTGGATGGCGAGGATCAGCAATATACTGTACACCCGCAAGCGATGATGGTAACCAAAGGGCAATCCATCCAGATTGCGCCTAAGGATCGACAGTATGGCAGCAAAACAGTAGGACAGCGTGCGATGGCTATTTTTGCTGGACCGCTGATGAATTTTATCCTTGCCTTTGTTCTGTTTGGTCTGCATATCCAGATGGTCGGCGTACAAGTGGACAACCCGACTTATGTTCAGATTAATGACATTACAGCGGGTATGCCAGCTGCTGAAGCTGATTTGCATAAGGGCGATATCATTGAATCCGTGAACGGGGTTGCGATTGGTGCGAACGTTGAAAATATGATCAAACTGATTGCCGATTCCCAAGACAAGCCGATGAAATGGGTTGTTCGTCGTGATAACAAAACTTTTGATCTGACGATTACACCTCGTGCAATGGAAGGACAAAAGGGTGGTAAAGTGGGCATCGTGCCTGAACTTCCGACACGGCCAGCCGGAGTCGGGGAAACATTTAAATTTGCTGGACAATCCATGGTACGAACGACCGATATTATTTTCCAGGGGTTTAGTCAGCTTATCCAACGCTTCTCCATTAATGATCTGGGAGGTCCGGTACGTACCTTTGAAGTGACAGGACAAATTGCCAAACAGGGCATTGAGCAGCTTACGTATTGGACTGCTATAATGAGTCTTTATTTGGGGATATTTAATCTATTGCCAATTCCAGCGCTGGATGGAAGCAGACTTGTTTTCCTCGGCGTAGAGGCGGTAAGAGGACGTCCGGTTGATCCGAGCAGGGAAGGTATGGTCCATTTCGTTGGTTTTGCTATGTTATTCCTGCTCATGATTGCGGTCACGTACAATGATATTTTACGATTAATTAACGGTTAATTAGAGACGGACTTATATAAAAGGGTCTGTATGGGAGGACATGCGTTTCTATGTCGAACGATAAACAGTTTGTCGAGGAAATTACGCCACAGAGCGAAGATTTTTCCCGATGGTACATTGATGTTATTAAAAAGGCAGAGCTGATGGATTACTCCCCGGTTCGCGGGTGTATTGTGTTCCGTCCCGACGGTTTTGAAATTTGGGAGCATATCAAGGAAGCCATGGATGTGCGTTTCAAAGAAACAGGTCATCGCAATGCCTATTTTCCGATGTTCATTCCCGAGAGCTTTTTCCAAAAGGAAAAAGAGCATGTCGAAGGGTTTAACCCTGAGCTTCCTTGGGTAACCGAGGCTGGCGGGGAAAAGCTGGAGGAGCGCCTTGCGATCCGTCCTACTTCAGAGACAATGATCGGTCATATGTACTCCAAATGGATTCAATCCTATCGTGATCTGCCAGTGCTTATCAACCAATGGGCCAACGTGGTTCGTTGGGAAAAACGCACGCTACCGTTCTTGCGTACAAGTGAGTTTTTGTGGCAGGAAGGTCATACTGCTCATGAAAATGAGGAAGAAGCACGCGAAGAAACGATGAAAATGCTGGAAGTATACCGCGAGGTTATCGAGGAAGTACTGGCTATCCCAGTTATTACCGGACAAAAAACGCCTTCTGAAAAATTTGCAGGTGCGAAGGATACATTCTCACTGGAAGCGATGATGAAGGATGGACGTGCGGTGCAAGCGGGGACTTCTCACTATATGGGAACCAATTTTGCCGTTGCTTTTGATATTAAATACTTGAGCCGAGACAATAACCTGGAATACGCTCATACCACTTCATGGGGAACAAGTACGCGTCTGATTGGTGCACTGATTATGGTCCATGGGGATGACCGGGGTTTGGCCTTGCCTCCTAAAGTTGCACCTACGCAGGTCATTATGGTGCCTATCGGGCCGCCTAAGAAGCGTGACGCAGTTATTGCCCGTGCAGATGAACTGTTCGCTGCACTGAAACAAGCGGGTGTACGTGTGAAAATGGACGACCGCAGCGATGTGAGTCCAGGTTGGAAGTTTAATGAATACGAAATGCGTGGTGTACCGGTGCGTCTTGAAATCGGACCTCGTGATATGGAAAACGGTGTTTGCGTGCTCGTATCCCGTATCAGTGGCGAGAAAAAGATTGTACAGCAGGATAACCTTGTTGAGGAAGTCCATGCGATGCTGGCACAGGTACAGCAGGAAATGTTTGATCGTGCCAAGAGCTTTATGGATGAAAACTTCTATTCCGTAGATACGCTGGATGAAATGAAGGCGCTCATGGAAGAAAAACGTGGCTTTACTTTGGCAGGCTGGTGCGGATCTGTAGAATGTGAAGACAAAGTCAAAGAAGCGACAGGCGCTACAAGCCGTAATATACCTTTCAAAACTACCGAGCAAAAGACCACATGTCTGTGCTGCGGCAAACCAGCCAAGCATACTGTAGTGTTCGCACGGGCGTACTAATAAAGAAGTAAAGCTATACCACTATACTCACTTCATTCTCTCCGCTAACGAGCATAATTGTAAGAGGTTGCTATGGTGGAGGATTGAGGGGGGCTACGAAAAGCTTTTGCGGTCGGAGATGTTTTAGACGCAGAAGCTTTTCATGTTTTCAGAATTGTAGATTTGGAATCCGGGGTACGATTAGAGTAGTTAAGTCAATGGAAAACGGGGGGAGAGCCATGGGCGGAGCTGAAGAAAAGAGAAAACGGCTGGAACTGCTGATGAAGCAGGTAGTGATGCCGGCGGGAGTGGTGGAACCTTATTTCTTGGACGGTTGGATTGAGCAGGTGGAAATAAGCCGTACCAATAAGGATTGGAATATTATCATCGCCAAGGAAACACTGGTTCCCGCTCAGGTATATCGGGCCTTCTGTATTCAGGTGCAGGAGAAAATGAACCACATCGCTAAAATTACCTTTCGGTTTCGGTATAGTGAGCAGGTTCAGTCTGCGGATATCATCAGTGAATACTGGAAGCTTTTTCTGGAATGGGTGCACCGTGAAATCCCATCCGTGAACGGCTGGATGAACCGGGCTGTACATGAGTGGGAAGACGGCCTGTTATTGCTGACGATGAGCGATAGCATGTCACTGGAGCTGGCACGCAAAAAGCAGATTGACCAAGCAATCATCAAATTCTACGATAAATATTTTGGTCTCTCGATGCGCATTAAAATCCAGGTGGGAGAAAGTAACCAAGAGGCTTTGCAGCAGTTCCAAGAGAAAAAGATGCAGGAAGAACGTGAAGTTATTCAGCAGATGATGGAAAGCATGGAATCAGAAATGCCGCCTCTGGATGAAGAGGAAGGAGATGTACGACTTCAATTTGGCTATGACATCAAGGAGCCGCCTGTTCCGATGCAAGAAATTCAGGATGAAGAGAAGAAAGTCACGTTGCAGGGAACGATTTTCGGTCTCGATAGTAAAGAGCTGCGCAATGGAAGTACATTGTTCACCTATTATTTGACCGATTTTAGTGATTCGCTGCAAATGAAAATGTTTGCCAAAACAAAAGAAGATCTAAAAATTCTCAGCTTGCTGGCTAACGGAAAATGGGTTAAGGTCCGTGGCCGCGTCGAATATGATCGGTTTATGCAAATTCCTGAGCTGGTTATGATTCCTTCTGATCTGGTAGAGGTGCAGGCTCCTCCTTCCCGTAAAGATAATGCAGAGGAAAAACGGGTTGAGTTTCACCTTCACACAAAGATGAGCGCGATGGATGCTGTTAGCTCTATTGACCAGTATGTTAAAACAGCCGCCAAGTGGGGGCACAAGGCGATTGCGGTCACTGATCATGGTGGAGTGCAATGTTATCCCGATGCCGCTAAGGCCGCCAAGAAAAACGGAATTAAAATGATTTATGGTATCGAGGCCAATGTGGTCAACGATGCGGTTGAGGTTGTGATGCAGGCACAGCCACTTAATTTGAAAACAGCGACTTATGTCGTTTTTGATATTGAAACCACTGGTCTGTCAGTCACACAAAACAGAATTATTGAGATTGCTGCTGTCAAAATGCATGAGGGTAAAGAGGTAGACCGTTATGCTACCTTTGTAAATCCGCATGAGCGTATACCATACAATATCCAGCAACTGACCAACATTAACGATGAAATGGTCAAGGATGCACCGGATGTGGAGCCCGTTATGAAGGAGTTTGTGGCTTTTGCTGGCGATGCTGTACTGGTTGCCCATAATGCGCGATTTGATGTCGGTTTTATCCAGGCTACGCTTAGGAATATGGGATTGCCTGAGATGACGAACCCGGTACTGGATACACTGGAATTGGCCCGCTTGCTGTTTCCTACGATGAAAAATCATCGTCTGAACACATTGACTACCAAATACAAGGTTGCGCTCGAAAGCCATCACCGGGCCATTGATGATACAGTTGCGCTAACAGAAGTGTTGAATGGACTTTTGAATGATGCGGAACAAATTAAAGGTATGAAAGTGCTCGACCGCTTGAATGACTATGTTGGTAAGGATTTATCGACCGTTCGTCCTTTCCATTGCTGTATTTATGCGCTGAATCCGATTGGCAAAAAAAATCTGTACAAGCTGGTTTCAATGTCACATACCGAGTATTTTAAGCGTGTCCCTTGTATTCCTAAATCGAAATTGTCCGAGATGAGAGAAGGGCTGCTTATTATTTCAGGTTGTGAAAAGGGTGAGTTTTTCGAGGCAGTGCTGAACAAGTCGGAGGAGGAAGCAGAGGAAATTGCACAGTTTTATGATGTGCTGGAGATCCAACCTTTAACCATGTACATGCATCTGGTGGAAAAACAACTGGTAAGTGGCCCTGATGCTCTGAAAACGGCAGTTCGTAAAGTATGCGAAATTGGGCGGCGGCTCGATAAGCCCGTTATTGCTACAGGCAATGTTCACTATTTGGAAACACGTGATAAGCTGTACCGTGATATCACGATACATGGAATTACTGGCTTTAGCCCGTTAAAGGATATCCGAAAGCCGGATGCGCATTTGCGCACGACAGACGAAATGGTGGCAGAATTCGAGTTTTTGGGCGAGGAGAAAGCCTATGAAGTCGTTGTGAGGAATACCAGCGAGTTGGCGGAGCGGTTTGAGGAACTGGAGCTGTTCCCTGACAAGCTGTTCACGCCTTTGCTGGATGGGGCAGACGAGGAAATCCGCAATACTTGCTACGAAACGGCTAAATCCATTTATGGTGAGGAATTACCCGAGGTGGTCGTAGCCCGTCTTGAAAAAGAACTGGAGCCGATTATTAAATACGGTTTCTCTGCCAACTATCTCATTTCCGAGCGACTGGTTAAAAAGTCCAATCAGGATGGATACCTGGTAGGTTCGCGGGGTTCTGTTGGATCTTCTGTGGTCGCTACCTTCCTTGGTATTTCCGAGGTTAATCCACTACCTGCACATTATATTTGTGGTAATCCTGAATGTAGACATAGCGAATGGATTTTGGATGGCAGTGTGCCGAGCGGATTTGACTTGCCTGACAAAAACTGTCCGAAATGCGGTGGCAAGCTGAAGGGTGAGGGACAGGATATTCCGTTTGAAACGTTCCTGGGGTTTAAGGGAGATAAAGTTCCCGATATTGACTTGAACTTCTCCGGGGAATATCAGCCAGTCGCACATAACTATACGAAAGTACTGTTTGGTGAGAAAAGCGTATTCCGTGCTGGAACCATCGGTACGGTTGCAGAAAAAACGGCCTTCGGCTTTGCGAAGAAATATGAAGAGGCGCATCATAAAAAATGGCGTGGGGCCGAATTAAACAGGCTGGCTTCCGGCTGTACGGGCGTTAAACGCAGCACCGGACAGCATCCGGGCGGGATCGTCGTCGTTCCGGATTATATTGAGGTCGAGGACATTACGCCGGTACAATTCCCGGCTGATGATACAAGCTCGGAATGGAAAACGACGCATTTTGATTATCATGCTTTTGATGCGAACTTACTCAAGCTCGATATTCTGGGCCATGATGATCCGACCATGATGAGAATGCTTCAGGATTTGACTGGAGTCGACCCAACGACGATTCCGATGAATGATCCGAAGGTTATGAGTATGTTCAATTCCACGGAGGCGCTTGGCGTATCGCCGCAGCAGATCCGTACTCCTGTCGCAACCTACGGTGTACCCGAGATGGGAACCAAGTTTGTACGTCAGATGCTAGTGGAATCACAGCCGAGTTCTTTTGCCGATTTGCTACAAATATCGGGTCTGTCCCATGGTACGGGCGTATGGTTGGGGAACGCGCAGGATTTGATCAAAAACAATACCTGCAACATCAAGACCGTAATCGGTTGCCGGGATGATATCATGCTATTCCTGATTTATAAGGCGGGGATGGATGCAGGTCTGGCCTTTAAAATTACGGAGAGCGTGCGTAAAGGTAAGGGGCTTAGTGCGGAATGGATCGAGGAAATGAAAAAATGCAAGGTGCCACAATGGTACATTGATTCCTGCCTCAAGATCCAGTACATGTTTCCAAAGGCCCATGCCGCAGCCTATGTTATTTCAGCAGTGCGGACCGCCTATTTCAAGCTGTATCATCCGATTGAATATTATGCGACCTATTTCTCGGTACGCGCAGCCGATTTTGATATTGAACTGTGTTGTCAGGGGTATGATGCCATCGCGCGAAAAATTGTCGAAATCGAGCAGCTCGGTTTTCAGGCTCCACCAAAGGAAAAAGGAATGCTTCCGATCCTGGAAATGGCGCTGGAAATGACGGCTCGCGGCTTCAGTTTCAAGACGATTGATTTGTACCGTTCCGAGGGCACTCGCTTCAAGGTAGACGGAGATTCACTCATTCCGCCGTTCGGAGCGCTTCAGGGGATTGGGGAAAACGCGGCACGTAACATCGCAGCCTCCCGTGAACAGGGTGAATTTTTGTCTGTCGAGGATTTTCAGCAAAAATCGAAGGCTAGTAAAACGATTGTCGAAATGCTGTCCCAGATGGGCTGTTTCCGTGGACTGCCGGAGAGTAATCAGCTGTCTCTGTTTTAATTGGAATCCCAGTAGTCAAGCTCTGGCACTTGTCACATAACTACGGTTATGTTATAATTTTTTTGGTAATCATGGAGATAAAACCGTTGCTTAAAGAGTGGGGAAACCCACTCTTTACTGTTTGATATACAGTTACAACGTGAAAAGACGATTTTTGGGCAGGAACCGGTACGCCGGTTTATTTGCAGTGAGCCCAAAATGAACATTACATCAAATGAAAATGGAAAATGCCGGTGATGGAGAAGCATTGTCCATGGCAATGGGGCGTCTCTTTTTCACCACAGGAAAGTTTACTTTTGGAGGTTATAATCTTTGAGCACACCAAAGATCAAGTCAGTAGTAGAAGAAATGGCCCAACCTTACCTCGATGAGCATGGTTTTGAACTGGTCGATGTCGAGTATGTCAAAGAGGGCAGCAATTGGTTTCTTCGCGTTTTTGTAGACAAAGACGGGGGAATTGATCTGGACGACTGTAGTATGATCAGTGAATACCTGGGTCAAAAGCTGGACGAAAATGACCCTGTTTCTACAGCGTATTTTCTGGAAGTGTCTTCACCAGGCGCTGAAAGACCGCTGAAAAAAGCGGAAGACGTAACCAAAGCGGTAGGCAAAAATGTATTCGTTACTACATACGAGCCGATCAACGGCCTGAAGGAATTTGAAGGTCGTTTGCTTTCTTTTGAAGATGGGGAACTTACTGTTCAGAGCGGACAAAAGAAGCATGCCATACCTTATGACAAGGTGGCTGGAGCTAGGCTCGCGATCATATTTTAATTCGGATTTGACCGTTGCTGTTTGACATGTACTTCATGTTTTTTTGCCTCGTGTGCCGACCAGGACGCAGGTGCATCATTTGAAAGGGGGAGCAGTAATCCATGAGTATGGATTTTATTGAAGCAATGAACGAGTTGGAACGGGAAAAGGGGATCAGCAAGGATGTGCTGTTTGAGGCCATTGAAGCAGCCTTGATTTCCAGCTACAAACGGAATTTCAACACCGCACAAAACGTGCGTGTCGATATGAACCGCAACTCGGGTGTCATTAAGGTATATGCCCGCAAGCTGATCGTTGAGGAGGTATTGGATCCTCGCACCGAGATTTCGTTGCCAGCAGCCCGTGAGATTAACCCGCATTTTCAGCTGGAGGATATTGCTGAGATTGAAGTTACTCCTCGTGATTTTGGACGGATTGCCGCACAAACAGCGAAGCAGGTCGTAACCCAACGTATCCGTGAAGCGGAGCGGGGTTTGATCTACAACAAGTTTGTGGACAAGGAAGAGGATATTGTAACAGGGACCGTACAACGTCAGGACCCGCGTAATATTTATATTGACCTGGGTAAGGTGGAGGCGGTTCTCCCGTTGGGCGAGTTGATGCCTAATGAGAAATTCAGTCATCTGGACCGGATTAAGGCTTATATTACCAAGGTAGAGAATACGACCAAAGGGCCTCAAATCATGTTGTCCCGCTCACATCCAGGTCTGCTTAAGCGTTTGTTCGAACTCGAGGTGCCGGAAATTTTTGACGGTGTCGTTGAGATTCGTTCTGTAGCGCGTGAAGCAGGCTTCCGTTCTAAAATCGCAGTTCATTCCCGCAATGCCGAGGTAGATCCGGTCGGTTCTTGTGTAGGACCGAGAGGAACGCGGGTGCAGACGATTGTGAATGAGTTGCGTGGTGAAAAAATCGACATTGTGCGTTATTCCGATAATGTTGACGAATATGTGGCTAATGCGCTGAGCCCGTCCAAGGTGCTTGAGGTGCAGGTGTTTGAAGAAGAAAAAATGGCGCGTGTCATCGTGCCGGATTACCAGCTTTCTCTGGCCATTGGTATCAAAGGGCAAAATGCCCGCCTTGCTGCCAAGCTCACTGGCTGGAAAATTGATATCAAGAGCGAAACGCAGGCGGAGGAAGAACTCGGCAGACCGAGAACATCCACCGATGAAATGCATCAGGATTCCGTTTCTGTAGATTAAACGGGAGTGTAGGGGGGTTAATGCATGAAACAGAGAAAGGTACCTTTGCGCAAGTGTGTGGCCTGTCATGAAATGATGCCTAAGAAGCAGTTGATCCGTGTCGTCAAAACCCCTGAAGACGAAGTGCTGATTGACTTGACAGGCAAAAAGTCGGGACGCGGCGCTTACTTGTGCGGCAAAGCCGCCTGCTTCAAGCTTGCTCAAAAAAGCAAGGCACTGGATCGGGCATTGAAGCACTCGGTTCATCCTGATATTTATGAGCAGCTAAGTCGTGATTTTGCTGCCGTCGAGGAAGAATTCCTGGCGGCACAAGGCAGCGTGCATGATGAATAAGGCGCTGTCTGGATTGGGCCTTGCCATGAGAGCTGGCAAGCTGCTAACAGGTGATGAGATCGTTTTTAAAGCGATCAGGTCTTCAGAAGCCAAGCTGGTCATTCTTGCGAAAGATGCTTCAATGAATACTCAAAAGAAATTCCGCGACAAATGCGGGACGTACAAAATCCCCTTATTGATAGGATTTGACCGGGAAAGCTTGGGAAGCAGCATCGGCAAGCCTGAACGGGTTGTGCTGGCTGTGACGGATCAAGGATTCGCGAAATTGATCAAGAAACATGCGGGGATAATGTCGGAGGTGGAGTATATTGAGTAAACAAGAAAGCAAAGACAAAGTGCGGGTATACGAATACGCCAAATCGTTGAACATGAGCAGCAAAGAAATTATCACCATTCTTAAACGGCTGGATATTCCCGTGAACAACCATATGAGCGTCATGGAACACGATGCCGTGGGTAAAGTGGAAAATTTTTTTAAGGATATTAAATCCAATGCTGCGGCCAAGCAAGGCGGAGCAGGCACGGCGCAAGTAAGCTCGAACCAGGCCGGTTCAAGCCAGAATAGTAATCATTCAACTGAGCAAACCAAAAATCAACAGGAAAAGCAGGTAAGTATGAATAGGACAAACAACAACCAAAACAGTAACCGAAGCAGCGCTCCAAAAGCGCAAGGCAGTCAGCAGGGCGGTCAAAACCGCAGTCAACAGAGTACAAGCAGACCAAGTGGACAGCAAGGCAGCCAGAACCGTAGTGGCGGCCAGCAACAGGGAGGACAACAGCGCCCGAGCACTAACACGGGTTCACGTCCTCAAGGTAGCCAAAGCACCAACTCACGTCCACAAGGGAGCAGTCAAGGTAGTACGGCAGTAAGAACGGCATCGTCCACGGGAAGTAGCAATGCGAACCGTAGCGGTGGTGGCAACCGTACAGGCAGCAACTCCAATAACGGCGGTAATCGTTCCGGTCAAGGCCGTTTCGACGATAACCGTCAAGGCGGAGGACGCGGTGGTAACGGTGGTCGTGGTGGTAATAGCCGCGGTGGTAACAATCGTGGTGGAAAATTCAACAATCGTGGCAGAGGTCAACAACAGGAGCGCCGCGAGAAAATCGACAACACGCCTAAGAAAATCATTGTGCGTGGTGAGATGACAGTAGGCGAAACAGCGAAGCTTCTCCACAAGGATGCATCGGAAGTTATCAAAAAGCTGATCACGCTCGGAACGATGGCGACCATTAACCAGGAACTGGATATGGATACTATCCTTCTGCTTGCCGGAGATTTCGGTGTAGAAGTAGAAGTGAAAATTCCGGTCGAAGAGGATCGCTTTGAAACAGTGGAAGAAAACGATGATCCAGAGCTTCTGAAAGCACGTCCTCCCGTTGTTACGATTATGGGTCACGTCGATCATGGTAAAACAACTTTGCTGGATGCTATTCGCTCCACTAATGTAACGGGTGGCGAAGCTGGTGGTATTACACAGCATATCGGTGCGTATCAAGTTGAAATCAACAGCAAAAAAATAACTTTCCTGGATACACCGGGTCACGAAGCGTTTACGGCAATGCGTGCTCGTGGTGCTCAAGTTACGGATATGACGATCATTGTTGTTGCAGCTGATGACGGTGTTATGCCACAGACAGTTGAAGCCATCAACCATGCGAAGGCAGCTGGTCTGCCGATCATCGTGGCTGTGAATAAGATCGACAAGCCGGATGCGAATCCGGATAAAGTAAAGCAAGAATTGACTGAGTATGAATTGGTTCCTGAAGAGTGGGGCGGCGATACGATCTTTGTCAACGTTTCCGCGAAACAGAGAATGGGTCTTGAAGATCTGCTCGAAATGATTCTGCTCGTAGCTGAAGTAAATGAGTACAAAGCGAACCCGGACAAACGGGCACGTGGTACGATCATCGAAGCTGAGCTGGACAAAGGCCGCGGTTCCGTAGCCCGTATCCTCGTTCAGAATGGTACACTGAAAGTTGGCGATGCTTTCGTAGCAGGTAACTGTTTCGGACGTGTACGTGCCATGGTCAATGACAAAGGCCGCCGTCTGAAGGAAGCTGGTCCTTCCACACCAGTTGAAATCACTGGTTTGACAGAAGTGCCACTTGCTGGCGATCCGTTCATGGTGTTCGAGGATGAGCGCAAAGCTCGTGCTATCGCTGACAGACGTTCGATTACGCAACGTCAGTCCGATCTGGGCAGCAACACCCGCGTAACGCTGGATGACCTGTTCCAGCACATCAAGGATGGCGAGATGAAAGATCTGAACGTCATTATCAAGGGTGATGTGCAAGGTTCCGTCGAAGCGCTGAAAGGTTCCTTGAACAAGATTGAAGTTGAAGGTGTACGCGTTAAAATTCTTCACAGCGGTGCAGGTGCAATTACCGAATCCGATATTATTTTGGCTGCGGCTTCCAATGCCATTGTGATTGGTTTTAACGTTCGTCCTGATAATCAGGCGAAATCTACAGCTGAAGCTGAAAAAGTGGACATTCGTCTGCACCGCGTCATTTACAATGTCATTGAAGAAATCGAGCAAGCCATGAAAGGCATGCTGGATCCTGAATATAAAGAAAATGTGATTGGGCATGCTGAAGTTCGTAACGTGTTTAAGGTCACTAAGGTCGGTACGATTGCCGGTTGTATGGTGACGTCCGGTAAAATTGCCCGTTCAGCAGAAGCGCGCCTGATACGTGATGGCATTGTTATTTTTGAAGGTAAAATCGACTCACTGAAACGCTTTAAGGACGACGCAAAAGAAGTTGCCCAAGGTTACGAATGCGGTATTACCCTTGATGGCTATAATGATGTTAAGGAACTCGACATTATTGAAGCGTTCGTCATGGAAACAGTGGAGCGCTAACGGCAGAGAGGTGAGCATCCATGGCTAAAATACGTACAGGTCGGGTTGGCGAGCAGATTAAGAAAGAGCTAAGCCAACTCATACAGACCGAATTAAAAGATCCCCGTATCGGTTTTATTACGGTAACGGGTGTTGATCTGACAAACGATTTGTCCCAAGCGAAAATATACTTGAGCGTGCTTGGGGATGAAGAGCAAAAAACTTCTTCCCTGAAAGCATTGGACAAAGCGAACGGTTATCTTCGTTCTGAACTTGGCAAACGGATACGGCTTCGCCATATTCCCGAGCTGATTTTCAAAATTGACGAATCTATCGCTTATGGCAGCCGGATTGAAAAGCTGCTAAGTGATATCGACAAGGATGAGAAATAGCAAGAGCTAGTTTATCCGAAGGAACCATGAACTGAATGTAAAGGAGACGGCAATGCATACCTATGAACAGGCGCTTCAACAAGCGAAGGAATTTATTCTGGAGCATGATGATTACCTGATCGTATCGCATGTACAGCCGGACGGAGACGCAGTCAGCTCCACCGTAACGGTGGGCTGGCTTCTCTCATGTCTGGGGAAGAAATTTACCATGCTGAATGAGGGGGCTATCCCCAAGCGCATGGATTTTTTATGGCATGCTGATGAGATTATGGATATGAGCCAGCAACCGCCGGAACGGAAATACAACCGGATTATTTGTGTAGATTGTGCAGATTTTCGTCGTGTTGGTCTAACAGAGCAGTTTTTTGCGGAAGATGCCATCATTTTGAATATTGATCATCATCCGACGAATGATGCGTATGGAACAGTTAATGTGATTAAGTCGGATGCTGCGGCAACGGCAGAAATTCTTTTTGATCTACTGGAAAAGTTTGCAATCAACTGGGACGTTGAAGTGGCGACGGCTGTATATACCGGACTGCTGACGGACACAGGAGGCTTCAGGTATTCGAACACTTCGCCTAAAGTCATGTCTACAGTGTCACAGCTGCTTGCCTATGGTGTAGACGGTCCCTATCTATCCGAGAGCCTGCTGGAAGAAATGACATTCCCGCAAATGAAGGTCCTGACCAAAGCATTGCAAACGCTCGAGATTTCGGAGGATGGTAAAATCGCCTGGGTGGTTGTAACCCCTGACGATATGAAGGAATGCGGAGCTGTTAATGAGGATTTGGAAGGCATCGTCAATTATCCGAGGAATATTCGTGGCGTTGAAGTAGGCATTTTCTTTAAAGTGATTAGTGATCAAGCGGTCAAAGCCAGTCTGAGATCGGCAGGTAACGTTAACGTAGCTGCGCTTGCCCAATCGTTTGGGGGCGGGGGACACGTACGTGCTGCAGGTTGTCGTCTGGAGGGTAAGCTGGAGGACATTATTGAGGTCGTTGTAGGGCGGGTGAAGGCCGAGCTATGAAACCGATGAAGCAGGAACAAGCAACTTGGGAAGGCGTACTACCCGTCTACAAACCCGCTGGATTCACCTCTCATGATGTGGTGGCCAAGACTCGCCGTTTGCTGGGAATGAAGCGAATCGGACATACCGGAACACTTGATCCTCAGGTGACAGGCGTGCTGCCGTTGTGTCTGGGACGTGCTACCCGGGTAGTTGAATACATGCAGGAGTTACCTAAGGAATACCATGCAACATTACGCTTGGGACTTGCCACTGATACAGAGGACCTTACGGGTACGATTACCGAGAAGTGTGACCATCCAGTAGAGGTGACGGAAGAGGAAGCCAAAGCGGTTCTGGAGCGTTTTGTCGGTACGATTTCCCAAGTGCCACCAATGTACTCGGCCCTCAAAGTGGATGGCAAACGTCTATACGAGCTGGCCCGAGAAGGCAAGACCGTGGAGCGTAAAAGCCGTGAAGTGACTATTTACGAGCTGGAAATGACGGGATTCGCGGAGTCGGGATCATATGTGGATATTTCTTTTCGTGCATTATGCTCCAAAGGAACTTATATCCGTACGCTCTGCGTCGATATCGGCCGCGAATTGGGATATCCTTCGACGATGGTCAAGCTGGAACGAACCATGTCTGCGGGGATTTCTGCGAATCGTTGTTTAACATTCGAAGAAATTGAACGCTACGTAGCGGATGGCAGCCTGGGTGAGCGGCTTATTGCCACTGATGAGGCCATTGACTATATGCCTGATCATACGGTGGCCGAAGTGAAGGCCGCTGCCGCTCTTCAAGGTCAGCGCTTGTCGCTGAGCATGATTTCTCCGCCTGTGACGGACAGCCAGCCCTTCCGGTTGTATAAAGAGGATCGAACGTTTTTGGGCGTATATGGACGTGATGAATCAGGGGCTATCGCGCCAATTAAAGTTTTTTTACCTTGAATTGTGCTATAATTTTGACGAAGTTAGTCAAATGATGTGAAATGCAGGTGAAATAATATGATTACCGTATCGTTATCTTATCCATTGAGCGATGAGCTTTTGCACCAATGGGGACGTTCACAGGTCACGGCGATCGGTCAGTTCGACGGTCTTCATCTCGGACACACAAGTGTCATACGCAAGGCTGTCGAGCTGGCTCGGGAACAGAAAGTGCCGGTATCTGTTATGACATTTCATCCTCACCCGAAGGAAGTCATGAAAAAAGGCGACTATGAAGGCTATTTGACCCCGCTTGTGGACAAGCAGGATATTTTGGCCGATATGGGTGTGGACGTGCTTTATATTTTGAGATTTGACGAGGACTTTTCCAAAGTCAGCCCTGAGGCGTTCATCACGGACATCTTGCTTCCATTGCAGATTCAAACGGCAGTAGTGGGCTTTGATTTCCGGTTTGGCTACCGGGGAGCCGGACATGAGCATACACTTCGGGAACTGGGAGGAGAACGTATGTCCGTCCACACCGTACCGCCATTCGAGCTGGATGGGGAAAAAGTGAGCAGCTCCAGCATCCGCCATGCCTTGCAGACAGGGG
Organism: Paenibacillus sp. RC21; assembly: GCF_044907935.1. Lineage (NCBI taxonomy): Bacteria > Bacillati > Bacillota > Bacilli > Caryophanales > Paenibacillaceae > Paenibacillus > Paenibacillus sp. RC21. The sequence continues at coordinate 399,659 of NZ_JBIYCS010000001.1, forward strand.
ATTTAACGCATGCCTCTCGCTGGCTGGGACGCTCTTACCACATTCGCGGCACCGTAATGGATGGAGAGAAACGTGGACGCACCATCGGCTTCCCAACAGCCAATCTCAAGCTGGATGATACTTACGTAATTCCAGTCAAGGGCGTATATGCCGTACGGGCACTGGTGGGTGAGCGTTGGAAAAGCGGGGTAATGAATGTAGGGGTTAAGCCTACTTTTCATGAAGGTGTGCTGAATCCGTCGTTTGAGGTTCATCTGTTTGATTTTGATCAGCAGATTTATGGTGAGCCTGTGCTGGTTGAGCTTCATCATTACATCCGTCCTGAACGCAAATTCTCTTCGGTGGACGAGCTGATTACCCAGATTGGCAACGACGCACAAACGGCTAAAAAGCTGTTAGGCTAATTTATTTACATAAGACAGGCGCTGTGTTATACTGACTTATGTTGTGTAAACAACGATGAACCTTGGCTTGGTTGTCCGCTTTCACCAGCGGCTACGAGGCTAATGGCGATTATAATGAAGGAGGTGAACAGGATGGCATTGACTCAAGAGCGTAAACAGCAATTGATCGAGGAGTACAAAACTCATGAATCCGATACAGGATCTGCAGAGGTACAAATCGCTATCCTTACTGAAAACATCGTTAACTTGCAAAGCCACTTTCGTTCGCATAAGAAAGACCATCACTCCCGCCGCGGGTTGTTGAAAATGGTCGGTCAGCGTCGTAAACTTTTGGCTTACCTGAAGAAGACTGATGTTAGACGTTACAGTGCGTTGATCGAGCGTCTCGGACTGCGTCGTTAATTTTCAGACATGTAATGAGAAAAGAAGCCTGGTTGTTCACCGCTTGTCCCTGCTAAGGCGACGGCGGACAGCAGCCGGGTTCTTTTTTGAAGTAAGGAATTTTTTTGACGTACAGATCCTTTAGAAGTGCGAGTCTAGTAAGGTTCCTGGTGCTTATAATGCATAGGGCTTCTTATGAATTAGGCCCGCACAGGAAATACTGGATATGTATAGAACTTTTACAATGGAATGAAATGGAGGGATACCATGGAGCAACGTGTAGAAATGCAGCTTGGCGGAAGAAAGCTGGTGCTGGAAACAGGGCGTCTTGCGAAACAGGCCAATGCGGCAGTTAAAGTAAGCTATGGCGAAACGGTTGTTCTCTGTACCGTGACCGCTTCCAATGCGCCGAAAGATTTGGACTTTTTTCCGCTGACGGTGAACTATGAAGAAAGATTGTATGCTGTGGGAAAAATCCCAGGCGGATTTATTAAACGGGAAGGACGCCCGAGTCAAAAAGCGATTTTGTCCAGCCGTCTGACAGACCGTCCGATTCGCCCATTGTTCCCGGAAGGCTTCCGGAATGATGTACAGGTATTAAACCTGGTGATGAGTGTCGATCAGGATTGTGAGCCGGAAATTGCAGCGATGATCGGAACCTCGGCAGCGCTTAGCATTTCGGACGTACCTTTTAACGGACCGATTGGCGGAGTTGCTGTAGGCCGTGTGGACGGACAATTCGTGATTAACCCGGACATTGCGCAACAGAATGCAAGCGATTTGTATCTGGTTGTAGCCGGGACGAAAGATGCCATCATGATGGTAGAAGCGGAAGGCAACGAAATTCCGGAAGAAGTCATGCTGGAAGCAATCATGTTTGGCCATGACGAGATCAAGAACATTGTGGCAGTCATTGAGCAACTGGTTCAAGTGGCAGGTAAAGAGAAAATGCAGGTTAAACTGCATGCTGTCGATGAAAAAGTGAACAGCGAAGTTCGTGCATATGCGGCTGAACGTTTGGTGGAAGCCGTCAAAATTATAGAAAAACATGCCCGTCAAGAGGCGATTGATGCAGTCAACGAAGAGACGGTTGCACATTTTGAAGCACAGTACATAGAGACGCCTGAGCTTTTGAAAGACGTGAGCGAAGTTCTCTATGATATCGTTAAAGAAGAAGTCCGTCGTCTGATTACGCATGATAAAGTGCGTCCTGACGGTCGTAAGCTTGACGAGATTCGTCCGATCGAAAGCGATACGAGCATTTTGCCGCGTACGCATGGCTCGGGCTTGTTCACACGCGGTCAAACGCAAGCGCTTAGCGTTTGTACACTTGGCGCATTGGGTGATGTGCAAATTTTGGACGGCATTGATCTGGAAGAAACGAAGCGTTTCATGCATCATTACAATTTCCCTCCATTCAGTGTAGGCGAGGCTCGTCCTTTGCGTGCACCGGGTCGTCGTGAAATTGGACATGGTGCTCTTGGTGAGCGTGCGCTTTCCAAAGTCATTCCTTCTGAAACTGAATTTCCATATACGATTCGTCTCGTTTCCGAGGTGCTGGAATCGAATGGCTCGACTTCCCAGGCTAGTATCTGCGCAAGCACACTGGCTATGATGGATGCGGGTGTACCGATCAAGGCTCCGGTTGCAGGTGTAGCGATGGGATTGATCAAGGACGGGGAGCATGTTTCCGTGTTGACCGATATCCAGGGCATGGAAGATCACTTGGGCGACATGGACTTTAAAGTGGCTGGTACAGCAGAAGGCGTAACTGCTATTCAAATGGATATCAAGATTAACGGTATCGATCGTAACATTTTGCAGGATGCGCTCAAACAAGCCAGAGAAGGACGCTTGTTCATTCTTAGCAAAATGATGGAAGCCATCCAGACGCCGCGTGAGCAATTGTCTCCGTATGCGCCGAAAATTATGACGATGCACATTAACCCGGATAAAATCCGTGATGTTATTGGTGCGGGTGGTAAAATCATTAACAAAATCATCGAAGAAACCGGCGTAAAAATTGATATCGAACAAGATGGTCGTGTATTCATCGCTTCCACAAACCAAGAGATGAATGAGAAGGCGCGTTCCATTATTGAAGGTATCGTGAAAGAAGTCGTGATTGGAGAGATTTACATCGGCACAGTGAAGCGGATTGAAAAATTCGGTGCATTCGTCGAAATTTTACCGGGCAAGGACGGTCTGGTTCATATTTCCCAACTGTCTACTGAACGTGTAGCCAAAGTTGAGGATGTAGTTGCTATTGGAGATACGATTACGGTGAAAGTTACCGAAATTGATCAACAAGGTCGTGTCAATTTATCCCGCAAAGCTGTTCTGACGGCTGAAGCTCCTGCAAAGTCCTAGTACCTGCGTACAGCGGATCACTATAAAAGGAGTGCTGTTCGTTTTTTACAGAAGACTCGGGATTGGAATAGCATCTTTTAAGCTTTTGGAAAGAGGCAGAGCTACGTTTCTGGCTCTTTTTTCATACATATGCACAAGCTGTGTCGAAGTGGGCTTCCAGAGGCTTGCTGCGTCATAGTTCTTGTCCTCCCCGCATACAATGTGGACAAACGGGCGGGAGGATGAAGGGATCATGAGAAAGGCAAAGAGAGCAGCGTGGGTTGTAGCCAGTCTGGTCATTACGCTGGTGATTGGGCAGTTTAGCGGGGTGCGAGAGTATGTGAGTCAACTACGCGCCGGACACAGCACGGAAACGAGTGAGCCCGAGGCTGCAACAACGATGGCGATAGCCGCTTTACCAGATAATGCACTCATGCAGCGACTGCGATCAGAGGCTGCCCGACAAAGACGAGAGCCGATTGATGCCAAGATCGACCGGGTATGGAAGGCTATTCCCGGCTATAACGGCTTGGAGGTTGACCTGGACGCGACTTATCGTAAGGCAATTGCGGCTCCGGACCAACCCATACAATATGTGTATCGACAGCTTGCGCCCAAGATACATTTGAACCAACTCGGCAATGTCCCGATTTACCGGGGAAATCCCGAAAAGCCGATGGTTTCTTTCATGATCAATGTAGCTTGGGGAAACGAGTATATCGCGCCTATACTGGATACGCTGGATCAGGAAAAGGTCAAGGCTACGTTTTTTTTCGATGGTAGCTGGCTGAAAAAAAATCCTGAACTCGCCAAAGAGATTCAAAAAAGAGGACATGAGCTTTCGAACCATGCTTACTCCCATCCGAATATGAGCCGTCTGAGCAGGGAAAGAGCTACACAGGAAATAGAGAAGACACAAGTGCTTCTTCAGGACATTTTAGGTGTGAAAAACGGCTGGTTTGCCCCACCATCGGGCGATTTTAATCAGGAAACAGTTGATTTAGCAGCAGGTCTCGGGCTTAAAACAGTGCTGTGGACACTGGATACAGTGGACTGGAGACATCCTTCGCCGGAAACGGTAATTGCTAAAATCAGCAGCAAGGTCGAATCGGGATCACTGATTTTGATGCATCCGACAGATTCTTCATCGGCGGCTCTCAAAGGCATGATTCATGCCATTCGCAGCAAGGGACTGGTGCCCGGAACCGTCAGTCAGACGCTTTCCCCTGATCGGCAGCTACCTGCTCCGGTTGAGTGAACGTCTTTTTTCTGTTAGGATTGAACATTATGGCAAAGTTTGCAATTCAGTTTAGGAGGGCCAATCGTGGAAAGAATTCAACTCAAAAACGGCCTAAGAGTGGTCATTGAAAAAATTCCAACCGTGCGTTCCGTTTCTTTCGGCATCTGGGTTAAAACCGGCTCCCGAAATGAAACCCCGGACAATAGCGGTATTTCTCATTTTATTGAACACATGCTTTTCAAAGGAACAGAGCGCTTCGACGCGAAGGAAATTGCCGAGCAATTTGACGCCATCGGAGGGAATGTTAATGCATTCACTTCGAAGGAATATACGTGCTATTATGCAAAAGTGCTGGATGAGCATCTGCCGATTGCGGTTGATGTACTGTCCGATATGTTTTTTAATTCTAAATTAGATCATGAAGAGCTGGAAAAAGAGAAAAACGTGATCCTGGAGGAAATCTCCATGTACGAGGACACACCAGACGATATGGTGCATGATCTCTTATCACGGGCCGCTTATGGCGACCATCCGCTGGCTTATCCCATTCTCGGTACCGAAAAGCATTTATTAGCTATGGACAGCTCCCATCTCAGCAATTATATGAAAGAACACTATACAATCGACAATACGGTCATCAGTGTGGCTGGTAATATTGATGATAGTCTGGTAGAGCTACTGGAGCGTCACTTTGGGCACTTTGATAACCATGGAACTGCTTCGCCCCTGACGGTTCCTGCGTTTAACGGTGAGCTGTTGTATCATGAAAAGGCAACGGAACAGAATCATATTTGCTTGTCTCTGCCTGGATTTGCAACGGGTGACGATCTCCAGTATGCTATGGTATTGCTGAACAACGCGATCGGCGGCGGTATGAGCTCACGTCTGTTTCAGGAAATTCGGGAGAAGCGTGGGCTGGCTTATTCGGTCTATTCCTACCATAGCTCCCATGCGGACAGTGGTATGTTCACCATTTATGCCGGTACGGCTCCCAAGCAGACGAAGGATGTGCTGAATCTGGCGCTTGAACTGTTGCAGGATGTGGCTGTTAAGGGACTGGATGATAACGAGCTTCGTAAAGGCAAGGAGCAGTTAAAAGGAAGCTTGATATTAAGCCTTGAGGGCACAGGAAGTCGGATGAATCGTCTTGGAAAAAATGAGTTGATGCTAGGTCAGCATTACACGCTGGATCAAATGATTGAGCACATTGAGCAAGTGACAGCTGATGATGTGAACAAGGTACTGGACCGGATGTTCTCGGAGCCGTTTGCCCTGTCGATGGTCGGAGCGAGCGATTCAGCGGTTAAGGATATGAGGAGGGACTATTTTGTTAACTTACGTGGAAATTAACAGACTTGGGGGCAATGAGGATATTGAGCTGCCCCGTAAAATGTCAGAGCTTGCATCCGGGTTTGACCTGTATGCTGCGGTACAGGAAGACTTAGTTTTGGAACCCGGCAAGCGTTGTCTTGTTCCAACCGGATTGGCTATAGCGATGCCGGCAGGGCTGGAGGCACAAATCCGTCCGCGCAGCGGACTGGCTCTCAAGCATGGTATTACCTGTCTCAACACACCGGGCACAATTGATGCGGATTATCGTGGGGAGATTAAGGTATTGCTTATCAATTTGGGCGAGGAACCATTCACCATTACACGTAATGAGCGAATTGCACAAATGGTATTTCAGACTGTGCCTGAGGTAGAGTTGAAGCAGGTAGACCGTTTGTCTGAAACTGTGCGTGGTGCTGGAGGCTTCGGTCATACAGGACGCTGAGTCCACAGTTTCCTTCAAACGACTGAATGTCACGGCTTTAATCGGCATTTTGGAGAATGTAACTGAATTGTCGATTTTAAGCTAGAGCATGAATAACATATGAATATGGATACACATAAAAAGCCGTCCCGAAAAGGGGCGGTTTTTTTGTGTTTCTTCACCTATCTATGGGTGGCTGCATAGACTAAAAACATATCGTGTCTCGGAAAGGAGTGATCCGGATGCTAACAGGAATACGCATCGTTGTATTGGGTGGCGATGCGAGGCAGCTTGAGGTAATCCGAAAATGTGTAGACATGGATGCTACCGTCAGCGTGGTCGGCTTTGACCAGCTTGAAGAGCCGCTCAGAGGAGCATCGCGGGAGTCGTTGTCTGTCAAGCTGCTTGAATCGGCAGATGCGCTTGTGCTGCCAGTTGTGGGGTGTGATGAGGGAGGCAATGTGAACGCACTTTTTGGATCGCAAAAGCTGCAGTTTCTGAATGAGCACGCCGCTGCTCTTCCGCCGCACTGCGTCGTATATACGGGGATGGCGCGGACGTACTTAAAAGAAATTTGTTCCAGACATGATTTAAAGCTGGTGGAGTTGCTGGAAAGAGACGATGTGGCCATATATAACTCGATACCTACGGCGGAAGGCGCACTGATGATGGCGATTCAGCATACGGATTTTACGATTCATGGTGCAAATTGTATGGTTCTGGGCATGGGACGGACTGGATTTACCATGGCCAGGGCGCTACAAGGATTGGGAGCCAGAGTGAAGGTCGGGGTACGTAGGGCAGAAGATGCGGCGAGAGCGGTAGAAATGGGCTGGAAGCCTTTTATGACAAGGGATTTGGCGGATGAGACTCAGGGAGTTGACTTGATTTTTAATACGATACCCTCTATGATTATCACAGCGCAAATCCTGTCTAAATTGCCACAGGCTACCGTGATTATTGACCTTGCTTCCGCCCCGGGCGGGTGTGATTTTCGTTTTGCGGAAAAGCGTGGAATTACGGCCATGCTCGCCCCCGGTCTTCCCGGTATTGTCGCTCCCAAAACTGCTGGTGCCATTATAGCGAATACGCTGGTGCAGTTGTTAATGGAAGATAATCCTGATCGGGGTGATTCGTAATGAGTTGGCAAGGGAAAACGGTAGGTTATGCAATTACAGGTTCACACTGCACATTTGAAGAGGTTATGCCTGTTATACAGCGTTTTGTTGACGAGGGCGCGAAGGTTGTTCCCATTATATCCAATACGGTATTAACAACGGATACCCGCTTCGGTACTTCGCAAAGTTGGCAAAAACAGTTGAAAGATATAACAGGGAATGATATCATTTCTACAATTGTGGAGGCTGAGCCACTGGGTCCCTCCCAAATACTCGATGTACTGGTGATTGCACCCTTGACGGGGAATTCGATGAGTAAGCTGGCGAATGCCATGACAGACAGTCCGGTTCTGATGGCCGCCAAGGCCCAATTGCGCAACGGTCGTCCACTTCTTTTGGCCATATCAACCAATGATGGGCTTGGTTTGAATGCTGCGAATATCGCCAAGTTACTGGTAGCCAAAAATATATTTTTTGTGCCGTTCGGACAGGACAATCCAGTTAAAAAGCCCAATTCACTTGTGGCTGACATGGAGCTGATTCCAGAAGCCGCTTACGCTGCTATGCAGGGCAAACAGCTTCAACCGATGATTGTGGAACGCAAGACTCCATGAAGTACTATAGTTAACTGCTGAGCATCCCTCGCCTAGAAGATGATTCGATGATGCATCGGGTCTAATTTCTTGTTGGCGGTGGATGCTTTCAGAATAAAAAAATGGTTTTTTAGTCGAGAAGGGGAGATACACCAGATGAGCAATAGAAAGTTTAATGTAGCTGTCGTTGGAGCGACAGGCGCCGTAGGAGAACAAATCGTAAATCTGCTGGAAAAACGGGATTTTCCTGTGGATAAAATTAAATTTCTTTCTTCGCCCCGTTCTGCCGGCACTTTAATTAGCTTTAAAGGTCAGCAAATTCCAGTAGAGATTGCAACCCCCGACAGCTTTGAAGGAATCGACATTGCCTTGTTCAGCGCAGGCGGAGACGTAAGTAAGGAACTGGCACCACATGCTGTTCGTCATGGCGCAGTGTGCATTGACAACACAAACGCCTTCCGGATGGATCCTACAGCTCCTCTTGTCGTTCCTGAGGTGAACAGCGACAAAATTGCCAAGCATCAAGGGATTATTGCCAACCCGAACTGCTCCACCATCCAGATGGTAGCTGCTTTGAAACCATTATATGATCAGTATGGCATTTCCCGTATCATCGTATCCACATATCAAGCGGTGTCCGGGGCTGGAAGCCGTGCCATTGATGAACTGAATCGTCAAAGTGCAGCGATCCTTAACGGTGAAGAAGTTCAGCCTGATCTGCTCCCAGTCGGCTCATTGCCGGTGAAGCATCAAATTGCTTTCAATGCTATCCCGCAAATCGACAAATTCCAGGACAACGGTTACACACTGGAAGAAATGAAAATGGTACGTGAAACGAAAAAAATATTGGATGATGAATCCGTGGACGTAACAGCAACGTGTGTACGTATTCCTGTCGTATACGGACACTCGGAATCCGTCTATGTAGAGCTTAAAAAAGATTATGATTTGGAAGAAATCCGCAATCTGCTTGCTTCGGCACCGGGAGTAACTCTGGTAGACGATCCTGCTGCGCAGCTCTATCCGCTGGCATCCGAAGCCGCAGGGAAACCTGATGTATTCGTTGGACGTGTACGTCGTGATTTGGGCAACAGCCGTGGATTGAATCTGTGGGTCGTATCCGACAACCTGCTCAAGGGAGCAGCATGGAACGCGGTGCAAATCGCGGAGATTATTGCTGCAAATGCGGAATAAAGTTCCTGAAGCAGGGAGTAAGATGGGGGAAGAGCGATGAGTATTTTAGTACAGAAATTTGGGGGAACCTCGCTGTCCACACCCGAAGCGCGTCAACTGGTGCTAGGTCATGTGAAGCGAGAGCTGGAACAACATTTTCAACTGGTTGTCGTTGTGTCGGCCATGGGGCGGAAAGGAGAGCCTTATGCTACGGACACGCTGCTCGATTGGGCGGCGTCTAACGGCGACAGTCTTCCTAAGCGCGAACGGGATTTACTGCTGTGCTGTGGTGAAATCATTTCTGCCGCTACATTATGCAGCCTGATGGAAAATGAAGGTATTCCTGCTACGGTGCTGACTGGGGCACAGGCGGGCTTTATTACGGATAATCAATACGGCAATGCTCGTATTTTGGATATAAAGCCAGACCGTATCGTGGAAGAGCTGAGCCAGGGCCGTGTCGTCATTGTGACAGGCTTCCAGGGTCAGACTGTAAACGGTGATATGACTACCTTGGGTCGTGGAGGCAGCGATACTTCCGCTACCGCTCTGGGTGCCGCTCTACAAGCGGACATGGTAGACATTTATACGGATGTGAACGGCATCTTGACCGCCGATCCGCGCATCGTGGAAAATGCAAAACCGCTTGCCCATGTCAGCTATACGGAGATTTGTAATATGGCTCATCAGGGGGCAAAGGTTATCCATCCCCGTGCTGTTGAAATTGCCATGCAGGCGAATATTCCGGTTCGGGTTCGCTCTACCTTTTCCGAAGGGGAAGGAACGCTGGTCACCCATCCGGAGGGCTTTAAGGACGTACAGGCAGACATCGTTGACCGTTTCGTGACCGGTATTGCGTATGTCGGCAACGTCACACAAATTACCGTAGAATTAAAGCCAGGCTCGGAGCATTTGCAATTACAAGTATTCAAATCCATGGCTGAGCATGGAATCAGCGTCGATTTTATTAATGTAACTCCATCCGGAGCGGTTTATACCGTGTTCGATGCTGATGGAAGCAAAGCGGTTGAAGTACTGAACGGTCTGGGCTTGGAGCCTAAAATTTTGGCAGGGTGCGCTAAAGTATCCGTCATAGGCGGCGGTATCAATGGGGTACCTGGCATTATGGCGACGATTGTAGAGGCATTGGCAGAATCAGACGTACAGATTCTTCAATCGGCAGATTCCAACACGACGATTTGGGTACTCGTTAAAAAAGAAGATATGGTGCAGGCTGTACGCGCATTGCATAATAAATTTGAACTCCATCAATAGGCGCAATGTCCGTGCTCGGACTTGCAAAAAAAGGAGGCAGCATGGTGAACTTCGGCAGACTGATTACCGCAATGGTGACACCTTTTGATCAGCAAGGAGAGATTAACTGGACTGCATTGTCCTCGTTGATTGATTATTTAATAGAAGTACAACATTCGGAGTCTCTTGTCGTATCAGGAACGACGGGCGAGTCTCCTACCCTGAGCGATGATGAAAAAATCAAGTTGTTTGCATTTACTGTAGAAAAAGCAGCCGGACGATGTAAAATCATTGCCGGTACCGGTAGCAACAATACACGTCACTCCATTCATCTGACCCGTGCTGCGGAGCAGGCGGGGGTAGACGGTATTTTGCTGGTAGTGCCTTATTACAATAAACCGAATCAGGAAGGGATGTATCAGCATTTTGAAAGTATTGCAAATTCCACATCCCTTCCAGTCATACTGTATAATGTACCAAGCCGTACCGCAGCCAGCTTGACCGTGGAAACGACGCTGCGTCTTGCGCAAATCCCTAACATTGTAGGAACCAAAGAATGCGCGTCGCTGGCGCAGGTCACACAGATTGCAGCCGCAGCTCCGGAGGGATTCTTCATTTATTCGGGGGATGACGCTTCCGGGTTGCCTGCTATGGCTGTAGGGGCTTATGGTATTATCAGCGTGGCGAGTCATGTAGTAGGCGCAGAAATGAAGCAGATGATTGATGCACTTGTAGGGGGACACGCACAGCAGGCAGCAAAATTGCATCAGCAGTTGTTTCCGGTTTTCAAGGGTTTGTTCGGCTGTCCTCATCCGCTGCCTAATCCGGTGGCTGTAAAATATGCATTGGAGTTACGGAATGTTTCGGTAGGTTCTGTTAGGTTGCCGCTTATTCCTCCGACCGAAGAGGAAGCGGAATTTATTAAGAAGTTATTTGCCCGCTAATCGGGAAGAATGAATTTTAAATGTTAAATGAATACGGGGAGTACGCTTGTTAAAGGCAGCCGGGAGTAAAGAAGCCGGAGGATTTTATAGCCTTGAAAAGGTACTCCGGCATGAGGGCGTTCTTATAGGGCGCCCTTTTTGCTGTGCCTTTTAACCATGTATCAAGATAATTGAACAGGGAGTAATGGTTTTAGACGGCAGTGGGAAACCTATGCGCAACGAACAGGATGACTTGTTTTTTCTTATTTTAATCATGTATAATGAGGTCAAGTGACTGGGTGCGGTATTCTTTTGAAAATTAAATAAATAAATCAAGGTACGACGTCCAACTACCATAGGAGGTTTAGATTCATTTGTCTAAAAAAACAAACAACGATAAATTGATGATTTTCGCTTTGGGCGGCGTCGGTGAAATCGGGAAAAATATGTATGTCGTTCAATACGGCAATGACATTGTCGTGGTGGATTCGGGTCTGAAATTCCCGGAAGAGGACATGCTTGGCATTGATATCGTTATTCCTGATATTTCCTACCTTACGGAGAACCGCGACAAGGTAAGAGGCATTGTGCTGACTCATGGTCATGAGGACCATATCGGCGGTTTGCCTTACGTGCTGAAACATTTGAATGTACCGGTATACGGTACCAAATTGACGTTGGGGCTGGTGGAAAACAAGCTGAAGGAAGCGAATCTGCTTGGCGAAACCAAACGTATTTTGATCAATGCTGATTCCGAAATCAAGCTGGGTTCCACACTGAAAGCAACATTCTTCAGAACAAACCACAGTATTCCGGATTCTGTAGGTGTATGCATTGATACTCCTGAAGGTGCTGTTGTTCATACAGGTGACTTCAAGTTTGATCATACTCCGGTAAACGGACAATATGCAGATTTGCAGCGTATGGCTGAAATCGGCACACGTGGCGTACTGGCTCTTTTGTCAGACAGTACCAATGCGGAAAAACCAGGCTTTACTCCATCGGAAAAAAGCGTCGGCATCGTGCTGGAAGACATTTTCCGTAAGTCGAAACAACGTGTAGTTGTAGCTACTTTTGCTTCCAACGTACACCGTATTCAGCAGGTTATTAATGCTGCTGAATCGACAGGACGCAAAGTGACGGTTATCGGTCGCAGTATGGTTAATGTCGTAGGGATTGCTTCCGATTTAGGCTATTTGGAAATTCCGGATGGAATGCTGATCGAGCCTGAGGAAGTTGGCAAAATGTCAGCGGATCGCGTAGTTATTCTCTGCACAGGTAGCCAAGGCGAGCCTATGTCTGCTCTAACAAGAATGGCGCGTTCCACACATCGTAAGGTGGATATTCTTCCGGGAGATTCGGTTATCATCGCAGCTACACCGGTACCGGGTAATGAAAAATATGTCGGTCGCACGATTGATGAACTGTTCCGTTTAGGTGCCAATGTTTATTACAGCGCAGCTAATCCGGGAATTCACGTTTCCGGACACGGAAGCCAAGAAGAACTCAAACTGATGCTGAATCTGATGAAACCTAAATTCTTCCTGCCAATTCATGGTGAGTTCAGAATGCAACGTCGTCATGCCCTCCTTGCCGAATCGGTGGGTGTAGAGCCGGACAACATTTTCATCACAGATATCGGTGAAGTTATTGAAATTCAGAACGGCGGAGCACGCAGAGCTGGTAAGGTTACAGCGGGCAACGTGTTAATCGACGGACTGGGTGTAGGAGATGTAGGGAATATCGTATTACGCGACCGCAAATTGCTGTCACAGGACGGTATTTTGGTTGTTGTTGTCACCCTGAGCAAGCAGGACGGCACGATCAAGTCTGGACCGGATATCATTTCCCGTGGTTTCGTATATGTCCGCGAATCGGAAGGTTTGCTGGATGAAGCGAATCGTATTGTCTCAAGTACACTGCATAAGCTCATGAGCGAGAATGTAAATGAATGGGCTTCCCTTAAAACAAATGTCAAGGATGCGCTGGGTCGCTTCTTGTATGAGCAAACTCGTCGCAGACCGATGATTTTGCCAATCATTATGGAAGTGTGAGTCAATTGAAATTTGCTCAAAAACCTGAATTAAAAACTTAAGTCACAGGCACACAGTCGCCTCTCTTCCCGCAGGAAATATTGGACGGTTTCCGCGGGAGGGGAGGCTTTTTTGGCTTTTCCGGGTGAGGAAAGAAGGAAAGCCATGGGGGCGGGTATAAAATATTCCATTTCCATCCCATACTATAGGGTGAATACGGGTCACAAAGACGCGTAAAGCGAAAGGAAGATCGCCCACATGGAACAATACAGCAACCTATCATCCGGCAGACAAGAAACGGAAGCACCGGATCAACCTATGCCTGAAGTTGGGCAAAGACCCATTTCCCCCGCTATGGAGGCCTTGCAGCAACTGGGACAAACCTCCATGCCCGGAAGCGAATCCAATATTTTTTGCATGACAATAATTGGTCAGATTGAAGGGCATCTGATTCTGCCACCGCAAAACAAAACGACCAAATACGAGCACATTATTCCCCAACTGGTAGCAGCGGAGCAAAATCCCCGTATTGAAGGCTTAATGATTCTGCTGAATACAGTAGGTGGGGATGTCGAGGCAGGGCTGGCTATTGCTGAAATGATCGCTTCAATGAGTAAACCGACGGTGACCATTGTCATTGGAGGCGGGCATAGTATCGGTGTACCTATCGCGGTTTCGTCCACCTATTCTTATATTGCTGAGAGCGCGACGATGACCATTCACCCGATTCGTATGAATGGCTTGGTTATCGGAGTTCCACAAACGTTTGAATATATGGAAAAAATGCAGGAGCGTGTTGTACGTTTTGTGGTTTCCCATTCGCGTATTACCGAGGAGCGGTTCAAGGAGCTTATGTTTAAAACCGGTGAACTGAATCGGGATATTGGTACTGCCGTTGGGGGAGCCGATGCAGTGAAATACGGCTTGATGGACGCGGTTGGTGGCATCGGAGAAGCATTGAAACAACTGAACACCATCATTGAATCTCGACGTCAGCAAAACGGGATTACAGGGACTCAGCAGCAGGCTCCGTTCGTACCTTTTTCCCCAAATGCTACAGATACCTCGACTGGAACGCTTCCTAATGTGCATAGTGGGGAGTTGCCTCAATGACCTTATATACCGTAATGCCAATGGAAATGGTGTGGGAGGGCATGTGGAAGGAGGCGGAGACGTTTGCGGAGATTCGGGTTGACGGTTTACTTATGCAGGTGCAGCCGCTCGAAAGCCGCAGGGGGATTATCGTGCGATTGCTAGATTGTCCGCTGGAAACTTACCTGAATCCGCGTTATGCACCCGGACAAGTCATCGAATGGTCGTAGAAGGTGTCGAATAGGATGAAAATAGGTCGTTTGATGTTGAAAAAGAACATATGTGCGGATACCGGGTGACGTGGTATAATATTCTTCTGGGGGGTGACCTTGAATGTCCAGAAGAAGGAAAAGGAAAAAGAAAGCCGCGTTTGGCGGAGTTCTAAAATTCGAAATTTACGGCATTGTGCTGATAACTTTGGCGGTCATTGCGCTGTCGGGTGAAGCGGCAGTCGGTCGGTCGCTATCCAAGATGTTTGGGCTGGTACTGGGGAAATTTTATTTTGTCATACCCCTGATCGGCATTTATTACGGTCTGATGGTGATGATTCACCGCAAATGGCCAAACCAGTGGAACTCACGTAAAACAGGGCTGTTGCTGCTGGTATTTGCCTTTACGCTTATGAGCTCTATTTCATCTATGGAGCAGCGTTTGGGGCCGATTAATGCACTTCAACCAGGCGGGGTGATGAGCCAGATACATATAGATATGCGTGAGCAGTTGCTATCGCCTGACAAGGAAGGCCATACCTCAATGCTGAACAAGGATATTAGCGGGGGATACATCGGCGCATTGCAGCTTACTGTGCTGTTGTGGCTGTTTGGTCTTACGGGTGCCAAGCTGATTATGATTGTAATGTTTGTGATTTGTTTTATGCTGCTGACCCAGCTGTCTTATGTGGATCTGGTGCGAATTGTTCGGACGAAGATGCTGGCAGCAGGGGGTAGCGTTCGGAAAAAATGGATTGGTAAAGCCACTCCACTTTCGGCATCTGGCAGAGGTACCGGGAATAAAAAAATCAAGTCCGAGTCGATTC
Source organism: Paenibacillus sp. RC21 (assembly GCF_044907935.1). NCBI lineage: Bacteria > Bacillati > Bacillota > Bacilli > Caryophanales > Paenibacillaceae > Paenibacillus > Paenibacillus sp. RC21. Next base: position 415,008 of record NZ_JBIYCS010000001.1, read on the forward strand.
CTGCTTATGAGGAAGATATGGATGATGATTTCGATGAAATGCAGCCTCCGGCGCGTAAGCAGCCGATTTTCTTTCAGCTGTTTGGCCTGAAAAAATCGGCTGGAGAGGACAAGGATGATCGTTCTGTTCATGCTGATGAGGATGATCAAGAGCATGCTTATGAAGCTGAGGAAGGACAGCCCTTGTGGAGAAACGCCAAGCAAGCAGAAGAATTGTCCGATACTGCTGAACACATAGAGGAGGAAGCTTCTGTTTCGGTAAAAAGGTCACCGATCATTCGGGATTTCTTCGAGCAGGTGAAGCATGAGGAAAGAAGACCTGAGGATGAATCAGAGGCATCCTTGGCCGGGTCAGAGCAGACGGATTCAGCTTATGATGAGTCGCTGGATGACAACTTTATGGATGCCGCTGTAAACACAGATACGGACGGTATGGCAACAACAGTTCATAATACACCGGACAGTGCAGATGGACAGGCCCAAGCGAATGCAACGGGGACGTCAGGCGAAGAGACTGCAGGCACAACTGCGGCCATTCCTGCTCCACCGCCACCCAAGCCTTACAAGCTCCCGTCGTTCCGTTTGCTTGCCAAGCCACAAAACGTGGGCAAAGGCCTTGGGCAAAAGGATTACATGCAAACGGCACGCAAGCTGGAGGCCACATTGGAAAGCTTTGGCGTACGGGCAAAGGTACTGGAGGTTGTCCGTGGACCTGCGGTGACGCGTTATGAAATTCAGCCGGACATTGGTGTGAAGGTCAGCCGTATTGTAAGCCTGACGGATGACATTGCGCTTGCGCTCGCTGCGAAGGATATTCGTATGGAGGCTCCAATTCCAGGCAAATCGGCTATCGGTATTGAGGTTCCGAACAACGAGGTTTCTATTGTAACGATGCGTGAGGTTATGGAGACGACCATTTTCCAGGAGTCTGTATCCAATTTGTCCATTGCGTTCGGACGTGATATTGCAGGCCAGACGATTGTTGGTAATTTGGCCAAAATGCCCCACTTGCTTGTAGCCGGAGCAACCGGTTCAGGTAAATCGGTGTGTATTAACGGTATTATTACGAGTATTTTGTACAAGGCGAAGCCAGATGAGGTTAAATTTCTCATGGTCGATCCCAAAATGGTGGAGTTAAACGTGTACAACGGTATTCCGCATTTGTTGGCACCGGTCGTTACCGATCCGAAGCGCGCTTCACTCGCTTTGAAAAAAATTGTAGTAGAAATGGAAAAGCGTTACGAATTATTTTCCAAATCAGGAACCCGTAACATAGAAGGCTATAATAATTTGATGAAAGACAATCCTGCTGCGTTCCTGCCTTATATCGTCGTTATTGTGGACGAGTTGGCGGATCTGATGATGGTAGCTGCGGGGGATGTGGAGGATGCGATTGCACGATTGGCCCAAATGGCGCGTGCCGCAGGGATTCATCTTATCATTGCAACGCAGAGACCGTCGGTTGACGTAATTACCGGGGTTATCAAAGCCAATATTCCTTCGCGTATTGCCTTTGGTGTGTCCTCGCAGGTGGATTCCCGTACAATACTGGATATGGGCGGAGCCGAGAAGCTGCTTGGACGCGGGGATATGCTGTTCATGCCGATGGGCGCTTCCAAGCCGGTTCGCGTTCAGGGAGCGTTCATGAGCGATCAGGAAGTGGAGAACATCGTTAACTATGTGCGTGAGCAGGGTGAAGCACAATATGATGAAACGCTTGTACCGGAGGTAGAGGAAGTATCTGCTGATGCCGATGAAATGCTGGATGAGCTGTACGATCAGGCTGTCAACATCATTTTAGAGGCCAAGCAAGCATCTGTATCTCTGCTTCAGCGCCGAATGAGGATCGGCTATACACGTGCGGCCCGGTTGATTGACTCTATGGAGGCTCGTGGCGTTATCGGCCCTTACGAGGGAAGCAAGCCCCGTGAGGTGCTTATTTCAATGGAGCAATATCAGCAAAACAAAGTCAGTTCCTGACCATAGGCTTTACCGGAAATCGCATCCAAAATCGCTGTTTGTAAGTGTGGTGTTTGTTTAAATTCGACAACACTATGCGTACAGACAGCGATTTTTTTTTGCTTTTTTTCAGGAATAGAAGTAGCCGAATGAAAGAAGATTAAAAGGGTGAATAGCTTTAAGCAGAGCTTGTCATAATAAACGTAGCCATCCTGTTAATCCCACAAAAGAAAGGTAGAGCGCAGCATATGAAAAAGACAATGGTCTGGATTTGCACGGGTATTCTCGCAGCCTCGGCTATCACGTACACAGGACTTATTGCGAACGTCTCTGCGCAGCATGCAGAGCCGCTGAGCACACAGCAGGAAGTACAAGCAACACAGCCTTCCCAAGCGACATTTAGCACGGAGGCGGTTAATTACGGTTCCTACGGTCAGGATGTATATGAACTGCAATCCCGTTTGAAGCTGTTGGGCTTTTTCGGGGCGGAAGTGGACAGTCATTTTGGCAGTAGTACATTGAAGGCTGTTAAGGGCTTTCAAAAAGAGTTTGGCATCACCCCTGACGGAGTGGTCGGAGCAAAAACAAAGTTAAAGCTGGTGAATGCAACCCCTAATTGGAAACCGACGGAAACGCCTTTACATCGTAAAAATGAGGCTTCCGCTCAGGGGCAGACAGCGGATAATAATAAACCGGATCAAAAAGATGAAACAATGGGATCAGCTAACGCGATGGGACTGTCTGACAACGATCTCAAAATTATGGCTAACGCAGTCTACGGTGAATCCCGTGGCGAGCCGTTTGAAGGACAGGTAGCCGTGGCGGCAGTTATTTTGAACCGGGTCAAATCCCCCAGCTTTCCAAACACACCGTCTGGAGTGATTTTTCAGCCGGGGGCCTTTACAGCTGTAGCTGATGGTCAAATCTGGCTCACGCCAAATGAAACTGCAACAAAGGCAGTTCGCCAGGCACTGAACGGCTGGGACCCAAGCGGAGGCTGCCTCTATTATTTTAATCCAAAAACAGCCACCTCCAAATGGATTTGGAGCCGCCCGCAGGTGAAGACGATTGGTCAGCATATTTTCTGCATGTAAACCGCCGAAGCAGCCGGGAGCTTGTCTCCGGTTGCTTCTTGGCTTTTGCATCGTTAGAATAAAGATTGGCACACTTTACCTCTTTACAGGATAATGATTCACAGCGGCTCATGCTAAAAAGGCTAGACGAAATTGACGTCACAAAGGAGTTTTGGACTTGAACAAAACAGGTTTCGAGCGTGGGACGCGCAGACAATTAAGGATTCATGTACTGCCAACCAAACGCTTCAAGACGTTTGCCATATCATTGTATGTAGGTACTCCACTACGAGAGGAAACGGTAACCCGAGTGGGACTGACACCATTCGTACTACGACGGGGTACAGAATCATATCCGCAGACTACACAATTCAGAGAACAATTAGAGCAATTGTATGGCGCGGGCTTTGGATTTGATGTATATAAACGCGGAGATTATCAAATCGTGCAATTTCGAATGGATACGATTAATGACAGCTTTGTAAACAGCTCGGACAGCTTGCTGGATCGTTCATTTGCTTTTCTCGGAGAGGTGTTGACGAAGCCTGCATTGGAGAATGGAGCATTTCAGACCGGATACGTCCAGCAGGAACGGGAAAACGTACGCAAGAAGCTGGAATCTATAGTCAATGATAAAATTCGTTATGCTGGAGAGCGCTGCATGGAGGAAATGTGCAAAAATGAGCCTTATCGTCTGCATCCCCTCGGTCAGCGGTCTGATCTGGATAGTATAGATGCGCAAGGCCTGTATCAGGCTTATGGAGAATGGCTGGATAACGCCAGCATGGATTTGTATGTGGTTGGAGATACGACGCTGGAGGAAGTGGAGAAGTTCGTAGACCGCTATTTCCAACTGAACCGTTCGGAAGAAAAGGGATATGCTCCTGAACAACCAAAAGCGGTGGAGCGTGATGTACAAACGGTGGTGGAGCGTCTTGATGTAAATCAGGGGAAGCTGAACATGGGATTGCGCACTCCAATTACGTATGGTGACGATCGATATGCCTCCGCCCTGATGTACAACGGGATTTTAGGCGGTTATCCTCACTCCAAGCTGTTCGTCAACGTGCGGGAGAAGGAAAGCTTGGCGTATTACGCCTCATCACGGTATGACGGGCACAAGGGCATAGGGACGATTCAATCCGGTATTGAAATACCCAATTATGAAAAAGCGGTTACCATTATCCGCAAGCAACTGGAAGATACGCAAAATGGGGCGATTACCGAGCTGGAAATGACCCAGACACAGGCGATGATCCGCAATTTATTGAAGGAAATGCAGGATTCCGCTTTTGAAATGATCGCTTACGATTTTAACAGACAGCTTTCCGGCAAAGAGCGTACGGTAGATGAGCTGCTGAGCCAGGTGGAGGCTGTCAAGGTGAAGGATGTTCAGGATGCCGCCCGGACGTTCCGACTGGACACCATTTATTTCTTGAGAGACCAGAAGGGGGAATAGCGGGTGGAGCACATACCTTATGAGCATTTGCAGGAAACGCTGTACTATGAAGTGATGGATAACGGATTACACGTTTATGTGTTGCCCAAACCGGGCTTTCAGAAGACATACGCAACATTTTCGACCAAATACGGCTCAGTCGATAATCATTTTCGTGTGGAAGGTCAGCAGCCGGTTAAGGTTCCGGATGGCATCGCCCATTTTTTGGAGCATAAAATGTTTGAAGAGCCTCAAGGTGATATTTTCGCTACTTTTTCCTCCAATGGGGCATCGGCCAATGCATTTACGAGCTTTGATCAAACGGTATATTTATTTTCCGCAACCGAGCATATTCAGGAGAATTTGACCACATTGGTCAATTTTGTACAGCACCCTTACTTTACAGATGAAAATGTGGAGAAGGAAAAAGGCATTATCGGTCAGGAAATCAATATGTATGAGGATAATCCGGACTGGCGGAGTTACTTTGGCCTGATCGAAGCGCTATACAAGGTCCATCCGGTGCATATTGATATTGCGGGTACCGTTCAATCCATCAGCACGATTACGAAAGAAACGCTGTATAGCTGTTATGAGGCTTTTTACCACCCGAGCAATATGATTCTTTTTGTGGTAGGAGGAGTGGACCCGACGGAAGTAATAGAACTGGTGCGTAACAATCAGGCGAAAAAGGATTACAAGCCTCAAGGAGAGATTGAGCGTATTTTTGACGAAGAGCCTGCTACTGTGGCAGAGAAGCGTCGTGAGGTAAAGCTGGCGGTTTCTCTCCCTAAGCTGTTGTTCGGATTCAAGGAAGCCAAGGTAGGTCTCACGGGTGAGAAACTGCTTCGTCATGATCTGGAAACCAAGTTGATGCTTGATCTTTTGTTTGGCTCCAGTACGCAGCTGTATCAAAAGCTCTACGATGAGGACCTCATTTCAGATAGCTTCGGCCATGAGTACAACAGTACACCGCAGTATGCGTTCTCTGCTATCGGTGGAGATACAAAGGACCCGGATGGGCTGTTGGCGCGGATACGTGAAGAGGTGGGGTCCATTCAAAAACAGGGCTTCAAGGCAGAACATTTTGAACGGGCACGTAAAAAGAAAATCGGTGGTTACCTGCGTATGCTCAATTCGCCCGAAAATATAGCGCATGAGTTTACGAGACATCGCTTCCGGGACGGCGATTTTTTCCAATTGCTTCCGGTCTATGAAAGTATTACACTTGAGGATGTTAACCGTCGTCTGAAGGATCATATTCAGTGGGATCAGATGGGCATATCGCTGGTGGTGAGTCCGTAATGTCCAGGGAGAGGGAAACGATAACCACCAAGGATGGGGAATTAAAAGCCATTGGCGATACGACTGTGCTGATCACAGGAGCAAGCGGCGGGATTGGAGCGGCTATTGCGGAGCGTTTTGCGGCTGTTGGGATGAATGTGGTCATTCACTACATGAAGTCCCATGAAAAAGCGAATGAAGTTGCCCGCCGTTGTATGGCTTATTCAGGCAAGGTGATGACCGTCTCAGCGGACCTGCGGAGCAAGGAGCAGATTGAACGCATGCGTGAGAAGCTGGAGAATCACGGAATGAAGCCAGATATTCTTGTGAATAACGCTGGATTATCTCATTACGGATTGCTGACGGATGTGTCGGAAGAGGAATGGGATGATGTGATGGCCGTCAATGTGAAGGGAACCTTTCTGTGTACGCAGGTTTTTATGCCGCATATGATTTCCCAACGCTATGGCCGTATCGTGAATGTGTCTTCTGTATGGGGAATATGCGGCGCTTCGTGCGAGGTGCTGTATTCCACCACCAAAGGCGGGATCAACGCATTCACTAAAGCACTGGCTCAAGAAGTTGCACCTTCTGGAGTAACGGTAAATGCGGTAGCTCCGGGTGCAGTGGGTACGTCTATGCTGGATCATCTGGACGAAGGGGAAATTTCCAGTCTCGAAGAAGAAATTCCTGCCGGTCGATTGGCTCGGCCTGATGAAATTTCATCACTGGTTTATTTTCTGGCGCTTCCTGAATCCGGTTATATTAACGGGCAGGTCATTAGTCCTAACGGAGGATGGGTGACTTGACGAGAAGTACAGCGTTTGGAGGAAACCACCAGTATAGAGAGCACCTGAGAAGAACATATTATAACTGTTGATTTTAAATCTGAATCATCTAAGGAGGATTTAAGTATGTCAACAGTTGTTCAGAATTTCGATACCTGGAAGAAGTTCCTTGGTCAGCGTGTGGAACAGGCGGAGAAGCTTGGAATCAGCCAGGATACCATTTCAGAGCTTGCTTATGAAATCGGTGATTTTCTGGATGAGAAGGTCGATCCGGCCAACCACTCCAACCGCGCACTGAAAGAACTGTGGGGAGTTGCCGATGAGGACGAGCGTCACACTATCGCCCGGCTGATGGTCAAATTAGCCAAAAGCAACGCATAAGCAGGAACCAACATGAAAAGCTCCCTTTTGGGGGCTTTTCTGTAATGGTTACAGAGCTGTTCTTGTAATTCCTTTGTAATTTATATATCATAAACGTGATCGAGGCTTATGCAATTGTGTTGAATACAAGAAGCCTTTGTGGTCTCAATAATTGATTTTGTCGATTGGTGTTATTTTATGATACAATAAGGCTTTGATTTGGAAATGTTGACGGTTTTGAATGTGAATGAGGTGCTAATGTGACGGAAGAATTGAAACAGTGGTACATGGAGTACAAGATACATAAAAATCGTCCCGGATTGCTGGGAGACATTGCTTCCATGCTTGGTATTCTGGGGGTTAATATACTGACGATCAACGGTGTTGAAGGCGAAAGACGGGGGATGTTGCTGGAAACGGACGATGACGAGAAGATACGCATTCTCGGAGATACTTTAAAAAAGGCCAGCAATATTACAGTTACCGCCTTACGCGCTCCAAGGCTGGTCGATATATTGGCAGTAAGGCACGGACGTTACATTGATCGGGATTCGGATGACCGCAAAACATTCCGCTTTACACGCGACGAGCTTGGGTTACTGGTCGATTTTTTGGGTGAAGTATTAAAGAGGGATGGAAATCAGGTGATTGGACTTCGCGGAATGCCTCGTGTGGGAAAAACCGAATCCATCATTGCCAGCAGCGTATGCGCCATGAAGCGCTGGACTTTTGTGTCTTCAACGTTATTACGGCAGACGGTGCGCAGTCAGCTCTCCGAAGAGGAAATGAACCCTAACAATGTATTTATTATTGACGGCATTGTGAGTACAATTCGGTCAAATGAAAGACATTATCACCTGCTTCAGGAAATAATGAGCATGCCGAGTACGAAGGTTATTGAGCATCCTGACGTTTTTGTACGTGAATCGGGATACAGCTTCGACGATTTCAATTTCATTATTGAACTTCGCAATAATCCGGCTGAGGAAATTATTTATGATACCTTTACAGCCAGTTATACAGAAGATCTTTAAATAAGCGTAATTATACAAGGAGATGATGACATGTCAGAACTGGGTCAGCAATTAAAGGAGGCCCGGCTGCAAAAAGGATTGAGCCTTGACGATGTTCAGGAAATGACGAAGATACGCAAACGTTATCTGGAAGCCATTGAGACGGGCGATTACAAAGTGCTGCCGGGAAGCTTTTATGTCAGAGCTTTTATTAAAACTTACGCTGAAACGGTCGGTTTAAACCCCGACGAGATTCTGGAAGGACATAAAAGCAATGTACCTGAACCAGAGCCGGAAGCTGTCATGGAGCCTGTGACACAGAAACGCTCCAGCCGTCCGGCTACGATTGGGAATCTCAAATGGTTGCCGACAGCTTTAATGTGGCTTTTTCTGGTTCTCATTGTTGGGGTTATTTATGCATATTGGGTGAGTAACAATCATACAGCTCCAAAAACAGCCGAGAATACAACGCCGATTACGACACCGAGTACGTCCATTCCTAACAGCACCAAGGAGGGAACTACGACACCACCGCAAAATACGACGACAACCCCTCCTCAGGAAAGCGCTCAGACAACAACGCCGAATAACGGTCAGACGGCAGCTCCAAATGGTGGCGGCGGACAAACCACTCCTGATGCTGGGCAAACGGGGCAAACCCAACCACCGGAAGGAACAGGTACAGGAACGGATATGACCACTCCTGACAGTAGCCAGCAGCCGAGTACCACTACGCCGCAACAAGGTGTAACCGTGGCTCAGGATGGCAAGCAAGGCAAAACGACGATTTTCAAAGTTTCCAGTGCAACCGGAGCTACAGTCAAGGTGGATATTAAGGCAACGGGGGAAAGCTGGCTTGAGGTGTACAAGGGGCAAAACTCACGTGGTGAAAAGCTGAGTTATGGCATGACCAAAAGTGGAGATTCCGTGTCCTTTGACATCGGTCCGGAAGGCTTGTATATCAAATCAGGACGTTCTTCTGCCACGGATATTTCCGTAGCAGGTCAACCGATAACTGATAATAAATCGACGACTCGTGTTTTGATACAGCAAGGAGAAGCTTCCTCGACCGGAACGAGTGCCGGGGTGAGTGGTACTACTACGGATTCGACTACTGGCAGTACGGATTCAACACAGAGCGGTACAGATTCTTCAACTACTGGCGGTGAATAAACCCTCTATTGCGCGGAAATACTAATGACTGTAATTCATGGGAAGCCCATTTCATTTTCCGCAAAGTGAGGTGTATACATTATGACTGTCAGCTGGATTGTGACAGGGCTTGGTATAATTGTCAGCCTGCTTGGCTATTATCTGACCCCAAGTGCATGGGGCTATGGCATACTGGGCTTTGGTCTTGCTCACATTGTGCTGGGACTTCTGGATATGTTCCGGAATCCGACCCGCAGCCACAGTTAGATATGTTGACCGTGGAATGAAATAAAGGCGTTTTTGTCATTAACTGGCAAGAGCGCCTTTTTAGTGATCGGATTATTGGATTTTTGTAAATGACTAGCCTATAATTAGTTATTGAACTTTGTTGTGGAAAGGAAAGTGAAACGATGGCTTCAGAAAATTCATTTGATATCGTCTCCAAAATGGATATGCAGGAATTGACCAATGCGGTTCATCAGACGGAGCGTGAAATTGAAACACGGTTTGATTTTAAGGGGAGCAAAAGCAGCCTTAAGCTTGAAAAGGAAGCTCTTACAATTGCATCGGAGGACGAATACAAGCTCAACGCGGTAATTGATATTTTGCAATCTAAAATGGCCAAGCGTGGTTTATCCCTTAAAAACGTAGAATACGGGAAGCTGGAGCCAGCGTCTTTGGGTTCAGTACGCCAGCGTCTTGCTCTCAAGCAGGGAATTGATCAGGATAATGCCAAAAAAATTAACATTCTTATCCGGGACTCCAAGCTGAAAGTTAAAAGTCAGATTCAAGGTGATCAGATCCGCGTGACCGGAAAAAACAGGGATGATTTACAAGCAGTCATTCAGTTATTGCGCAAAGCTGATCTACCATTGGAACTTCAATTTACGAATATGAAATAAAGCCGTTTTCCCTCATGCAGATTGTAAGAAAAAATGATGCTTGATGCGCGGCAGGTTATTTTGACATGCGTTTTGCACCATATTATACTTGTAACGAAAATGCAGATGATCAGGTGTATAGCGGTAGTCAAAACGATTTACATAGGATTGAATCCAATCCGAAAACTGCCATTTTTAATCAAGTACGATAATCAGGGGAGAGTGTGTTGTGAATTTACCCAACAGAATTACAATAACGCGGATTTGCCTCATCCCGGTGATGATGCTGGCCTTGCTGGTGGATTTTGATTTCTATCCGCCGCCGATTGAGATCGGAGCTTTCGAGCTGCCGTATAATCAGTTGATGGCGGCTATCATTTTCCTCATAGCCGCCAGCACGGATGGTCTTGACGGATACTTGGCCCGTAAAAATAACATGGTCACCAACTTGGGGAAATTACTGGACCCTCTTGCGGATAAGCTTCTGGTAACTGCTATTTTGGTTTCTTTGGTGGAAATGGGCAAGATTGATTCGTGGATTGTTGTTGTCATTGTTAGCCGTGAGTTTGCGGTTACTGGTCTGCGTCAGATTGCTTTATTGGATGGCTCTGTGGTCGCTGCAAGCAACTGGGGCAAATTAAAGACCATCATCCAGATCGTTGCCATTGTAGCGTTGCTCATTAATAATTTTCCGTTTGTCTTTCTGGGTATTCCGTTTGATTTAATAACGATATGGGCGGCTGCGTTTATTACTATTTACTCGGGAATTGACTATTTTGTAAAGAACAGCCATTTACTTCGCTCCTCCAAGGTTTAACAGGATAAGTTTCATGGGAACAGCGATAGGGAGTTTGCTTATTGCTGTTTCTTTGCATAATTCCCACAACATTCGCTCTACAGGAGGCAGAAACGATGAAAGCTGAAATCATCGCAGTAGGAACTGAATTATTGCTCGGACAAATTGTGAACACAAATGCCCAATATTTGTCACAAGAGTTGGCTACGGTTGGGATTGATGTATATTTTCAGACGGTTGTTGGCGATAACATGGATCGACTTCAGGAAGCGGTACGTCTGGCTCAGAAGCGTGCGGATATTATTTTGTTCTCCGGTGGTCTGGGACCGACTCAGGATGATTTGACGAAAGATGCAATCGCCGCTGTGCTGGGGCGTAAATTACATATAGACCGTCTCGCTATGGATAAGCTGGAACAGTTTTTCCGTAATCGCGGGGTGGAAATGACCGAAAATAATCGGCGTCAGGCGCTTTCCATTGAAGGGGCTACCCCTCTTGAAAATGAGACAGGTCTGGCTGTGGGCGATGCGATTGCACAGGATGGTAAATATTATGTGGTTTTGCCTGGACCGCCGAAGGAACTCAAACCGATGTTTGAGAATCAGGCGAAACCTTGGTTGCTCCAGCAAGCACTGAGTGGTGAGGAACTGCCGATTTATTCGAAAATGCTAAAGTTTGCAGGAATCGGCGAGTCAGCTCTCGAAACCCGCTTATTGGATCTGATAAAATCACAGACAGACCCGACCATTGCTCCTTATGCCAAGGAGGGAGAGGTCACAATCCGTATATCCACTAAGGCGGCCAGCGAGAGTGAGGCACTGGTCAAGCTGGGGGCTACGGAAGCAGAAATTCAGCAACGTCTTTCGGAATACATGTATGCGAGCGAGGACGTCACGCTGGAGAAGGTTATTGTGGATTTGATGTCCAATCGCGGACTGACTGTTAGCGCGGCAGAAAGCTGCACAGGTGGAATGCTGATGGAGCACATCACTTCCGTTCCGGGCAGCTCAGTTATGTTTCAGGGCGGTATCGTGTGTTATTCCAATGAAATGAAGAAGAAGCTGCTCAACGTGCCTCATGATTATTTGGAGGGGGACAATGCGCCCGGCGCAGTAAGCGAGGAAGTAGCCCTTGTGCTTGCAGAGCAGGCGAGAATGGTCACGGACAGTGATTTCGGACTCTCGGTTACAGGTGTAGCTGGACCCGGATATTCTGAGCGGAAGCCGGTTGGTCTGGTTTATATCGGTATTGCTGAGCGTGATAAGGAGACTGAGGTATACGAGCTGAAGCTGAGCGGGAATCGTGAAGCGATTCGTCTGCGGTCTGTTAAAGCAATCCTGTACAGATTATGGCGCAGACTGGTGGAAAATGAGAAGCTCTCTTAATGATCTGTATCCGACGCGAGTTTTCATAGAGTTGTTTTAGGTAAACGATTAATGATATAATCATACTATCGGAAGAACCGTTGCAAAAGCCTTTTTGCCTGCGGTTCTTTTTTGATTTAAGAGACAGATGGAAGTATAGAAGAGAACTGTCTAAACAAAAAAACGAATGTATGTTCGAAAAAATGCTTGGCAAGCGTGTCAAAACAAGGTATTATTAAAGTACAAACAACGAAGGATGTGAGTTTATTGTCAGATCGTCGTGCTGCGCTGGATATGGCGCTCCGTCAAATAGAAAAGCAATTCGGTAAAGGTTCCATTATGAAGTTGGGTGAGTCCACCCACATGCAAGTGGAAACGATTCCCAGTGGTTCGATTGCTTTGGATATTGCGTTAGGAACGGGCGGCTTCCCGAGAGGCCGAATTATTGAAGTGTATGGACCAGAATCATCTGGTAAAACAACAGTAGCTCTTCACGCTATAGCAGAGGTACAAAAAACAGGCGGACAAGCCGCTTTTATCGACGCCGAGCATGCGCTTGATCCATCGTATGCCAGCAAGCTGGGTGTCAATATTGATGAGTTGTTGCTATCGCAGCCAGATACAGGAGAGCAAGCACTTGAGATTGCCGAAGCGCTTGTACGTAGTGGAGCGGTAGACATTGTTGTTGTTGACTCTGTAGCGGCACTTGTGCCAAAAGCGGAGATTGAAGGTGAAATGGGGGATTCCCATGTTGGCCTTCAAGCCCGTTTAATGTCGCAGGCATTGCGTAAGCTGTCCGGTGCTATTAACAAGTCGAATACCATTGCTATCTTTATTAACCAATTACGTGAAAAAATAGGTGTTATGTTCGGTAACCCTGAAACTACACCAGGTGGACGTGCTCTGAAATTTTATTCTACAGTTCGTTTGGATGTCCGCCGCATTGAAAGCTTGAAAAGCGGTAATGACGTTGTAGGTAACCGCACACGTATTAAAGTGGTGAAGAACAAAGTCGCACCTCCTTTCCGTCAGGCGGAAGTGGACATTATGTACGGCGAAGGCATCTCCAAGGAAGGCAGTTTGATCGACATTGGTACGGAGTATGACATTGTCGATAAGAGCGGAGCCTGGTATTCCTATGAAGGTGAACGACTAGGTCAGGGACGTGAAAATGCGAAGCAATTTTTGAAGGAAAATCCGAACATTGCTAGTACGATCGAACAAAAAATTCGGGTGGCCAGCAATTTGATTACGACGGTAGCTCCGCCGACAGAAGAAGAGTTGGCACAGCAAGCCAAGGAAGAACAGGAATTGCTGGAGCTTGAATAAAGCTTGGTGAATCCTGGTTCGTGAACTGGAGCCAGGGGTTATGGCACAGCCGTTTGAATAGCATGATTCTGATGCCCTGCACAGTTGTGCAGGGTATTTTTGCATCGAATGTGGCCTGCGTGTCGGCTACATTTTACTTTTGCGTGGCGGGCGTTTTCAGCTTGCTTTCGTGAATATCAAAGTGAGGGAAGCACATTGCAATTGGAAGATGAAGGTGAACACACTTCGAAGGAAAATGAGCAGCAAGGAATCTCCCTTTTTCCTGATCATGAGGAATTGATGGTTACGAGGGTGGAACAGGGGCAGGGTAGGCAACGCGGAAGATACACGATTCATTTTGGCCTGTATTCATTGTCCGTACTGGAAGATGTAATGATCAAGTACAATATGTTCAAAGGAACGACTTTCGTCAAAAGGGAACTGGAAGAAATCGTTCTGGCGGACGAAAAGCAACAGGCATACGTGCACGCGCTTCGTTATTTGGGACAAAAGCCACGTACACGTCAGGAGATTGAGCAGCGTTTGACGCAAAAGGAAATGGGTCAAGCTGTTATTGATGAAGTGTTGAACCGTCTGGAGCGGGAGCAACTTGTGGATGACGATCTGTACGCCCGTCAGTGGGCAAGACAGCGCATAACGAGCCAGCGGAAGGGGAAGATGTGGGTAAGGCAGGAACTGCGTCAAAAGGGCATCTCTAAAGCCTCTATCGGGGAAGCTTTAGGTGAGGTCAGCGATCAGGAGGAATGGGAGAGCGCTTTGATAGTCGGACGCAGGAAATGGAATCAGGTGCGTGGAGATATAATGGAGAAGAAACGGAAAACGTACCCCTTTCTCATGAGACGCGGATATTCGGGGGATATGACACGCCGCGTAGTCAATCATCTCACGATGGCCGAGCAAGACGGGGCTTCCGATGACGAGGAATTATCGCTGTGGGATGAATAGCTGTTAAACAGCCGGGCATCCATTAGCTGGTATAAGCGAACAGGATGAGCTGGTTATCACATGGAAAGCCACATGGTAATCTACTAAAGTTTGCATTCCCTTGACAATGCCATTTGTCAAATAATAAAATATATATGAAACGATGCTTGTGGAACACCCTTTTTCCTTCCAAAAAAGTGGAGTCCATGGGTACGTTCTCATCGCCAAATAACAAGTGATGCCGCTATGCCAGGCGGAATTGTACATGTGAAAGCATGTGCATATGAAATGAAACGGCCGCGTGCCGTTATCTTAGTTTGACGATCAAAGCTAATGTGACAATTGCAAAAAGTCCCAAGGAATGCCTTGGAGGAACCAACGGGGAGGTGAACAGTATGATGATGACTGCGATCTGGTTCGTTCTCGTTGCTGTAGCCGCGTTATTCTTTGGGTTCGGGATTGGTTATTTTATTCGCAAATCTATTGCAGAAGCTAAAATCTCCAGTGCGGAAGAAGCTGCCGCGCAAATCGTGGAGAACGCGAAAAAAGAGGCAGAAGCGCTGAAGAAGGAAACGGTATTGGAAGCGAAAGATGAAATTCACCGCATCCGTGCCGAAGCTGAAAAAGAAACTCGTGAGCGTCGGAATGAAATCCAACGACAGGAACGAAGATTGCTGCAAAAAGAAGAATCGCTGGATAAAAAATTGGAATCGCTGGAACGTAAAGAAGAACAAGTGGCCAACAAAGAGAAACGAATCGATGAAACCCAGCAGCAGATTGATTTGATTTACAAGAGTCAGGTAACTGAGCTGGAGCGTATTTCCAATCTGACGACGGAAGATGCCAGAAGTATTATTCTGTCCAACGTAGAGCAGGAAGTTCGTCATGAAACCGCTCAGATGATTAAGGAAATTGAGCAACAGGCCAAAGAGGAAGCGGACAAAAAGTCTCGTGAAATTATCACACTGGCCATCCAACGCTGTGCGGCGGACCATGTGGCGGAAACGACGGTTTCCGTTGTCACGTTGCCGAACGAAGAAATGAAAGGCCGGATTATCGGACGTGAAGGCCGTAATATCCGTGCGCTTGAAACCCTTACGGGAATTGACCTCATTATTGATGATACGCCGGAAGCGGTTATTTTGTCCGGATTTGATCCGATTCGCAGAGAGATAGCGCGTACTGCGCTTGAGAAGCTCGTAGCGGACGGACGGATACATCCGGCTCGTATTGAAGAAATGGTGGAAAAATCCCGTAAAGAAGTGGATGAACGAATCCGCGAGTATGGCGAACAAGCCACCTTCGAGGTGGGCGTGCATAGCCTGCATCCGGATTTAATCAAGATCCTGGGACGTCTCAAGTTCCGTACAAGCTACGGACAGAACGTATTGAAGCACTCGATGGAAGTTGCATACTTGACAGGTCTGATGGCCGGAGAACTGGGCGAGGACGTTACACTGGCAAGACGGGCAGGGTTGCTGCATGACATCGGGAAGGCGCTGGATCACGAAGTGGAAGGATCACACGTTGAAATTGGCGTGGAACTGGCGAAGAAGTACAAGGAACACCCGGTCGTCATCAACAGTATTGCTTCACATCACGGCGACTGCGAAGCGACTTCAGTGATTGCTATGCTGGTTGGGGCGGCAGACGCCCTGTCGGCAGCAAGACCAGGAGCGCGGCGTGAAACACTGGAGACGTACATCCGTCGTCTTGAGAAGCTGGAACGCATTTCCGAGTCTTTTGAAGGCGTGGAAAAATCGTACGCTATTCAAGCTGGACGCGAAGTCCGCGTCATGGTGCAGCCAGAGAAAATTGATGATGCGGAAGCATTCCGACTGGCTCGTGATATAACGAAAACGATTGAGAATGAACTGGATTATCCGGGACATATCAAGGTTACCGTCATTCGTGAGACCCGCGCGGTAGAATACGCAAAATAAAGTAATTTAACGAAAAGTGGCCGCTGTTTGTAGGGCCACTTTTCATTATGTAAGGCATACCAGGGAGGGTTTTCTATCAACGTACTATTTATTGGAGATATTTTCGGTAGTGTAGGCAGAAAGGCATTAAGGGAAAATCTCCCTTCGCTAAAATCAAAATACAACCCGCATATCATTATCGTGAACGGGGAAAATTCAGCTTCAGGAAGAGGCATTACTCCAGCCATCGCCAGAGAATTTTTTGATTGGGGCGTACATGGTATTACAATGGGTAATCATACTTGGGACAATAAGGATATATTTGATTTTATAGATGATGAGCCGCGTATCATACGTCCGGCAAACTTCCCGCCAGGAACGCCGGGGCGAGGCTATACCGTGGTGAAAGGTGGAGGCAAGGAGCTGGCGATCGTTAACTTGCAGGGCAGAACCTTTCTGCCACCCATCGATTGCCCGTTCCGCGCAGCAGATGAGATCGTAGATGAATTGCGCAAGAAGCATAAGCACATTCTGGTTGATTTTCATGCCGAAGCGACATCGGAAAAAATCGCTATGGGTTGGCATCTAGATGGCCGTGCTTCAATTGTTGTTGGTACACACACCCACGTGCAGAGCAACGATGATACGATTTTACCGCAAGGAACTGCGTATCAGACAGATGTGGGCATGGTAGGTCCCTATGAAGGAGTACTTGGCATGCAGAGAGAAGCCGTGTTGCAGAAATTTCAGACTCAGCTTCCGGTACGTTTTCAACCGGACAACGGAAAATGGCATTTTCACGCAGTTAGCGTAGAGTTGAATGACAACGACGGTATGGCACGTAAAATTCAGAAAATTAGACTCAAAGAAGATGAATGGCGGATGGATTAACCTTTTTGGAAACTGCTTAAGGAAAGAATAAGGAAAACTGTCACCAAAAAGCAGGAATTTTTTGCTGACCCTCGAATAACATCTAATAGTGGAATCAAACCATCATCATTCCCAGGGGAGGTACTTACTATGGATGTATTAAAAGTATCAGCAAAATCCAATCCTAATTCAGTTGCAGGCGCACTCGCAGGAGTACTGCGTGAACGCGGAAATGCCGAATTGCAGGCGATTGGAGCGGGTGCACTGAACCAAGCCATTAAAGCTGTAGCCATTGCCCGGGGATTTGTCGCACCAAGCGGAGTGGATTTGATTTGTATTCCTGCTTTTACGGATATTGTTATTGACGGAGAAGACCGGACTGCAATCAAGTTGATTGTAGAGCCAAGATAATAAATGTTAGTTGTTGAGCCTGTTTACGATGGTGTAAACGGGCTTTTTTGCATGGAAGTCGCCCTTTATTACATAGATTGTAAGATAACTTCATCACGCTGTAATCTATGAATGGAGGTAAGATGCATGAACAGTAAACCACACATGAAATGGTCGGTTGCCGATTTGCATTGTGATGTGTTGTGTAAGATGCAGCTTAACCCGCAGGTGGATTTCAGTCATCCCTCGCTTGATGTTACAAGAGAGCGTTTGTTAGAAGGCCATGTGAACTTGCAGACATTCGCAATATATATTTCCCAGGTGCTGGGTACGCCAAGATTTGAGCATGTAATTCGTCAGGTTGAACTCTTCAGACAGCATATGATATCCCCATCTGTCGGGTTGAAGTCGCTATTGTGGAGAGAAGACTTGGAAGAACGTAAGGATACATCAGTGGGACATCTGGAAGGGAATGAAATAAAACAACATCAAGGATCACCGTGGGCTCTGCTATCGCTGGAGGGAGTGGAAGCGCTGGAAGGAAATCCGTTTTATGCTGAACTGTGCTATGCCTTGGGAATCCGATTGATCGGGCTGACGTGGAATTATGCAAATTGGGCGGCTGACGGCATTATGGAGCAGAGGGGTGGCGGGCTGACTCGCAAGGGGCATGAGTTGGTCAAGCGCTGTAATGAATTAGGTTTGCTACTAGATGTATCGCATTTGTCTGAACAAGGCTTCTGGGAGGTGCTGGAGGAGGCAGCTCAACCGCCGATTGCTTCGCACTCCAACGCCTTCGCGGTATGTCCTCACCCACGTAATCTTCGGGATGAACAGATTCGTGCGTTGATCGCGCGTAACGGACGGATTGGTTTGACTTTCGTCACGATGTTTCTCAAAGAGCAGGGTACGGTGACCGCTGAGGATTTGTTGCCACACATTGAACATATTTGTTCACTAGGTGGCGAACGTCATTTGATGTTCGGATCTGATTTTGACGGTATTGAGCATCATGTGCAGGGGCTGGAGCATTCAGGGAAATATCCACGTTTTGCGGAACTGCTGATGAAGCATTATCCTGAGGAACTGGTCAAGGGGTGGCTGGGAGGACATGCGCTGGAATATCTGCAAACGAATCTGCCTTCCAAAATGTCTTCTTAAATAGCTATTTAATAGCAGTTATTTTTGGTTACTTAATACCCTTGACAATGCGAGATATATTACGAAATAATTGGAGCATCCTAGAATGGTATGGTGCTAAAATAACGCTTGCTGAAATATGACAGACATTTGGAGCGAGCTTGACGAGTTACCATGCTGTACCGCCATATCAGAGGGGAGCTCCATTACATAATGTTGATAAAAAAGGTTACCTGGCTTGAACTCTTTTATGACTTATTGTTCGTAGCCGCTGTCTCCAAGGCCACTCATGTTTTACTACATGTTGAACATGATAGTATTTCTTTGGAGAATCTGGAAAAGTTTATTTTGATTTTTATTCCGATATGGTGGGCTTGGGTGGGACAAACTGTCTACAACAACCGTTTTGGTCAAGACAGTATGACGCATCGAATCTTTATGATCCTGCAATTGTTTTTCGTGTTAATTATGACCGCCAGCCTGAATATAGATTTTGACGCGTATTATGTATCCTTTTTTGCTGGCTATATTGGTTTAAGAGGCTTGACTGCCGTTCAATATTTACTTTCGGCACCCAAAGAAGCGGGTCATAAACAGGAAACAGCTCGTTTTTTCGGTACCTATTTTTGGATCGGAATAGTCATCTCCAGTTTCTCCCTCTTTTTTGAGTCCTGGGTTCGATATTTGATTTTATATGTCGGCATTGCTGTTGATATCCTCGTTCCTTTGATGGGTCGTAAAAAATTGGTGATCACACCTATCCATACGGAGCATTTATTAGAGCGCTTTGCACAGTTCACCTTAATCCTGCTTGGCGAATCGGTGATAAGTATGCTTTCTGTTTTACAATCTGATCATTTTACGGTCTCTTCCGTTGTATTTGCTGCCTTGGCTTTTGTATTAGTCATCGCAATCTGGTGGCAATACTTTGAGAATATGGAGAAGCACGTAGATAAATCAAAACAAACAGCAGGACAGACTATTATTTATGGTCATTTGTTTATTTATCTTTCACTTAGCATGCTAGCAGCTTCGATACAGCTCTTGTTTTTGGGACAAGTAGCCTATATCTTTGTACTTTGCTTTACCTTTGCTTCTGTACTTATTTACTTTTTGTCGGTTTTGCTGGTATTCCATCGCTACAGATTAAGTCATCTTAAACCAAGCCTTAGAGTCATTTTTTTCTTAACTGGAGTCCTCTGTGTCTTGTTTATCCTTAACATATTTATTGTTGTTCCCTCTCATCTCATCGTAGCTGAAATCATGCTGTTCTTTATCCTGTTCGCTAAAATGACAGTTCACGATATTAAAGGCTGAATAGGGCGAAAAACGGAACTTTGTCCCGCTTTCCTTTTCTTTCTTGGCAAAGTAGGAGTATAATAATATAGATGTGTAAAGTATTGTATAGAGAAAAAGGAGTGACCATACGATGAGTAAAATCGTACCTGTCGGCGTTTCCGCACGCCATATTCACCTGACTCAAGAGCATATTGAAATTTTGTTCGGAGCAGGATATCAACTGACGGAATTTAAACCATTATCCCAACCAGGACAATTTGCCGCAAATGAGACGGTAGCCGTAATTGGTTCTAAGGGCCAATTTGATAAGGTTCGCATTTTGGGACCAGCTCGTCCGGCTTCCCAGCTTGAAATCTCTCGCACAGATTCCTTTGCCATCGGTGTAAAAGCGCCTGTACGCGAATCTGGCAGCATTGACGGAACACCAGGAATCACAGTAAAAGGACCAGCTGGAGAAGTGGAACTGCAAGAGGGTGTAATCGTAGCTGCCCGTCATATTCATTTCCATACGTCTGATGCAGCGAAATGGGACATTAAGGACAAGCAGTTGCTGAAAGTACGTGTCGGCGGCGAACGTGGTCTTGTATTTGAAAATGTTCTTGCGCGTGTGTCCGATTCTTTTGCTTTGGATATGCACATTGATACAGATGAAGCGAACGGAGCCGGCGTGAAAAACGGTGACAACGCTGAAATCGTTGACTAATATACGTATATAATGCCGAAAGGCAAAGGGTCCGATTCTTGCTAAAGAGTCGGGCTTTTTTACATACTAAGGATTCTCAAAATGGTCATCTATAAAAATATGGACATTAGATTCTCAGTGTACCCCTTTTGCGTTCACGGGGATATATGGCGATGGCTTATAAATCATGCTATAATTTAGTGTAATGCCTTTTTCAAAGGAGTTTTTACGGGCTAAAAAGAGATGTACCCATATGCAAAGATATAGTAAAAGCGTAATTGGCGTGAAATAGATGGTGTAAGGAGTGACCAAAGGAATGGCCAAGGAAACGAAAGATTACTCCAAATATTTTGATTTCTCGGATGCAAAGATCATTTCTCAGGATGAGCATAGCAAGAAGATCCGCATTCGCGGACGTGAAATCAATATTATGGCGGAGCCGAATCATAGAAAAGAAAAGCAACGCGGTAAAGAAGACGTACAGGTATTGTACGATAATGCAGTTCCGGATGAGCTGAAGCATATCGGCGAGGGAAAGTATTACATCGTGTACACATTCGGTTGCCAGATGAACGAGCATGATTCCGAAACGATTAAAGGATTGCTGGAGCAAATGGGTTATCAGGCGACAGAGGATCGTAAGGAAGCGGACATTATCTTGCTGAATACATGTGCGATCCGTGAAAATGCGGAGGACAAAGTATTTGGTGAGCTGGGTCACCTCAAGCATCTCAAGACAGAGAAGCCGGGCATGCTACTTGGCGTATGTGGTTGCATGTCGCAGGAAGAGAGTGTCGTCAACCGGATTTTGCAAAAGCACGGTTTTGTCGACATGATTTTTGGTACCCATAATATCCACCGCCTGCCGCAGCTTGTCAAGGAAGCACTCTTCAGCAAAGAAATGGTGGTCGAGGTGTGGTCCAAGGAAGGCGACATTATCGAGAACCTGCCGAAGAAGCGCGAGGGTATGCGGGCTTGGGTGAACATTATGTACGGCTGCGATAAATTTTGCACCTATTGCATTGTTCCCTTCACACGCGGTAAGGAAAGAAGCCGTCGTCCCGAGGATGTTATTGCTGAGGTACGGGATTTGGCACGTCAGGGCTTTAAGGAAATTACCTTGCTCGGTCAGAATGTCAATGCCTATGGCAAGGATTTGAAGGATATGAATTATAGATTCGGGGATCTGATGGACGATATGCGTAAGATAGATATCCCGCGTATACGTTTTACAACATCACATCCGCGTGATTTTGATGACCACTTGGTTGAAGTGCTTGGTAAGGGCGGCAATTTGGTGGAGCATATCCATCTGCCTGTTCAATCCGGCAATACGGATATATTGAAGAAAATGAACCGAAAATATACACGTGAGCGCGTTCTGGAACTGGCGGCGAAGATCAAAGCGGCTGTTCCGCATGCTTCGCTCACAACGGATATTATCGTAGGTTTCCCGGGCGAAACGGACGAACAGTTTGAAGATACCATTTCTCTCGTGCGCGAGGTCGGTTATGACTTTGCCTACACCTTTATTTATTCACCACGTGAAGGTACGCCAGCCGCGTCTATGGAAGATAATGTGCCTATGTCAGTCAAAAAAGAGCGTCTACAGCGTCTGAACAATGTGGTGAACCAAAACAGCCTTCGTTTTAACGGTAGACTGCGTGGCGAGGTGGTTGAAGTGCTGGTAGAAGGCGAGAGCAAAAATAACAGTGAGGTGCTTGCCGGCCGGACCCGTTCCAATAAGCTGGTGCATTTTGAAGGCTCCAAGGATCTGATCGGGACCTTTGTGCAGGTGAAAATTACGGAGCCTATGACCTTTTACATCAAGGGCGATTTGGTTCAAACCGCTGTGGCGGTTAACGGTTAACAAAATATCATAGCAAGGTTTGCATGTGGATCAAATATGAACTGTATGTACGACCTTATTAAGTGAGCAAAGGAGCGATGGACAGTGACAGAGGAGCGGTTGCAACAGTCAGAGCTTCAACCGGCGGCGCGCCAGCATGATCATTTGGTCAATCGCGATATGATATTGGCGAAAGCCCAAGAGTTGGCGGGTATTTTGGGCAACAGTGAAGAAGTGCAGGTATTTCGGAAAGCAGAAGATAAAATCCGCGATCATGAGCGCATCCAGCTTCTGATTGCAGCAATGAAGAAAAAGCAAAAGGAAATTGTGGCTTTCGAATCCTTGAAGAATCAGACGATGATTTCCAAAATAGAGGCAGAGCTGCAGGAGCTTCAGGAAGAGCTTGACGGTATTCCGATTGTAACGGAGTTTCAGCAAAGCCAGGTAGAAATTAATGAACTGCTGCAAATGGTTATCATGGCAATTCGTGATACAGTTGCCGAAAAGGTGAATGTAGAAGAGGGAAAAAGTACTTCTTCCTCCAATTGCAGTGACTAGAATGATGTATGGTGTGGAGGCTCAGCCTCCACGCCTTTTTTTCAGGAGCAACTTGTAATCATATGTACTGTATCAGACCTCAAGAGGAAATGGGGCATCATAGAAAGGATGAAAACAAGGAATGGATATCTTGCGTAGTTTGGTAGAGGGTGAAGTAAACACATTTTGGGAGTATTTAGGATGTGAATTAATCGAAGCTGATGCAAATGAGGTACATATCGCTTTACAGGCTGGACCGCAGCATACCAATGTGGTGGGAATTGTTCATGGGGGCGTGCTCACAACATTGATGGATCAGGCGATGGGGATGGTTAGTATGGTTTCACGCAATATGGAATTATGTGTGACGACGAATCTGAACGTTCATTTTCTGTCAGCGATGAAACAAGGGCGATTGGAGGTTAAGGCACGAATTCTCCATCAAGGGGGGCGTACCATAACGACTGAGGCGGAAGTAAAGGATAGTGAAGGGATACTCGGCTGCATGGCTACAGCGACATTCCGGGTATTGCGTAAACAACCAGATCATTTGGATAAGGCCTGACGCTTGACAAAACTTTTTATTATGTCATAATGAATTTATCAAAACGATATAATGTGGTGATGCCAATGGATAACGAACGTATAAACGAAGAGACGCAGAAGGCGTCGTATAACATTAAGAAATATCGCACCCCGGATGGTGCTCCGGCAGATATCGTCATGTTCACCTTAACCAAGCGGGAGCGCAAGACGGTGACAAAGACGTTGCCGATCCGTGAGCTGAAGGTAATGCTTATCAAGCGTCGTAGTTGGCCGTTTGCCGGACGTTGGGCGTTGCCGGGGGGCTTTTGTCAGGAAGATGAATCCATTTACGGAGCTGCCAAGCGCGAGCTGTTAGAGGAAACCGGCGTGGACGGCGGTCATCTGGAGTACCTAGGTGTGTATAGTGGACCTGGGCGTGATCCGCGCGGGTGGATCATATCGCATGCGTTTTTTGCACTGGTAGAGGAATGGATGCTGGAGCAGCGGCAAGCGGCGGATGATGCTTCCGAGGTTGGGCTGTTCACGATCCGTGAAGCGCTGGAGGAATTGGAGCTGGCGTTTGACCATCGGGACATTATTGTGGATGCCTACCGGAAGATTCAGTTGCAAATGCTCCAGACGACGATAGCCAAGCAGTTTTTACCTCTGCATTTTACATTGGGCGAGCTGTATCAGGTCATTCAAAGTGTCGTACCGGATTTCGAAGAGCCGAACTTTATTCGCAAAATAACGTCGACTCGCAGCAGACAGGGAATATTGGAAGAGGTACGGGACGAGAATGGCAAACCGCTCAGCTCCAACCAGTATTCACAGAGACCGGCACAGCTTTATCGTTTTAGTGACAGGGTGCCGCGGTTGTCTATCTACACCTAATGTATTGTAGTAGGTCACGTAAAGAACGCACACTCCCCAACTTGAGGATGAAGGAGCTGACTGAACGATGGAGGCATTGATTGTTATTGATTACACGAATGATTTTGTGGACGGCAATCTGCCTGTTGGACCACCGGCAATAGAGCTGGATGAACGGATGGCAGCCATTACGCAGGCGTATGTGGATCAAGGGGACTTTGTCGTAATGGCAGTGGATCGGCATGAGGAAAATGATCTTTATCACCCGGAAAGCAAACTGTTTCCTCCGCATAATATTCGTGGAACCGGGGGACGAGATTTGTATGGCAAGCTCCATAACCTCTATGCCAATCAGAGTGATTCCATCTATTGGATGGATAAAACACGATACAGCGCCTTCGCTGGCACGGACCTGGAACTCAGGCTGCGCGAACGTAGTATTACAGAAGTTCATTTGATCGGTGTATGCACGGATATTTGTGTACTGCATACGGCTGTAGACGCTTATAACAAAGGATTTGCGATTACGGTATACAAGGACGCTGTGGCCAGCTTTAATCAGGCCGGACATGATTGGGCTTTGGGTCATTTTCAGGGCAGTCTTGGAGCCGCCGTATGGTCGGCTGAGGATACGATTTTACGCCAGAAGAAGTAAATAACTTAACGATTGTGCACCCATATCCGATAACAGAATGGAGTCGGATATTGCTGAATCCAGATGGATGAGGCGGTACGTCGCTGCAAAACCGGGGACAGTCAGAGAGGATGATTATGATGCAGTCAACGAGCCTCGCATTACATACAGATAAATATCAGATTAATATGATGTATGCCCATTGGGTGAACGGAAGTCACCAGCGAAAAGCTGTGTTTGAGGCATATTTTCGCAAGTTGCCCTTTGGCAACGGATATGCGGTGTTTGCAGGTCTGGAACGCATTGTGAATTACATTGCAAATCTGCGCTTTACAGAAGAGGATATCCGTTACCTTTCAGAGCAAGAGGAGAAGTATGATCCTATGTTTCTGGAGGCATTGCGCCAGTTTAGGTTTGGTGGAACCGTTCATTCAATGAAAGAAGGGGCACTTGTTTTCCCGAATGAGCCTCTGGTACGTGTCGAAGGAACGATTATGGAAACACAGCTGGTCGAGACAGCATTGCTGAATTTTATGAACTACCAGACACTGATTGCGACAAAGGCGTCTCGCATCAAGCAGGTGGCAAGCGGCGATACGCTGCTGGAATTTGGCACACGACGGGCGCAGGAAGCAGATGCGGCGATTTGGGGAGCACGGGCTGCTTATGTAGCGGGCTTTGACGCGACATCTAATATGCTGGCAGGTGAGCATTTTGGTATTCCGACGAAGGGAACACATGCTCATTCATGGGTGCAGACCTTTATGAGCGAGCAGGAGGCTTTTGACGTGTATGCGAAGGTTTTACCGGATCAGGTCACACTGCTGGTAGATACCTTTGATACGCTGGAGAGCGGCGTTCCCCATGCGATTCGGACAGCGAAGATGCTGGAGAGTCAGGGTAAACGGATGAATTCGATCCGGCTGGATAGTGGTGACTTGGCTTATTTATCCATTCAGGCTCGGGAAATGCTAGATGCCGAAGGGCTGGATTACGTACAAATTGTAGCCTCTAATGATTTGGATGAAAATACAATTTTTAACTTAAAGGCCCAAGGCGCGCGTATCGATGTATGGGGTGTGGGGACACAGCTCATTACAGCTTCGGATCAACCTTCATTGGGCGGGGTTTACAAGCTAGTCGAACGGGAAGTAGAAGGAGAAATGCTGCCGACGATTAAAATTTCGGGCAACCCGGAAAAGGTATCCACACCGGGTAAGAAGGATGTATATCGTATTATAGATAAGAAGAAAGGGAGAGCTGTCGCCGATTATATTTCTTTTCCGGACGAAGACCGTCCGCGCAATGGAAAGCGGCTGAAACTCTTTAACCCGTTGCATCCGTACATGAAGAAGTATGTGGAAAATTACGAGGCAGTTCCGATGCTGGAGCCTATTTTCGTAAATGGGCAGAAAGTGTATGAACTTCCCGGGCTGGATGAAATTCGCGCATACCATACTTCCCAGCTGCAACTGTTCTGGCCGGAATATTTGCGGAAAATGAACCCGGAAATTTACCGTGTAAATCTCAGTGAAAAGGTATGGGGGCTGAAACAAAAGCTGATCGACAGCTATATGCAGCCAGAAGTGGAAGAAAAGGAATAGTTTTAAGAGGCACCCTGCAAATAATGGGGTGCCTCTTTGTGTTTCAGAGCATAAGAGGAAAATCTGTGTGTTATTTGTAAATTTCCCTCATGACATGCCGCAGCTCAGGTATAATAATGCGCTCCACCGCCAAACGGACGGCTCCACGTGAGCCTGGCATAGAAAATACGGCTGTCCGGTCGACAGTGCCAGCTACAGCACGACTCAATATCGCTGCAGAACCAATATCCTCGGCAAAGCTTAAATAACGGAAGATTTCCCCGAATCCGGGCAGTTCCTTATCCAGCAGAGAGGATACGGCTTCATACGTTGTATCACGCGGGGAAATACCGGTGCCGCCTGTCAGAAGAACAGCCTCAATGTCATCGCGTTCCGCGGCTTCGGATACCAGTTGCCGGATGCCATCATAGTCGTCTTTGACGATAACATATCGGGCCACCTGATAGCCGTTCGTTTCCAACAGATCCACCAGTAGACGTCCTCCGGTATCTGTTTCCACGGTGCGGGTGTCGGAGACGGTTACAACCATGCAGCTAACCTGCTGTGGGGCCTCCCGTCGATGCTCCTCTACAGAAGATATATTCATTTGCAATGCTCACTCCTCGATCTATGGTTAGACATACTCTTTTTACAATAGAGGAATGATTGTCGGTGTGCAAGTCAGGAGCAGGCATTAGGGAGTTGTGTGATTTATCCCCTTGCACGGATGGGATGGAATATAGTACACTTCCTTACATAAGCCGGGATTTTTTGTTTGGTCAAGTTGAAAGCGTGAACAACGGTTGATTAATCTCAATTGTCGACGGGTAATAATACAGCAGGGTCAACAACAGGGAGGTAATGTATTATGAAACATTCATACCAACAATGCGTGGATGCTTGCCTGGAATGTATGAACGCTTGCAACGTCTGTTACGTGGCGAGCTTGAAGGAATATGATTTGGCTATGCTGCGCGAGTGTATTCGAGTGAGCCGGGAATGTGCAGAAATATGCGGGTTTGCTGCTCAAATGTTGGAACGCGGAACGGAATTTGCCGAGCAAATTTGTGAGCTGTGTGCCAAAGCCTGTGAAGTATGTGCTGCTGAATGCGGTAAGCACGCTCATGAGCATTGCAAGCAATGTGCAGCAGCCTGCCGCCGTTGTGTTCAGGCATGCCGCCAAATGGTGGCTGTGTAATTACATATAATCGAGCCAGCGCCTGAACAGAAAATAAAACATTGCTTTCTACAGGATAGGTTTGTATAATGATGGGAATTAACGTCTTGGAACGGGAGAGTAGCAGGGGAGCCATATCATTACAGCGAGCCGGAAAAGGTGGAAGCCGGTATGAGGCCCAACGTGAAGCGCACCCGGGAGACGGTTGTTCCAACACGGAGTTCCGTTAGTAGTTCAGCCCGGCAGACACCGTTATTTGTCATTGGAGTGAAATCGGCGATTATGCATAGTTCATTGCACAATCCGATTTACGAAGAGTGGTACCGCGGGGATATTGAAGTTCTCGTCTCTTGAATAATTCAAGAGGCGGGAGCTTTTTTTGTTAGATTCTAATGAAAAAAAGGAGAGAAAGCCATGCTGTTATCGATCGCTACTCAGGCTATTTCTGCCCATACGGGCTTGGAGGAAAAGGAGATTTCCTCTTTATTGGAGGTACCGCCACAACCGGAATGGGGGGATGTAGCGTTTCCCTGTTTTTTGCTGGCTAAAAAGTTTAGGAAGGCTCCGCAGCAAATTGCGTTGGAACTGGCGGAGGCCATAACCCGTAAGGAAGGACTGACTGCTTCGGCATCAGGAGCCTATGTCAATATAACACTGGGGCGTTCCATTCATATTCCACTGATGCTGGCTGAATTGAGCAAACCCGAATTTTTCAAGCCAGATCTCGGACACGGACAGCGGGTAGTGATTGATATGTCTTCGCCCAATATTGCCAAACCGTTTGGTATCGGCCATCTTCGTTCTACTGTCATCGGTGCTGCACTGTACCGCATTCTCGGGGAAACGGGGTATGTTCCGGTTAGTGTGAATCATTTGGGGGATTGGGGAACACAGTTTGGTAAGCAAATTGCGGCTTATAAAAGATGGGGAAATGAAGAGCAGCTACAGCAAGATCCGATTGGAGAGTCACTTAAGCTGTACGTGCGTTTTCATGAGGAAGCCGAGCATGACCCATCTTTGGAGGACGAAGGTCGAGAATGGTTCCGCCGTCTGGAGCATGGAGATACCGAGGCTCAGCAGCTATGGGAGTTTTTTGTTGAAGTCAGCCTGCGTGAATTTGATCGCATGTACCAGCGTCTGAACCTTACATTTGATCATGTACTGGGAGAGAGCTTTTACAATAATAAAATGCAGGCGGTTGTTGCCCGATTAAGGACGAAAGGTTTGCTGGAAGAAAGTGACGGTGCGCTTGTGGTGCGTCTGGAGGATGAAGGGCTGCCGCCTTGTCTGATTTTGAAAAAGGATGGGACTACCATCTATCCGACCCGTGATTTGGCTACGGCGTTCTACCGTCATGAGGTGATGAAAGCTGATCGGTTGCTGTACGTGGTAGGTGGAGAGCAGCAGTTGCATTTCCGGCAGGTGTTTGAGGTGCTAAAGCGTGCAGGGGAGACGTGGGCGGAGCAGTGTGAGCACGTGCCGTTTGGTCTGATGCGTTTTGCAGGTAAAAAAATGTCCACAAGACGCGGCAAGGTCGTGAAGCTGGAGGAGGTGCTGGATGAAGCGGTGGCCCGCGCTCTAACTATCATCACCCAGAAGAATCCCAATTTACAGGATCAACAGGAAATAGCCGAGGACGTCGGCATCGGGGCGATCATTTTTGGCGACTTAAAAAATAACCGCCTGAACGAAGTGGATTTCTCACTGGAAGACGCGTTAACCTTTGAAGGTGAGACAGGTCCTTATGTACAATACACACATGCACGTATACGCAGTCTTTTGGAAAAAGCTTATGCTGGCGCCGGTACGGTGGATGGTTCTGGTATCGACGTTCCTATGAGGGAACATCCAGTATCTGATTTCACCGATGCATCGGATGAAATGCTGGGGGATGCAGGCTGGGCACTGCTTAAGCAACTGGTTCGTTATCAGGGACAACTGGAACGTGCGGCTCGGCAACTGGAACCTTCGGTTATCGCGAGGTTTGCGCTGGATACGGCGCAGGCGTTCAACCGCTTTTACGCCAAGGAGCGGATTGTCGATGGTGGGCCGTGGCGCATTCAGTTGGCTGGACAAACTGCTGATATTTTGGCACATACGCTGCATCTTCTTGGCCTGAAAGCACCCTATCGGATGTAGCCAAATGGCCTGAGGAAGAGTGCCCGCAAAGTGAGTATCCTTAGAATATAGCCTAGGACGTGAGCAGAAAAGAGTTAAACGGGTTACACTAACTGTAAGTATCGTAGGCTTTTTTTACAATCAATTTTTGAGTATCTGAAACATTTGTTGATAGTATTGCGTCGATAAGTATAGAAGAAACATAGTAAATATGGAGGTGCATCTCATGAAAAAAAACAAAAGCGTGACAGCAGCTTTGCTGGTGATCTGTTCGTTGGCAGTGGCTACGTCAGCTTCGGCATTTCGTGATATAAAAGGAACAGAGCAGGAGAAGATTGTAAGTTCGCTTCAGAACAAAGGTATTATTCAGGGCATCACGAAGGATAAGTTTGCGCCTGATCAATCACTTACGTATGCACAAGGGGTGCATATGGTCGTTAATGCGATGGATCTTCAAGTTATGCCGGATTTCACGACGGGTTCCTTCGCCAATATTCCGTCTTCGGCATGGTATGCCAAGTCTTACCGGATTGCGGCTCAACACCAAATTCCTTTGTCACCGGATATTGATCCAAGTACTCAGATGACAAGAGAACAATTCGCGAATATACTGTACAAAGCGGTTAGTGCAACCGGAGAATATCCAACAGTCCGCATGTACATTAATGTTGCGGATGGCAAGAAGCTGGACCAAGATTCAAGCGAAGGGGTTCAGTTCCTGTTGTTGACCAAAATTGCTAAATTAGATGAAAAGAGCAACTTTAATCCGGAACGTAAAGTAACCCGAATGGAGGCAGCGGAGATGGTCTATAATGCATCCGAATTTGTGCAAAATCATAAACCGATTGAATCCACTCCAGAAAATCCGGCAGAGCCTTCAGATCCGGGCCAGCAAAATGGTATTAGTATGAGTGTAGAGAAGGTGAATGAACAGCAGAACAAGGTAACATTAACCCGTTTGCAGGCACCCAATCCCGGTTACGGCATTGAAGTGGATCATATCGACTACGTAGATGACGCCACTGCAGTGATTTACTACAAGCTGACAAGTCCAAAGCCGGGGGAAATGAATATCCAGGTCATTACGGATACCCACACAAGTACACTGGTGGACAGCAAGTATAAAGTTACGATTAAGGCGGTAGAGGGAACTGTTTTTCCTCCTACAGGATCAGGCACCTCGGTAGCCCAATAATACTTGTAGCGTACACACGAAACATATATTTAGAAAAAGTAAAACAGCAAGTCTCCATTGTATTTATCCGGAGACTTGCTGTTTTTTTATGCATGCTTTGTGTGCTTACTTTATGCGCTTCCTCCAGCCAAGCCGGGTCCGTTTTGACCTGTGCCCGGTTTCTGCAAGGAGCTGGTACCTGCTCGGGTATCGGCTTTTCCAGAAGTGGCAGCTCCTGCTGCTACAGCAGTTTTCTCTGCAAGTAAAGCTTCTTGTTCCGACGATGCACTAGAGGATGGATTTGTATCTGTTCCCGCCGTTCCTGACTGGAGCTGATACATCTGGAAGTAACGACCACCCTGAGCCATGAGTTCGTCATGGTTTCCGCGTTCGACAATCTCGCCCCGATGCAGCACCAGAATTTGGTCCGCACTGCGGATGGTCGACAAACGGTGAGCAATGATGAAGGTAGTACGCCCTTTCTTGAGCACCTCCAGCGCAGATTGGATAAGCGCCTCGGTTTCGGTATCAATATTGGCGGTAGCTTCATCGAGAATCAGAATCGCCGGATCAAAGGCCAACGCACGGGCGAAGGAAATGAGCTGACGCTGCCCGGCTGATAAAGTACTTCCTTTTTCGATCACTGGCTCGTCAAAGCCTTGCGGCAAATGGGCCAGCAGTTTGTCAGCCCCGACATCACACAGTGCTTTGTTCACCTGTTCTCTGGTAATCCGGCTGTCTCCCAGACTGACATTGGAGGCTACTGTACCTGTAAACAAATATGGATCTTGAAGAACGATACCCATATGATGGCGTAGCCACTGCTTTGGAATGTCCTTGACAGAGGTTCCGTCAATGGTGATCGTTCCTTTTTGCGGATCATAAAACCGGAACAGCAGGTTAATAATTGAGCTTTTTCCGGATCCGGTATGTCCGACGAGTGCAACCGTTTGGCCGGGATGTGCAGTAAAGGAAATATGCTTAAGGACAGCATCCTTTTTGTAGGCAAAGGTTACGTCGTCGAACTTCACCAGACCTTTGTAACGCCGCATCGTGCCGTCTGTTACCTGTTCTCCGGTTTCATCCATCAGTTCAAATACCCGTCCAGAGGATACGATTGATGTATCCAGCACCGCAAGCTGGTTGACCATACCAGTCATCGGTTGGAACAGTCGTCCCAGTACATCGACGAAGGCGTATAATACGCCTAGTGATACAGCACTGCCTGTCGTGCCAAGCGCCTCTGCTCCGAAATACCACAACACGACGGCAAAGGCAAGATTTCTCAGCACATTGACCAGATTGTGTGAAGTGAAGGCGTTCAAATTCAGCATTTTATTCTGATGCTTCATATAATCATCGTTCAGTTCTTCAAACTCATGTTGCGTTTGTTTCTGGTGCCGGAACACACGAATAATGGACATCCCTTGAATAGATTCATTGATAATCGCATTAATCTCACTGAGCCGGGACCGAATGATCGTATTAAAGCGGGTGGCGACCTTGCGGTACAGCACAATCCACAAGATCAGCAGCGGTACAATGAACAGAGAGATCAGACCCAGTCTGAAGTCCAGCAAAAAGAGTGCGACATATACACCAGCCATCGTCACAATACCTGAAGTGAAGTTCGACAGTACGGCCACGAATAAATCTTTTACCGCTTCTGTGTCATTCGTAACACGGGATACGACCTTACCTGCGGGCAGATTGTCAAAAAAGTAAACTGGCAACCGTTGAATGTGTGCGTAGAGGTCAAGCCGAAGCTTTTGAATGACCTTGTTGGCCGAGGATTGCAGCCAGTACGTTTTGCCAAATTCGGCAAAGATCGAAATGACCAGAAAGAAGCAATACCAGCCAATCAGTTGAAAGATACCGGGCATTTCCGGTTTGTAAAAGCTATACAGCTCATCGGCTGTCAAAGCCTTGGCATCATAGCGAAAGGTGTCGGAGCCGCGTGTCACCGACAGCGTGCCGTTCGCAAAGGAGCGGTTACCGTCAGCCACCTGCACCGTACCATCAATAAATACGAAGGATTTGCCGACTTGTAAAATCCTCGCTTCACGCCCTTTGACCTCCCCGGCCTCAAAGCGGTCTTCACGCTTAAAATGGGTTCCGGCATAACCTACCGTGCCGTCCACGCTAGTTGTCTCGTAAAATGGTTTTTCAATAGCGAGCATATGGTCGTCGATCATCGTTTTGGCGATGAAGGGTCCGGCCAGCTCGGCGGCTACCCCGATAGCCAACGCGATGAGTGCGGCGATAAAGCCCGCTTTGCTCGTCAGCGCATACTGGAATAGCCTTTTGCCGATATTGGGTTTCATTAGGATACCTCCCCTGAGGTCAGAACAGATTCCACTTGCTGCCGTTCATACTGTTGACGGTACCATCCGTCCGTCTGAAGCAGCTCGTTGTGGGTTCCTTCCTCAATAATGCGTCCTTGCTCCAGCACGACGATCCGGTCTGCATGTTCTACAGCCGAGAGACGGTGAGTGGAGATCAGAGTTGTTTTACCCGAGCGTTTACGCCGGATATTATCAATAATACGTGCTTCTGTTCGAGCATCAACCGCGGACAGTGCATCGTCTAGCACCAGAATATCCGGATCGCCGATAAAGGCGCGTGCCAGCGAAACACGTTGCTTCTGCCCGCCGGACAGGGCTATGCCTTTTTCTCCGACGAGTGTGTCCAGTCCATCGGACAGGGTGCCTAAATCCTGATCGAAAGCTGCGGTACGGATCGCTTCCATGATATCGTCATCATCTGCACGCGGTTTACCGAACTGAATGTTCTCACGCACTGATTTGGAGAACAGAATTTGCTCCTGTGGCACGTAGCCGATCCAGCTGTGCAGTTGTTCAACAGCAATGTCCTCCAGCCGAGTACCAGAGATTAAAATGTCACCGCTACCCGTCGGGTATTCATGCAGTAGCTGTTTGAGCAGGGTGGATTTCCCGCTGCCTGTTCGGCCGACGACACCTAGCGTTTCTCCACGTTTCAGCTCCAAATTCACATGTAACAGATTGTCAACAGATGAGGTTGGATAACGGAAGGTAACATCTTTCATCGTAATGGACTCGGGGTGGTTAACCGTTACAGGCTGAGCTGCATCTTGTACGTCCGGCTCCACATGGAGAGTTTCGTTTACCCGATCGAGGGAAGCGCTACCGCGCTGCATAATGTTGATCAGCTCGCCAATGGCAAACATCGGCCAAATCATCATCCCCAGATACATGTTAAAGGATACCAGTTCACCCAGCGTGATATCGTTATGAAATACCAGATAAATACCATATCCGAGCCCGATAACATAGCTAAGTCCTACGCATAAGCGAATCGTCGGTTCGAAGAGAGCGTCCATCCGGGCGACCGCCAGATTTTTGCGAAATACGTCATCGGTAATATCGGCGAACCGTTTTTCATCCATCCTTTCCTGTACATAGGCGCGAATAACCCGGATACCTGCCACGGATTCCAGCACCTGGTCGTTCATATCGCCAAATGCATCCTGTGCCAGCGTGTAGCGCTCGTGAACGGCTTTGCCATAAATGCTCATTGCCAGTGCGATGAATGGCAGCGGCAGGACCGCCGCCAGTGTCAGCTTCCAGCTAATCAGGGTACCCATGGCGACCAGCACGACGCTCAGGTAAACTGTAGAGTCAGTTAGCGTCAGCATGCCAAAGCCCGCAGTACTAGCGACAGAGCGAAGGTCGTTCGTAGCACGAGCCATCAGGTCACCAGTACGATTGCGTTCAAAAAATGGAGGTGTCATCCGCAGCAGATGGTTCATAAAGCGTGTGCGCAACAGGCGCTCCACCAGATTGGCACCCCCAAACAGCTTGTGCATCCATATGTACGTAATGTAGTAGATGACGGCAAGAATGCCTAAAATATAAAAAATATAATGCCAGAGCGAGGACCATGAAATTGAACCGCGTACGATCTCATCAATAGCGCTACCTAGCAGCCGAGGCGGAGCAAGCTCCAGCACGCCAACGGCGATCAGCAAAAACAGCCCAATCGAGTACCGGCTTCGTTCTCTTTTAAAAAACCAGCTTAAATTTTTGAGTACCGAAAACAAGAGGAATCCCATCCTTTCATGAAAAGCTCATGCGAGAGTTGTTGTGCCATTTTGAATAAACAATAAGGCTTGCTACCACTAGCTTCAATCCGGTAACAGGCGCAAAAAAGGCATACCGTCCGCAGACGATATGCCTTAAATCTCAATATCATATGGCGCGCAGATGTTTTCAGCACACTCACCACTGAAAAACTGCTCAAACGCAGGCAGCCACTCGTATTAAACCATACAACGTGAATGGCCCAATTCCGAAGGATGCGTCAGGGGAGATGCTCCGGTATGAAGTTGTTGTGTTTGTAAAGTTGGGTAAAAGGCGAGATGAATGTTTAGCACCGGTAACACTCCTTTCTTCTTCGAATTGGATTCATTCTGAACATGAGTAATCGTTCAATTTGGTAATTAATTTCAAAATGGATCTCGTATGGTTGAATCTTAACACCGTCTTTTGCGAATTGTCAAACCTTTTTCAAAAAAATGTATATCGCTCGCTGGAGATTTTCACTTGAGTAAGGGGCGGTTGGTGGTCATTCTAAATCATGCTATGATATAGTTAACAGGATGTAATTGTACAAGGAGATGAGCTAACGCATGAGCATACAGGTAACTGAACCAGCGGCACAGTGGTACATCAAGGAGCTTGGTCTGAACCGTGGAGATACGATCCGTTTTTTTGCCCGCTATAGTTCCGGCGGTGGGTTACATCCGGGCTTTTCTCTGGGAATTGCCGTAGAGCCTCCGCAGCACCCCGTATTACAACATGAAGCGGCTGGCATTACGTTTTATATGGAGGATCAGGATTACTGGTATTTGAAGGGTCATCATCTGGAAGTGAAGTATCTGGAGGAACATGACGACATTATTTACACGTATGCCGAGGAAGAGCAGTCTTAAAGCTCTAACGTTAGAAATAGCGTGCAGGTTAACCGTTTAGGGACATGAAAAAGCGGCGGAGTATCGCATTACAGGGGATTAACCTGTATGTGATACTCCGCCGTTTTGTTGTCCTTGGGGCGCGCGTGCTGCATGTTAAGGGTTGTTAGGCATCGGACCATCCACTGCAAAATCAAAATCATCTATGTCGTACACATGTACAGGAACGGAAGCTTCAATAATGCGGTGAATCCAGTCCAGTTGATCAGTCAAAATGGGTAATTCTTCACGCTGGGCTGTTAGTACCAATTCAGTCTCGATTGGATCAAAATATTCTCCGTAATGCGCAGTATCGACGGCATTAATGACGATCAGCGAGGTGTTGGCGTCGAACAGGATGGGCAAGCTTTTGGCCCAAGGCATCTGAAGCGCGCGCCGAATTTTTTTCTGATTCAAAGGCTCCTCAAAATAGCTGATCAGTTCGCTTACCTTTCGCTTCACATGCTGATCGTCAACAGAATTTTCCATGAGCGGTTCCGTGCTATCCTGAAATTCGTATAGCTCCAGCAACGATGTGTAAGGCACTATATATTCCACAGGGGCGGGAGTTGTAAGCAGTTGGCCATATATGGCAACCATTACAGCTTCCGTTACAAATTGTCGGGACATCGGTCAAGCCTCCTGCATTTACCAAATTATGCGATAAGAGTATAACACAAAGCGGGACTGAATTCAGCCCTTCATGCAGATTGCTCCGGTTCATTCGTTTTTTACGTTGACTGCCTTTTTCAATCTTATGTCTGCCGCTGGTCAAATACGTTTTTTTATAGATAGCATCTGCCAGCGGCCAGACAAAGGATACGTGGGAAAGCCTAAGTGCGTCCAATTAACAGCGACAGCAGCCCAGCGGCGATGAGCGGTCCTACAGGAACGCCTTTGAAGAAGGCGACACCAATTACAGTTCCGATAAGCAAACCCGTCACAATGATGGGCTGCCCGGACATCAGGGTTACTCCGCGGCCGCCAAGGTAGGCTACCAGGATGCCAATGGCAATAGCGAGCAGCGACTTCCAGTGAAGGAAGGACTCCATCACCTGGCTAATGCTGATTTTACCGCTGGCCAGTGGGGTCATCACACCAATGGTTAGAATGATGATCCCGATCGTCAATCCATACTTTTCAAGCCAGGGGAAAGCAGTATGAAAATGGGTTACCCGAAGTAGCAGTAGTACTACCATGGCAATGGTGACGGTGGAATTGCCGCTGACAATTCCAAGACCAGCCAGTACCAGCAGTATGAGTGAACTGTAATCCATATATGCGTTCTCCTTAGTTCATTTAGCTTTGAATATGCTCAGCGATTTGGCGACCGTGCCAGCGGCCTGTTTCAATGAACACCTCATTGGCGTTGCTGCCTGAAGCGATGACACCCGCCACATATATACCCGGTATATTGGTCTCCATCGTGGAAGGATCATATTCCGGTTTGTCCAGATCCTCGGCCATGTGGACACCCACAGACTCCAGCAGCTTCCGTTCCGGGTGAAACCCGGTGAGTGCCAGTACAAAATCATTTTCGAGTCGGAAAGCTGCTGTCTCCAACGGGGTGACCACTACATAATCCGGATGAATCTCAGTGATGCGGGCGCCCAGATGGAGCGTGATTTTCCCTTTTTGCACCATACTGTCGAACAGTGGACGAACCCACGGCTTAATGTATTCAGACAGTTCGGTTCTGCGATACACCATGTCAATTGTAGCTCCGACACGTACGAGTTCCATCGCTGCATCCACCGCAGAGTTGCTGCCGCCGATGATTGCGACCCGCGTACCGGTATAGGGATGGGCTTCACTGAAATAATGAGTAACTTTATCTAATTGTTCCCCGGGAATGCCCAAATAGTTCGGATGATCAAAATATCCTGTAGCCACGACGACATAGCGTGACGAATACGTTTTGGCTATTCCCTGCTTGCTCACTGTATGTACAGTAAATGTAGCGTCATCCTGTCGTGTGATTGTTTTTGCTTCCTCGTAATGACGGACGTTCAGGTTATAATGTGTCGCTACCTTGCGGTA
The DNA here is from genome assembly GCF_044907935.1 of Paenibacillus sp. RC21. NCBI lineage: Bacteria > Bacillati > Bacillota > Bacilli > Caryophanales > Paenibacillaceae > Paenibacillus > Paenibacillus sp. RC21. The sequence continues at coordinate 453,171 of NZ_JBIYCS010000001.1, forward strand.
ATACGCCAGTGCTTCATGACGGTAAGGTTTGTCATTAGGCGTACTGAACGGAACATCGCCAATTTCCAGCAGTTCAGCCGTGCTGAAAAACTGCATGTTTGTCGGGTACAGAAAAATGGAGTGAACAATGTTACTTTTTTCGATAATGACGGTTTGCAAGCCTCTGCGACTGCATTCGATTGCAGCGGACAGCCCGCAAGGCCCGCCTCCGATAATGACTACGTCGTGCATCTCGATGAACCTCCCGTTGTATTGGTCTGTTGCGCCAGTTTTGCAGTAGTATGTAAGAAGTTTCAATGCGCTAATTCACAAAAAATTGAAAAGGCGAAACAATTGAATATATGCAATCTCTGCACAAAAGTCAAGTAATATCATCCTACCGCAATGCGTACACAATATCCAGCCGTTTTCAGAAAGAAGTAAAAGAATGATACGATTGACATACATTTTTAACGTACATATAATTAGATGTGTATCTATTATGATGTGTTTATTTTTTACGGTAAATATACGGAAAGTATGTAGTGATGAAAAGAGGGGTTAACGATGCAACTGGATAAAATGGTCAATTATCATAAAGCGCTTGCTGATCCAACGCGTATGCGTATATTGCTGCTCTTGTCACGTGGAGAGATGCATGGTCAGGCTTTGGCAGAAAAACTGAATTTATCCCAACCGACTGTCACGCATCATGCTTCCAAGCTTCGTGAGGCGGGGTTAATCAAGGAGCGACGTGATAAGAATACGGTATATTTCACACTGAATCCTGAACTGATCCGGCAGCATGCCGAGGCGACAGTGCGGTTTATTTTTGAAAAAGGAGAGGGGGAGGAAGAAATGTCAGAGGTTAATGAAACGCTGGAAGCGACAGTCTTGCGTAATTTTTTTTCCAAGGACGGCAAGTTGCGTCAAATTCCCTCGCAATACAAGAAGAAGCTGATCGTGCTTCAATTGCTGGCAGAAAAGCTGGAGCCGGGTCGCGTGTATCCTGAACGTGAGCTAAACGAGTGGATTAAGCAGTACCATGAGGACTTTGCGACGATTCGGCGTGAGCTGATTATGCATCAGTTTATGTACAGGGAACGTGAAATGTATGAATTGAATCCACGTGAGATGTGGACACGCTGGGATCAAGTGCGCTAAAAGCAACTTGAAAAAGATTTAAAAAAAGGTTTGCAGCAGACTTGACAGACGATTTCAGGACTTGTATGATTAAGGAAATTTTAGGAGGAGGCGATGTTATATGCGTACGAACATGAATGGATTGGTTCAGCAGCAGTATGACGTTGTCTCCCGCACGGATGATGCATAGTTGAAGACTATATGAAATAAGTATAGTTTTTACATGGCATTCGGTTGAGCAGTAGAACCGATGAAATCCGCAGGGAGTGATTCCCTGCGGATTTTTTTATGATTAGGGTCTTGGGATAGCCTCGGCCTGAATCATACACCCTCCGCAGGGGTTTTCCCTGCGGATTTTTTGCGTTTTTTGCTCGCGGGAGAGAACATTTACAAGCACCGAGTAACACGGAAATAAAAAAACATCAACTTTAAACATCAGCAATAAACGATGATTCACAGGAGGAAAACAATGAGTATACATGAATACGGCTGGTCTGATTACTGGAACGGCTTTTGGGATCAATGGAAACAAAGCTTTGAAGAACGAGCAGAAAATACACAGGTACGCCCTGCCCGTCTGATTGCCGATTATGGTCAAAAAGTAAAGCTTATGACTATGGATGGAGAACGCTGGGGAGCTGCTTCCGGCAAGCTGAGACATGCTATTGTCGATCCGGCAGAAATGCCGGCTGTGGGGGATTGGGTGGCTGTCACCGTGCCAGATGGAACCTCGGATGCAGTCATTCATGCCGTGCTGCCACGTAAAAGTCGGATATCCCGGCAGGCTGCCGGCTTTGAGACGAAGGAGCAGCTGATTGCGACAAATGTAGATACGCTCTTTCTCGTCAATGCACTGAATCACGATTTTAATGTGCGCAGGCTGGAACGGTATCTAATTATGGCGTGGAACAGTGGGGTCGATCCGGTCGTTGTGTTGAGCAAAAGCGATCTTTGTTTCGATGTGGAAGAGCGGGTGGCAGAAGCGGAGGGGGTTGCCCCCGGTGTGCCTGTCATCGTTATTTCCGCTTTGCAGAATGAAGGGAGAGAGCAGTTGGAGGCGTTTCTTCAACCCGGACGCACAGTTGCCTTGACAGGCTCCTCCGGCAGCGGCAAATCAACAATTGTGAACTGGCTGTCCGGGGCCGAAGTTCAGCTTACACAGGATGTGAGGGAAGAGGACAGCCGGGGTCGCCATACGACAACTCACCGACAGTTGTTCCCCATATTGAGGCAAGCCGTTCTGCTGGATACGCCGGGAATGCGTGAACTGAATCTGTGGGATGATTCCACTGGGGTCGCCAATACCTTCGCGGATATTACGGAAATGGCACAAAATTGCCGTTTTGCAGACTGCAAGCATCAAGGAGAAGCGGGATGTGCGGTAGAGGAAGCTGTGCAGCGTGGTGAGCTATCTGAATCCAGAGTGAACAACTATCGCAAAATGCAGCGGGAGCTGGAGTATCAGGCACGTAAAGAAGCAGATCGGCGGAAAAAGGATCAACGTTCAAGCACAAATCAGGGCCGAGTCGGTAATCGAAGGGGCTGGAGACGTGATGTGGAGTGGTGAGATGAAGAAAGGTTATTTGTAAAAATCACAAGAGAATCTGCGGTGTGGTCGGCATATCCTGTAGAGGGGTGAGTATATGCCGAATTATAGTATTGTGGTGAGTTTGTCGGATCGTCGTCTGTATTTAAAAGATGGAGATCAGACTGTACTTAGTTATCCGGTCGGTATTGGTAAAATTGCTACACAGACGCCGTACGGACAATTTACCATCATCAACAAACAGCCCAATCCCGGCGGCCCCTTCGGAGCGTTCTGGATGGGGCTGTCCAAGCCGCATTATGGCATCCACGGCACCAATGCGCCTTGGTCCATTGGCAAGCTGGTGTCGCATGGTTGCATACGTATGCAGAACAAGGATGTGCTGGAGCTTCAGGAAAAGGTGAGCATTGGCACGCCGGTCACCATACAGCCTTAGTGACCGACAAGTTACAATACCTGCAAGCCATGTGCTGTCCAATTATGATTTGGGTTGAATAGGGATACGGGCTTCAACCCGTTTGGAGCCCTCTTTGTCGTCCGCGGATTTAACTAGTGTGCCGGAAAGATGCTCTCCGCCTGCTCCATACACTCGTTTCGCATTCGCCCATATGTCTTCGTTAGGTTCGAAGCTTATAACCATGGTGTAACGATTAGCCAGGCTCGGTTTTTTGACCCTCATACTGATAGAGCCGTCAGGCATGACTTTGGTTTGATCGTCATAGCCAAACTGCCAGCGTCCCGGGAAATCAATGGTAAGCTTGACATCTGATCCTTCCAGTAAATTACTGCGCGCATACACATGATAATAGTTGCCTTCCTGCTTCACATCCGGCTTGATCCACACTTTGGGGCTACCGTAATCCTTTGGTTTGTTCCAGACAGGCTTAACCAGCGGGGTGCTTTGTTCCTGCTCAGGATCAAACTCGGCGCCAATTCGGACTTCTTGCCGAAGCTGCTCCTTTTCTTCGTATTGATATACATAGGGCCCTTCCAATTTCTCACCACCGCTGCTGTAAAGATTGCGTATCGGGTCGTCTTGGTCAGCCGGACGGAACAAAACCGTCAGATCCATGCTGCCCTGTATGCCTGGCCGTTGCACACGAAGTACAAAGCTTCCGTCCTTTTGAACAGTTGCTTCGTCCGTGTACCCGGTGAGCAGGGAGTTTTTGACCGCGAGATTACCCTTAATCCGCGCTCCGGCGGGGAGGTTGGAGCGCCCTGTGACCTTTACGGTTTTTCTGTCTATATTTACATTGCCTGATATTTCGACATAACTGCTGCCTTGTTGATGTACAGGGGTGCGATTGGCAGCTCGTTCATCCAGGGAGGACGTATTCTGATTCGGGTTGCCGGTAACGGTGTAGGCGCGGGCCTCAGCCTCATGTTGGGCCATACTGCGGGTAGAGGCTTTTTCCCTGCTGCATGCAGACAGAATTGTCAGTAACAACAAAGTGTATAAAAATATCCAGACTATTTTAGCCAATCTGTGCTTTTCCATAGTTTCTGCACGCTCCTTGTTCATAGCTTCCAGATTTAAAGCGGTCAATCCTTTGAAACTTTATGTATTTACCCTTTATAAAGGTTATGTAATCCAGCCTACTTTATCCAACAGGTTGCTTACATGTTTAAACCACAAGCGGAATGGTTAAAAATGGATAGTCTGGTCATCCCCTTGGAATGCAGGGGCAGCATGTTGTAAAGGAGCCTGAGCCATATGTCCATTGACCGTTTTATCCTGAAAAAGCTGGACAACTGCCGGGAAGAGCATACACGCGCTAATTTAGTGGAGCTGTTTAGAATACGAATTGAGAAGGCGCAGAAGTTGGAACGAGGCGGAAAAAAAGGTTATCGCAAAAGAATACTATAAGCAGTTTGCTATAAAATGATAGGTTCGGCTAGTTACATGTATCATGTTTCAAGGCCGCTGATACGGAGAGGGTGCATAGTCACTCTCTCTTTTTTGCTATGATTTCGGAACAAAAAAAAGTCCCTCTTAGTAGAGGGACAGTGCCAATGAATCATTTTCACTAACGCTATGCAGGATGGCTTCACAACCGACAATTTCTATACTGATCAAAGAGTTAAGACATTTTTGAAGGGCACGCTTGCCTCTGGAGATTTTGTTCTCCAAAGTGTTGCTTAGAAGTTTTAATGTTTTTTGTACAGGTTGTTTGTTTTCTTGGTTGAAGTATACGGGAATACGTTTGTTTTGAAATGTAATTAATGTTCTCACAAAAATCACCTCGCTTGAGTTATTTCATGACTTTATTGTAGAGCCCGTTTCTTAAAATTACCTTAAAAACACCTTATAAAAACATAAAGGTCTGAAAAATTTACAAAGTGTTCACAATACTCTGGTAAACAATCAAATTTAGTTTAACCCATCGACAAAATGACGTATATGCGAATTCTACAAAACTTTGAAAATATAGTTTATTGATTCATATGACTCTTTTAAGATATAAAAATACAACTAAAGTCATGATTTTATAGTGCGAGTGGGTAGTTTGTAACAAATTGACAGTCTAATAGGCGGATGCTACAGTTACGATAGCCATATTTTCATAGAAAATAGGCTCTTTGTGTGAGTTTTACTGTATATATTAAGGATCGGGAGGGATGACAGATGATCCTGACCGTGCTTTCGGGACGACAGGAAACAGAGTGGTTTGACATCGAGGTGGCTGATGAATACTCGGTAGATCATTTGAAGCTGATGTTGGGTGTGCGTATTTTTGGTGAGCCTCCGGCGGAAGGAATGCAATATATTATGGAAGCAAAATTCCCGGAGGGGCTTTGGTTCAGAGTGGATGACGACCAACTGCTGATAGGAGCGGGTCTGCGGGAAGGCTGTACGGTGCGTATTCAGCGTGCTTTTTCGACAACCCGGGACGAAGCTCCTGTATATGGACGGCGTTCGCTGTTTCAAAGTGAAAAAAATGGGTAAATACACACATGAAATTATATGAAACCTTGGTAAAATGAAATAGTAAGCAAAAAGGGGGACTTTTGTCTTGAATGTATTATACCAGCGCTCCCCGAGATTAAGACCGGCGCTCCGAGAGGAGAAGCTGGAGATTTTACGGCCTCCGGCTGAGCCGAGCAAGCCGTCTTTTTCCATTATATCTATACTTATTCCGTTAATGATGACGTTGGTAACTATTGGTTTTTACGTATATATGAGCAAAACAGGCAAGATAGGCAACAGTAACTACCTGATGTTCCAGATGGTTACTGTGGTCATGATGCTTACATCCTATACCATTCCTTTTTTCGTGTATTTGAACAATAAGAAGGACTACAAGCGCAAGCTGGAGGAACGTGACCGGATGTATCGGGAACAGCTCCAGAAGCATCGGGAAGAGCTTGAATTGAAACGCGAAGAGCAAATTCGCACGCTATATGAAATTCACGGTGACCCGCAAATCTGCGCTCAAATCGTCAAAAACCGTAACAGCTCTCTCTGGGAGCGTTCGCCGGAGGATGAGGATTTTTTGCAAGTGCGTATTGGAACCGGACAAGTTTCGTTTCATATCAAGCTGCAAATCCCACGCCCGGACGGCTATGACCGAGACCCGTTGCTGGGAGCTGCGGATGAATTGGGGGAAGAGTTTCGTCTGGTGGATGCTGCTTCCATTGCCTTGCCGCTGTTTCAATCCAAGGTGGTGGGACTGGTTGGAGAGCGAGAGCATACTCTGGCAGCATTAAGAGTGATTCTGGCACAGGTGACTGTCCGTCACTCGCCGGATGAAGTGAAAATTGCTTCCTTTTATGATGAGCGTGAGGAAAGTGAATGGAATTGGATGCGTTGGCTTCCGCATGTGTGGGACGATGACAGAACCGGGCGGATGATGTCAGACCGCAGCAGTAGCGCCCATCAATTGGCCGACTTTCTGTTTGCCAGATTGAACCGCCGTAAAAACAACCGTAACGAACGTCATGGAAAAGGGATGGAGGTCCCGTGTTATGTGGTTGTTTTATCAGATAGCCAGCTAATTGAAGAAGAACCGCTGCTCCCGTTGCTGTTGGAGGACGGACGGGCAATTGATGCGTGTACCATCGTTCTGGCTTCCCGAAAGGAAGCTTTGCCGATGCAATGTCAGCTTATCGTGGAGGCTTCCAAGGAGCAGGGCGTATATGCCCGCAAATCGGAGTCACCGGAGGTTGAACAGCAAAGTTTTAAACCGGATCGTCTGTCGAGAGAGGAAGCAGATGCATTGGCGCGGTATATGGCTCCTATTCGCTTGAAGCGTTCCTCGGCTTCGGATATTCCCTCTGTGCTGCCACTGTTCGATATGATGAGTATAGCGGGTGTGGAAGAACTGGACGTATCAGAACGGTGGCGGCGCAACCGTTATCCTGATACATTACCTGTACCTATGGGTGTGCGGGCAGGTGGCAAGAAGATCATGATTAATCTGCATGATAAAATCGAGCGCCAGGGACACGGTCCCCACGGTTTGATCGCCGGTACGACAGGTTCAGGGAAGAGTGAGGTTATTCAGTCCATCGTAGCTTCCCTTGCTGCTGAGTTTCACCCGCATGATCTTGCGTTTATGCTGATTGACTACAAGGGTGGCGGCATGTCCAATACGTTCGTCAATTTGCCGCATGTGGTGGGCACGATTACGAATTTGGACAATAACCTGATCGAACGCGCCAAAATATCACTAAAAGCAGAACTGGTCCGCCGACAGAAAATATTAAACGATGCGGGCAATTTGCAGCATATTGATGAATATTACAGATTGCTCCGGCAGCGGCACGCACAACCGCTGCCTCATCTGGTTATTATTATTGATGAATTTGCACAATTAAAACGGGATCAACCCGAGTTCATGGATGAGCTAATCAGTATTGCCGCCATTGGACGGACATTGGGTGTCCATCTGATTTTGGCGACCCAAAAGCCTGCTGGCGTTGTGGACGATAAAATCTGGAGTAACTCCAGGTTCCGTATCTGCTTACGGGTGCAGAGCGAAGGCGACAGCCGTGATATGTTGAAAATACCGAATGCTGCGTGGATTACGAAGCCGGGACGAGGGTATTTTCAGGTCGGCAGTGATGAGGTATTTGAAGAAATGCAGTTTGCCTGGAGCGGTGCCCCGTATGTAGGCAACAGCGATATTTCTTCCGCACTGCCTGTTCACGAGGTGAGACTGAACGGCAAGCGTGAAGCGCTGCTGACTGGCGGCGAACGGGCAAACTCAGGCTTAAAAGGGGAAGAAGCTCCCAAACAGCTTCAGATATTCATTGATTATATTGCAGAAGAAGCTGCCAAGGCAGGGATCGAACGGCTTCAGGGACCGTGGCTTCCGCCGCTGCCTGACTTGCTGGATTTAACTGACTTGCTGCCTCCATGCGCCGAAACGGGCAGTCCAGCATCTCCTCAAGAGCTGAAGGCGGTCATGGGTCTGGTTGATGATTTGCCGAACCAGCGACAGGAGCCGATTTATGCATCACTGGATCATGGTCATTGGGCAGTGTACGGTATGCCGGGCATGGGTAAAACGACCTTTTTGCAAACAATGCTAATGTCGGTGGCTCAGCGCTTTCATGCGAACCGTTGGAACGGTTACATCATTGATATGGGTCGAACGATGCGCGACTTTGGGGAACTTCCCCAGATCGGTGCTGTTATGATGGTAGAGGAGGACGACCGGATCAAGCGGTTGTTCCGTTATCTGTTCAAACAGGTGGCTGTACGTAAGGAAATGATTTCCGAAGCTGGTGTCAAAACGATAAGCTCTTATCGACGTTCTGCTGTTGAGGATGTGCCGCAAATGATCGTAGTCATTGATGGCTACCTTAATTTCCGTAATGCTTATCCAGATGAAAATGAGCTGCTGGAATCTCTTTTGCGTGAAGGTGGCAGTCTCGGTATTACATTTATCATTACAGCGAATCGGATTACCGATGTGTTTGAGAAGTTCCGCAGTAATATTCCGAACGCTGTTTCTTTTGAAATGTCTGACCCAAGTGATTATTATTATGCGGTAGGACGACCAGCCAAAACACCGGGGCCTTTAATTCCGGGTCGGGCTTTGGTCAAAGGGCATATCCCGCCGCTGGAGTTCCAGACGGCATTGCCTTCACCCGGAGAAGATGAAACGGAGCGTTCAGCACGGTTGCGCCGCAACATAGCTGGCATCGTACAGGAATGGAAGGGCAAAAACGCCCCAGCCATTCTTCCGTTGCCCGAGCGAATCCCGTTGGCGGAACTGCTTCAGCAATGGGACCGGACGAGCGGGCCTTCGGGCGCGCTTCCTTATGAGGTGCCTGTAGGGCTACAGAGTGACGATCTGGAGCCTTTCTTACTGAACCTCAAGGAAGGTCCTAATTTTATCGTTGGTAGTCCTATGGAGGGAGGAAAAACCTCTTTCCTGATGAGCTGGATCATATCGCTGGCTTATTACACATCGCCGAGTCAATTGGAAGTCTATACGGTCGATACCCGCTATGGAGGCGGGGGACTATCACGATTGCGGCATCTTCCTCATGTCAAGGCTGCTGCTGAAAGCGAGGAAGAGCTTGGTCCATTGGTACAGCAAATGTATGATATCGTTCAACAGCGGAACAAGGAGGGGAATGATCCCGAATTGCTGCTGGTCATTGATGATGCGGATATGCTAAGCAAGCAATTGAACGATTTTACGATAAAGGATCAGCTCTCCGCCATTGTACGGTTGGGGCGTGATCGCAATGTGCATGTCGTGCTGTCGGGCGTGCCATCTGATTTCCCAACCTTTGGCGTAGACTGGTTTAATGATGTTAAGGCGAGTCAAAGCGGTATGCTTTTCGGAACACTGGATTCGAATGATTTATCGTTCTTTCGTATCCCCTATTCAGAAGCGAATGCCGCCGCTGGTGGCCTAAAAGTCCTGCCCCCTGGGCAGGGATACTACGTACGACGCAAATTTACCAGGATAAAAGCGGCAATTCCCTTCTCAGAGCAAGTGAGCTGTGAGGATTGGATAACGGAAATTCGTGACCGATGGCATGTTGTAGTTTGAAGGGAGGTGGCTCATAATGTTAACGTTTCAAGCTTCCAAGCAGAAGTTAATAACCCTCAAGTCGAAGGAATTGTTTTTCCTGGCAGGCGTTCTGGGTTCTGACAGACTGCTTGGGGTGGAAGATCCGTTTAAGGGCTATCTGGCAGAAGAGTTGGCGGAAGAGTGGGAGCAGGTAAAAGCCTCTCTTCTGGAAAAGGGGTATTTAAAGCGGGTAGATGAGGGTACTGAGTTGGCAATGCCCCCTACCGTTTTTTCGAGGGTTGCTATCGCGGGATTATCTAGCCGGGCTTGCCGCATACGCTATTCGCGGGGCGGTAAGCAGTTCGAAGGTTACCTCCATTGCACGAACGAGCGTGTCGTGGAGCTAGTAAAATCCGTTGATGAACCCGATGAGTACCGTCTGTATGATCTGGGTAATGTGGAGAAGGCTTGCGAGACATTGATTGATAAAATGGGCTGGGTAGATCGGCTTGTGCCTGAATCTCCTGCGCTCATGTTCTCCAAGCAGGCATTTAATAAAATTTACGAGCAATCAGCAGGAGAGAGTGTGTCTCTAATCAGCAGTAAACTGACCGAGGCTAGCGGAGATGTAGAGGGGTCTGCGAGACTTGCCCGGTCATTGAGTTCCCGTATAGCTGAAGGAGAACTGCAATTGCTGGTCTGGAACGGCAGGGAGTGGGAATCACAGCGGGTTGCGTTTGTCCTGTGTCCAACGATGAACTGGATATTTCGTATGAGCTCTAATGGCAACGGAGATTGGCTTATTGCAGCCATGGCATCAAGAGATCAGTTTGTGGATTTATTATTAAATTGGCTGCGACAGTCGGCAGAAACTGAAGAAGCGACAGAAGAAGGGTGATGGATATGCGCATTCGAGTTGAACCGGATGTGCTTCGGGGGCTTAGCGGGCAGCTACAGCATGCGGCGGAGCAAATTCAACAGTTAACAGCAGGGTTGGAGCAGGCGTTACAATCGATGGATTGGGATGTATCTACACGTGAGACTGTCTTGAATCATTGGATGCAGGCCAAGCGAATGTCGGAGCAAATTCATGCTTACCTCCATACATCAGGTGCACAATTGAATCAAAAGGCAGAACAGTTCCAGTCTGTTGACCACAACTATCATACGATTCTGTCATCTGCCAGCCAACCATTAGGACGACCAGTTACAATGCTGGATTGGTCGAATCAGCAGTCATCGTCTATTTTGCCCGGGCAACCTTCAGAAGGAAGCGGTCCGATTTCGGACCCGCAGTCTGTCGTGAATGCTATTGCTGGTGTACAGTCGTCGGATGCAGGTACGCTGAATCAGGATATTTTGAAGCAGGCGTCCTCCAGCAATCCGCAGGAATGGTATTTTGTTGACCCGGCTATAGTTAGGGATCAGCCTGTCGCTTAGTAGATTCTCGGGACTCTCCTGCCTGGTCACATGAGGCCATATAAATTCAGTTCATGGAATCCTGATTTTTTGGGACTTATTAGGTACTAATTCTATTGATATTATATTGTTAGATGCTGTTTTATAGTCAAAAAGTGGGGTTATTACAATTAGGACCTTCGCCTTTTGTAGGAAATTAAATAAACATAGTACAATTTGAACCAGTTAAACAAAACATTTAATATCATCAAGGAGGACTCATAATATGGCAGGACGTATTTTAATTACCCCGGAACAGGTCGATCAGGTAGCCAACCAATTTAAACAAAGCGGTGAACAAAGCCAGCAGATCGTTTCCAGCTTGACACAATCCATCTCAGGCATGGAAGGTCAATGGGAAGGTATGACCAAACAACGTTTCTTTCAAGAGTTTCAGGAAGCCAGCAAACAAATGCAAGCTTTCGTAACGACTTTGAACAGCATCAGCCAGGAACTGACGGCTATCGCTAATAAATTCCGTACTGTTGACCAAACGAAGTAAGATGCGAGATAGGCATCACCTTATAATATACCACTCTATGAGGAAGCAATATATATGAACCATTTCTTGTGGTTTGTACATTTGGTATAGTGGTTATCAGGAGAAACCGGGCGATCTTCGGACACCCGGTTTTCTTGCCATCCACAGATTGTATATAATAGGGTGTGGAAACTAGCATACTGAACGATGTAAGGAGAGGGATGTTCCATGTCTTTTCAACCGAATCCGGGAGACGAATTGATCATAAACGGCACAGCCTATGTGGTTGGGCGACATCCTGCTGCACCCGGTTTGGCTTATGCTCAAGCAGGGCGGCAGGGGATCGTATACCAGCTGAATGCCAAAAGCGGAGCGCCGCATGAGGCTAAAGCCCTTAAAGTGTTTTTTCCAAAGTTCCGTATCCCGGCTATGGTTTATCAATCAGAGCATATGGAAGCGTATGGGGATATCCCCGGGTTGCAGGTATGCAAGCGTGATGTGCTCACTCCAGAAAGAAACGGAAGTCTGATCGCCGAGCAGCCTGATTTGCTATATGCAGTGCTGATGCCATGGATTCATGGGACAACATGGTTCGATTGCCTCACAGCTCAGCAGCAGCTTGAGGCTTCCGATAGTCTGGCTTTGGCCAGAGCGCTGGCAGGGATCGGCTCAGCTATGGAGCAAAAAGGACTGGCACACTGTGATTTATCTGCGCCGAATGTCATGCTTCCGTTTTTTTCTGAAGTGGAACTGCCTGAAGGCACATCAGCTGTAGAATTGGTCGATGTGGAACAAATGTACAGTACCAAAATGGATCGTCCGGATGCTCTATTAGCGGGTTCGCCGGGGTATGCTGCGCACCGTACCGTTCACAGCGGATTATGGAGCGCGTATGCGGATCGTTTTGCAGGGGCCGTTATTATCGGCGAAATGCTGGGATGGTCAGACCGTGTGGTGGTCGATAAAGCGTGGGGCGAAAGTTATTTTGACCAGCATGAAATGCAGACGCCTTGCGAACGTTATTATATTTTACGCAAGTCGCTGGAAGCCCGTTGGGGAAGCAAAGTGGTGGAGCTGTTTAGCCGTGCCTGGGACAGCCAGGATCTGAGCAGTTGCCCTACCTTTGGTGAATGGCTGGTTGTACTCAATGCACTTACTGAGCAAGAGATTCCTGTTGAAGTAGAGACGGTGGAAACCGAGGCGACAGAGGCAGCAGCATTAGCTACTGGCGAGTCCGGGGAAGCTGCATCCTCCTTGGTTGCACCGCTCCAAGCGGAACAAGCTGCGATACTGAACCAGGCGATTGAGGAGCAAGGGGAGCGTGGGGTGACGGACAAGCTGTTCCGACAGGCGCGTGAACTGGAGAAGCAAAACAAGCCTGCTGCGGCCCTAGAGGTATATCGGTCGTTGTATCATTTTGTAGAAGACGGCAGCCCTCTGCATGTGGAGGTATCGGCTGCCATTATGGGGCTGGAGGAGCAGTTGAACCCCAAGCCGCCTGAGCAGCCTGAAAAATCAGCAGCCTGGTACCGCTCCAAAACGTTCATTGTGACAACGGCGGCGGCTGTCGTTCTGCTGGCTGTTGGCATTCCAGCCGTGAATATTCTGGCTGATCAGTCCAATCAGCGGCAAATCGAGGCAACCAAGCAGGAAGAAGCCGCAAAGGCGGCGAAAGCGAAGCTGGCTGCCGAGCAGGAGGCCTCTCAAAAGGCACTGACGGAGAAGCAGCGGCAGGAAGCTGAGCAGCAGGCCAAACAACAGGCCCTTGTAGCTCAGCAAGTTAAATATGAAGCCTACCTTGCTCAAAAGGAACAAAACAAGCAGGCGGCCGCCAAGCTGGCAAAGCAGAAAGCGTATGATCAGCAGGCGAAATACGAAAAATATTTAGCCTGGAAAAAGAACGAGGCTGCCCGCGCAGCGCAGGAAGAGGCAGCACGTAAGGCGGCGGCAGAGGCGAAGCAAAAGCAAAAAGCATCAATTCATGCAAGTAACAAACAAAATGTTCTCCAGCTTATTTCCCTGTATAACAAGGCTTATGCTTCTCAGGAGGGCGGAAGCACGGCGAAGGCGAAGGGTTTTGCCAATCGTTTTAGAGCGTTGTACGAAAGTAATTCTTCCTATTATCGTTCGGTAGGCGAAGTTGGTTATCGCGCTTCCTCTATCTATAACTTTTTGAGCGATACGAATTTCAGACTGCCTAAAATTTAATTATTCATATTTTCAGATATGGATTGAATGACAGAAGTAGTTTAGAAGGTAACTGAGGGGAGCATGTGTAAACGATGAATTATACGATACAGGCTTCACAACGTACCCCCGCCCTGATCATTTACCTGATTGACATTAGCGCGTCAATGAACATGCTTATGGAGGGGCGGCGGCGAATTGATGTCGTATATGAAGCTATATCACTGGCGATCCGGCAGATGGTTTTCCGTTCGACGAAAGGGAATCGGCTGACTGCACGCTACCGGATTGCGATTTTGGCTTATAGTGACGACGTATATGATCTGCTCAACGGTGTGAAGGGGATTGATGAAATCGCAGCGATTGGTTCTTTGCCCGATTTGACGCCCAAACGGTTTTCAGATTCGGCAAAAGCTTTCTTGCAAGCCGAACGAATTTTACAGGCAGAGCTGCCGGGGATGCAGGATTGCCCTGCGCCTTTGGTTTGTCATATGACAGATGGTGTTTCCACAGGTGATGATCCAGAACCGATTGCGAAGCGTATTATGAGCATGAGCGTACCGGACGGCAATGTACTGGTGGAAAACATATTTTTATCGGACAGACTACTGGAAACGCCTATTCAGGACCCACGCCGCTGGAAAGGTCTTACGCATAATACGCCGTTACAGGATGAACATGCTGTGAAATTGCGTAATATGTCTTCTGTACTTCCTGAAAGCTATCGGGAAATGCTGTTTGAGGCAGATTATCAGCTAGGTGAGGGAGCAGTTATGATGCTGCCTGGAACCTGTCCGGAACTGGTGTCCATCGGTTTTCAAATGTCGGCCGCAACGCCTGTACGGTAAGGAGGAAAACGCATGAATCCACTGCTGTCTCTGCTCCCCACGAGCAAAAGGAAGGGAATAAATGCACGGCTGGCGCAGCGTTTTGCCTACATCAGCTCTCAGACGGGCGATCAGCCACTATCGACGCATCATAGCCGATTTATGTGCCGTTATGGTTACGGAAGGTCTGCCGAATCTGCCAGTATGGGTGAAAGCGGACAGGATTTCGCCGCAGTGCGTATTCATAAATCCGTCTGTTGTTTTGTTCTGTGTGATGGTGTCGGGCTTAGTTACCAGGGAGATTTTGCAGCCCGCTATTTGGGTTCCTCTTTGCTGGATTGGATGGAACAGGGGCAGGATCTGTCTGCCGATAAGCTGGGGCTGTACCTCGAACGCTTGGCGGGTACAGCTGCGGAGGAACTGGATCGGCAGCCTTTACACCATGAATCGGGCTTGATGCGTTCGGTGCTGGAGGATAAACGTCGTCAGGGAAGCCAGTCGATGTATATTTGCGGTAAAATCGAACTGCCAAAGCGCGGCACCCGCGGGCGTCTCAGACTTGCCTGGCAAGGAGATTCACGATTGCGGCTGTGGAACGGGACGGAGGAGATCAGCGAATTGTTTGATCATACCTTTTCCACAGCGGAACGCTGGTCCACAAACCGCGGGCCGATTGGAGGTAAGCCTCATTGGTACGAAAGAAGTATACCCGCAGATATGCCGATGAGATTACAGGTATATAGTGACGGATTATCCGATTTGGACCCTATTCGTGAGCCTGTCCCTGATGAGCAGATACAGGTTTTGCTGGATGCCTCCCATACCGGAGGGCTTGATGATGATGCGGCATTTATTGAATTGCAGTGGTAAATGGAATAAGAAAAGGACGTATGCATCCATACTGATGGCTGCATAACGTCCTTTTTTGATGAATACATAGAAAGAAACTAAAGGTCAACAAGAAAGGAGAAGAAAAGGTGCGATAATGGGTGTATGATTGGTCCTTTTCTTGAATATCGCAAAGGAATAGCAAAAAATGCGCAAAAATGGTGATTATAAAGTATACCTTTTTGGGTAATCTTGTGATTATACAGGATACTGAAAGGGAGCGATACATATGAGCTACACATTGGCAGGAGGCGCGCGCTTTGAAGGCAAAACGGCTCTGATCACGGGGGCTGGTTCTGGTATTGGCAAGGCAACAGCTATTCAAATGGCCAGAGAGGGAGCAAATGTTGCTCTTTTTGATGTCAGTAATGAACGGATTGTAGAGACGGAGAGAGAGATTAATGCTATACGTGAAGGTGCCGCTCGGGCTTTTGACGTGGATATTGCCGATCCGGTGCGTGTGGAAAAAGCAGTTTTGGAAGCAGTTGAACTGTTTGGCGGACTGCATATCATTTTTGCCAATGCGGGGATTAACGGGGTGGTCGGACCGATTGAGGATTTGAGCATCGAGGATTGGCGGCAGACGCTGTCTACGAATCTGGACGGCACTTTCCTGACGGTGAAGTATACCGTACCGCATTTGAAAAAAAACGGTGGCGGCAGCATTATCATTACAAGCTCTATTAATGGAAATCAGCGCTTTACCAGCTTTGGAATGTCAGCCTACAGTACGTCCAAGGCAGGTCAAACCGGTTTTGCTAAAATGGCTGCGCTGGAGCTAGCCAAGTTCCGTATTCGTGTCAATGTCATCTATCCGGGAGCTATTTCGACGAATATTGATGAAACAACGGAGAAATCCGAAAGGTTAAAGCAGATTACCATCCCCGTTCAGTTTCCCGAAGGAGGGCAGCCGTTGGCTGATGGGCCCGGTCAACCCGAGCAGGTAGCTGATTTGGTGACATTCTTGGCTTCCGATCATTCGCGTCATATTACTGGTGCGCAAATTGTGATTGACGGGGCGGAATCCTTATTGTTTTAGTGCTAAAGAATTCTCTGTGAGGGAAAAATGTTTTGTGGTATCCTGAGTGTAACGTCTTGGTTAAGGTGCGAATGTGAAGCTCACATAAAAACCCCGGATCCTTCGCACCTCGAAATTTGTCGAAAAGGATTATAATCCACTTTCTATAATAGAAGTCAAGGGTGGATTCAAGCTTTTTTAGCATCGTTTTTTGCGGAAATGTATGGAATTGATATCATTAGAGTATCAATTGCTGTATTTTCGCTGTCGCACTCTATATGAGTGCGTGGATTGAAATTCATAGAAATACAAATTGTTATCACGCGGGTCAATCGTCGCACTCTATATGAGTGCGTGGATTGAAATACGAGGAGTGAGTGACGATGATCTTCCATTCTAAATAGTCGCACTCTATATGAGTGCGTGGATTGAAATCTACACTTTGGCAGGCTTCCGGCCCTACAGAGTAAAGTCGCACTCTATATGAGTGCGTGGATTGAAATCTGTCACATGCCGGATGTATGCCTGTACGGAAGCAGGTCGCACTCTATATGAGTGCGTGGATTGAAATAGGACATAAAGACAGGATCTTATCTCAGACACGACGGGTCGCACTCTATATGAGTACGTGGATTGAAATTAATATCCTGTTTGATTCGCCATATTGAGCATCGTCGCACTCTATATGAGTGCGTGGATTGAAATGTCTTTTTCCCACTCTACCAAGTCCTCAGAAAAACGTCGCACTCTATATGAGTGCGTGGATTGAAATTTCAATCCACTTAAGCAGCTTCGCTGCATCTATTAAGTCGCACTCTATATGAGTGCGTGGATTGAAATCGTGCCAAAACGCCGACCATCAAGGAGGAAAAACGTCGCACTCTATATGAGTGCGTGGATTGAAATATAAGCAATGAGTCGATCATCACAGCTTCGATATCGTCGCACTCTATATGAGTGCGTGGATTGAAATAGGCACAAGAAGAAGGGGACGAGGAGAAAGCCGCTGTCGCACTCTATATGAGTGCGTGGATTGAAATTCTTTGAGATTTAATGTGATGAATATAGTCTTTTTTAGGTCGCACTCTATATGAGTGCGTGGATTGAAATGGAAGAGTTGTTATATACCAAATTTCATTATTGTTCGTCGCACTCTATATGAGTGCGTGGATTGAAATATCTGATCGGCATAACCATATCTTACCGAAGTTGGTCGCACTCTATATGAGTGCGTGGATTGAAATTTTATGGTTAGGGTTAGGGTTAGGGTTAAGGTCACGGTCGCACTCTATATGAGTGCGTGGATTGAAATCGCTAACCTCGCAAAGGCTCTGCCTATGCTATAAACGTCGCACTCTATATGAGTGCGTGGATTGAAATCTTGGTAGAGGGCGGCTTACACAGCGCCTTCTATCCCGTCGCACTCTATATGAGTGCGTGGATTGAAATGTCAATCATTTTGTACATTTTCAGGCGTAATTTTTCCGTCGCACTCTATATGAGTGCGTGGATTGAAATCCCTTACGTGTGGGTATACCCCGTAAAGATGCGTCACGGTCGCACTCTATATGAGTGCGTGGATTGAAATCCTCTCAATTCATCGACTGTTGTATTTAAATAATCAGGTCGCACTCTATATGAGTGCGTGGATTGAAATTGCAAAGGTATCAACCTGTTCACCCGTCTCCACGTGTCGCACTCTATATGAGTGCGTGGATTGAAATATATGATGAAAAGTTTTAAATAGGCTGGTGCTGCTGGTCGCACTCTATATGAGTGCGTGGATTGAAATGTTAGGTACTACAGGCGGGCTTGTGCCACCAGTACCACGTCGCACTCTATATGAGTGCGTGGATTGAAATTGTCAGTTTGGATAAGAAAGCCAAGACTCTAAAATTAGTCGCACTCTATATGAGTGCGTGGATTGAAATCTTCCGCAATCCAACTACGCCGGGAACTGTTCCGTCGCACTCTATATGAGTGCGTGGATTGAAATCGATGGAGGTGACGGTGTAATGTACGAGGATCAAACGTCGCACTCTATATGAGTGCGTGGATTGAAACATCTACAGCGTCCTATCCTCGTGTAAACTTCCCCAACTGCACCCTACACTTCACTAAAATACACAAGCGGATTATGAGATTTTATTTATTCGGTGAATATTTATCTTGTACACTGATGTAAAAGAAAATTTTATTTCTGTTAGATCAGTTCAATCTGAAAAATCAATTATCAAATGACGATAAATAATATAGATGTTTACATAGTAAGAAGAGTTTTACCATAATTAATAAAGCCATTCGTCTTTTCGGAATCATCATCTCTATTCACTGCCAATCTTGGAATATCGATTATCGGATGCTTGAAAAATGTGAATTGACGCCGATATATATTCAGAACCAGACCTTATAAGCTCATTTACACCAATAATAAATGAAGGCAGAGGAACAGGGTTTATTTTATATGTGTAGCCCCAGTTGAAAGATAAGAGGAATGGAAGTCTGCTGTTGAAGTCACCATAAACAACGAGCGATATTTGGTTGCTAAGCTTACCATATTGGAGGACACGGAGAACAAGAATTGATGGAGAAGAAGGATTCAATATATTTCCATTTATTCAGTAACAGCATCTGGTTGTTAGGAGAGGAAAACGAATGAATTTATTATATATTCCTGGTCTGTATTTTTATGTCTATCTAGTTATAGGCCTTATAGTAGGATATTGGTTTATATCAAAGGAATTAACAGAGCGTGTACAGCAGGAAATGCAGGAACAGGACCCAGCGGAAAAAGATGAGGAACTGTCAACAGCTAGAGAGGATCTTTATCAATCCCTACATAATCTTTATCTGGTAATAGGTCAAAAAGGAGTTATCGCTATCATATACATCTTATTTATTCTTTTTTGGCTTCCGATGTGGCTAGTGATTACTTGGAAAAGGTTATTCTCGAAGAAAAATTAAAGGAGTGAAAACATGCAATATATTGCCCACATACGGGAAAGTGACCAAGAGATTCAGACGGTAGCAGACCACCTGTTGGAAACTCAACAGCTAGCAGAATCTTATGGAGACAAAATAGGTATCCGACATATTACTGGACTCGCTGGTATGCTGCATGACTTGGGCAAATACACAGAAAAGTTTCAAGATTACATACGTTTGGCGGTGCAAAATCCTGACAATCCACCGAAGCGGGGAAGTGTAGATCATTCCACGGCTGGTGGAAAGCTGCTATACAATCTCTTTCATATCCCCCCTCAAGGAACATTTGATCAGCAGGATTTCATGAACAAGGCACTATTATCCGAAGTTGTAGGAAATGCGATTATTTCACATCATGCCTATTTGCAGGATTTTTTAGACCCTGATCTGGAATCAAAGTTTTTGGATCGGGTGCGTGACCGGGAATTAGAGGGATTTGATCATGCAGTCTCCCTTTTTTATGAGCAGGTGATGAAAAAATCTGAATTCTATCATTATGTCAATCAAGCAGGGGCCGAGTTGGCTGAGTATATGCAGCGGGATCATAGTCCAGACGTTGAACTCCAAATGATGTTCTTATCCAAGTTTGTGTTCAGTGCTTTGATTGATGCGGATCGCACGAATACCCGCTGCTTTGAAGAAAATAAGAGTACAGACGATAAGAGCACAGATGAATCGATGAATCGCCAACAGCTATTTCAAACGTATTATAACAGGCTAATGGAGCGTATTAACGCTCTGCAATCAGGAGAGGATGCCGACACACCCATTAATCTGCTTAGAAAACAAATGTCCGAGCAATGTGAGCAATTTGCAGACAAGCCTTCCGGCATACATACTCTTTCAATCCCTACAGGGGGTGGAAAAACGCTGGCTAGTCTGCGTTATGCCCTAAAACATGCGTTCACATTTGAAAAGAAGCATATCATATACGTGGTTCCATTCACGACCATTATCGAACAAAACGCACGGGAGGTTCGTGAAATAATACAAGATGACGGCAACCTTCTGGAGCACCACTCCAATGTGGTCATGAATGAAATAGAGGATATAGACGGTGAGCGTCATGAGCTTGAAGATGTTGTGGTGAACACTCAGCAAAAATTAAAGCTGGCTAAGGATCATTGGGATTCGCCCCTCATTTTCACGACCATGGTGCAATTTTTAAATGTGTTTTACGCAGATGGCAGCAGAAATATCCGTAGACTTCACAATTTGAGTGAGTCGGTTATTATTTTTGATGAAGTCCAAAAAGTCCCCACACACTGTATTTCATTGTTTAATCAAGCGCTGAATTTTTTGAAAACGTATGCCTCTTCAAGTATTGTTCTTTGCACGGCTACGCAACCGGAATTGGATTTTGTTCACAACAAGCTGGACATTGAACCGGATGCCGAAATGGTGCATGAACTCGATCATGTCATTGAATCGTTTCAGCGGGTTGAAATTGTGGATAAAGCAACGGACGTGAACATGAATACGGAGAAACTTGCCGATTTCGTTGAGCAAAGACTTGCTGATGAATCAAGCATACTTGTTATTCTCAATACAAAAGCGGTGGTCAAAAATTTATATCGCCGATTAAAAGAAGACAACAGTACAGCTCCAATTTACCACTTAAGTACATCCATGTGCCCCGCCCATCGCAATGATATATTGGAGCAAGTAAAAAAACATTTGAAGCATAAAGAGCCTGTCGTTTGCATCAGTACACAATTGATTGAAGCGGGAGTGGATATCAGTTTTAAGTGTGTGATTCGGTCCTTGGCTGGTTTGGATTCTATTGCTCAGGCAGCGGGCAGATGTAATCGCCACGGAGAAGATAACAAGAAGCAAGTGTATGTCATAGATCATGAAGAAGAAAATCTCAAGAGTTTAAAAGAAATCAAAATCGGTAAAGAAATTTCCAGAAAAATGTTCATTGACTTCAAACGTGACGAAACTTGCTTCGGAGGTAATGTATTGTCAGCACAGGCTATGGAGGTATATTTCCAAAAATATTACACCGAACTGGCAATAGATTTGAACTATTTTGTACCTAAGCTAAGAAAAAATATGACTGAACTATTATCTGCCGATCGCAGTGAAAATACGTATTATCGCTCTTATTACGATGAGAAGGGTAGGGTTCTTCCCTTATTCTTAGCGAATAGCTATAAGACAGCGGCGAACCATTTTCAAGTCATTGAGGATCATACCACAGCTGTAATTGTTCCATATGGGGATGGAGAAAAAGAAGGAAGAGAAATTATCGCTGATCTCAATGGACAGCAAAGCATAGATGATCTTACCCGTTTGCTGCGCAGGGCGCAACCATTCACCATTAATATATCTCACTTTGAGAAAGAACAACTAGATCGAAATAAGGCGCTAGTTTCTTTTCTGGATGGAAAAATATTGGCTTTAACCGATGGGGCCTATCATGATTGTTATGGTATTAACCTTGAAAATGATAGTCCTCATAGTGGTTTTGTCCTTTAACATGTCCTTTATTGGGACTCAGGACTCATCTTTTACGTTGACTGACTATGACGAAAGTAATATTCTGGTATTGTATGTAGAAAAAATAGGAATAGAAAGGAGGATTATGCTAGTTGAGAAACGCAATCGAATTCAAAGTGTATGGAGACTATGCACTGTTCACAGACCCGCTAACCAAACTTGGTGGTGAGAAATTAACGTATAGTGTCCCAACCTATCAGGCGCTAAAAGGGATCGTAGAAAGTATTTATTGGAAACCGACCCTTACGATGATTGTTGACAAGGTTCGTGTACTCAAGCCTATTCGGATGGAGTCCAAGGGGATTCGGCCCATTGAATATAGCGGCGGTAATACGCTTGCTAATTATACCTATCTCAAAGACCCTTGCTATGAGGTTCAGGCTCATTTTATTTTTAATCCGCATCGTCCCGAGATGGAATATGATCGTAATGAGAATAAACATCATAACATTCTTAAACGCTCGCTGCTTGCGGGTGGACGCCGAGATATTTTTCTGGGTACACGTGAATGTCAGGCTTATATAGAGCCATGTGTTTTTGGTGAGGCACCCGGGTTCTATGATAACTATGGCGACATTCATTTGGGAAACATGGTACATGGGATTAACTACCCGGATGAGACAGGCAGGAATCAGTTGGAGGTACGCTTGTGGGAGCCTGTGATGAAGGATGGAGTCATAGAATTTATTAAACCAGAGGAATGCACCAAGGTTCGCGTCATAGCAGAGATGCAGCCCAAACGGTTTGATGAAAATAACGTTCAGGCCGCTGATGAGCTGCTTGCAGAGTGGGAGGGGTGGGGCATGAAATGAGCTGGCTGTTAAATCTATATGAAACATATAATTCCAACGACAAATGTGTCGGCGTGATTGAAAAAAAGTATAATGATCGCGAATACACGCTCCTACCCATCGCTCATACAACCCAAAATGCACAAATTGAAGTGGAAATTACCGAACAAGGTGATTTTCATTCAGCCAGAGTGTTGGACAAAACCGAGTTTAGTACATTAATTCCTTGTACAGAAAAGTCGGCCAGCCGGGCTGGCTCTGTCGTAGCACCTTATCCACTGCATGATAAATTAAGTTATGTAGCCGGAGATTTTGTCGCTTATGGTGGAAAGATCAAAAAAGAAGAGCCTTTTGCGGCTTATATCCAACAGTTAGAGGGTTGGGCTAATTCGGAGTTTGCTACGCCCAAGCTGAAAAGCATCTATCGTTACTTGAGCAAGCGCCGACTGATTCAAGACTTGGTAGTTGGAGAGCCTGTTTTATATCTGGATGCGGATCAGAAATTAATAACTACATGGGACAAGAAGTACGAACCTTTACATGGAGAAAAACCACGTATATTTACGGCAGTTCCCGGTGAAGTGGATAGCGTATTTATTCGTTTTAACGTGTATTCACCAGATAAAGCGTTAACTAAAGTCTGGAAGGATACAGAACTATATGATTCATTTATTGGTTACTACAGCCAGCTATTGGGCGAGGAAGACATATGTTATGTAACCGGGGAGAAGCTTCCCGGTACAGATAAACACGCGAATAAAATCAGAAATTCCGGAGATAAAGCCAAGCTGATTTCCGCCAATGATACGAGCGGCTTCACGTTCAGGGGAAGGTTTACTCACAGTCATGAAGCAGCAACCATCAGCTACGAGGTATCTCAAAAAGCTCATAATGCCTTAAAGTGGCTGATTCAACGTCAAGGAAAAATCATGGAAAATCGTGTCTTTCTCGTCTGGGGGAATGATTCCCCGGAAGTGCCATGCCTTACGGACAATGACAACATCTTTGCAATGGAATTTGGTTCTGAATCATCGCGGCCGATAACCCTCAAAGCCCATACTAACCAAGAGTTTGCTTTTGATCTGGCCAAAGCGCTATCGGGTTATCGTAATAAATTGGCTATCAAATCGGCGTCCAAAGCAAACGTCAATATTCTTGTGCTTGACTCAGCGACAACGGGACGCATGGCGGTTCTGTATTATCGAAACTTGGATAAAAAATTGTATTTTGACAAGCTAATAGACTGGCATTCTAAATGTGCCTGGCTGCACCGTTATCAAAAGGACGGGCAAGGTGATCTGCTACAATTTTGGGGAGCGCCGGCGACGAAGGACATTGCTTTTGCGGCCTACGGTTCGAAGGCGAATGACAAGCTTGTTAAAGGGCTGATGGAACGAATGCTTCCCTGTATTGTAGATGGTCGAAGAATTCCGCAGGATATTGTAAGGAGTGCTACTCACCGTGCCTCTAATCCGGTAGCTATGGATAAATGGGAATGGGAAAAGACACTGAGTATAACATGTGCATTGATTAACGAACGGGAGGGATACGATGTGGCATTAGATAAAGAAAATACGGATCGCAGTTATTTATTTGGCAGATTGTTGGCGATAGCTGATGTGATGGAACGAAACGCATTAGACAAGGATGAGAAGCGATCTACGAATGCAATTCGATATATGAGTGTATTTTCACAGCATCCGGAAAGAACCTGGAGAACCATTCAGAATGCTTTGCAGCCGTATCAAGCCAAATTCGGCAAACAACTAAACTATTATTCCAGTATGATTGATGAGGTTGCTTCACAAATCCCGTTTGATGAATTTAATAACGAGCCGCTGACCGGGAAATATTTGCTTGGATTCTACAGCCAGCGCTACAAGCTCTATCAGAAGACGGAGAAAAAGCAGGATGAGGGTAATCATGCAGGAGATGAAGACCATAAGGAAGACAGTAGCTCAGGTATGTGAATGAATAGCAGTAATCATAGCAATCGTTATAAATACAGAGCAACATTAAAAGGAGAATCCTAACATGTCTATTTTGGATCATAAAATTGATTTTGCGGTTGTAATGTCTGTCACAAAAGCCAATCCCAATGGCGATCCGTTGAATGGCAATCGCCCACGGCAAAATTACGATGGTTATGGCGAAATTTCAGATGTGGCTCTGAAACGGAAAATAAGAAATCGTCTGCAAGATATGGGCGAGTCTATTTTTGTTCAATCGAATGATCGGAAGTCAGATGCTTTTCATAGTTTAAGAGAACGTGCAGATGCCAACCCTGAATTGGAAAAATTCTTTAAGGGCAAGGAAAGCTCAAGTGATGAATTTGCTAGAATTGCTTGTCAGGAATGGATAGATGTTCGTAGCTTCGGTCAAGTGTTTGCGTTCAAGGCGGCAAGTAAGGGAGCAGGAGTGTCTGTTGGGGTAAGAGGGCCTGTATCTATACATACAGCAACCAGTATAGATCCTATTGATATTACAAGTATGCAAATTACCAAAAGTGTAAACTCCGAACCCGGCAAAGAAAGAGGCTCCGATACGATGGGGATGAAGCATCGGGTGGATTTTGGTGTGTACGTTTTTAAGGGAAGCATCAATACACAGCTAGCTGAAAAAACAGGATTTACACACGAAGACGCGGCGAAGATCAGGGAAGCGCTGATTAGCTTGTTTGAAAATGACGTATCATCGGCCCGTCCTGACGGCAGTATGGAGGTTCATAAGGTCTATTGGTGGGAGCATCCTTCCAAGCTTGGAAAATACTCATCTGCTAAAGTACATCGTTCTTTGGAAGTGAAACCGAAAGAAGATGTAAGTGCAATCGACAAATCTTTTGACACCCATTATGAATGTATAGTAACACCGCTCGAAGGCTTAGAGGTCCAAGAGTATGCAGGGCTATAACGAAGAAGATTATTTGCTATTATCCGGTATACAGCATTTTAATTTTTGTAGAAGACAGTGGGCGCTTATTCACATTGAGCAGCAATGGGAAGAAAATGTGCGGACGATTGAGGGGGATCATTTACACCGAAAAGCGGATCAGCCGATGATTCGTGAGAAAAGAGGAGATAAACTCATCGTACGCGCGTTGCCTATACATTCCAGAGAACTTGGGATTACCGGAATCTGTGACGTCGTAGAGTTTGTACGGGATGCTCATGGGGTTCCGCTGGCAGGGGAGGAAGGTATGTACCTTCCTTTTCCTGTGGAATACAAGCGCGGCAAACCCAAACGAAATGATTCAGATCATTCTCAGTTAGTTGCACAAGTGATGTGTCTTGAAGAAATGCTCGTGTGTGATATTGCAAAAGGTTACTTTTATTACGATGAGATCAAGCATCGGGTAGAGGTCATGATCACTGCTGCTGACCGTGAACGGGTGCGAGCAAGTATTCAGGAAATGCGGCATTATTTTGAGCGCAATCACACCCCTAAAGCTAAAGCGGGGCCACATTGCCAAAGCTGCTCGCTTCAACATATATGTGTGCCGGAAATTTTGAATAAAAGGTCTGTTTCCAGTTTCATTGAAAGCAGGATAGCTGAATGAAAAAATTACTGAATACGTTGTTTGTTACCTTGCCGGATACGTACTTGTCACTGGATGGGGACAATATCGTTATCAAACAAGAAGAGGCCATTTTGGCACGCTACCCGTTGCATAACCTGGAAGCTGTATGTACTTTTGGCTATGCAGGGGTAAGTCCGGGACTGATGGGTGCTTGTGCATCACGCAATATAGATTTAACCTTTATGACGCGAACTGGACGTTTCCTGGCACGTGTGATCGGAGAGAGTCGTGGAAATGTGGTACTCCGAAAAGAACAGTATCGGATTTCCGATGATGACAAAAGAAGTGCTCTTGTAGCCAGAAATATGATTATAGGCAAGATATATAATAATAAATGGATTTTGGAGCGAGCGACAAGGGACTATCCCCTACGTATTGACGCTGATCGAATGAAAAAGGTGACTGCTTCTTTAGCAGGGGCCATGCAGCAAGTCCGTGAAGTGGAGGATCTGGACATTTTGCGTGGTTTGGAGGGTGCGGCGGCTGTACAGTACAATTCGGTTTTTGATGAACTGATTTTGCAGCAAAAGAAGGATTTTTACTTCCATGGACGCAATAAACGCCCGCCGTTGGATAATGTCAATGCTTTATTATCTTTTGCCTACACACTTCTGTCCAACGATATGAAATCTGCACTGGAAGCTGTCGGTTTGGATGCTTATGTAGGTTTTCTGCATAGAGATCGTCCGGGGCGAGCTTCATTGGCACTGGATGTTATGGAAGAGCTTCGTGGAGTATATGCAGATCGTTTTGTCCTTACATTGATTAACAAAAAGTTGATTCATGGCAAAGGATTTTACAGGAAAGAAAATGGCGCTGTGATTATGGACGATGACACGAGAAAGATAGTATTGAAGGCATGGCAGGAACGCAAACAGGAAAAGATTATTCATCCTTATTTGAATGAGAAAATGTCTTGGGGGCTTGTGCCCTATTCACAGGCTTTGCTCTTGGCTAGACATATTCGGGGAGATCTGGACGAGTACCCTCCATTTTTGTGGAAGTAGGTGTGATCTTGTTAATTCTAATTACGTATGATGTAAGCACAGTAGACAGGGAAGGCAGAAAAAGATTGGCCAAGGTTGCAAAAAAGTGTGTAGATCACGGACAAAGGGTACAAAATTCCGTGTTTGAGTGCATTTTGGATTCGACCCAGTTTCGCCGTTTGAAGTATGAATTAGAAGAATTGATAGACAAAAAAGAAGACAGCCTGCGTTTCTACAATTTAGGAGATAACTATAAAAAGAAGGTAGAGCATATGGGTGCAAAAGAAGCTTACGATATGGAAAGCCCGCTGATTCTGTAAGGTGCGAATGTGAAGCTCACATAAAAACTCCGGATCCTTCGCACCTCGAAATTTGTCGAAAAGGATTAGAATCCACTTCCTATAATAGAAGTCAATAGTTAATTCAGTCTTTTTTAGCATTATTTTGTGCGAAAATGTGTGCAATTGATACCATTAGGGTATCAATTGCTGTATTTTCGCTGTCGCACTCTGTATGGAGTGCGTGGATTGAAATTTCGGTTTCGGGTGACCGCCCGTAGCGCCCTTGCGGTCGCACTCTGTATGGAGTGCGTGGATTGAAATCGTAAAACTTGAGCTTAAATAAAAACAGCCCCGGAGTCGCACTCTGTATGGAGTGCGTGGATTGAAATACTTCCTTCCCGTTTACGTCTTTTTTTGGTTGTCTTAAGTCGCACTCTGTATGGAGTGCGTGGATTGAAATCTCTACTATATCCTGTACGCGCATAGTGACACCTGTCGCACTCTGTATGGAGTGCGTGGATTGAAATACCTATGGTGCAAGCGGCAAACAATGTACGGAAGTCGCACTCTGTATGGAGTGCGTGGATTGAAATTTTTCCACTCACCAAAACGACATATTAAATTATGACGTCGCACTCTGTATGGAGTGCGTGGATTGAAATACCGTGCTGTATCCCCAGGGCACGATAATGTCTAACGTCGCACTCTGTATGGAGTGCGTGGATTGAAATCAGCTGCGTCATTACTAGCTGCCTGTACCGTCACGTCGCACTCTGTATGGAGTGCGTGGATTGAAATTACAACACATTGCTTATATTATATCGGAATTACTCAGTCGCACTCTGTATGGAGTGCGTGGATTGAAATGATCATTACAAGTCCTTAATTGTCTATGGCAATGAGTCGCACTCTGTATGGAGTGCGTGGATTGAAATTGTGCCGCCAGCATAGGCGACATTAAGCGTAGAGGTCGCACTCTGTATGGAGTGCGTGGATTGAAATCCACCACAGGAAGAGCCCAAAGGAATAAAGGTCAAGGTCGCACTCTGTATGGAGTGCGTGGATTGAAATATCAACCCATCAGCCATAACCTCATCGTAGTTATACGTCGCACTCTGTATGGAGTGCGTGGATTGAAATAGTTGTGAGGTGATTACATGGCTGGCGCAAGTCGGACGCGTCGCACTCTGTATGGAGTGCGTGGATTGAAATAATTCTGGATTTAGTTTTTTATACTGATGGAATAGGGTCGCACTCTGTATGGAGTGCGTGGATTGAAATAACATTCAGGGTTCAATTGCAGAGTACAATAAAGCTAGTCGCACTCTGTATAGAGTGCGACCTTTCCATCACACACTGCGTCCATTTTAAGCAAACTATCCTCTTATCTACTCAAAATATATTTTACAAATACCTTTATGATTCTTGAAAACATAAAGGTATCTACTGATCAATGTAGAATATATATCGCTGTACTCCAATTCCAGAGAGGGGCAGATGAGGATGAAAAGGCGGGTTGCAGCAAATGGAATCAAGAGAGGTTTTTTAATAACGTTAGCATTATTACTAATGATTGCAGGGTCTTCATTGGGAATGAGTGATGCTTCCGCTGCACTATCTGAGCAGAAGGATGAGCAGGATGCGCCCGCTTTTTCCGAGGTATCCGTTCATGATCCCTCCATCGTCAAAGACGGCGATACTTATTATGTGTTTGGTTCACATATTTCAGCGGCGAAGAGCAAGGATCTTAAAAACTGGACTTCTTTTGCAAACGGTTACACAACTCCGGGAAACACGCTTTTTGGGGATTTATCGAAGAATCTCGCAGGTTCCTTTGCTTGGGCAGGGGAAAATGATTCGGACAGCAAGGGAGGATTCTCGGTCTGGGCGCCGGATGTATTTTGGAATGAGCATTATGTCAATGACGATGGGACAAAAGGGGCCTATATGATTTATTATAGTGCGTCTTCTACCTACATTCGTTCCGCGATCGGTGTTGCTGTTGCACCCCAAATCGAAGGTCCTTATCAATATGTGGATACGATTGTGTATTCCGGCTTTACGAAAGAGACTGCCTACGACAAGGACAGCAGAGTGGATAAAAAATGGACCAACACGCCGATCCAACAGTTGGTTGATCAAGGCAAACTGCAAGGTCCAAGAGCGGGATGGTTCAACGTAGATGGTTCTTACGCAAATAAAATGTTTCCGAATGCGATTGATCCAGCTATCTTTTATGATACAGAAGGGCGTTTATGGATGACATATGGATCATGGTCTGGGGGGATTTTTTTACTAGAGCTGGATAAAGCAACAGGAAAGCCTATCTATCCAGGTCGAGACGGAACGACGAAAGATGGTCGGCTGATTGATCGTTATTTTGGCACCAAAATTGCTGGCGGATATGGGGAATCAGGAGAGGGCCCTTACATTGAATACAATAAAGAGACAGGCTACTACTATTTATTTGTAACCTATGGCGGACTTGCCTCGGACGGTGGATATAACATGAGGTTATTCCGTTCCAAAAATCCGGCAGGACCTTATAAGGATGCCAAGGGGCAGAACGCCGTATTACCTGCTAACACCAAGAATGCCGCTTTTGGTAACAAACTGATAGGCAACTTTTTGTTCAACAGTAAAATAGGTGATCCAGGCGAAGGAATTGGCTATGGCTACGTATCCCCTGGCCACAACTCTGCTTATACCGATCCTGATAACGGGCAAATGTTTGTTGTCTTTCATACCCGCTTTCCTCAGCAGGGAGAGAAGCATGAATTGCGCATACATCAGATGTTCATGAACCAGGAAGGCTGGCCAGTAGTAGCTCCTTACCGTTATAGTGGTGAGACGCTTACAGAGCTGGATGAGGATCAAGTCGTCGGAGATTATCAGTATGTTAATCATGGCAGCGATACGTCAGCGGCGATCAAGCAAGCGCAGTTTATTCAGCTAAAAGCAGATCATACCGTCGCAGGTGAGCTACAAGGAACGTGGCGTAAGGTAGGAGACGCGAGTGTCAAGCTGACGCTGGAAGGAACTGTGTATGACGGAGTTTTCATTAGACAATGGGATGATTATACCAAGCAATATGTAATGACATTTACGGTTGTATCCAAAACAGGGGAAATGGCCTGGGGGAGTCAGTTCGCTGCTTCGACGGATGCAACAGTGGTTGAAAGTGTATATGGTGAGTTGGACCTTGGTGATACAAGTGGGGTGGTAGCCAATGTATCCCTTCCAAAGGAAGGAAGTCGGCAAACTTCGATTACTTGGCAAACCTCGGACCCGGACGTCATTTCTGCGACAGGCGAGGTTAAACGTCCTGAAATCGGAGAAAAGGCTATATCAGCAACCCTTACAGCCACGATTTCCAAAGGGGAGAGCAGTAAGAACAAAACCTTTAACATCACAGTATCTCCTTATGAGATGGCAACGCTGACCGCACAATATAAATTTGAAAATAATCTTGAGGACAGTGAAGCTGCCTTTGCGAATGGTGAGGTCATCGGTGACCGGATTGATCGTGAAGGAGGAACTGTCACCTACACGGAGGGTACAAGTGGTCAAGCGGTCCTGTTGGATGGAAAATCTGGAATTAAGCTGCCCCAAGGGATTATATCCAGTTCTGCATATTCCGTGTCCCTGTGGGTTCATCCGAGTGAACTGACGCTGTATACCCCCACTTTTTTCGGAGCTATGGATAGTAATCACTGGATTAGCTTGCTGCCCAAAGGTCCCGAGGGAGACAACACGATGCTTTGGTCCGGTAGCTCATCTTGGTATAACGGTAGCACCGGTATGAAAATCAAAACTAATGAGTGGACACATCTCGCCTTCACTGTAGACAAAGGAGTGTTATCCGTGTATGTGAACGGTAAACCTCAGTTTACAGGCGCAGGATTTCCAGACGTATTTACATCCAAAGCAGGAACGTTCAGCTTAGGTGTTAACTGGTGGGACCCTGCCTTTAAAGGCGCTATCGATGAACTTAGTATATTCGAAGGGGCGCTTCCTCCTTCACAGGTAGCAGAATTGGCCAAGGTGAAATGAAGCTAGGCTGAGAGATATGAGAGGTTGAGAAGAAGCATCTCCAGTGAGAGATTACTGTGTATGCTTCTTCTTTTTGTGTAGCATACTCAGTGCATAGGTTTAAAAAGCATGAAATCACCTCTTTGTATCGTGAGCGCATTTGTTCAAGTGCGAATGTGAAGCTCACATGAATTCCCCAGGTCCTTCGCACCTCAGATTTTGTCGAAATTCTGTCGAATGTGAATGATTTGTGAATGCATCATAAAGGGAACATGCTCTTTTTGATGCCTTATGGTCAAAATTACGCTAAAATGAATTGAAACAGGTTTGTTTTGACCCTTTTTCGCTGTCGCACTCTGTATGGAGTGCGTGGATTGAAATCGACATAAAGTACGTGAAACTCTCGGTATCCCCGGTCGCACTCTGTATGGAGTGCGTGGATTGAAATACATTACAGCGGATCGTAGCGCACGCTGATATTAAGTCGCACTCTGTATGGAGTGCGTGGATTGAAATTGGAACAAATTTGTGCGATCGACAACTCGTATTCAAAAGTCGCACTCTGTATGGAGTGCGTGGATTGAAATATCGAAAAAGCTTGGGTTTCAATCTCATCATGCCGTCGCACTCCATATGAGTGTGTGGATTGAAATCGTCAGGACCGCTGGCATCTTACTTTCCCGGACCATGGTCGCATTCTATATGAGTGCGTGGTTGAAATTTTTAATCAGCAATTCATTGTTCTCCACTTACCCACGTGCGTTCTAATAGCATTCAAAACCCGTGTGAATCTTTTCTTTGGGTCGATCAAACTCCCCTCCTATCGCTTGTGCCACCATGTCCTTTCTGGACAAATTATGCCAAACGTAGTTTTTTCGTATGAGTTGCAAAAAAATGTTGACAGTTGTTAATTTTTGGACAAAAATAGTAATTGATCTTTAAAATTATGGAATTTTTATGCGAAGGGTGGTTATGACTTGAAGCATACACCTACGATTTCGGCGGAGTTTGAGGATTATTTGAAACAAAATGACATGACATTGGGTCAATTTGCGGAATATTCGGGGGTCCATCAAAGAACGCTTAGTAATTGGATCACTCAGCATCGGCCTGTTTCCGTACAGCAGCTTGACCGAATCACTTTGGCTATGGGGTTACCAGAAGGCTACTTCTACGATTTATACATAGAAAATTACATTATAGAACGTTCCCCCAATATGCGCCGAATTGAGCCGTTGTTATATCGTTGTGCGGAGCTGGACAAGTTGGATGCGATCCGAAGAATGGTTGGAGCAATCATGGACAAGTTATTGTACTCTCCCAGACTATTTGATATTGCAGAAGCATTATTTGCACAGGGGCAACATGCTGCCGCACTGCTGCTCTATGAGAGTGTAGCAGAAGGGGAGAAGTACCAGCACTCCGAGCGCTTGGCAGTCTGTCAGTATCGTATATTCACGATCCAAATTGGTGACGACCAAAGCCGCAATCTCAAAGCAGCTACTCTGTTTGAACCTTTTGTTGAACGCCTGGATGAAAAAGACCAGCTTGATGCATTGAAGGATTTGGCTAACGTGTACAGGTCTTTGCGTAATTGGGACAGGTTGGATGAAACAGCGAGAAAAATGAGAGAGAAAGCAAAAATTCAATATACATTGAAGCATCAACAGAAGAAACCAAAAGGGGCGGAACTAGATAAGAGGCTGAGTCGACCTATATTTGTGTACATCACCTATTCTGATTTACTGTGTGCAAGTGTCTGTGAAGCCCAAGGCGATTATCAACAAGCTTTACAATATACATACGCCTACGCTAATTTGGATTGGGTCATAGAGAAGGATGAGAATACTCAACACTGGGTCAACATGTTCAAGCATTGGTCACAAGCTAATGCAATCGTGAATAAGCTTTTATCCGGTGATATAAGTGTGCTATATAATTATGTTGAATATATTAATGCATCATCAAAAACAACCGAAGAAGATAGGGTTACTCAACTGCTGAACATTATGATGGCAGCTAACCGATATCAGGTTGATGTGAATGACATACTCCAACATTTTGAAAAAGAGATTGAGTCTTATTCGCAGAAGACGGCATCCGGAGATATGTATACTCGTCAAGTGATTCCAGAGCAGTCTGCACGTTTGAGCTATGAGTTAGCCCATTATTTTTTGTATCGGGGTCTATATAATGAGGGCTTTAAACATTTGTGGTATGCCATGTTAAAGTGTCATATACTAAATAATGAGACTTATTTTATAAATTGCATGGGGCTGTTCTTACATTTCAGATTGAATGTAGCTCCTGAGAGAAAAGCACAGTTTCTAAATTTCATTGAAAAGGTGTGGTTAGACAATGTTGAAAAAAATGCTCCTTTTGATCGCCGCAGCTAGCTTTTTGTTTATCCCGAATGTGCCGGATCAAGTCCTTAACCACCACCATAGTATCCAGCTTAATGACCAGCATGGGGGTGCTTAAACAGAAAAGTAACAGCAGCACGCTAACCTTGGCTGGCGGGTATTGTTGGTTGAAAGTTAACTCTGAGCAACTTGGATAGAACTGAAAATGAACATAGATCGACATAAAGTGCCTCTGGATTGTTCCAGAAGCACTTTTTTTGTTGAGCGTATGATTAAAAAATCCAAAAGTTGACGTTTTGCATTAGGATATGACACAGAAGGGGGAATCATGCTGATGATGAATCAAGGTGTGACTTTACTTCGTGTCGAGAGAGCCAGAAAAAGACTGTACCAAGTCCAGAAAAAATACGGATTTTTAACGCATCCCAAAGTGATTGAACAATCCAAGAAACTGGATGATCTTTTGAATCAATACCAAACGTGCAAATTAAAATCTTAACGAACTTATAATTAGAGTAAAACTTAACCTGGAGGTCATAAAGTTGAATAAACGCAATGCTGTAACCCCTTTTGGGTGGAAAATCAAACAAAAGCTGGTTGAGAAACAAATTGACCAGAAAACATTTTGTGAGACATATCATATCCCCCCTAGCCGATTGTCCAATCTCATTCACGGAACACGTAGGGCCAAGAAACATAGAACACAAGTATCCCAATTGCTTGGAATAGAAGAGTAATCCCTCCCCTCTTTCCCTTTTTCCCATGAATGCAGGACATCTTCTGGAGATTTATGCTACAGTGACGAAAGACCCCATTTTTATGATCCAATATGGTTGTACATATGTTTATACAGGAGTTGAGTTGACCTATGGGAATGTTCTCCAGAATGGCCGAGCAAAAAATTACCGAAGCCATGGCAAAAGGCGAGTTTGATAATCTGTCAGGGGCGGGCAAGCCGCTGGTTATTGAGGATTTATCACATGTGCCAGAGGAGCTGCGTATGTCGTACAAGCTGCTGAAAAATGCAGGCATTTTACCAGAGGAGCTTCAACTGCAAAAGGAGTGCGTCCAGCTACGCGATTTGCTCCACGCTTGTCGTGAGTCGGGAGAGCAACAGCGCATTCGTCGCAAGCTGACTGAAAAATCGCTTCGTCTACGTATGCTGCTGGAGGAAAGAGGGCTGAATACTTCGTCTGTATTTTATGAATATGAGCTGGCTGTGCGTAAGCGGTTGGAGGGATAGAAGCGGAGCTTCGTCATTCAAACCATAATAACTACAGGTAGTGAAAAATTCACAATAATAAAAGCAAATTCGTTGTTCATATAGAAACAACACTTAGATTCTACGCATCTGCGTATCATTGGAGAGATTTCATTGACAGATACAGATAAACAACTGCCCATCATTCAAATTATACCCGAGCTTAAAAATGCGCTGCAATCCCATTCGGCTGCGGTATTGATTGCACAGCCGGGCGCAGGCAAGACGACAGTTACGCCACTTGAATTGCTGCACGAGCCGTGGCTGGCGGGGCAAAAAATATTGATGCTGGAGCCAAGGCGCTTGGCGGCACGTGCAGCAGCGGCGCAAATGGCGAAAGCGCTGGGAGAACAAACCGGGCAGACGGTGGGCTACCGGGTTCGCATGGATACAAAAGTAGGGCCGAATACGCGGATTGAAGTGGTTACGGAGGGCGTGCTGACCCGGATGCTGCAAAATGATCAGGCGTTGGAGGGGATCGGTCTGATCATTTTTGATGAGTTTCATGAACGTAGCCTCCATGCAGATTTGGGCTTGGCGCTTGCGCTGCAAAGTCAGGCATTGTTGCGGCCTGATTTAAAAATATTGATCATGTCCGCGACACTGGAGGCTGAGCCTGTATGCCGTCTATTGGGGGACGCTCCATTGCTGGAATGTCCCGGCATGGTATTTCCGGTAGAGACGTTTCATTTGTCCAAGCCTTCATCGAACCCATTAGAGTCCTTTACGGCAGAGACGGTAGACAAGGCCCTTCATGCTCATGAAGGCGATCTGCTGGTATTTCTCCCAGGGGCCAGAGAAATTCATAGAACGGAACGTGAGCTGGCTTCAAGGAATCTTCCTGTACATGTCAAGGTGATTCCGCTGTACGGCAGTATGAAGCTGGAGCAGCAGGATGAAGCGATACGCCCGTCGGCTTCGGGCAGCCGAAAAGTCGTATTGGCAACCTCGATTGCCGAGTCCAGCTTGACGATAGCCGGAATTACGGTAGTGATAGACAGCGGGCTGTCGCGGGAATCCGTTTTCTCCGCGCGAACCGGCATGAGCCGTTTGACCACCGTTAAGGTGTCCAAAGCCTCCGCCGATCAGCGGCGCGGCCGGGCGGGCCGCCTTCAGCCGGGCGTGTGCTACCGGCTGTGGAGCGCGCAGGAACATGCCGCGCTCCCCGATGCCAGCCGACCGGAAATCGCAGCGGCGGATCTGGCCCCGCTCGCGCTGGAGCTGGCCGCCTGGGGCGTCCGCGAGCCCGCCGAGCTGGCCTGGCTGGATGCTCCGCCTGAGGCGGCGTACCGCCAGGCCACGGGCCTGCTGCGCCAGCTCGGCTGCCTGGATGCCGCAGCCGATAGCACGGCAGGCGGCATCACCGCACACGGCCGCGAGGTGTCCGCCCTGGGCGCGCATCCGCGCCTCGGGCACATGCTGCTGCGCGCGGCCAACCTCGGCCTGGCGCCGACCGCCAGTCGCCTTGCTGCGCTGCTGCAAGAGCGGGACCCGTTCCGCACCCATGGCGGAACGGATTTGCGCCCGCGGCTGGACGCACTGCGCGAGGCGGCTCACGCCCGCAGCACGCACAGCCTGCTGCGGGCGGCAGACGATACGGTGATTCGCCGTATCGTGCAGGAGAGTCGGCAGCTATTAGCCACGCTGCCGAAAGCAGCCGCAGGGCAGGACGAGCCTGACGGCTCCGGGGCCTGCGGGCTGCTACTGGCCTTTGCGTATCCGGACCGAATCGCGCAGGGCCGGGGGGATGGCCGCTTTTTGCTGAGCGGCGGCCGGGGTGCGCGACTCCGACAAGTGGAGTGGATGTCGCGTTCGTCCTATCTCGTCGCCGCCGAAGTGGACGACGAGGGGGCAGACGGTGCCATTCAGCTCGCGGCCCCGATTGAACTGCAAGAGCTGATCGAGCATTGCAGCGTATTGCTGCTGGAGAAAGCCAACGTATACTGGGACAGTGCAGCGTCAGCAGTAAGAGCCCGTAAGGTATTACAGCTCGGCGCACTCGTTTTAAAGGAAACGTCCTATGAGCGTTCTCCGACAGAGGAAATCGCTGCCGCCTTGATGCAGGGTGTGCGTGAACGGGGTCTAAAGCTGCTGTCCTGGAATCGGCAAACCCTCCAGTTGCAGGCGCGTTTGATTTTTATGCATTTCTCATCGCCCGAGGATTGGCCAGACAGCACGGAACCAGCGTTACTGGATTCACTGGACTCGTGGCTGCTGCCCTTCGCCCTTGGAGCCAAAAATGTATCCGATCTGCAACGGCTGGACGGTGTCGCCTTGCTGTTGGGCAGACTGGATTGGGAACAAAGGCAGCAGCTTGAGCAGGAAGCGCCGACGCATATCCGTGTGCCCAGCGGCTCCCGTATTCCTGTCGATTATTCGAATCCCGAGGCGCCCGCGCTGGCAGTGCGGCTACAAGAGTTGTTCGGTATGCGAGATACGCCGCGTATTGGACGCGGACGCGTGCCGATCGTGCTGCATCTGCTGTCACCTGCGCAACGACCTGTACAGGTAACTTCCGACTTGTCCAGCTTCTGGAGCGAGGCTTATTTTGAAGTCAAAAAGGATCTAAAGGGCAGATATCCCAAGCATTATTGGCCGGATGATCCACTGGAAGCTGTGGCGACCAACAGAACGAAGCCCAAGCGTTGAACAGCAGCTTTTTTATGCGAATTTTTGGTTTGAAATGAAGCTCTGTTTTCGTTCATCGGCTTTTTGAATTTTCGTAAAATCGTTTAAACGTCAGAACAGCGGGGTAATGAAGGACGAACCACTCAACACCAAAATATTGGGAGGTAACTACCATGGCTAATAACTTAAACGATTATAACGAAAAGAAAATTGTCGGTGTTTTTGATACAGAGCAGGAAGCATCTCATGCGATTGGACAATTGCAAAGCAGAGGCATTCCAAGCAGTGAAATTTCTGTTATCACACGTGACCGTGACGAGCTGAGGACGATTAGTGAAGAGACAGGCACCAAAGCACCGGAGGGTGTAGCGACAGGCGCGGCTACAGGCGGTGTTGTAGGCGGGGTCGCTGGTTTGCTGGCAGGCATCGGGGCCTTGGCTATTCCGGGCATCGGACCTATTCTCGCTGCTGGACCTATCGCGGCTACCCTTACCGGAGCGGCTGTCGGAGCGGGAGCAGGTGGCTTGGTCGGTGGACTGGTCGGGCTGGGCATTCCGGAAGATGATGCGCGTCAATACGAGACCTACGTCGATCAGGGCAAGATTTTAGTGCTGGTGGATTCTGCTGATCATCACAGGGATGTGTATGATATTTTCCGCACCAACCGTTCTCTGAATGCGGATCGTTACAGAACGTATGATGCTACGGTAGCGGATACCCGGACAGATGCGTACACAGATACCAGAAGAAACCTGTAACTTTATAGCTTACGCTTAAAGCAGCAGTCTCCCCGAAAGGGAAGGCTGCTGCTTTTCCATATGTATGCTCGTTGATAAACCGGAGATAAGTGAAGCTTGCTTGCATTGGCACGTTTATCCTTCTATGTATTTTTACAGAATTGTCGTTATAATAGACTTATATATTGCTAGATGTAACAGGAGAGTGACATGAGTCAAAAAGAGAGAATTTCCGAAGTCGCTTTGCTAAGAGGGCTGGCCTTTGCCGCCGTTGTTCTTCAGCATTCTGTCGCACATTATGCGGTTGCACAGGGGGCGCGCATCCAGGACGGAGTTTTGATGACACTTTTACTGCTGTGTTCCAAATTTGCGGTTCCCGTGTTTGTGTTTATCACCGGGATGGTGTTATTTTACAATTATGATGGAGCTTTAAAGTACGGAACGTTTTTACGTAAAAGGTTCATGGACATCATCGTGCCTTATATCATATGGTCTCTTTTATACGAATTGGGAAATCAGCTTGTCCAAAGTGGAGGGCAGCTTCACCCGCTAGATTTTTTCCAGAAGCTTTTGAATGGGAAAAGCAGCTATCATCTGTGGTATATCGTGATGATTATCCAGTGTTATGTGCTATTTCCAGTGTTTCGTTATGCCGTCCGCCGTTTGTCAGCGGTATTGCCGTCAACATGGCGACCCGCTGCATTGGCTGGAGTCGGCGTGCTGTACATCATGCTCATGTTTGCGGTGGGTCCGATGTACCGGTTGATGGATGGGCTCCAGCTTCCGGTGGTTACTTCCTGGTTCACCATCTATGCTGACCGTAATGTGATTTACTTTTTCTTTTATTTTGTGCTAGGCGCGGCAGCCGGGATGAATGTCCGGCGCTGGAATGCTTGGGTAACCAAGGCTCAAATCATATACTGGCCGTTGTTTATTGTAATTACAGGCTACTTGCTGTATGAGATGATCGGTCTGTTTCAGACGCCGAGAGGCACGGTTCTTTCCTTTAACTACTTGTCTCTGCTGCGTCCGGTCATGGCTGTATATTGTGTCACGTCTATTTTTGTTGCTTACCGTGTGGCGACGTGGATCGCTCATAAGGGCGGGCGTGTGGCGGGGTTGCTGACTGCCATCGGGAAGTTGTCCTATGGAGCGTATCTGATGCACGCCTTTATGCTGCGTGTCACGTACTCTTTTGACGAGGCGTTGTTTGCAGACTGGAGCCTGATTCTTCGCACGCTGGCTTCGTTCGTCCTTTGTATGGTCTTTTCCGTTGCAGGCACGTGGCTGTTGGCACGTCTGTCTCTGGGAAAATGGATTGTGGGGCTTCGGATTCGTCCACGCCCGGCTGGAGGTCCGTCAGCCTTGCATAAGCAAGCCTGATTTGGTAAACCCAATCACATATTTTCACAAAAGGTATCCCGAAGCCCATGTAACAAGGCCGAGGGATATCTTTTATTTTCTCCATTTGTTTAATGGTATGCATACTGTTAGACTTGGACATGCCTTTTCATTTAAGGTGAATCTATAACATTATAGGGGTGTTGCTACATGAGTGGTCCAGATCCAGGAAGCGTTTTCCCGATGAAAAATATTAGAAGTCTGTGTTTTTTGAAAAATGTAGTGGTTAATCCACATATCGAAATCGGGGATTATACCTATTATGACGACCAACATAATCCTCTGGATTTTGAAAAAAACGTCCTTTACCATTTTGATTTTATAGGGGATAAATTAAAAATCGGTAAGTTTTGCGCAATTGCAACCCGGGCCAAATTTATTATGAATGGTGCAAATCACAATACAAATGCATTTACCACTTTTCCTTTTGGAGCGTTTGGTGGAGAGTGGGCAGTTGGTTTACCCAATTTAAGTGGAGGTTTCAAAGGGGATACCGTGGTTGGGAACGATGTTTGGATAGGCTACAATGCTACCATTATGCCTGGAGTCCATATAGGAAATGGAGCGATCATCGCATCCAATGCCGTGGTGACTAAAGATGTCTTGCCTTATTCTATTGTAGGTGGAAATCCGGCAAAATTAATTCGTTATCGGTTTGACGAGGAAACGATTGAACTACTCAATACACTAGAATGGTGGAACTGGGATATCCAAAAAATAACAGAATGTATTCCTGTTTTGACAAGTAACGATACGGATGCCTTAAAGAAATTAAGTAAGTCTTCATAATCTGTAACTCTATTTTTTTAGTCTTTATTATATTATTTCAATATATGAAAAATTCATAATAGAAAAAGACAGAATCACAGACCGCCACTTCGCCGACTATCTCACAACGCTTCATTTTATATCTCCCGCCAACTTCAAACAGGTCACAAGGAAGAGCTTGAAAATCCCCCTATCATTAGTGTATAGGCGCTGAGTGGTTTATAATGGAAGGTAAGATATAAGAGAATGGTGTGAAGAGGAGGCCGTGAAATGGCGTTTATGATATCCCAGCGGGCTTTTATCAAAATTTATCTGATCACAATGGTGGAGAAGCATCGCGGTTATGGATATCAGATGCTCGAATCGATGAAGGATGAGTTTAGTGGCTTTGGATATGTTCCGCCTCAGAGTGAGGTCTATCGGGCGCTGCACGAGCTGGTGCAGGAGGGCGTTTTTTACCGTACCAAACGGTTAAAAGGAACAGATCCCCGCGTAGATTTTCAGGAAATTGTACTTTATCATTTTACAGATGATGGGGAGGAGAAAGCGCGACTGTACAAGAAGCAGGTCAAAACCGATTTGGACCGTTGCTTAGGTATGCTGCACAAAGCGGAACAAGACAACTATTCCTGACCACGAAAGGATGAGAATGATGGGTAGAAAGCTGAAATGGGGAATTTTAGGCACTGCGGAGATTGCCAAAATTGCTGTAATTCCGGCAATTCAGCAATCCGAACGCGGAGAAGTACTTGGGATTGCTAGTCGCAATGCGGATAAAGCCGCTGAGGCCGCCCAGGAGTTCGATATTCCGAAAAGCTATGGAAGCTACGAGGAATTGTTGGTTGATCCTGAAATCGGGGCGGTGTACATCCCGTTGCCGAACCATCTGCATGAAGAGTGGACGATCCGGGCCGCGGAAGCGGGGAAGCACGTTTTGTGCGAAAAACCATCCTCTCTTAGCTCAGCCGGGACAAGCCGCATGATTGAAGCCTGTAAAAGTGCAGGAGTCATTTTTGCAGAAGCTTTTATGTATCGCTATCATCCGAAGCATCGAAGAATTAAGGAAATTATCAATAGCGGGGAAATTGGCGACATTCGCGGCATGCATTGCACATTTACGTTTAACAATGCCGATCAGGCAGATAATGTACGCTTCAATAAAAGCATGGGCGGTGGATCGTTGTACGATGCAGGCGTATATCCGATTTCGGCGGCCCGTATGTATTTGGATCGGGAGCCGGAGGCGGTGACAGTACATGCTTTATTTTCACCAGAGCATGACAATGTGGATATGATGGCATCCGGCCTGCTGCAATTTCCGGGCGGGGTGAACCTTACCTTCGATTGTGGCATGTGGGCAGCAAACCGTTCCAATATGGAGGTTCTGGGTAGCAAAGGGACGATTGCGATGCCTAAAATGTTCGGCTGGGAAAGATCATCTGTCGTCCCGCAAATTTTCGTCCATGTCGGTTCGGTTACACGCGAGGAAAGACTTAAAGGTTACAATTCCTTTGAGCTACAAGCGGATGCTTTTGCCAAAGCGGTGCTTGACGGTGTTCCGTTGCCGTATGAACCCGAAGACGCGGTAAGCAATATGAAGGTGATCGACGCTTGTATCGAGTCGTCCCGCAGCCGGAAACGGGTAGAGATCGGATATACCGGATAAACAGTCCTCAGAAAGCGTAAAAAAGCAGCCTGTCACAGGGACAAGCTGCTTTTTTAGATGAACGAATACATACGCTACAGGTAAGTGTAAATTATTAAACAAATTACATATGTTAAACGTAATCTTTGACATAACATTTGGCGGCTGTGGCAGGCTAATTGGACGTACTGTATTCTAGGACCGCCGTCGCGACTCGATCAGTATGAGAGACAAGAAGAGAAGGAAGGAAAGGTCATGGAGGAGATTCAAGTATCCCAGGAAGAGATGCGAGCGTATCTGCTCGCCTATCAAGGATTGACGTCACTGAAGCCCCTGGCGGACGAAGTGGTTATTGTCGATTTTATCAAAAAAGTAGGGTGTATCCAATATGATCCTCTTAACATGGTCGGCCGTAATCCGGATCTTATGCTGCAATCCCGATTTAGCAATTACGATCCTGTGATACTGGAACATCTGTTGTACGGCAAACAAAAATTGATTGATGGCTGGGATAAAATGATGTCGATCTATTCGGTAGAAGACTGGCCATTTTTCCAAAGACTCAGGGCTAGTAAGGTGAGAGAGATGGAAGGAATATTGGCATATCGACAGTCGCTGGAAGCTATTCAATATGTGGACGAGGTCAAAATGTTTATAGAGAGTCACGGTCCCGCCTCACCTCTGAAGTTGGATTTAGGAAATGCGAAGAATGGACGATGGGGGCATGGCAAACTGTCCAGCGCAGCGATGGATTACATGTGGAACGCAGGAACTTTATCGGTTAAAGAGAAAAAAAACACCCAGAAAATATACGATTTAACCGAGAAGCTTTTGCCCAAAGAAATTCTGGACCAAATAGATCCGTTCGAGAATGATCATGATTTTTATAAATGGTATTTCAAGAGAAGGATTGGAGGTATTGGAGCCTATTGGGATCGGAACGGAGGAGGCTGGCTGGGCCATTTCGTCTCGGATAAGCCTTTGAGAACTAAAATTTTACACGAATTGTTTGAAGAGGGTGAACTGAGCAAGGTCAAGGTGGCAGGTATAAAGGAAACTTTTTATATGAAAACTGAGGATGTTACATTTTACAACCATATGAAATCGGATTTTAACAAGACGGTCCATTTCCTTGCTCCGCTCGACAATCTGTTATGGGATCGGAAATTAATCAAAGATCTCTTTCATTTCGAATATAGCTGGGAAGTATACAGGCCAGTCTCCATGCGAAAATACGGGTACTATGTTCTTCCTGTTCTTTATGGAAATCAACTTGTCGCCCGATTTGAACCGGATATGCATCGGGGGACCGAGCCACTGCGGATCAAGAATTGGTGGTGGGAGGAAGGGTATGAGGTAACGGACGCGGTGGTAGAATCGGTAAGAGAAGCCTTGCAGGCGTTCTGTTCTTATTTAAAGGCGGACGGGTTATCCCAGGATTCCAGCCTCAAGATTATCCAATAACTGGGTTATATGCCCTACCAGTTCTTCCGTACAGAAAGCAATGTCTTAAAGCTCTCTTTGGTGCAGGACTAGAGACACGTTGGAGTAATGTTAAGAAAATCTTATCATTGCCGTACCCTCTGAGCGGGTGCGGGCGTTTCTGTTGGGCGACATTATTCGAGGAAATGCTTGAAAGGGAGTGCTCTATAGTTGATTCCACCTTCTATCGAGTACTCTGCATCGCTCATGTTTTGGTCTAGGGACTTTGTAAAAACTAGATAATGACACAGTGAATTGAGAATGGAAGAATAATATCAAATTCACTTGAGGTGTTCTAAGTATAGGCTGAAGGTTGGATTTAGTGGCGCATTAATCGCTTCTTTATACTTTTCTATACCCGCTCACAGGACTGGGCAATCAGCAGAGACTTTTATTCCCAGCCTAGAATGTGATATAAAAAGAATAGTGTGTTAAGGAGGGAATAACCGATGGATGAACATATGAAGCGTCGTCTGGAAAAGCAAAAGCAGTTGTTTAAGCAACTGGGGATTCAGCTGGACGCGCTCTCCATTCATGAAAAACAGTTTAAAAATAAAATGCGTGGCTATGATCCTGATGAGGTGGA
Organism: Paenibacillus sp. RC21; assembly: GCF_044907935.1. Classification (NCBI taxonomy): domain Bacteria; kingdom Bacillati; phylum Bacillota; class Bacilli; order Caryophanales; family Paenibacillaceae; genus Paenibacillus; species Paenibacillus sp. RC21. The sequence goes on from NZ_JBIYCS010000001.1 coordinate 497,697, forward strand.
CGCCTTTCTGGATGAAGTGATAAAGGATTATGAACGCTTCTATGCGAACATAGCCGATCTGATGGACAAGTGGCAGGAGCAGCAGGCAACCATACGTGATTTGAAAAACGCACCCAAGCCTGCCGCCGATTATAACGCACTTGACCGACGCCAACTGGAGGACATCGTTAAGCAACTGGAGTATAGCGTCCGCCAGCTAAAGGTGCGAGTACGCCCTGAAAATGACTATTTTCCGGAGTAAGGCGCAGTAAGCGCTGTGTCGGTGCCTCTCATTGTGGTATGATGGGACTATGCATGTGTACACAAACATTTAATGAGGCACACATATAAAGGTGGTTAACATGAGTACCCATTTTTCCGTTAGTATCCATTGTCTGCTTCTTCTGGCTGAAGGAGCGCCGGAGCGGATGACTTCGACACTTGTCGCTTCCAGTATCAATACGAATCCGGTGGTTGTGAGAAGAATCATGAGCCGACTCAAGCAAGCCGGTCTGGTTGATTCCTCACCAGGAGCACGCGGCTTTCGTCTGAGCATGTCCAGTTCCAATATTAATCTTAAAATGATATATGAAGCGACCAAAGACGACGGCCCGCTGTTCGCTATCCATGGTGACAGCAATCATAATTGCGAGGTAGGCAAGAACATCGACGCTTTGCTGGACGGATTATATACCTTGGCAGAGCAGAAAATACAAGCGTTTTTCGAGACAGTAACGCTGCGGGATCTGGAGCAGGCGCTTCAGCAGCGGGTTGGGCAGCAGAGTTCATCCGTGTAAAGACGCCGGTAAGGAGAATTGCAATGAAAATCATCGTACTTTCAGATACTCATATGCCGCACCGAGGCAAAGCGCTTCCTGGTCGGCTTGTACAGGAGCTCAAAGGCAGCGACCTCATTCTCCATGCCGGAGACTGGACGGACTGGTTCGTATTTGAAAGGCTGTCCGAATTTGCACCTGTGCAAGGGATTGCCGGAAACAATGATGGAGTAGACATCGTAGAGCGTCTGGGCTATCAAAGAATCGTTGAAGTCGAGGGTAAACGGATCGGTATGGTTCACGGTCACGGCTGGCGCGGCTCGACAGAGAATATCGCGTTGAATACGTTTAAGGGAGAAACACTGGATTGCCTGATTTACGGACATTCGCATATTCCGGTTGTCAAAAAGTTGGACGGCCTGCTTGTCCTCAATCCCGGATCTCCGACAGACAAGCGCGGCGAGGACGAATATTCATTTATCGTGCTGACGATTGAAGCCGGGCAGATGGAAGCACAGCTTGTACTTTATCCAGATAAGCATGAATAAACCAACAACCGTTGATTAAAGGGGAAGCTATGGCTATTTTTGAATTGGAACCGATGAAGCATCATGTGTTGATCTGTAATGGAGGCACGTGTATGCGGCATGAAGGTGAAGAAGTTACACAAGCAATTCGGGATGAAATCCGTGAACAAAACGCAGAAGCTTATATTCATACGACCAGAACTCGTTGTAATGGCCGTTGTCACGATGCTGCGGTTGTTATCGTATACCCTCAAGGGGACTGGTATGGTCAGATGACGCCTGCTGCGGGCACAGAACTGGTGCAGAAGCTTGTTGCAGGAGAGAAGCTGAAACCACATCTTTTTCATGAGTGTACAGGGGAATCCAGTTCACAATAATTCAACAATAAACTATAAACAAGAACGTGAGTAGAGAAAATCTTTGCGGAGATTTTCTTTTTTTGCGTTTAATCCCTGACCTGAAAGGTAAAAGTATACTGTGGACACCAATCCGATAGGGAGGGAAGCGAAAATCGGGATCACCCTGAGCAGTATCCGAAGGAGCAGGAGAGCTTGTTCGACCGATTTGAAAGTGAACAGACGGTAGAGGCCATTCCCGTAGAGGATTTAAGATGGAACGTCAGGAGGAAAAAGATAAGGATGTCACCAAGCATACCTCTTCCAGTGAGAAAAAATACAATGCTGGCCCATCATGAATCAAGGAACTGGTAATATTTAAAAAGAAATCTCTTGACTTTAAGACAAATACAATATATATTTAGTTACGAAAAGTAATTAATTTTTCTCAGGAGGTAACAAAAATGGCTAAAGATTTCTTCGCAGCTCTGAAAGAAAGACGCTCCTATTACGGTATTAGCAAAGAACAAGTAATTTCCGACCAACGGATTCAAGAGATTGTAGAGGAAGCTGTTAAATATACACCTACCTCTTTCAACTCCCAAACTTCACGTGCAGTTGTACTGCTCGGAGAGCATCACGACAAATTGTGGAATATTACAGAAAATATTTTGCGCGAAGTTGTAGGCAATGAAGAGCAATTTAAATCTACTGCTGAGAAAATGAACGGCTTCCGTAGCGGCTATGGCACTGTATTGTTCTTTGAAGACAACAATGTAGTGGCTGGTTTGCAACAACAATTTGAAGCTTATGCGGACAACTTCCCAATCTGGTCTAACCAATCCAGCGGTATGCTGCAATTGGTGGTATGGACAGCTCTGGAGCAAGAAGGACTGGGCGCATCCCTTCAGCATTACAATCCTTTGATCGACGAAAAAGTGAAAAATGAATGGAACATTCCTGAGCATTGGAAACTGATTGCTGAATTGCCATTCGGTAAACCGACATTCCAACCAGGTGAAAAAGAATTCCAACCTGTTGAAGAACGCGTAAAAACGTTTAAATAAGCCAGACAATGCAACGACGATTCATGCTCGCCTGATCAAAGCACTGTGGATACCCACAGTGCTTTTTGACATTCCATTTTTAAGGAGTGAGCTTCTGGATATGTACTTTTTTGTGAACGGGATGATTCAGGGGTTAATTCAGGCGGAAGCGGGTGATGCTACGTTTAAATTTGTATGAGAGGGTTACATAGGTGTTATTGATGAGGGAGGAAAAATATATGCCATACGATTGCATTATTGTTGGCGGAGGGATTGCCGGGCTGCAAGCAGCCATTCAATTGGGAAGATATAGCAGCCATCGGGTTCTGGTGATAGATTCGGGCTATGGTCGTTCCACGTTGTGCCATCAGTATCATAATATTTTGGGCTTTCCTGATGGGATTTCAGGTGAGGAGCTGCGACGGCTTGGACGTAATAAGGCCACGAAGCTAGGCACTGAATTTGTTGAAGGTAAGGCGGTGAAAGCTGCCAAGAGAGATGAGCTTTTTGCCATTCAAGTGGAAGAGGGAACGGTGTATTCCTCAAAGACGCTGCTGCTGGCAACGGGGCTGACCGATCGCTTTCCAAAGCTGGAGGGGCTTCTGGCCTGCTTGGGCAATAGCGTGTATGTCTGCCCGGACTGTGACGGATACGAGGTTCAGGATCGCAGTACGGTCGTGATGGGGGCGGGAAAAGCCGGAGCTTCCATGGCTCTGATTTTATCGGCGCGTACCGACCACCTGGTTTATGTAAACCATGAGCGTTCAGAGGTGCCGGACGAGCTGATGATGAAGCTGCGCGAGAAAGGAATAGGATACAAGGAGGAAGCCATTTCCAGGATCATGATCGGGGAACCGGGACATTTTGAAGGAGTTCGGCTGGCTAATGGAGAGGTTGTTCGGGCGGAGCGGGGCTTTTTGGCCTTTGGAGGCAACCAAGTCCATTCAGAGCTGGCCGAGCAGTTGGGCGTGCACTTGCTGGATAACAAGCATATTGAGACTCACCCCCGCAGCAAAATGACCAATGTAGAGAATGTATGGGTAGCCGGAGATTTGGGGGCCCATGCCGAGCAAGCGACTGTCGCGATGGGAGAAGGAGCGATGTCAGCGATCTGGATACACAAAGTATTATCTGGTATGAAAACAAAAGTACCGCAGCTCTAGGAACTGCGGTTTAAAATGGTGGACATATACCTGTGTGAAGATGAAGGCCGAAGCGCTCCAATTGCTCGTTCATGCCATACTTGCGCAAAATTTCCGTTTGTTTGTTGCCGATCAGGTCAAAATGGGGATAGGGCTGACGCTGGTGAATATATTGGGGATCCAATCCATTATTGCTGCACCATAAACGCAACTTGTCCAAATTGGAACACCCCACCTTGGTTACGGTTGTAATACCTGGAAAGCGGTCATCCAGCCAGTAATGCGTCAGAAAAGCAATTTCACCACGACTGACCTCTCTTTTCCAAGCTGAAAGCTCCTGCCGGGTAATGCCAAATGCCATCGGTCTCATCCTTTCTTGGTTCGCTCCGAAATCATGAGCTGCCGGGTAGGCGTACCATTATTTTCACATTATAGCCTGTATTACGATTCCTAAAGGGTAACACAATAACAGAAGACCGTGTATGACGATCTCCTGTTAGCGGTTAGAGCCATCTTTCGGCCCAGCTCTCTACGCCATTCAATGCATCACCGAGCTCCTTACCCTTGCGTGTCAGCGAATACTCGGTACGCACGGGCCGCTCTGTAATGACATTGCGAAGGATCAGGCCGCTATGCTCCAACTCCTTAATACGTTCATTCAGCATACGTTTGCTAAGATCAGGTATGGAAACATGAATCTCACTGAATCGTTTGGGATGTTCCATCAAAGTATGGATGATGAGAGCGGTCCATTTTTTGCTGATGATCTGAAAGGACTGTTCCACCTTGCCGCACAAAAGCTTAGGCTGCCTGTCGTCGCTCATCTGAATCCCCTCAATTTCATTGGTTGTTTTAAACAGTATACTAAAAGTAACTCTGTATACCAATAGTAACTATCTTGGTTTGTGTCAACTGTGACATTTTTAACAGTTTTTCCTCATTCCTTGCGTCAATCATACCACAGAAAACGTTATCATTACAGGAAATATCGAATGTTCACGATTTCGCTAAAATTTGATTGACTTGCCCCTTATTTTGGGTGTATTATAGGTTACGTTAATTCCTCAGGTAACTTTTAATAACCTCATCTTTTATAATGGGAAGAAGGAATAATTTATGGATTCAATGACTTTTGTCTTATTTGGAGCGACAGGGGATTTGGCTAAACGTAAAATCTACCCTGCCTTGTATAATTTGTTTGTAGAAGGTAAAATTCCGGCTTCCTTTTCTGTAATTGGTATGGGGCGTCGTGAAGTGGCTGACGAACAGTTTCAAAGTAACGTAGAACAATCCATTAAGGATTTTTCCAGATACGTGAATAATGACCGTGCACAGATGGATCAGTTCCTGAGCGCTTTCCGCTACAGTGCATTGAACGTCAATCACCCGGAAGATTATAAAAAGCTGTTACAGCTTGCTGAGCAACGTGAAAATGACTTGGGAATTCCGGGGAACCGCATGTTTTACTTATCGGTGGCACCGGAATTTTTTGATGTGATTGCCCTCAACATCCGGGAAAGCGGTTTGGCTGAAACGAAGGGCTGGAAACGGCTTATTATCGAAAAACCATTCGGACATGATCTGGAATCTGCACGTGAGCTGAATGATCGCTTAAGCAGAACGTTTGCTGAGGATGAAATTTATCGTATTGACCATTACCTCGGTAAGCCGATGGTGCAAAACCTGGAAGCCTTGAAATTTGCTAATCCCTTGCTTCAGGGTGTGTGGAACAATCAATACATTGCCAATGTGCAAATTACCGCTTCCGAAACTGTAGGCGTCGAGGAACGCGCAGGATATTATGATCACTCCGGAGCTATTCGGGACATGGTGCAGAATCACATGCTGCAAGTGCTGATGATGGCGGCTATGAATAAGCCGGGACATGTAACGGCAGATCAGGTGCGTGACGAAAAAAGCAAGGTTATGGAGGCGTTGCGTGCGCTCGATCCTTCCGATATTGCTTCCAGCGTGGTGAGAGGCCAATACACGAACGGTGAGATTAACGGAAAAACAGTTCCTTCCTATAAAGAAGAGCCGGACATTGGACCGGACTCACAAAATGATACTTTCATTTCAGCTCGTCTGTGGATTGACAATGAGCAATGGTCAGGTGTGCCGTTCTATATTCGCACAGGCAAACGCATGAAGGAAAAATCTACACGTATCGTCGTGGAATTTAAAAAGGATAGCACAGACCCGTATGCGGCTCAAGGACAGCCTTCCGAGCCGAACTTGCTTACGATTCATGTGAATCCGGATGAAAAGGTAACACTGCGTCTGAACAGTAAGGACCCACTGAATAATGGTCAACTGGAGACGGTGCTGATGAATTACACATCAGAGGCCAAGGATGTACCGGAAGCTTATGAGCGCCTCATCTTTGATGCGCTGCGCGGCGACTCCACCTATTTCGCTCACTGGAATGAAGTTGAGCTTTCATGGATGTGGGTACAGCCAGTGCTGGAAGCTTTTGCTCGCGGCGAAGTTCCGCTTCATACGTATGCGGCAGGCTCCTACGGTCCAGAGGCTTCTGACCAATTGTTGGAGGAACAGGGCTTTACATGGTGGCTGGATCAAAAGTCAGAACGTTCTGAAAAAGCGGTTGTTCGTTCGTAAACATGTACACATCACTACATTGAGAATATATTTTTGCTACGGCAGGAGGCCTTTACAATGCAAGTTGGATTAATCGGTTTGGGAAAAATGGGCTTGAATCTCGGAAAAAACTTGATCGATCACAAGCATGAAGTTGTCGCTTACGACGTCAATGCCGCAGCGATTCAAGAAATGAAGGATTACGGTGCTACAGGTGCTTCCACACTGGAAGAGCTTGTGCAGGCGACCCAATCCCCAAGAGTACTGTGGATTATGGTTCCCCATCAAATTGTTGATTCCGTGCTGGATCAGCTTCAACCGATTTTGTCCAAAGGGGACATTATTATTGAAGGCGGTAACTCTCATTACAAAGAGTCGATTGCTCGTCATGCCCGTCTGAAGGAATACGGTATCAGCTTCATGGATGCCGGAACCTCCGGTGGTATGGAAGGTGCACGTAGTGGCGCTTGTTACATGATTGGCGGCGACCCGGAAGCATGGGCGTTTGTTGAGCCTATTTTCCGCGATACAGCAGTTGAAAATGGTTATCTGTATGCAGGTAAATCCGGTAGCGGACATTTTCTCAAAATGGTTCACAACGGTGTGGAATATGGTATGATGGCCTCCATTGGTGAAGGCTTTGAAGTGCTGGAGAAAAGCAGCTTTGACTTCGATTATGAGCAAGTGGCACGCGTTTGGAACAACGGTTCCGTTATTCGCTCCTGGTTGATGGGCTTGACCGAACGTGCATTTTCCAAGGATGCAAATCTGGATGAAATTCGCGGGGTTATGCACTCTTCCGGCGAAGGCAAATGGACGGTTGAGGAGGCATTGGACATTCAGGCGGCTACTCCGGTTATTGCGTTGTCCCTGCTGATGCGTTACCGTTCTCTGGATGCAGATACGTTCAACGGGAAAGTCGTTGCCGCGCTGCGCAATGAATTTGGCGGTCATGCAGTAGAAAAGAAATAGTAACGATATAGCTTAGCATCGATCCCCGTAGCTTCAAAACTGCGGGGATATTGCTATATGTTCTTGCCGTGCGCTTTTTTGCTATATGCATATTTTTCCTTGTATAACCGCACAATAGATGAAAAAGAAGGCGGAAGGATGAATAGCATATGTGCAAAAGGTTTTCGTTATCGGCTGATTTGGACGAGGTAAGGGATCATTTTGGCATACAACGGGTGATGTATTATTATAAAACACGTTACAATATGAGCCCTACCCAGCATGTTCCCATCGTGCTGCATCAGGAGGGGGAACGGGTGCTAGATGAATTTCGCTGGGGATTTATCCCCTACTGGGGCAAGGATTGTGTCAACGCCGATTTGAATACGGTACGAGTGAATCCGAGTTACCGCAAAATGGCCGAAACCCGACGTTGTGTCATTCCTTGCAACGGCTTTTATTATTGGCGAAAGCTTGGTAAACGTATGTGTGCGGTGCGGGTGGTGTTGCCAGGACAGAAAATGTTTGCGGTCGCGGGATTGTATGAGGTATGGCAGGATAGCCGTAAGGAGCCGCTACGTACCTGTACGATGATGACGGTGCAGGCCAATGCGGATATTCGTGAATTTGACGGACGTATGCCCGCCATTTTGGAACCCTCGAATATGGATTCATGGCTGGACCCGTCCATTAAGAACATAGATGAGTTGCTACCGTTGCTGTGCACGTATGAACAGGGCGATATGAGCATCTATCCGGTGACCCCGCTGGTCGCCAATGATGAACACGATAACCGCGAATGCATTCAGGAAATGGATTTGCAATGGTCCTGGATCAAGCCTTAAATGAATATGGAGAATTTTCATTCACTACAGATCATAAGCTTCCCGCCGCCTGCATAGGTATGTATTGGGGAACAAGTGTCATGATCCGGGGAGAGGGGAAACGGCCGAAGGAGTATCTCATATGGGATGGAGGCGATTGGAATGAGCAACGATACACTCATCCAACTGCTGGTGCTCATGGTGACGATCATCGGTCTGGTCCAAAACCGGTAAGTGGCAGGTTCCAGAAGGCGGGAGAATTGCCCTAGGCAATCTTCCGCTTTTTTTCGTTTTCCTTTCAACAGTAGCAACAAGAGATGTTATTACTTTAAAATGCTCGCAGATGGAGGGAGCTTGCGGTACAATAGATGCTAAGCTACAGGTGACAAGACACCTGAATATACGGCTATATATAATGCATTTTTAAGGGAGAGCGAATCATGAGTGAATTGACTTCATTACCACCATCCAAAAAGCGAAAGCTGCTGTTTAGCGCAGGACTCAGTTGGCTGTTTGATGCCATGGACGTTGGGCTGCTTTCGTTCATAGCCGCAGCGCTGGCTAAGGAGTGGCATTTGGGATCAGAGCAGATTGGTCTGTTGACTGCGATGAATTCGATAGGGATGGTGTTTGGGGCCGCTTTAGCGGGGATTTTGGCTGATCGCTACGGCAGGCGTGCGATATTAGTGTGGACGCTGTTGATCTTTTCTATTGCAAGCGGCTTGTCAGCTTTGGCGACCGGGCTCGGTGTACTGTTGGTGCTGCGCTTTATTGCAGGCGTAGGCTTGGGAGGGGAATTGCCTGTAGCTTCGACGCTGGTGTCGGAATCGGTGCCGGTTCAGGAACGGGGAAAAGCGGTCGTTTTGTTGGAAAGCTTCTGGGCCGCGGGATGGATTCTTTCTGCGCTTATTGCCTATTTTGTTATTCCAAAGTACGGCTGGCAGATGGCCTTTATTCTCGGCGCAGTACCAGCCCTGTACGCCCTTTATTTACGCAAAGCGGTAGAGGATTCACCACGATACAAGCAGCAGAGTGTCAAGCTTCCACTGCGTGAAAGACTGGCTTCCATTTGGTCAGGGCCGAACCGCAAGTCCACGCTCATGCTGTGGATTTTATGGTTTACGGTTGTATTTTCCTATTACGGAATGTTTCTGTGGCTGCCAAGCATTATGTTTATGAAGGGTTTTGAACTGGTTAAAAGCTTTGAGTATGTCCTGATCATGACGCTGGCGCAATTGCCAGGATATTTTACTGCGGCATATCTGATTGAAAAGCTGGGCCGCAAATTCGTGCTGATCGTCTATTTACTGCTAACGGCGGTGTCTGCTATTTGGTTCGGTACCTCGGAAACGGCAGGAATGCTGCTGGCTGCCGGTATCTGCTTGTCCTTTTTCAATCTCGGCGCGTGGGGAGCCATGTATGCCTATACCCCGGAATTGTACCCAACAGCCGTCCGTTCTACCGGAGTGGGTATGGCGGCTGCGTTTGGTCGTATCGGTGGCGTGATTGGACCGTTCCTGGTCGGAATGCTGGTTGGACAGGGCATGGCGATACAATCTATCTTTGTCATTTTCTTCGTAGCGATCCTGATTGGAGCGGCGGCGGTATGGTTGCTGGGTACCGAAACGAAAAATCGGGAGATCGACTAACCTTTACATTCACCTCTATAAAGATTCATAATATAAGAGAGAGGAGTGACCTGAAATGGAGCATACCTTTCTGCTCAAGGCAGACTGGAACGGGGGGCGCAACAGCGCTGGGTATATTGAGGCCGGACAGCTGCGGACAGCGATTTCGATCCCGGCAGAGATGGGTGGTCCCGGTGTGGGTACCAATCCGGATGAAATGCTGCTAGGCGCTGCCGCGACCTGCTATTTGATTACATTGGCGGCGATGATGGAGCGCGCTGGTCTTACGGTGGCTTCACTGGCGCTGGAATCCGAAGGGATTGTCGATGTAACGAACAATATTTTTACATATCGTCGAATTATCCATCGTCCACGAGTTCATTTGGCCGCCGATGCGACAGAATCGCAGATCGAACAGGCAGTGCGGCTGGCAGAGCAGGCAGAGAGCTCTTGCATGATCTCACGTGCCGTAGCGGGAAATGTAGCTTTATCTACAGAGCCCGTCGTGGAACGCGCCTCTTAGCGCTATTTGAACCAGGAGTAATCATTCCAATTGCCCATTATTTTTCTAATTTGAGGAGGACACAACCATGACAGCACAACAAAAATTGCTCGTTTTCGCAGGCTCTTACGCCGAATTGGAAGGCAGCGGAGTTTATGCGTACACTTTTAATGAAGAGACAGGGGTTCTTACATTACAGGATGAGTTCTCCGGATTGAAAAATCCAACCTTCCTGAACGTAGACGTGAAGAACCGGAAGCTGTATTCCATTGGAGAAACGACTTCTGCTACTGGAGCGAAGGTGGGCGAAGCTGCTGCTTTTGAAATTGATCCGGTCAAAGGGACATTTACATTGCTTAACCGGGCGGAAAACGTTGGCGCAACAACCTGTCACATTCAGCGTGATCCATCCGATCGCTACCTGATCGTAGTCAGCTACCACGGAGGAATGGTGGGACTGGTGTCTCTAACCGAGGATGGCCGTATCGGCGAGTTGCTGGATGTTAAACAGCATGAGGGCAAGGGAGCGCATCCTGAGCGTCAGGATCGTCCGCATCCACACTCCAGTTTCTTTAGCCCTGATGGTCGTTTCCTCTTCGTACAGGATCTCGGTTTGGATCTGATCCGTGTCTACACCATTGATGACAGTAAAGGACAACTGGTACTTCATGGCGAAACGAAAACCCATGCAGGTGCAGGTCCACGTCACTTGACGTTCCACCCGAACGGTAAATTTGCTTTTGTCATTAATGAGGTGGATTCTTCCATTACTTCTTTTGCGTATGACGTAGAAGCAGGCAAGCTTACCGAGCTTGAGAGCGTACCGACTTTGCCGTCTGATTTTACGGGCGAAAACACAACCGCTGAGATTGCTATTTCGGGGGATGGTGCTTATGTGTACGGTTCCAACCGTGGGCATGACAGCATCGTAGTGTTCGCTGTAGACGCTGCAACAGGCAAGCTGAGCCTGGTAGAGCATGTTTCTGCCGAAGGAGAGCATCCACGTCATTTTGCTTTGACTCCAAACGGCGAGCATCTGCTCGTGGCAAACCGCGATACGAATAACATCGTTACATTTAAAGTGGACAAGGCTAGTGGACGACTGACCTATACGGGACAACAAGTAACCGTGTCCAAGCCGGTATGCGTTCAACCTTTTTACTTTTCTGTATAAAGTTTGATAGAGGCTGGGTGGCTGAGTAACGGTAAACGGTATACGGGTAATGACCGCTACGAGGACGGATCATTCTTCCGATCGCTGTTGCCCCCGGATTTCTTGATTATATGTTCAAGGGTAGAAATCCGGGAACAAAGGCGAACGCTAACGCTTCTTCAGAACGATTCCGTCCTCTCCGCTGCTTTTGTGCTTCTGGGCAACTGTTCATAGAAAATTCTTGAGAATTACGGTCTGTAGGTTAAACCTGCGGCCGTTTTTCTTTTTATAGCTGGCTATTTTTATAGAAGTCATTTTCTATTTCATATGATATATAACAATATTTAATATGGATATATTGTAATATATAAACATAATTTGTTGAATTATGTTGAAAAGCGCAGAAAAAGCTGGTATATTCATCATGGAAATCTTACATACATCCTTAGATCGCTCAAATACACCCTTTCAGGAAAAGGTCGATCGCCTTGAATTGTATGTGGATTTGTTGAGACAGATTGCTGTAAATCCCGAAGAAAATGTAATATGGGATTGGGTGATTTCTAAAGGGCTCAACCGTGAACAGTACAACAATTTAAACTCTGTTTTAAAAGAAAACACCAGGATTCTTTTAAAACAAAAAGAGGGGGGGAATCCCACTGTTTTAAGCTTTCAGGAGTTCTCTAGTCAAGTCATCGGATCTATAGGCTTAAATGATGACGAAGTGGGCAAGAAAGCGGTTGCTCAAGTGTTAAGGAGTGCTGTTAGGATGCCTGCTTTTGCTATACTTAATCATTACGTAAATTTAATTGATAAATAGAAGCTTGATAGTTTAGGACTCACTTATGTGGGTCCTTTTCTTATTTTAATTAGACTAGGGGAGACTCTAACTAAAGAATAGAGCAAGCAAAGAATTTCTCCATGAAAAATAACAAATCACATGTATAAAATTTTAAGGTTACAAATAAGAAGCGAATAATCTCGGCAGTAAAAGGGTACATATGTTATAAGTGGGACAAGAATCATTTGGGTAAATTTAAGATGAGCATTGTAAGATCAACATAAGTGTTAGAAGTTTCTTAATCAAAAGCATACATTTTAGGAGAGACGAGAGCTGTTCATATCGGTAGTTTTGTTCGTGGTGTGCTAGAGATAAGCTGAGTAACGGAGCGGGCAGATGGATTTCGGAGAAGCGATAGCGTTCGCCTTTGGAACTTGATTTTAACCATAAGAACCTAATTCAAAAAATCAGGTTTCAACAGTGATCGGAGAAACCATCTGTTCGCGCAGTGGGCCACATAGACCAAAAACTGCCGATTAAACACATTTTACACAAGGAGGAGTAAATCATATGAAAATTATCATTACGCAAAAGGAAGCCGCCGACAAAGGAATCTGGACAGAGATCATGGGTATGTTCGCTGTAACCAAAGAGGACGAGGTGTGGCAAAATGAAGAGTTTATTCTCACTGAAGAACAGGCGCGTCAGGTCGGATTGATCAAATAAAAAGCTGTAAATAAGACATGTAAGCAAGTTTTAAGACCAAGTCTTAAAAAATCGTAACTTCTTTTTTATGGTTCTGATACACTTTTTAACCGTACAACGTTTATAGTAAGTGCATAAGGGTAATGAAGCTTACAGACACCGTGTACATAACCCAGACGGTAAGGAGAGATCAGACATGATGAGACTAGCTTCGAAATGGACAGTATTGGCTTTAATGATGATGCTGATGACGGCGGCGGGAGCAACAGCACAAGGCTACACGCCCGTAACACCTGCTGAAAATCAGGAGACCGTATATATAAATCAATTGGAGATGCGTAACGGACAAATCTATTTGTCGGCAGATCCGATTGAATGGTATGAAGGTAAGGCAGCAGACAAGGCGTTCTTGGAGCATGAAGGAAACACAGGGTTGGACGGAGCACCAGACGGTTACTACATCGTGAATAATTCCGTGCAAAATGACGTGTACCAGGTTGCCCCAGATGCTTCGGTAGAGGTACAAATTTATGATCATACAGGTCGTATAGAAGATACAGATGTAAAATGGAATGAATCGATCCCTTTGGCACAGTTTGAAAAAGATTTTGCCAAAAAAGATGTATTGGATCTCAGCCAATTTCCATACCATGTGACGTTGCGTGACGGTAAGGTCGTTAAAATCGTGCAGCAGTTCATTCCTTAAAATAGAAGTAATCGCATAGCAGACACGTGCTTTCATTTGATCGTAGATCAGTGGGAGCACTTTTTTTATGCAAAATTTGAACGAGTTCATCAGGATAGCAAGGAGATGAAAAAGCGCATGTCGAATATGTGGAAAACAGGTTCGTGCAACAAACTCATCGTTTTTAAGTAGTAACGATATCACATTACTTTTTGGAGAGAAAGGAATGAAGAGATGAAGGCCATTATAGTCGAACAATTCGGATCGCCGGAATACATGAAATATGTAGATATTGAAATTCCATCCCTTCAATCCACACAAGTGTTAATCCGGGTTCACGCAACCAGTGTTAATTATGCGGATATTAAAGCCAGATACGGGAAGAAGGGGGAAGGCAAGCTACCTTTTTTGCCTGGACTGGAGGCATCAGGGATTGTGGAAAAAGTGGGTGCTGATGTGAAATCTATACGTGTGGGTCAACGCGTCATTGCCTTACCACATCATGGCTCGTACGCGGAGTATATCGTTGCAGAAGAAAATCTGACTTTTGTGTTACCTGATCGTGTGGATATGGACACAGCAGGAGCGAGCGGCATTGTATCCTTCTTATCTTATAAGCTCCTTGCTGATGTGGCCCGGTTAACCAGAGGGGAAGCTGTACTAATCCATTCGGCGGCTGGCGGCGTAGGAACAACAGCGATACAAATAGCCAAGTTGTTAGGTGCAGGAAAGGTCATAGGAACGGTGGGGAATGAAAACAAGATTCCCGTGGCCTTAAGTGCAGGTGCAGATCATGTTATTTGTTACGAAACAGAGGACTTTGCGGAGAAAGTCAATGAATTGACCGCAGGCAAAGGCGTTCAAATTATTTTAGATTCTGTGGCAGGCGATATAACGCAGAAAAGTTTAAACTGTCTGGCTCATTTTGGACGCTTGGTGATGTTTGGTAACTCCAGCGGAAGAAGCGCACAGCTCCAAACAAGCGATCTGCATGCAAGCTGTCGTTCTGTTCTTGGATTTAGTTTGAGCACGACCCGAAAAGAACGGCCTGAAATGTTACGGGAAATTGCAGTTCAAGTATTCAAGCTATTGGAAAATGGGCAATTAGACATCAAGATCAGTGAAAGATTTCCGTTAAAAGAGGCGGCGTTGGCGCATCAGTGGGTTGAAAGCAGAAAAAGTACGGGGAAAGTGCTGCTATACACGTAACACGATATCAATAAAAAAAGAGGATATCCATCCCAAATAGGGGGCGGATATCCTCTTTTGTTCATATATATGGATTTAGAAGGATTTTGCAGCTTCTGTTGCACTTTGTACAGCAGCTTCAACAATGGCTTGTGCTTGATCTGGAGCTTGGTTATGTCCTTCCAGTACAACCTTCACGATGTCTTTCACACCGAAGAAGGATAAGATGTTGCTCATGAAGTTCAAAGACATTTCAGCAGCAGCAGCAGGGCCTTCGGAGTATACGCCGCCTCTTGCATTCAACAGGACTACTTTAGTTTCAGTTACGAGACCAACTGGACCCTCAGCAGTGTATTTGAACGTTTTACCAGCTTGGTTCAGGTAGTCAATGTAAGTATGCAATACTGCTGGAATCGTCATGTTCCAAAGCGGGAAAGCGAATACGACTTTGTCTGCTGCAAGGAATTGATCAAGGTAGCCGTTAGCTACGCCCGCCAGGCGAGCTTCTTCAGCGTTCAGCTCCAAGCCTCTAGCAGATTTGAACGTGCCGTTAATCATGTTGGCGTTCAAATAAGGAAGCTCGACGGAGAACAGGTCCAGTTCAGTGATTTCATCGGATGGATGGGAAGCTTTGTAGCTTTCCAAAAAGGCATTATACAATTTAACGGTTGCGGATTCTTCGGCTGTACGATCGTTAGCTTTGACAAATAGTACTTTAGACATGATTTATTTCCCCCTAGGTAAGTTAAGTAAGTCATTTACCTCGTAATATTACAATATAAAGATAATATCTGTCAACACTTTTATATTAAATTTATTTTAACAAGCTACTTTATTTTTTACACTGTAAAATTTATGTGTTTCTTTTGCAAAATATCAGTTTTGCGGTAAAATTTAAGTATGAGCCGATTAGAAGAATGGTCCATAGGCGAAGAATGAAATTACCATGTGGTCAACAGGATAGGTACAACAGATGAACGAAAAAAGGTGAGTAGCTTGAAGATTGGTTTTTTTGATTCAGGATTGGGTGGAATTACGGTATTATCTGAGGCCTTACGACGGCTGCCAAACGAAAATTTTGTATACTTGGCAGATACGCTTCATGTTCCTTACGGGACGAAAACACCGCAAGAGGTGTGCGGATACGTCAAGGCTTCGGTACAAACTATTTTAAAAGAGGACGTTAAGGCGCTGGTCATTGCCTGCAATACAGCCACGAGTATCGCGGTTGCGGAGCTGAGGAACGAATACCATCTCCCGATCATTGGTATGGAGCCGGCCGTGAAGCCTGCGGTGGAGATGAATCGAGCGAATGGTAAAAGAGTGCTGGTGTTAGCCACGCCGTTGACATTAAAACAATCCGGTTATGCAGCGCTGGTGTCCAGAGTTGACGATCATGGAAGTGTAGATTCGTTGCCCTTGCCCGAGCTGGTGCATTATTGTGAGCAGTTAAATTTTGACCGGACAGTAATGGCCGAATATTTTAACCGTAAGCTGTCTGCGTTCGATCTGAACTTATATGGTACGGTCGTTTTGGGGTGCACACACTATCCCTTTTATAAGGAGATCTTGAAGGGGCTGCTGCCTCCCCATATTCAGCTAATCGACGGGAGTCAGGGAACGGTCAGACGGTTAAAACAGGTGTTGTCTGAGCGCAATTTGCTGGTATCTCCGGCAAAAGCGGGTCAATCGCAGGAGGGACACATTACGTTCCTGTGTACCAGCCAGGATGAGGACTATGTCCACAAAATGGAGCGTGCGCTTGAAATTTATGCGGAGCATGAAAAGATTTCTTTTTAAAGCAGGTGCGACTGGCGAACGGATTGAATCATAGCGGTGAATCCCAGCGTCAGTCGCGTAGTGAATCAGAGGCATAGATGGAGGGGAGGCTTTTGATGGACGTTCAACTGATCCTAAAGGAGCTTCAGGAAGCAGGTATACTTGAAGGCCATATGCAAGAACTCAAATCCCTGACTGGAGGAACCTCAAGCGAAGTGATTGCCATCATGGACGGAATCAGGCCTCGATATGTGATCAAGCAGAATGATCCGGTTATTGTAGAAGCGGAAGCAGAATTTTTACATACCTATTCACAAATTGAAAAATTAACGCGTCTGGTTTATGTTGATCCGCTGCATCGTTATTTGGTATACATGTTCAAGCCAGGGCTGACCCGCTATCATGGAAGGAACAAGAGCGACCTTCTGTTCAGTCTGGCGACGGAGCTGATCGCGCACTACAAGCCACTGGGAGAGGAACGCCATTATGGTTATCCAGACTATCCGTTTGTGAAATGGAGAGATTTTCTGCTGCACAGGGTAAAGGAATCCAGAAAGATCATACAGGACGTTTTATCTCTAGAGGATCATCGGTTTGTTCATGCACTTGTGGCGGGAATACCTCATCGGAATCTGAAATACTTGCTCCATGGCGACTGTGGGGTACATAATTTCGTGTTTGCCGAAAATGACACTTTAACGGGCATTATTGATCCTGATCCGGTGGTAGGAGAACCGTTATATGATCTGATATACGCTTTTTGCTCTTCACCGGACCTACTGACTGTCGATACGATTTTGCCAGCGGTAGAGAAGCTTGAGCCAGAAATGACAGGGAGTTACGAGCTGAACAGGGAAGTGCTACAGGGATTATACTTTCGAATAGCTACCTGCATTCGGCATCATCCGGGGGATCTTGAAAAGTATGTAGAGACGTGGGCATATTGGTTGAGCAGGATGGGTTGAGAAAAAGCACATGACTTTTTATGATTGAGTAAGCGGTATCAATAATAATGTCTGAGCATATACAGGGTTCACATCTGGGAGGAATACAGAAGTATGTCACTTTCGCAGGAAAGCGGCTCCAAGCAAGCACAAGTCGTGAAAACGATGACAGTTTTTGCAATCACTTGGCCGATCTTTATAGAAATGTTGTTTCATATTTTGATGGGTAGCGTGGATACGTTCATGCTGAGCCATGTGTCGGACGAGGTTGTGTCGGCTGTGGGTGTGTCGAGACAGCTGATTGAATTTACGATTATCTTGTTCAATCTGCTTGGTCTTGGAGTAGGTGTCATCATCGCTCAGCTATTGGGTGCACAAAAGCATGTGGATGCGAGCCGTGTAACGGCCTCGGCCCTGACCTTCAATCTGGTATTCGGTTTGGCGCTGAGCTTGATGTTTATTGTAAGCCGGAATTTTCTGCTGTCCTTTTACCATATTACCCCGACGATTAAGGAAAATGCCGAGATCTATATGATGCTGGCAGGGGGCTCGCTGTTTCTGGAAGCGCTTATGCTAACCGTAGGTCCGGTTATTCGTTCGCATGGTTTTACGAAAGATACGATGATCGTGGGCATTGGTATGAACATTTTGCATATTGTGGGGAATGCGTTGCTGATTTACGGCTGGTTTGGTCTGCCGCAAATGGGCGTGTCCGGAGCAGCGATTTCAACGGTGATTAGCCGTGCTGTAGCCTGTGTCTGGATTTTTATTCTGTTATACAAACGTGTAAGTGCGCCGATCCGTATCAAGTATTATGTACAGCTTCAATGGAGCAAGCTGGTGGCCATCCTGAAAATCGGCATTCCGGCGGGACTGGAATGGTTGTCTTATCAGCTCAGCCAAATGATGGTGACCCGGTTTGTCAGCTTCATGGGGACAACGGCGATTACTACTCATTTTTATACGAATACGATTGTGTACTTTTTTATGGTGTTCGGAATGGCAGTGGGCGAGGGGACGGAAATTATTGTTGCTCGCTTGATAGGTGCAGGAGATAAGGAGAAGGCGTATCACCAACTGCTGCGCAGCCTAAAATGGTCTCTGGTCATTACGATTGCGGTGATCGTGGTGGTATCCTTTTTCCGATATGAAGTGATGGCGATCTTTACGGATGAGCCGGCGATTATTCAACTGGGAGCAGCGATTTTGCTGTTCTGTATATTGCTGGAGCCGGGCCGTGTGTTCAATCACGTCGTCATTAACTCCTTGCGGGCGGCGGGGGATGTACAGTTTCCCTTGATGATGGCGATCATCTCGATGTGGGGGATCAAAATTCCGTTGGCGTATGTGCTGGGCATTCATCTGGGATATGGTGTGCTTGGGGTGTGGATTGCACATGCCTGCGATGAGTGGGTACGAGGTATTTTCCACTACCTGCGCTGGAAAGGTCGGAAATGGCAGCACAAGTCGCTGTTGTCCAAGGCTGAACTTCAAGCGGATTCATTGTCAGGCTGACACTTGAAGCTGTAGTTGCTCAGGCACCTCTATACATAGGCATTCTCCATAGATATGGGGGGATGTCTATTTTTTTACAAAAAAAGCAAAAGGGGATGTTCAAACTTTTCAAAAATTGCTAGAATATAGTAACCTCAAACAAGAGTTTCAGTAGAGGTTTTCAAAGTTTCGGTTTTGAAAGTTTTGGTTTTTGAAGGTTTCAAAGACGGATGGTTTCCGATTGAATCCATGAAGGAGGGAATAGGATGGAACGTAAAGTGCATATCATTCCTTACCAAGTGATCAAGCAGGAGCAACAGGTGAATAAAATACCGCGAGGAGTGGAGCTGATTCAGGCCCCTGCGGCGTGGAGCCGAACCCGAGGCCAGGGAGTGAAGGTGGCAGTACTGGATACGGGCTGTGATGCGGACCATCCTGATTTGAAGGAACGCATTATTGGTGGCCGGAACTTCACGGATGATGATGACAGTGATCCAAACATTTTCACGGATTACAACGGTCACGGTACGCATGTGGCAGGCACAATCGCGGCAACAGAAAATCAGGATGGTGTGGTGGGTGTCGCCCCGGAGGCGGATTTGCTCATCATCAAGGTACTGAACAAGCAAGGCTCCGGTCAATACGACTGGATCATTCAGGGCATTCATTATGCGATTGAGCAAAAGGCAGACATCATCTCGATGTCGCTTGGTGGTCCCGAGGATGTGGCTGAGCTGCATGAAGCGGTGCAGAAGGCGGTAGCGAGCCAAATTTTGGTCGTCTGCGCAGCAGGTAATGAGGGAGACGGTGACGACAGAACGGACGAGCTGGGCTATCCTGGCTGCTATAATGAGGTGATCAGCGTAGGCGCTGTAAACTTTGACAGACATGCTTCCGATTTCAGCAACTCCAACAATGAGGTGGATTTGGTTGCGCCGGGAGAAGATATTCTGTCTACCCTTCCGGGAGGCAAATACGCGACCTTCAGCGGTACTTCAATGGCTACCCCACATGTCGCTGGGGCTTTGGCGCTGATTAAGCAGTTGTCGAACGCGAGCTTTGAACGGAATCTCACCGAGCCGGAGCTATACGCCCAACTGATCAAACGCACGATTCCACTCGGCCATTCTGCAAAGCTGGAAGGCAACGGTCTGCTGTACTTGACGGCAGTCGAGGAGCTTTCCCGTATTTTCGACGCTCAGCGTGTAGCGGGGATATTGAGTGCAGGATCATTACATGTTAAATAAGCCGTAACTACGGTTATATAGCGGTTCTCATGAGAGAGAGCCGCTTTTTTGTGCAAAAATTTATCTTATGAAGAAAATTTAGGTTGACAAAATATTACATACTTCAACATAATGATATAGTACTAAAGTTTGTATAAATATGAAAAGGGGTTCTAAATAACTAATGAAAACGGGGATAACGCGTTATTTATGTGCTGCTGCAGAACTAGATCGAAATTTTCGACAAAAGGTATTAGAACAAATCGTTTATAATCGTTACTGCTTTGTAGCTCCTAGCTATGGAGCAGATATTGCTAAAGTTGCTGTTCAATGTATACAGGCAAAAAAACGGGACTTTTTTATGGATTGCGCTTTATTATTTCTTTTAGGATGGTTTGTTACGGCGATTTTTACAGATTTATTGATTTCTTGGCCGTTATTCTTATCCTTTCTAGTTAACATTGGATTTAGAATATATCCTTACTGGTATGTAACAAACAAGCTTTCTTCAGAAAATATTTCAAGTGACAAAGCACCTGATCTCAAAGAGATAGAAAATGATTTTTCGAAAAAAATGGAGGAGATGAATCAGGAAGGCAACGTAATCTATTTCGGAGGGGATTCACCATTTGTAGGAGCCGGTAATCGCTTATCAGGATGGTCTTTTTTAGCAGAAACAAAAATTAAAAACTCGGACGAATACATCAAACTTAACAACGCTGATCTGTATACATACATTGATAGCAAAATGAATGAGCTAAGTATTTCTCACATGACTACTGCAAATGCTCTTTATGTAGATGGCAGTAAAATCAGGAATGATTCAAGGTTCCTGGAGAAAGAAATGAGTTCTCCTAAGAGAATGATTGATACGAAATTTTTGCAAGAATACACAGAGCTAGAAGAAGAGCATGTTCGCTTCTATAAATCGATTCAAGTTACAGCATGGGACGGAGATTTTGTGTTCAGCACATTTTTTAGAGTACACTTTACACCACAAAATCTGTTTGTAGAAATGCAGAATTATCTGTTACCCCCTTTGAAAAAGGAATTTTATGCAATAGATAAGCATGGCTCTGATATTCCAGTACCTTTTATTATAAAGAGCATTTTATCTTCCATTATCCCAACATTTACAGGACTTTTTAAATCTATTGGTGGTGTATTTCGTGGGTTTAATGAATTTGTAGCTCAATCTTATAAAAAAGAGATGACACGTACGGAAATTAAACACAATCAAATTTTTAACTATGGGGCTAGAAAGAGCATAAGAGAACTCGCAGCAGATCATAAGTTGCATAATTTCTTTCAGGAATCGGATGTGGATATGTATAGAAAAAGAATAGAGAAAAGGCTTTTGCAAAGTATTCTCGAGTATCTTGAAGAAGTTAATGTGGATACAAGAGAGTTTAAAGCACGAGAGAATGTGATTGTAAATAATGGAGTCATGGTTACAGGTGGAGAGATTAACAACTCTCAAATAACAGGTAAGGGTAATTTCAAAAATAAACTTGCGAAAGTAGCTGAACAAATAACAAATTGAACCTCGAAGGAAGTGTAGGTTATGAAATTTGGTTCCATAGTTAACAATGGGGTCATGATTACAGGTGGAACTGTGAAAAATAGTAGTATTGTTGGGCAAAAAGTATCCACATCAGCACAATCTTCAGAACATAACTCAAAGCAGGATAAAAAATATGATGTTGGTCTGTCATTCGCAAATGAAGATCGTGCTTTTGTAGAAATGGTGCTTCATCATATTAGGAAAACCGAGATTCGCTTTTTTTATGACAAGGATGAGGTAGCCCAAATATGGGGAAATGATTTGTACAGATATCTAACCGATGTATATGTTAATCAGTGTAAATATACAGTGGTATTTCATTCAGCCTCTTATACAAAGAAAAAGTGGACTCAAGTAGAATGGGGTGGGATAAGAACAAAGCAACTTTTGGAGCAGAAGGACAGCTTGCTCTTGGTATTGCTGGATGATTCAAATATCAGCGAAATTACGGATCAATGGTCATATCTGGATGGGAGAGATTATAGTGCGAAGGAAATTGCGGACATAGTTTTAGAAAAAGTTTCTATGGATTGAAAATATTTTATTAAGGAGTAATAAATATGGAGCAGAAAACATGTTTTGTTGTTATGGGATACGGTATAAAAACCGATTATTCGACTGGTCGAAATCTTGATTTAGATAAAACATATCGGAATATAGTTAAACCTGCAGTACTGGAAGCAGGTCTTAAATGCATACGTGCAGATGACATAAAACATTCAGGTCTGATTGATGTTCCTATGTATCAATATTTATTGAAAGCAGATATAGTTATAGCAGATTTATCTACTTATAACCCTAATGCTTTTTATGAATTAGGAATTAGACATGCTTTGAGACCTCATACAACTATTGCGATTGCTGAGAAGAGTTTAAAAAACCCATTCGATTTAAATCATACAGTTATTCGTCCATATGAGCATTTAGGTGTAGGTATTGATCACGAGGAAGTGTTACGATTTCGTAAGGAGCTTAAGGAGACTATACAGGAGATTTTGAGTAACCCAAATGTGGATAGTCCGGTATACACTTACTTAGAAGGTTTAAAACCACCTTTTTTAAAAGAAGCAGCAGAGATCGAAAATGTGACTAATATAAAACAATCGTTGAGTTCTGTTTTGGAAATTGCAGAGCAAGAAATGAACCAAAAAAACTTTATTTCTGCAAAGAGTTTATTTCAAGTAGCTTTAAATATTGATCCTAATAGTGTATTTATTAAACAAAAGATTGCTTTAGCAACTTATAAAAGTGAAAATCCTGATTTACTTTCTTCCTTGTATAAAGCTTATGATATATTGCAAACGTTAGATCCTGATGTCACGACAGATCCAGAAACTCTTGGATTACTCGGAGCTGTTAGTAAAAGATTATGGGAAACGACAGAAGATAAAATATGGTTAGATAAATCGATATTTTTTTACGAGAAAGGTTTCTATATTAAGAATGACTACTACAATGGAATAAACTTCGCCTTTCTCTTAAACATGAGAGGTAATATTAGTGACAAAAACAATGCTATTGCTGATTACATATTAGCAGCCAGGACACGTTTAAAAGTGATTTCAATATGTGAGGCACTTATAGAGAATAACTTTGAAAGCAGAGGTGATAAGTACTGGATTCTTGCCACTTTGGAAGAAGCATATTTTGGTATTGGTGAATCAGAAAAGTATAATGAGTTAAAAGAACGTGCACAATCTATGTTACCTGGTAAATGGGAAAGAGAGAGTACCGAGAAACAGTTGGATAAACTATCGATATTTTTGCAAAATTCACCTTTGTTATAAACATTAAAATTTTTCTAAGAAATCATCTTAACATTACTTGGGAACCATAAGAATGGAGGGCAATAGTGGGATTACCCAGAACTTTTGTGGGATTCAGCAGTAAAGATATACACTATTATCATTTAATGCAGGCTTGGAAAAAGAATGAAAATATTGATTTTAATTTCACCGACTGTCAATTAACGTCCGAGGTCAACTCAAGTGTAGAGTCTTATATAAAAAAACGTTGTAGAGAGCGCATTAATATGTCTGGTTACTATGTTATGCTTATTGGTGAAGATACACGTCGTAAGCATAAATATGTAAAATGGGAGGCTGAGGTTGCTATAGAGAAAAAGTGTACAATCATAGGTGTAAACCTAAATAAATCAAAAGAATTTGACTCAGTACGTACTCCCGATGTTATTAGAAATATTGGGGCATTATTTGTGCCATATAACCCTGCATTAATTAAGAGTGCTCTTGAAAATTACGAAATGAAGGATTCGGGCAATTACATTTTTTTATAGTTTTTTGGGAAGTTTTAGATATAACCCCCATCTCCTTAATCATTGTGTTTATTTTATAGTTTTAGTCTAATGCAAAAGTCACTTTTGTAAATATAACTTTATTATAAAAGATCGCAGCCGGAGAGCATCAAGCATCTCTTCCAGGCTGCGATCTTTTGGTTTCTGTATGAGGTAGAATCTCATTTATAACAAATTCCATTGTACCTTGTTGAGTCATGCCCTGTGATTATTGCGCACCTTCAGTAATGGCGATTTCTTTCTCCAGATTTTCTCTGGACAGATTGGCGGTCAAATAATCCGGTGTATCGGGCAGGACGAGGTGCAGATTGGATTTTTGACAAACACGGATTGTGCACTTGTCGACAACAAAATCAAAGACATGCCCGCCTCCGGTACGTTCGTCGTTAATAAAGTGCAAATGGAACCCGGCCACTCCAATTCCTTGAGCATATGCAGGTGTCCAAAACCCGGTAATCACGCCGGAAGCGTCGTTAAAAGAGAAGGTGGGCTGTGATTTGGTCGCTTCGATAAAAGGTTTGTAAGGCTTCACTTGGTGAGGCACGGTGCGTGTCTTCACTTCACGAAAAGTGCCATCCATACGGAAGGCGTAAAACAGATTACGACTTGGAAACAGCTTTAGCAGCAGGGCTTCCAGCTCTTCACGATGCATGGGATGGTCAATAGTATATGTGAAATCTTCACGAAAAAAGGTGACAGTGGAAAAGGGAGTTGTCTCTTCCGGTTTTACACGATGGGCCGTACCGTCTGGAAGCAAGTGATAAAATTCGCCATCAAACGCAATCATCTCACCATTCAGTTGATCAAAGGTACCGAGCCCGAAATCCCCGTGCTTTTGCAGTTCCTTGAAGGCAACGACTCCGTCATAAAGACCATCCAATAAAGCGAGCATGGTGGACGTTTGGTAAATATCATGATCAGTTTTTTGCTTTGTTTCCAGTTCTGCAACGGTCATGGAAATACACTTCCTTTTGTGATTGTATGCATTTATTTTCTTTCTTTTTCAATAATAAACGTATGTTTTCAGTAATTAACATGAATAACTCAAAAAACTCATGAGAAAACGTTAAACTCCATTCAATGTCACGAATTCGTCACGTTTGGGTAACTGTGAAGTCAGTTTAACTGATTGGGCAGCAGTTTACGTCCCAATTGGATATTATCCTGATAATCAATCGGAATATCGACGACCACGGGGCCATCGGTATGTAGTGCCTGTTGCAATACGCTTTCCAGTTCTTCAGGGGAATGCACACGCAATCCGGTTGCCCCGAAGCTTTCGGCATATTTCACGACATCCACATCTCCGAATTCTACGCCGGATGTTCTGCCATATTTAATCTGTTGTTGAAAAGCGACCATGTCGTAGGTGCCGTCTCTCCATACGATGTGTACAAGTGGGGAGTTGAGACGTACCGCGGTTTCAAGCTCCATGGATGAGAAAAGAAATCCCCCGTCGCCGGAAATGGAAACGACTTTTTGACCGGGATTAACGAGAGTGGCAGCAATGCCCCAGGGGAGAGCTACACCCAGCGTCTGCATCCCGTTACTGAACAGAAGGCGACGCGGCTCATAGGATCGGAAATACCGGGCCATCCAAATGTAGTGGGAACCAACATCGCAGGTGACCGTAACATTATCATCAATCAGGCTGCGCAGAGTACGAATGAATTGTAATGGATGAATCAGATAGTCGTGCTTGCGGGCAGGGACGGCAGCTTGTTCGTTTAGATCGTGGCGGAGACGGTTCAGTTGGGCGCATGAGGTTTCAGACAGCTTTAATGCAGGCAATTCTTCTGCGAGACTGCGCACGATCAGAGCTATATTACCGATCAGTTCGTAATCCGGTTGATAATCATGGTCGATATCCGCCTGATGATCATCAAGATGAATGAGGGTTCGGTTTGCAGGAATGTTCCAGTTTTTCGGATCGTATTCAATGGGGTCATAGCCAATGGTCAGCACCAGATCAGCGGCTCCAAGGAGCATGTCACCCGGCTGATTGTGGAACAAGCCCACTCGGCCAAAATAATGGTCCTCCAGCTCGCGGGAAATGGCTCCGGCAGCCTGGAAGGTTTCAACGACAGGCAGATCTGTGTTCTGAATGAGTGCGCGGATGGCTGCTGTAGCTTCGGGAGTGCTGGCTTTCATACCGAGTAAAAGAACAGGTAACTTGGCATGGCTGATTTGGCCTGCTACTTGTTTGATAAGTCCGGCTGGTGCGGTTCCAAGCTGTGGAAGGGAAAGCTTCTCAATGGCGGTTACTTCGGATGAGGAAGTCAACACATCCTGCGGTAGACTGACAAAGGTTGCTCCAGGCTGTGCTGAGGTCGCAATCCGAAATGCGTTGGTAATGGCTTCTGGCACACTATCGGGATGCTCCACTTCCACACTGTATTTGGTGATAGGCTCGAATAACCCGGCGTTATCCATGGATTGGTGGGTGCGCTTCAAACGTTCGGATCTTGGAACTGCACCAGCGAGAGCGACGACGGGATCACTTTCCGCATTTGCGGTGACAAGTCCTGTAGCCAAATTCGACGCACCAGGGCCGGAGGTAACGAGACATACGCCCGGTTTACCAGTTAGGCGACCGACGGCAGCTGCCATAAAGGCGGCATTTTGCTCGTGACGGCATACGATCAGCTCCGGGCCGCGTTCTTGAAGGACATCAAATACCGAGTCAATCTTGGCACCTGGAATACCAAAAATATGTGTTACACCTTGTTTAATCAAGCAATCGACAACAAGGTCAGCTCCTTTTGTACCGGTTTTAGTATGGATAGCTTGCACTTTTGTGCTCAACGCGATCACCTCTTCTTTGGAATATGATAATGAATTACTTTCAATGTAAAACATTGGTTGTATATGACAATTATAATACAGAAACTGGTATTTTCAAGAGCGATATTTTCTGAAAAAGAGCGAAAATTTATAAAAACGTTTTCAAAGAGCGGTTCAAGAGGAAAAATAAAAAAGTGCATAGATTTGGAAATGAAGAATTTTCAAACCATGTCTATGCCCAAAAATAAGTGAGGGGGCGTATGTCAGAGTGACAAAACAAGTGTTGCGAACCAAGCCTGTGCAAGCCGGGCTATAGTCTGAAATAAAGTTGGACGGAGGAAACAGATCTGCCGAAGTTGAGGCCAGGTCTGTTTTTTTGTTCCTTCTCATGATAAAAATCACTTTCCTCTGCAAAGGATAGCGGTTACAATGTAATTGTTGTTAACGTAAACATTAAATTTAAGGAGAAGTAATCAAGGGTGATTCGACATACAGGTATCGTATTATAGCGGTATAATCTGATATAATCAGGTAACCTGCTATGCGTTATTGAATGCTATTACTGGATAGCAGAAGTATCGAATTCATTTTTGTTCACGTTAACAATTATCCGGAAACATGATTATAGAAGGGACGAATGAGCCATGACCAAAGCATTTTTAGACGACAACTTTTTGTTGAGCAATCCGACCGCTGAAATTTTGTATCATCAGTATGCCAAGGATCTGCCGATTATCGACTATCATTGTCATTTAAGTCCACAGGAAATTTACGAAAATAAAACGTTCAAAAACATTACGGAAGCATGGCTGTACGGGGATCATTACAAGTGGAGACTCATGCGGGCCAATGGAGTTGAGGAACGCCTGATTACCGGAGATGCGGAAGACTATGACAAATTTTTGGCTTGGGCCAAAACCGTGCCTACACTGATCGGCAACCCGCTGTATCATTGGACGCATTTGGAGCTTCAGCGCTTTTTTGGTGTCCATGAGCTGCTGAACGAACAGAATGCGCCTGTGATTTGGGAAAAGGTGAACCAAAAGCTGCAAGGAAAGGGCTTTGGGGCACGTGATCTGATTGTGAATTCAAAGGTAACCGTTGTGTGCACTACCGATGATCCGACAGACCATCTCGAATATCATAAGCAAATCAGCAAGCTGACCGATTTTCCGGTGGTTGTACTGCCAAGCTTCCGCCCGGACAAAGCGCTGGAGATTAACCGTGAGACATTCCAGCCTTGGGTAGCTCGATTGGGTGAAGTGAGCGGACTGGATGTTTCCGGTCTGGAAGGATTTTTGAACGCGCTGGCGAGCCGGGTGCGTCACTTCCATGCTGTCGGAGGACGGGTGTCCGATCATGCGCTGGATACAGTCGTTTATGAAGAAACGACACGTGAGGAAGCGGCAGCGATATACAGCAAGGCGCTGGAGGAAGGCAATGTAACTCCATTAGAAGAGGCGAAATACAAATCGTACGTCCTGGTATTCCTTGGAAAACAGTATGCAGAGCATGGCTGGGCTATGCAGTACCATATTCACGCGCTGCGTAACAATAACACTGCCATGTTCCGGCGCTTGGGACCAGATACAGGCTATGATGCGGTTAATGACGGCTCCATCGCTCGTCCGCTGGCGGCATTGCTGGACGCACAGGAGCTGGCAGGTGGTCTGCCGCGAACAATTTTATATTCGCTCAACTCAGTTGATTATCCGGTGCTGGCAAGTCTTGCAGGCTGCTTCCAGTCCGGCGGAACAGCAGGCAAAATCCAGTTTGGCACTGCATGGTGGTATAACGACCATATCGAAGGCATGCTGGAGCAATTGAAGCTGCTCGCAAACTACGGTGTGCTGTCCCGCTTCATTGGTATGCTGACGGATTCCCGCAGCTTCCTGTCCTACACACGGCACGAATATTTCCGTCGGATACTTTGTGATCTGATCGGAACGTGGGTACAAGAAGGCAAGGCGCCTGAAGATCTGGAGCTGCTTGGAGAGATGGTACAAAATATTAGCTACAACAATGCCAAGCAATATTTTAATTTCCCGACGGTTGTTCACAGCAAGTGATGATATACAGGATGAACTTGTAAATTCACATTTCAATAGATGCTCTTGCCTGGAGTATTTTCAAGCTCCGGGTAAGGGGATTGAAAACAGAATACGTATTCATTAAGAATGTGAAAGTAATCACAAGAAAATAGAGGAGTGAGCAGGGTATGGGAGTGCCTATCGTTCAGGAGAGCATCCAAACTGACAACAAGACAGGTGAGCATATCAGCCTGAAAGAAAAGATTTCTTACGGTATGGGTGACTTTGGAAACGGATTCATGTTTGATTTGGGGCAGTTGTACCTGTTGAAATTCTTTACGGATGTAGCAGGCGTTTCAGCAGGAGCAGCCGCAGGTATTTTTCTGGTCAGCAAGCTGTTTGCTGCCATCTGCGATCCTATTGTCGGGTCCTTTGTCGACTATCGCAAGCATATTGGTCCACGCGGGAAATTCAGACCCTTTCTTATCGTTGGAAGCGTTCTCCTTGCTATTCTTACGGTTCTTACATTTATTTCGCCGAACATCTCACCAACGGGCAAGCTTATTTATGCCTATGCGTCCTATATGATCTGGGGGATTGGATATTCCATTGTGAATATTCCGTATGGTTCACTGGGGGCGGCTATTACGCAGGATACCATTCAACGTGCTTCATTATCTTCCTTCCGTCAGGCAGGCTCACTGGGAGCATTATTCGTAACCAGTGTCATCGTTATGCCGCTTATTTTGCTGTTTCCCAACCATCATGTGGGATATCCTGTTGTGATGGGAATCATGTCATTCATTGGTGTGATCGCTTTTATGATATGCTATCGGGGAACGAAGGAACGTATTGTTAGTCAGTCGGGTCCAAAGGAAAAACTCTCTTTTGGCGTGATCGTGCATACCTTTACGACGAACAAGCCTCTGCTGGTACTCGTTTTGATGACGATTTTCACCATATCCGCGTACAATATCAAGTCCGCGCTGCTGATCTATTTTGCCGAATATAATTTGGGACATGTAGAATTAATGGCTTATATGAATTTTATTATAATCGGTTCATCGTTGCTGGGTGTATTGTTCCTGCCCAAGCTGGTGCGGCGCTTCGGTAAACGAAAAACAGCCATGCTTGGGATGCTGGTCAGTGTCATTGCCGACTCCATGAACTTCTTTATGCCTTCGAATGTATATATTTTCACCATTCTGGCCAGTATTTCGTTCATTGGTATTAGTATTCCTAACGGGGTTACCTGGGCCTTTGTCTCCGATATCATTGACTACGGTGAATGGTCATCCGGGGAGCGGAAAGAAGGGATTACCTACTCGCTGTTTAATTTTTCACGCAAATTGGCTCAATCCTTATCCGGCTTTCTTTCCGGTATCGGGCTGGCGCTTATCGGGTATGTCCCGAATGTGGTTCAAACCTCTGGAACGCTGCTCGGAATTAAAGCGCTGCTGTGTCTCTATCCTGCTGTTGCCCTGCTCATTGCCATGCTGGTAATCGGTAAACTGTACAAGCTGACAGACAGCAGACATGCAGAAATGGTTCAAGAGCTACAGCGTCGACATGCTGATAACCGCGTATAATTTGTGAAAGTCTTCTTTTCCGGGCGGCTCTTGTGGTATGGTGGGTATATAATTTTTTAGAGCCTCAGTAAAGAAAGGATACGTATATGGCAGCTACCATTAAAGACATTGCCAAATTGGCGAATGTTTCCCATACGACCGTCTCCCGGGCGCTCAACAATAGCCCATTGATCAAAGAAGATACCAAACGAAAAATTATGGAGCTGGCGGAGCAACTCAATTACATTCCAAATTTTAACGCCAAAAGCCTTGTGCTCCAGCGCTCGCATACGATTGGCCTGTTTTTCACCAGTATTTCAGAAGGCACCAGCTCCAGCTTTTTTGCGGACACCATCCGTGGAGTTAATCATGTCATTGGGGTGGATTACAATCTGTTTGTGGGAGGGATTGACGATTACGCCGATTTTTCGGCTATTCACCGCAAACGTTTTGATGGCATCATCCTGATGAGTCAGAGCGAGGCGGACAACCCGTTTATTTATCATGTGCTCGGTCAGGGCATTCCGCTCGTCGTGCTGAATCGGCAGGTGCCAGGGGCAGGCATTGTGAATGTCATTTCGAACGATAAGGAAGGATCCTATGCGGCAGTTTCTTTTCTCATTGAAAGCGGTCATGAACGCATCGCGATCATTGAAGGGGTAGAAGGCTTTAAGTCCACCCAGCAACGGCGCGAGGGCTTCATGAATGCGCTGATTGACAGCGGCAAGCCGATTAGGCACGAATATATTATGCATGGCCATTATGACACCGAAAGTGGAAGCCAAGCGATGAAGCAGTTGCTTTCCTTGGAGGAACCACCGACGGCGGTGTTTTGCTCTAACGATGATATGGCTATCGGGGCGATGAACGCAGTATTCGAGCACGGCTTAAAAGTACCGGACGATGTCTCGGTCATTGGATTTGACGATATCGGCTTTTCGATGTATACAACCCCGCCATTAACGACGGTCAAAAGACCGATTGAGCAGATTAGCGCGCGTGGAGCCGCATGTATTTTGGAACGGATCCAGTCACCGTCGAACGAGGGCGAGCTTATATTTATGGAAACCGCGCTCATGAAGCGGAAATCAACGGCAAACAGACAGCGTTAAGTTTTTTTGTTGGAAAAGGGCAAACCATAAAGGGCAGGTTCAGTGCATGACGCGCTGTTCCTGCCCCTTTTTTATTCAAATATGTGCGAGTGTGGCGGCTTTTATCGTAAAAGATTCGTTTTCGCCAGTTCAACAATTTCGTCACCGCGCCCGTTCAGCACAGCTTTCATCATCCACAATGTAAAACCTTCAGCCTGTTTGAGATTAATCTTGGGCGGCATGGATAGCTCCTGACGATTGACCACTACATCCACTACTACAGGGCCATCGTGAGCCAATGCCTGTTGAATGGCGCCCTCCAGCATCGCTGGATCTTCGACTCGAATTCCCTTGAGACCCATGGCTTCCGCCACAGCGCCAAAATCAGGATTCACCAGCTCGGTACCGTTTTCCAGAAAACCGGCTGCTTTCATTTCCAGCTCAACAAAACCGAGGGCGCCGTTATTGAAAACAATGACTTTTACAGGTAACTGATGCTGTTTCAGGGTAAGCAGATCGCCCATCAGCATCGTCAGACCACCATCGCCAGAGAGGGCAATAACCTGTCGGTCAGGCTCAGTGGCTTGTGCCCCAATCGCTTGCGGCAATGCACTTGCCATCGTTCCATGATTGAAAGAGCCGATAAGTCGGCGTTGGCCGTTCATTTGCAAATAACGTGCTGCCCATACAGTGGGAGTACCGACATCACAGGTGAAAATGGCATTTTCATGCGCGGCGTCACTGACGACCTTGGTGAGATATTGCGGATGGATCGGTATATGGCCCGGTTTACCAACCGCCAGTTCATCCAACTCCTGACGCACCTTGGTATAGTGGGAGACGGTTTTTTCCAAATGCTTGGAATCATGCTCTGTCGTTAAATGAGGAAGCAGCATTTCCAACGTTGCTTTTACATCCCCGCACAGCCCATAGGTTAAAGGGGTGCGTCTGCCGAGGTGGGCAGGCTCAATATCCACTTGCAGCACAACTGCATTTTCGGGATAAAACTGTCTGTAAGGAAAGTCTGTTCCGAGCATAAGCAGGACGTCACAATCCATCATCGCATGGTATCCGGAAGAATACCCGATCAGCCCCGTTAAGCCTGCATAATAAGGATTGTTATACTCCAGATATTCCTTGCCCCGAAGGGCAGCAACCATAGGGGATTTCAGCTTGTCGCACAGTTGCATGAGCAATTCGTGGGATTTCGCACAGCCGGAGCCGCATAACAAAGTGATTCGTTTGCCTTTATTCAGGTACTCGGCCAGCCGGGAAATTTCCGAAGCTGACGGATGTACCACAGGTGCAGTGGGATGGTAGACATGTTCAGGAATAGGCGCCTTTTCAGCTGCTAAAGCTGCCACATCCCCGGGAAGAACAATGACGGAGACACCTGAACGTGAAACGGCCTGTTGTATAGCCATCGTAACGGTTCTTGGAATTTGTCGTGGAGTCGTAATGACCTCACAGAAGTGGCTGCATTCCCCGAAAAGATGCTCGGGATGCGTAGCCTGGAAATATTCGCTTCCAATTTCGTCGCTTGGAATGTGGGCCGCAATAGCGAGTACAGGTACCCGATTGCGGTGACAATCATATAATCCGTTAATTAGATGCAGATTTCCGGGACCACTGCTGCCAGCGCACACTGCAATGCTGCCGCTAAGATCAGCATCTGCCCCGGCTGCAAAGGCAGCCACTTCTTCGTGCCGCACATGAATCCATTCAATTTGACCGTCGCTGCGAATGGAATCAACCATATTATTTAAGGAATCTCCAACGATACCATAAATTCGCTTGACCCCTGCATTGACTAAAACTTCTACAATAGTATCTGCAATTGTCTTCATAGATGTTCCTCCTGCCTAGTAAGTAACGTTATCCTGCCCGTGCTATCTTGCATCTATTCTAATTAGCCTTAACCGCCTTGGTTCAGGTGCGAAACAACAGGAAGATAGTCATAGATCCGCGAATGGTTGCATAAGTTTATATGTTAACGTGTTCATATTATTGTCATTAATATTTTAAAAAACCAAAAATGTTGAGAAAACTATTTTGTTAACGTGTGCATTGTGATAAAATGTTGTTGAAATCATTAAGGTAATAATGGGAGGTTACTCCGGATGAAACAAGTAGATGAACTAGACCAACTAAACAGAAAAAACTTTATCGTGACAGAGCCGCATCCTGAGAGGGTGCTGCAATTTGGAGAAGGGAATTTCCTGCGTGCTTTTGTAGATTGGCAATTTGACAAAATGAATAAGCTAGCCGATTGGAATACGGGTGTTGTCATTGTACAGCCGCAGGCAGGAGGTCTCGTAGAGAAGCTTAATGAGCAGGATGGCCTGTACACGGTTATTCTCGAAGGGATGAAAGACGGGCAGGCCGTGAAGGAGCATACCTTGGTGGAGTGCGTCACCCGCGGGCTTAACCCGTATAGCTCAGACTGGTCAGCATATGAGGCGTTGTCCCAAAAACCGGAGCTGCGCTTTGTCGTATCGAACACGACGGAGGCAGGAATTGCTTACGGACCGGAGGATCGGCTGGAAGATCGCCCGCAAAAGAGCTTTCCAGGTAAGCTGGCTGCTTTGCTGTATAAGCGCTTTCAATTTTTCAATGGAGATCCAGGCAAGGGCCTGGTAATCATCCCATGCGAGCTGATCGACCGCAATGGAGATGCGCTCAAGGAAATTGTATTGAAATATGCAGATCAGTGGAAGCTTGGGGCTGAGTTTACATCCTGGCTGGAGGAAGCGAATACGTTCTGCAACAGCCTCGTGGATCGGATTGTGCCGGGTTATCCCAAGGACCGGATCACAGAGATTCAAGCAGAGTTGGGTTATAGGGACAGCCTGGTCGTTGTCGGTGAACAGTATCACCTGTGGGTCATCGAAGGACCACAATGGCTCAAGGAAGAATTACCTGCTCATCTGGCTGGGCTGAACGTACTGATCGTCGACGATATGGCGCCATACCGTACACGCAAGGTGCGTATTTTGAACGGGGCACATACGGCGCTTACGCCTGTCGCTTATTTATATGGCTTGGATACGGTAGGGCAGGCGGTCGAGCATGATGTCGTGGGTGCTTTTATCCAGTCACTCATTCGAGAAGAAGTGATTCCAACGCTGGATTCGCCAGCAGCGGAATTGAATGTATACGCCGATGATGTCATTGAACGGTTTCATAATCCGTATGTGAGTCATTATGTCATGAGCATTGCATTGAATTCGATATCCAAGTTCAAGACACGTAATTTGCCTTCCCTGCTTCAATATGTGGAGCAACATAAGGCATTACCTGTAAAAACGGTATTTTCGCTGGCGTCTTTATTCGTATTTTACCGGGGAAAGAGAGACGGCGAACCGATTGCTTTGGCAGACGAAGCGGAAGTGTTGACCGCGTTTGGCGAGCTGTGGAGCGGGTATGACGGAACACTTGCCGGAGCGAAGCAATTAACGGCACAGATACTGGGCAAGCAAACCTGGTGGGGGCAAGACCTGAACCAGATTGCAGGATTGGCTGAACAGACGGCACAGCATGTCTATGAGATTACAAGCAGGGGAATGAAGGAGACGCTGGATTCTCTAACCGGGAACAGCGTGCCCAGAGCATAAGCAAGGAGGAGACTGGAATGCTGGAATTCATTCAAATTCATGATCAAGATAACGTGGCTGTCGCTTTGCGTGATTACAAGCAGGGTGAGACGTTGGCGTGGGGAGCACATGGAGAACAGCGCGTGGTGCTGGCCGAGAATGTGGCGCGTGGGCATAAAATTGCATTGCAGGACATTCCTGAAGGTGGAAATGTGCTGAAATACGGATATCCGATCGGCCATGCCATTCAGCCCATTCAGGCAGGGCAGCATGTGCATACGCATAATACAAAGACGAATCTGACGGGCGTGGAGGAGTACACTTACAAGCCTAAGCCAGCGCCTCATTTATATGAACAGGAGAGTCGTACATTTCAGGGTTATCGAAGAAAGGACGGTCGCGTGGGGATTCGCAATGAGTTGTGGATTGTGCCAACGGTCGGTTGTGTGAACGGGATTGCCGAGCTTATTTTAAATCGTTTCAAGCAGGAAGCGGGCGATATTTCGCCTTTTGAAAATGCACTTGTGCTCAAGCATAATTATGGTTGTTCCCAGTTGGGAGACGACCATGCATATACGCGCACGATTTTGATTGATGCGGTTAAGCATTCCAATGCAGGTGGCGTGCTGGTTCTTGGCTTAGGCTGCGAGAACAATGAAATGAAGGAGTTCAAGGAAGCTATTGGGGAATATGACCCGGAACGGGTAAAGTTTTTGCTTTCCCAGGAAGTATCGGATGAAGTGGAGGAAGGGGTACGGCTGCTTCATGAAATTTATGCGGCTGTGCAGGAAGATCGGCGGGAGCCTGTACCTTTAGCTGAGCTGAATATCGGGCTAAAATGCGGCGGCTCTGACGGCCTGTCCGGTATTACCGCCAATCCGCTGCTCGGTCGGCTGTCGGATTATATGGCTGCGCAGGGTGGTACGACGGTACTCACTGAGGTGCCGGAAATGTTCGGTGCGGAGACGATTCTCATGGAACGTGCGGCAGACGAGGAAGTATTCGACAAAATCGTGCATCTGATTAACGATTTCAAGCAATATTTTCTGGATTACAAGCAGCCGGTATACGAAAATCCATCACCGGGTAACAAAGCAGGGGGCATCACGACACTGGAGGATAAATCGTTGGGCTGTACGCAAAAGTCCGGCTCTTCCACGGTCACCGATGTCATTCAGTACGGGGAGCGTCTCAAAACCAAGGGACTCAACCTGCTCAGCGCACCGGGGAACGATCTGGTTGCTTCTTCGGCGCTTGCAGCAGCGGGCTGCCAGCTCGTAATTTTCACAACTGGACGCGGTACGCCTTTTGGTTCCTTCGTTCCGACGATGAAGGTTTCGACCAACTCGCCGCTGTATAAGGCCAAGCCCCATTGGATCGACTATAACGCCGGTTCACTGGTGGAAGAAGTTAGTATGGAGGATGCGCTCCGCAGCTTTGTGGATTACATTGTCGATGTAGCCAGCGGAACCTGGGTGAACAACGAGAAGAATAATTTCAGAGAGCTGGCTATTTTTAAAAACGGTGTTACGTTGTAAAAGGATTACAACGAATGGGGAGGCGGAAGAATTCCGTCTCCCTTTTGGTGTTTGTTTGCCTCTTAATAAGTATGCTAGACTTACTGGAAAAGTTAACTTAATGAAATTTTACGAGTACGGGGGGATATGCAGTGCAGAATGAAATTGTTGCTTATCGGGAAGAAAATCATGATCAGCTCGTAGATATTTGGCATCGGGCTGTACGTCAGACTCACACATTTTTGACGGAAGAAGACATTCAATTTTACCATCATATCGTGCGAAATGGTGCACTAAGAGAAGTTGAGATTTGGATGGAATGGAACGAAACCCAAGATCCAATAGGATTTATCGGACTGGACGGGATTAAAATAGAGATGTTATTCGTTGACCCTAAGCGGCACGGACAGGGCACAGGCAGCCGTTTAATCCAGCACGCTGAAAAAATAAAAGGCAAATGCCTCAAAGTGGACGTTAATGAGCAAAACGAATATGCACACGCTTTTTACAAACATTATGGCTTTGTACAAACAGGTCGATCCGCACTGGACGGATCAGGGCGAGCACTCCCTTTACTTCATTTGGAGAAAAACAACTGAACGATTGAAGTTCACCAAATCCGTAAATCCCGTTTACCTCTGCTTAAATGGGATTTTTTCTCATAAAAAGCTTGCGGCATCGTTGGTTTTATGATATAACTTAATTAAGTTATAATTACGTAATTAAGTTATTTAATAATCGTTATTCAGAAATTCTTTGGTTTGGCGAACTTTCTATTTCGTGAATATGAAAAGTCGGACAAGGAGGTGGGGAGGGTGGATGATCTTGTTCACTCCGACATAACAGATTTAGATGTACTTGTTAATATGATTAAGCTGTCATTTTCGTTTAACGACGGAGCCAATATGATTGCATTATGTGATCATCTGTACGAGCGTGCCAGCCAGAAGTATCAGGAGTTACAGTTCTACAAAGCGCACAAGAAACCCGTACAACCCATACATACCAAACGTCCACTAGTATATTACTATGGATACAGTCATCTGATGAAAGGAATGGCCTTCCAGAAACAGGGCAAATATGATGAAGCCCGAGATTGCATCGAAAAGTATGCGGAATTGGGCTGGTTTAATGGTCTTGATCCTCAAGGGGAAGCGGAAATCGAATATTATCGCCATGCTGCCAAAGCCAATCTGTATGCCCTTGATATTTTGTCAGGCTGTTCCGAAGTGTTGCAAGAATACGTTCAATTCCTTCGGGACAATCCGGAAGAACTGTTACCGGGGCTTCTTTCCATCGTGGAGGGGGCATCCAGGCACGACTATTCTTTAGAGGTTGTGCTTGAGCCCTTTGCTGAACAAATTGACGATTTCAAATATCTCGAAGAGCCTGTGAATGTGTCTTATTATTTTCGCTTTTGCTATCAACTGTCTCTCTATTACATCAAGCAGCAGCAGTTCACGGTTGCGCTGGACTATATTCTGCAATCCCTCATGCTGTCAGATACCCTGGGTATGGAACATGAGCATGAGTTCAGGAAGTGTACCGCCATTTTTGAGATTTTCAGATCCCAAGCTACGGCAACACAGCAAGACCAATATATAACTATTTTAAAAGGAGTGTTAAAGGATGAAAAAATTGATTTCACAGCCTCTGTCGCTCAGTCTGTTTAGCTTGCTGGTGTTTGTTACAAGTCATGACCTCATTTCCGTGTTTTATCATGGAGCAAATCATTAATTGGACAGAAGTAAGCAGAAAAGAAGTTCTCCAGCAAGTAGATATTTGATGTAAAAGTATGCCAAATAGCAAGTAAGCTCAGTACGAATCGGGCTTGCTTGCTATTTGGCGTCGTTATATGAAGACTAAGCAGTTGTAGGCTTATGCAGAACACCCTGCTCTGATGGATGCAATGAAATTTTCAACTGCTGGTAGGCTGGGAATGTTTCTTCCAAATGGTACGGTGCACTTTTGAATGCCGCATCCAATGCCCGTAGAAAAGAACCGACGAACTGCTCTGGAGAAAAGTAAATGCTTTGCCCGATCATATGTATGTGAAACTCATTATGATCCCGGTTGCTCACCGAAAGCAATAATCCCTTACCCTGAAAACCCGTTTCGATTGCACGTACTTTATTTATGCTTGAGAGCAGCATTTCTGTTTTCAACGCACGACCCTGTTCCTCTATAAACACGGAAATCAGGCGTTTATCCGTCACGATCATAATTTGGTTCCCCCGAAACGTATGGGTAAGATGCACAAAATCTTTATACACGCCAATCGTCTGCTCATGGGGAGAGATGATCCCCAAACGTACAAACTCAGCCAAGTCGGCGGCATCAGGCTCCTGATGATTTTTAATCCGTTTCTTGATACTGAACTGAAGGGTCAGAATACCAAAGATGGCTACGACAAAAAGGACCATCCCGCCGCTAAGCACGGTGAAATTCAGGGCAATAAAAGCTCCTAGCAAGCATTGCACCCAGGTGATATAACCCAACTTTTGCTGAACGGTACGACGATAGTAGCGGAAGCGTTTTCCCGGTTGATATTCCACAGAAAATTTCGTCATCCCGCGCATAAGCATTAAGCTATAGATACATAAAATAGTAGCTCCAACTGTAATGAGGGCCATGAGCCACTCTTGAGCAGCTATGCCAATTAAGGCGCACAGCCCGCACAGGATGATCCCCGCCCAGCAGGCAACTCTTTTAATGCGAATCTGTTTTTGAATCGAACGAACTAATTCATCCATTTTTCTTAATCCTCCTGATCTAGATGTATAGGTAATGTTTGGAATAACATGTGGTCTTATCGTACCATTGGATAGTCTTTTTCGTAAATCAATAGATTGTAAAAAAATGCTGCACCTGTACTTTAGACACCAAAATCAAAAAAAATCGGTACTACTCATGAACAGCAGGATTAGACGGAAGGGATGACGCCACAGCAGTTTCGAGTGAGGAAGCACATGGGTAATTAGAAGTAAGGAGGCGGAAAACTTCACTGCCTTTTTACCCTTATCCTGATATAATGAAAATAAGTATAACCATGGCCTTCAAACAGAGGTTTTTACACGAATCAGATGAATCGCCGGACGGAAGGGGAGAGCATGTGGTTATTTATGAAACGGACCAAGCTTATATGATGACGACGCAGCATGACCATGCCCATATTTCAGGTGAGTTGGCTTTACAGTGGGAAGAAAGTGCTTTTAAGAATAGACGGCATAAACAGGATTTTGTATATGCAGCACGGGAACATGACCGGGGGTGGATTGAGTTGGACGCCGCTCCTTTCTGGAATGATCAGGTGTCTGCCCCCTATACGTTTATTGATTTTCCACTCAATCCACGTTTTGTGTTTTATCGTCTCGGAATTGATGAAGTCGAGCAAGTGAATTCCTACGCGGCACTGCTGTGCAGCCTGATGTACAAGGAGCTCGTCGGACGGACCGAGCATAAGGATGCTCAGGACAAGCAAGTGACGCGTGCTTATCAGGTGGCGGAGGAACAGCGTCGGCACAGGCTCAAACAGGAGATGTCATTTGGTGTAACCTTTGACCATCAGGTGCGGACGGATGTACGCAGAATGTTGTTCTGCGACGAATTGAGTCTGTTTCTGTGCAGCCGTGAGCCGGGTACACCTGCTGCAGATTATGAATGGTTTGCTAACGGATTGAGCTTTCCGGCGGTTCGCCATGAATGTGGGCGAGTCCGTGCCGAGTGGCTGTCGGATCAGACTGTGGGCCTTTCCTTTTTCCCTTTTACTGGAAAGGTGGAAATAACTCATACCTTCAAAAAGGTAGATAAAGAGCAAATTCGTATAGCAGGTCTTTTACACGCCTACCGATCCTCTGAATGGATGCATCGAACCTTTACCGTCGAACATATTATGGAAGTAGAAGAACATCAGGAGAATGCCTGACCATCTTCAAATACTCCTTCGAACGGGCATTGTGTTCGTGGACGTAGAGGAAGTCAGAGCAAAGCCTCCCTGAATGCCTATTCAGAGAGGCTTTCTTTTTCTTGGATTAAAGCTTTACGATTTTGTAGATGTTCTCGCGCGGTTGATCAGGGTCTGCGCCTTGTTCAATACCTTATTGCGCGCCCCTTTATTTTTCATCAGATACGCAACACCCATTCCCAATGCTGCTATGACCCATTTTTTATTCTTCATGATTCATGCCTCCTTATGCTCATGTTGTCATACGCTAACGATTTAAAATCATCCAAAATGTGAAATGATGAACGGGATTTCACGATTTAGTGCTTCATTGCGCCCGTTCCGCATAACTATGATTTTACCCTTTCCATCAAATCTTACCCGTCCTTCGTCCATGAAACGATTACGACTGCCTATTCACGTTTAATGGATATTATCAAGTATCCTGCCGCAATTGCTTCAGATGCACATGACAGGGAGGTCTTTGTTATGAGAAAGAAGGAAGTAGTTGCCATGCTGCTCGCTGGCGGACAAGGCAAAAGACTCAAAGGACTGACCCGTACACTTGCCAAACCGGCTGTATTTTTTGGAGGAACCTACCGCATCATTGATTTTCCCCTCAGCAATTGCACTCATTCCGGTATTGATACTGTAGGCGTGCTGACCCAATATGAACCGCTGGTGCTTCATTCCTATATCGGTGTAGGCAGTGACTGGGATTTGGATCGCCTGGATGGAGGAGTTTTCGTGTTACCTCCCCACGAAAAGGAGAATGGGAACAATTGGTATCGAGGTACGGCGGATGCCATTTATCGGAATTTGCATTTTTTGGATCAGTACGACCCGGAGCATGTACTCATTCTGTCAGGAGATCACATTTATAAAATGGATTACAGTCGCATGCTCGACTATCACAAGGAAAAGGGAGCAGACTGCACTATTTCCGTCATCGACGTCACGATTCAGGAAGCCAAAAGATTCGGGATTCTGAACGCCGATGATGATTTGAAAATATACGACTTTGAGGAGAAGCCGGAGCAGCCGAAAAGCACGCTGGCCTCCATGGGCATTTATTTGTTCAAATGGGAGGTGTTGCGCCGATATCTGCTGGAGAGCGCGAGCGATGCTGAATCCTCGCATGATTTTGGCAAGGATATCATTCCATTGCTGCTCCAGCATGGACGGTCGCTGTATGCGTACCCGTTTGCCGGGTACTGGAAGGATGTAGGCACCATTCAGAGCTTGTGGGAGTCCAACATGGATCTGTTGGCTCAGGACCCGCCGCTGGATCTGAATGACTCT
Source organism: Paenibacillus sp. RC21 (assembly GCF_044907935.1). Taxonomy (NCBI): domain Bacteria; kingdom Bacillati; phylum Bacillota; class Bacilli; order Caryophanales; family Paenibacillaceae; genus Paenibacillus; species Paenibacillus sp. RC21. The sequence continues at coordinate 539,666 of NZ_JBIYCS010000001.1, forward strand.
TTCTGGCGCATCTATACCCGTAGTCCTAATCAACCGGCCCAGTATATAACCCAACGGGCTATTCTGAAAAACAGCATTGTGAATGAAGGCTGCGTGGTGGACGGAGAGGTCAGGCATTCTGTGCTTTTTTACGGAGTTGAGGTAGGAGAAGGGAGTGTTATTACCGATTCTGTCATTATGCCAAACGTCAAAATTGGTCGCAATGTTCGCATTCACCGGGCCATCGTGAGCGAAAACATCATTATTGAAGACAACGCGGTCATCGGATCTGAGGGCAGCTCGAATGAAATTGTTTTGTTCGATCAGGAAAGCCAGCTTCATGCACGAATATAACCCGGATAAGGACGGTGTCCGCTATGAGCCGACTCATTGGAGTCATCAACCTGGATCACGAACTGGATCAGTTGAAGGAATTGACCTATTTCCGGTGCGGGGCCGCAGTACCCTTTGCCAGTCGATATCGGCTCATTGATTTTACCTTATCTAATATGATGCATGCAGGGGTGCATGATATTGCACTGTTCATCCGCCGCAAATACCGATCGCTGCTGGATCATCTGGGTGAAGGTCGGCCTTGGGATTTGGACCGCAGGCGGGGCGGACTGTTTATTTTGCCACCAGACTGGAATGATCCGACGGATGCATCCCTTGGAGATTTGCAGCATGTACACAACAATCTGGACTTTTTTCATCGCTCATCAGGTCAGACGATTGTTCACGCCGGAACCCAGCATGTCAACAAGGTTGATATTGAGGATGTATACCGTTACCATCGGGAGAAGAACGCGGACGTCACCCTTGTGTACAAAGCAATACATCAGCTCGAATCTGAGCACGCTCCTTGTGTTCGACTGGAGATTGATGAGGACGGACGGGTGACGGGCATTCATCAGGAGCAGGATCATCATAATATTTATTTGGAAATTTTTGTCATGGAAAAAAGCCTGTATCTTGATCAGGTGAAGCATTGCATTGCTCATCAGGATAACCATTTTTTCCGGGATGCCATTCAGAAAAACCCTAGTGGCCTGCGCATTTATGCATATCCCTATGAAGGCTATCATGCCGTGATTAATTCCATTGAGAGTTACTATAAAAACAGCATGAAGCTGCTGGATCAGCAGCAATATCAAGCGCTGTTCCAGAATCAGCCGGTGCATACGAAAATCAAATATGAAGCTCCAACACGTTATACGGACACTGCCGAGGTGGATCATTCGCTTATCGCCAACGGCTGCACGATTGGGGGCAAGGTGGAGAACAGCATCCTTTTTCGCGGGGTACGGGTGGAGGAGGGCGCACGGGTAAGCAACTCGATCATTATGCAGAAATGTGTGATCCGTAAAGGCGCAGTGGTGGAGAATGTGATTTTGGATAAGGATGTGCAGCTTTCACCGGATCGTACCCTGATTGGAAACGCCAGAGTACCCTATGTCATTGCCAAAAATAGCGTGATTTAAAAATATAATTGAGCATTTAAAACGGAAATAACAGGAGGTCACACCTTTGTTCAGCAATAAAGAAGCATTTAAGCAGGCTTTTCGAGAGCAACTGGTCGGAAGGCTGGGCAAGCCGATGCAGGAAGCTCAGGCGGAAGACATATACAAGGTTTTGGGCGGTATGATCCGCGAACAAGTCGGCAAAAATTGGGCGGAAACGAACCAAGCCTATAAAGAAGGACAAGAGAAGCAGGTCTATTACTTTTCACTGGAATTTTTGATAGGCCGTCTGCTGGGCAGCAATTTGCTGAATTTGGGCGTGCTGGATATGGTCCGGCAGGCACTGGGAGAGCTGGGCTGGGATCTGGAAAAGATTGAAGAACAGGAGGCAGACGCGGGGCTGGGCAATGGCGGTCTCGGCCGTCTGGCGGCTTGCTTCATGGATTCGCTGGCATCCCTTGGCTATGCAGGACATGGCTGCGGCATCCGTTACAAGTATGGCCTGTTCGAGCAGCGTATTGTGGATGGAAACCAGGTGGAGCTGCCTGATTACTGGCTGCAAAAAGGGAACGTCTGGGAGGAGCGCCGCCCCGACAAGAAGGTCGAGGTTCAGTTCTGGGGACGTGTGGAAACTCGGGAGGAGAACGGTCGTCTTGTATTCGAGACGCAGGATGCCGAAACGGTCTGGGCAGTTCCGTACGATATTCCGCTTGTGGGCTACGGACATGCGCAGGTGAATACGCTGCGGATCTGGAGTGCGGAATCGGCACTTGATCCTGTCCGAGGGCCGATTCGAGGCGAAGGCGGTTACTACCGCTTTCTTGACTACAATCGTTCGGTAGAATCCATTTCGGCGTTTCTGTACCCGGACGATTCGAATTATGAGGGCAAGCTGCTTCGCTTGAAGCAGCAGTATTTCCTCTGCTCGGCCGGCTTGCAAAGTATTTTGCGGACGTTTGAGAAGCTTCGGTTGCCCTACAGCCAGTTGCCTGACAAAATAGCGCTGCATATTAATGATACACATCCGACGCTCGTAATACCGGAGCTTATGCGTATTTTGATGGACGTGAAGGGCTTGGGCTGGGATGAAGCGTGGGATATTACGACGCGGACGGTTTCATATACGAATCACACGATATTGAGCGAGGCGCTGGAGCAATGGCCTGTCAATATGGTGCGGGAGCTGCTTCCGCGAGTTTCTCTTATCATTGAAGAGATTAACAAGCGTTATTGTGCAATGCTGCTGGAGCATTATCCGGGACAGGACATCAAAATTGGTGAAATGGCGATTATTTACGGTGAGCAAATTCGCATGGCCCATCTGGCGATTGTCGGCAGCTACAGCGTCAACGGGGTGGCTGCTCTGCACACGCAAATTTTGAAGGAGCGGGAAATGAAGCCGTTTCACGAGTTGTACCCCGGCCGTTTTAACAATAAAACGAACGGAATTGCCCATCGCCGCTGGCTCATGCACGCGAATCCCGAGCTGGCAAGCTTGTATGATGAAACGATAGGCACACGCTGGAGAACTCGTCCACGCGAGTTGATCGACCTGCTTCGTTACAGCGGGGACGAGTCGTTCAAGGAACGGATACAGGCGATTAAGCGAAATAATAAAGTCAGGCTCGCCGAGCAGGTTTTTGCTAAACAGAGCGTGCGACTGGATACGTCCTCGATTTTTGATGTACAGGTTAAACGGCTGCATGGATATAAGCGGCAACTGCTTAATATTTTGCATGTGATGCACGTATACAATCAGCTCAAGCATAATCCTTCTCTAGATGTGGTACCGCGTACGTTTATTTTTGGGGCTAAAGCTGCTCCCGGCTATTATCTTGCCAAGCAGACGATTAAGCTCATTAACAACGTAGCGGACACGATCAATCGGGATGTGGATGTCAGGGACAAGCTGAAAGTCGTTTTTCTGGAAAATTACTCGGTTTCACTGGCCGAGCTGATTATTCCTGCGGCTGATGTCAGCGAGCAAATTTCCACGGCAGGCAAGGAAGCTTCAGGCACTGGAAACATGAAATTTATGATGAATGGTGCACTCACCCTGGGTACGCTGGACGGAGCCAATGTAGAAATGCATGAAATGGTAGGCGATGCCAATATGTTCATTTTCGGAATGAAGGTGGATCAGATCGAGGCGTATTACCGGGACGGGCAGTATTCAGCGCGCAAAACAGCCAACAGCGACGAACGGCTGCGTGAAGTGCTGGATCAACTGGTGAATGATGCTCCTTTTACGCGGCATGAACGGGAATTTGAGGCTATTTATCAATCCTTGATTGATCACAATGACGAATACTTTGTGCTCAAGGATTTTGCGGCGTATGTAGATACTCAGGTGCATATCGAGCAGGTGTACCGGAATCCGTCTGAGTGGACGCGGCGTGCTATTGTAAACATGGCACATGCCGGCAAGTTTTCCAGTGATTGCACAATTCAGCAGTACGCGGCCGATATTTGGAACATTGTACCTCTCCAAAACGATGTCAACAAGCGAATCTTGTCCTAATACGGCGAAACAGGCGGAATGGCATTGCTTTTCGAACGCTGAGGGTTATAATGACAGTATAGACATAAGTAAGGATGGGTAGCTGTATAACCTCATTCCTGAACTTGAATTGTACTGTTGAAGGAGTCCTCCTATTGATAAATCTCAATCCGAACAGGCTCAAATCTAAACAATCGAAGAAGAAATATAATGTGTTTCAAAATATATGGCGGGCGATTCGCCTGAATTTCATCAAGCTGCTGCGTGCGCCGGGTGGAGTGAAGAAAATCTCTTTGGGCTTTGCCATTGGCTTCGCTTTGGAGATGATTGTTATCTCCACGGCTTCGCTGGTATATCTCGTGTTTTACCCGATTGTCCGGCTGTCTGGCGGCTCGTTGCCTGCGGCAATTGTAGGCAACGTTGTAGGTAAGCTGACCTTTTTGCCGATTGTGCTGATGCCGTTCGCCAAGCAATTGGGAGCTTGGATTTATCCGTCCCATTACCCGGTACATGTACGGGGAGGCAGGCTCCATGAACATTCCTTTATGGAGCTGTTTCATGGCAATTGGTCTGTATTTAGAGACTTGCTGCATGGAGGACTGCACATTCTGATTGGCATGTCGATTTTCGGTGTGGTGCTAGGGGTTATCTCGTATTTTGTCATTCAAGTTCTGTATAACCGTTCGCTGCACAAACGGCTGGAAAAGCGGAAATTGCGTCATGGCGCAGCCTTTTCAGCGGCCAGACTGTTGAAAAACGGATAATGTAGCGAGGAAGAAGCTCCTTAAGCCTATGAACTAGGCCTGAGGGGCTTCTTGTTGTTTCTTCGTGGGAGGGGAACTCAAAAAGCGCCTTGCTCTTTAGGGAGAACAAGGCGCTTTTTGAAGTTATCGGCTTATTTTGTTGGAAATTATTGGATCGGTTGAGTTTGTATACAATAATTGGCTTCATTCGCTCGAATCGTTTACAATACGTGTGCATACAACACTGGACGACAGGTTAATGTACATACAAGGAGTGGTGAAGTTGCAGAAGATATGGCAAATCTACTTAACAGACTGGAAAAATGTATTCAAAGTATCAACCGGGACTTTATTAGTCATTGGTATTATTCTTTTGCCTTCCGTCTATGCATGGGTAAATTTGAAAGCAATGTGGGATCCTTATGCGAATACATCTGGTATTAAAATTGCAGTAACGAGTCAGGATCAGGGTGCTGAGGTGAACGGGAAGAAGATTAATATCGGTGACGAGGTTTTGCATAACCTTCAAAATAACAAGAAACTGGGCTGGACCTTTGTCAACGAAGCAGAAGCGAGAAAAGGTGTGCTGAATGGAGATTATTACGCGAGTCTGCTCATTCCAAAGGATTTTTCCCAAAAAATTACGAGCGTGCTCACGGAAAATCCGCAAAAGCCAGAGATTGATTACGCCGTCAATGAAAAAATTAATGCGGTCGCACCGAAAATTACATCTTCGGGAGCAACCGCTCTGACGAATCAGATTAGCCAAAACTTTATTGAAACCGCCAGTCAGGCCGTACTAACCAAGTTAAAGGAAGCTGGGGTGAAGCTGGAGGAGGAGCTGCCAACCATTCGCAACATTGAGAACCGGGTGTTGGAGCTGAACAACCGACTGCCGGATATCGACAGGTTAGGCAAGCAGGCAATCGAGTTGGAGCAGAATTTGCCGAAAATTAAGGCACAGGGACAAAAGATCATCGCATTGAAGGAGAAAATCCCTGAAATTAACCGTGCTGGCGATCTGGTGCTCAAAATTGAAAAAAACTTGCCCGAGCTGGACAAGGTGGCGGCGGTTATTTTAGATATACAAAAAAGGCTGCCGGATATTCAAAAGGCCGGAGATCGGATCGTGGAGCTGGATCAAAATTTCGGTAAGGTAGAAAGCGCATTGGCTACGGCCCTAGAGGACACGCAAACAGCGCTCATGGTCATTAATGCCGCACAAAAAGCGTTGCCGGAAGTACAAAAAATTGCGGATACGGGCAAGGATTTTACAAACGGATTGCTTGACTTTCTGGATAAAAATGATGGTGCGCTTGATTCAATCGGAACGGTGGTCAAAGAGGATTTACAGTTGGTACAGCAAATGGCAAATGAAGTTTCGGAGATCACAGGGATCATCCGCGGTGTTGATTTTGATCCTAAAGCAGCACAGGCTGCAGTGAATCGGGTTAGCGGAAGACTGACCACTGCCGTGGGAGTGCTGGATCGTATTTCTCAGTTGCTGTCCCGTGTTAACGGGTATTTGCCGAGTCAGCCGCTGGATTCGCTCATTTCCCGTGTGAGCGGTGTAGAAGACCGTTTCCGTCGCTTGAATAGCACGGTTACAAGCATCGGGGATGCCATTCAGCGCGGCGAGAAGCCTGCACAAAATCTGCTGGATAACGCTGACCGCCTTGCTGGAGAAATCAGCAAGGGGATTGACAGCATTTTGGGCAACTATGATACGGAATACGCACCAGCCATTCAAAAAGCGTTGGATCAAATAAAGACCGTTGCCCGTAATTCTGCGAATGTGCTGAATACGGCCCAAGAGCAGCTGCCGAATATTGAAAAAATATTAAACGACGCTCAGGCTGCCGCACAATTCGGTCAGGAAGAACTGACCCGTCTCCAACAGGATCTGCCGCAATACCGGCAAAAGCTGCATGAAGCGGCTACGACGATTCAGGGACGCATGGGCGAATTTACGAATGCTGTAAACAAAGCAGCGGACTTCGTGAATAACGATTTGCCAGCAGTTAAAAGTAAGATTCATCAGGCGGCGGATTTTGTGCGCAACGATTTGCCGAAGGCGGAGCAGCAGTTTATCAAAATGGCTGACCTGATTGAGAACAAGTTTCCTGAGGCAGAACATGCGGTGCACCAGGTCGCCAATTTTGTGAGAACGGATCTTCCTGCTGCTGAGGATTCCATACGTCAGGCCGCAGACACGATTCGCAAGCTCAAAGGCGAAAATGCCCTTGGACGGGCCATTGCATTGCTCAAGGGGGATGTGAAAAAGGAGAGCGATTTTCTCGGCAGTCCGGTTTCATTGAAACAGGAGCGTATTTATCCGATTCCGAACTATGGTTCTGCGATGTCGCCTTTTTATACCACATTGTCGATTTGGGTAGGTGCAATGCTGCTGGTGTCGATGTTCAGGGTAGATGTGGAAGACCCGGAAGGTAAATACAAAAGCTACCAAGTGTACTTCGGACGGCTTATGACGTTCTCCACTATCGGTATATTTCAGGCGCTTAGCGTGTCGGTCGGTGACTTGTTCCTGCTCGGGGCATATGTGGATGCCAAAGTTTCATTTGTACTTTCCTCCATACTGATCAGTCTCGTATTCACAGCTATGACCTATACACTGGTTTCGGTGTTTGGCAATATCGGTAAGGGGCTGGCGGTTATCTTGCTGGTGCTTCAGTTCTCCAGCTCAGGGGGCACATTCCCGATTGCGACGAGCACGCCGTTTTTTCAAGCATTGAATCCGTTCGTTCCTTTCACCTATGCGGTTAGTCTGTTACGAGAAACGGTAGGGGGGATGCTGCCTTCGACGGTGACACGTGATGTGGTGATGCTGTTTGTATTTATCGGGGTTTGCTTCCTGTTTGGATTGGTATTTAAGAAGCCGCTCAGCAAGTATACGAAAAAGATGGCTGAGCGAGCGAAAGAGACTAAATTGATTCCTTGATTGTTAAAAAGAGAGAGAGTTACGGTGTGTGGGCGGCTCCGCGAAGGATTTGATCTTACGATCGCTGGCGCTTCTACAGATTCAAATCCTCCGCTTCGCTGGGGCTACCACTGTAAAGTCACTTTCCCTTTAACGGTGGGTGGTAGTATGAGGGGGGATGGCCTCGCGCTTGCTGCTTCGGTAGTGCGTGGGGGTTTTTTGTATGCGCTAAAAAATATATTACCATTTCGGGGTGTTTCAAAGTGGTGTTTTCTGGTTAATGAAATGAGTATGGTTTTTTTTGGCATGGGATTTTTACGGTATTTAAAATTCTTAGGCAAAGGCGGGAGGCAATATGGAGTATTCATACTTGGGAAAGTCAGGCTTAAAGGTTAGTCGGTTGTGTCTGGGCACGATGAATTTTGGGCCGGAAACCGAAGAAAAGGAAGCGTTTAAAATTATGGATGCTGCGCTGGATGCGGGCATTAATTTCTTTGATACAGCCAATGTATATGGTCATGACCGCAAAGGGTGGACGGAGGAAATTATCGGACGCTGGTTTCAGCAGGGTGGCGGAAGACGCGAGAAGGTCGTGCTTGCGACGAAGGTATACGGGGATATGAAAAATGAGAACGACGGGCCGAACGCAGGATCAGGCTTGTCAGCTTACAAAATTCGCCGTCATTTGGATGCTTCTCTGAAACGTTTGCAGACCGATCATATCGAGCTGTATCAGATGCATCATATTGACCGAAACGTGTCATGGGATGAGCTGTGGGGTGTATTCGAGTCGGTTGTGGATCGGGGACAAGTTGATTATATCGGTTCCAGTAACTTTGCGGGCTGGCATATTGCTGTGGCGCAGGCCGAAGCGAAGGCACGCCGTTTTTTGGGGCTTGTATCCGAGCAGCATTTGTATAACCTGAATGAGCGTTCCGCCGAGCTAGAGGTATTACCTGCGGCCCAGGAGCTGGGACTCGGCGTTATTCCATGGAGCCCGCTGGCTGGCGGATTGCTGGGACGTAATGCATTGGCAGGTACAGGCTCGCGTAGCGCACGTTCCAAGGAAAAGATTGAACAAAATCGTGGGAAGCTGGAGCAATTTGCAGCGTTGTCCCGCGAGCTGGGCGAAAAGGAAGACGTGATTGCGCTGGCTTGGGTATTGTCTCATCCGGCCGTAACGGCTCCGATTATCGGCCCACGGACATTGGATCAGCTGGAGGATGCTCTGCGTGTGCCTGAGGTCAAATTGAGCGAGGATGTGCTTAGCAAGCTGAATGAGATTTTCCCTGGCCCCGGCAAACCTGCGCCGGAAGCCTACGCATGGTAATTTAGCATCCTTCCTATCAAAGACAAGAAGTGAATCGCAAAGAAGCAGCAGATCAGGAATATATCCTGGATCTGCTGCTTTTTTTACTAAATGCCCTGTCAAAACCTGAACGATAAGCGATCATGATCAGAATAGCCCTGCGCTAAACGTGATCTGTCTTTTTAGGCATCATCCGAGGGAGGATTTTTATATCATGTGTACTATAACTATGCAGAATCATGTCGAGCATGATACCGAATAAAAAATCTTGAGCAGAAATGGATTGCGATTGTTCGATTTGCATGAGAATAATGCCGAGTAAAATAACCAAAGACATCATAAGTCCCTGAATGGGGATTTTCCCTCGTACTTTTAAAGGACCGTTCTCCGTTTGCACAATTTCAGAAAATAACGGGACAAGCAAAGAACCGGAAATAATGGTAATTTGCCACGTTCCAGCGATCAGCCAGCCTGGTGAATAAGCTGATGCGAAGCACAATGGAGCATAAAACAATCCAAACCCGACGAAGCTCCATAGAACCCAGGTCCACGCTTGTTCTCTCATGACGTTCCAAAGAGGTTTAAGCTTGTGTTGGGTCAAAACGATGACGAATAAAATGGGGAGCATAAACAGATATCGCAAAGAAGCACTCCATATCCAGCTCCCCCCTGATAGCTCCATTGACCGATTGAGAACAAAAGTAAAAGCAAAAAAGAAAGCAGCCAATACACCTAGCCAGATTGATCGCAAAACATTCACCTTATTCTTTAAGTATCGTTATTATCATATATTAATAACTTTTTATGATTCATTTCAAGGGCTTCTTCGCAGTTGACAAGGCGAAAGAGATCATGTATATTACTGAATGCCTATATTAATAGTAATTATTACGATTTAAAAAAAGTATGATGAAGATGAGCATATATTAAAGGGAGCGTACCACCAATGAATAAGAAAGTAATACCGGTAACGGTGCTGAGTGGATATTTGGGGGCAGGGAAAACAACGATTTTGAATCATGTGTTAAACAATCGGGATGGAATGAAAGTGGCCGTGATCGTCAATGACATGAGCGAAGTAAACATTGACGCCGAACTGGTAAAAAAAGAAGGTGGCTTGTCCAGAACAGAAGAGAAACTGGTTGAACTGTCCAACGGCTGTATTTGCTGCACATTGCGTGAAGACCTGCTGCTGGAAGTCAAGAAGCTGGCGGAACAAGGCGAGTTTGATTATATTTTAATCGAATCTACAGGGATCAGCGAACCTGTGCCTATCGCTCAAACCTTTACGTACGCCGATGAAAGGACAGGCATTGATTTGGCTTCCCTGGCAAAGCTCGATTGTATGGTGACTGTGGTCGATGCGAACCGTTTCTGGCATGATTTTGAATCAGGAGAAACGCTGCTGGATCGCAGGCAGGCTACGGGAGAAGACGACACGCGTGATATTTCGGACTTACTGATTGACCAGATTGAAACCTGTGATGTACTGATTCTGAATAAATGCGATTTGGTTCAGCCCGCGGAGCTGGACAAACTTGAGGGCGTGCTGCGCAGATTGCAGCCTGAAGCCAGAATCATTCGTACTTCCAAGGGACAGGTCGCTCCTTCGGACATTTTGAACACGGGATTGTTTAACTTTGACAAGGCCAGCCAATCCGCCGGATGGATTCGTGAGCTGGAGCTAGAGAGCCATACACCGGAAACGGACGAATATGGAATCAATTCCTTTGTATATCGACGCAGAAGACCGTTCCATCCTGCCAGATTGGCTGAATTTATGAGCTACTGGCCGGAGGAGGTCGTTCGCGCCAAAGGTTTGGCCTGGATTGCGACCCCACAGGATTGGGCAGCCAGTATCAGCCAGGCAGGGCCCTCTATTCAGTTCGGACCGGCAGGAAGCTGGCTTGCGGCGTTGTCCGAGGAAGAACGGCAGGAGATCGTCGCAGCCAACCCTGAAGCTCTGGACAATTGGGACGAGCAATGGGGTGACCGCATGAACGAAATTGTCATGATTGGTATCGGAATGAAGCAATCGGACCTGGAAATAGAACTGGATCAATGTCTACTGAACGATACGGAGATGAACATGGATTGGTCTGACTTTGAAAATCCCTTGCCGTGGTCAGACGGGCAATAATTATTTGTCTTTGAATTAAACAGGATGTATAGCTATTAATGTATTGATTACTAGCGAATCCATTCAGCAATGAAGTTCATACACTTTTTGGCGGCTGGAGCCATGTTCTTCAAAGAAGCAGCAGCAATACCAATGGAACGTGAATATGGCCCATCCAAAGGTCGAATACAAAGTTCATAAGGATTTTGAACTAAAATCATTTCCGGAAGAATACTTACGCCCAGTCCGTTTTGCACCATAGCCATAATGGCATGATCATCTTCTAATTCATATTTGATTTTCGGAGCAAGCTTGTGCTGTGAAAAAATTCTCCGTACATCGGTGTCGCAGCCAGAAGCAGGCATAATGAAGGACTCATCGAGGAGTTGATCCACACGTATGGTTGTTTGCTCCCGAAGCATGTGATTAGATGGCAGTACGCACAGCATTCTTTCTTTTTTTAGCGGCAGTACTTCCAGTACGTCTAAAGCAGGCAGATTAACGAAGCCAAAATCAGCTTCTCCGCTGGCTATCCAATTCTCAATGTTATGGTAGTTACCGTCGAGCAGTTTCAGTTCAATAAGTGGAAAATGCTCATTAAACTTTTGGATAATACCGGGCAACCACTGGATGGATACACTTGAGAACGTACCTATTTTGACGGTTCCGGTCTCCAGTCCTTTGATTAGATCGACCTCTTGATAAAGCCTTTCGTTCATTTGTACGATCTCTCTGAAATGCTTCATCAGACGTTCTCCATTGCTGGTCAATTTGATGCCTGAACGTCCTCTAATCAGAAGAGTCAAGCCCAATTCATGTTCCAAACCGGAAACAGCATGGCTAATGGCGGATTGTGTAAGCTTGAGAAGTTCTCCTGCTTTGGTGAAGCTTCTTGTTTCTACTACGCTAAGAAAGACCTTATATTTAAACAAATTCATGTGTCCTCCTACATTAAATGAAATATATTCATACATAGTATCATATATATTCATTTTTTTTATCTTAGTTTTGTGGTTATAATCGAACTTGAGGATTTTGCAAAATCCAGACTTAAGAAAAAAGCTGATAACCATTTCATTTCTGGGAGGTACCTATGAATTCAATTGCAAAAACGCCACAGCCCCCTTATTATGCTGCTATCTTTACTTCTGAACGTACTGAAGGAGATGGCGGATATGGAAAGATGGGAGACAAAATGGAGGAACTGGCTGCTGAACAACCTGGTTTTCTGGGCATGGAAAGTGTTCGTGACCAAAACGGAGTAGGCATCACGGTTTCTTATTGGGAATCCTTAGACGCTATAAAAAATTGGAAACAGAACGAGCTGCACAAGGTAGCACAGGAGAAAGGGAAAGCTGAATGGTATAAAACGTTTGGTTTAAGAGTGAGCAAGGTAGAACGAGATTATTTTTTTACAATATAAAATAGATGAAATGATTAAAGCCAAAGGGAGCGCCTTTTCAGCCATTTATGGCCTTGAAGACGCTCCCTTTGGGTTAACATGCTCGTATGCATATGTCATAGACTTGTATACTCAGGGTTCAGTTGGATTTATCGGCTTCATTTCCTGAATCGCTTGCTTTAAGCTTTGTGAGCATTGCTCAAAAAGCTGCTTGCTTTGCTGCTCACTGGAGCCCGTTGCCAGCTTTTGCAGTTCAGTCGTGCATTGTTCCAGCAGCGTCAGCACGGCTTGATTAGAGTCCTGTACCTTGGTCATCTGTACGTTATCGCTGTATTGGTCAATGTATAATTCCCCTTGCGGGTCCACCTGCGCGAAAAATACGTCTTTGACCGTCAGGCTCTTTTCTTTCAGCTTTGCATCCATCCATTGCTGAGTAATTCCCATGTATGCCATTTGCTGCTCCATGAGTTGTCCATCCATAATAATGGCTGTTGGTTCCTTCTCCGGTAGTTGCCGCATATTCAGATCCTTAGGCGTTAAGGGCTGCTTTTCTTTGGTTAACAGCACATTGACTTCACCGCTGGTCTCCATAAGGGCAAATTCTACGTCAGATACCTTGAATACATTCTTGCTCCGCAGCTGCTCCATGAGTTCATCCAGGGTGAGCCGTTCTTTTTTCAGATTGTCTTCTAAAATTTTGCCGTCCTTGATCAGGATTGTGGTTTTCCCATCGGCAAAATCTCTGGCCTTCTTGCTTTTAATTTGCAAAAATTCAATGCCCAGTGTCGTCAGAACCCATACCGCTAACGATATAGTGCCCAAGTACCAGGAGGACTCCCGTTCCAAAGGAATAGAAGCAGCCAGGTTACCGATCGTAATTCCCGTTATATATTCAAACAAGGAAAGCTGCGATACCTGACGTTTTCCGAGAATTTTGGTAATTAAAAATAATATAGCGATAGCCATTAATGTGCGCAAAGAAACCTCGGCCCAATCCTGCATATATTCAACCTCATTTCATTTCATTCTGCCGCAAGTGCGCTGATATTCCAAGCATGTCCGCACCAAGGTCCGTTTAAACTCCAATCCCTCTTATTTTAATTAACTCATCTGCCGTTAAACGATTTAAATAAGCATTTTGCAACAATCCCAAGAGCGATTTCAAATCAGCAATATATAGATCGAAACGGTTTAGTTCGTCTATCTATTGTACTTTCGAGCGTTGGGAATCGAATGATGCAAAATGCTGAAATACTTGCCAGTATACAAAGAAACTACCGCATTAAAATTTTCTATCGTTGCATTATCAATGTCTATTACACAGGCGATTGACGGAAAAGGGTGGGCAGGATACATTATAACTATAATTCTCATTTAATTCATCGGGATTATAAACATTAAGTTCACGGAGGTATGTATATGTCATCCAAACCTAAAGTTGTATTGTGGAGTAAAACAGGCTGTCATTTTTGTGGAGAGATCAAATCGTATCTGGAATCCCAAAATCAGCCTTATGAAAATATTCAGGTGGACGGAAATGATGCCCTGCGTGACGTACTGGAGACTAAATATGGTGTTCGCTTTGTCCCTGTTGTTGAGGTAGGCGGGGATAACAAATATGAGGCGCTGCTCAACCCGGATCTGGAAGAGCTTGGGAAAGTGCTGGAAAGTTACAGTCAAGCGGTATAAGTAACGAAAAAAGGTCTGTAGCTACGCTGCTTTGTACAAAAATAACTTATAAAAGAATGCAGGCATAGCTGCCTTGAAACAAATGATTAGCCGTTGGGTAACAATAATTTTCAAGAGAGGTGTGAACAGTTCATGGCTAAAGACAGACAAATCAAATTTGGTGCCATTATTCACGGTGTTGGAGGTAGCATGACAACTTGGCGTCACCCTGAAGTGCCTGCGGACGCGAGTGTTAATTTTGAATTTTATAAAACACAGGCGCAAAAGGCAGAGGAAGGCAAGTTTGACCTTGTTTTTATCGCAGACGGTTTGTTCATTAACGAGAAATCCATTCCTCACTTTCTGAACCGTTTTGAGCCGATTACGATTTTGTCCGCTTTGGCCGGGGTGACGAAGCATATCGGGCTGGTTGGCACGCTATCGACTTCCTACAGCGAACCGTTTACAGTAGCACGTCAGTTTTCTTCCATTGACCATATCAGTGGAGGGCGTGCAGGCTGGAATGTGGTGACTTCCCCGCTGGAAGGCTCCGCTCTTAACTTTAACAAAGGCGAACATCCGTCACATCCAGAGCGCTACAAAATTGCGGAGGAATATTTGCAGGTAACCAAAGGACTGTGGGATTCGTGGGAAGAAGATGCGTTCGTTCGTGATAAGGAATCCGGCGTGTTCTTTGACCCTGAAAAGCTGCATACCTTGAACCATAAAGGCGAGTTTTTCTCTGTGCAGGGTCCGTTGAACATTGGACGATCCAAGCAGGGGCAGCCGGTTATTTTCCAGGCAGGTTCCTCGGAGGATGGCAAAAATCTGGCCGCCAAGGAAGCGGATGCTGTATTTACGGGACATGACTCGCTGGAGGAAGCGCAGCAGTTTTACCGTGATGTGAAGGAACGGGCGGTACGCTATGGCAGATCCGAAGAGGATATTGTCATCTTACCGGGCATTTCACCGATTATCGGTAGCACGACGGAAGAAGCAGAGCGTAAGTATGAGGAGATTACCAATTTGGTGACGATTGAGGCTGCTTTAAAATATTTGGGCCGTTTCTTCGATCATCATGATTTCTCACAATATCCGCTGGATGAGCCATTCCCAGAGCTTGACGGTATCGGCAGCAATTCCTTCCGCAGCGGCACGGATAAAATCAAACGGACGGCCAAAGAGCAAAATCTGACGCTGCGCGAGGTGGCATTGCGTTCGGCAACACCTAGAACTGCGTTTATCGGTACAGCTGAACAGGTGGCAGATCGGGTGCAGGAGTGGTTTGAAAGAAAAGGAGCAGATGGATTCATTATCGGTTCTGATGTACCGTCGGGTCTGCATGATTTCGTAAATCTGGTGGTGCCTATCTTGCAGGAGCGCGGCATTTACCGTCAGGATTATGAATTTAGCACATTGCGTGAAAACCTGGGTGTGCCGATTCCTGAGAACCGCTACACAGCAGCTAAATCTAAAGTGAAGATAGACGCATAACAGAAGGAGGGAAAAGCATGTCTAAGGTTGTCATCCTGTCAGGCAGTCCGTCTACACAATCCCGTCTATACGGCTTGATTAACTATACGACCGAGCAATTGCAGCAGGCTGGAGCGGAGGTCATATTGCTGAATGTGGTCGACTTGCCAGCCGAGGATCTGGTGAGGGCTAACTTTAACAGTCCCGATATTACAGCAGCTCTTGCGTTGATTGCAGCAGCAGACGCCATTATCGTGGCTTCTCCCGTGTACAAAGCCGCCTATTCCGGCTTGTTGAAGATATTTTTGGATTTGGTGCCGCAGGAGGGGCTGCGAGGTAAGCCCGTACTTCCTTTATTTATCGGAGGCACGCTGGCTCACCTGCTGGTCATTGATTACGCTTTGAAGCCAGTGCTTAACGCGTTGGGAGGAAGACATATTCTCGGCGGTGTGTATGCGGTAGATCAGTGGGTTGAACGCTTGCCAGATGGAGCATACGGGCTGTCGGAGGAACTGGTTTCACGGCTGGATCGCTCTGTAAAAGAGCTGACGGAGCTATTAAAGTAATAAATATTTTCAATTTTTACATTGACAGGGCGTTCAGTGAGTTTTATGATACAAAAAAACCAAGTTAGCGCATTGGATAAAATGTATTTGAAACTCACTGGGGGACTTGTGTATGAATATCGAGAATATGGAAGCCTTTGTATACGTGAATCATTATGGCAGTTTTAACAAGGCGGCAGATGCGTTGTTCTTATCACAGCCCTCTGTCACAGCCCGGATCCAGACGCTGGAGCGCGAGCTGGAATGCAAGCTGTTCGACCGCCAAAGCAAGCAAACCATTTTGACGGAGGATGGACGAAAGTTTCTTCCTTATGCGGAGCAAATGCTTCAAGTGCTGCAAAAAGGGAAGCAAAAGCTTCAACAGCGCAAAAAAACTCCTCAGCAAATTCGAATCGGCTGCACGATATCGGTGTCGAACTATATCATTCCTGAGATATTAAAGCAGCTCCGCGCTCGTTATCCGGAGATTAACTACAAAATTGTGACGGCTACGACGGATCAACTGGTACATAAGCTGTTGAACCGTGAGGTAGACATTAGTTTTGTCCGTAAAGTGATGCATCCGGCCATTCGTACGCTTGCTTTTTATGAAGATCCCATTTCCCTGTATGTATACGACGGTCATCCGTTTATGAAGACTGGAAAGGCCAGCATACAGGATATTCAGCATGAAACGCTGGTGTTTTTTGAATGCGGATCATTGGACTGGATGAGGATTCATCGGTCTTTTGAATCACTGGAGCAACCGCCGGATATTGCCTTTCAGGTAGATAATGTGGTTACAGCCAAGAAGCTGGTGCTGGAAGAAGCGGGGATTGCCTTTTTGCCGGACGTTTGTGTGAACCGTGAGGTGAAGGATAAAAAACTGTTCCGCATTCATGTACCAGAGGTAGCCGGGGTGTCCATGCAGATTAGCATTGTGGCGACCAAAGAAGACTGTGCGGTGAGCTCGGATTTTGCAGATGCATTGACAGAAGGCTTTCGGGGGGCTGTTTTGTAAACCGTTTTTTGCAAATGTGAGGAGCTTGCAAAAATCCAGAATGTATGAAATGTTCTTTTCAAATATGCTTTTGATTTTTCAATGGTGTTATAGAAATGTTCTATTGCCTGGTGGATTGACGTAAATGAGCGCAGGTGTTAAATTAGTCACATCCTAAAACCGATTAAACTCATAGGAATTATTAATTAATGTGGCAGCTGCCATGTATGTCGCAAACTGCTGATATACAAAGAGACGAGGGGGATTCATATGAAAAAGTGGTTTGCAATGTTATCCGTTATGGCGATTATTCTGGTGTTGGCAGGCTGCGGCTCCTCTGATAATGCGTCTAACGCGTCTGGCGCGTCCGGTTCGAACGGAGACGTGAAAAAAATTATTGTAGGTACAGGCACTCAATTTAAAAATGTATGCTTTATTGACGAAAATGGAAATTTAACAGGCTTTGACGTTGAGCTGATCAAGGAGCTGGACAAGCGCCTGCCTCAATACGAATTTGAATTCAAAACGATGGACTTCGGCAATCTGCTGCTGAGTCTGGATGCCGGTAAAATTGATCTGGTATCGCATCAAATGGAAAAAAACCCGGAGCGTGAAGAGAAGTATCTGTTCAACAAAAATCCGTACAGTATTTTCCTGAACAGAGTCGCTGTAGCGAAGGATAACAATACCATTCAATCGATTGATGATCTGAAAGGCAAAAAGATACTTACCAGTCCGACCAGTAATGCGGCATATGTATTGAAGGAATACAACAAAACACACGGGGATGCCCTGAACATTGTTTATACAAGCGGTGCAGCCAATGATACGGTGCAACAGATTACGAGCGGCCGTATAGATGCTACCATTACGACAGACTTTGCGAACCGCTTTAACACCGATGAAAAAGGAGAAGTAGCCCTGAAAACCGTCGGTGATCCTTTGACTCAATCGGATGTATTGTATGTACTGAACAAAAATGAGCAAGGATTGGCAGATGATCTGGATAAAGCTATTCAGGAAGTGAAGGACGACGGTACATTGTCGAAGCTGAGCATCAAATGGCTTGGAGAAGATTTCACGAAGTCTCTGGATGATGTGAAAAAAGAAGGCACAAGCAGCAAGAAATAGGATAAGCTTGAATATTTCAGCGGTCAGGGTACCCCGTGTATTCTGACCGCTGATGTATAGGAAAGGAGGCAGGCATATGAGCAGAGAGTTTAATATCGATTATGTTTTTAGCTTTATCCCGAAAATGCTGTCTTATTTACACATCACATTGTTTATTGTGGCTAGCTCGCTTTTGTTAGGACTAATCATCGGCCTGCTGGTTGCGCTGCCTCGTATGTATAATATTCCTTTTCTCAAACGTGTCTCTCAGGTGTATGTTTCATTTTTTCGTGGAACACCTATTCTGATCCAGCTCTTTCTGGTGTATTACGGCTTGCCTGAGCTGCTGAAGCTGGTGAATATCAATTCCTCCAGATGGGATGTGTTGTGGTTTGCCGTAGCGACCTATGCGCTAAACAGCGGGGCCTTTATTTCCGAGATTATCCGATCGGGTGTAGAGGCGGTAGATCGGGGACAAATCGAGGCAGCACAGTCCGTCGGCATGTCAGGCTATCAGACTTTTACACGTATCATATTGCCGCAAGCGCTGGCTGTTGTGGTTCCGGTATTTTCCAATCTGGTGATCGCCAATTTGAAGGATACTTCGCTGGCGTTTACCATCGGAGCTATGGAGATGACGGGGAAATCGCAGACACTGGGTGCGGCTACCCAGCATTTTGTTGAAACCTATATCGCGTTGTCTCTTATTTATCTGGTGGTCAGCCTGATTTTGCAAAAACTGTTCAAGGTACTGGAAAATACGCTTCTCAAGCATGAGCATCGGGACACAGTCCAAAGCGAGCCCAAGAAACGAAAAAGTTTTGTGGTGCGTTATCTGAACCCCCGTCTTAGTAAAGGAGGCAAGAGCATATGAGTCTGGATTTTGGATTTATATATACGGCCTTTCTGGGGTTGTTCTCGGCGTTGCCCAACACGTTAATCATTACGGTGGTCTCCGTACTGGCGGGACTGGTCATCGGAATTATAACGGCTCTGGCCCGAATTTATAAGGTGCCTGTGTTGTCCCAGATTTCCCATGGCTACGTTACCTTTATCCGTGGTACGCCGATGCTGATGCATTTGCTGCTTATTTATTTCAGTTTACCTTTGTTCATTGATGCGGGAGCCAGGCATTTTGGCTGGTCGTTTCATTCTAAAGATGTTCCCTATATGGTATTTGCACTCATTTCGTTCTCGATTACAAGTGGCGCGTATATGTCCGAGGTGGTCCGTTCCGGGATTCAATCCGTAAACCGGGGGCAAATCGAAGCAGCCTATGCAGTCGGGATGACGACGTGGCAGGTGCTGCGGCGTATCGTGTTTCCACAGGCGTTCGTGGTCAGTCTGCCGAACCTGACGAATTCTGTTATTGGGATGCTTCATGGCTCTACGCTGGCCTTTACAGTTTCCGTCACGGAAATCCAGGCTCAGGCTGAAATTTTAGCATCTACAAACTGGAAGTACCTGGAGGTTTATATCGCGGCAGCACTGATTTTCTGGGGTTTGACGGTGCTGATTGAACGAATTTCCGGCTTGGTGGAGAAAAAAATCAATGTGTTTAATGGGGGTAGAGCATCATGATCCGTCTGCAAAATATAACGAAATCGTTCGGCAAGCACGAGGTGCTCAAAGGCATTGATTTAACTGTGAATAAGGGAGAGGTCGTTGTCATTCTCGGACCGAGCGGCTCGGGGAAAACGACGTTGCTGCGCTGCATCAATTATCTGGAAAAGCCGAATGACGGGGAGGTCAGCATTGGAGATTTTACGGTAAACTGCAAGCGACCTGCGAAGAAAGATGTTTTGGCTCTACGCCAAAAAACGGCCATGGTCTTCCAGCAATACAATCTGTTCAAGCATAAAACGGCGTTGGAAAACGTGATGGAAGGGCTTGTCGTCGTCCGCAAGGTGAAGCAGGAGGAAGCGAAGAAGATCAGTATCGAAGTGCTCGAAAAGGTCGGTCTGAGCGAAAAACTGAATCATTATCCGAGTCAGCTATCCGGCGGGCAGCAGCAGCGTGTCGGTATTGCGCGTGCATTGGCGCTGAACCCGGAAGTGATTTTGTTCGATGAGCCGACCTCGGCGCTAGATCCTGAACTGGTGGGAGAGGTGCTGTCAGTTATTCGCAAGATCGCGAAGGAAGGCATTACGATGATTGTCGTCACGCATGAGATGGGCTTTGCGCGGGATGTTTCCAATCACGTGGTATTTATGGATGATGGCCACATTATCGAAGAAGGCAGCCCGGACGACATTTTCAATCGTCCCCAAGAGGAACGCACGAAGCAATTTCTGAAACGGATTACACCGGAATATAACTATTCAATTTAGACGGGAGAGGGAGACATGAGTATTAAAATCGGAGTATTGGATCAAAGCCCTATACACGAGGGGGAAACGGCGGCACAGGCGCTTCGAAACACGATTAAGCTGGCGCAGCGTATAGATGAGCTGGGATTTTCACGCTTTTGGGTATCGGAGCATCATGATTCCGAGCAGGTTGCAGGCTCTTCGCCGGAGGTACTCATTTCTCATCTGCTGGCACGCACCGAGCGTATTAAAATCGGTTCTGGCGGAGTTATGCTTCAGCATTATAGTTCTTATAAAGTGGCCGAAAATTTCAATGTACTGGCGTCTCTTGCACCGGGTCGCGTAGATTTGGGCATTGGACGTGCGCCGGGCGGTCTACCGAAATCCACACAGGCGTTACAACGCAACGTGCATGATGCGCCTTCTCTTGAAGAAAAGATTGATGAAGTGAGCAGCTATATTCATAATATTCTGTCCGAAGAGGGACCGCTAGCAGGGCTACAGGCTAATCCGATTCCGGAAACACCAGCGGATATTTACGTTTTGGGTACAAGTACAGACAGTGCTGGAATTGCTGCACGTTCCGGGTTGCCCTACGTCTTCTCGCAATTTATCAACAGTAACGAACAGGTTGCACTGGATGCATTCCGCACGTATCGGGAGTCCTTTGACTATAGTCATGGACGTGAGCCGAAGGCACTTTTTGCGCTGGCGGTCATCGTAGCGGATACTTCCGAGGAAGCTGCGGAGTTGGCAGGTGAGCACAAGCTGTACAAAATTCATCTGGCCAGTGGCAAAACGGCTACGGTGGGCACGCTGGAAAGTGCAGAGGAGTTCGGTAAGCAATCGGGTGAAGAATATACGATTGAAGTTACACAAGCGCAAATTAACAAGGGAAATAAAGAGGAAATCTATGCTACTTTGACGGAAATTCAAGCTAAATATCAGGCTGATGAGCTGATCGTAACGACAGGAATACGGGATATCGGAAAGCGCGTCCGCTCATTTGAGCTGCTGCATGAAGCTTTTGCTGGTCTGCCTGTACAGTCCTAGGTGTTGTTGGCTTGAGAAAGTTGTAACCATTTTGGATTTACGAAGGAGGAATAGGGATGAGTGGATCAACCGGGACGAAGGAGCAGGTTTTGGAGCAGAAGCTGGTAGACATTCGTCGCCATCTTCACCAGAATCCCGAGCTGTCTAACGAGGAGGTTGAAACTACCGCCTATATCCGTCGTCTGTTGGAAGAACAGAACATAACCATTCTTGATGTGCCGCTGCGCACCGGACTGGTGGCGGAAATCGGCGGGCAGCAGGAGGGGCCGATTGTGGCACTTCGCGCGGACATTGATGCGTTGCCGATTCAGGAGGAGACAGGCTTGCCCTATGCTTCACTGCATCCGGGCAAGATGCATGCCTGTGGGCATGATTTTCATACGGCATCCCTCTTCGGAGCTGCCGTATTGTTAAAAGAGCGGGAGCAGGAGTTGAAAGGCACGGTTCGCCTTGTGTTTCAGCCAGCGGAGGAAAAGGCCAAGGGCGCAGCCCAAGTGCTGGACAGCGGTGTGCTGGCAGATGTGCAAGCTATATTCGGCCTGCATAACAAGCCGGACCTGCCTGTAGGGACGGTCGGCATTAAGGAAGGCCCGCTGATGGCGGCGGCAGACGGCTTTTACATCGAGGTAGAGGGCCTGAGCACGCATGCGGCGGTGCCGCAAGCAGGGATTGACCCGATCGTCGTGTCGTCGCACATTATCACGGCGCTGCAATCCATCGTAAGCCGGAGCGTCAACCCGCTGGACAGCGCGGTGATTAGCGTGACGAAGCTGCACAGCGGCAACGCCTGGAACATCATTCCGGACCGTGCCCATCTGGACGGCACGATCCGGACGTTCGACGAGAACGTGCGCGCACAGGTGGCTGAACGCTTCGAGCAGGTCGTAAAGGGCGTGGCCGATGCTTTTGGCACAAAAGCGAATATCCGCTGGATCGAAGGACCGCCACCTGTACTGAATGACGGCAAGCTGGCCGTCATCGCGGAGCAAGCGGCCCAAGCGGCCGGTCTGGAGGTCGTTCGCCCCGTGCCTTCCTCGGCGAGCGAGGATTTCGGGCTTTATCAGAAGAGCATCCCCGGTGTGTTCGTCTTTGTCGGCACTTCGG
The DNA here is from genome assembly GCF_044907935.1 of Paenibacillus sp. RC21. Taxonomy (NCBI): domain Bacteria; kingdom Bacillati; phylum Bacillota; class Bacilli; order Caryophanales; family Paenibacillaceae; genus Paenibacillus; species Paenibacillus sp. RC21. The sequence continues at coordinate 562,378 of NZ_JBIYCS010000001.1, forward strand.
GGAGTCAGGAATGGCATCATCCAGCCTTCGATCTGGACGAACGCGCGTTGCCGGGAACGGCGAAGCTGCTGGCTTCACTGGCAGAATCGGCATTAGTATCCATAGAGTAGAGGTGTGAGTCTACTCTTTCAATGCTAGACCCCTTCTTATGTAGAGAAGGGGTTTTTAATTTGTCAAACGATCAAAAGAATTACCTTTTTCTAAATTATAAAGGAAAATATTGACGGTATATCATCCTAATGATAATATAAAATTGTAATTTTTTTCAAAACAAAAGAAAGGGGGGAGAGATAAGAGATTTCGATTGCTATTTTATGAATACAACAATCAAATAAAATGATATGGAGGTTAAAGAAATGCCGAAGAAAAAAGGAATGATCATGGCTTCTTTTTCATTGGTAGTGGCTGCTTCTTTACTGGTTGGCGGGGCTAATGTTGGTGCAGTAGCCTCTAATTTGGAAAGCACTTCTGAAATAGAGTCCACGAGTGTTAGCTTGGCTGCTACGGATATACCTGCAAAATTTAAGCCATCCGTAGAATGGGTTTGGAAGAATAGAATCGTCAAAGAAGGCTCGACCAACCGTAAAAATTTGATTTTTGATCAAATATATGCAGGAAAAGGGACGCTAAATTATGTGGTGCGCTGGCAATCTACCAAAAATCTCACGCTTCAGCAACGTAAGGATATGGCTTCCATGCTGAGCCGCCAAGTCAATAATTGGAATAAGCAGTTGAAAGGGTATGATGGCTGGCCTTATGACAATATTACAGTAAAAATAGTAGGCTGGGCCGTTGCAAATCCGTCTCAGATTCTTAACAAACAATCAAGTGAAATCGTTTACACTGACACGATTACAGATGATTTAAGCAAAACGAACCCGAATATCCCTGCTAAACTTCCAGTTGCTCCTGATGCGCTTTCCAGATTTGAGCATTTTACAGATCCAAACTATGCTTATCCGGGGGGGTTGGACAAGCGGTTTGATATGTATTTATGGGGGACAGCCAATTTTCAAGGTGGAGCCGGTGGTGACTGGGGACAACGCATGCCCGATGATTATATCCTGAGCACCCTGAACTCTGATGAAGTTCATATTACGGAGCATGAGATGGGGCATGGATTCGGCTTGCCTGATTTCTATGAAGAAAATGATCGTCCGCCTGGTGGATTCCCTACACCAACTATTATGTGGGCCGGAAATTCTTCCAAGATAACAGAGTGGGATACCTGGATGTTGCGTTATACCTGGAGCCAGGTCAAGAAGGATACCTCTCGTTTTCCTACCCGATAAAAGATACGTAGAATAGTGCAAAAAAAGCTGATGAATAGGACCGTTTCTTCCAAAATCAAATTCTGTGATGGAATTGATTTTAGTGGAGAAGCGGTTTTTTCATTTCACAAAATACCAGTTTTTTGCACATGAAGGGGCGAATTCGTTCCAATATGATCTCAAAATACCTAATTTAATTCATTAAGGAAAATATTGACGATGCAATAATCCAGTGATAATATGATTTGTGATTATTTACAAAAAACGACAAGGAGGATTGATAGATTATCGTTGATCTCATAGATCAATACATAAACACGAAAAAGAGGTGATTGAATTAATCGTTTCAGGAGAACTACCGTAATTATATTAAAGAGTTATGGAGGTATATGTATGTTGAATAGAAAAGGCATGATGATGGCTTCTTTTTCAGCGGTGATCGCCAGTTCATTGCTGATGGGAAATGCTACGATCATGTCTGCGGCTTCTTCAGAAAATGGGAGTGTAGCGGTTGCAGCAACGGGTGATTCGACATTGGCTGATATGCCTGCTTATCTCAAATCATCTGTGGAATGGGTTTGGAAGAATAGAATGTTGACCGAAGGCTCGACGGCTCGTAACAACACGATTTTTGATCAAATCCATGCGGGAAAGGGTACATTGAATTACGTCGTACGCTGGCAATCTTCTAAACCCGTTACGCTACAACAACGTCAAGATATTGCCAGAATGCTAGGTCGTCAGATGAATCATTGGACGGAGCACCTCAAAGGATATGATGGCTGGCCCTATCAGGATATTAAAGTAAAAGTAGTAGGCTGGGCCGTTGCTGATCCTTCACTATTACTGGACAAACAACCTGACGAGGTCGTTTATACGGATACGACTACAGACGAGTTAGCTTCCGAAAAACCGGAAATTCCTGCTGTACTGCCGGTTGCGCCTGAAGCTTTGTCCAGATATGAGCATTATTGGGATCCACGCTATTCTTATCCTGGTGGATATGATAAACGCTTTGATATGTATTTGTGGGTTACCGAAAATTTTGTAGGAGGAACCGGTCAGGATTGGGGTCAACGTGTGAATGATGATTACCTTTTTAGCACATTGAATTTGGATGAGATCGAAATCACGGAACATGAAATTGGACATGGTTTTGGCTTAACTGATTTTTATGAAGAACACGAGCGTCCACCGGGCGGCTTCCCAACGAACACCATTATGTGGGCTGGTGATTCCGATCATATCACCGACTGGGATATTTGGATGCTGCGGTATACCTGGAGTCAGCTCAAAAAAGATACGTCTCGTTTCCCAAACACGACTAAAGGTGACGAGGGTCCTATCGAAACATCACCCGATGAAATCGTGAACATTGGGCCTGCTGCAACGGCCAGCACTTCTTATACTTCACCTTGGGAAAATGTGAGCGCACTCAATGACGGCTTTGATCCAACCAGCTCCAATGACCGAAGTCATGCTGTGTACGGAAACTGGCCTGAGGTGGGAACACAATGGGTTCAATATGATTTTGATCAAGAACATACGGTATCTCAAACGGATATATATTGGTTCAAGGATGGCTCCGGCATCGATGTTCCCAAGTCTTACAAGATTAAGTATTGGAACGGTCAAGGCTGGTCTAATGTCAAGCAGGCCAAAGGATTGGGTACTGCGGCAGATCAATATAATACCACCACTTTTACGCCTGTAAAAACAACGAAATTTAGAATTGAAATGGTATCCAAAGGTTCTGCATCCACGGGAATTTTAGAGTGGAAAGTAGCAGCTAATCAATAAGTAATATTTTGAATTAATTATGGAGGGGAAACGAATGTTGAAGAAAAAAGGAATGATGGCGGTTTCTTTTTCTGTGGTGATTGCTAGTTCATTACTGATGGGAAATGCTAGTTTTGTATCAGCGGATGCGCATATGAATGGGAGTGCCGTGGTTGCGGCAACAAGTAATACGACATTGGCGGACATGCCAGCTTATCTCAAATCATCGGTGGAGTGGGTTTGGAAGAATAGAATGCTGACCGAAGGCTCGACTAACCGCAAAAATTTGATTTTTGATCAAATTTTTGCGGGAAAAGGAACTCTAAATTATGTAGTGCGTTGGCAATCTTCTAAGCCAGTTACGCTTCAACAGCGTCAAGATATTGCTAGAATGCTAGATCGTCAGATGAATCATTGGACGGAGCATCTCCAGGGATATGATGGATGGCCCTATAAGGATATTAAAGTTAAAGTGGTAGGCTGGGCTGTTGCTAATCCTTCACTGCTGCTGGACAAGCAGCCTGATGAGGTTGTTTATACGGATACTATTGCAGATGGATTAGCTTCTGAACAACCGGGAATTCCTGCTGCACTTCCCGTTGCGCCTAATGAAGTATCCAGATTTGAGCATTTTTCAGACCCCAACTATTCGTATCCGGGTGGATTGGATAAACGCTTTGATATGTATCTTTGGGCTACAGAAAATTTCGGTGGGGGAGCCGGCGGCGACTGGGGACAGCGTATGAATGATGAATACGTTCTGAGTACGGTGAACGCTGATGAGATTGAGATTACTGAACATGAGATTGGACATGGCTTTGGATTAAACGATTTCTATGAAGAACACGAGCGTCCACCGGGTGGCTTCCCAACGAACACGATTATGTGGGCTGGAAATTCCGATCATATCACCGACTGGGATGTTTGGATGCTGCGTTATACCTGGAGTCAAATCAAAAAGGATACGTCTCGTTTCCCAACCACGACTAAAGACGACGAGGGTCCAATTGAAACAGATCCTAATGAAATCGTGAACATTGCGCCTGCGGCAACAGCTAGCAGCTCTTATACTTCATCCTGGGAAAATATAAGCGCGCTAAATGATGGATTTGAACCTGCCAATTCCAACGATAGAAGTCATGCCGTGTATGGCAACTGGCCTGAAACGGGAACGCAATGGGTTCAATACGATTTTGATCAAGAACATACGGTATCTCAAACGGATGTCTATTGGTTCAAAGATGGCGCTGGCATTGATGTTCCCAAGTCTTACAAGATTAAGTATTGGAACGGTCAAGGCTGGTCTAATATCAAGCAGGCCAAAGGATTGGGAACTGTGGTAGATCAATATAATACGACCACTTTTACGCCTGTAAAAACAACGAAATTAAGAATTGAAATGGTATCCAAAGGTTCCGCATCTACCGGAATTCTGGAGTGGAAAGTAGCAGCTATCAATAAATAACTCAATAAAGTTCGGCTTATGCTAAATAAGGTTGTCTCTTGCGATATTGCGGGAGACAGCCTTTTTATAATTCATAGCTGGAACAACTGGAGTCTGATCCTATCAGGCTTTTTTTGTATCTTGATTATGGCGCTTGTTTCGTTCATATTTGTATGCAAGGATCACTGGGAATGAACGGATGTACAATAATATGTATAATGAACGTCAGACATGAATGAAAAGAGGACGGAAAGCGATGACCTACGACGTGAAAGCCCTTTACGATGTACATATGGGATTTGGACCGGTGTTTGAACTGCTGAGCAGTTTGCATACCTTTATTTGCCGCAAGGCATACAAGAAGACGGATTTGTCATCCGCGTGGGCCGAGCAGGTGCGTGACAAGCTGTCTCCAGATCTGTCCGGGCTGCTGGGATCTATGGAAATCAATGCAGATTGGAAGGTCATATACGGGATCGTCTGTATGCTTTCCGATGAAGGGGGCATTGACGAGGTTGTAGATCGTCTGGAGAGCCGGACAGCGCTGGAGCTAAATGAACAGGCATTAGCCTACGGAATTCCGTTGCCTGACGATATGGAGAAGCTTCGCAGTCTTGCTTTACGGTTGCTATCTGGTTGGTATGAGGAATACTTTCGCTATGCGGACGCTAACATTCTGATTGGGCTGGGACAGGAAGCCGAGCAGAGAAATAAGGAGAAGGGTACCTATAGCACTATGGAATGGGTGGATCGTATAACCAATGGCTTCCGGTTTGAGCCTTCCGATGGGCTGACGCGGGTACTGCTGGTACCGCAATACCATTTTCAGCCGCTTAATATCATTTATCGGTTTGGATCGCTCCTGCTGTGTCATTATTCGGCAGGCATTTATTTTCAGCAGGACGACTTTTTATCTCCACAGGAATACCGGATGATTCGAAGCTTGGGGGAGAAAAGCAGGCTTAAGATTTTAAAATATTTGTACCAAAGCCAGACACCGCGCACCTTTATTGAAATTGTCCGTCACCTTCAGCTATCGAAGGGCATCACGCACGATCATATTTTCAAGCTTCGTGCCTCTGGTTTCATCCATGCTCATTTTGATGGCGAAACATTGCTCGGTTACAGCGCACGGCTTTCGGCTGTGAATGAAATGCATAGCAGCATCCTTGGCTATATGGAGCGTAATTAAGCTGCGCCAACTGGCAGGACTTTAATACTTTAAACGAATAGACGCCGGTCGCCTGGAGATGGAATCCAGATGATCCGGCGTTTTTTTGATTCAATCCGAAATTCTCCACGCTCGTATTGCTGCCCCTTGCATTTGCATTCGTGTCCTCGTTCCGGCCGCTGGACGATATATTCAAGTTCATCTCTCCAATTACCTGGAGGACGTTTATTCCCACTCATGTTACAGGTGAAGCTTATGTGAGCCTGTTTACCGAAAGAGGGTTTGGGCGAACGCTGTTTAACAGCTTCTTTACCGCAATGGCCGAGATGCTATTCGGGTTACTAGTAGGCTCGATGGCAGCCTTTGCCTTTGCTTTCTTCCAGTTTAGAGGGGAAAATGCAATGTTTGTGCTGGTGCTCATCACGTTTATGATTCCGTTCGAAATGATTGCCATTCCCCTATACAGTCTGGTGGATCAACTGGGCTGGATGGACTCCTATACCGCCATCATCGTACCGGGGATTGAGAACGGATTGGTTATTTTTCTGTACAGGCAGTTTTTTATGGAGCTGTCTCCTTCACTAACGGAAGCGGCCCGTCTGGATGGAGCCTCCTGGTTCCGCATTTATACGAAGATCATTATGCCGCTCTGCAAGCCTGTCACGCTCAGTGCAGGGCTGCTCATTTTTGTGCATCAGTGGGAGTCCTTTATGTGGCCGCTGATTGCTACGCGCTCAGACCAGTACAAGGTGATACAGGTCGCCTTGAGTGATTTTACAACTGAGTTTGGAACATATTGGAATGAGCTGTTCGCTGCTTCTATGATCGCTGTTGTCATTCTGGTGATCGCCATTTTGCCGTTGCAGCGCTTTTTTGTATCCGGCATATCAGGCAGCGGCTTGAAGGAATGAAGTTGAATATGAATGAGAGAGGATGAACCCGATGAATACAATCGCCCAACAGCTAAATGAAGTGCTGCTTGCTGAAAACAAGCATGTATATGATATGTTGTCCCGTTTGGGAAGACAGATTTACTATGTTAAGGAGGGGATTCTGAGTCAGTCCGGCGAAGCCAAAGCCAAAGCGCATAAATATAACGCCACATTAGGGACAGCCGTCGAAAATGGGCAGCCCATGCATCTCAAGGTCATTCAGGATACACTCAGCCATTATGCGCCCAAGGATATTTATGAATATGCCCCTACGGCGGGCAAATCGGAGCTGCGCAGGCTTTGGCGGGAAAAAATGTTTCGTGAAAACCCGTCGCTGGGGGGCAAAAAGGTCGGGACACCGATTGTGACAACGGGGTTGACGCACGGTCTGAGTATCGTGGCAGATTTGTTCGCCGGAACGGATGATCCTGTCATCGTACCAGATCAAATCTGGGAAAACTACGAGATTACGTTTGGTGTCAGACGAGAAAGCCGCATGGTGGAATATGCCCTTTCAATGAGCAGCACCAATATAATGTGGAAGGGCTGCGTCAAGCCATTTTACAACAGAAGGATGCGGGGAAGGCCATTGTTGTGCTGAATTTCCCTAACAATCCGACAGGCTACACTCCCGGCATAGAGGAAGGGGAGCAGATTATCGGCGCTCTTCTAGAGGGGGCAGAGGCTGGAATCCATATCATAGTTCTGGTGGATGATGCTTATTTTGGCTTGTTTTATGGGTCCTCGCTGCGGGAATCGTTATTCGCCCGTCTGGTTGGTGTCCACAGCCGTATTTTGCCCATTCGCATCGATGGAGCCACTAAGGAAGAATACGTTACGGGTCTGCGCGTCGGATTTCTGACCTTTGGTGCGGATAATGAACAGGTGCTGGAGGCACTTGAGCAAAAGGCACTGGGAATGATCCGTTCTACCATTTCGAGCAGTCCGCATCCATCGCAGAGCTTTGTTCTGCATGCGCTGCAATCCCCGGATTATGAGGTGCAGAAAAGCGAAAAGACTCAGATCATCAAAGAACGTGCGCATAAGGCTATGGCGGTGCTGGAGAGTGGGAAATATCATGATGCCTGGGAGCCATACCCGTTTAATTCAGGTTACTTTGTATGTCTCAAGCTCAAAACCGTACATCCGGAATTGCTGCGTGTCCACCTACTAGATGCCTACGGGGTAGGGACTATTGCGCTAAATGATACGGATCTCAGATTAGCTATTCCCTGTATAGAAGCCGACCAATGGGAGGACTTGCTCGCTATGATATACTCAGGTATTCAGGAGCTTCAGCAGCAACATGCACGATAATTCATACTTGGTGGCTTTTGACATCTCTTTAGTCAAGTAAAAGTTAAGGTTTGCGTCGGGTCGATTTTCTTTATGAAAACGATTCGACGCTTTTTTTTGTCTAAAACCAAAAAAAAGCGAGTTCTCCCTTTACAGAACCGTATTAGATTCCTATAATGAGATTTATCTTACTAATTACAACTTGTTTGATCGGAATTTAACTAATTAACGCGGGGGGATTATTTTGAAAAAAGGAATCATTCTACTAAGCAGTTTACTACTATTAAGTTCAACCTTATTAGCGGCTTGCTCTAGCGGTGGATCGGACAGCGCTAACAGCGCCACTCCGCAGGGTAATGATGCTGCACAGACGGCTGCTACTGCGCAGCCTTTGACAAGTCTGGTAGAAGCATCGGATTTGACCAAGCTGCCGGATGTGTCCAAAAAGAGAAACGACACGATAATTGTCGGTCTGACCGACCCGGCAGGGGTGTTCACTCCCTATTTCAACCAAAGTGGCTATGATGGCAACGTGATTTCGCAGTTGTGGACTCCACTGGTTACGGTAGATGAGAGGGGGCTTCCGCTGCCGAATCTTGCTAAGAGCTGGGATATCTCCAAGGATAATCTGACGTACACGTTTCATTTGGTTCCCGATACGAAATTCAGCGACGGTTCCCCTCTGACGGCAGAGGATGTCGGTTTTACATGGACGCTGATTTATGACAAAGCCTATGCTGGAGATAGTCCAATCCGCAAATTGAATATTAAAGGCGGCAAGGCCTATACCGAGGGCAAATCGAAACAAATTGACGGGATCAAGGTCATTGATCCGCAAACGATCTCGGTAACGCTGGAGAAGCCAAACGCGCTGGCGTTGACAACTCTGGGCTCCGATGTCTTGTCCAAAGCCTACTACGGCAAGGATTATAAGTTTGGACAACTGGATTACTTTAAAAACCTGCATGGTAGTCCTTTGGGTAACGGCGCTTACAAGCTGGAAAAGTTCATTCCGGGGCAAGAGGTCCGTCTGGAAGCCAATGATAACTTCTTCAAAGGCAAACCGAAAACACAGCATTTTATCTACAAAACCGCGGAAGGCGATGCTTGGCAGTTTATTGAGACAGGCGATACCGACTTTGCCCAATTCACCGCGACTCAGGAGAACATTGATAAACTGAAAGGGCTTGGCTTTTTAAACATTTTGCCTTATACCCCAAGCACTTACGGATATATTCAATTAAATCTGGAGAATGAAAAGCTTAAGGATAAGAAGGTTCGTCAGGCGTTGACTTATGGTCTGGATCGCAAAACCATTTATGTAGATGCAGCGCAGGGAGCAGGAGCGGTGGCTAACATTCCGTCTTCTCCAATTTTCTGGTCCTATACGACAGACGGGGTAAACCCGTACAATTATGACCCGGAAAAAGCGAAAAAGCTGCTGGATGAGGCGGGCTGGGTAGCAGGCAGTGACGGTATCCGTGAGAAAAATGGTCAGAAGCTGACCATTCACATGCTGACCTCCAAACGCCCGGAAACAGACACATTTATTGCGCTTGCGGCTGAAAATTACAAGGAGATTGGCGTTGATTTCCAACCAGAAATTTTCGCAGACTTTAATGCGATGGTCGCCAAGGTAGATGGTAAGGATTACGATATGGCTTCCTTCTCCACTCCGATGCTGACTGACCCATCTGATGGAATCGAGCAATTCGTCGATGGGGAAATCAAGGGGTATAACAATCCGAAGGTAAAAGAGCTGTATGAAAAAGGCTTATCCACGACGAATATTGAGGAACGCAAAAAAATATATAAAGAACTGTACTTACTGCTTAACGATGAGCTGCCCGTCATTTTCACGAACTATAAGAAAACAGTATATGCCTACAATGGCCGTATGGAACATGTAAAGGTCAGTCCGTTCATTGGCTTGTCCGGCAATCTGTTTGAATGGTCCCTTAAATAAAGCCATGCTTGCGGGCCCCTTGTGAAGAATCGTCAGTTCCGATCAAGGGGCCTCCCAAATGGGGTGAAATGAAAGGAGTCTGTCATGAGCTCGTTTTTAACGAAAAGACTGACGTATATGATCATTATTTTATTGGCCGCTTCGATGATGATTTTTTTTCTGTACGCCATGACACCGGGGGATTTCATCAGCGGCGATCTCAAGCTGTCGCCAGAGAGGAAGGCGGAGCTGAGGGAAATATACGGACTGAACAAGCCCATTCTGGAACGCTACGGAAGCTGGCTGTGGAATGCGCTGCATGGCAATTTTGGTTATTCACTTGCCCAGCAAAAGCCAGTGCTGACCTTGTTTAATGAATATATCTGGAACTCGTTTTTACTAGCGATTGTATCGACCTTCCTGACGTGGGTGATTGCTGTCATTATTGGTGTGGTTGCTGCTTATAAGCAGTATTCGTGGTTCGATACCCTCGTCATGGTGGTGATTTTTGCCGCGATGTCTGTTCCATCTTTTTTTATCGGGCTGTATCTGATCAAAGTTGCAGCAGTCGATCTCAAATGGCTGCCACCGGGCGGCATGCTCAATACGGGCAGTAACGCTACGGGTATGGAGTATGTGAAGGAGGTCCTTCAGCATATGATCCTGCCAGTGACCGTCATGACGCTGCTGGGACTGGGTTCACTGACCCGTTACTTCCGCAGCAATATGATCGACGTGATCCAGCAGGACTATATCCGTACGGCCCGCGCGAAGGGCTTAAAGGAAAGAAAGGTACTCTTTACGCACGCTTTGAGAAATGCGTTGCTGCCTGCAATTACGTTGATTGGCTTCGAATTGCCTGCATTGTTTGGCGGATCGCTTATTATTGAAAAGATTTTCAACTGGCCGGGAATTGGTCAGCTGTACATGCTATCCTTTTCGCTTCGGGATTACCCTCTGCTCATGGGCTTTACGATGCTGATTGCCATCTTGAGCGTCATTGGGACGCTGCTGTCCGATATTCTGTATCGTATCGCGGACCCGCGTGTGAAGGTATAAGGAGGGGGCTATGGAATGTCATCCGTTAGCAGCAATTTGAGCAAAAGTAGCGGCAAGCTGCGAATAGCTGCAAAATCTTCAATGTGGCGGCAGGCGCTGCGGCAGCTGTTCAGAAACAAGCTGGCTATGGCCGGGCTACTCGTCGTTGTATTTATGTTTTTGATCTGTTTTATCGGTCCGTTATTTTCTCCCTATGCTGATAACAAAACGAATATATTGATGATGAACAAGGCACCGAACATCCATCACTGGCTGGGAACAGACAAACTGGGACGGGATGTGCTGACCCGTGTGATGCAGGCAGGCCAAATTTCCCTCACTGTGGGATTGGCATCTATGGTGTTGTCTGTCTTTTTGGGAGCTACGCTGGGCGTTATATCGGCGTATTTTCGCGGGATTGCGGATCAGATCATTATGCGTATCGCTGATTTGTTGCTGACCGTTCCGAGTTTGCCGCTGCTGTTCATTATGGGCGCGCTACTGTCCGACTGGAAGGTTCCCCCGGATCAACGTATGTATATCGTTATGCTGATGCTTAGTCTGGTCAATTGGCCAGGGATCGCGCGGATGGTGAGAGGTCAGATGCTTAGTTTGCGGGAGCGTGAATTTATGCAGGCTGCAACAGTGCTGGGACTGTCGAATCGACGCAAGCTGTTCAAGCATCTATTTCCTAATATTATGCCGTTGCTGATTGTTATCGCCACTTTGAACATTGGCGGAGCTATCCTGAGTGAATCTGTACTTAGTTTCTTCGGCCTTGGCGTGCTACCTACAACACCGACTTGGGGCAACATGATTGATGCGGCCAACAATGTGCTGGATTTTCAGCAGCGTCCGTGGATGTGGATACCGCCTGGCCTTTCCATTTTTGCTACGGTCATCGCCATTAATATTTTTGGTGACGGACTGCGGGACGTACTTGACCCGAAACATAAGAGGTAGGTGATCATACACCATGAACAATGTACTTTCGATTGAGCATTTAAGCACTCATTTTTATACAGAAGAAGGCACGGTCAAGGCGGTGGATGATGTCAGCTTCCGTGTGAAGTTGGGGGAGACGGTATGTATTGTCGGCGAATCAGGCTGTGGCAAAAGCATCACTGCGATGTCAATCATGGGCCTGATCCAGAGCCCCGGCGGTAAAGTGGCAGGCGGAAGCATCCGTTTTGAGGATACCGATCTGCTGGGGCTTAGCAGAAATGAGATGCGCACGATTCGCGGTCATGAGATATCTATGATTTTTCAGGAGCCGATGTCATCGCTGAATCCGGTCATGACCATTGGGGAACAGTTATCCGAGCCGCTAGTCGAGCATTTGAAAATGGGCCGCAAGGAAGCGCACAAGCGGGCGCTGGAGCTAATCGCACAGGTAGGCATTTCCCGACCTGAGCAGATTATGAAAAGCTATCCGCATGAGCTGAGCGGTGGAATGCTACAGCGCATCATGATTGCCATTGCCGTTTCCTGCGGACCCAAGCTACTCATTGCTGATGAGCCGACGACGGCGCTGGACGTAACGATACAGGCGCAAATTCTCGACATGCTGCGTGAATTCAAGGCGCAATCCAATATGTCGCTGATGCTGATCACCCATGATCTGGGCGTTGTTGCGGAAATGGCAGATTACGTCATTGTGATGTACGCAGGCAAGATTGTCGAGGAAGGCGAAGTGGTACAGCTATTTAATCATCCCAAGCATCCTTACACGCAAGGATTGCTAAAATCCAAGCCGGTGCTAAATCAGCGTCAAAAGGAACTGTACTCCATCCCTGGACAAGTGCCTAATCCACTGGAGCTGACAACATCCTGCTATTTTCATGACCGCTGCGGGCATTGCATGGATATCTGCCAAGTGAAGGAGCCTGTATTAAAAGAAGTTTCAGCACAACAAAAGGCATCCTGCTGGTTATATGAGGAGGCGGTTGTTCATGGCTGAGCCATTGCTGGAAATCGACCGCTTAAAAACGTATTTTCCGGTCAAGTCCGGGTTTATGAACCGTACAACGGGGTATGTGCGGGCGGTGGACGATATCAGCTTTACGATCCGTCAGGGGGAAACCTTCGGTCTGGTGGGCGAATCGGGAAGCGGCAAAAGCACGGTAGGCCGCACGATTGTCAGATTGACGGACAAGACGGACGGCACCATTAAATACAAAGGAGTGGACCTGCACAGCCTGTCCGCCAAAGGGATGCAGGAGCTCCGCCCTAAAATCCAGCTGATCTTTCAGGACCCGTACAGTTCACTGAACCCACGTGTGCGCATCGGAGATGCCATTGGGGAGGCGCTGCTGGATCACGGGATAGCGACGAAAGAGCAGGTCCGGCAGATTGTACTGGACGTGCTCAAGCTGTGCGGATTGTCGGAGTATCATATCGACCGTTTTCCGCATGAATTTTCGGGTGGTCAGCGCCAACGGATAGGCATTGCCCGGGCGCTGGCGCTCCAGCCGGATCTGATCATTGCAGATGAGCCGGTGTCGGCGCTGGACGTGTCCATTCAGGCGCAGATTATTAACCTGTTCTCCAAATTGCAGGCCGAGCGGGGGCTGACGTATTTGTTCATCTCGCATGATTTAAGCGTGGTGGAGCATCTGTGTTCCCGCATAGGAGTGATGTATTTAGGCTCCATGGTCGAAACCGCTTCGCGTGACGAGCTGTTCGGGAATCCGCTTCATCCATATACGAAGGCGTTGCTGTCGGCGGTACCGATCCCGGTGCCGAAGCTGAAAAGAGAGCGGATTTTGCTCAAAGGGGATATTCCAAGCCCGGTTAATCCACCTTCCGGCTGCAAATTCCATACTCGCTGTCCCTTTGCTATTGACCGCTGCTCCAAAGAAATTCCACTCTATCGTGAGGCTCGTCCAGATCACTGGGTGGCTTGCCATTTGGCTGAATGAACAGAACTAAGCCAGTAAATTTTGAAGCCGTTGAAACGGCAGACCGTACATCACAATGAATCGGTTCTGTTGTTTCAGCGGCTTTTTAATGTTGTGATCCAAGCCGCTTGGGTTGACAACCCATCTAAAATAGCGCTATATTAAATATTAATCGTAATTATTACTATTTAAATGAAAATCATGTCCATTTCCGTGTTCGTCCATCCAGTGGTAAGGGTGGAGAGCCTTCATGATTGGCATATATAACAAGGAGGAGCTTTACATGGCTAAGAAGTCGAAAGTGGTTAAAGAGAAGAAACGTCAGGAAATCGTAGTTAAATATGCAGATCTGAGACGTGAATTGAAAGCAAAAGGGGACTACGAAGCATTGCAAAAGCTTCCGCGTGATTCTTCCCCGACTCGCCTGAAAAGTCGTTGCGAGCTGACAGGCAGACCGAGAGGATACCTGCGCAAATTCAAGCTGTCCCGTATCGCGTTCCGCGAGCTGGCTCATAAAGGCCAAATCCCAGGCGTTACGAAAGCCAGCTGGTAATCAGGTTATCCGTGTTCTTAACCTGATGCAATGTATCACAGAGGGGTGAACAGGGAATGCTTCGCGTCACAGGATGACGTGGAGCATTCTTTTTTTATGGCATTTAAATCGCTGTTTGTATTGCTTCTCCCCGAATGGTTAGGTAAAATATGGACGGGCTAAAAATAATACATAACAAAAGATTACATAATGTGGCGATATCAGATTATGTATACCTCAGGAGGAAAGCTACAGGATGGATGAGCAGCAGAAAAAAGATTCATTTTGGAGTCTGGTGAAAAAGGGGAACAAGTCCTCAGGCTCGGCGGCACTGGGTAATACCGGTATTGCGATAATTAAGGGGATTGCTTTTGCCTTGACAGGCAGCGGTTCCATGTTTGCCACCATGATGCATTCGATTGCAGATGCGGTGAACCAGGTGTTTGTATTCGCGGGCAGTGTGCTGGCAGAGAAAAAGCCGACAAAACGCTTTCCTACCGGCTTTGGACGGGTAATTAACCTGTTTTGTATGGTCGCGGTTATTGTCGTGACGATCATGGCCTATGAAACCGCATTGGAAGGCATCCATTTGTTGCAGCATCCGGCTGAATCCACACATGGATTTTGGATTAATGTGGTGGTCCTGATTTTGTCTCTGGTGGTTGACGGGTTTGTATGGAGCAAAGCGATGAAGGAAGTGCTGCATGAATCCAGAGTGGAGGCGAAGGGTTTTGGCATTTTTACCTCTGCGTTTCGTCATGTGGGACGTGCTGCGCCGCCAACTCGTCTGGTGTTTTATGAGGATTTGGTAGCAACAACGGGTGGTGTGCTTGCTTTGCTGGCGGTTGTGGTTACCTCGTTGACAGATTTTAAGCTGCTGGACGGGATATCGAGTATTCTCATCGGTTGTCTTATGGTAGGCGTTGCGTTTCGGGTTGGCTACGACAATATGGTGGGCTTGATTGGAGTATCTGCTCCCCCTGATATCGAAGAACGCGTGGCATCCATTATTCTTGCAGATACGCATGTGACGGATATTTACCAAATGCGTATTTTGCAGGAGGGACGCTACTATCACGTAGAAGGGCTGATCGAGCTCACACCGGGAATGACACTGGCAGATGCGGACGATATCAAATTCAGAGTCGAGGATGCTTTGTTACGTGATCCTAATATCTCAGATGCAGCACTTGGTATTCTGGAGGATGACGGGATTAAAAACTGGAAACCAGAAAAGCCCAAAGCCTAGAAACGATAAATCCAGGCGAATCTGGACAGAACTTGGCAATAGCGTAACAAGAACTTTCGCGACCACAACAACGTGGTGTGGAGGTTCTTTTGCGTTTGACGATATTGTTTTCTACCCCTTTGAATTTAGGCGGATTGTTAGATACAATGAAAGCGTTAACAAAAAAAGAAAGCGAAAACGAATGTGTCTCATGGGGAGGAAATACAAATGAGTCTTCTGAAGGAGGCTTGGCCTGCTTCGCGGCTCGTCACGGTGCTGGCTGGCGGCTCGCAGGATGTAGCAAGGCAACAGTTAAGGCGTGAGTGGACGAAAAGGCTGCGGGTAACTGTCTCTGAGCCGATATATGCCGGGCTTTGGAAGGATATTGAGCGTGTCTGTGAGAATAACCGGGAAACGCCATGGCCGACGCTTTCGTTGTCTCTGTTCCGGCAGTTTGCGAATACTGGGGAGCGCAAGCCGTATGAGGATGTGTATTTTGAACGGCGTGGACGTCTGGTTGCCTTAGTGCTGGCAGCCGTTGCCGAGCCGGAGTCTTGGCGGATCAAAGAGGTGGAAAGAGGTCTCTTGGACATCTGCGGGGAGTATACATGGGCACTTCCTGCACATGTCAGGGAAGAAGATACGGTGACACCGCCCCGGCAGCAGGTGGATTTGTTCGCTTCTGAAACCGCGCAAACGCTGGCTGAAATCATATTGCTGCTTGGTGAGCAACTGAATAGCCATGTGGTCGCTCAGGTGCGTGGTGAGGTAGAACGACGTGTTTTAGAACCTGTATTCTGGGAGCCGCGTCATTTTCAGTGGGAAACAGCGGATCACAACTGGGCGGCTGTATGCGCTTCCGGCTGCGGAATCGCCGTGTTGCTGCTGGCAGAAGACGATCCACGCAAAGCTGCGGCTATCGAGAAAATGCTCGGTTCACTGGACTGCTTCCTGGCAGGCTACAGGGAGGACGGTGGTTGTCCCGAAGGAGTCGGTTATTGGGTGTATGGCTTTGGTTATTTTATCTATTTTGCCGATATGCTACGTGAGTTTACCGAGGGGACTGTGGATATCCTCACCTCGGAAAAGGTTAGGCAAATAGCGGCCTTTGCGGAGCGGGTTCATCTGTCGGAAGGCATTTTCGCCAATTATTCGGACAGCAGTGAAACCGAACGTCTTCCATCCGGACTCATCTCTCGTTTGAATGCTTTGCAGGGGCGACCGTCTACACTGCCTTTCCGCATACCGGGTCTACTGGAGGACCCTTGCCGTCGTTGGGCGCATGTATTGCGCAATCTGGTTTGGACGAATCCTTTGGCCTTTGGGAACAGTGAGGCTGTAGTCGATTATTTGCCACAGCTCGGGTGGCTGATGTGCCGCAGCCACAGCCACAACCACAACCACGGTATATCTGGAACTCCAACAGTTGAACAGGCCGCTATATTTGCCTTTTCAGCTAAGGGGGGGCATAACGACGAACCGCACAATCATAATGATCTGGGACATTTTATCCTTCATGGCGGTGGTGAAAATCTGCTGTGTGATCTGGGAGCCGGCTTATATACGAAAGCCTATTTCTCACCGGGGCGAGAGTCGATCACCAACATTTCCTCTGGTGGTCATTCTGTGCCTGTTATTAACGGGATCATGCAGCAATCAGGCGTGGAGGCACAGGCAGTTGTGCTGGATATTGCCTTGGGAGAGCAAGGGGCCGCACAGATGGACACAAGGTTTAAGCTGGATCTGACATCTGCGTATCCCGTAGAAGAATTGGCGCTGTTCACCCGCTCATTTGCATGGAATGTGTTGGAGAGGAACGAGGGGGCGAAGCTTACCGTCACAGATCATTTTGAGTTTGAGACGTCTGACGGGAGCATACAGCCTTGGGATGTGGAAGAGAACTTGATCAGCCGTATTCAGCCTTATACGGGAACAGGCTTTGTGGAATGGAAGGGAGCGAGTGCGGCGGTCAGGCTGGATTATGATGCCAGCGTGCTGCGTCTGGAGGTGGAGGCTGTGCAGCATATGGATCATGACGGGGTACCGTTTGTGTTTTATAAAACATCGTTAGGGCTGGCCTCGGATCGCTGTGGCGGCGCTGCAAGCGTGGATTGCGAGCTGTTTTTTACCATAAATCATTCTTCATTTTGAATGGGAGGCTGACAGAATGAATAAACTGCACACAGGCAGCGTGTATCCTTGGCAGACGGAGCTGGAGGATTTTATAGAACGGTTGGATGAACAGTTGGAAATCGGGCTGAATCGAGTGGAGGACGGCTGGACTCACCAACGTAAGCTTGCTGTGCTGGAAAAGCTGGTTCGTGCTTATACCCCGCATCAGGATGAAAATGGGGCCATCATCGACCCTCATTCTGATAGTGAACGGTACTACTCAACTCCATCCTATGCTTTGGCAGCGGCGGTACTGGTCAAAGAAGGTCGGCATGACTTGCTCGAATCCGCTGCTGCGGCTTTAACACACAGCATAGCGTGTGTGGTGGAGGAAAAGGCCCCGGATCACCATCCGGACTTTTTTCCGATCATGATGATGGGGGCATATCGACTGCTCAAAAACCTGCTGCCAGAGCAGGCCATAGCATGGAAGCAGCGGTTGAGCCAGATTCAACCGGAAGATACCTACATTTTTACGATGAGCAAAATGAAAAATCCGAATCGTATGATCAACTGGAACGCGATTATGATTTCCGGTGAGTTTATGCGTGCGGCAGAAGGAATTGCCGCGGATTCGGAATGGATGGAGGCGTATATCCGTAGTTATCATTTGCCTCGATTTACCGGATTGGGATTGTATCAGGATGGTCCGCTGGACCGGCCCAATAGCCCGTTTGCCTACGATATCGTCACACGCTTTCACCTGGGCGTGATGCTGGAGGCGGGATATGATGGCGGCTGTGCCCCTGAACTGCGCGACCATCTTCACAGAGGGGCGCTCAGCTCGCTACTGGCGTTATCCCCGCAAGGGGAAATTCCACCGCGTGGAAGAAGCGCGCAGCATCAGTGGAACGAAGCTGCGGCGGCCTTCGTCTTTACGACACATGCGCAGCAGGCTTTTGCAGCGGGCGAGTACGGGCTGGCAGGGGCATTCCGGCGGGCAGCGGACCTGTGCTGGCAGGCGATTGGTCGCTGGCAGACCGACGAAGGCAAGCTGCATATCGTCCGCAACCATTATTCGTCCGAGGCTCGGCATGGCTTCGAGGTGTACTCGAACCATACCTGCTACAGTCTGTGGACGGCTGCTGCGCTGGCTTATACACTTCTGCACGGAGCGGATTTGGAGCGCATTTCACCATGCTCAATTCCGGCGGAAATGGGCAGCAGAGTGCTGGAAACGGACGGCTGGTTCCAGACGGTCATTGCGACCGTAGATGGGCAGCAAATGCTTGTGCAGACATCGGTCAATGACCCGTACAATATTCCCGGCATCGTGCGTATTCAGCGTTCCACGCTGCCTCCACTAATCGGTCCGTCCTCGGCAGGGCATGCAGACCGTGGCTTTACAGGCTTTGCGGAAGGGGATATTTTCCCGCTCAGCTATACCCCGGCCTGGCAAACGGAGGATGGGAAATGGCACAGCCTGTCGGAAGGCATTCCCGGCACGCTGGGGTTCGACCGAGATGGAGGTATTGATCCGTTGGACGGTGGGGGATCGGTACAGATGGAGCAAAGCACCACATCTGATAGAGAGACTGATTTTACGTTGTTGTGGAAGGGTCCGTTTCCGGGCGTGTGGGAAATTCGAACGCAATATCGGCAGGTACCCGGCAAAATTGAGGTGACATATGAGCTTCAAGGCAATATTCAGGCTGTGGGGGCACTTATTCCTTTAATGGCGTATGACGGTCAGGAACGCAGTGTCATTCACCATGTCATGTCGGCAGGTGAAGAAAAGGAAAGCATTCGGGTGGAATATGCAGGTGCGAGTCTGGAAGTTATTCCAGCAACGAAAGGAACGAATGTCGTGTGGCCAGAAGAACTGGCTTCTGTGGCCTGTCGGAATGGATTACTCAAGGGAGCACGTCTGGAATGCGAGGGTAGCCATATTTCTTTTATCATTCATTTGCCAGCATAAATAAGGGCCGGAACAATCGATTTTTTAACATGTGGAAAAGGGAGAGTGAAGAGCAATGACTGAAACAGAAGCATGGCTGGAACAATCGTGGGAGCTGGCTTTGGATAAAACGCTTGCCTTGGCGGCAAGACTGGGGAACGCCTTTCCACATGTTGCAGAAGGTGGACGTTATGATCATCGTGAGGAAGAATGGTGGACGGCAGGCTTTTATCCAGGTTTGCTGTGGCTGATAAATCGAGCACGTCCTGCCAGCGGAGCTGCCAGCATTGCACAGCAGTGCGAGGAACGTCTGGAAAAGGTGCTCTACAATAGTGAAGCCGTAGACCATGATCTTGGCTTTATTTGGCTGCCCAGCGGTGTGGCAGCCCATCGGTTGACTGGAGATCCAGAATCCAGAAGACGTGGGCTGTTAGCCGCTAACCTGCTGGCTGCGCGTTTTAACGTGAATGGCCGTTTTATTCGCGCGTGGAATTTCCACGCCAAGGACATGGATACGCGGGGCGTAGCGATTATAGACAGTATGATGAATCTGCCCTTACTCTATTGGGCTTCGCAGGAAAGCGGGGACCCGCGTTTTGCCGCTCTGGCTGTGCAGCATGCCGATACCGTAGCGCGTGAGTTTGTCCGTGCTGACGGTTCGATTGCGCATATGGTCGAGTTCGATCCGGAGATTGGAAAAAAACGCGCCGAGCACGGCGGACAGGGATTTGCACCCGGCTCTGCCTGGGCACGTGGCACATCATGGGCTTTGTACGGTTTTACGCTTTCGTATGGGTACACACGCGATTCGCGTTATTTGAAGGTAGCCGAGAACACGGCAGACTTTTTCCTGTCCCAACTGGGCGATGCTTGCCTGCCTGTGTGGGATTTTAGAGCGGAGGAGGGGCACCGTGAAGCTTGGGATTCGTCTGCTGCGGCGATTGCAGCGAGTGGCCTGCTGGAGCTGGCAAAATATTCGACGCGTGCGGAGCATTTTACGACGGCAGCAGAATCCATTCTTAAGGGCTTGCATGAGACATGTACAGCATGGGAGCAGGATCATGAGGGACTGCTCATGAATGGAACTGTACACTATCCCGAGCAAAAATACATTAACGTTCCCATTATCTACGGCGATTATTTCTTTGTCGAGGCACTGGCAAAACTGCGTGGAGAAGATGGCTTGTTTAGTGTGTAATTCGGGATAGTCGGGGAATCGGGATGCGGAAAATCTACGGCAGGCCGGACTATTATTTGCCTAGGCGCCTTGTAGGGCCGGTGAAGGCAGCGTGTGTGTAATTTTCATTTACATATACGCTGTTCTTTTATAACCGAAATAGCTGATTGCAATTCGATGCTAAAGAACTACTTCTAGCAGGAGAGAGGGGATAGCTTTGTTTAGTTCATACTAAATCTGAGGAAAAATATTGAAGATAAGCTCTTAGCTCTTATAAAATTTTTCATTTTAATGCATGGATATAGGTCCTGTTGCTTGTTTATGAGAATGTATTCGTAAATTGACAAATGGGGTAGGCATCGGCTCTTTTAGTAGGCGGAGTATTTTTCATGATCCCAGTCCCGCTGGACATGGAGGAGGTTGGTTTCATTAAAGCATTACATATGTTGTGGCCGCTGATCTTTTGGCTCATAGTGCCGTGGCTGTATTGTGTGCTTTGGGAGTCGTCAAATGCACAAGCAACGCCGGGCAAGCTTGCGTTTTCTCTAATTGTCGTGAACGAGGAAGGAAGGCGTCTTGGATTCATGCACGCCTCCGGGCGTTATTGGATTAAAGCTATTTCTGGTGTATTTGTTCATATTATTTACATCGTTGTTGCTTTTACTGCAAAAAAACAGGGACTACACGATCTTTGTGCCAAAACCTTGGTTGTGAATAAAAAAGAGCTGCAACGACATGGACAGCATCCGTCTTTATCCCCGGTATCTACGAATATCATAAATTGATGAACAGCGAAATTTGGAAACGATTCCTGGGACAAATTCCGGATTTAATGAAGCAAAATGTTAACAAGAGACCAGCTAGTGCCTGAGAAGCATTAGCCGGTTTCTTTGTTTTTCATTTTGCCAGAAAAACTTCCCTTGGTTCCTATCTCTTTATTAGATCTCTCCACAAAATTCTAATCTTAAAAAGGTTTAGACAATCCAAGAATCCCAGGGCAGCAGCGATCGTAAGATCAAATCCTACGCGCAGCGCCCTCACACACCCGAACCCCTGCGTCCTTTCTTTTATATAATTTCAGTCGAAATAAAAAAATATGAGCTGTTTGTACAGTTTACATGTTCTTTTTAGGTTGTTTTGCGTTATAATGAAAGGATGCACATTATGAACGAATTGGAGGCACAGCCCGATTGACTACTTATCCTTTTGCCTTTGATCCGTCCAAGCCGTTTATTGAGCAGGCAAGCGACTGGATTGCGGATGTATTTTATGAAGTTTTGCCTGAAGTCGGCTTTGAGGTTCGGGATGAACAAATTTATATGGCATTCCAGTTGGAGCGTGCCTATAAGGAAAAGAAAACGATTTTCGCGGAAGCAGGTGTGGGCACAGGCAAAACGCTGGTGTACCTCCTGTACGCTATTGCATATGCCCGGTACATGAGAAAGCCCGCGATTATCGCCTGTGCGGACGAGTCGCTGATTGAACAACTGGTGAAGCCGGAGGGAGATATCGCCAAGCTGGCCCGGCATTTGAGCCTGACGATTGATGCCCGACTGGGTAAGTCGCCGGATCAGTATATTTGTCTGAATAAGCTGGATAATGTACGAAGCGGATTGGATGATGACGCGGATGTGTTCCGTGATATCTATCAGGACCTGCCGGATTTTGTCCATTTTCCGGATACGCTACAGTCCTTTACCCCTTACGGGAACCGCAAAGAGTATCCCGAGCTAACGGACGGACAGTGGAGCAGACTGGGCTGGGATGTATTTCAAGATTGTCTCGTTTGCCATCAGCGGCATCGTTGTGGACAGACGTTGTCCCGCGATCATTATCGCAAAGCGGCAGATCTGGTTATCTGCTCTCATGACTTTTATATGGAGCATGTATGGACCTATGAAGCGAGAAAGCGTGAGGGCCAGCTGCCATTACTGCCGGAGCACAGCTCTGTCGTCCTTGACGAAGGGCATCTGCTGGAGACAGCGGCGCAGAATGCACTCACTTATAAGCTTAAGCACGCTCAATTTGAGGCCATTATTACCCGTCTGCTGGAGGGAGAAGTGCGAGAATCGCTGGCAATGACGATTGAAGATGCGATATCCCAAAGTGAAGCCTTGTTCGCTGCGCTCGATAAGAACAGTCAGCCTGTACAAGGTTCTAATCGCAAGGAGTTTATCTTGAATGAGTCGCTGATTCGAGAGGTAAACCGCTTTGGCGAACTGATCGGCACGATTGAAGAAGAGCTTGTATTTGAAAGCGGGTTATTTTCTCTGGATGAGTACCAGGTCAAAATCGTGGAAGAGCATCTGGAAATGATTCAGACGGCGTTGGCCTTGTTTAAGCGCCCGGAACTCCTGATTTCGTGGGTAATGGAGGATCAGGATGGATTAACGCTTGTGGTTATGCCCAAGATGGTAAAAGAGATTCTCAAAGAACGGGTATTTGCACAGCATATACCGATTGTATTCTCATCAGCTACACTTTCCGTGGAGAGCTCCTTTGATTATATGGCGCAAAGCCTCGGTATAGAAAATCCGCTCACGTTTTCCGTTGCTTCACCGTATGATTACAACGATCAGATGCAAGCGGCATTATATCCGTTGCAGGCGGGGCATGATCCAATCCAGAGAGCGTTGGCCCTGCTGGAGAAATCGCAAGGTAGAGCGCTTATCCTGTTTCCTTCACAGGAGGAACTGGATGCATTCAGAACGGGTCTCGCAGCTTACCATGAAGCGTCTGCTTTTCGTTTTCTATATGAAGGATCGGCTGAAATCAGCCATCTGATCTCATCTTTCCAGAATGATGAGGAAAGCGTCTTGTGTGCTGTAACGTTATGGGAAGGACTGGATATTCCAGGCCCATCCCTGTCGCACGTCATCATCTGGTCGCTGCCTTTTCCTCCAAATGATCCGGTTTTTACGGCACTGCGCAAGGATGCGACAGATCCGTTTATGGAGATAGATATGCCTCACATGGCGCTCAGACTCAGACAAGGCATCGGGCGATTAATTCGCTCGCGTAATGATCGGGGCTGGATCTCCATCATGGGCCAGGATCTGAACCGCGAAGAAGTACGTACACAGGTTTTACAACTACTGCCTGCGGGTGTAGAATGCACTGTAATCGAAGGAAATCCGGAGGGAATGAAGACATGTTAAATTTTACATCGTACACGGTAGATCAGATTAAAGATGCTTTTGGTATTTTGAGTGGGCAGCGTTATGAATTTATGATTGATGTAGAGGTTGAAGAGGACGACGAGCTCTACACTGAAAACGGACTGTATATCCGTACACTATATTTAGTAGACGAAGAGAAAACAGGAATATTGAAGTATGAGCTGATTGAAAAAGTAACGAACCGTTACATTGAGCTTGAACTGGAAGAGGATGAGTTGCAGGCTGTCGAGCGCTTCTGTAAAGAGCATGTGCAGGACGGAGCCGTAAAGTAACGTAATAGACCGCTTGGCTATGATAGCCACCTTATAACGAAGTATGTAAAGGAGTTCTGATGTATGGATCAGGCTCCTTTTTTTCATGCTCATTCAAGGAATATTCATCTGTCTCAGCGCAGTCTGTCCCACACATTCACCATAAACAGTACAACTCCGGCCGCCAGTAGTACCCACCCCATGATGATCAAAACTCCAATATCAGGCACCCCGTACTTTTTGCCTGCAATCGCTAACACCAGCACCGGCAAGCCGATATTATGCAGCCAAAAATGTACGCGTGCCAGCACAGTAACCGAAAGTGCAGGAAAGGCCACATAGATCAAACCTATCATTCCGAGAGCTGTCCAACCGAGCAAATGAATATAAGACTGAATTCTGGACAGGCTGTAATCGCCCGACACGCCAATGATCACACTAAGCAGCGCACCGAGAGCAAAATACACAGCAGCTATTTTAATGAATTGCTTTCCCATATGAAATCCTCCCTATAATTGTAGGCATTGTGTAACACACCATCTATCATATCGGGGAAGAAGGCTAGGGGTGTGGGTGCTGTGAAGGATGCCATTTGACAAATGATTGAAATAAACATAAAATCTTATTGCACCAATACACACCGTATTACTATGCTTTTTCGGGGGATGACGGCGAGCTTCTCCGGCAATAGGTCGCTATTTTTTGACCATTGGTTTATTAGGATTCGCCATTAAAAGGAGCTTGAAATCATGAATGTATATCATAATACTTTGGGACTAATCGGGCGTACACCGCTAGTAGAACTGAACAGCTATTCTCTGCCGAGGGGAATTCGTCTGTTCGCCAAGCTGGAGTTTATGAACCCCGGCGGCAGCGTGAAGGATCGGGTGGGCAAGGCTCTGATTGAAAAAGCCTTAAAAACAGGTCAGTTGAAGCCGGGTGGAACTTTAATTGAAGCCACAGCAGGCAATGCAGGTATCGGTCTCGCTATGGCAGCGCTTCATTATAATATCTCGGTTATTTTTGCTGTGCCTGAAAAGTTCAGTCAAGAAAAGCAAGATTTAATGAAGGCGCTGGGAGCGCGTATCGTTCATACCCCGACAAGTGAGGGGATGAAGGGAGCCATCGAGAAAACGAAGGAGCTGGCTGCTGAATTTCAAGATGCCTATTTGCCGCGTCAATTCAGCAATCCTGATAATCCAGAGGCTTATTACACGACGATGGGACCGGAAATTTGGAACGATCTGGACGGAAAAGTAGATGTATTTGTAGCAGGAGCAGGTTCGGGGGGAACCTTTATGGGGACCTCGCGTTACCTCAAGGAACAAAATGCATCTATTAAAACCGTAATCGTAGAGCCAGAAGGTTCCATTTTGAACGGCGGAGAATCGGGTTCGCATAAAACGGAAGGGATTGGTATGGAACTGATTCCTGAGTTTGTGGATAAAGGTTATTTTAATGCCATTCATACGATTAGCGACGTCGATGCGTTCGACCGTGTCAAAGAGCTTGCAGCGCGTGAAGGACTTCTTGTCGGCAGTTCTTCCGGGTCGGCATTACATGCCGCTTTACTGGAAGCAGAGAACGCACCGGATGGCGCACATATCGTCACCATTTTCCCGGATAGCAGCGAACGCTATCTGAGCAAAAAAATATATGAAGGCGGGATATAAAATGAAACGTAAAACAAAGCTGATTCACGGCGGCCTCCCTACCGATCCGCATACGGGTGCGGTTAACGTTCCTATTTATCAGGTAAGCACTTATGAGCAAGAGGAAATCGGCGTTCATAAAGGCTACGAATATTCGCGTACAGGCAATCCGACCCGCTTTGCACTGGAGGAGCTGATCAAGGAGCTGGAGGAAGGAAAACGCGGTTTTGCTTTCGGCTCCGGGATGGCGGCGATCCATGCGGTATTTTCACTGTTTAATGCTGGAGATCATATTTTGTTGACCGATGATGTATACGGGGGCACCTACCGTATTGTAAGCAAGGTGCTTAATCGGATAGGCATTGAAGCTACATTTGTGGATACGACTGACCTGGAGGCCATCTCCCAAGCGATCCGACCCAATACGAAGGCACTGTATGTAGAAACGCCTACGAATCCGCTGCTGAAAGTTACGGATATCCGTACGGTTTCGGAGCTGGTGAAAAAGCATGACCTATTGCTGATCGTGGACAATACATTTGCCACTCCATATTGGCAGACACCACTTACGCTTGGAGCAGATATCGTTATTCACTCGGCTACCAAATATTTGGGCGGGCACAGCGATGTTGTAGCCGGTCTGGCTGTTGTGAACAGCGACGAGTTGGGTGAGCAGCTTCATTTTCTGCAAAATGCCATTGGTGCTATTCTCGGCCCGCAGGATTCCTGGTTGTTGATCCGCGGGATCAAAACACTGGGTCTGCGTATGGAAGCCATTGAGCAAAATGCCAAGGAAATTGCGATCTATTTGGAGAAGCATCCGAAGGTTAGCAAAGTGTATTACCCTGGACTGGAAAGCCATTCGCAGCACGAGCTGTCCAAAATTCAGGCCGATGGCTTTGGCGGCATAATTTCCTTTGATGTAGGTAGCGATGCCAACGCGGTCGCACTACTGAAAAAACTGAAATATTTTACGCTGGCTGAGAGCCTGGGAGCGGTTGAAAGTCTGATTAGTGTTCCGGCACGTATGACACATGCCTCCATTCCGGTAGAACGCCGCGCAGAATTGGGCATTACCGAAGGACTGGTACGGATCTCCGTAGGGATTGAAGATCTGGAGGATTTAATCGAAGACTTAGAGTCTGCATTGCAAGGCTAAGAATCGTTTGAAAAGGGGGGGTGGCTGAGGCCGCCTCTTTTTTTCGGAAAATGTGGAACAAAGCATTGCTTTTCCTTAATAACCGAGTATAATACTTGGTAATAGGGTGCATCATAAGGAGAGAGACAATATGCAACTGATAAAAACACATAGCTACCTGCAAGTGGATGACTATTTGGATCTACTTAATTATGCGAAACAACTGAACGATATAGAGTGGCAGCAAGAGCTTAAAGAAGCCTTACAGCATCAATCGCTGGAGAATGGCAGAGAAACTAAAGATTCTGAAATTAATGCGTTATGGCGGCATTTTGACCAGATCAATGATAGATTATTGGAGTTGTTTGATCTTCTACGGAATAGCAATAATTCGGTAGAGAGAAATTCTTGGAGCGAACAGATTTGGGAACTAAAACTGGAACGCATCAAACTGGAAAAGCAAATTCAAGCGAGCTATTCACATTATTGAGGGTTCAGCATACCAATAAATATAACAAAACTAGATAAAAAAAGGCACGCAGCTGCAACTGCAATGCCAAGAATTCGCGAAAATCAGTTAAAAAATAATGCTCAATACAAAAAAATTATTTTGAAGTTTGTTTCATGTCGCGCATCATTTTCATCATCATCGTCAACATTTCGTCGCATTCTTGCATTTTAGTCATCATCACATCCATGTTCATGTCCATCATATTCATATCCGACATTTTTTCCATGCACATATTCATGCTTTTCATTTTAGCCATCATGTCTTCCATACACATCATCATCATCATTTCCATACACATCTTCTCCATTGTTTTTCCTCCTCCTATTTTGAAAATAGTAACTTCTTCCTTAACATACTATACCCAAGTATGGATAGCAATAATCATGACAGATAAGAATAGGCTTTTATGTATAGAAATTTTCAATAACGAAGTTAAGCACTCTGCTTTCTTCGTTTTTCTGTTTTTTAAGAATAGCCTCTTTTTTTTGGAAGAAGAAAGGAGTACGCAAAGGCGATAACGAATAGCTTTATATAGTTAAAATGAATGTTAACGGAGTATTATCGCGACGTCTCTGAGGAAACAAAAACCTGGAGGGGGAATGTTATGAGGTTCACGCATCTGGAAAAAGCGACAACTGTGCTGTTGGATCATCCGGTTCGTCTGACGTCTGCTTATGCAGTCGGTCCGGTCAAGCTGCCGGAAAATTGCGGTGTGGGTAGGGCATGGTCCGATCATTTTACCCCTGAGGAATGGGATTTGGAAAGGGCCTGTAATGAAGAAGGACTGGAGCTTTCGGCTGGAGGAAAGGCAGCGTGCCGCTTATTAACTGAGCTGGACCCCCGGAACGCGGAATTGAATTTAGGTGTCTTTCCGCCCCTGACTGAGCAAGAAAGGCTTTTGCTGGTTTCGAATCTCCGCTGCGCGGCAGCACAGGAAGTTATTTTCAGACCGTTTGAAGGAACAGGACAAATTTGGGTGGACGGCATATTGGTATATGCGGAATCCGGTCCTTTGCGCTTGTATCTGGACGAAGGTAATCATACGGTGGTGGTCGTTGCAGCCTTTATTCCCGATGAAGCTCGCTCTATTCGGATCAGTGGAACTCAGACGTGTGACAGCGCAGATGTCGCGGAGCTGCATCAGGAATTCGTAGAGCGCAATATACGTTTTCATATGGCATGGCTGGAGGTGGAGAAACCCGCTGGCAGGGAGGGAGAAGACAGTCCGGTCTTGTTTTATTTGCTGCGCAAGGATCGCATAGATCTTCCTGTAGATCAGCCGTTATGGGTCGAGGTAACGAATGATGAGGGAACATTGCTGGACCGGTTTCAGGCGGTTTGGGAGCAGGAGCAGCAATATGCCTGGAATGAGGAAGTTGCCGGGAATACGGGAATGCTGCATTTTACGGTTACATATCAGGACCATGAGGCAAGAGAGCATTATTTTGTGTACTCGATGCTTGTGCGGCCTTTGTCGGCGGTTGTGGAGGGTTTGCAAGAAGAGTACGACCAATATAATCAAGCTTATAATACAGATGCTTTTGGCTCTGCGAGGAAATTACAGGCAGAAGGCTTGCTGGCTGAGCTGAAAAGGTTAACGGCTTTGCCGGAAGATCCTTTTGAAATCTGGGATAATCGCATTGTGCGGGAATATATCAAGCTACTAAAACGAATTTTCACACATGCGTACACGGAACGGCCTCAGCATCCATCTCGGGAAGATAACATCCTTTTGTGCCCTGACGGGATTGGCGAAGGCTTTTTTGTCTCCCGTTTGGACAACAGTCTGCAACGCTACACGATACAGCTTCCCCGAAACTATTCGGCGGATCGGCAGTATCCTCTCATTGTCCTGATGCCGGGCAAACGGTATGAGCTGGGTCTGCCGGATTTTCAGAAACGGGGCTTTGGACAGGGCTGGGAAGAGGAAGCGATATTCGTCACTTTTTCGTGCCGTGGAGTTACGCTGGGCAGTTACATTGGTGAAGCCGCTTTTCTGGAGGCGCTGGATGCTATTCTGCAAGCGTACCGGGTGGATGAAGACCGAATCTATCTGACGGGCTATTCTAACGGCGCATACGCTGCCTGGGCGATGGCACAGGCTTATCCTTCGCGTTTTGCGGCTATTGCCGTCATTGCTGGCGCACCGCATCCGAAGCATCTGATGAACCTGCTGAATATGCCCATATTCAATGTGGTTGGAGATCAGGATTACTTGTTTGCGCAAGCTTATACGGCTCCTGAAACCGACCTTTCATCCGACCATTATAAAGGAGTAGTGGAACGGTGTGCCAACCATTGGGACACGCATGAACTGAGGCTTTTGGACGGTGTACTGAGTTGGCTTATGCAATGGAAGAGAGTGATGGTACCTCAGCGTATTGCCTACCGAACGGAGCGGGGGAGACATAACCGGGCTTATTGGCTGGAATTGACGCAAGTGGATGAAACCGAGGAATACTCCGAACTGTACGGTGAAATGAGCAAAACGGGTGAACTGGATGTTAGAGCCGTCCACGTCGATGAATTTATTATTCACCTCTCACATGAGATCGTACCATTGGAGCTTGTCCATGTCCGTATTGGAGCGCGGGTTTTCGTGTTGGATTTACTAGAATATAACCGCTTTCGCTTTGTTAAAATAGAGTCGCGGAAACGCCCCTCACCTGAATATCGATTGATTGCTGAACGGTGGAGCGAAACAGATGGAATTTCTGGAAAAGAAACGGATGACGAAACAGCAAGGTTCAGGTTAAAAAGCGCAGGTCGGAATCCTTCTGGCCATGGTATGGGAGTGCTGGACGTTTATATGGATCGTCTGCATATTGTCCTTCCATCCAGCTATGCTACACCCGAAGAAGAGCAGGCGGTAAAACGGACGGCAAAGGCTTTGGCCAGCCCTCGCACAGCGACCTGGAATCCGTATATCGGTGTTCATTACCCTGTTGTGGCTTCTCATGAGATTTCCGAGGAAGAACTGGCTGACAGTAACGTGATCTGTATCACCTCAGGCTTGTCCAGACATGAGCTGCTTCAGCGCCATCAAGCCCATTTACAGATCAGCTGTACGGAAAAAGGGTATGTACTGGGCGGTGATTTCACGGCAGGCGAGTATTGTCTTTCGTATATCCAGCCTGCCCCGTGGTCCACACGCAAACAAATGCTTGTTGTGGCGACGAATTCTCCCCGGATGCTAGGTAAAAACCTGTTTATGCGCAAGCTGATTATGCCCGGCTATTTTAACGGTCTGCATCCGTATTTGAATAAAGAGGTTATTGTGTATGACAGCAAGGGTGTGCGTGCTTTCAATTTTACTTCTAATAAATATGCGTTCCACAAGCTGCAAGGTCAATAAAGAAGACAGCTAATTAGACACGATAATCCTAAAATAAAAAAACGTCCGGAGTTGGGGAGGGGGACTGACCCCTGTCAAGTAGACGAATGAAAAAAAGCTAAGCTGCAAGCGCGTGCCGATACTCGATCGGGGCGCTTTTTGAGTTTATCCTGAAACCGCTGAGCTTCGCTCCGTTACCAGAATTGAATATCGCTTTTTAAGTAGTCCACCCCTGAGCTATCAAGTAATCTCGTTCTTCTTTGATACTGGAAAAGGAGGTACGTGTACGCCCCTTCATCGGGCTGGATGAACCCTTGCGCCAATCGAGCGGTTCAGCATTTCGAACCTGCTTCACCCAAACTTTGAGTTGGTTAGCCATACGAAAATCCCCTCCAGGTTCACTCATACCCTCATGGTAACACGCAAGGTTTTTTAAGAGTGTCTACTTGAAGGGGATGATACCAACCAGGCGATCCTGACGGTTTTTTGCTGCTTTATTGCAGTGGTTTGTCATTGTAATGACGTCATATATAGAAGGGCGTTAGGACAGATCAGTTTTTATACTGCTCCATCAGATATACGATCTTGACCTCATCGGCCAAATCGCCAAAGGGTTCATAAGGATTCTCCTGAATGATATGATATAAACGCTGAACTCGTTCCTTCGGCAGTTTGCGCACATATCTGGAAATAAAACCGGAGTGCGTGACCACGTAGCGCTTTTTACGGACAGCCGCACTGGCAACACGGACGAGAATATCCTCGCCTCCTGCCATTTCCAGAATGCGACGTTCATAAAAGGTCACGTAACGGAACGTCCGATCCTTAATTAGCTCGCGATTTAATCTGGCAATCTCTCCGATATATCTGACCATAAGCGGTTCAAAGCTTTTGATCAGGAGAGGGTCGAGCGTTAGCTCCATATCCTTGCGGAGTACAAAAGATTGCAGCAGGGCGACCTGCTGGAGCCTTATCCGGTCATTGTGGATGAGTACGGCAATCTCACGCAGCATTTCATAGGAGACACGCTCGCTGAGCTGTCGCAGGGCAACCGCGTTTTTATGATTGATGTTCAGGCCCTCTTTAATCTGCTCAATGCGGCCTCTGAACAGGCGTATAAGCTGCCTGCGCTGCTCATAGGGACGAATACGCTGCTGTAAAAGCACCAAGGGTAGCAGGAGAAGTGCGCCAACGATACCACACAGGAGCATTTGCTGGGTGGAATGGCCGAAAAAGACGGCGGCGGTCAGCAGCACGATGCCGAAGGCTAGGTCGTTGCGAAAATAAAGCTTGGCTCTGTGGTGGGCATATTGCTCTACAGGAACCAGTGCATCCCGACCGCAAGACGTACATTTATCTTCCCATAGGGCAGTAAACTGTCCGCAACGCTTGCAGATCCGCAGCTTTTGGTACGCATGCTCGGTGTGGATAAACGGACGAAATTGTACAGGCTGTTTGGCACTACTCATTGCGATCACTTCTCAGGTTCAGCAGGGCTAGAAGCTCAGTGTTCATTTGCGTAATCGAGGGAGCGCGTTTTTTATGTATAGAGTAAGTGATTAATTTGATGGCGACAAAAAGAAACAAAATCGCCAAACATCCGTATGAGATCATAGTGTACTTCCTCTTTCTGCTCAGATTTTTACAGCGATAATTTGCAAGAGCGGGTTTCGCTTCTGTCATTTTTGTCGTATAAAGGAGAAGGCTGGTGCCCGATTGCCCTTGTTGGGGTATAATTATATCATTACTGCAGGATATTGGTAAAATCCCGCAGTATAATAGGCTTCTTGGCTGTAATCAGGCTATTCGGGCATCATTTTCAGCTGGCTCTCATGTAAAACTCATTATAATTTAATAGTAGGGGAGTACAACTGTAATTTAGAATGAGAACTAACCGGCAAAGGGGTACAAGCGATGTATAGTAGAGACAGAAAATGGTTTTTAGTCATCGGAATCATATGTGCAATGATCATGACCTCAATTTCGGCATGGCAGCCGCAGACGGCGAATGCCGCTTCAACCTCCGCCTCCAAGGTGGATGCGGTGCTGGTTGTCGATGTGAGTAATTCCATGAATACCAGTGATCCAGGCAAAATTGGCAATGAAGCCATGAAAATGTTCATTGATATGCTGTCGACGCAAAATGACAAGGTCGGCATTGTAGCGTATACGGATGTCGTACAGCGCGAGAAGGCTTTGCTTAATATTACGTCCGAAGCGGACAAGCAGGAACTGAAGTCGTTCATTGACGGGCTGAACCGGGGGGCGTATACTGACACCTCCGTAGGTGTCAAGGAAGCGATCCGCATTTTGCAGGATGGCAAGACAGCGGGACACGCGCCTATGATCGTCATGCTGGCCGATGGTAACAACGATTTAAATAAAACGACGGGCAGAACTGAAAGCCAATCCGATCAGGATATGGCGAAGGCTGTGGCCGAAGCTAAAAATAGTGGCGTTCCCATCTACACCATCGGTTTGAATGCAGATGGAAAACTGAATAAAAACAAGCTCGCAGACATTGCGCAGCAAACGGGCGGTAAATCTTTTATTACAAGCTCGGCGGATGACCTGCCGAACATCTTGAGTGAAATTTTCGCCAGCAATTTGAAGCTGAAGGTTGTTCCCTTGCAGTCCATTACGGCTAACGGCAACTATCAGGACGTTACGGTAACTGTACCGAACGATAGCGTGCTGGAGGCTAACATTTCGATTATGTCCTCCAAGCCGGTGGATGCGAGACTGATAGACCCGTCGGGCAACACCAAGCCGATTCCTTCAAGTGATGTACTGCTGTCCAAGTCGAAAAGCTACTCCCTGATTAAGTTGCTCAAGCCTGTGGCTGGCGACTGGAAGCTCCAGGTCAAGGGAGTCCAGCAGGATCAGATTGATATTAATCTGGTGTTTAACTATGATTTGGAACTGAAACTGGACGCACCGCCTGCCAAAGCTTACAAAAAAGGTGACGCAGTCCAAATTCGTTCCTACCTGACGAGTAACAACCAGCAGCTTCAGGATCAGGAACTGTATGCAAATATGAATGCAGTTTTGAAGGTCAAGGACCTTGATTCCGGTACAACGAATGAGGTTCCATTGAAGAATGAGGGGGACGCCTTTACCGGCTCCTACACGATACCGGATGAGCATGACTATGAACTGACCGTTAGAGCAGAGGAAAAGAGCTTCTACCGTGAAACCCAGCCTGTGACCATCAGTGCCAAGGCTGCGGCGGGCAGTGGCACGAATAACGGTACTACTACGGCGCCGGCAGCACCTGCCGAGAAGTCCAAACTGCTACCCCTCATTCTGTTGGGGCTGGGACTGATCGTTCTGCTGATTGCAGCCTACTTTATCTGGAAGGCTGTCAAAAAAGCCAACCGCGGCTTTGTCGGACAAATCGTTTTGGAGATTCGGGACGAGAATACCGGCGAAAAAACGTATCCGCAATACAAGAAGCTGAACACCTTCCGGGGTAAATTCAATCTGCACCAGTTGCTGCAACTGGCACCGGAATTTGCCGAAACCGATAAGGTGGTGTTCACGCCAGGCAATCAGGACCGTATCATGGTGCGCAGCACTCCGGAGATTGCGATTGAAAAATCCGGACGCGCTGTTGATACAGGCAGTGGTCTTGAACTGAAAAACGGCGATCGCCTGACGATTCCGCTGGCAAGCGTGGACAAAACCATTTTGCTGGAATTCATTTCAGTAAACAGCTAAACGAACCCTTAGGAGGTCAAATCTATGAAACCAGTAGTTAGAGAGCATATCCAGCAATTAGACGTATCACTCGGCGGAGGGATCGTAAGCGATAAAATCAGGGTTGATACCATTGATAATCCCATTTTGATTATCGGACTCGGAGGGACGGGTATTGATGCCCTCCTCCGCTTGAAATATCAAATTAACCGCAGATTCAAGCTGCCAGCAGATCCGGTTTCCAAGAAAAAGAGCGAGAAGCCGGACAACGTGGAATTTCTCGCTTTTGAAACGAATGAGCAGGATCGCAACAAAAAATATAAAGGGATCGGCTTGGACCCAATCAACGAGTTTGTACTGCTGTCCAATGCGGAAATCGGCGGATTGCTGCAAAACCGCAGCATTTTGGAGCCGTACATTACGGATTGGCTGTCACCCGAGCTGAGCATTACCGATGGCATGAACGGGGCGGCAGGGGTGCGTCAGGCTGGACGTTTGCTGCTGTTCACCAAAATCAATCAAGTCGTGCAAAGCATTGACAAGAAAATCAAAACCCTGTCTGAAGGCACCAATAAGAAGCTGATGGTGTTCCTGCTGTCCGGTTTGTCCGGCGGTACGGGGAGCGGCACCTTCCTCGATATCTCGTATATCGTCAGAGGGATTATTGAGCGCGATTACGGCTCCGCAGGTGTAGACCGTGTAAATACATTAGGATATCTGTTTACGCCGGACATTAACCTGGCGAACAAAAGCCTGAGCGAGCATACACGCGAATATATTAAAAAGAACGGCTATGCCGCGCTCAAAGAGCTGGACTACTGGATGAATGTGGACAGCCGCAGTGAACGGTTCAAACAGCAGTATGGCAACATTTTGACCGTGAATTCACCGTTGCCGCCGTTTAATCTGTGTCATCTCATTTCAGCGACGAATACAGAAGGCAAGCTGCTGGAAAATGCCTATGATTACTGCATGAATGTCACCGCCGAGAACATCACCAACTTTATGGCGAGCGAGGAAAAGCAGTCAGGCGAAGAGTTTGCCATTCATGACTATATCAGCAACATTCGTACCAATATTGCACAAATGAACAAGGCATATCCTGCCAACTACGATTACAATATTATCGGGGCTTCCTCGGCGGTACTGCCAATGGAGGAAATGACAACATATCTGGCTTACCGGATGTTCGGCAAAATGTCCAAAATGTTCGAGCAATCACCGAATCAAGAGGATGTCGAGAAGTTTGCCCGCAAGCTGGGCGTCGATCTGGACAGCATGATCAAAAACTTCGAATCTCGTGTTCCTGAACCGCTGCCGGGCTTTGAAAACAGTGAACGATTAAGCTACAACAATGTAGTCAAAATGCAAGTTGTGAATATGGATACCGAGCTGGAGCAGACCTTCCTGACACGTGCGCGTGAGGAATATATCAAGGCGAAGAAGCAGCTTCCGGGTGAAATTACGGGGCAGTTTACCGACCAAATCCGTCGGATGTTCCTGCATCCCGAGCAAGGTCCGTTTTATGTATCCCGTATGATTTATACGGAAAAAGGCTTTAGCTTGCTGAAAATGCTGCTTTCGTACATTGAGACGCTGCGTGAATCACTGCATCGTATCCCTACGGATATTGAATGGGCGCGTGAGCAGGCGGGCGAAAAGCTGGGCGATGCCAAGAGCGCGTTCGTGTCCAAGGATAAAAAGAAAAATGCGTACATTGAAGCGAAAATCAATGAATACTGGCTTCGGGCCGATGTGGAGCGTACAGAGCAGCTTATTGAATTTTATGAAGACCTGTATGATCTGCTGAATAAGGAAAACAGCCGCATTTATAATGTATTTACTGAAATTTTGAATGCACTGAGCGCGATTTTCGAGAAGAATGGCGATCTGCTGATCAACGGCGAAGAACAGTCCGATCACAGAGGCAACAAAACGTACTATTGGAATCTGGTCAGCGTGCCGGATATTTCCGAAGTCGTAACCAAGCTGCTGGATAAGCGTGATGGTGATGATCTGATTCGTGATTTTGCCCAAGAGTTGCTGGAAAATTCGGATCAATGGGTGAAGGATCAGGATATCGACATCATTAGTTCCATCTCCAACTTCCTGACCGACAAGTTCGGTGATCTGATTACCCGTTCGATGGAGGATTTCCTCGTGATGAAATACGGGCAGGATGAGGCCATTGAAAAATTCGTGGAGCGCTATATTGCAAGCAAGCTGGATGAAGAAGCTGTGCCTGTGTTCCATCTGAGCAATAGCTCCGGTAACCTGTATTTCCCGTCATGGGGTTTTGTCTCAGTTCCGGTGCAGTCGCCTAATATTCTGAAAGGCGTTCGCAATTATCAAAATAATGCCATTGGTAAATCACACTTTACCATTAAAGAGAGTGAAGTCCGTAACCGGATTTTCTGGCTCAATACGCGCAATGGTGTGCCGTTGTTTGTTTATACGCCGCTCAAGGTGTATGAAGAAAGCTATGAAAAAACGATTCTCGACCGGGAAGGTATTGGCCGCCATCTGGTGCAAACAGGCCAGAATAACTGGACGAATTTGCCGTCACCGATTCCTGAAAAATCGTGGGGAGAAACGTATGTCAATTCGCGTGTACAAGCTTACAATGCCCGCATCCGTAACGACTTCGACCGTGCCAAGTCACTTGGCGTGATCCGTGAGAAGGATGTTGACCAGAATACGAGCAGCCGCTTTACTGTGCTGCGTTCACGTGCGCTGGATCTGAATGGCCTGCTGGCAGGCTACGATATGCGTTTGCAAGAATCCAAGCCGAATCTGGGTGAGGTGAAGAGAGCGTGGTCTGAGCTGAAACGCCTGCTGGCTGAAGGGCTGGAACAGACGGGAAGCAAGGACATCTTTGGCAGCATCAATGAAGAGATGGCGAAGGAAAACCTGATTCGTTCACCGGAGTTAACGCAGGTGGTTCGTGAAGAACTGGCGAAATATACCCAAATTGAAGCGAAGGCCGCCGAGCTGGAAGCCTTGCTGGGCAAATATCAGGATGAGGAAAAATGGCTGGATCAGTTCATTCAGGCACTCTATACCGACACGATTACGAAGAAAGGCGCTTTATACGTCTATGACCGTGACGAAGAGGAAGAGGCTTGGGAGCCATTTGCCAATGTCATGAAGAGTCGTAATTACGTGGAGTTTGAAGTGTTTACGAATTTCCGTGGTCTGGAAGAGAAAAAATATGCAGCTCTGATGCGTAAGGCGGATCGCCGTGATGCTGTACTGACTTCGTCCGAGGATATTACGCCGCTCTTGGCGAAGCTGGATGAACTGGCTGGAATCTACTTGGAAGCCCGGAATCAATTGGAATATGAAAAGGTGGAGCTGGCTAACGGAGCGGAGCTCTATGCGTTCTACGCTCAAATGTCCGGGAAACTAAACGATATCCGTAGAAAGTTGAAGTAAAGTATGAGAGAGCAGTTGTTACGTTATGCGGCTGACTATGCAGCCGCAGAGGATCAATTCATCGGTAGCGGGGATGGACGCAGCAGCATCCATTTCCCGTCCGTGTTTCTTTTTATCGGTGACCGTATGGGTCCGGCAATCAACACGATTGCAGATATCAACCGGACCAAGTGGGATAACAGTACGGGGGTAACGTACATTCACATCCGGTCGCAGGAGGATCATGCAACTGTAGATCGTCCGGTGGGTGCCATTGTCCATGCGGTAGCAGTACCGGAGGAAAGTAGCCACAAAACCGGACGACGTGATTTGCATCAGGCTTTTTATACACATGAATCGCAGTTGATTGAGCTTAACACCGCGTTGCGCCGGGCTAGTGGGAACTTGGCGGATTACGGTCGTTTGTATTCCTCGTTCGAGCGTGTCCATTTGTCGATCCTGACGACAGCCGACGATCCCATGAATGTATTGGTTCCCGAGATTACGCTGTTGGCGGAATACATTTTTGCGCAGTCCTTTAAGTCGGTACAGATGGA
The DNA here is from genome assembly GCF_044907935.1 of Paenibacillus sp. RC21. Lineage (NCBI taxonomy): Bacteria > Bacillati > Bacillota > Bacilli > Caryophanales > Paenibacillaceae > Paenibacillus > Paenibacillus sp. RC21. The sequence goes on from NZ_JBIYCS010000001.1 coordinate 600,895, forward strand.
TCTGTACGTATTGGTCAGCGAAAGCGATCAGACAGCCCAATTTGGCTATAGCAGCGCAGCATCAGTTGCTTTTATGAGAGAACTGGACTATATCCAAAGTCCGGATTATACGTTCACGGCGCCACTGCATATGACTGAGGACAAACTGACCATTCCAGTATCTCATGCTCCGTCGCCGTTGTTCGATCTCGTCTATGTGCTGTCCGACAAGAACGAACGCGGTGTAACGGTGCCGAATAGCCTGCGAGAGAGCTGTGACATCATTTGCCATATTCAGCTTCTCAAAAACCGTTATCAGGCGGAAGATTCCTATCGTTCACAGGATGGGGGGTATAACAATACGTCGTTTAAAAACAACATTATGACGGAATCCGGGCGGCAGGGCTATGTGTCGGCTGGATTTTCCCGGGTCAAGCGCCCTAATGAGTCGATTGCGCTTACGGTGCTGCATCACTTTTATGTGAAACTGCTGGCGCGTATGAGAATAGAGCAGGAATGGGATATACGCGATAAGCTGGATTATTTCGGTTTGGATGCTGCCGAGCGCAGCCGTACACGAAATGACCTCGTTCCTGGTAATGAGGCCATTATGGACATGAGCGCTTTAATGACCAGCGGAGCCAGCTACGGCTCGTTAAAGCGAATGACACTGCGCGAGGCGGAGGAAGCCTTGTTCGGACAGGGCTGTGAAGCCTTTTTCCGCGATAATTGTGAACGGATCGTACACAAACGGTTGGGGGATTTTCAGGCGGAATTATGTCTGCAAACGGCTGTGAACGAATCGGTCAAGGAGCACCCCAAGATCGGTTTGTTCGAGCTTACGGACTGGACGGATGAGAATAAGACCGGGAATGTGCTTACCGCCATTCGAGGACTGATTCGAGATACGTCCAATGACTTGCAGATCAGCGCTGCTGAGCTGGATGCCCTGTATAGTGGACGAGTGGAAGACCAGCCCTTTCAACGATTGCCGCTGATGGATAAACATAATGTGCGCAGCTTGATCCGTTACCTGACCGAGACGGTCTATGGGCACAAGCTGAACATGCTGTGGATTCAAACGGATCTGGAGCTACTTCGCCGTTATGAGCTGGCTCTTGAAAAATGGCATATGCAGGCGAAGCATATTACCGTACAGCTTGCCAATCTGGAGCGTGATCTGCATCAGGCTGCAACGGACAGCGTCCGTCAGGCTGACAGCTATACAGGTCAAAACCTGTTTGAGTACTATGAGCGTGTGACGGAGGATGTCATGCGTGAGCTGGAGACCAAGCGGGGGAAAGCTGTATTCTTTGATGCCCGGCATATGGGTCCTGTATCCGGTTTGCTGGATGGCGGTCCGTCAAAGCTGGTGGATCGACTCACACAGACTTGCCGCACTCTGATCCTTAGCGCACAGCCGTTTAACCAGACATTCGAGGAAGAATTGCTGCGGCGGGCGAATGTGGCTGCTGCCTATGAAAATCGGCTGGTCGTTCCGAAGGATGAGCTGTTTAAAAAACTGTACCAAAGGCTGGAGGAAAACGGCGGTATTAACGTACGTTTGCTGGATTACACTCATGAGCATCGGTATGAGGAAAAATATTTCTTTGGTGACTACGAAGGCGAATTTCTTCCTTATGCGCTGGATGTGGATATTACCTCGCGCATTTACAAGCTGGGGTTTGTGCATGAGCGTCGCAGCAGCGGGGTAGAAAAGCTTCATTTGATGGGTGGTTTCCATCTGGAGGATCTGATGGTCTACCGCAACGGCAAGACGTATTATGAGACATATATCGCGAATGGTTTCGTGTTTCACGGGATCAACGCGGATCGGCTGCCGGAACTGCGGTAGCAACATGGTAATCCTACGAGGAATTTGCAAATTCCTCCTACTTTAATTATGGAAGGAAGCAACGATTCTTATGAAGCAGCGTAAATTTAATGTTCTCCTGCTGCTGTTCGGCTTGCTGGGCGCCGTAGTGGGCTTCATCATTGGAGAGCTGATTCTTAACAAACTGATAGGCCACTGGCCGCATATCATCGTGATTGGGCTGTATTTTGGCATCATGGCGCTGTGTATTGGCCTGGGATGCCTTATCGGCGAATGGATTTCGCCACAACTGAACGGGCCGTCATGGCGGCAGCGGTACTCCGGGTTGTCCTGGAAGCTGCTGGTCCCTGCTACGCTGGTGATGCTGTTCGTGGCAGGGCTGCTGCTGGAGCTGGGCTACCAGGTAAACCCCGAAGGTCGCAAAAGTGTACAGGATCTCGTGCTCGTCATTGATAATTCCGGGAGTATGCAGCAAACAGATCCCGACAATGAACGTCTGACAGCCGCCAAGAGTCTAATTGGCCAAATGGATGGAGACAAGCGGGTAGCCATCGTTTCCTTTGAGTCCACTGCGCAGTTGGTTCAGCCGTTTACCCCGATTGGCACAGATGCGGAGAAGCAAGCCGTTTATGCCAAGATCGACAGCATGCAGACCTTAATGACAGGCGGCACAGAAATCGGTCTTGCCTTGGATGAAACCATCAAAGAAATCGAAACTCAGGGTAATGCGGAAAAGGGCTCTCTCGTTATTATGCTGTCTGACGGCTTTAGTGATCTGGATAGCCAGACGGCATTGGCTCCTTATATCGCCCGGCAGATTCCGATTAATACAATCGGTCTGAAGCTCGCTGAATCCGATGGTATAGCATTATTGCAAAATATTGCCCAAATGACGGGTGGAACTTACTTCAATGTGGCGAATGCCCAAGGTCTTACTCAGGCGTTCGGTAAAATTTATGACAAAATCGGCGATCGTACTCTGGTAACGGAGCGAACAGGTGAGTATGCGGATAGTCTGTATTTTGCTATTTACCGTGTAACCGCACTGGTGATTATTGGAGTACTGCTGGGATTGGCACTCGGACTGATGTTCGATAACCGTTTTCTGGCGCGGAATTTCGCGATTGGCGGGGTTCCTGCCGGATTGCTGGCTGGCTTTATTTTGGAAAAGGGCCTGTCCGGCTCGCCCATCGGTGATTTGATGATTCGTTTGGTGGCAGCGCTCGTATTGGCGGCTCTAATCGCGGTCTTCTCGCTTGTGCTGCCGATTGCGGAAAATACTCGCCGTTCTTCCGGCGGAGGAAACCCCGGTGTGTCATCAGGTCGCAGGACAAGAGCGCCGGAAGGCCCGCCGCGTAATCGACGCAGCAGTGGATTTTAGAACGGGAGGCTGGAACTTATGCAGTATAGGGATGCACAGCCCGGTGATCCTGTTATTTCGGAGCTGAGCCACAAAATTGACGACAACCGGGTTGTGCTTCGCTGGCAGTGGCCGGAAGGAGTCGCCGTGGTATTTATTGCGAAACAATTAGCCGATCTGGGTGTGAACGGGCAGGAGGATGCCGAAGCGTTGCCGCCTTTTTCAAGCCTTAAGCTCTTCACACGTGAGGAGTACAAGGCTGCTGGCAGCTACCGTGACCGGATCGATGGCATTGGACGCGTGCGGTATACCGTGTATCCGGCTGTGCGGGAGGACGGAGATACTTTTGTGATCCGTCAGCAGGATGGAGCTAATCGGCTGGAATTGAGCACGGGTAAAGCTAAAATCAGATATGCGGTCCACCACAAAAAAGGCTGGTTTCGCAGCCGCAAAACGGTGCAGATTCAGGTGACGGCTGAAGTTCCTGTTCCGCAGGAGGCGCTTTGCTATGTGAAAAAGCGTGGTGGCTATCCGGCGGATCGGGAGGACGGAACCTTGTACCCGTTCACGGCACCATTTCCTGCGGGACGGAATGTGTTGCCCGCTGTGGAAGTGGGCGGAGATGAATATGTGCGGCTGTTTTTTACGGACGGCCAGAAATATGGCACGGTATATGAATTAGTCCCTGAATGAAAGGAGGCCGCAACCGATGAGTTTTCTTAGCAATTTATTCAGAAGAAAGCCGCAGGCAGCACCAAGGCCGTTATTTTATGATATTGTGTGCCCTTATTGCTTTAGTAAGTTTTCCCCGGAGGAAGTTGTATTCCGTGCTTCCCATCACCGTGAGGATGACGAGGATTACGCTTTGGGTGAGGATGAGCTGCTGAACAAATACCGGGAGCGCTTTGGTTTGGACGGTGTGCATGATATGGAGGCCATTCTTCATCCCCTTGATGTTCCTGAGGAACACCGTTTGTACTCGGATCATGTACTGACAGGTCTGACGGATCGCTATGGTGAGCTAACACGTCGCAGATTGTGTCCGCATTGCCATAACGAGCTGCCTGTGACCGCAGGCAAGGTGCCGAGTAATATCATTTCGATTATTGGAGCTTCACAGGCAGGGAAATCCGTCTATATGACCTCCCTGATTCACACGTTGCAGCATGTTACGGCCGATCATTTTGATGCGGCTTGCATGCCGTTGAATGCGGAGATCAGCCGCAAGTTCCGTACGATGTATGAGGAACCGCTGTTTGAGCGAGGGGATCTGCTGACCTCTACACAGAAAGAAAAGATGCAGGAGCCTTTTATCTTCCAGTTTGTGTTTAAGGATGAGGAAAAGCCGCCACTGACGCTGGTGTTTTTTGATGTCGCCGGTGAGGGGATGGTCGATCAGGACTATCTGGGTCTGCACGGACAGCATATTAAAAACTCGGCGGGTATTTTGTTTATGGTTGATCCGCTGCAAATCCGCTCTATTCGGGAGCGTATCAAGATCAACATCGGCGACAAGCCGGGCGAGTTTGTTTCGCAATATGATGAGCCGCGTGATGTCGTACTTACGATGTTCGGTGATTTTATCGCATATCAGGAAAAAGGGAAGACGGACATTCCAACCGCCATTGTCCTGACCAAAAGCGACATGCTCACTGCGCTGGCAGATGAAGAAGGCACGTACATCAAGACGAACAGCAATATTTTTAATCCAATGGAGCACCGGAAGTATATGGATTTGGATGAGTTCGCGAACATTGATGGCGAAGTGCGACGGTTCATTGAAAAGGTGGATAAGCCGTTCAAGGGCACGATGGATGTGTATTTTACAGACACGGCCTATTTTGCGGTTTCCGCCTTGGGCAGCAATCCAGTAGATCAAAAGCTGCAAGGGCTGGTTAGTCCGATCCGTGTGGATGAGCCCTTCATTTGGCTGCTTTACAAGCTGAAGTACATTGAGGGGAGAGAATCACAGTGAGTAATTCTACCTCTCATTTGATACAGCAGCAGATGTATACACGGGAACGGCGTGGTATTTTCCGTTCAACGGAAGGCTTCGATACGGTAGCCAATTCCAAGGGGCTGGACACTTCTTTTATTAAAAAGGTGCTGCATCCCTTGTGTGTGTATGATGCTCCTGCTGCTTTAACAGCGCGTGGTGAGAAGCAGGAGAGCGTCTACCCGGAAGCCATGCATCTGGTACGGACGGAGTCAGGGGATGTGGTGCTGGGACGCAGTATCTACAAGGCAGCGGATTTTACCGGGCTGCGGAGCGCCTTTTTTACGCATAATTATGTGATTCCAGCCGGGCATGGTGAATCTCCGTCTGATTATAAGCAGTGGCTGAACACAACTTTTGTCGATGCTTATGATATTGAGCAAGGAACGGAATTGCCGGAATTGGAGCGTCTGCCGGGTGGGAGCGTATTTCCATCTGTTGACCCGTCTGCGGTGCTGTCTCAATTGCAGCTCGGTGAAGAAATGTTCAAGCAGATTTTATACGCAGTCATGATGTCGGCTACTGGCCGTAAAAAGATATATATAGCACTGAACGTTCCAGTAGAAGCGGTGGCATCTTCAGCCAAGCTGCTGCTGGGTGTGTTGTATGCGGCGCTGCCTTATGCATTTCGCAACAGGCTCGGATTTCTTACATATGCGAAGGAGCCACACAGCAGAAAAGGCATTCATTTGATGTTTGTTGAGCCTTTCAGTTTGCGTCCCGGTGATCGGAATGTGGAAAAGGATTTTGTATTTGACCTGACTAACAGTGGTCGGGTACTCAATGTGGATGCAGAGCAGGTGAGACAGCCGTATTTTGACTGGATTGCCCATACGTTGCTGACTGGCGGGACGCCGGATGATTTTTTCAAATTTGCCGAGCAAATGCTGACTGGCATGGAGGCCGGGCGCGATCTTGCGCTATCCAGCTATCACGAGCTAATTACACTGTACAGAATAGAGCAGGGAGAGCGCGGGCTATATAACGAACGGCGAATTTCCGTGCTGAGAAGCTTGACCGACTATTTATCTTCTCCCGATGCGTTGCCACGTAAAATGCGGCTGAATGACTTGTTTCTGTCGTTTTTTGATCATGAATTTGATCGGGTGAAGGATGGATATATTCCTGACGTGGGTCTGATCGACTGCTTCAAGGATTACTATAAAGTTCACGCGCGTAGCAGCGAGAATCGGTTGGTGGAATATTTGATCCGCTCGCTAAATAACGCCTATACCGCAAGAAATACGGAAGCTGTCACTTATATTTATCATACGATTGAAGAAAATCCTTCATTGGGCAAGTCGTATTTTACGAAGGTGCTGGGTAATCCGGCGCTCACGAAGCTGCTGTTTATTCCCTACATGGATAGCCAGATGAAAAGAACACCGGATGTGAAGGGGTTGCTGGCTGTCGTGTATGAATGGGGCAGTCGATATATTGAAGTATCGGCGAATGCCGATTTTCAGCTTTTGGCTGAGTCCGCATTGATGGGCAAACTGCGTGCTGAAAGAAAGCCGGTAGAGGCTGTGGCTGCTATTCATCAACGGTTGCAACAATGGGAAAGTAGTTCTACGGGGGGCCAACTTTCTCCACTGGAGCAATCCGGGTTAACGGAACGCTTGCAAGAAGCGTCGGATCGGTATTTGCTTACGGAAGTGGAGCTAAAGGAAATCTCACCTGATCAGGTCGTACAGATTCCGTTCTTTACCCGTCCTGATTTGGTGCAGTGGGTCGGGAAACTGCCAGCCCCGCTCAAGGGACAAGCGGTGCGCTTGATTGCAGCTTACGATTGGTTTAGCACGGAGAACCCGGAACCGTCAGTGCTGGAGGGTCTGGAGCCGGGCGAAGTGGAAAAGGTGCAGGACTGGGCTTACAGTTGGCTGCCCCAGCAGCTTGCGGAGGGCCATTTTGCCCGTCTGCTGCCTGCCTTCTATCGTTCCGATGGCACGGGCGAAGGAATACTGGATTTTGCTCGTCTGGTTAGCTCGATTCGCAAATGGGCGAAGGATAACGATACGATGTACCGTTTTATCCGCTGGTCGGAGGGACATGCCGAATTTGCTACGCCACGGGGCGGTTTTGAACCAGCCTACCGACGTGCGTTGCTTTTGTTCTTCCAGAAGGAAGGACGCGAAGGGCTGCATAAAAAAACGCTGTGGCGTGAATATTTTGAGCCTGCCAAGCCTGTCTTTAAAAATTTCTATATGACAGCAAGGCGTGAGACGGATACACCTTTAGTCAAAACGCTTCGTCGCTTCCGCAAGGGTGGGGTGATTTCCGGGATCGTGCTTGTCGTCATTGCAGGCACGCTAGGTGGCCTGAAAGCAGCGGGGGTAATCGGCTCGGAAGCCACGCCAGCACCTGTCACTACACCCAAGCCAGTGCAGCCGCCTGTAGTGGAGCCTACAGTACCCGTAAAGGAAGAGCCTACGGCGATTGTGACTCATGTGCCCAACACCAAGGCGACTACGAAAATGGTCAAGCTGCTGTTTGCTTTTCAAACATCGGCGGAGCAGGCGGCGTTTAAGCCTAAAAAGCTCGTCATTGTCGGTGCGGATCAAAAGGAGTATTCATACGAAAATTTTACGCTTGCTGAACAGAACGACAAGGAAGCAGCCAGTAAAGCTAACACTGGTCAGTCCGGTGACGCGAAAACCGGCAGTGCCACTACAGGAAGCACGCCAGCAGGGAGGGCTACTGGCTCAACGGTTGGTGGGGGTACATCCAGCAGAAACAGCGCTGATCAGGCCGGAACGGTGACAGGCCAATCGGGCGCAGGCACGACATCGGGGACTCCTACAGGTGGGAGCGGCACAGCAACCGATGGAACCGGAACCGACACTGACGCGCCAACCGAGTATGACCTGAAGCAGTATCCTTATCGCTCACTGCTGACCATTTGGCAACGACTGGAGCTAGACGATGCTAGTACAGTTACGGTGGATGGAGAAGAGTACCCGCTGGTTCAAGTGAAAACCGCTGACTAAATGTTTTTTCATGTACAAGCAAAATGAAATAGAAATGAAGTAAAAGGCGGGCTTCCTTACAGGGCTCGTCTTTTACTATATATAAATCTCTATATAAAATGAACTCGTAAAATGTACATATATAGTAAACAATCACTTTTAATTTTCCGAAAGTATTGACACTAGATAGGCGACTGTTTAAGATTAGTTGGAATTCAAACCATTAAAATTCAATGATTGTGGAGGTTAGTAACGAGATGGGAAGTGGAGTATATCCCGTTTGTCTCCCCTGGGAGGAAGAGAGCACGATATATTTAATTAAATGGATTTTTACAACAGTCCGCAGCGAGATTGAGACGGCCTTGCGTCCTTTGGGGCTTACCTCCCCGCAATCGCAGACGCTTTATATACTGGCAATGTCGCCTGGAGTGACCACTACGGATTTGGAAAAGCTGCTGCTTATTGATAAATCAAGCGTCACCAGCCTGGTGAACGGGATCGTTAAGAAAAACTGGGCAGTACGCAAAAGTCACCCGCAAGATGCGCGTATGAAGCAGATTTATTTGACTGAGGAAGGCTTGAAAATTCACAAGGTAGCTGAGCATACAGTTGAGCAGATTAAAAGCTCGGCAGGCGAAATGTTATCTGCGGGGGAGTTAGAGACTCTTCGAGGTCTGTTGAAAAAAATACTTCACAATTACCGTCCTGCGAACGCCCGCGTTTGAATGGATATATAGAGAAATTTGCCCGGATAGGGGTATTCAAAAGCTGAGTTATTGCAGCCTAGATAGATTTTACAGGAGAGGGAAGAGACAGAATGATAAAAGAGCAAACTTATCCCAATGCGGATAAGCTTATGCGTGTGTTGGCCTTCACACTTGTTTTTTCAGTGATGAACGCCTTTATGTTTAATGTAGTAATGCCTGTGATTCGCGAGGAGTTTCATATTAGTGCTTCCGATGTGAGCTGGCTGCTGACCGGCTATATGATTGTGTATGCGGTTGGCTCCGTGACTTATGGAAAGCTGGCGGATAAATACCGTCTCAAGGATTTACTGACGTTTGGGATTATCTTTTTTGCACTAGGTTCGCTTATTGGTCTGTTGGCCAATCAATTTTGGATGCTGATTATAGCCCGTCTGCTTCAGGCCGCAGGTGCTGCTGTTATTCCGGCGACAGCTATGATCATTCCTGTCCGCTATTTCTCTGCTGAAAAAAGAGGACGCGCCTTGGGCATTACTGCAATCGGATTGGCACTGGGTACGGCGCTGGCTCCGATTATTTCCGGTTTGATTACAGGCTTTGCAAGCTGGCGTTTTCTGTTCGTTATTTCCATGCTGCCGCTTATCGCCTTGCCATTCTTTCGCAAATATTTGGACGACCAGCGTGGAGAGAATCAGAAATTTGATTTTCTGGGTGGATTGCTGCTGGGCGGAACGGTGGCCTTCTTACTGCTTTCCATTTCACAAAGCAATATTATATTTTTTCTGGTCGGCATTGCGCTGTTTGCGCTGTTTATATGGCGGATCACTACCGCTAAAGATCCATTCATTCAGCCCAAGCTGTTCAGAAACAAGCAATATTCCTACGGATTGTTTATAGCCTTCTTGGGAGCAGGGGTCAGCTTTGGGCTGCCGTACCTGGCTCCGCAGTTTCTGAACAGTCTCAATCAGCTTACGCCTGCAACAATTGGATTGATTATGTTTCCGGCTGCCATTGCGTCGGCTTTGCTTGGTAAAAGCGGTGGGCGTTTGGCCGATAGCAAAGGAAATTCATTTCTAGTCTATACGGCAGTTACGCTTATGTTTATCTGCTTTGTCAGCTTGTCTACCTTTGTGGGCGCGTCTCCGTATCTCATTTTATTTTTGCTCATTTTCGGCAACGTAGGTCAAACCTTTATGCAGATTGCCATGTCTAACACGATTTCCCGTACCTTGTCGAGGGATCAGATTGGTGTTGGAATGGGGCTGCTGTCTCTGCTGAATTTTATTTCCGGTGCAGTGACGACCAGTATTTTGGGTAAAACGCTAGATACCTCGTCTACCTTTCATCTGAATCCTGTCGTATCCAACGTGCAGGTGTTCAATTTTAGCAATATATTTACGGTTCTTGCGCTGATTGCGCTCGCAACCATGGGACTTTACGCCTTGCAGTTTCGCCGGGGCTCACGCCACAATACGACTGCTGCCCAGCAAGGATAAACATTTTATGCAAACTCATGCCAAAACAAGGGTATAATATAGAAGGAAAAGTTCATCTACGGAAGGATGGAGTGTCCGGCATGACAAGAAACCTTCAATATATGCCCTATGGCTATGAGCCTCCAGTCGAGACGCATAAAGGGACTATGATCTATTATGATACGTTTGAACAGGTTACAGCTCGAGAGCTGGATATTTTTGCTGAAACGGGAGCTGCGTTATCCTTTAAAAAGCTGGTACTGTACCCTTTACATGAGGAAACAGTCAGAAGAATGTGGAAGCAGCCGGTTCGCTCTTATTATAAGCGGGTGGACGACCTTGGGGAGTGGCAGCGGGAGCAGGCTTTGAGTGCTGTCGTAATCGAGAGCTGGGAAGGTAAACGCAAAAAGTATACGCCGATTGAAGCAGCAATCCGTTTTCTGGCAGAAAAATATACTCCCCCGCTTTTTCTGTATATGAGTCCTGAAACTGCAAATTTGTGTGCATCCTATGCATCGTTTGATGAATGGATCAGAAACGTCAGATTGGTGCTTTCGACCGAACCATCAGAACTTCATCCGAAGCTGGCACAGTACCGTAATCGCTGGAATACAGTAGAAGAAGCGATAAACCGTCAGTCAAAGGTTGACAAAGAGCACCATGAATTATAGAATAGAACTAATCGTAAAAATTACTATTGTAATTGAATACCATGTATTCCATTTAAGGAGGAAGAGAAATGCGCGTAATTGTTACCTTGGCATGCACCGAATCTGGTGACCGCAACTATACAACAACCAAGAACAAAAGAAATCATCCGGAGCGTCTTGAAATGAAAAAATACTCTCCGCGTCTGAAAAAGTATACGATTCATCGTGAAACTAGATAATGTAGGTTTGCTACATAGCAGCCTGAATTGTTTTGCGTCCTGAACGAAGCCTGAAATCTAATGAATATAGGGCTTCATGAAAGGAGCCATGGCATGGTCTCTCCACTTCATGATGAAGAAATCGTGTTAAGTTTGCAAAAGCCTGCGTTATGGAACCGGCGAAAACTTGAATTAGTCCAGTGGATAGAGCGTCCAAAGATAAAGCTTACGCCTAAGCGAATAGCTTTTTTTCATGGCTGTACGATAGATGCGGAGCTGCACGGTACGCTTTGCCTTTTGAATCGAAAGCACGTGGCAACCGAGTTCTCCTGTGCTGGTGTCAGCATTTGGGACGAGCCGGAGGACCATTCACTATATGCTTATATAACGATGAAGGCTGACGAAAGATCCGGAGCGTTCATGCAATGGGCGATGCGATATATGCGGCATCGTTTGCTTGTCGTTTACGAACCTGAGCGCAACCGTTACGATCTGTCGTCTTTTTTTCTGGGACATAACCGTTCCTTTTGCCAACTGATGGAGTATTGCGCCAGTACATTTGAGTTTGAACCAATAAAATGATATGAAAGCTTAGGTGAATAATATGAAAAAAGATCTTCATCCAACATTGAACAAAGTTATCTTTTTGGACCCTAGCTGTGGATTCTCTTTCCTGAGTGCTTCCACTAAGTATTCCCAAGAAACGATGGAATGGGAAGACGGCAACACATACCCGGTTATCCGTGTAGATACCAGCTCCGCTTCTCACCCGTTCTTCACTGGTAAACAAAGAAACGTGGATATCGGTGGACGTGTGGATCGCTTTAACAAAAAATATAACCTTTAGAACAAGACGAGCGTTATGTTCACGGATTATACAAATAATTCGTGAACATCGCTTTTTAAAAACACCTCCTGCAGATGCAGGAGGTGTTTTTGTCTTAATCCAGACATGTCATTTAAAGCGAAATGAAGCACTGCTCCCATTGATCAGCAATGGATGCTTTGTCCAGATGCTCCCCAATGAGCGTGACGTACCCCTGACTCACGGGGAGTGCAGTGGGTTGCCACTCCAAATGACTTCCTGAATATTGCAAAAGCATTGTACCTTCGTGTGGAAGCACGCAATAGCCTTTCGCCCGAAGCAGCGAGGAACCGAGCCCGGTCAGGAAGCTTTCCAATCGTTGCTTTTCCAATGGCTGTGGAGAATATTGATGCAGCGTTAAGCTCTCCAGACGGGAAAACGAATGGGGCTGGTTTGGATCGTAGCTGTGGCTATGATTGTGCGCAGAAATAACTTTGAATGCCGTACTTCTGGAGATACTGCCGGGTCGTTCGATACTTTTGGCGGAAATAGGGGCGGACGATGCGGCTGCATCGGTTCGCTGAGCCTGTGCTGATTCAGGTTGAGGTACCTGTACAGGTTTTGCGGCAACGGATACGGAAGCCAGAACAGGCTCCAGCAGTGGTTCAAGGTCAACCCGACTATATTCAGCGGTTTGCAGCTTGGCCGTATCGTTGAGCTTGCGAATACTCTTGATGACCTTCGTTACTTCACGGGTACTAGCCGCATCTGTCTTGTTCACCACAATGAAGTCTGCGTTGCGAAGTTGCCCGTGCAGGGTCCGAACCAGCTCTTTGTCAGCGGTGAAGCGGCTGTTGTATTCATGAAAAAGCTCAGCGTCCACAACACTGATGCTGTGAACCAGATAAAGCCGATCCGCCAGCAGCGGGGAGCGAAGCTCTTCCAGCACTTGCTCAGGGTTGGCTACCCCTGTGGTTTCCATGAAGATCAGATCCGGCTCCTGACTGAGCAGGGTGTGTAGAGCGCCTGCCAGCTCACTTCTTTTGCTGCAACAAATGCAGCCCTCCAGCAGTCCTTCCACCGATACGTCGGGCATTTCTTCAGAAATAATGGCGCCGTCTACATCATATTCACCCATTTCGTTCATTAATACAGCGGGACGGAGCGGAATTTGCCGGGTATGGGCCAGCAGGCGCAGAAGCAGTGTCGTTTTGCCGCTGCCAAGAAAACCGCTGATTAATATCACAGGAACCTTGTTCATCATTATTCCTCCTTGTTAGGGTTAGTGTGTTGCATTCAATCGATCAAAGGTGGCTACCGAATCTGCCTGGGTATAAACATAAGGGGATTCCGGCTGTGCCACAGTGGTTATTTTCTCGGATCGAATTTCGAGTACGGGGGTATTGCCTTTCTGTGTGGCATGTAATGTGCCTTCAATGGTCACCCACGTATCCTTGTCAAAGGACGGGACCTTCTTGGATTGGACGATGATTCCGAATGGCATGGCATCGGCAGTACAGCACATGACAAGGAACCTTCCCACCGCAAATAGACCTTTGCCCGGCAGGCTGCCGTCTTTGTAGACAAAGCCAGTCACCTGCACCTTTTTTCCTTCAAAAGCGTGCTTATACAATTCGATGGCTCCAATGGTTTCGGAAAAAATCTCCGGTTTGATTTGTATGATCGGTTGCTGATATAGACGTTTCGCCAGCTCGGCAAATTCTACGTTGTACTTATCAGGCGGAACGAACAGCTTATCCAGTGTTTCCTGACTCCATTTTCCCCCTGGAGGGGGCGAAGATGGCGCAAGAGAGGTGGTCGATAAAATGGAGGAGGTCGGTGCTTTCGTGGTCTGTATATCTGTTTTGCGCCGGATCTCCGGGTTGGGATACGTGAAGGACATGCCTTTTTTGGCTGCCATATCACTGCCAAGTGCCTGATTGGGCAGCAGCGAACCGAATAGCAGCGGAATGAGCAGCATTCCATATACAAGCGTTTTTTTGAACCAGCTTTGCGGCAACGGATGCTCGCAATCACATAAATCCTCACCTTCTCGCTCCCCGGCTATGCCGTGCCATGCCATGGCCAGAGCGATAAACAGCAGGGGCACGGGACAAAGCAGGAGCAGCTTTTGCATTTGCGGAGCCAAGTAGTAATGAAGGGAATTCGAGCGGCTCAAGGTGATGATATACACAGCCAATCCAAACATGAGCAAGGAGCGCATGCCATACTGCCAGCGGATGCTAAAGGTTGAATTCACGTTCGTATTCACCTCCCCAATAACCATTCAGCAGCCATAGAACCCACCAGGACGAACGAAACAATGAGCAAGCACAGAACGGCGACAAATTTGGTGCGGAAGGTGCTTAGCAGCATAAGCGTACCTTTGAAATCCAGCATCGGGCCGAGTACAAGAAAGGATGCCAGCGGGCCCAGTGTAAAGGTATGCGAAAAAGCAGTAGCCACAAAGGCATCGGAGGTGGAACACAGGGACAGTACGTAGGCAAAACCCATCATAAAGGCGTACGAACCAGCCGTTTCACCGCTTAACGAAAGCATTTCATCCCGTGGGATGAAGGTCTGGATGGAGGCTGTCAGCAACGCGCCGATAATGAGATATTTGCTCATATCCAAAAATTCGTCGCCAGCATGTACAAAAAAGTCCCGCCATGTGCGATTGTGGCGATGAGTCTGGTTGTTCTGCTTTGGCTGGTTAAAAGAGAGCAACGAACGTTTGAGCGGATGCACACGCACAAAGGCATACACGATCAGCCCAATGATCGCGGAAACGACTAAGGCCAGCCCCATTCGAACGGCAGTGACCTCGGGATGGGAAGGGAAAGCCATCATCGTCGCAGCCAGCACCACGGGATTGATAATCGGCCCGCTTAAAATAAAGGTGATGCCCATATAGGCAGGCATTCCTTTGAGCATCAATTGGCGAACGACAGGGATCATGCCGCATTCACAGATGGGAAACAGCAGACCCAGCAAAGAGGCCAGCAGGACACCCGGCACAGGATGCGCAGGCGCTATTTTGCGAATCCATGTTTCCGGTACGAGCCATTGTAAAAGGGATGAGACAAGTACACCGATTAGGAGAAACGGGACAGCTTCCAGAAAGATGCCCATAAATACCGTTTTTAACGGTTGTAGTTGACTCATATCTAACGAACGAAGCCATCGGGGAGATAGCGTAACAAGCACAGGGATGAGAAAGGCAAACGGAATCATAAAAGGCAGCATCTTCAACAGCGTACTGGTTTTCATTCCACGGCTCCTTGGAAATAAGGGTTCTTATCTACATCCTATGCGTGTAATGGGACAAACATGCCCGCTGGTAGCGTCTGGAGTACTCCTTTATGGACAAGTTCAAGCGTGGTCATCTATATAATTGTGTTCTTTAATTGGACAATGTGACTGTGTTAATTAGTAAATATTACGATTAAACTTCAACAAACGATTGCAAGAAGGAAATTTTTACGGTACGATCCTTATTAAAACGTTGTAAAGACAAGGAGGATTTTATGATACCGATTGTTGTTTTATCCGGATTTCTGGGCAGCGGTAAAACAACTCTTCTTCAGCATGCGCTGGCTTACTATAAAGGGCAGGGACTCAAGCCGGCTATTTTGATGAATGAGTTGGGCGATGTTAATTTGGACGGCAGTCTTGTGAACGGCCAGGCTCCCACGAAGGAAATGCTTAGTGGCTGCATATGCTGTACCATTCGCGGAGATTTGGGCGTTGAGCTGATGAACCTTGCCGAGGAATATAACCCGGACGTGATTATTGTAGAATGTACCGGAGTGGCTAATCCGATGGAAATTGTAGATGCCGTGACAGATGCCTCTATCTATTCCTCTATGATCTTACAATCTGTTATTACGGTGGTGGATGCGCGTCAATTTTTGGATTTTGCCTCAGGTCACGAGAGAAACAAGTCGTATCGCCTGATGCAGGATCAGCTTCGATGCGCTTCCAAGCTGATTATTAACAAGACCGATTTATTGGCTGCGGGGGAGTTGCAGAAGGTACAGGCCCTCGTAAAAGAATTAAATCCGTATGCGCTGACGGTGAGCACGCAACGGAGCGACGTGGACGCGGATACTTTTTTCTCCATTCAGGGAGAGGATCGTATGGACGTTTCGCGGCAAAAGGAGTCCATAGCCGATAGCGGAAATGATCATTATCATTCGGAAAATCATCTACACGCTCATGATCATGGAGACCATGCAGACCATCACCATCATGACCATGACCACGAACATGGAGAGCATTATCATTCCTACGACCATGTAGTTGTTCACACGCATTTCTTTGGACAACCTGTGCCACGCTCCGAGTTTGAACAGTTGTTTCGCAGTTTGCCAGCTGAAATTTACCGAGCCAAAGGAATTGTGCGTTTTCTGGAATCAGAGGGTCAGATGATGTTCCAGTTTGCCTACCGGGAGTTGGAAATCATTCCGATTCGCCCGCAGAAGCCGGTGAATGATGTAGCTGTCGTCATGGGCGAAAATTTCTCTGCTTCCGAGATCGAAGAACGGTTGAGAAAGCTGGAAGCGGCCGAAGAACCGTTGACTGGTTTATGACCCCAGGAACTAGCGGCATTTATCCGTCAAAACATAATTCTCGCGCTAACGTAGCTGGAAAGCCTGCTTGGGGATTTACCACGATTTTGCTGCTGCTGACTGGAGGGTTGATGCTGTCGGTCACACTCGCCGTCATGCTTGGTCCCGTAGCAGTTGCACCGGGAACAGTATGGCGAATTGCGCTGTCCCATCTTCCCTGGCTGGATCAATGGATACCCGTGACATGGACGAAGCCGGAGCAATATATCGTTTGGGAAATCCGATTTCCGCGCGTGTTGCTAGGTGTCGTCGTAGGAGCAGGACTTGCTGTTACAGGTGCGGCTATTCAGGCCTTAATTCGTAATTCGTTAGCTGATCCCTATATTTTAGGAGTCTCGTCCGGGGCTTCGGTGACAGCGACGCTGGTGATTGTGTTTGGAGCTTTCGGATTCCTGGGCCGACTTGCGCTGCCTTTATCTGCTTTTATAGGTTCGCTTGCTGCGATGCTCATGGTATTCGCATTGGCTCGTGTGGCTGGACGCATATCGACGACCCGCTTGCTCCTGGCAGGGGTGGCGGTGTCCATGATGCTGTCGGCTGTGACCAACTTTATCGTCACTATGGCCCCGAATGAAAAAGGCATTCGTGACGCGATGTATTGGATGATGGGAAGTCTGGCAGGCGCTCAATGGGATACGCTTCTCATTCCAAGCCTCATTATAGCGGCTGGAACGGTTGTCCTGCTTACCCGATATCGATCGCTGAATGCTTTACTAACGGGTGAAGAGGCCGCCGTAACGCTCGGTGTGAACGTACAGGCGTTTCGTGTATTGCTGGTTGTCGTGGCTTCACTTTTAACCGGGGCAGTCGTATCGGTCAGTGGCTCGATTGGCTTTGTCGGGCTTATGATTCCGCATATCGTCAGGCTGATGGTGGGATCGGATCATCGACGTGTCCTGCCCGTCAGCTTGTTGGCGGGAGCTATCTTTGTCGTGTGGGCAGACGGATGTGCTCGGCTCGTGCTGGCTCCACAGGAACTGCCGATTGGTATTGTGACGGCTGTGTGCGGAGGACCCTTCTTTGTATGGCTGCTGCGGCGCAGTTCTTATTCGTTTGGAGGCGAAAAATGAATATAGAAGTCGAACACGTGACCTTCAGTATTCACGATAAACGGCTGATCGACGGCATCTGCCTCCAGGTAAAAACGGGGGAACTGGTCGGACTGATCGGTCCGAACGGCAGCGGCAAATCGACGTTGCTCAAAAACATGTACCGTGTGCTAAAGCCTGACAGCGGTTTGGTTACGCTGGATGGCCGGGATATGCTAGAGATGAAGTACAAGGAAACGGCCCGGCAAATGGCTGTGGTGAGTCAGGATGCACCGCAAGCGTTTGATTTTTCAGTACGAGACATCGTCCTGATGGGTCGCCATCCACATAAGAAACTGCTGGAAGCAGACACTGCCGTCGATCATGAGCTGGTCGAGCAGGCGCTGGAGCGGGTAGGCATGGATGCTCAGGCGGATCAGGGCTTTGCCACCTTGTCCGGTGGTGAAAAGCAACGGGTACTGATTGCCAGAGCGTTGGCCGGACAGGCCAAATTTCTCATTTTGGATGAGCCGACGAATCATCTGGATATCCGGTATCAGCTGCAAATTCTGGATTTGGTCAAAGCGCTACAGGTAACCACACTGGCTGCGCTGCATGATTTGAATTTGGCGGCATTTTATTGTGACCTAATTTATGTATTAAAAGAGGGCAAGGTGGTAGCCTCTGGCATAACGGATGAGGTGCTTCAGCCCGACCTGCTGCGCGGTGTATTCGGGGTAGAGACAGAAATCTGCATTCATCCGAAAACCGGGAAGCCGAGTATTACCTTTTTACCGGATTCCCTCAGGAGCGGAGACAATCTATGACGTTAACAGAATGCAGCTATTGTCATTTTACCTATGATGAATGAAAAAGGAGCAGAGCATATGAAAAAACATAGAAAATCCGCAATATCGCTTGTCATGCTCGCATTGGCGGTGCTGTTGTTGTCAGCCTGCGGAGCCGGGAATACGGCTCATAAATCCGGTTCATCCGCAACTGAACAGCAGCCTGCTGCATCGCAATCGGCGACAAAGGAAGCATCCGTGGAGCTTGAAAATATGGGTGTTAAAATGGTATTTCCCGAAGCGCCCAAACGTGCGATTACACTAAATCAGCACGCGACGGAGGTTATGCTGGCGCTTGGACTGGAGTCCTCCATGGTGGGCACGGCCTACTTGGACGATAGCATTTTACCGGAATATAAAGCTCAATATGATAAAATCCCGGTGTTGGCCAAGCAGTACCCGTCCAAAGAGGTATTTATGGCTGCTGCGCCGGATTTTGCCTATGCGGGCTGGAAGAGTGCCTTTAACGACAAAAATCTCGGCTCTCGTGAGGAGCTTGCCAAACAGGACGTGACGACCTATGTACAGGAATCATCAAACAAGCCGGGTCCCACATTAGAAGACGTATATCAGGACATACTAAATATTGGACGTATTTTCCGGGTGGAGGATCGTGCGAAAAAGCTGGTAAGCAGTATCCGTGAACAAGTGGAATCCATTCAGACTCAGATCGGTACTGTAGAAAAAGCGCCAAAGGTATTTGTATATGACAGCGGCGAAGATAAGCCCTTTACGGCTGCCAACAACTATTTGACCTCGCTGATTAAAAGTGTGAAAGCTAAAAATATTTTTGATGATGTAGACAAAAGCTTTGCCGAGGTAAGCTGGGAAGAAGTTGTGAAGCGCAATCCTGACGTCATTGTGATTCTGGATTATGGAGATACCTCGCTGGCGGATAAAGAGAAGCTGCTGCTGAGCAAGCCGGCGCTCGCTGGTGTAGAAGCGATCAAAAACAAACGATTTGTAGTGCTGCCTCTGTCCGCAGCAGCTGAAGGCGTGCGTGCGCCGATCGCGCTGAAAACCTTGGCTTCCGGCCTGTACCCGGACAAAGTAAAGTAAACGAGCAAAAGACCTGCAAAACATTGACGAACCTTTCCTAAACTGTTAAACTTGCTAATGCGTAAAGGTTACGTTTATCAAACGCTTGTTTTTTTATTATCTAATCGTAATAATTACGGTAGATGGTTTAATGAGAATAAACGACCTGGAGAATCTGCGCGGAGGCATGTCGTTCAGATGGCTCCAGGCTTTTTAAAGGAAAGGGAGATTTGCGTCATGTTATTAGCCTCACTGGAACAAGTTACATTTGGCTACGGGGACGTTCCTAACCTGGTGGATGCCAATGTTGAAATTTTTTCTGGCGAATTTGTGGCCATTACCGGGCCAAATGGGGCTTCCAAATCGACAATGCTCAAATTGTTGCTCGGTTTGCTTCAACCTTGGAAGGGCAAGGTGTTTATGTCCGACCGCACAGGTGAGGGCAAGAAGCTTGTTGTTGGATTCGTATCGCAGCAAATTGCTGCTTTTAATGGCGGATTTCCAAGCACCATCCTGGAGTTTGTCCGTTCCGGAAGATACACTCATGGCTCATGGTTGCGCCGTATGCGGCCCGAGGATCATGATCTGACAGAGCAAGCGCTTCGTCAGGTAGGCATGTGGGATTTGCGTCATCGTAAAATCGGCGAGCTGTCCGGTGGACAGAAGCAGCGCATCTGTGTGGCACGAGCGCTCGCTCAGGAATCGGATTTGCTCATTTTGGATGAGCCCACGACCGGAATGGATCAGGAAAGCCGCCATCACTTCTACGATCTGATGAATCAGCAGGTTAAGGAATATGGAAGAACCGTAGTCATGGTTACCCATGGACTATCGGAAGTGCAACATTATCTGGATCGTATTATTGAACTTGAGAGGAAGGAAGATGGCGGATGGAAATGCTGCACTACGACTTCATGCAGCGGGCATTTTGTGCCGGTGGGGTAATTGCACTGCTGGCCTCGGTGCTTGGAGTGTACCTGATGCTGCGGCGTCAGGCTCTGATGGCGGACATGCTATCGCATGTATCACTGGCAGGGGTGGCAGCGGGTGCCTATTTGGGCATTAATCCGACAATAACCGGTTTTATTGTAGCTATAATCGGAGCGATTATCGTTGAATACGTCCGCAGGTCTTATAAAACGTACAGCGAGATTTCTGTGGCAATTATTATGGTAGGCGGCCTGTCGACGGCTGTGATTCTAATGAACCTGAATCAGAGTATTAATAAAGGCTTTTCCGCTTATTTGTTCGGTTCAGTGGTGGCGGTCAATCAGACAGAGCTTATGTTGATGATCGCAGTCGCTGTGATCGGGGGTATTTTCTTTTTCGTATTTCGGCGTCCTTTGTATCAGATTACCTTTGATGAAGAAACGGCGAAGACAAACGGCCTTCCTGTCAAATCTATTTCATTTGCGTTTAGCATTTTGACAGGGATGATTGTAGCTGCTGCAATGCCGATTGTCGGTGTGTTGCTTGTCTCCTCACTGATTGTGCTACCGGCTGCATTGGCGATTCGAATTGCACCTAGCTTTGCCGCAGCCATCTGGATATCTATGGTGACCGCATTGATCGGGGTATTTTCGGGTTTAACTGCGTCGTATGAACTGAGTACACCCCCAGGGGGGACGATTGCCATGGTGCTGTTATTATTCCTGATCGTGGGAATCGGTATTCAAAAGCTGGTCCGCAAACTGGGTAAGCAGCAGGCTTCCCGGCAGAAGAATGCAGCACGCCAGTGAATGAAACAGTTCGTTTTCTGAAAAACCAAACAAATAAAGGAGTTATGAACATGAATACATGGTTCAAAAAATCATTCGTATTGTCTGCGGGACTGGCACTTATTTTGTCCGGCTGCGGAGCCAAATCTGATAATACAGCTACCAACACTCCCCAAACCGAGCCGAATCAGGCACAAACGACGGACAGCGGCAAAAAGCTGAAAGTGGTTACCACTTTTTATCCGATGTATGAGTTTACAAAGCAGGTCGCTGGAGATCATGCTGATGTAACCGCGCTGATTCCTGCTGGTGCGGAGCCGCATGACTGGGAGCCAAGCGCCAAAGATATGGCACAGGTGAAGGATGCCGACGTTTTTGTATATAACGGTATCGTCGAAGGCTGGGCAGAGCAGGCTTTGAGCAGTGCGTCTAACGACAAGCGTGTTGTGGTTGAAGCAAGTAAAGGGCTGAACCTGATGGAAGGTACTGCTGAGGAGGAAGAAGGAGAAGCACACGCTGAGGAAGGTCATAGTCACGATCATGTGCTGGATCCTCACGTATGGCTTGATCCGGTATTGGCCCAAAAGGAAGTAGAGTCCATTAAAGCGGGTCTTATCTCTGCAGATTCTGCGAACAAAGCAGATTATGAAAAAAATGCTGATGCTTACATCGCTAAATTGAAAGAGCTGGATACCGAGTTTAAAACAGGTCTGAAAGATGTAAAACGCAAAGACTTTATTACCCAGCATACTGCTTTTGGTTACTTGGCTAAGCAATACGGCCTGACCCAAGTGGCGATTTCCGGACTATCTCCGGAGCAAGAGCCTACACCGGACAAGCTGGCGGGCATTATCAAATTTGCCAAAGAGAATAATGTGAAAACGATTTTCTTTGAAACCCTTGTTGATCCAAAGGTCGCTGAGACCGTAGCTACTGAAATCGGTGCAAAAACCGATGTACTGAACCCACTCGAAGGACTGACGGATGAAGACAAACAGAAGAACCTCGATTACCTTGGCGTTATGAAAAACAACCTGGAGGCTTTGAAAAAGGCCCTGAATGAATAAGACTGTAAACTGACATTGGAACGACTCCAGTGTCAGTTTTTTATGTCTATATAAGCTGAACTCAAAAGTTACCTATCGTGCCACTGCGCATCTGGATGGTGCTTCCCATCGCCACCGCTTCGCTTGTACAGCACCATTCCAGCTACTTCGTTTTAATGTGCATCTTTCGAGTTTAAATTATAAATACACAATAATAAATAAATACACAATAATAAATAAATACCAAATAATGAACTATTACGATTTAATCGCGGAGTTAGCAGCCTGTCTGTATTTTTTACAAGCTTATCTAGACCTTGAATGTACTTTTGACAATCAGAGCCTTAGTAAAATCGTATTTTACAACTTTATTATTATATTTACTTATTACTATAAGCAGTTATCTCTACATGTAGAGCATAAAAAAACGATCTATCTCCATTAGACAGGAGTGTGATCGTTTTTTTCGTTGCGTGGGATATATTCCAGAACATCGCTCAGGCTATGTCTCTGACCTGTAAGTTCTTCTAATGTGTCGAGAATATGACTTAATGTTTCCAAATCTATGCGTTTTGTCTTACCATCGCACATATCGTAAATTAAGTTCGGTCGAACTTTTGCTTCGCGAGCCAAGGCATTTTTTGTGATTCCTGCTTTGACCAATGTTTCTTCTAACTTTATGCTTATCGCCAAAAATAATCACCTCTTATCAATTATTTTACCCTGTTAGTAAGCATTATGAAATAATCATAATATTTATAAAAAATCTTTTTTTAACAAAAGGAATTATTAATTACATTTGCTCGGTTATAGGTTAAGTTTTGATCTGGTTAAATAAAATTTTTTAGAAAAGAGGAGAAGAACATGTCAGACATTGCTGTGCTTGAGAAGATTGTGATTGTTCATGTATGGGAAGAGGAAGATCTTGATTATGAAACGAGTGAGGCTTCTTATTAAGCCAGGCTATGCTGTGTATGTTCTAACTGGCGCTGTTCATTTGGCAAGAGTGGAGAGAATTTATCAAACGGGTTTGCATCGTTTTTACGTGGAGGATCGTAGCACTGCATCTATTCAATTAGCATCTTGTGTAACAGGAGATATACCTGTAAAGATACAAGAAATTGTTATGAAGCTATTGAGTAAAAATGCATTAGATTGGCTTACTTGTGATGTAATGCATGGTATGATAGGGGGTTTTGAATTTGAAACATTATAATATAGGCTACATATTCCAAAGTTAGAAATCCTAAAGAAATAGAAATTGTCAATCAAAACGGGTTCGTAAATTCACATGAAAAACGGAGTAGGCGGAATGGTGCTGTACAAGTGAAGCACCATCCGTTTGCGGAACGGCACGATAGGTAACTTTTAAGTCCTGCTTATATAGTGCAAAGGTTCCAGTGGATACCTAGTACTTTATGATCTTCACCCTACAGGAATAATTTACGTCATTATGAAAACCTGTTTTGAAAACTAATTCAATAGTATCTAGTTTAAAATTCCGTTTGTAATCCATTGGTAACGTTTTTATTTTTAACAGAATTTTTCTATTAACTTCGGATATTATTTCACCGATATTGAAACTGGATATGCATTTTGTTCAGCAGTCAGCATCTGAATGAAGAAGTATGATATATAAAACGACAGGAGAGATTACCTTGGCAACAATTATAGTCGTCGACGATTCTTTATTTATGCGATCTGTGCTTAAGGATATTTTTTTGGATTTGGGTCACTCTGTTATTGCGGAGGCGGAAAATGGGTATGACGCTGTTTTGAAGTACTCGAACCTTCGTCCAGATTTAATCACCATGGATATCAATATGCCCAAGATGGATGGACTTGAGGCTGTTGAAAAGATTATAGGGCTTGATCCTCATGCTAAAATTTTAATGTGTTCTGCTTTGGGTCAGCAAGAAGCGATTATCAAAGCATTTCAGGCAGGTGCAAAGGATTTCATTGTTAAACCATTTCAAATGGAGAGAGTTGTGAACGCAATCACAAAAATATTTGGTAGTTGATTGATCGGGTTAACCGTACCCATTCATGATGATGGCTGCAATCCATAAGTTGAACAAAAGAGCATCTCTATGACATAAGATTTTAATTTACATAAATATGAAGCACTTTGAAATGAGTAAGAAGGTTGTGATTTAAATGAATGTGGAGATGAATAGGATGAGTAATCGGGTTTTGTCTCAAAAGGTATTTATCGATGAACTGATCACCACGATTAGGAAGGGAGGGCTTGTCCCGGTAAGTTATGAACACCTCATTAGCGAGCAACGAGAAAGAATAGATGCTCTTAACAGTGAACTTACCGCGCGTATAGAGGGGGTGGAAACGGATTTAATTCCTAATGCGACATATTCCATCCCCTTTTCCAATGGTGACATTATTTTTCTTGCTCGTTACATTGTACTCATCGGGGACAACACCGAGGGTTACTTTGTTTTTTACAGAGCTGAAGAATGTGAAAGTCCGGAAGAGTATCATTTTATAACAAGCTCTTACCAGCTTCCGCATTTGTTGCCTGAATTATCTCTTATGCTAAAAGAACATAGCGCTAATGAGCCTGTTGATATCCTGACTTATTGGAATGGCCAAGCCTATCCATTGAAAAGCTTGAATAAAGAGGATATCAAGCTGTCCACCTACGAATTTTAATCCCGCACCAGCGGTTTAATTCTGGAGAAGTAAGGAGCCGTTGCCGCTTTGCGACAATCATTCTGCCCTCTTCGCCATTTTCAGTAAGCCTCATTTGGAGGAAAGACATTCTAGTCAATCTACTCGATTGTGGGTCAATGCACCTGTCAATCGGAACGTTAAATGGCAAGCCCCTTATCACTTGGAGGCTTGCCACTTTTCCAATGTTAAGAACTGTCCAACTTCGAGGGAGTGTTTAAATATTGAATTAGTTGTGGACGTGCTGTGATTCGTTATTATTTAGGTGAATATTCGTTTACTTCGAATGTCAAAATTTTATTGAATATTACATAGTCTTTGCGGTTGTTGAAAGGGCCCTTGTTATTGGTATGTCTATCAATGGCGAAGAAAGAAGCACCCCGTCCGGCATCTTTAGCGTCATACCACTGAATGAAAGAGGCTAGTTCCTTCTTGCTTATATCAAATTCTTTTTCAAGCCCGTTATCCATAGTCACAACCAGAATTGCACGGTCACCACTCGGCTGTGAGGGTTCGGACGGTTCAGAGGGCACTGACGGTTCAGAAGGTTCAGAAGGTTCAGAAGGTTCAGAAGGTTCAGAAGGTTCAGAAGGTTCAGAAGGTTCAGAAGGTTCAGGAGTTGGCGCTACCTCGACAGGTTTAAAGGGAAGTAACGACCCATCAGTATCAATTGCATATATAAATAAATAGTTGGGTGTATTATTTACAAATTCAACAGAGTGTTCTCCCTGAGGCAAGTTTAATTTTTCGTACATGATTTTACGGGCTGCTACGTCACTTCCAGTCAAAGAAAAGTTATCAACCTTAACACCATCTATAATGACATCAATGCTGCTAGAACCAGACCACCAAGTGGTAGAAATTAATCTTAATTTAGTACCTTTAAAATTAAACTTTAGACTTGTTCCAGATTTTTGCCAGGGAGAAGTCCAGGTTATTGGGCCGGTATTATCACGAAACCAATTACCACCAAGATAGGTGATCTCGGGCGTATTCGCTTCATAACGAGACCATCCTTCTTCCGGTTTATTAAGGACATCCCCCGTAGCCGCGGCATATATGCTGTGGCTAGTACTAAAAAAGAGAACCATCATCCAAACCATCGTGAATAAAGTTAGCTTTACAAATTTCATAATCATTATACTCCTTTAAATTTTATTTTCTTACCAAGACTACAAAAAATGAAAAGTATTGTCTAAACATTAATGCCTATATTTATAAATAAATGTTTATAAAACCCATATATATTGGAGTTTGGAATATTCTACGTTCCAGGATATAGGCTTCAATGCTATGATGTTCTATTGCATATGGGCTGGAATTACGATTGGGAAGATCCACTTTTTGATGTCAAAGCGTGTTAAATAATCCCCTGAGAGCATCACATTCTCTTAGGGGATTATTTAACATTGATAATCAAACGCATGTTCGCATATAATACAAACAAACGTTCTGATAAGGAGTGAAGGAGCATGCTGGAAAAATACGTGGGACAGATCGTGGAAATCGTGTATATGGACCGGAAGGGCAAGCTGTCTCAGCGGCGCATTGAGGTGCATCGTGTGCGGAATGGTTTGATACGGGCCACCTGTTTACAGACAGGCCAGCCACGCGTTTTTCGATTAGATCAGGTACTGGCATGGCATCCGGTAACCAGAACAGCATAGGAGGCGTTTACGATGGGGAAAAAGCTTGAAGGGAACGGCATATGGGAAAGCTCTCGCATGATCTTGCCTGAGCATCGGGATGCATATTTGCGACTGATGAAGGAGCAGGGGAGACGCGGCAAGCCGACACTGGACGATCAGGAAATGCAGCAGATTGAGCAGGCGATCATCGTTTCCTATAACGAGCGGAAGCCCATTACGCTGCGGGTATTCAATCCATTTGATGACGAGGAGCTGTGCGGGTTTGTGACGGTGATTAACACGAGTCGGCGGGAAGTGAAGCTGTCCCGTGGGGAAGAGGATTTTAGCTGGATTAAGCTGGAGGAAATTATAAAGGCAGATATATGAGCATTATGAATCAGTAATGGTAAAAGGAGGGGTTCAGTTGAAAATAAGTAAAAACAATGCCGAACATTATATATGGGGAGACCAATGTGATGGTTGGCGTTTGGTGAAAAATAAGGATTTGAGTATTATTCATGAGCGTATGCCCGGGAATACACACGAGGTCAGACATTATCACCATCATGCACGCCAATTCTTCTTTATTTTATCAGGTACAGCCATACTTGAAGTGGATGGTGAACGAATCGAATTATGGTCTCAGGAAGGCTGTGAGGTTCCTCCTTTGGTCCCTCATCAAATGTTTAACGAAACGAATGAGGATGTTGAGTTTTTGGTGATCTCTCAGCCTGCGAGCAGCGGTGATCGGGTCCTGACTGAAAAATAATATTTCGGCAGACCTAATCAAGCGAAGTTTGACAAGTATTCATTAGTACCGAAGAAATGCTAACTTTGGCTACACATATTCATGCGAGCAAGGGGCTACGACATTTTATCCATTTGGTTGGGTTCAAAAGCCCTTTTGATGGATGAAAGGCAACAGAGCCCGACGATGATAGAGCTGGGAACGAATATGGCGAAGGAGCTTCGGGTCCATAAACCGTTGGGTTCGATTTCACCCGTTTGGCTATCCAACATACTGGGTACTCCACTTGGTCGAAAGCTGGGTATTCCGAAGGAATCACTCGATTTTATCGTGGACGTGGACTACCCATTAGATGCAACGCGGCGGATTCACCATAAATCCGGACTGACTGGAGGCCGTTCGTGCCTTCGCGGTGGAGTGCCGAAATGAAGAATCTATCCATCTGCACGATGCTATAGCGAAAATCTCATATGAAAAACCGCGCTCCTGATTCTGTCAGGAAGAAATACCAAAGAACTACAGTGAAAATGGTCGAAATGACGATTTTCATTGTGGTTTTTTATTCTATTTTAGGAATTAAAAACAGTTTTTGTCCAAATTCCGGTCTGAAATGTCCATGGAAACAGGATATTTATTCCATATAATAAGGAGGTGAATTAATTGAAAATGATTATCAATATCAAAGGAGCGATAGAGTTGCCAAAAGCTACTACTGCTATCTCGCAAAACACCCGTTATCTGGAGAGTCAGGCTGCACGGGAATCCAATGCCAGATCCTACCCCCGTCGTATCCCCATTGCCATCGCCGAAGCAGAGGGCATCCATGTCAAGGATATGGATGGAAAAATTTATTACGATTGCCTGGCCGGGGCCGGAACTTTAGCACTCGGTCATAATCATCCGGTGGTCATTGAGGCGATCAGGGAGCTGCTGAATCACAAGCGTCCGTTGCATACGCTCGATTTGACTACTCCGGTGAAGGAGCAATTTGTAGAAGAACTGTTCGCCAGTCTGCCTCCTGAATTTGCCCGTCAGGCGAAAATTCAATTTTGTGGCCCGACCGGGGGAGATGCGGTGGAAGCTGCGATCAAGCTGGTCAAAACGGCTACGGGCCGCCGAAGCATTTTTTCCTTTCAGGGAGGTTATCATGGATCAACCCACGCTACGATGAGTCTCAGCGGTACTTTGGGGCAAAAAGAGCGAGTACAGGGCTTGATACCGGATGTTCATTTTATGCCCTATCCCTATGCGTATCGGTGCCCATTCGGAGTAGGTGGAGAGCAGACGCAGGCGCTTAGCAGTCGTTATATCGAAAATCTGCTGGATGATCCCGAGAGCGGGATCCTTACGCCATGTGCTTTTATTCTGGAGGTGGTTCAGGGGGAAGGCGGCTCTATTCCTGCGTCTGTGGAGTGGCTTCGGGAAATTCGCCGTATCACCAGGGAACGGGATATCCCGCTGATCATTGATGAAGTGCAGACCGGGCTTGGACGAACGGGGAAGCTGTTTGCTTTTGAACATGCGGACATTATTCCCGATGTGCTGGTCTTGTCCAAAGCGATCGGCGGCAGTCTGCCGCTGTCGGTTGTGATTTACAACGAAGCGCTGGATGTATGGAATCCCGGCGCGCATATTGGTACTTTTCGTGGCAATCAAATGGCCATGGCTGCCGGGCTTGCCACGCTGAAATATATCAAGGAGCACCGTATACCCGACCATGCTGCAGCCAGAGGCGAACAATTAATGGGACGTCTGAACGCCTTAAAGTACCAAACAGGCTGCATCGGAGATGTACGCGGCCGGGGGCTTATGATCGGGGTGGAAATTGTGGATGAACGACAGCCTGTAGATCAGTTAGGACATCATCCGGCCCATAAGCAGTTGGCCTCTCGAATACAGCAGGAATGCCTGAAACGTGGACTGATTTTGGAGGTGGGGGGAAGGCATTCCGCCGTGATGCGCTTTTTACCGCCGCTGATTGTGACGGAGCGCCAAATCGACGACATTTTCCTCATTTTTAATGAAGCGGTGCATGTGGCCTATGTCGGGTTGCAGCACGGTCATGGTTAAGCAGGCCGAGGGATGAACATACGTGCTGTGCCCGAGCGGTGGAAAGTCGTCATCACGGTGATGCTCGGCACCTTTACGGTTTTGCTGAATAACAGTTCGCTCAACCCGGCGATTCCGTCCTTCATTAAAGTATTTCATACGAACGCTGCTACGGCGAGCTGGCTCATCACTATTTTTCTAATCACGATGGGTATGACGATGCCTTTAACCGGATATCTGGCAGATCGTTTTGGAAAAAAGAAAGTATATCTGAGCGGACTTGCGCTCTTTGTCACAGGTTCCCTGCTCGGCTCGTTATCGTGGGGGCTTACCGCTGTCATCCTCTGTCGGGGACTGCAAGGGATGGCAGGCGGACTGATGATTCCGTTATCGCTGGCGCTGATTTTTGAAGCCTTTCCCAAGGAGGAACGCGGTAAGGTTACGGGAATCTGGGGGATTGCGATTATGGCGGCTCCGATGCTCGGACCTACGGTGGGAGGAATCGTGCTATCTCTAAGCAGCTGGCAGGTGCTTTTCCTCATAAATGTGCCAACCGGACTGCTGGGATTGCTGCTGGGGATGCGTTATTTAACAGCTGCATGTAGCAATCCGTCGCGCACCTTTGACAGCAGCGGATTTATAACGGTCACGTTGGGTGTGGGGTTGATTCTGTTTGCGCTGGGCAGAACAACGACCGCTGCGGATCTGATTGCCCCGCTACATATTCTACTGTTCCTTGCAGGCGCGGCTTTACTGGTTCTGTTTGTGCGAATGGAGCTGGTGAAGGAACAGCCATTGCTGAATGTGCACATTTTCAAAATACCGACCTACAGCTTGAGCGTCATCGTGGCGAGTGTACAGGCGATTGCGATGTTCGGCAGCATTTTTCTGGTTCCGATGCTGGTTCAATATGTGTATGGCTATGACGCCATGATGACAGGACTTGTGTTTTTGCCTTCCGCTATATGTACAGGGTGGTTTGTCACGATAGCAGGCAAGCAATTAGATCGCAAGGGGCCAAAAGGAATGATCAGCACGGGACTTATCATCACATGTGCCGCTACGGCGATGCTCGGTATGCTCCAGATGAATTCACCGCTGTGGATGATCTTCGTCCTCATGATGCTGCGGGGAATTGGGCTGGGTCTGTCGAATATGCCTGCCACAACGGCCGGGCTGAATGCGATTCCCGATGAGCTGGTAGCCCAAGGCTCGGCAATGAACAATGTGATGCGCAGACTGACCTCTTCGCTTGGAATGGTTGTGATTTCGATTTATTTTGAAGTTCGCAAGGCTCAGCTTCTGGCGGGGGGCTATTCGGTGGAAACAGGAACGCTGCAAGCGATCAGGGAGGGTTTTATCGGGATGAGTATATTGATTTTACTCACGATTCCCGCCGCTTTTTTCCTGAAGACGCCTGACTTCCTTCGTAAAAATGGAGCGCGTCGTACATCCAGTGATACCCCAGAAGCGAAAGCTTCTGCGGCTGCACCTAAGGTTTGAACAGGAAGGGAGAGAAAGAGTATACATGCTGATACAATCAACGGAGGTTCCCACTATCGCTGGAGAGCTGTCCAAAAGCAGGATCTGGGCGGAGCAAGCGACACTGCGGGCCTTGGTCAACAGCTATCTGCGGGAAACACAACAATTTGACCCGAGAATGAACACGGAAGCATCGGAAATAAGGGTGATTCTGCCCCAAATCGGGCTGAAAATCATGGGAACTCTACACCATTTCTCTGCAACTGGCCAACATATGTATGGGAGTGCTTGGTACGAGGTGGAAGAAGGAGGGACGTACAGGCCCCTGGAGATGGATGGAGTTATACAAAGGCTGCTGGACGAGATGAGCTATCACGCCAAGCCCGAGCAAAGGGAAGCGGAACAGCAAAAGATGAAGCAGCGTATTCGTAACAGCATGCACAAAATGACGCTCTTTATGGATCACCATACGAAGATCACAGGCGAGAGCAAGCCAAAGTCTTCCTCAAGTACAGAAGCCCACCTGACGTATGTACGCTCAGAGCAGTCTTTGCTGATCGGACACCCTTTTCATCCTTTTCCGAAAAGCACGGAAGGATTTGCTGATTATGAGCTTCCGTTATACAGTCCCGAGATGGGCGCGGCGTTTCCGCTGTATTATTTCGCGGTTCATGAGGATAACGTGCAGGAGGAATGGATTGGTGAAGAGCATCGCAGGGATGCCATTGACCCGTCTGTGCGGCTCCATGCTCGGCGTCAATGGGGAGAGGAGCTGGCGCGGTATCGTATTTTGCCGATGCATCCATGGCAGGCCGAGCAGGTGTTGCGTCAATCCTGTATTCAAGGTTTGATACGTCAGCGGGTGTTGATTCCTTTGGGTGCGCTAGGCCCTGTCGTTTATCCGACTTCTTCGATACGAACAGTATGGGATTTGAAAACCGGAAACGGCTATAAGCTACCGCTGCATGTGCGGATTACCAATCTTGTGCGTGACAATACACAGGAGCAGGCTCGGCGTACTTTGGATGCTGCGAAGGTCATTCATGAGCTTTCAGCCGACTGGTCGTCCCATATCCAATCCGAGTCCTTCAAGGTGCTGACAGAAACGGGATACAGCCGCGTATGCTTCCAGCCGAATGAGGATGCGAAACGGACAGAGAGTCCTGAGTTTACTAAGGGTGCAGGGCTTTCACAGGTCACCACCAGTGATGCAAAGTATGACGCAGGACATGAGTATAGCCCGGCGGCAACAGAACGAGGAGCAGCGACGGCTCAAGAGCTGGAGCAGCTGTCTGACCAGTTTACGGTTCTTTATCGTCCGATGGATTTGAACCCTGAATCCACCTATGTACTGGCTTCCTTGCTGGAGCCGTTGCCGGGTGAACAGGAGCCGCGGCTTATTGGAGTGATTCGGGACAATGCCCCGGGCAAAAACGGAAAACGGCCTGACCTGTTAACTTGGCTGGAACGGTATCTGCACGTATCCATGGTGCCCATGCTGCGTTTGCTTGCGGTGAAGGGTATCGCATTCGAGGCCCATGTACAAAATTCGCTTCTGTCCCTACAGGACGGATGGCCGGAATGCTACTATGTACGGGATTTGGAGGGCGTAAGTATTGTGCGTGAACAGGCCGAGGCAGCCGGGTGGATCAGTTCATTGATTGCTGAGGACAGTCCCGTATTATACGGTGCAGAAGAGCCGTGGATGCGTACCCGTTATTATTTCTTCGTTAACCATTTGGGGGCATTGATTCATGCCCTTGCGGTTCATGAGCAGCACGGTGAGCAGGAGTATTGGAGGGTGGTTCGCAAGGTGCTGGAGCAATTACGGAAACAAGATGCTGGTTCTTGCCCCCGTCTAGCTGCCTATATCCAGGATTTATTGACCGCACCTACACTGCCTGCCAAAGCCAATTTCACAAGCTGCTTTCAATCCAGAGGGGATGCGCCTTCGTTTATCCCGATCCCTAATCCAATTCATTTTCGTGAGGTGACTTCATGTCTGTAACTAATATTTCGGACCATAATTTTTCTACAAGCAGCCTTTCTACAGCTCCCGCCAGCAACGCTTCGACCACTCAACGCTTTATTCAGGCGCTCCGCTCGGATACCTTTACGCAGGTGGAGCAGCGTATCATCCGGCAACTGATTCAGGCATTGCTGTATGAAGAAATTTTGCCCTATGACACGCATAGCGATTCCTTGAATAACGGCGACCCACATTTTATATTGTTCGGCAAAGACATTACAGGTCGCGCCGTCCAATATCGTTCTGTCGGAAAACGGATGAACAGCTTTGGGCGCATTCGGCTCGTTCCTGTGCCGGTCATACGGGTCGGGACAGACGGAAGCGAGACGACAGCTACGCTGACGGATTTTGCAAATGAGGTCCTCAGTGCCGCACAGCAGGGTGAACGGCTTCAGCGCTTTATCGAGGAATTGGAGCAGACCTTACTAAAGGATGTACAGGCGCAAAGCTCTTTTACCGCGCCATTTCTGGCGGATGACCAGCGTCGATATGATGAACTGGAAGGCAATTTGGGGGATGGACATCCCTACCATCCATGCTACAAATCCAGAATCGGCTTTACGCTGGCAGATAATGAACTGTATGGTCCCGAGTTCAAGCAGCCGCTCCGTCCTGTTTGGCTGGCTATTGCCAAAAGCCATAGCCGGGCAGGGCAGTCGCAGGCGATTGAGTATGAAGCATTTATTCGCCAGGAGCTGGGAGAAAGCGAAGTCGCACGCTTCCAAGCCTTGTTAACCAGCTACGGTCAGCAACCGGAGGCCTTTCGCTTCATGCCTGTCCACCCGTGGCAATGGCAGCAGGTCATTTTGCCCCGGTTTCATCAAGAACTGACGGATCAGCGGATCGTATGGCTCGGTGAAGCGAGCGATGTGTATCAGGCGCAGCAGTCGATCCGCACATTGTCCAACCGGACCACACCGGAGCGCTCGTATGTGAAGCTGTCGCTCAGCATTATGAACACCTCCACCAGCCGGATCATGGCTGGGCATACCGTGCTGAACGGAGCGCTCATCACGGACTGGCTGCATGGGTTGCTGGAACACGATGAATACGCTGCGCAACAGGGATTCTTTGTTTTGCGTGAGGTTTTGGGTATCACGTATGACTATGAGCAGCTTCCCGAATACCGTCAGGCGAAAACCTACGGCTCACTGGGGACGGTTTGGCGGGAAAGCATTCACGGGTATTTGCAGCCGGATGAGGATGCGATTCCTTTTAACGGACTATGTTATGTGCAAAAAAATGGAGTGCCCTTCATTGATTCGTGGATACAGCAATTCGGCGTAGAGGAATGGACACGGCGTGTGCTGGAGGCCACGATATCGCCGATTATTCATATGCTGTATGCGCATGGGATTGGTATGGAATCCCACGGCCAGAATATCATTTTGATCCACCGGAACGGGCAACCGACACGGGTGGCGCTTAAGGATTTTCATGATGGTGTCCGGTTTTCTGTGAACCATCTGACAGAGCCGGAGAAATGCCCCGATCTTCATCCTGAGCCGCCAACTCATGCCCGAATTAACCGCAACTCGTTTATTAAAACGAGTAACCCGGACGATGTACGCGACTTTTCTTACGATGCTTTTTTCTTTATTGCAGCCGCCGAGCTGGCGATGTTCCTGGCCGAACATTATCAACTGGCCGAGCAGCGTTTTTGGGAAATGTCCGCACAGGTCATTCATGATTATCAGCGCCAGCATCCTCAGCATAAGAAGCGATTCCGTCTGTTTGATTTGTTTGCCCCGACCGTACAGATTGAAGAATTGATGAAAAGACGTCTGCTTGGGGATGAGGACCTTCATTTCAAGCCGGGAATGAACCCGCTGTATGTGCACCGGGAGCCGACATGTTGACTGTAAATCGGCTTCAGGAGAAGCTGCGGACAGGACAGGAGGTCGTTGGCCTCATCGCTTCCATTCCGGCGGCGCTTACGGTCGAAATGATCGGACATGCCGGATATGATTTTGTGATCATTGATATGGAGCATGTCATGGTCAATCCCGAGACGGTGGAGCATATGATCCGTGCTGCGGAAGCCGCACAAATCACGCCCTTGGTGCGTGTGCCTGAAGTCGATGCGAAGGAAATACTGCGCGTACTGGATAGCGGAGCGCAGGGGATCGTTGTTCCGCATGTGGAGAGCAGGGAGCAGATGGAGATGCTGGTTCAGGCTGCTAAATACAGCCCGGAGGGCAAGCGAAGCCTGAACAGCGGCAGACCTGCCGCATTTGGCAAAGGAAGTCTGGTGGACTACATGAAGCAGGCCAATGAACAGATTATGCTGGTGCCGATGATTGAGAGCGGATTGGGTGTGGAACGCATCGCGGATATTTTGTCTGTACCGGGTATGGGCATGGTGCTGGAGGGAGCAGCGGATTTGTCCCAATCGTACGGAGTGCCGTGGCAGACCGATGCAACGATTGTGCAGGAAGGGCTACAGCGCGTCTTTGAAGCTTCACAGCAAGCAGGTATTCCGTACTGTGCCATTCCACGCAGGGACAGGGAATACGGCGCATGGGTAGAACAAGGGGTTCATGCCTTCGTACTGGGTGATGAGCGGGGAATTGCTTTTCGCGCCTTGCAAAAAAGAAGGTCTGACCTACAGTAGCTCTCAACATAAAGGAGGAAGAACATGAGGCAGCTTGTTACAGCATTATCTGGAGGACAGATCGCTCCGTATGTGGAAAAGCTTATCCAGCAAACACGGGAGCGAGAGCAGCAGCCGATATGCGCATATATATATGACTTGGGCGCACTGAGAGAACGGGCACAACGTTGTGTGAGCAGCTTGCCCGACGATTGCAGTTTGTTTTACGCGGTCAAAGCTAATCCCGATCCTCAATTGATCGCCAGCCTGCTTCCCACCGTAAAGGGCTTTGAAGCTGCATCTATTGGAGAGATTCGGACCATTCGCGAAGTGTCAGCCGACGTGCCGATTATTTTTGGAGGTCCGGGGAAAAAGGACTCCGAAATTGAGGAAGCGCTAGAGCGGAAAGTGATGCTGATTCACGCCGAGAGTTTGCATGAGTTGCAGCGTATCGGCTGGATTGCCGAACGCAGACAACAGCGTGTATCTATTTTGCTGCGTATTAATTTGCGGCGTACCTTGCCGGAGGCGAGCATCACGATGTCTGGTCGGCCCACTCAGTTTGGTATCGACGAAATTCAGGTGCCGGAAGCGATCCGACTGGCCCAAAGCCTGCCGTATGTACAATTGGAGGGCTTCCATATGCACTCTCTGTCCAATAATCTGGATGCCCGGCTGCATGCCCGCATGGTCGCTACGTATTTGCAGTGTGTGCAGGGCTGGATTCAGGAGCATGATCTATCCATCCGCTATCTGAACGCGGGCGGCGGCTTCGGCATTTCGTATACCGATCTGGAGCGCAGGTTCGAATGGGATGATTTCATGGAAGAATTGCATCAAGTGTGGGAGGAATACCGCATTCCCGACATCCAGCTCATTTTTGAGTCCGGGCGCTATATGGTGGCGCACTGCGGGTATTATGCGGCAGAAGTGATCGACCTCAAAACGAATCATGACCAGCATTACGCCATTATTCGTGGGGGAACCCATCACTTTCGATTGCCAGTGTCATGGCAGCATAATCAGCCGTTTGAGGTGGTTGCTGTTGACGATTGGCGTTATCCTTTTCCGCGCACAGAGCGGCGACAAACAGCAGTGACCATCGCGGGTGAGCTTTGTACCCCCAAGGATGTGCTGGCCCATGAAGTGTATGTGGAGCATTTGCGAATTGGGGATGTTCTGCTGTTTCATATTGCGGGAGCCTATGGCTGGACGATTTCCCATCATGATTTTCTCAGCCATCCACATCCACATTTTTACTATATAAACTGAAATGAGAGTTACCTATAGCGCCACTACGCAGACGGATGGTGCTTCCCATCGTCCCCAGCCCCTGGATTTCTAAAATAAAGCCGATGATCAGGGTCGAAATCAGTCAAAGCAGCACTAACATTAAGGAGGAATGAATCCATATGAAATACACAACAAGCACGACCCCGGTGCTTTCATCCGAAGAAACAACGCTTTTGCAGAAGAAAAAGCAGGCTGAAAACCATGTCATGCAGGATCTCATCAATACATTGCTGGCGGAAGGATTTTGGGAGCATGCCGATATTGAACTGCTGTCTATTTCGCAATGGCAAAGCTACTATACTACCGTCCATCCTGAATTAGGCGAGCTATTTTCTTTTGCCGATCCTGAAGCTATTGCGGATCCAAAAGGGGAAACCTCTCCAAACGGTCGTTATATAAGCCTTTACCGCTGGTGGGTGGATCGGGAACAGCAGCACAGTCTCATTTTTCCCGTACAAGCTGCAGTGGTTCAACCCTATCGCTATCTACAGTCGAGTGGTGTGTATGAAATTCGGCGGTGGTCAGAGGGTGGCGGGTTTAGTGCAGAATTGCTTCACCCCGTAACGCTGATGCAGCGTGTGATTGAGGGATGCCTGGATGAAGAATACCGTCAACAGGAGGGAGTGGGACGGTTTATCCAGCTACTAGAGCAATCCATTGAACAGACTACATGGTCGCTGGATAGCGGACTGACGGATGAAAATATACTGGAGAAATCGCCCTCAGAGGCTTTTCAACGATTGGAACAGTATTCTTCGCTGCGTGATCGTCCGTTTCACCCCGCATCCAAGGCCAAAACGGGCTTGAACGAGGAGGACTATCGCAAATATATCGCTGAATTTGGGCAAGACATCACGCTGAACTGGGTGGCGCTCCGAAAGGATGCGGTGATGACCGGAGTGGGAATCGCACAAGGGCCTCATTTTACGGACACAGAAACAGTAGCAGATGCAGTCAAATCGGACACACAGCGTCCATACGATGGGCAGCAGCCGGACGACCTTCTTCTGTCCAGCTCCGAGCGTCAGCTAGTAGAGCAGGAGATGCAGGAACGCGGATTAGCTGCGGATTATATTGCAATCCCCGTTCATCCGTGGCAGCTCACGTATATGCTACCCCAGCATTTACATACCGAGCAGGTGGACAAAGTATGGATTCCACTGGAAGTGAAGGCCGGAGCTTTTCAGGCAACCTCGTCTGTGCGCTCCCTGTCTCCCAAGGATGGCGGGCAGAATTATGTCAAGCTGCCGCTGGGCGTGTTTTCATTGGGGGCATCCCGCTATCTCCCTGCGGTAAAGCTGATTAACGGAGATCGCGGACAAGCCATGTTGCAGCAAGCCAAGACGCGTGACCCACAGCTTCAGGAACGCTTATTTTTATGCGATGAAGGCTCCTGGTGGGCCTATATGCCGGAAAATGGCAGCCTGTATGATGATCCACCCCGGCACTTGGCAGCGATGGCGCGGATTTATCCGCACGAATTGATCCATGATCCTGCTGTTCGCCTGATTCCCATGTCTGCGTTGGCCGCAAGTCAGCACCATTTTTTCCAGGAATGGGCGGCTGAGCGCGGACTTCCAGACACGGCAAAATCGGTAAAACAACTGTTCGGTGAAGTGTGCTCGGCATTTTTTGAAATCATGCTGCGCTTGTATCGGATCGGGCTTATGCCTGAAATCCATGGACAAAACTGTGTGCTGGTTTGGAAAAATGGAAAGATCGAGCACATTTTGCTACGTGACCATGACTCGGTACGTCTGCATCTGCCCTGGCTGACAGAGCAGGGAATAGCCGATCCTGAATACCAAATCCGGCCAGGCTATTCCAACAGCCTATATAATGAAACACCGAAGAAATTACTGTTCTACCTGCAAACCCTTGGCATTCAAGTCAATCTGTACGCCATTATAGATACTCTTTCCGATGTTTATGGTATAGACGAGTTCACTTTATGGTCTGTATTAAGGCATCAATTGGAAGAAGCGATTCATCGCGTGCCTTTCAAGGCTGCCGTTCGTCAGGAAATCGAGCATATTTTATTTGAAAAGCCGGACTGGCCACTCAAGCTACTGGTTAAGCCTTTGCTGGAGCAGTCTGGCGTACCCGGCAGCATGCCATCTGGTCAAAGCCGTATACAGAACCCGTTTCATCATTTATAAGCTTGAGCGCAATTCCATTTTGCAAAATCCGACCCAGTCTATATATAATGAAAAGAGTTCTCATAGAATCGAGAATAATTATCGATATATAGAAAGGCTGGGAGCCATGAATACGCAGGATCAATCCTTTACTTCATTTCTTTATAAACTGCAAGATATTCAGCATGTGTGCTCTGGTCGCTCTTCCTCCCGGCAAGAAACGTCTTTTCATACCTTGTTATTATTCAATGAAGGCGAAGGGGATATAGTCATTGATGGAATGACGTATCCTCTTTACCGTCAAAAGGGCTTTATGCTCGCTCCCGGCGCAGCCATGAAGCTCCATATGTTGTCCGGCGCTCCAGCGGATTATTACATCATCCGTTTTCTTGCATTACAGCCGTCCGGGGAGCCGGACCGTTACATACCCGCACCAGCGATTGGACCGCATGAATGGATCATTTCCCACTTTCGTTTTGTGATGGATATGGTCGAGGAGATCAAGAGGAAGCATCATTGTAATAGCGTGTGGGACCAAATGAAGGCCAACATTGTATTTCAGGAAATGCTGATGTCCTTGTTTCAGCATACGAGCCGTGATCAGAAGCCCGATGTGCAGCAGGCGGTGACGCTGACCCATCATTATATGGAGCAGCACTATGCCTCTGATATTACGCGGGACAAGCTGGCGGAGCTGGCAGGGATGAGCGCTGATTATTATTCACGTATGTTCAAAAAATTGATTGGCAAAAGCCCGATGGAATATTTGACGGACATTCGTATCAATCATGCGAAGCAGGCGCTGGTGCTTACCCGTGATTCCTTTCGTTCTATTGCTCACGGTGCCGGTTTTAGCGATGAATTCTATTTTAGCCGCAAATTTAAAGCTGCCACAGGACGCTCCCCCTCAGCCTACGTGAATACAATCCGTTATTCGGATAAAATCGCTTCGCTCAAGCATCTGTTAACCGGACATTTGGTGGCATTGGGCATTGAGCCGTATGCGGCGGTCATCAACAAGGCTTATCCTGTCACCGAGGGCTTCCGCAATACCATTTCGGTGGGTGAGGTTCAGCCCGACCTGGAGAAGCTGATGTCAGCCCGGCCTGATCTGATTTTAACCTGTGAGTTTAGAGATTTTGAGAAGTCGAAAAAGGAAAAAATGTACGAGCAGATTGCGCCCACCGTCACCGTGCCCTTTTTTCAAAACTGGCGCACTCATTTTCAGTCGATTGCCCGTATTGTCGGCAAGGATGCGGAAGCGGTGGAATGGCTGGAACGGTATGAAACGAAGGCTGCGACCATTTCTCGAAAGCTCAGGCAAAAGATCGGCGGGGAGACGGTGCTAATCGTCGGAGTGGGGAACCAGAAAATGTGTGTGTATGGACAGCGGAATGTGGGAACGGTGCTATACGGGGATTTAAAGCTGGCTATGCCTGCGGGAGTGGAGGATATTGCCCATTACCGTGAGGTGACGGTGGACGATCTGGCTGAATATGATGCGGATCGCATCATACTGACGTGTTTCCGCCATTATGGAAATGCCTGTGAAGAACAAACGATTCAGCAGGAATGTCTGGCACTGTGGCGCTCTCCTGAATGGCAGAAGCTAAAGGCGGTGCAAAGCGGAGCCGTACACCATATGTGTGATAGCCGACACCTGTATACATGCTATACTTCGTTGTCCCACGACCTGTTATTGGACAAAACGATCACGTTGTTATTGTCTGATTCGTCCAAATAAAGGACGCTAACGTCCATGTTCATCATGGCCCCCCTCCCTATAATTAATAATGAGAATCAATATCATTATTGGCGATCTAAATAGGGGGAATAGAGAAATGCAAGCATCAGGCAAGGGGAGTATATGGATTGCACTCATAGTTGTATTGCTGCTTTTATCAGGCTGTGGCACTGGAGGCGCGGGTAAGAGTGCGGATTCCGGTGGAGCGACTGGAACGGATAAAGGAACGACGGACACGCAGGGAGCGGCTTCAACCGATTCGGTGCGTACCATTGAGCATGTGTTGGGTAAAACCGAGATTAAGGGGACACCCAAGCGGGTCGTAACGCTGTATAACGGAGCCAACGATGTTATGATCGCCTATGGTATAAAGCCTGTGGGGATTGTGGAGTCCCATGGAACGGAGCCCGTGTATGACTATTTAAAAAAGGATCTCGCAGGGATTCCCACGGTCGGGTTGGAAACACAGCCGAGCCTGGAGGAGATTTATAACCTGAAACCGGATGTCATCATTGCAACCCGATTCCGTAACGAGGCGACGTACCAGCAATTATCGGAAATTGCCCCTACCGTGGCCGTCAATGAAGTATATGAGTGGAAGGAAACCGTAAAACTGATCGGACAAGTGTTGAATCAGGAGGATAAAGGAACACAATTACTGGCGGATTGGGATCAGCGTGTAGCGAATTTCAGGACGAAAATGGGTGACCGTCTGCCGATCAAGGCCTCCATTGTTAATTTCCGCGCGGACCATGCACGTATTTATTATATGGGCTATGCCGGGAAAATTCTGAAGGAGTTAGGCTTTACCCGCCCTCCTGCACAAGAAGGGGATCAGTGGGGAGTTAAAGTCAACAGCAAGGAAAGCATACCCGATATGAATGCAGAGACATTGTTCGTATTTAACTCCGGTAAGGATCCGGCTGCGATTGAAAAAAATGTTGAAGCCTGGACCCGTCATCCTCTATGGAAAAACCTTGATGCATACAAGAAAAATAGCATTTTTAAGGTCGACGAAGTGAACTGGAATTTGGCTGGAGGTTATCTGAGCGCGAATCGGATGCTGGATGATCTTTATAAAATGTATGATCTGAAATCATAAACCTACATGACAATAAGAACAACGGAAATATAGCAGAGGGGTGAGGGGTTATATCTCTCATCCTTCTTTTATGTTGTACCAGGCTGTTGGAAGAGTGAGGCTATGCAACGATGCTAACGACAAATTTAAGAAAATGGACTGGACTTGGTGTATGCCTGATTTTGTTGACAGGAGCTTTATTTCTTGGCCTACTGATGGGTAGAACGCTAATTAATCCAAATTTTATGATTTCTTCCTTATTTCATTATGATGCTCAAAATGTAGAGCATGTGCTGATACATACCGAACGTTTGCCGCGCACGGTCATTGCTGCTGTTGTAGGCGCGAGCTTGGCGATGGCAGGAGCCTTCATGCAGGCACTTACCCGCAACCCGTTGGCTTCACCCAGTACGTTCGGTATCAATGCGGGTGCTTTGTTCTTCGTCTCTATCGCAGCGGTCGCGTTTTCGGTCGAGTCCATGATGTCTCTGATGAGTTTTGCCTTGATCGGCGCAGGACTGGCGGCTATTCTGGTGTACGTCATCGGATCATTAGGCAGGGATGGTTTGACGCCAGTCAAGATTGTATTGTCCGGCTCTGCCATTCACGCTTTGTTTATGTCGATGATCCAAATTATTTTGGTGATGAATGAAACGGGAATGCAAAATGTGTTGTTCTGGATGGCAGGCTCTGTCAGCGGACGTTCGCTGGAGATGCTACAGCCTTTATTTCCTTTTATGCTAGCGGCTGGGATCTCGGCGATGTTTATGGGGAGAGCGGTGAATCTGCTCGTGACCGGGGAAGATGTAGCGAAGGGCTTGGGGCAAAATATCTTATGGGTAAAATGCGCGATGGGCCTGATTATTGTGGTGCTGGCTGGATGCTCTGTTGCTATTGCGGGGGCGATTGGCTTTGTCGGTCTGATCATTCCGCATGTGGCGCGTGCTTTGGTTGGTGCGGATTACCGCTGGATTACCCCTTTTTCGGCGGTACTGGGTGCTTTGCTATTGGTGTCGGCGGATACCGCAGCCAGAGTACTGATTTCGCCGCAGGAAATTCCGATTGGCGTCATTACAGCTTTGATAGGGGTTCCCTTTTTCGTCTACATTGCCCGTAAAGGGGTGGCGTGGAAATGAAGCGCGTGAATTTGAAGCATGGGACTGGCAGAGACGGCATGAATGCGAAGCATTATGTGACGCTGCGCAGCAGGAGCGGCAGGTTTCATATCCAACTGGAAAAGAAAGCACTATGGATGATGTGTGGACTGGCTTTGGCGCTACTGATCATTGGCGTGATTAGTGTAGGCTGGGGAGATACGTATGTGCACCCTTGGGAAGTGCTTCGAGCGATATGGGGGCGTGGCTCAGGCGATTATGATTTTATTCTGTACAGGCTGCGGTTTCCGCGAGCGCTTACGGGAGTGCTGGTTGGTGCGGCTCTGGGCATTGCGGGAGCGGTGCTTCAGGGCATTATCCGTAATCCGCTGGCATCCCCGGACATTCTCGGGATTACAGGCGGAGCATCCGTAGCGGCAGTTACGTTCATTGCTTATGGGGGAGCTGTTTTGAGCATTCAATGGCTACCTGTGGCGGCTGTCGCTGGAGCGCTGGTCGTATCGCTGCTTGTGTATATATTGGCCTGGAAGGATGGTGTGACACCAATCCGACTGGTGCTGGTGGGGATAGGTTTGGCTTCTGCTATGAGCTCGATTACGACGCTGATGCTGGTCATGAGCTCGTCCTTTACAGCCGGCAAGGCTTATATTTGGCTGACGGGCAGCGTGTATGGAGCATCGTGGAATAACGTATATACCATGCTGATCGCTGTTGTGATCTGCACACCTTTGGTTCTCTATTTTTCACGCAGCCTCAACACACAGGAGTTGGGGGATGATGTGGCTACCGGCTTGGGAGTGGAGGTGCAGCGGCATCGTGTGATGTTGCTGCTGCTCAGTGTGATTCTTGCTGGAACTGCAGTAGCAGTTGCGGGAGCGATTGGTTTTGTGGGTTTAATCGCGCCGCATATTGCGCGCAGATTGGTAGGCCGCTCTATGGGTAGCCTGACGCTGGTGTCAGCACTGGTAGGGGGATTGCTGGTGTATCTCGCCGACTTGCTGGCCCGTACGGCTTTTTATCCGATTGATATTCCCGCAGGCATTTTTACAGCAGGGGTGGGCGCACCGTTTTTCCTGTATTTGCT
This sequence comes from Paenibacillus sp. RC21, assembly GCF_044907935.1. Lineage (NCBI taxonomy): Bacteria > Bacillati > Bacillota > Bacilli > Caryophanales > Paenibacillaceae > Paenibacillus > Paenibacillus sp. RC21. Next base: position 644,860 of record NZ_JBIYCS010000001.1, read on the forward strand.
GCTCCAGCGCCGAAATCGGCATTAAAGCCGAGCTGGAATTTTTTTGAACACTTATGGGTGTTTTTCTTTTTTTAATGGAATATAGAAGATCTTAAGTTCGCAGTTTATAAAAGGGGAGGGAAGCTGCATGGGTTTAGAGGTAAAGGACCTGATGATTAACTACGGGACAGATCCGGTTATTCAAGAGCTGGACCTGCAAATTCCGGAGGGAAAGATAACGGTACTAGTAGGCAGCAATGGGTGTGGAAAATCGACGATTTTGCGTGCCATGGCGCGGCTATTGAAGCCTGCGGCGGGAGCTGTGCTGCTGGATGGACAGGCCATTGCCCAGTTACCCTCCAAGCAAATTGCCAAAAGGCTATCCATTTTGCCGCAGGGACCGTCAGCGCCGGAAGGACTGACAGTGTATCAGTTGGTCAAGCAGGGCAGATATCCATATCAGAGCTGGCTGAAGCAGTGGTCGGCAGAGGATGAAGCACAGGTACAAAACGCGCTGCAAGCGACGCAATTGGAGGCTTTTGCGGATCGTCCGGTAGATTCCTTATCTGGCGGGCAGCGCCAGCGTGCGTGGATTTCCATGACTTTGGCGCAGGGGACGGATATGATCCTGCTGGATGAGCCGACGACCTATTTGGACATGACGCATCAAATTGAGATTTTGGACCTGCTGTTTGATTTGAATGAACGAGAAGGGCGGACCATTGTCATGGTGCTGCATGATCTGAATCTGGCTTGTCGCTATGCGCACCATATGGTTGCGGTATACGATAAACGTATTTATGCGCAGGGAAAGCCGGAAGAAATCATGACCGCAGAGACGGTGGAAAAGGTATTCCAACTGCGCTGCCAAGTCATTCCTGATCCCTTGTACGGAACACCGATGTTTATTCCTCATGGAAAGGGGAGGAAAATGGGTGCTGTACGCCAAAGGATCTTCGTTTGAGCCTGACGAATGGTCGTATCTGACGGAAAAATTGCGAATAAGCAGCCGTGGTGAACAAGCTCCAAACGGACGGTATGATCTACCTGCGGTCGATTTGCTGGATGCAACTCAATGCGCCATGTATCTGGATCGGCTGGCAGGGCTGCATGATTTTTCTGCACGCAGGGTAACGGCCTCTGTTTTGGCGAAGCGGTACGGTTTTTTGATCGTGTCCCCGGCTCTGTATGCCATGTCGGTATATAACAAGATGCTGGAAGTCAAGATTGCACCTGTAACGGCATCGGTAACCGCTGCGCCCACTGCGGCTGTGAAAGCTGTACGTGTTCGCAAAACCTGCTGCTATTTTTATCAGATGAAGGAAAAGGGCAGCTATTGCCCTACCTGTCCGAAGATACATTGTACGAGCTAAGTATGAGCTACGATGTTTGGGCTATAGTGAGCTGAAAATTTTGCCTAAGCGCCATTCCGCCTGCTTTGATTCCTAGATGTATAGTGTGAGTTTTGGTTAGATCACGAAAGGAGCTGGTTTGTATGTTTCGGATTCAACCTCGGGTTCAGGGGGTAACGACGGACCTGCTGGAGCTTTATCAGCATGTTAGTGCTTCTACCCTTGGGCATTTCACGGATTTTGGATGTATGCAGGGAGCACAGCCGTTGTTCCGTCCCATTCGTTTGTTGGGGAATGCAGTTACGGTCAGGCTTCCCCATCTGGACTCCACCGCTGTGCGTCATGCACTGGAATTGGCACAAGCGGGTGATGTCCTTGTCGTCGATATGTCCGGTGACGATGCCAGAGCCTGTTGGGGAGAATTCAGAGCCTATGTAGCGATGAAAAAACAACTTGCTGGTGTGATTGTTTCCGGTTGTGTCACAGATGTCGGTATCTTGAACCAGCTGCAATTTCCCGTCTTTTCCAAAGGAATTAGCGCCTTGACTACACGTACACTAGAACTGGAGGGAGAGGTGAATACCTCGATTAGCCTATTTGGGGTCAGCGTACATCCAGGTGATCTCATTTTGGGTGATGACGATGGTGTATTTGTAGTGAAGCCGGAGGAAGCGTGGGAATTGGGGGGAAAAGCTGTGGAAAAACAGCGCAAGGAGGAGCTTACGCGCCAGCAGTTCGGATACGATCAGCTTTTGAATGCCCGGCTGGAAAAGTAGACATTGCACGCGCGTCAGGTGTCCGGTATAGTGTGGATAAAGATTTTACCATCCTTATACGCGTGCGTCACCCTCGTTGCAGCATAGTGGATATGATCCATCCTGCCACACTGGATGCTGCTCCAGTGAAGAATAGGTTTCATCGGTGATGTGAACTTGTAAGGCGTTGTCCAGCACCTTTGTTTTTCGAGCTTTATGCAAGCAGTCTGCGTAAGCGCCGACATAAGCGCCACGTCCTGCTTGTTTACCTGTCAGATCCATTTGGATACCCTGATCCTGAGTACGTACAGTCCGCACAAGCTCCTTTTTAGGAGCATTTTTTTACATACAACGCATTGACGCAGAGGGGCTTTTTTTGTTTTATTGTCAATCTCATCGCATGACATCTGGGAGAGAGCAGGAGGGAAAACGATGAACCAACAGCAATTGGATGAATTTCTCAGAAGCCTGGATGCTGTAGAGGAAATACAGATTCGCACCGGGAAAAATGTGAACGATTTAGAACCCCTAGGGTTTCATATTACCGAAAGCGAAATAGGACATGAGATTCTTCGAATGCAGGGCAAATATTTTTTTGATAGCGGTTCCATTTATATGAGTAAGCACCATCGTTTTGCGGACATGCCCTTACACAATCATGATTTTATTGAAATGAATTATATGTATTCCGGGCAATGCAGACAGGTTATTGACGGCAGGGAAATTAGGCTGGAGCAGGGGCAGATATGTATTTTGGATACGAATGTTCCGCACAGCATTTACGCGCTTGGGGAAAATGATATTTTGGTTAATTTGATTATGAAAATGGAAGCGTTCTCAACCACTTTTTTTTGGACGGTTCAGTAATACGGGTATTGTGGCTGATTTTCTGGCTAACGCGGTATCCCGGGACAGACGACACAACCGTTATATTTTATTTCATTCCCAGCAGATGCTAAGTCATTATGTGCCTTTGCTGCTTACCGAGCTGATGCGGGTGTATCAGCTGGATATGAATTTTGAGCTGGATCATAAGCCGGGTAAAGCGAGCATTATTGATATTTTGCAATACATTGAGCAGCATTATCGGGATTGCACGCTACCCCAATTGGGGGCGGCGTTTAGTTTTAACGCTAATTATCTGGGGGATTTGCTTAAAGAGCAGACAGGCAAAACCTTTCGGGAGCTTGTCCAAACCCAACGGATGCTGCACGCGGAGACGCTACTTCGCCATACGAACCACAGCATCAGCGAAATAGCGTACGAGGTGGGATACGAAAGCCAGGGCTTTTTTTATCGGAAATTTAAGGAATACTCAGGCTATACGCCCAGTCAGTACCGCGAGTGTCAGGGGCGGGTGAATGAAGTTTGAGATTGACAACAAGGTTCGAATAAAAGGAAAAGAGCTGTCCCTTAGTAGCTAAAACTACCTTGGGGACAGCTCTTATTTAGGAGATTTTGCTTAGCAAGGATTAGTCTCTTCCTTGGTTAGTACCAGCACTGCGAAGCAAGGCACCGATGTTGCAGGATAGACTTGTTGCAATTATGAAGTAGCCGTTTCTAGCATGCCTTCAAGATCTTTTTTGGTCAGATGGTAATGCTCGTTGCAAAAATGGCAATGTGCTTCGGCCTGTCCATCGGTATGGATCATATCTGCGATTTCCTCACTACCTAAGCTGATAATGGCATTAGAAACTCGTTCCTCAGAGCAGGGGCAATGGAATTGCACAGGCATGGTTTCCAATACTTTAATATTGTCTTCTCCCAAAATCTGTCCAAGTATCTGCTCCGGCGTCAGTCCTTGCATGACCATAGAGGAAATACTCGGAATGGCCTCAAGGCGTCTCTCAATAAAACTGATTACCTCTTCCTGCGTACCCGGCATTAGCTGAATAATAAATCCGCCAGCCGCCTGAATGGAGTTGTCAGGATTGACAATCACCCCGGCTCCAACAGAAGAAGGAATTTGTTCGGATTGGACCAGATATGAGGTGAAGTCCTCACCCAGCTCACCTGATATAAGAGGGACTTGTCCGACAAAAGGCTGCTTTAATCCGATATCCTTGGATACAATCAGCGCTCCATCTGTTCCAACTGCTCTGGCGACGTCTAATTTCCCTATATGATTAAGGTCGAAATGGGTTTGCGGATTTTTTACATAACCTCTAACTTCCCCTTTGGCATTGGTATCGACAAGAATAGTGCCAATGGGGCCGCCACCATTAATCCTGATCGTGAGTTTATCCTCATCTTTAAGCATGGCCCCGAACATGACGCCGACCGTCATGGAGCGTCCCAATGCAGCCGATGCCGTGGGCCAGGTATGATGACGCCGTTGTGCTTCACTTACCGTCCCCGTCGTTCTGACGGCGTAAGCCCGGACCTGGTTATTGTAGGCAAGAGCTTTTACTAAATAATCGTTCATGTTCATGATCCTTTCTGCGATTTCAAATTCTTTACAAAACCCTTTTTTCCTGAATCCAGTTCTCCAAAGAAGTAATTTTGGCAGCATAACCCGCTTTATAAAAGTCAGCGGATAATGATGAGATGGTTTCCCTTTTCAGAACTGCCTTCCAGGACGTTTCCGCCTCTTCCATCAAATTTGTCAGCAGGCAACACTGATCTTCTTCCTTTAATTCAAGCATATCGTTGTAAATACCGCTGGAAGAATAGAGTGTCTGTTGTCCTTCGATCGCAAGATAAATATCAAATACCCGAATATCCTCAGGTTTTTTCTTTAATTTAAACCCGCCTTTGACCCCGGGAACAGAAGTAATCAAATCAGAGCTGACCAATTTTCGCAACAGCTTATGAAAATAAGTGGGCGAAGCACCTAATTGTTGGCTGATGGCCTCTCCTGGCAAAACCGCTTTGTCTGGCAGCATCGCGAGTAGCAGGAGGGCGTAGACAGATTGTTCGACGCCTGTTTTCATATGCATTAGCATCACCTCTATACATTCAAAATCTGTAATCAGTCTAATGTGGATAATGATTATCCATATAAGTAAATGATAGAGGAGCTTTTCGTAAAAGTAAACTATTTCTCAAAAAAATTAAAAATTTAATTCATTTGCAATTCATAACGGGACACATTATTATATTTGACATATCAATTGATATATCAAATAATTAAAGCGGTGAGGGGAATCGTAAAACGATACTCTGACAGTGCAGCTATTTTACTGATTATATGTGATGGTGAAGGAAATGGGACAGGCGTTTACTTCATCAGTGATATAGCATTTCACCAGCGATACAAATACAGGGAGGTTCATTGAAAAATGACTATTCGGAACGTTGCACTATCTATACTAGACCTTGCACCCGTCATTGAAGGCGGCACTCCTGCCGATTCCTTCCGCGATACCGTTGCTCTTGCCCAGCATGCCGAGCAATGGGGGTATCATCGGTACTGGCTGGCGGAGCATCATAACATGCAGGCGGTGGCCAGCGCGGCTACTTCACTGGTTATCGGGCACGTAGCTGCGCATACCAACAAGATTCGGGTAGGCTCAGGCGGCATCATGCTGGCCAATCATGCTCCGCTCATGATTGCAGAGCAGTTCGGAACGTTAGAGTCACTGTATCCGGGACGGATTGATCTGGGACTGGGTAGGGCTCCAGGCACAGATCAGCCTGCCATGAGGGCGCTACGGCGAGGGCTGCACAGCACTGGTGAAGATTTCCCGGAGCAATTAAATGAGCTGCGTTCCTATTTCAATTCAGCGCTAAAAGGGGGAGTTCCGGGTGTACGGGCGGTTCCGGGAGAAGGGCTGGATATACCGATCTGGCTGCTGGGATCAAGCGGATTCAGCGCACAGCTGGCAGGTCAGCTCGGGTTGCCGTTCGCGTTTGCCAGTCACTTTGCCCCGGCTCATTTGCTACACGCTCTGGAGCTGTATCATCGCAATTTCCGTCCATCGAAGGCACTGGATAAGCCGTATGTGATGGTCGGCGTCAATGTGGTTGTTGCAGATTCTGATGAGGAAGCACAGTGGCTTTTCACTTCACAAGAACAACAATTTCTCAATGTGATACGCGGGCAGAGCGGGAAACTAAAGCCACCAGTTGATGACATGGAGAAGCTCTGGAGTGAGCAGGAGAGGGAGGCGGTTCGCGGCAATATGTTGGGGTATTCTGCAATCGGTAGCCCTGATACGGTCAAGCAAAAGCTTGATTTTATAATGAATCAGACGAGAGCCAATGAGCTGATTACAACTTCTCATATATATGATCATCAAGCGCGCCTGCGGTCGTATGAGCTGCTTGCCCAAGTGATGCGAACAGACGAGTAGTTAATCAAATAGTAAGGCCGTGCCGAAAAAGGTTCTCACAACCCGATTCTGGCACGGTCTTATTGCATTTTAAAGCGTATACTTACGAATCAAATAGGTTGGGGTGCAGCTCCACGCGTGACAGTAGCTGTTGATTAAATAACTGCCGTAGGGAGAAAAGGCTTTATTATGGGGATCGTACAATTCCCAGAACGTGTCCGCTCCATCCCGTAGCATACCTCCCCAGTAGGACTTGAGATGTTTTACGGCTCCGTCCCGGGTTTGTCCGGCCCACGAAATTTGGCGGTTGGGACCGCTGACGAAGAAGCCTTGCATTTCATCCCATAGTTGGGCCAGTGTTGCGGTCGTAACGTCCTCCAACCGCTGGTTCAGGAACGGAAGCTTGTCAGGATCAACCTGTTTAGCCAATCGAATAGCCCGTTTTAACGTGTAAATAAGTATGGCTTGAGAAGGGGTTGCTTATCCAACTGCTCATGCCAGTCGATAAAAGACCACCATTCGTCGGTATGCGGTGGGAGGTGATGATTGCCCAAGGTGTACTCGATCATCCGCAAGCAGAATTGGTATTGATGGAAAAGCATGGTCTGGTTACGTGGGGAGAAACATCCGAGGCAGCCTATGTGAAAACAATTATTGATATTTTGCAATACATTGAGCAGCATTATCGGGATTGCACGCTACCCCAATTGGGGACGGCATTTAATTTTAATGCTAATTATCATCTCTCACATACTCGCTTAACGAAAAGCTCGTCTTCCACGACTTGAACCCTACAAATATAAATTGCATATATTATCAAGCAAGTCGATCCATAAGCTTTGAGTGTGAAAGGGGAAGAGCACGTGATAATACATGTATATGCTTTATGCTGGAATGAAGAAAAAATGCTCCCGTTTTTTTTTAAGCACTATGATAATATAGCGGATCAATACTATATTTTCGATAATGCCTCAACTGATAATTCTGTATCCATGTTAAAGGAAAATCCCAAAGTTGTTATAGATAGATTCGAAATAGAAGGTAATTCTCTCGTGAAATCAGCACAAGATAAATTCAATCAATTTTGGAAAGGAAGCAGAGGCAAGGCAGACTGGGTTATTGTGTGTGACGCAGATGAACATTTCTATCACCCTAACCTTAGAACATATCTGCAAGAATGCACCTCTAAAGGGATAACATTGATTGTCCCTGATGGTTATGAGATGGTTTCTGATTTTTTTCCGAGTAGCCATCAGCCATTACATGAAACGGTAAGGAATGGTGTAAGAAGTCAAACGTACGATAAGCCTCAAATATTTAATCCAAATGCGATTCAAGAAATAAATTTCAGTCCTGGCAGGCATACTGCTTCACCTACAGGGGACGTCATAAAGCCATCCAATAATGATATTTTATTATTACACTATAAATACTTGGGATTTGACTATCTAAATTCACGTTTCTCGGCTTTAAAACAAGGACTGCGAGAAGGGGATACAGCAAATAGATGGGGATTTCATTATTTATGGGATGAGAAGCAAAGGTTGGAACAATTTGAGAAATTAAAAAATAAATCTGCTAGAGTGTTGTAGCATGAACTGTTGGTGCAAGTGGCATTTGTAAAAAAACTATTATAACTTCACTGTTTCTGTGTAAACGTGATTGCAAGAGAATGGAGTTTATTTGAAATTGATCTACAAGGATAAAGGCGCCTTTTTTTCTGGGGTGCCTTTTTTCCTTTTTATGGTTGGGAATGGTATTGATGAATCAGCTTTAATAAGTTACCTAAAGCTCGGTCACTACCTTTAATATCCTCAGAATTTAATAAGGCTTGATTGAATGGATTGAATGAGTAAATATCTATTTTAATTTTAATAGGCAAACAAACAGTCATGTGTAACAAATTATTAATATGATAGATGTAGCTACAGTAATCCCTATTCTGTTCTATATAGATTGAACTGTAAAATAATATAGTGGATTTAAATCTAAATAATCCCATGTTTAGGATCGAATCCAACTACTATAAATTTTTCGAGTTCAATATATATAGTATTTTTTATATGTTTATATGGATTTGTAGTTAATAAATGGTAAAGGGGGGACATCAACTTAATGGCAGTATTATCAACTGGACCTATTGAGAATAGTCCTGTTAGTGGGGCCAGGCCGATCCAACAGGTTACCGTAAAAATAATTAACCAGGATTTAGTCAATTCTTCAAATATTTTAATTCAGGGATACTTTTTAAACAGTTTACGAACATTGTATGTGCTAGAAGAAATAGTGTTAGCTCCCAATGCAGTTACTACGAAAAATTATGTAGCGAACTTCGACGCATATGAATTTGTTTTTACCACAAGCGGTCCTGCAGAAGAAAGTACTGATATTTCAGTTTGGGGAAGAAACGGGAGTGGTGAAATCATTGATGCTCAGCGCATTGTTGCGGATGAGCAACTAGATTCTTGAAACACAACATATGTACAGAGATAGAACCACAATCGTAACAAATGGTTGAGACATAAAATAGAGGGAACAGGATCTTGAGAAAGATCTCATTGTTCACAAAAAAGCTTGATTTTACTAGAAAGGAGGGAGTATCCAATGGTAGTATTATCTACTGGACCTATTGCAAACGATCCTGTTCTAGGAGTCAGACCCACCCAACTGGTCACAGTAAAAATAGATAACCGAGATTCTGTAAATTCTTCTATCGTTTTGATCGAGGGTTTTATTTTAAACGGTAGCAGAACATTATATGTACAACAATTAGTGGTAGTGGGACCAAATGCGGTTATAACGAGGAATTTCTTTGCAAATGTAGACGCATTTGAATTCGTTTTTACCACTAGCGGACCAGCAGAGAATGAAACTCAAATTTCTGTTTGGGGTAAAGATGCATTGGGGCAATTAGTACCTGCCCATCGGTTAGTATCTGACGAACTTTTAGGAACCGATCGAGGAATCCAAGGACCTCAAGGAGTTCAGGGAGCCCAAGGCGACCAAGGTGACCAAGGACCTCAGGGTGTTCAAGGACCTCAAGGTGTTCAGGGAGCCCAAGGCGACCAGGGACCACAGGGAGTTCAAGGAGCCCAAGGCGACCAAGGACCACAGGGAGTTCAAGGACCGCAAGGTGACCAAGGACCTCAAGGAGTTCAAGGCGTACAAGGTGACCAAGGACCTCAAGGAGTTCAAGGAGTCCAAGGTGACCAAGGACCTCAAGGTGTTCAGGGAGCCCAAGGTGGCCAAGGACCTCAGGGTGTTCAAGGAGCACAAGGCGACCAAGGACCACAGGGAGTTCAAGGAGCCCAAGGCGACCAAGGACCTCAAGGTGTTCAAGGAGTCCAAGGTGACCAAGGACCTCAAGGTGTTCAGGGAGCCCAAGGTGGCCAAGGACCTCAGGGCGTTCAAGGCGACCAAGGTGACCAAGGACCACAGGGTGTTCAAGGATCTCAAGGTGACCAAGGACCACAGGGAGTTCAGGGAGTCCAAGGCGACCAAGGACCTCAAGGAGTTCAAGGAGTCCAAGGTGACCAAGGACCACAGGGAGTTCAAGGACCGCAAGGTGACCAAGGACCACAGGGAGTTCAGGGAGTCCAAGGCGACCAAGGACCTCAAGGTGACCAAGGACCTCAAGGCGACCAAGGACCTCAAGGTGTTCAAGGTGACCAAGGACCTCAAGGTGTTCAAGGTGACCAAGGACCTCAAGGAGTTCAGGGAGTTCAGGGAGCCCAAGGCGACCAAGGACCTCAGGGAGTTCAAGGAGTTCAAGGCGACCAGGGACCTCAAGGTGACCAAGGTGACCAAGGACCTCAAGGCGACCAAGGACCTCAAGGAGTTCAAGGTGACCAAGGACCTCAGGGAGTTCAGGGAGTTCAGGGAGCCCAAGGCGACCAAGGACCTCAGGGAGTTCAAGGAGTTCAAGGCGACCAGGGACCTCAAGGTGCGCAAGGAGACCAAGGACCTCAGGGTGTTCAAGGTGTACAAGGCGACCAAGGACCACAGGGAGTTCAAGGAGCCCAAGGCGACCAAGGACCTCAAGGTGTTCAAGGTGACCAAGGACCTCAAGGAGTTCAAGGAGTCCAAGGTGACCAAGGACCACAGGGAGTTCAAGGAGCACAAGGCGACCAAGGACCACAGGGAGTTCAGGGAGTCCAAGGCGACCAAGGACCTCAAGGTGACCAAGGACCTCAAGGAGTTCAAGGTGACCAAGGACCTCAAGGAGTTCAGGGAGTTCAGGGAGCCCAAGGCGACCAAGGACCTCAGGGAGTTCAAGGAGTTCAAGGCGACCAGGGACCTCAAGGTGACCAAGGCGACCAAGGACCTCAGGGAGTTCAAGGAGTTCAAGGCGACCAGGGACCTCAAGGTGCGCAAGGAGACCAAGGACCTCAGGGTGTTCAAGGTGTACAAGGCGATCAAGGACCACAGGGTGTTCAAGGAGTACAAGGTGACCAAGGACCTCAGGGAGTTCAAGGTGACCAAGGTGACCAAGGACCTCAAGGTGTTCAGGGATCCCAAGGTGACCAAGGACCACAAGGAGTTCAAGGAGTACAAGGTGACCAAGGACCTCAGGGAGTTCAAGGTGACCAAGGTGACCAAGGACCTCAAGGTGTTCAGGGATCCCAAGGCGACCAAGGACCTCAAGGAGTTCAAGGACCGCAAGGTGACCAAGGACCTCAAGGAGTTCAAGGAGTACAAGGTGACCAAGGACCTCAAGGAGTTCAAGGCGTACAAGGTGACCAAGGACCTCAAGGTGTTCAGGGAGCCCAAGGCGACCAAGGACCTCAAGGTGTTCAAGGTGTTCAAGGACCGCAAGGAGTTCAAGGACCGCAAGGTGACCAAGGACCACAGGGTGTTCAAGGAGTACAAGGTGACCAAGGACCTCAGGGAGTTCAGGGAGTCCAAGGCGACCAAGGACCTCAAGGTGTTCAAGGAGCCCAAGGCGACCAAGGACCTCAAGGTGTTCAGGGAGCCCAAGGTGATCAAGGACCTCAAGGAGTTCAGGGAGCCCAAGGTGATCAAGGACCTCAAGGAGTTCAGGGAGCCCAAGGTGACCAAGGACCTCAAGGTGTTCAAGGCGACCAAGGTGACCAAGGACCTCAAGGTGTTCAAGGTGACCAAGGACCTCAGGGTGTTCAAGGAGCCCAAGGCGACCAAGGACCTCAAGGTGTTCAGGGATCCCAAGGCGACCAAGGACCTCAAGGAGTTCAAGGAGTCCAAGGTGACCAAGGACCACAGGGTGTTCAAGGCGTACAAGGTGACCAAGGACCTCAAGGTGTTCAAGGAGTCCAAGGTGATCAAGGACCTCAAGGAGTTCAGGGAGCCCAAGGCGACCAAGGACCTCAGGGAGTTCAGGGAGCCCAAGGCGACCAAGGACCTCAGGGAGTTCAGGGAGCCCAAGGTGACCAAGGACCTCAGGGCGTTCAAGGAGTACAAGGTGACCAAGGATCTCAAGGAGTTCAAGGACCGCAAGGTGACCAAGGACCTCAAGGAGTTCAAGGCGTACAAGGTGACCAAGGACCTCAAGGAGTTCAAGGAGTCCAAGGTGACCAAGGACCTCAAGGTGTTCAGGGAGCCCAAGGTGGCCAAGGACCTCAGGGCGTTCAAGGCGACCAAGGTGACCAAGGACCACAGGGTGTTCAAGGTGACCAAGGACCACAGGGTGTTCAAGGATCTCAAGGTGACCAAGGACCACAAGGCGTTCAAGGAGCCCAAGGCGACCAAGGACCACAGGGTGTTCAAGGCGTACAAGGTGACCAAGGCCCTCAAGGAGTTCAAGGAGTCTAAGGTGACCAAGGACCACAGGGTGTTCAAGGCGTACAAGGTGATCAAGGACCTCAAGGAGTTCAAGGTGATCAAGGCCCTCAAGGAGTTCAAGGTGACCAAGGACCACAGGGAGTTCAAGGTGTTCAAGGACCGCAAGGTGACCAAGGACCACAGGGTGTTCAAGGAGCCCAAGGCGACCAAGGACCACAGGGTGTTCAAGGAGTGCAAGGTGACCAAGGACCGCAAGGCGACCAAGGTGACCAAGGACCTCAAGGTGTTCAGGGAGTCCAAGGCGACCAAGGACCTCAAGGTGTTCAGGGAGTCCAAGGCGACCAAGGACCTCAAGGTGTTCAAGGTGACCAAGGACCACAGGGAGTTCAGGGAGCCCAAGGTGACCAAGGACCTCAGGGAGTTCAAGGTGACCAAGGTGACCAAGGACCTCAAGGTGTACAAGGTGACCAAGGACCTCAAGGTGTTCAGGGAGCCCAAGGTGACCAAGGACCTCAGGGCGTACAAGGCGACCAAGGTGACCAAGGACCACAGGGTGTTCAAGGCGTACAAGGTGATCAAGGACCTCAAGGAGTTCAAGGCGTACAAGGTGACCAAGGACCACAGGGTGTTCAAGGCGTACAAGGTGACCAAGGACCACAGGGTGTTCAAGGCGACCAAGGTGACCAAGGACCTCAAGGCGTACAAGGCGATCAAGGACCTCAGGGTGTTCAAGGACCTCAGGGTGTTCAAGGACCTCAGGGTGTTCAAGGACCTCAAGGCGACCAAGGAGCTCAAGGTGTTCAAGGACCACAAGGTGACCAAGGACCGCAAGGCATTCTGTAAGCTTAAGGTCAAGGTATATTTAGATGACTCAAAAGTTATTATAACTTTTGGGTCTTTTTTTGTCTTAAGTTAATGCTTACGAATTTGTCGGTGAAGGAATCACCGTATTGCTATTAAGAAGTTCTGCTCTAACGAAAAAAACCTTTGTCGAAGTCCTGTGGAAATAAATTCCAAGAGACTTCGACAAAGGTATTGGAAAATAATTGTTGGCTAATATTCTAATCAGCCTTGTTGTAATTTAGGGCAACACAACCACTTTCTCTTTACAGGACGCAACAAATTTTGCATATTGAATACAAGTTTCTAATGAATCATTTGGCTCCATAGGCCACCATCGTATGGCTCCCTTGGGAGCTTTGGAGGCATAGGTTTCAATTTCTGATGGAATTCGACCTACAACCACGATTTGGATCTCCCTAAAGTTGTTTTCAATGCCCTTTTGGAGCGTCTTAATTAATTGGGTATGCTCTATTTTAGGGCAGGAATGGGGGATAGGGAACAATATCGAGAATCTTGAATTATCTTCTTGAATAACATGAGCAGATTTCCGGGCAGGATCATCCGTAGAAGCCTCCCATATACGACGATAAGGCAATTGCTCAGGCAAATCGAGCTCTTTCAATCTCATTTGAATCCTTTGAAAATAGCATCTATTTAGTTCCCCTACAAGAACCTGAATCTGCTTATTTCTGAGGAATGTAGTGTTATTTCCATTTTCGTTACGATATTGGATATATATCAAATCAGGGATGTTTACAAATTTAGTACAAAGAAACGTCCGGACCAGCATATCGTAATCATCTGCTACCAGTAGTTCATTGCGATGGCCTCCGATCAGATGATAACAGTCCCTCGTCCACGCACGGGGATGATTGGGTAAACCGACCAAATGACGAATGGTTTTGCCATTAATGGTCGTATGTTTTTGTGCATTTTGCCATCTGTTCATTTCATGCAGCCAGACTCGATAATGAACACTGTAACCAAAGCCACAATCCCAGCCATACCAATGTGCATGATTGCTCTCTGCATACACTTCAGCACAATCCCCATAAACAAAGCCACAGTCAGGATTTTGTTGAAATGCTTTGACGATTTTCTCCAGGCAGTCAGGAGTTAGCTCATCATCATGATCGACTTCTACTAAAATTTCCCCTGTACATAGACCTGCTGCAAACCTTTTGATGGCCCCTATATAGCCATTACGGGAATCCTGGCGATATCTCCGCACACGGTGATCCTCTAAAGGGAGTAAATACTCCTTGTATGTCTCATCTTCATCACCGGAATCATCCACGATTACCCATTCCCAGTTCTTGTAGGTCTGCTTCAATAAAGATTGATAAGGTCGTTGAATTTTTTCTTTTGACCTGTAGCTGGCAGTAAACACGGATATTAAAGGTGTGTTTGAAGAAAAATGTGTTGGAGGAATCGTTCTATTCTCCGGAAGAGGATCTGTTGCCTTGAGCCAGCAGAAAAATAAATGCATAGGTTGAATTTCGTCTGGTGATTGGAAGTGCAACCAGCGTTTTTTTTCGTGACCAGGCAACGCTTTTAGTGCTGAAAATTCTCCCCACTCTTCTCCGAGCGAGACATAAACCCGAGGTTTTTGGAGGCTATTGTCTATAAGTGGTTGATCAGCCTCATACAAGTTTATTGTAATGTGATTTTCTTCCAATCTATCTATCAATTCTTTTACATGATCCTTTAAAACCTTCTTCGATACAAATAAATGAGTTGTCAGTAGCGGAGTGAAATTCAGTGGCATGATCATTCCCCTTTACCAGTTTCGAACACCAACGAGAGGGAGGTTCCGAGTTCAGACGTGAGTTGTTGTTATTATTGAAGCATCCATTTTCCTGGCATCATTTTATTTCCCAGTAATATATATGTATGTGTATGTGTTCGGGGATGTGAGGAACAGATCAGCCCATATGACACCAACGAGTAAACCGTCTGAATAAGCATAAAAGAAAGGTGGAGTAAGCGTGGAAAGCCCATTAGTAAGTGTAGTTATACCTGCATATAACCGGCCGCATACACTAAAAATCGCCATCGATAGTGTATTGGAACAAACTTACCCGAACATCGAAATCATTATCTGTGATGACAGTACAACGAATGAAGTACAAGAAATGCTTGATTCTTATTTAGATTCTTTTCCCCAAATTAAATATTATAAAAATGATAAAAATCTTTTTCTCGGAAATTGGCATAAATGTTTCGATTTGGCGTCAGGTGAATATATCAATTACTTGATGGATGACGACATGTTTCATAAAGAAAAAATAGCAAGGATGATCTATTTTTTTGAGAATTTCGAAAGCATCACACTGGTTACCTCGTATCGGCAAACCATTAATGAATCAGGGGCTATTCTCCCACCGCTCTATGCAACGGAAAGGTTGCACGAGGAAACAAGGATAATGGACGGAAGAATGTTGGCAAACGTTGCATTAACTCGTTGTTTAAATGTGATTGGTGAACCTACGACAGTGTTATTTAAAAAAACAGATCTTATCGAACAGTTTGGAGTATATAAAGGAAAACAGTATTCTCTTCTTAATGATTTAGCGTCTTGGTTGAACTTACTATCCAAAGGAAAAGCAGTTTATATTCCTGAAGCGTTAAGCTATTTCCGAATACATCCCAATCAAAATAATCAAACACTTGGTCAAAATGCGTTTACGGAATGGTTAGATATTATGATTGCCTCAAGAGATGATGGATTTCTTGATACTAACGATTTGTTTAAAACTGCACTTCATTCTTATCATGAACGTATAAAGGGTCGTCCACAATTTGATGCAGATATCGAGCGAATTGAAATGATATTAAAAACATTGGAATCCTAGCTTGCTCATCCCATATGCGAAGGAGGCTGGCTCATGTTCGACATTCCCTTCTTACGACCTAATTTAGTAAAAAAGGAACGATTTATTGCCAATTTTGAGAAAATAGAAGAGACCCGGATTTATTCCAATTATGGTCCCTTAAATAACCTGTTTGAAGAGCGGGTCATTGCGCAAATGTTTGATGGAATCGGTTCGGCTGTGACCGTTCATAACGCTACCATCGGGTTGATTTTGGCGATCGCTCAAAGCAAGCGACCACAGGGAAAATATGCAGTTATGCCAAGTTTTACTTTTGCTGCTACCCCACTTGCTGCCGAGTGGTGCGGGCTAGAACCTTACTTTCTTGACATTGAACTGGAGAATTGGCAAATGAATAGGGAGCAGTTAGAGCAGGCAGTCAAGCTGCTGGGAGATGAGATTGCGGTAATCGTTCCATATGCCACTTTCGGTACAGCTATTGATTTATCCGTATACAATAAGCTGCAGGAGCAAGGAATTCCGGTAGTCATCGATGCTGCTGCCAGTTTTGGAACTATAACTTTGGAGGAAACCGTACATTTTGGCAAAGGCTTCGGAGGAGCCGTAGTGTTCAGCTTTCATGCCACCAAATCTTTCGGTATTGGAGAGGGTGGATTAGTATATAGTATGGACCAAGATCTCATCAAGCGAATTCGTCAGGCGGGGAATTTCGGTTTCTCCAGCAGCAGGGAATCTGTCACCCAAGGTCTTAACAGTAAGATATCTGAGTATACCGCTGCTATCGCTTTAGCCACTCTCGACCATTTCAAAGCTGTACGGGAGAATAGAAGGACTATCTACGAATGTTATCTTCAAGAACTGATCCAAGCAGACTTATTAGAACGAGGATGGTCTATACAAAAAACGCAAGGATCGGTTGTTCATCAATTTATACCTATTCTTTGTCCAGATTCTCACAGCAATCAAGAAGTCGTTGAGTTATTAGCCGCTAATTCAATAGAAGCCAGATCCTACTTTTCTCCGGCGTGCCATCAACAGAAGCAGTTCCAAAGTTATCCCCGGTCTACTCTTCATGTTACCGAGCATATTACCAAACATATTGTCAGCCTGCCCTTGTGGGAGGAGTTGGACGAGATTATCGTTCGAAGAATTGTGAACGTTCTAGGGAGCTTGGGAAGAGAGACAACCAGATGAGAAAAATCGTTATTTGGGGATCGGGCGGACATGCCAGGGAAGTCAACTGGTTATGTGAAGAGCTGGGAATTCAAGTGGTAGGTTTTTTAGACGAACGGCCAGAGACGAAAGGGCAGATCGTAAATGGCGTTCCTGTACTGGGGACGTTAACTGACATTGAAGCGTTAAAAAATGAGGTAGAGCTGATATGTGCGGGGGTGGGTGACCCGGCATTAAAGAAGCGATTCGCTTATCATACAATTCAATCGGGATTTCGTATCGCAGCCCCGCTAATACATCCACGTGTTCGTTTGTCTCGAAGAAACACCATTGGTGAGGGAAGCATGATCTTTGAGGGGGCTGTCCTGTCGGACAATATTAAGATCGGACATCATGTAATTATCAACCGGGGTGTTAACGTCAGTCATGATGCGGATATTGGTGATTATGTAACCATAGCCCCCGGTGTGAATCTGGCAGGAAATGTAATCCTAGATGAGGGAGCCTATATCGGCATTGGAGCCTCGGTACGGGAGAAACGTCACATCGGTTGTTGGTCTATAATTGGTGGTGGGGCCTTTGTTAAAGATGATATACCCGAATTTACCTTGGCTGCAGGTGTACCAGCAGTCGTTAAAAAACGACTTGATATGCCCTGATCCTACCAGACGAGGGAAATCAAGTGATTTACCTACCAAAAGCCTGTGCTGGAAAAGGTTCTTAAAACCCGATCCCGGCACGGCCTTATTGCATTTTAAAGCGTATACTTACGAATCAAATAGGTTGGGGTGCAGCTCCACGCGTGACAGTAGCTGTTGATTAAATAACTGCCGTAGGGAGAAAAGGCTTTATTATGGGGATCGTACAATTCCCAGAACGTGTCCGCTCCATCCCGTAGCATACCTCCCCAGTAGGACTTGAGATGTTTTACGGCTCCGTCCCGGTCACCTGTGATCAGCAAAGCTTCGACCAAATAGTGATGCATATACGGTGTCGTCAGGCCGATATCCGGTTGCTCGGATAGCAAGCGTTGCATGAGAGCTGCGTTTTGCTCTGCATCCAGCACCTCGGCCAAAGCCATCCAGATTTGTCCGGCCCACGAAATTTGGCGGTTGGGACCGCTGACGAAGAAGCCTTGCATTTCATCCCATAGTTGGGCCAGTGTTGCGGTCGTAACGTCCTCTAACCGCTGGTTCAGGAACGGAAGCTTGTCAGGATCAACCTGTTTAGCCAATCGAATGGCCCGTTTTAACGTGTAAATAAGTATGGCTTGAGAAGGGGCTTGCTTATCCAACTGCTCATGCCAGTCGATAAAAGACCACCATTCGTCGGTATGCGGCGGGAGGTGCTGTTCATTCAGACGCTCCAAAGCCAAAGGGCTCCGCGACTTCGACGGGCATTTCACCAAAGGTTAGCTTGAGATGAAGTGGCGCATCCGGCGGACTGCCGACTGGACGAACAGAGAAGGAGAGATATCCGACCTGATGCGTGCCAAAGTCGAGAATAAATTCATCTCCTTTGCCGTAATGCTGCTGCGACAGCGTGGAAACGGATTGCATCGGATGTGTTTTCCAGCCATGCATCGCGTCTGCATTATGGACAATCTCGACCATTTGCTGTGGCGGGGTAGTGGACGTATTCAAATGCGGTTGTGCTTGAACCGCCTGGTTAATAAAAGCTTCATTACGTGCAATTTTTATTTTGTCAGCTTGCTGAATAGGAGATGTTTCTGACATGTGAATGCCTCCTTTAGGATAATTAAACCGATTGAGGAAGGATATCTTTATTTCCATGAACATTCGAAGTGTTCTCGCCTTCAGACGCATCCTGCGCTCGATTTCGTTCCTGAATGTCGTTACGGATTTGCGGGAAAATGTGATCCAGACGATAAAAGTACATAATAATCATCGAAATGACCGTTAAAATCAGCGGAATGATGAGATAATTCAGTTGAATGGCGAACAGGCCGGAAGCGCTTTGTGTTTGATTGGGAGCATAATTCCCCCACGTTAAAAATACACCGGAAACAGCACCTGCCAGAGCCATAGCTACCTTTCCGATAAAACCATTCAGTGAAGAAATAAAGCCCGCTGCGCTAATGCCGGATTCCATTCCCCGTAATCAACCGAGTCGGCTTGCATGGAGAAGTAAATTGCTGCCCGAACGCCGTTCCCTAGGGCAGAAATGATAGCACCGACGATTAAACCGAAGATGTTGGTGCCGGAAATAAGCATGATCAGCATACCTGTAACAGTAACTGCGCTTGCAATCTGGAACAAATTACGTTTGTACATACGCCGGGCAAGCATTGGGGTGACAAAGGTACCGATGATCGGAATAAGGGAAACAATTCCTGCGACCAGGCCGAGCAGATCCGGGCGGTTCACATAATACGTGAAATAATAAATCAGACTGCCTTGATGAAAAAACATGCCTCCGAACATAAAGATAATGTTGGCTGCGAAGATGTACCAGGGCGTATTCCCTTTAAGCGCAGAAAAGGTTTGGGCAACCGTCACTTTTTCCTGCCGGAGCTTTACTTTTTCTTCTACATTTTTGAAGGTTACAAAAAACAACATCATACCCACAACCGAGAAAATGACCATCGTCCAAAAGAATCCGTGCGCCTGTGATCTGTTACCTAGCATACGGACCAGCGGCATCGTCAATACACTAACCGCCGTAGCTCCAATGAAAGAAAAGATAATACGGGTCGTCGCCAGCACGGTGCGCTCCTGTCCATCCCGAGTCAGACTCGGCAAAATGGAAGCCATCGGGATATTGACCATCGTATACGCCAGGGATAAGCCCATATAGGTGATATAGGCGTAAATCAGTTTACCGACAGGGCCGATATCCGGCACGTAAAAGGTAAGGATACCCAAGATACCGAACGGAATAGCTCCAAACAGAAAATAAGGCCGTGATTTTCCCCAGCGTGTACGGGTTTTGTCGATAATAATCCCCATAATGGCATCCGCCACACCATCTACAATGCGTGTAACTTAACAGCAACGTACTGACCGCAAGTACCTGTAGCCCCATGACATCCGTATAGAAAAACATTAAATAGAGAGCGATCATTTGCCAAATCAAGTTACACGCAAAATCGGCAACTCCGTAACCGAGACGCTGTTTCCAAATGCCTGCCTTTGTAACCATACTCATCCCTCCGTAGACCCCTATGTTGCCAATACGGCAAGATTAGAGGATAAAATCAGTAATTCAGCTTCCTTGAAGAGGCTGTGCTTTGTTGTAAGTTGAATGAGGCGGCTCCGGATTGCCTTCCATACTCACATTTAATAAAGCGCTTTCTTTTCCGCGTGTCAATTATCGTTTTACAGATCAATGTATCCGTTTTACAGGTTATTCAAAATTAAAATTTATTTTTGATTATTTTTGTATTTCTTATTTTCAAATGAAAACAAAAGTGTTATAGTCTCCATAAACCAAGAATAACCACTGTAATAAAGTAGTTCAAAACTAAAACTGAACTTGGAGGTCTTTTTCCTATGGTACAAAGTCTGTGGAATTCTTCACAAGCATCTGAGCAAAAAAACACGCTGGAACAGCTCGTATATCGTTCTAACCTTATCGGCACAGACAGGAGCGTGTGTAACTGGGGAGGCGGCAATACTTCGGCCAAAACGACGATACAGGATTTTCGCGGGCGTGAAGTAGAAGTAATGTACGTCAAGGGCAGCGGTTCCGATCTTGCTACGATGAAAGCGCATAACTTTACAGGGCTTCGTATGGAGGATATCCGTCCCTTGTTCGAAAGGGAAGATATGTCTGACGAGGATATGGTCGCGTATCTGGCGAATTGTATGATAGATGCCAAGCATCCGCGTGCTTCGATTGAGACACTATTGCACGCTTTTTTACCTTTTAGACATGTGGATCATACCCACCCGGACGCAATTATCAGCTTGTGCTGTGCGCATAACGGCAAGGAAATTGCGAAAGAGATTTTCGGTGACCGTTTTGTATGGGTACCTTATATTCGTCCTGGTTTTAAGCTGTCCAAGATGATTGCTCAAGCTGTACTCGATCATCCGCAAGCAGAATTGGTATTGATGGAAAAGCACGGTCTGGTTACATGGGGAGAAACTTCCGAGGCAGCCTATGCGAAAACCATCGAAATCATTCAAGAAGCAGAAAGCTATATTAAAGCTCGTCAAGAGGAAAAACAGTCGTTTGGAGGCGTAAAATATAAAGCGCTTACTCCTGAGGAACGCCGCAGTATTGCGTCTAGCGTCATGCCATCCGTTCGGGGAGCGGTCAGTGATGAGAAGCAGATGATCCTTACCTTTGATGATGCAGAGGACGTGCTGGAGTTTGTAAATGGTCAGGATTCTGCTGTATTGTCACAGGTCGGGGCAGCGTGCCCGGATCATTTGGTTCATACCAAGGTGGTGCCGTTTTTTGTAGACTGGACACCGGACGTGGAGGATGTCGAGAGTTTAAAAATAAAGCTCGTAGAGGGTATCGCAGCCTATAAGGAGCAATACCAAGCCTATTTTGAACGCAATCGGCATGAAGGAGACGTTATGTTTGAGGCCGCGCCACGTGTGATTTTAATCCCGGGCATCGGCATGATTAACACAGGCAAAAGCTGGAGCAACGCACAGGTGAGTGGCGCTTTGTATCATCGTGCTATCGCGGTGATGCGGGGTGCGACGGCGTTAGGACAGTTTGTTTCGCTCAGTGAAAACGAATCGTATAACGTGGAATACTGGCCCTTGGAGTTGTATAAGCTGTCACTCGCTCCGGCAGAAGCGGAATTTTCACGCAAAATCGCGCTCATTACAGGCGGTGCAGGCGGAATCGGCAGTGCAACCGCACGCCGTTTGGTGGATGAAGGAGCACATGTCGTGCTGGCCGACCTGAATCTGGAAGGCGCGCAAAAGGTGGCCTCCGAGCTGAATGACCACTACGGAGAAAACCGCGCTATTGCAGTTAAAATGGATGTGACGCAGGAGGACCAGATTCAGGATGCCTATGCGGAAACCGCGCTAACCTACGGTGGTGTGGATATCATCGTCAACAATGCGGGGCTGGCCACCTCCAGTCCATTCGACGAAACATCATTAAAGGAATGGAATTTGAACATAAACGTGCTGGGCACAGGTTATTTTTTGGTAGCACGGGAAGCGTTCAAGCTGATGAAGGAGCAGACACTTGGCGGCAGCATGGTGTTCGTCGGCTCGAAAAACTCCGTCTATGCAGGTAAAAATGTAACGGCCTACAGCTCGGTCAAGGCGCTGGAAGCGCATCTCGCCCGTTGTATTGCCGCAGAAGGCGGCGAATACGGCATTCGGGTAAACACGATCTTGCCGGACGCGATTCTGCAAGGCTCCGCCATCTGGAACTCCAACTGGCGCAACGAACGCGCCGCCGCCTACGGCATCGAGCCAGACCAACTGGAAGAACACTATCGCAAGCGGACGACGCTACTGGTAAACATTTACCCGCAGGATATCGCCGAGGGCATTGCCTTTTTCGCCTCATCCAAGGCGGAAAAAACGACAGGCTGCATGCTCACTATCGACGGCGGCGTACCCGCTGCCTTTACACGCTAGAAAATGGGAGAGTATTAAAAACGTAAATAAGTAATAATAACTTATTTACGTTTCGCATTTTGTGTTTTTCCGAAAATGCACACCCAAAACATAAAAAGAGAAGTGACTTTATGGGTAGACAGCAGCGGAGCGGGCGGAATTGTTCTGAAGAAGCGTAGCGTTCGCCTTTATCCCCGGATTTTTACCTTTATATGTTCTATAAAATAAAAAAATCCGGGGATAACAGCGATCGGAAGAACAATCCGCACGCGAAGCGACTCCCCACCTCCATAACTCACTTCTTTTTCCAAGGAGGAACCACGATGAGTGACAAAGCGTACGCTTTATTCGAGGAACAGCAGCAACAAAGGGGCATTGACCTGGAACAAGTAAAGTCAAAGCTGAAAGCGCTTAGCATAGAAACCCCATCATGGGGCTATGGCGACTCAGGTACACGGTTTAAAGTTTTTCAAAAAACAGGCGTGCCGCGTGATCCGTTCGAAAAGCTGGAGGATGCCGCACAGGTTCATGCAGTAACCGGATTGTGTCCATCGGTCGCCATTCATATCCCGTGGGATAAGGTGGATAATTACGGCAAGCTCCGCAGTCATGCCGAAAGCCTCGGACTGCGGCTTGGGGCGGTTAATCCGAATCTGTTTCAGGATGAAGATTACATGCTCGGCAGCGTCACCAATGTAGACCCGGCAATCCGCCGCAAGGCAACAAACCACTTGCTGGAATGTGTGGACATTGCGAAGGAAACAGGTTCCAACGATTTTAGCCTGTGGTTTGCAGACGGAACAAACTATCCGGGTCAGGGAGACATCCGCAAGCGGAAAAATTGGATGCTGGAAGCACTCAGCGAAATGTATAAGGCGCTTACACCTGATATGCGCATGCTGATTGAATACAAGGCGTTCGAGCCAGCCTTTTATCATACGGATATTGCCGACTGGGGCATGGCGTACAATTACGCGACCAAGTTGGGACCGCAGGCACAGGTGCTTGTGGATACAGGGCATCATCTGCCAGGAGCTAACGTGGAGCATATTGTCGCGTTTTTAATTGATGAGAAGCGACTGGGCGGCTTTCATTTTAATAGCTACAAATATGCGGATGATGATCTCATCGTGGGCTCCGCGAATCCGTATGAGCTGTTCTTGATTTTTTATCAAATTTTAAATGCAGCTCAGGATGTGGATACGGATATCCGACATACGGTGGACAAAATCGCTTATTTGATCGACCAGTCGCACAATATTGAACAAAAAATCCCGGCGATGATTCGATCAGTGCTGAATGTGCAGACACAATATGCGAAGGCGCTGCTGATCAATCATGCAGAGGTGGAGGAAGCGGCGAGCCGTCAGGATGTGCTGGGTGCGGAGGATGCTGTGCGCAAAGCGTTTGAGTTCGACGTTGCACCATTGCTCAAGGCAATACGTGAGGAGCAAGGGCTACCCGCTGATCCGATGAAAGCCTATTTAGCGTCTGATTATGGCACGCAGATTTTGCAAAGAGGCAAGGGTGGTGCAAGCTGGTGAGCATCCTCGCATATGATCTGGGGGCAAGCAGCGGCAGGGTTCTGCTCGGTCGATTGACGGATTCACGTATAGAGGTGGAGGAAATCCATCGCTTTTCGAATGATCCGGTCAAGGTCGGGGAGCGTCTGCACTGGGATATTTTGCGTCTGTATCACGAGGTTCAGCAAGGACTGCTCAAAGCTAAGCACATGGGAGTGAACCCGTCCAGTCTGGCGATTGATTCCTGGTCGGTCGATTTTGGACTGATTGGAGAAGCCGGAGAATTGCTGGGTAACCCTTATCATTATCGGGATTGGCATACCCACGGGGTGATGGAGGAAGTACAGGGTCAGCTGGGCAAGGAGTTTATTTTTCAGCGCACAGGGATTCAGTTTTTGACCTTTAATACGATGTTTCAGTTGGCTGCTATGCGAAAAGCAAAATCGCCGCTGTTGGAGCAGGCAAAGCATTTCTTGATGATCCCTGATTTGCTGCGGTATTTTCTAACGGGTGAAATGCACAATGAGTTTTCCAATGCGACTAGCACGCAGTTATATAATCCGTTGCAGCAGGCATGGGATCATGAGTTATTGTCTAGTATCGATATTCCCCATTCCTGGTTTGGAAAGGTACTGGAGCCGGGAAGTGCCGCAGGTACGATCCGTTCCTCGGTCATGACTGATCTGGGCATCGGAGCGATTCCTGTTATTGCGGTAGCGGAACATGATACAGGATCGGCTGTAGCTGCGGTGCCTGCGCTGGAACGATCATTTGCGTATTTAAGCTGCGGAACGTGGTCTCTGATGGGAACGGAAACCCCGCAGCCTGTGATCAACGAGGATACGCTTCGATTTAATTTTACGAACGAAGGCGGGGTGGGCCGAACCTACAGGTTGCTTAAAAATATTATGGGCTTGTGGATTTTACAGGAGGCACGCAGAGAGTGGGAGCGTCAAGGAACTTCCTATTCTTTCCCCGAGCTGGTACACATGGCGGAGCAGGCTCCGGCGTTTGCTTCATGGATCGACCCGGACGATGAACTGTTTCTGCATGCCGGAGATATGAGAACACGCATACGCCAATATTGCCGTAATACCGGGCAGCCTTTGCCGGAGACACCGGGGGAGGTCACACGCTGTATTTTGGAAAGTCTGGCGTTGAAGTACCGTTACGTTTTGGAGCTTACGGAACGGGTGTCAGGACAACGGTTTAACGGGCTGCATATGGTCGGTGGGGGAATTCAAAATCGGCTGTTGTGCCAATGGACGGCTAATTCGATTCAAAAACCCGTGTGGGCTGGACCCGCAGAAGCAAGCGCAATCGGCAATCTTGCGGTACAATGGATGGCACAGGGAAAGTTCGCCGATATATGGGAAGCACGCCGGGTCATCGCGGATTCTATTTCCGTAGAGGTATATGAACCTGCCGAGTCGGAAGCGTGGGAGGATGCCTACGGACGATTCCGGCGTGTGGCGGGACTTTTTGTACATTAAAGATGTGGAGTGAGATTGCCATGCTGGTTGCAGAAAGATATGAGATGATCGTACAGCTCGTCAATGAAAAAGGAAGCATCCGTGTGTCGGAGTTGAGTGAGCTGTGCAAAGTAACGGAGGAAACGATCCGCCGCGATCTGGACCGTTTGGAGCAGGCGGGACGGCTACGCCGTTCACATGGTGGAGCAGTCAGCGTCAAAAACGAGCAGCCCGAAACGCCCTATGCGGTACGGGAAATTATGAACGCAGAGGAAAAGCGCCGGATTGCCGAGGAAGCGGTAAAGCAGATTCAGCCGCATGATCGTATTTTGCTGGATGCTAGTACAACGGCTTGGTATATGGCGTCGATTCTGCCGGATATTCCGTTGACGATATTGACGAATTCGATCCGTGTAGCAACAGAGCTGGCGGGTAAGGAAAAAATCGAGGTCATTTCCACCGGAGGACAGTTGCTACAGCGCTCATTGTCATTCGCTGGTCCGCTGGCGGAGCGCTCGTTGGAATCGTATTATGTGGATAAATTGTTTTTCTCCAGCCAGGGGGTCCATCTGGATCGGGGCATTAGTGAATCGAATGAGCTGCAAGCCCGTTTAAAGCAGAAAATGGTCAGCATTGCAGATCGTGTGATTTTACTGGCAGATGCAAGCAAATTTGGGCAGCAGGCATTCACGCATGTCGTGAAGCTGTCGCAGGTGTCCGAGATTATTACCGACTCGCGTTTGCCGAATCCGATTCGCAGTCAATTAGCAGAACTGTCGATTTCGGTTACGGTTGTATAAAGCGGGTAGTTTCCGAAATGAGAATAGAATTTTAAAAGTGCTGAGGGGGAGGGCGCTCCGCGTTTCATTTGATCTTACGATCGCTGTTGCAGTGGGATTCTTTGATGATGTAAAACATGTATAGGTGAGAATCCCACTGCAAGCTTATGCTTATGATGAGAGCTTTCCTTTGGAAAGCTTTTAGGCGAACGCTGACGCTTCTCCAGGTTCAAATGAACCGCTTCGCTAGTATCCTCCATAAGTGGATTTTTTTGTAGTGAGTAGGTAACGGTTCAAACATAGTGACGTCAGACTAACTAAGAGCTCAACAGGAAAAGGTACAACATTTAAGATAATTAGAAAGCGTTTACTTTTCATATAAGCTGAACTCGAAAAATTCATATAAAAACGGAGTAGGCGGAATGGTGCTGTACAAGAGAAGCGATTGCGATGGGAAGCACCATCCGACTGCGCAGTGGCACTAAAGGGAACTTTTCAGTTATAAAGTAATAGCTATTCCATGGACGGAAGGGGTGTCTCGTATGAAGGTATCTTTATTTATTACCTGCCTGAGTGATGCGATTTATCCCAAGGTGGGGGAAGCGATGGCACGCTTGCTTGCCAGATATGGTGTCGAGCTAAATTTTCCAAAGGTGCAGACATGCTGTGGCCAGCCGTCCTATAACAGCGGCTACTGGGATGAAACGAGGGCAGCGGCGAAAACGATTTTGAAAGCGTTTGACGACAGCGACTTTGTCGTATCGCCCTCCGGTTCCTGCACTTATATGATTCATCATTACCCGGAGTTGTTCAAGGATGAGCCGGAATGGCTGGACTCAGCGCGGCGATTGGAGCAAAAGACATATGAATTTACGCAATTTATGGTACAGGTGCTTGGCGTGACCGATGTGGGCGCGTCTTTTCCGCATACGGTAACCTACCATCCGTCTTGCCACGGTACCCGTTTGTTGGGCGTGAAGGAGGAGCCGATGCAGCTACTTGGCAGCGTAAAGGGCTTGCAGCTGGTGCCGCTTCCTTTTGCAGAGGATTGCTGTGGCTTTGGTGGTACTTTTGCGGTAAAAATGTCGGATATTTCGGGAGCCATGGTGACGGAAAAGGTGGATCATATCAGGGAGACGGAGGCCGAGGTGCTGGTTGGACTGGATATGGCCTGCCTGATGAACATTGCGGGAAATCTCCGGTATCGGGAAGAGCCGGTGCGGGTTATGCATCTGGCCGAGCTGCTGTATGAAGGGGTGAAGCACGCATGACCGCTGTACATTCACATTCGATGAGCCAAAAGGTCAAAAAACGCGCCGAGCTGGCCCTAAACGACGATTTTCTGCGGAATGCGGTCCGTTTCACGACGGAGCGTTTGCGCAACGGCAAGCTGGCGGCTTCAGAGCAGCACGGAAATTGGGAGGAATGGCGTGAGCGGGGCCGTCAAATTCGGCTGCATACCATTGCCCATCTGGACTATTATCTGAACCTGTTTGTGAACAATGCCCGGGCCAACGGGGTGCATATTCATTTTGCCGATACAGCCGCAGATGCTGTACGGATTACGCTGGATATTGCTGCCCACAATCAGGCCCGGTCTGTTGTTAAATCCAAGTCGATGGTGTCGGAGGAACTGCACTTGAATCAGGCGCTGGAGGGCGTCGATATCGAGACGATTGAAAGCGATCTTGGTGAGTATATTATTCAGCTTGCAGGCGAGGCTCCATCTCATATCGTCATTCCGGCGATTCACAAAAACCGCTATCAGATTGCCGAACTGCTGTCCAAAGAAGCGGGGGAGGAACTGTCTGCGGATACGACGATTTTGGCTGGTTTTGTCCGTAAAAAATTGCGTGAAAAGTTTCTGGAGGCAGATATCGGAATGACTGGCTGTAATTTTGCCATCGCAGAGACGGGTTCCATGGTACTGTTCGAAAATGAAGGCAATGCGCGGATGGTATCCACTTTGCCCAAAACGCAAATTACGCTGATGGGTATGGAACGGATTATTCCATCATGGACGGATCTGGAGGTAATGGCTACATTGCTGCCACGCTCCGCTACCGGTCAGAAGCTGACGATGTATATGTCCGGTATTTCAGGCCCGCGGCGCAGTCAGGATGCCGATGGACCGGAGGAAATGCACATCATCATCGTAGATAACGGACGTTCGCTTCAGTTGGGCGATCCCGAGTTTCAAGAGCTTCTGAACTGCATTCGCTGCGGAGCTTGCCTGAATGCCTGCCCGGTTTATCGTCAGATTGGCGGACATGCGTATGGTGGGACCTATAGTGGCCCTATTGGCGCGGTACTTACGCCTGCCTTGCACGGCAACATCGATGAGTGGAACGACATTGCAAGTGCATCCAGCCTGTGTGGTGCGTGTTATGAAGCCTGTCCGGTCAAAATACCGTTGCACGACATGCTGGTTTATTTACGCAGACGCAAGGTGGAGGCCGGACAAGGAGATAAGCTGGAAGCAGCAGGAATGAAAGGGTTTGCGACCGTTGTTTCCAGCTCGAAACGATTCGCAGCAGCGATTCGGCTGGGGCAGATTGCCCAGAAGGTGGTCGTCCGTAAGGGAGAAATTACGCTTAAGCTTGGTCCCCTAAAGGGCTGGAATACGTACCGTGTGGCCCCCTCTCTGGCGAAAAAGTCCTTCCGTCAGCAATGGAACACACTGGAACGTGAGCTGGAGCAGGAACGTAACGTGATGCAGCCTGACGTTCGTAGCCGAATGGAGACGATTTTGGAAGATAGAAGTAAAGGAGGCAGACAGCATGAGTGAACAGAGTAAACCTTCTTCGCAAGCAAAGGCGGCTCATGAAGCGTGGCTCCATCAAATGGAAACAGAATCCTATGCCAAGCAGGTACGCTTTATGGATGACATAGCGGCACGGCTCAAGCGTCCGCGACAGACGGAGCCACCTGTACAGCCATTTCGCGGCGCACCTGCATTCTGGCACGAATTCGAATGGAGCGCGGAGCAGCGCATCGAAGAGTTCACCGCCAACTTTACAAGTGTTGGTGGGCATGTCGTGCGTCTGCCTGATCTGGAGCAGACGGCAGACTGGATCGCGCGCAAGGCGCGTGATCTGGGAGCGGCCTATATCGTCCGGCAGAATGAGCCGGACCTGGATGCGCTCCAGCTGGAAGCGGCGCTGCCGGAAGTCCGTCTATCGGTGTGGAACACCGATCCAGTCGAGGACTGGAAGGCCCGCGCCGCCGAGGCGGATATCGGCATCGTGATTGCCCACGAAGCCGCTGCCTACACCGGATCGGTGGCGGTGCTGTCCTCACCGGAGAAGGGCCGCGCGGTCAGTCTGCTGCCAACCGTGCTGATCATTCTCCTTCCACTGGAGCGTCTGCGGACGCGGCTGGGCGAGATTTTAGGCCGCTTTGACGAAGTAGGACGTGAGCAACTGCCCGCAGGGATTCATTTTATTACCGGACCCAGCCGCTCGTCGGATATTGAAAATGATCTGACCATCGGTGTACACGGACCCGGAATCGTTTATACGTTGTTAATAGGCTAGTTAATAGGGTGAGTTAGCAGGTAGACTGGCGAACCTTCAATTCAAAAGCAAGGGAGGCTGGCTCCAAAGGCTGCCCGTTCAATTGCTGATATAATGTACGGAACATTTCCTGTCCGATTCGCTGCAACGGGTTCGTAATATTGGTCAGTCCCATGGCGTCGGCTACCTGACTTTCGTCGGCTTCAAAGCCGACCACTGCCAAATCCTCTGGAACATTCCAGCCCTTACTGCGGGCGGCTGAGATAATACCGCATGCCACAAAATCATTGGTTGTCATGATGGCATGGGGACGTTCTCTTAATGACTCCAGCTTGGCGAACGCCCGCATTCCGTCCTGTACCGTATGGATACCGCTGAGCAACCATTCCTCATTCACTGGCAGCTTCCTTGCCGCGAGCAGGTCATAATAGGCCTGGAGTCTTCTTTGGCTGTTTACGCTGTTTTTTCTGCCTACGGTGCAGGCGATTTTTTCAAATCCCAGCTCGGCCAAATGCTCTAATCCAATCCGAAATCCTTCATAATGATCGAGATAAATGGATGAAATCTCTTTATTTTTTAATGGCTCACAGGTCACAATCGGCCCATATTGGGTATAACGCCTCACAGCAGACCAGTCCAGCATACGCCGTAAAATGACGAGTCCGTCCACTTTTTTCTGCCTCAATAGCTCTAACGCCGCGCTCTCCAAATCCCGCTTTTCCTCCGTCTGGTAGATGAGAACTTGATAATCCTGCTCTTTACCCGCATTGGATACTCCCTTGATGATTTGCATGTAATAATTATTAATCGTTGGGGTCATGATCCCGATAACCTTGGTACGGCCTACTTTCAACTGCACCGCATTAATATTCGGAATATAATCCAGTTCCCGAATGACTTCCATCACCCTGGTGCGCGTAGCTTCACTGACATAAGGATGATGATTAAGCACCCGAGACACGGTACTTGTCGATACCCCCGCAATTTCAGCAATTCTTTTTATATTATGCATGACTTTCAACTCCAAAAATTTAGTTCTTGACCTGGAATGCATCCCAGATTGTAGCATGAAAGCATAAAGCGTATGCAGCAATCCGGAATGCATTTGAGGGACATGGGTTCCGCATACTTCTTCACAAATTATAACCTACTTGGAGGAATGCAACATGGAACAGGCAAAAGGTTTTCCCAAGGACTTTCTATGGGGCGGGGCAGCCGCTGCCATGCAGATTGAAGGGGCTTACAACGTAGATGGAAGGGGGCTCTCGATTTCTGATGTATTTACCTTTGATCCAACACTCGACAAAAAGCATTGGCTGGATCAGTGGCATATGATGACCCATGCCCAAGTCAATGAAGCATTGGACCCAAACAGCACCAAAAATTATCCCAAACGTCGGGGAAATGATTTCTACCACCGTTATGAAGAAGATATTAATCTGCTGGCCGAGATGGGTTTTAAATGCTTCCGCACTTCCATTTCCTGGACACGTATTTTCCCGAATGGCGACGAGACAGAACCCAATGAGAAAGGGCTGCAATTCTATGACAAGGTTTTTGATGCCCTGCTGGCCAAAGGAATTGAACCTGTCATCTCGCTTACCCATTACGATATGCCTTTGTATCTTGTCACCGAATATGGTGGCTGGAAAAACCGGAAACTGATTGAATTTTTCGTCCGTTTTGCCGAGACTGTATTTACCCGTTACAAGAATAAAGTGAAATACTGGATTACGTTTAACGAAATGAACTGTGTCAAACATCATCCGTTTGTTAGCGCCGGGATCATTGAAGAAAATCACCCGAATCTGGAGCAGGACAAGTATCAATCTGCCCATCACCAGTTTATAGCCAGCGCGCTGGCAGTCAAAGCCTGTCATGAGATTATACCAAACTCCCAGATTGGGTGCATGATCAGCTATCTGTTGCTTTATCCGAATACCTGCAATCCGGATGATGTGCTTGAATGCCAAAAGGAAGAACGAGTATCCTTCTTTTTTAGTGATGTACAAGCCAGGGGGTATTATCCGTCCTATACCGCACGCATGTTCAAGGAAAAAGGCGTTGTCCTGCATAAAGAACCCGGCGATGATGAAATCCTGCGCGATAATCTCGTGGACTTCGTATCCCTGAGCTACTATATGTCCAACAATGCCAGCGCCACTGCCGACCAGCATGCCAAAGCAAGCGGAAATCTAATTGGCGGCGTGAAAAATCCTTATCTGGAGCAGTCCGAATGGGGCTGGCAAATTGATCCTAAAGGATTACGTTATGCGCTGAACAACCTGTATGACCGCTACCAGAAGCCACTGTTCATCTCGGAAAACGGCGTGGGCGCGACAGATCAAATGAGTCCTGACGGTACGATTAACGATGATTACCGTATCGATTATCTGAAAAAACATATCGAGCAAATGAGGGAAGCGATTGAGGATGGAGTAGATCTGTTTGGCTATACCGCCTGGGGCCCAATCGACATGATCAGTGCTTCAACTTCACAGGCATCCAAGAGATACGGCTTTGTCTACGTCGATCAGGATGATCTGGGCAACGGAACACTGAACCGCTACAAGAAAAAAAGCTTTGACTGGTATAAAAAAGTGATTGAATCGGGCGGAGAAGTGCTCTAAACGGAGGCGTATGATGCATGAAAGGCTCGAGCCTGCTCTTATGCCTGATCTGGGGCTTTAATTTTGTCATTATGAAATTGGGAAACGGAGCCTTTGAACCTGTACAATTTGCCGCTTTTCGGTTTCTCACCGGCACGCTGCTCCTGTTCGGAATTCTCATTTGGAAACGGGTCCCCAATCCTGACAGGCACACGATGAAATGGTATATCATCTGCGGAATTCTCCAGACTACCTATTTTAATATTGCTATTCAGATATCCCTGAACTATATTAATGCTGGCTTAACTTCCGTGCTTACGTACAGCATGCCGCTGTTTTTATCCATGATGGCCCATTTTCTTATTCCGGGTGAGCGGCTCAATACACGCAGGACGATTGGGATTGCTACAGGGATGATGGGCCTGTTATTTGCTATGGACATTCATTTGGGCGGCAATTTGTGGGCTATGCTGCTTGGGGTGAGTTCAGCGATTGCTTGGGCACTTTCCAACCTGATTATCAAGCTTAAGCTCCAGCATTGCGATAAAACCCAGTTTACGACCTGGCAGATGGCGTTCGGTGCACTCGGACTGCTATTGTATTCCCTGTTGTTTGAGCGATGGGAGCCGCATTTTAGCGCTGCGTCGATCTTTTATATTTTATTTTCCGGTATTGTGGCGTCGGCTCTGGCATTCCTGCTGTGGACCCATATTCTCACCAGAATGGAAGCAAGTAAAGCTTCTGTTACGCTGTTGCTGGTTCCTATCATCGGTGTTGTGTCCGGCTGGATCTTTCTTCACGAGGAACTCAAAGCGGCTACCTTGCTTGGCATTTTTTTAGTACTGGCGGGCATCTGGATTGTGAACCGTGCAGGGACTCCGAAGCTGCAGTAAACGAATGAAAGGCTTTTTTTAATAAAGGGTTGACAGAAAAAAAGAAACTCTATTATAATGAAGCCAAGAAAACGATTACAAAAGTGAATCTCATAATTTTCAGGGTGTTACTATTTTAGGCATAACCTGAATGGAGTTCCGGTAAATGGGCGATAACGTCTATTAAGCGGTATTCTGTTCAGGTTTTTTAGTGTATGCACATTTTTTAACAGAGTCTCTTTAAAAAATGGCCTTCCAGTAAATAAAAGCAGGTGGTCGCATGATTTTGAAGAAAGCGCTTAACAACAATGTAGTATTAGCAGAGGAAGAGGACGCCCAAGAGGTCATTGCAACAGGAAATGGAATCGCATTCAACCTGAAACCGGGGGATACCATCGATGAGCGGAAAATCACGAAGCTGTTTGTAGTCAAAACTCAGGATCTATCCGCGAAGCTGGCGGATTTGCTGAAAGATGTGAAGATGGAATGTATTGAAATCGCGGATGAAATCGTGGAGTATGCCAGACCGAGATTGGCCGGAGAAATTAGTGATTATATTTATCTGGCCTTGATTGACCATATTTCATTTGCTATTGAGCGGCATGATCGGGGAACCCCGATTGAAAATCGGTTTCTATGGGAAATCAAGCGGTTTTATCGCGAAGAATTCGCTATCGGAAAACATGCGCTGGAGATGATCCGTAACAGGATCAACATCACGTTCGATGAGAATGAAGCCGGGTTTATTGCTCTGCATTTCGTCAACGCTCGCCTGGATAACCAGAAGCTTGACCTGACGCTAAAAACGTCAAAAGTCATCAAGGATATTATGGATATTGTAAAATACCACTTCAATGTCGAGATTGATGAAGATTCATGGAATTACAACCGATTTGTAACTCATCTTAAATTTTTTGCCCAGCGGCTTTTTGCCCATGAATCGGCAGACCCGCAGTACATGAATTTGTTCGAAGACCTGAAAATCAAATTTCCAGAAGAGCACAGATGTGTACAAAAAATAGGGGTGTATGTGAATAAGCAGTTTGAGCAGAAATTAACCAATGATGAAATGATGTATCTTATGATTCACATTTCCAGATTGGTCAACAGAACTGAAAACTAACAGGGTGTTACCATTCGTGGGCATTACCTGAGTGATTTCGATACTAAATTGCATTTTGGTATCGGTGATTACTCAGGTTTTTTTTATATCAACCAGAGAGCATTGGAGGCAGGCGTTATGAGCAAACATGATGAATTAGCGAAATTCATTGTAACAAATGTAGGCGGAGAGGAAAATATCCGTGATCTGTACCATTGTATGACCCGTCTGAGATTCACACTCAAGGACAAGCAAAAGGCCAACAAACAGGCTTTGGAAAATTCCGACGGGGTCATTTCCGTGATAGAGAGCGGGGGCCAATATCAGGTGGTCGTCGGCAATCATGTTAGCGAGGTCTATGATGCGATTGCGGGAAATTACAACCTTCAGGTAAAGAGCGGCAACAATGAGAAAGAGGATCATTCAAAAGAAGGTAATTTCATCAGTCGTGCTTTTACCGTCATGAGCTCTATCTTCCAGCCGATTGTACCTGCTTTGGCTGGGGCAGGGATGCTGAAAGCTATCCTGGTTATTCTTACACAGTTAGAGTGGCTGGACAGTGCCTCCAGTACCTATGCTATCCTTGCTGCCGCAGGTAACGGCGTGTTTTTCTTCCTGCCACTGATGTTAGCGTTTTCAGCTTCTAGAACGTTCAAGACCCAGCCTATCGTATCTGCCGCAATTATGGCCGCTTTGCTGGAGCCTAACTTCACCAAGCTGATGGAAAACACGGGGGATATTGCTTCCTTTATCCATATTCCCGTTGTCCTGATGAGTTATACGACATCCATTATTCCAGCGATTTTAGCCATTTGGCTGTATTCATACCTGGAACGATTTCTGAAGCGGGTAGTTCCGAAAAGCATTGAATTATTTATGGTCCCGCTCGTTTCCTTATTAATTATGGTTCCGCTTACCGCCATTGTGATCGGTCCGCTGGGAGTGTACACCGGTAAAGGTATTGCGGATGGTATTGAATTTTTGAGTACGCAAAGCGGCCTGTTGACCGGGGCCATTCTGGGTGGCGGCTGGACCTTCCTGGTGATGTTTGGTTTACACTGGGGGATTGCCCCTGCGATGATCAACAATCTTTCCCTCAAAGGGTTTGATACGATCCGACCCATGATGGCTTCCGCGACCTTCGCCCAATCCGGTGTCGCTCTTGGGGTCTTTCTGAAAGCCAAGGACAAAAAGCTGAAAGCTTACGCGCTGTCATCTATTTTCCCTTCACTGTTCGCTGGTATTACAGAGCCTATCGTTTATGGGTTGTCCGTGAAGCTGAAAAGACCGATGATTGCCGCCGTCATCGGGGGAACGATCGGAGGAGCCATTGCTGGGCATTTCCAGACGACCGTGCTTGCTTATGTGTTCCCGGCCATAACGACTATTCCGGCGTTCTTTACAAATACCATTGCTTTTTATTTAATCAGCATCACCATTTCATTCGTGGTTACTACTGTATTAACTTATATTCTGGGCTTCAATGAAGGTAACGGGGCAACGGTTGCGGAGACAGGAAAAACGGAATCAGAAAAATCCGAGCCTGCCTTACAGACTGAATCTGGACAAACCGTAGTCATCGAGAGTGTCTATGCTCCTATAAATGGCGTAATTGTTCCGTTAAGTGAAGTACCTGATCCGGCATTCTCTACAGAAGCGATGGGTCAAGGAATAGCCATTCTACCGAGTGAAGGAAAGGTATATTCACCAGTGTCCGGGGTTGTCTCGCTCGTATTCCGAACCGGCCATGCGGTAGCCATCACCTCCGACAACCATCTGGACTTGTTAATTCATGTGGGACTCGATACGGTTAAGCTGAAAGGCAATTATTTCACAAAGCATGTGGAGCAAGGGCAACGGATTGAACGGGGTGATTTACTGCTTGAATTTGATATTCCGAAAATCCAGGCAGCCGGTTATGACCTGACCACTCCGATTATTGTTACCAACAGTACTGCTTACCAAAAGGTCACCCAAACACAGCAAAAATCTGTAGATTTGCAAAGTGTTTTGCTCACAATACATTAAATAAAGGAGGAAATAAGTCATGACAGAACAAATAGCCAAAAGTTTTCCTGAGAATTTTCTGTGGGGTGGTGCTATAGCGGCGAATCAGGCCGAAGGGGCATGGAACGAGGACGGTAAAGGACCAGCGATCAGTGATGCATTCCGGGGAGGAATTGTAGGCGGAACGTTTGATGATACGATTGATGAGAACAAGTATTATGCCAGCCATGAAGCGATTGATTTTTACCATCGTTACAAAGAAGATATCGCCCTGTTTGCGGAGATGGGCATGAAATGCTTTCGGACTTCCATTGCATGGTCCCGAATTTTCCCGAATGGGGATGATGCCGAGCCGAATGAAAAAGGGCTGCAATTTTACGATGATCTGTTTGATGAACTATTGAAGTATGGAATTGAGCCGGTCATCACTATTTCTCACTTTGAGCTGCCCCTGAATCTGATTCGCAAATACGAAGGCTGGAAAAGCCGCGAGCTGATTGGATTCTACGTAAAGTATGCGGAAGTTGTCTTCAAACGTTATAAAAACAAAGTGAAATATTGGATGAACTTCAACGAGATCAACCATTTTCACACGATTCCTTTGGCGGCAGGAGGCATTGTTGTCCAAGACGATGAGCACAAGCTTCCGACGATTTATCAGGCCAGTCACCATGTTTTTGTTGCCAGCGCTCTGGCTACTAAACTGTGTCATGAAATTATCCCGGGTGCGATGATGGGCGCTATGTTATCCCTGAGTCCGATCTATCCGAATACCTGCAATCCGGACGATGTGTTTGACGCCTATGAGCTGAGAAGAAGATCTTTATTTTATTCCGATGTACTCCTTAGAGGCTATTATCCAAGCTATGCCAAACGGATCTGGAAAGAGCATAACATCGTGATTCAAATGGAGCCCGGAGATGAACAATTACTGCGAGAGCATACGGCTGATTATTTGGGCTTTAGCTATTATCGAAGTACGACGCATAAAGCAGGTATGCCCATCCTGGGCAATACAGGGGGAATTATGGGACTCGACAATCCCTATTTGGAAAAAACGCCATGGGGATGGCCGATTGACCCGAAAGGCTTTCGCTATGTGTGTAATGAAATGTATGACCGTTACCAGAAGCCTCTATTTGTTGTAGAGAACGGCTACGGCAGTCATGATGAAATTCTGGAAGACGGTTCAATTCATGATCCCGAGCGAGTAGACTATCTGAACAAACATCTGATCCAGCTCCATGAAGCTATTGAAGATGGCTGCGAAGTGCTTGGCTATACCTGGTGGGGCCCAATCGACATTGTCAGCGCGGGAACAGGAGAGATGAAAAAAAGATACGGCTTCATCTATGTGGACAAAAACAACGATGGTTCAGGTACGCTGGAAAGAAGAAAAAAGAACAGCTTCTACTGGTACCAAAAGATTATCGAATCCAACGGGGAAGCATTGTTCGATTCCCAAAAATAAAGGGATACAATCCTTAATTCCATAAAAGTCAGGAACGAACCGGCCAGAGATACGATCTATGGCTGGTTCGTTTGTATATGGACTAGCGAGAATGATAGAGAGGGAAGCGAGTTTCAAAATCCGTCTGTCTGCGGCTGCTTCTAACCGAAATACTGCCATCGTGCAGTTCGGTAATGTAAGAGGTGGCATGTACCATGATGACGGCTAGAATCGCCATGGCTCTAACCAACTGCAACTCGGGAATTCTTTCTTTGGATGTCGGGCTTATAAGGGGCTTCATAAGCTTCATTTCCTTTGGGGTGTGAACTGTCTCTCTATTAAAAAATAAAGTTCTTAACAACCCGGAAGGCAAGGACTTAAGAAACGCTTATGAACTTCTTAACTTTTATTAAGAATTGATGGGGAATAGAAAAAAGAACTTTCAATCCACATGAAAGGTGCATGTAAGCACTTCAAGGTGGCTATGAAAGTTCTTTTTCATATTTAATTTTCTTCATACGGTGGTTACTTGCAACGTCTGATCTGTCCGCGAATGGCTCCATCTGGATGCCGGACGGTATGAACATTAACATAAGCATTGCCTTCTCTGAGCTGGCAAACTAAGTCATAAATGGTTCTGCCTCTGAGTGGACCGACGAGGTCACATGCACGCAGCACACCGCTGACAACGCCTCTTTTGACCGTGATTCCGAATTTGGAAGGGCCGAACAGGACAGCTACGACCGGACCATTTTCACCCTTGCGTCCCAGATGAATATCCGCTCTGGTTACTCGCGAAATGTTGCGCAGGATAAGCTCGAATTTTAATTGCCGACGTTCCTTATGGTAATGAAACTCCGCATTTCCCGTGGCATTTGTTCTGACAGGAGGTACTTCATGACTCCCCCTTAAAGTGGCTTTAAACGTAGACATTACATCGCTCCTTTTCCCATTGTTGGTTTAGTGTATTCATGGGGCCAGGGAAAGGGCTGTACATTCGCCTATAAAGAGAAAGTTGTGTGTTTAGCAAGTTATTTAGTCCAAGCATATAAGTCATCTTTTCATAGACTATGAGTATCTGGTAGAGAAAGGGGGAAAAAACATGGGAACATTTATAGATGGAAGAACATCTCAAAATGCCTCATTTGCAAACTCTATTGCCATTCCGATCACCGTTTTGAATACGCCGCAATTGTTTGGGCAGATCGGATTAAACACACTGGGAATTACAGGCACGCCGCGGGTTCTGCTTAAAGGTACTCTGTCGGTTCAACTGCCACTGGCTTTAGTAGGAATTACGATCACTATTGTAAGAGGTACCTTGCCAACCGATCCACTTGTTTACTCGGCAACGTCTACGTTTAGCCTGAGTATAACGGCTCCTCAGGTCATCGCGTTCTCGGCTGATGACTTTAACCCGCCGATTACGCCACAGCTGGTGTACACCGCCTTTGTTTCTTCAAACCTGCTGGGTACGATACGGGTAGGTCCAGAGAGCTTCGACGGTATTTTGGTTGGAGATTGATGTAAGGATATAAATGAATTGAATTTCAAAAAGGTTCCTTTTGTACGAAGGCCCTGCAGGTGAATATGTGCGGGGCTTATTCACATTGGGATATTTACATAATATACCCATTTATTCTATAATGTTTAAGAGTGCGATTGATTTGAAAGGGAGTGATCAGATGAATAAGCAGGCCTTCGCCTGCATAGGAATCAAATGGGTACAAACCTGTATCCATGAGGTAAAGGAACGAAATTATTGTATGCGCTTACAAAAAAATCGAAACGTCCTTAGGGTATTCTACATTTTGAAGGAGGAATGATGATATGAAGTGGATGAAAGGAATGACCAGTATGCTTTTGGTCGCTTTATTATGTAGTACGCCGGGCTTGAATGGGACAACACCTGCGTATGGAGCGGCTGGTGATTACAAATTTGATTTTGGCGCGGGTCCAGTGGAATCAGGCTATACCGGGGTGAGTGCATCCCTGCGATACGATGCGACGCGCGGTTACGGATTTCGTACACCCGAGAACGTACGTAATGTGGGAGCAACGGGTACTGGCGTCGCTAGTGATGCGGTACGGTTTCTGACTACCGGTACGAAAAGCGAGAATACATTTGATGTGGATCTTGCCCCAGGGGTATATGAGGTGTCGGTCACGTTAGGGAATACGACCCGAGCGAGCGTTGCCGCCGAGGGAGTGTATCAGGTCATCAATATGACGGGGGACGGAGCAAAGGACCGTTTTCAAATTCCCGTGACGGACGGACAATTGAATTTGCTGATTACAGAAGGTAAAGAGGGAACCTCTTTTGCAATAAGTGCATTGGAAATCAGGCGATTGTCTAATAACCCCGTTACGAATCGGACGATTTACATCGGCGGCGATTCTACTGTCTGCAATTACTATCCACTGGATAGCAGCGTGCAGGCCGGATGGGGTCAGCTATTGCCGCAATTCGTAAACACCAATACATTCCAGATCCGTAACATGGCCTCAGGGGGGCAAATTGCAAGGGGCTTCCATCAGGACGGTCAGCTAGAGGCTATCATCAAATACATTAAGCCAGGGGATTATTTCATTCTCCAGTTGGGCATTAATGACACCAACCCGAAGCATAACGAAAGCGAAGCGGAGTTTAAGGACTGGATGCGGGATATGATCCGGCAGGTCAAGGCCAAAGGGGCAATCGTAATCCTTTCAACACCGCAGGGGCGAGCCACTGATTTTAACGCGAATCATGTACACACCGCTGAAAATAGATGGTATAGAGGCTCTATTTTAGCGCTGGCTCAAGAGGAACAAACGCCTTTGGTCGATCTGAACGTCCTTAGCTCAGCTTATTTTACTTCCATTGGCCCACAAGCCACACTTGCCCTGTATATGAACGGTGACACGCTGCATCCGAATTATGCGGGAGCAAAGGAACTGGCACGTCTAGTAGCAAAGGATTTAAAAAGGCAGGGTCTAAGCGGATTCTAGCCTTCGCCAACTGAAGACTGTGGGTGCTATAATGATAGAAAAACAGCACGAGAGCCGGAATGGTTTTGTTGTCTGGTGTCAGCATTGTATTGAGACGTGAAGACCACAGTTTACGGCTAGGGGAAAGGAGATCCGACGATAACATGCAGCCTTTTACAGCTCGTGTATTAAAAATAATCCAGCTCATCCCTGAGGGAAAAATCATGACCTACGGACAAATTGCAGCGGAAGCAGGGAGTCCGAGAGGGGCGCGTCAGGTGGTGCGTATTTTGCATACGCTTAGCAGCAAGCATCGCTTGCCCTGGCACAGGGTTGTAAATCGATTGGGGGAAATCGCGCTACAGGACGATGAAGGAGCTTCTTTACAAAGGCTGCTTTTGGAAGCGGAAGGTATACAGTTTATGGAGAACGGACGAATTTCACTGGAAAAATACTTGCATGATTCTCAAGCAATGATAGAAGACGAATAGATAGAAACAACCTAAAAATGCCGATCACGTACGCATGCAAGCGACGTTGATCGGCTTTTTAGGTTAGAAGTGAGATACATCTCTATTAAAATCATCCCTAGCTGATCAGATGTTGCTGATTCCGTTGGGCAAGGTGGAAAGAAATACTGTTTATAAGCGGTAAATCGTTATTTTTCCGGGCTTCCCGGATCAGTTGCTTCTTTTGCTGTTCGGATTCACGTAAAAATCGGGTCATCCACAAATCAGACGGTTCGTTCGTAGTTGTCATGCGAGATTCTTTTATCATCTATTAACCCTCCCAGTGAGCGGCTGTTATTCTTTCTCTAGTATATGCTCCTAACCTTAATAGATACTGTTGGTTTCCTTAAAATTAGCTGAAATTTAGGTAAATTTCAGGTAAAAACAGATTCGTTTTATATCTGATTTGCAAGAGAACAGCTTGTATTGACAATGTTGAAATAAAGGTTACAAAAATGTATTGGTTTAACACCTTGTACCACCATTCACCTGAAAGTACAATTAGGTGGCGGATAGACTGTGGAAATTTATGTCGAAATCTATGGAAATAATTCGAAAGATTACACCGAAAGGGGAGAGATTCACCTATGAAGTATAAAGCGGCTGCGACGCTGCTCGTATTGACGATGTCGTCAGGCTTGATTTCCACCGTTCAGGCTGACAGTGCAGCAGGAAGCACAACAGGAAATACGTCAGCAAGTATATCAGGAACCTCGTCTGCTGCGGTTACATCGAAGACCGCCTCCATAACGGGTCAGGCTTTACCTCCATTAACGCTCAAGCAGGCAGCGGAATGGGCACAAACGAATAGCTACAACACGCGTACTGCCGAGCGGGACGTGGAGCGTCGAAGAATGGAACTGAAAAATGCGGAAAAGGATCTGGGCAATGCATTCGTCGATTTTATAGATGGTGAATATGTTGGTGATGAGTCATCCTGGAGAAATTATAACTCTTCGACGTTATCCTATCTAGCCAGCAAAAAGCAGGCGCAGTTCGCCAAGGATCAGATTTATTTTAATGTGATGAAAAGCTACCAAAGCGTATTCGTGGCAGAGAATCAGGTGAAAAATGATCTGGAAGCGCTTGAAATTGCTCAAGCGGAGGAAAAGATTGCACTCGCCAAATTTGCGCGCGGCAAGCTGTCTGAGTATGCGAAAAACGAGAGTACACAGGCCAGAAGCCAGGCGGAGCAGACGATCGAGCAGGGGAAAATTGCGCTGCAAAAATCGCGTGACGCTCTGAATTTTCTGATGGGCCAGCCTAATGGAACAGCCTATGAAATGGTGGATCGACCAGTGTACAAGGAACCGAAGAAGCTGGATATCGAAATACATATACAACAGCTGATGGATATGAATCCGAACTTGTGGAAGCTGGAGGATAGCATCAAGACTTCGGAACTCAATGTGAGATATTTCGATTTTAACAGCGGTGCAGGTGCTTACGATCTAGCCAAAATGGACGTGGATACAGCCAAGGAGGAGCTGGACAAGGGAGAAAAGGATTTTGCCGAATCGCTCCGCAATTTATATGCCACGGTCAAGGAAAACCAAAAAAAATACGTTCAGCTGGAAGAAAGTCTGCGCACGGCAAAAGAGGGGCTGGAGCTGTCCCGCAAAAAGTGGGCCAGAGGCTTAATTATCGAGCTGGAGCTGAAAAATAGCCAGTTGAAGGTGAACCAGATTGAACGGCAAATGGAAGAGCTGGCGATTGAGCTGAGCCAGAATGAATACACGTTGAGCAAGCCATGGAGCACATAGGGAGGAAACGAAGTTGGCAGAAACGGTTTTAAACGACGCCTTATTAAAGTTACGAAGAAAACGGAGAAAAAAGTGGATCTGGACCATGGTTGTGCTGCTGGTAATAGGCGGGGGTGGAACAGCAGTATATTTGAAGCTTCCCAAAGAGCAGGCTGTACCATTGGTTCAGGACGAGACGCTTAAAGTGGAACGCGGGGATGTGAGCGAGAAGCTGGATACGTCTGGTACCGTGCAGGCTTCCAAGGAAGTAAAGCTGAATTTCACAAGTGCAGGCGAAAATAAGCTGGCGGCGGTAAACGTGAAGGCCGGAGACAAGGTGAAAAAAGGACAAGTCCTGGCTCTTCTGGACAGTTCTGAAATTAAGATGCAAATCCAGAGCGCATCCGAT
Source organism: Paenibacillus sp. RC21 (assembly GCF_044907935.1). Taxonomy (NCBI): domain Bacteria; kingdom Bacillati; phylum Bacillota; class Bacilli; order Caryophanales; family Paenibacillaceae; genus Paenibacillus; species Paenibacillus sp. RC21. The sequence continues at coordinate 688,347 of NZ_JBIYCS010000001.1, forward strand.
AATTTGGAAATATCCAAATCCAAGCTGGCTGAGTTGGAGAAGGGGCCGAAGGTGGAGGATATTGAAATTCAGAAGACGAACGTGCTTCGGGCTAAAATGGCTGTCGATACAGCGCAGGAATCATTTGAGCTGGAAGAAGCGGAAAGTCAGAAGAAGGCTTCCAAAAAGCAGTTGGAGCAGGCGCGAAAGGCATATGAAGATCAAAAGTTTTTACTTGATGCCGGAGCGGTGTCCAACAGTGAAATGGAGCAGGCAGAGCAAGCGCTGGATAAGGCGCAGACAGATTATGACGGTCTGGATTTACAATTCCGCAAAATCATGTCGCAAAAGCGTCATGCTATCGCAGAGGCTGAAATCGGCTATCGATCGGCTATGGCTGAGCTTCGCAAAACGGAGGTTCCAGCCGATGCCTCCAATATCCAATCCGTACGGATTGAGGTTAGAAGGCTGGCCACCGAGCTGGAGCAGAAAAAAAATGACCTGAACAAGCTTCAGGTCACGGCACCGTGGGATGGAGTCATTTTAAAGGTGAATGGGGATGTCGGAACCAGTCCAACGGCACCTTTTATCGTCATGAATAACTCGGACTCCAACAATCTCAAGATTAGCGCAAAAATCAGTCAGAACGATATTGTAAAGGTGAAAAAAGGACTTTCAGCAGTGTTATCCACCAATGCTTACCCGGGTGAGTCGTTCCCGGGCAAGGTGCAATTCGTCTCACCGGAAGCATCCACAGATGAAGGCATGACGACCTATCTGATGGAGCTGTCCGTTCATGACCCGAAAGGCAAGCTGAAAACCGGTATGATTATGAATGTGTCTGTTATTTTGGGAGTACACAAAAATGTGCTGTTTGTGCCAGCGATTGCGCTGAGATCCGAAGGCGGACAGGACGGCGTCTATCTTGCTTCCAATCCGGCAAATCCAGGGGCGCGCACGTTCAAGCCCGTAGAGCTCGGATTTTACACGCCAGATCGGGTTGAACTCAAGTCAGGTGTGAAGGAGGGCGATACGATTGTTATGCCTGCTCCTGAAGCACCGCCAGACCCTTCCAATATGGGTGGCATGCAAGGAGGCTTTTAAACGGGGATGAGACATGTCATTCAAATTGAGGATATGAAAAAGGTGTACCAGGTTGGGGATCAGGAAATTCATGCCCTGCGTGATGTGCAACTCAACATTGCTGACGGTGATTTTGTGGCAATCATGGGCCCGTCGGGATCAGGCAAGTCCACGATGATGAATGTCATCGGCTGTCTGGATCTGCCTACCTCGGGACAATTTTATTTGGACGGTTATTCCATACTGGAAGCTCGTGAGGATGAGCTGGCTATTATCCGTAATCAGAAAATCGGATTTGTATTTCAAAAATTTCATTTGCTTCCGCGGGCCACAACTTTGGAGAACATAGAGCTGCCGATGATTTATGCAGGCGTACCAGCCAAGGAGCGGCGCTTGCGGGCCATTGAGGCGCTGACCAGTGTGGGGCTGGGCGATCGGATGAACAACAAGCCGAATGAGCTGTCAGGCGGTCAGCAGCAACGGGTATCCATAGCGCGCGCACTTGTGAACAATCCGGTGATTCTCTTGGCGGATGAGCCGACAGGCGCATTGGACTCCAAAACGAGCGTTGAAATTATGGAGATTTTCCAACGCCTGAACGATCAGGGTAAAACGGTTGTGCTCGTTACGCATGATCAGGAAATTGCGGAATACGCCAAGCGTCTGATTCATTTTCGCGATGGACGGATTGAAGAGGATCAGCCTGTTGGGAACCGAAGAATGGCGGCAGAGGAAGTGAAGGCATGAAATTTCGGGAAATTATCCGGGTATCGCTCAACAGTTTGCGAACCAATATGCTGCGATCCTTGCTGACCATGCTGGGTATTATTATTGGAGTGGCTGCTGTAATCGCGATTGTTGCCATTGGTAAAGGCTCTACGGCCACGATTACGTCGCAGATTAACAGTATGGGGAATAATTTGCTCATGATTTATCCTTATGCCCCATATGATGGGTCCAGCTCCATGTCGTTCAATCAGACGAAAGGAATATCTCTGGAGGATATCGCTGCGCTAGAGCAGCAAAAAGCCGTAGCCGAGGTAGCTCCAAGTGCCATGACCAATGCGGATATTACGTGGAGCCGCAATAAGGTCAGCGGGCAGATTGAGGGGACTTCGCTGGCTTTCATCCATGTGAGAAAGCTGTCACTCGCTCAGGGCAGGTCTTTTACCCACTATGAAGTGGAAAAGAGACTGAATGTCGTGGTGCTAGGGAGCGATGCAGCCCGTAATATTTTTGGTCCGGATGCCTCCAAGGCGGTGGGGGAAACGATCATGATCAAGCAGCTTCCTTTTAAGGTGGTCGGGGTACTGACGAATTCCAATTCCAATATGAGTAACAGCGGGCAGCAGGTATATGTGCCGATTACAACAGGGATGGAACGGCTGGGGAATATGAGCATTCAGCAGGTGAATGCTTCTGCAACAACGGAGGAGAAGATTGACCAGGCGAGTGCTGAAATCCGACAGGTGCTGCGTGCCCGGCATGAGCTGAAGCCATCAGAGGGCGATGATTTTCAGATCATGACCCAGACGGAGATCCTAAAAACGGTCTCAGGTGTAGACAAGGTTATGAATATGCTGTTGCTCGGCGTTGCTGCGATTGCGCTCGGTGTTGGGGGCATTGGCATCATGAATATTATGCTGGTGTCCGTCACGGAACGGACGAGGGAGATCGGGATTCGCAAGGCGATTGGTGCGCAGCGCAGTGACATTATGCTGCAATTTCTGGCCGAGGCTGTTTTTCTTAGTCTGATGGGCGGACTGGTTGGCGTTATGGCGGGTCTTGGGGGCGCGAAGCTGCTGGAGAAATTTGTCCATATGCCGATTGTGTATACGATGGAACCGGTGCTGTACTCTTTTCTGTGCTGCATGGGGGTTGGTGTACTGTTTGGAGTGTACCCGGCGCGGAAGGCGTCCAAGCTGCGTCCGATCGATGCTTTAAGATACGAATAAAGGAGCGGATACTTCGTCTTACTCGAAAGAGCAGGGTGTGAAGTATCCGCTTTTTTGGTGTGGTATAAGTGCTTTAAACGATAAAAAACCATCAATAACCGCTTTAATTTTATATATGTGATGTTTTATATGCTTTTATAGGTTGATTTATAATTATATATGACGTATTATATTCAATATCAGATAGCAAGGAAAAAAAAGGAGGGGCGTTCATCATCGACCTTACGGCAAGACAAGTGGAAATTTTAAACATCGTACAAAAGCATGCCCCGATTACCGGTGATCAGATTGCGGAAATGCTCAATCTCAGCAAGGCGACCATTCGGACTGACCTATCCAAGCTGGGCATTCTGAATTATATAGATGCGAAGCCCAAGGTTGGTTATTTTGTCGGAAAACGGGGCACGCCGAACCGGGAGGAAAAATTCCGGCTCATGCAAATGAAGGTCGGCGATCTTCACGGGGTTCCAGTCATCGTACGTGAAACAACAACGATTCAGGAAGCTGTGGTTGCTCTTTTTCTGGAGAACGTGAGTAACCTGATCGTTACCGATGAGGAGGGGAATCTGGCAGGAGTAGCTTCCCGCAAGGATCTGCTCAAGGTTACGTTAGGCAATCCGAATGCGGCGACCATCCCTGTCAGTCTCGTCATGACTCGTCAGGCAAATGTCGTCACCGTTTCCCCGGAAGACACTGTATTGGAGGCAGCGCGCAAAATCATTGCCCGTCAAATCGACAGTCTGCCTGTCGTCGTCCCTTCCAACTCCGACAAACCAGGGGAACACTGGAAAGTCGTGGGACGCATTACGAAAACAAATATTATCAAAATGTTGCTCGATATGGTAGCAGAGGATTAATGGGAGGAATCGAATGGTTCAGGCGCGCAGTCATTTTATAGCGATCTGTTCAGACTCGATTGGCGAGACGGCGGAAGCCGTCGTTCAGGCGACCATGCGCCAATTTGAGCTACCGGACACAGAGATCAAGAGATTTATGAATGTAAGAGATGAAGACGAACTGAGCCGGGTGATGGAAGAGGTGGCTGAGCGTAAAGGTTTTGTAGCCTATACGCTGGTACAGCCGGAATTGAGAGAAGCGATGAAAGAGGAGGCTGTCCGGCTGAATGTGCGGGCTGTCGATATCATGGGCCCGATGATGCAGGCGTTTGCTGACACGTTCCATGATGATCCCAAGGAAAAACCCGGCTTGCTGCATCGGATGGACGATAATTATTTTCGTCGTGTGGAAGCCATGGATTTTGCGGTTCAATATGATGATGGCAAAGATGTGAGCGCCATTCTCAAAGCAGATATTGTACTGCTAGGCGTATCTCGTATTTCCAAAACTCCTTTGTCGATGTTTCTGGCGCATAAAGGTTATAAAACAGTCAACATTCCCGTTGTACCGGAGCTGACACCGCCTGCACAGTTGCAGGATGTACAGCATGGTCGGGTGTTTGGGTTAACGATCCAGCCGGAGTTGCTGCTAAAAATACGTAGTGAGCGACTCAAGGTGATGGGACTGCCTAACAATGTGCAATATGCTACATCGAAGCGGGTGGAGGAAGAGATTGCGTATGCGCAATCCCTGTTTACGAAATTAGGTTGCCCGATCATTGATGTCACCGATAAAGCGATTGAAGAAACAGCGGGTTTGATTATCAGGATGTTATAGAAGCGTAGCTGCTCAATAGATAATAGTTGCTGTAGGATACAGGAGTGTTATAGATAAATAGATAAAAAAGGCAGCATAGCTGCTTTAAAAATAATGATTTTCCATAGGATAACAATTATATATAGGAGAGGTGGAGGGAAGGTATGGAGAGTCAACTGGCATTGGAATTCGTTCGGGTTACAGAGGCGGCAGCGCTGCAATCAGCGCAATGGACAGGACGTGGAGATAAGAACAGCGCGGACGAGGCGGCTACGGTAGCCATCCGGACTCATTTTAACGCGGTATCTATGGACGGTACGGTCGTCATTGGCGAAGGAGAAATGGATGAGGCTCCCATGCTGTATATCGGGGAAAGAGTAGGCAATCGCAGAGGGCCGGCCATAGACATCGCCGTCGACCCGCTGGAGGGAACCGAAACGGTGGCGAACGGATTGAACAACGCCCTATCGGTCATTGCTGCTGCCCCCCGCGGAGGTCTGCTCCATGCTCCGGATATGTATATGCAAAAAATGGCCGTAGGCCCGGCACTGGCTGGAAAGCTATCGCTGGATGATCCGATTCCGGCTACCCTGTCAAAGGCCGCACGGATACTGGGTAAATCCTTGTCCGAACTTACCGTGTCCATTCTGGATCGTACACGTCACGCCGGAATTATCAAGCTTCTGCGGGAGAGCGGCGTTCGGATCAAGCTGCTTGGGCATGGAGACGTAATGGGTGCAATTGAAACATGCCTGGATAGCGGTGTTGATCTGCATATCGGCTCCGGTGGAGCGCCTGAAGGTGTGTTGGCTGCTGCGGCGCTGAAATGCATGGGTGGAGAGATTCAAGGTCGTCTGTTGCCTCATGGTGAAGAAGAGATCGAACGGTGCAAACGTATGGGCATTGCTGATCCGGGGGCTTTATTGTCAATGGATGATATGGTCGGACGCCAAGGCGTGATGTTTGTGGCTACGGGTGTGACACCTGGCGAGTGGTTGCAGGGGGTTCGTTCTCTCCCTGGTCATAGAGCGGAAACCCATTCGGTCGTGATGCACTCGGAAACAAAAACGATTCGCTTCGTGCGTAGTATTCACCACACAACAGACGCTTCCGGTACGCTCGCTGCAGCCGCATCCTCTTAAGTCTTCACAGCTACATCAAAGACCAAGTCATAATAAGCTTGAAAACAGCAAGTCTCTTACCACATAGAGACTTGCTGTTTGGTGTTTCAGGTTCGTTTGTCGATTGCAGAAGGGCCAGAACCAAAGATATAAATTCCTGAAAATTGACACTTTTGAAGGAAGATAAAAACGTTTCTATAAAGGTTTGAAAAGAAAATTCTTAGCTCTAGGGGAGAAAAATTCAATCTGAACTAAAATTTTTTGACAGAGAGTCGAAAAAAAATCTGCGAAAATTGGTTCTATAGAACTACAAAATGGCATGATCTATTAAAAAATTAAAGAGTTATTAATTTTGGTTGATCTGAGCTTGATGAAATTTGATTCCATAAAATAGGAGGTCGAAGGCTGTTGCGGAAAAAGGCGGAAATTGTCGGATGATATCAGGACGAATTTGTTACATTTATGTTAATGGCATGTAAAGGTAAAATTGTTGTAGTACAAAGCTTTCTAGCTTTATTGCAAATCATAATAATTTGATTTTACAAAATTCATGAAAATCTGAAAACTCGTTTTGAATCCAATTAATAGATCATGATCAGCAGGAAATTAATGCATAAAGTGAAATTGTTGCTTTTAAAGACTGGGAATAGATAGCATAATATGGATTTTGTTTTATTTTTATGAACTCTATCAATTTAGATCTTTTGTCCCATGTCAAGCGGTTTTAAAGTTTGTATATTTAAAAATAGTTAGAAAGTGTTGGAAGAAAAAAAGAGATATAAGGATTTAATGTAAAATTCTGAACTGTGTAGAGGATGGAGGAATTCATATGACGACTCGGTCACAATCTTGGTTTGCGAGAACCGCGGTTCATCCGGCTGAGAAGCTCCAGCTATTTTGCTTCCCTTATGCTGGTGGCGGTGCTTCCATATTCAGTTCCTGGAAGTCTAGACTTGCGCCTGATATTACTGTGTTGCCTGTACAGCTTCCAGGACGTGAAAGCCGTTCCACAGAAGCCCCAATGGATACCATTCAGGACATCGTGCACTCGCTGCTTCCTGCTATGGCTCCATACGTACATAAGCCGTTTGCTTTCTTTGGACACAGTATGGGAGCATTGATTGCTTTTGAAACAGCACGGCAATTGTATAGCAAAACCGGAAAACTGCCTGTCCATATCATCGTATCCGGTAAATCCGCACCACATCGTCCGTATTCAAAAAAACAACTCCATGATTTAGCAGATCAACCTTTCACCGAAGAGCTTCGTTTGATGCAGGGAACACCCGAAGAAGTACTGCAAAATGCAGATTTAATGCAAATTATTATGCCTCGTCTGCGCGCGGATTTTAAGGTGTGCGAAACGTATGTTTATCAGCAGGGAGGCCCCTTGGCCTGTCCGATGACTATTTTGGGCGGCATGAAGGATCATGAGGTGAGCACTGATTCACTTCATGCCTGGCAGCAGCACACCACATCGCCCATTGATGTGCGAATGTTCGAAGGAAATCACTTTTTCATTCATGAACAAGAGCAAGAAGTTATAAGCACAGTCGTGAATATTTTGTCCGCATCTTCAGCCCTGAACCACGCTGCTGCAGCTCATACATCTTACAGCACCAATACCCTACAACCACGATTCAGGCAGAGTTAAAAGTCCCACACATCATGATACACCACGATACACAAACATGATTAACATCTCGGCAACCACTCGACAATCAACCCACCACCATGATGCAATGCCCAGCATAATTCAAGAATGATTTCATTCCATGTAAATACTCATACATCCAGAGCCAGAGTTTATCTCACCATGTCCATTGCAACTTCAGGATTTTGCAAAATCCTCACTAAAAAAGTTCGCACTGCGAAAGTGTGAGCAACGAAAAAGAGGGATGTCCTTGTTTCGATCAAATTCTGCTTTTCGAAGACTCGCGCGTTATGTAAGACCGTACAATCTATGGGTTTTCATAACGGTGATCGCCTCCTTATGTTTGGCAGCCATAGACATTATTTTGGGTAAGGCCATCGAGCAAATGGTTGCGGGGACCTTCTCCTCCACCCAGAACATGATCTATTTAGTTGTTGGTATGACGCTAGTTGGAATGCCCTGTAAGTTTGTGATGAGGTACGCTTCGGCGCGATTTAGCGTTAGCGCACTGCGCGATTTGAGAGGCGACCTCGTACATAAGTTTTGCGATTTACCAGTTTCCAGAGTGGAGAGGAAGTTTACTGGAGATTTGGTATCCCGGCTTACGAACAATACGGCGATGCTACAGAATTTTTTTATTGAGCAGTTTGCCAATCTGTTTTATTTACCGCTTGTGTTTACGGCATCACTAGTGTTGCTTTTAATGACAAGCTGGAAGCTGGTCTTGGCCAGTCTTGCGCTTTTGCCTGTAGGTATGATCATAACAACACTGATGAGCAGGCCGATTGAAAAATATTCCGAGCAGCTTCAGGAGAAAATGGCTCATTTGAACGCGGTCGGACAGGATGCAATTGGAGGAATTCCTATCGTCAAGGCATTCAATATGCAGGCTGTGCTGTTGAAGAAGTATATGGTGATGATGGAGGAGGTCGTCAGACGCGGCTTGGGGCTGGAAAAGCGCTATGCGTCTATTACTCCGGTAGGTGTGATGATGCTGGCAACACCAATTATTTTGGTGATTGCGTACGGAGGATACCTGATTCAACAAGGAGAGCTGAATGCTGGAGGCATCGTTCTATTTTTATATCTGATTTCGTTCATATTGCAGCCTGTTTCCATGCTGCCGATGATCATCACGCAAATGAAGGAAGCGGGGGGAGCGGCCAAGCATTTGTTTGAGGTATTGGATTGGCGGGATGAACGTCAAGGTGGTGAAATCACCTCAGTCGATGAGAATCGAGGGGGTGAGGGCCTGCATTTTGAGGACGATGCAGACAGGAAAGCCGACCAAGCCAGTAATGCTAGTAAAAGCGAGCCAGACAGAGCAGAAGGCGACGATGACGCTGCTGTGGTCAGGCTTGACCATTTGACCTTTGGCTACGATGAAGGGAACACCGTGCTCAGGGATATCAGCTTCCAGGTAGGACAAGGAGAAACGGTAGCGATTGTCGGCGGCAGCGGTGGCGGCAAAAGCACGATTTTTAAGCTGCTTTGCGGATTTAATGAACCGGGTGAGCATGCTGGAACTGTTCAACTATTTGGAAAGAGTTTGACAGATTGGAATTTAACAAGCCTGCGCAGCCATATTTCGATGGTATCTCAGGAGCCGTCGCTTTTTCCGGCCACGATTGCAGAAAATATCGGATATGGACGTCTGGAGGCGACCCGTGAAGAAATTGTCGAGGCGGCGAAAGCGGCGCATGCACATGATTTTATTGTTCAGCTTCCCGAGGGCTATGAAACCCTTTTGAGCGAGCGGGGAGGCGGATTGTCTGGTGGACAAAAGCAGCGTATTTCCATCGCAAGAGCATTGTTGAAAAATGCTCCGCTGCTTCTACTGGATGAGCCAACTTCAGCGCTCGATAGCCAGTCGGAGGCTCAGGTACAGATCGCGATGAATGCGGCAATGCATAATCGGACGGTATTGGTGATTGCTCATCGACTGTCAACCGTGCGTCAGGCGAACCGGATTATTGTGCTTGATCAGGGGAGCGTGGTGGAATCGGGCACGCATGAGGAATTACTGGGTCGCAACGGTGAATATCGAAAGCTGTATTTGCAAAATTTCGAAGAAGAACCGCATACGATGGAAAACGGCAATCCGATAACAGAGGAAAGGAGTGAGAAACGTGACCTTCAAGCAGGGGTTTTATGAGTTTAAGCAGTTGATGTCCCTGATGAAGCCGCACCGAAAATGGTATTTTATCGGGTTGATTGGCAACAGTCTGACCAATGCGAGCGTCACGATTTTACTTTCCTTTGTGGTGCATTATTTGCTGAATTTTGCGGTTGATGGGAAAGTGGAGGGGCTTTACCAAGCGATTTATTTGGTCAGCGGTACATTTTTGGCACTAAGTCTTATTGCTCCGCTGTGCAGCTACATGTACAAGCGGTGTGTGAAACTGGCGATTGCCAATGTAAGGGTGAGACTATTCGGGCATATCGTCAAGCTATCCTATGAAAAGGTCGAAAAACGCCATTCTGGTGATCTTGTATCCCGCATGACGAACGATGTAAAGACGTTGGAGCAGGCTTACACCGTTCATATTCGCTCGATTATACTTGAAGTTTCGCTTTTCTTTGGTTCGCTGGTCATTATGCTGGCGCTGGATTGGCGGTTTGGGGTTATGGCGGTTTTACTTGGACTGGCTTCAGCTTGGGTAAATTCTCATTTCGCGAAGAAGATGCGACAGACGAGTGAGGAATTACAGGGACGGATGAGCGGATTCACAGAACGATTGAGTGATCTGCTTTCTGGTTTGCAGACAGTGAAGCTGTTTGGATTGCGGACCAAGGTAGGCGGACTTTGTAACGATACAAGCGAGGACATAAACAGCATTAGCATCCAGCAGGGACGTCATATGGGCTTGCAGGATATGTATAATTTTGTAATTGAATTTATTACGCTGGGTGGTGTGCTTGTCACCGGACTGATTCTGGTTTCACAGAAGCAGATGGAGCTGGGAGTCCTGGGACAGATTGTGCAACTGCAAGGCGGCATTTCCGCGGTGTTCTTGCAGCTGGGGGCGGCTGTATCGCTATTGCAAAACTCCTTGGCTGGCTTGGCACGTATCCGCGAAATTCTGGATGAGTCGAAGGAAGAGGAGCATTTTCCAGCGTTGAAACAGGAGGGACCGCAGGCTGGGCTGATCGGTCCGGAGGCGGCAGCTTTATCAGCTCGTGAGCCTGAGGGATCTCATAGTGATGTCGAAACTGCGAGCTCAGGCCACGCCATGGAACAAGTTTCGGCTGCGCTGGAGCTGCATGACATCACCTTCGGTTATCAACCGGACCGTCCAACGCTGCGAAGGCTGAACCTGATCGTGCCGGAAGGGCAGGTCACCGCGCTCGTCGGCCCAAGTGGTGGTGGAAAAAGCACAGTCATGAAGCTATTGCTAGGCTTTTATCCACCGGATGAGGGTGTGCTGCGGGTCCGTGGTCGCTCGGCAGGAGAGCTTCGGTTAGATGAGGTCAGGGATTTGATGGCCTATGTACCACAGGAGGCTACGTTGTTCCACGGTACAGTAGCGGATAATATCCGCTTTGGCTCACCGGATGCCACGGATGAGGAAGTTGAGGCTGCGGCCAAAACAGCCTATGCGAGCGGCTTTATAGCCGAGCTGCCAGAGGGCTACGACACCATTGTCGGTGAACGCGGAGCCAATTTGTCCGGTGGTCAAAGACAGCGGCTCGCGATTGCCCGCGCTTTGCTCAAAAATGCACCGATTTTGCTGCTGGATGAAGCGACCTCGGCGCTGGATTCAGAATCGGAATATGAAGTCCAGCAGGGCTTAAATGAGCTGATGAAGGATCGTACGACATTAGTCATTGCCCACCGATTGTCTACGATTGAGCGGGCGGATACAATCTGTGTTCTTGCCGATGGCGAGCTGAAGGAACAGGGTACCCATGACCAGCTCCTTGCCAAGGACGGTCATTACGCGAAGCTGTATGAGCTTCAGTTTCGAAAGCATCCCGAGGAACAAACCGCATAAATATGCGAGGGTACTTTTTAACAATATCTATTTTGCGAGGAGAGAAACATATGACTCAGCACGATATTCAATTGTTTGCATTAAGCCAGCCACAGCAACGTATTTGGTATACGGAGCTTTTGTATCCCAATCGCAACACGTCCACGCTTATTACAACTGTTAAAATCAAGGGAACTGTTCGCATAGATGCATTGCAGCAGGCGATGAATCAGGTGATTGCACAAAATGATTCCTTTCGCATTAAAATCACTGCTCAGGATGGTATTCCGTATCAATATGTAGAGCCATTTGCTGAACAAAGCATAGAAACGCTCCAGGTTAGCCTGGAGGAAGCCGAGCAACTGGTAAACCGTCTTAATTCCCAGCCCTTTTTATTGCTGGATTCACAGCTCTACCAATTGGTAATTTTGCAGCTGGGGGCAGAAGAAACCTGGTACAATTTCACAATGCACCATATTATTTCAGATGGTGTATCCATGAATCAGGCTATTAATGAAATTACGACGCATTACATGGATATTGTCCATGGTACAGGTCAGGCTACACCGACCAAAGCGAATCCATATCTGGATTTCATTCAGGTGGAGCAAAGCTATGAGCAATCTGACCGTTACCAGAAGGACAAGGCATATTGGACGGAAAAGTTTGCCGATTTGCCAGAGACGACAGGTTTGAAATCATACAATCCGCTAACGCTGAGCACAGCTGCACGCCGGGAGAGCTATACACTGGAGCCTGAATTGTATCGTGGTGTCACGGTTTTTTGCGAGGAGCATAAAATCAGTATTTTTACGTTCTTCCTGGCCGCCCTGTATATTTATTTACATAAAGTGACAGGGGAACAGGATTTAACCGTAGGTACCCTGTACGCTAACCGTACGTCGAAGAAGGAGAAGGATACAGTTGGCATGTTCGTCAGCACCGTGGCTACGCGTCTGCTGGTTGAGCCGGAATCCGAGCTGCTGACCTTCCTGCAAGGTGTGGGCAAGGAGCAGTCGTCCATTTTGCGGCATCAGCGTTACCCGTACAACAAAATTATTCAGGATTTGCGTGAACAGCAAAGCAGTCTGGATATTCAGCGCCTCTTTGGTGTTTCAATTCAGTATCGTACGCTGAGCTTTTCCCGTTTTGATGAAGCCGTTCAGCAGGTGGATACCGATTTCTGTGGAGATACGGTGAATGACTTTGATATTCATATGGTAGAAATGCTGGATGACGATAAGTTTATAATGCATTTGGATTATCGTACCGATCTGTTCAGCGAACAGGAGATTGCCCGAATTATCCGACAATTCCTGAGTGTGGCTGAGCATATGGTGAAGGGTCCGCAGAAGTGTATACAGGAGCTGTCACTGATTAGTGACGAGGAGCGGACGCAAATTGTGGATGTATTCAATGCTACAGCAGTGCCATATCCACATGATGCAGGGATTCATGAACTGTTCGAGCAACAGGCAGAGCATATGCAGGATCAGACTGCCGTTGTGTTTGGAAACCGTCGTCTAACCTATGGGCAGCTGAATGAACAGGCCAACCGACTGGCTCACACGCTGCGCGGTTACGGTGTTACTGTTGAGCGAACGGTAGGCATCGTCGCTGAGCGTTCCACAGATATGATCGTCGGCATGCTGGCAATCCTTAAGGCGGGCGGCGCATATGTGCCAATTGACCCGGATTATCCGGCAGAGCGTGTACGCTACCTGCTGGAGGATTCAGGTGCGAAGCTGCTGCTGGTGCAGCATGCGGAGCAGCAGCCAGAAGACTACAGCGGGATTGTGCTGGATCTGAGCGATGCTACTGTATACGGAGCAGAGGCTGACCAAGGCTTAAATACTGTACAATCGGAGCAAAACGAGGTTAATCATGCGAATTATACCCATTATACAAATCTGAAAAATGAGATTTCACAAACGGGTAAATTCGGGGATCGACTCGCCTATTTGATGTACACTTCGGGAACTACTGGGCAACCCAAAGGGGTTATGGTAGAGCACCGCAATGTCGTACGTCTGGTGAAAAATACAAACTATGCGCAACTGGATACTGATACGCGCATTTTGCAGACCGGGGCTGTTGTCTTCGACGCGTCCACCTTCGAAATTTGGGGTGCGCTATTGAATGGTGGACAGCTGGTGCTGGTGAGTCAGGATGTCATTTTGGACGCGCCGAAGCTCAAGGAAGCTGTTCGCAGCCATGGCATTACCACGATGTGGCTGACAGCGCCGCTCTTTAACCAGCTGTCCCAGCAGGACCTGGAACTGTTTGAGGGGGTACGGGAGCTGCTGGTCGGCGGTGATGTGCTGTCCGTCCCGCATATTAACCGGGTGCTGGAGGCTCATCCTTCCCTGCGGATTGTAAACGGCTATGGCCCGACGGAAAATACAACCTTCTCCACGACGCATGCCATTACCAGCGTGCAATCAGAATCCGTACCGATTGGTCGTCCGATTCACAACTCCACGGCGTATGTCGTAGACCGTTCGATGCGGCTCCAGCCTGTCGGGGCATGGGGAGAGCTGATCGTCGGCGGCGATGGGGTGGCACGTGGATACCGGAATCGCCCGGACCTGACGGCAGAAAAGTTCATCCACAGCCCATACCGCAGCGGAGAACGCTGCTATCGCACAGGCGACCTGGTGCGCTGGAATGCGGACGGGACGCTGGAATACAAGGGGCGGATCGACGCCCAGGTGAAAGTCCGGGGCTATCGGATCGAGCTGGGCGAGGTGGAAGCACAGCTGTTGAAGCTGGAAGCGGTGCGAGAAGCGGTGGTGATTGCACGTGAGGATGAGCAGGGGCAAAAGCAGCTCTGCGCTTATGTGGTGACCCATGAGGATGTAACGGCAAGTGAGTTGCGCAGCGCTTTGAGCCAGGAACTGCCGGGCTACATGGTGCCGTCGTATTTTGTGCAGCTGGAGCAATTGCCACTGACACCCAACGGCAAGGTGGATCGCCGGGCGTTGCCACAGCCGGAGGGAAGTGTGGATTCTGGCGAGGATTATGTAGCAGCGCGAACCGATGTGGAACGGACGTTGGTATCGGTATGGCAATCTGTACTAGGCATCGAGCATATCGGTGTACTGGATAACTTTTTCCATCTGGGAGGCGACTCGATCAAGGCCATTCAGGTGTCTTCAAGATTACTGCAAAACGGCTATAAACTGGAAATGAGAGAACTGTTCCAATATCCGACCATTGCTGAGCTGAATGGACGGGTGCAGCAGGTGAGCCGCGTCTCAGACCAAGGGGAAGTCACGGGTGCGGTAGCGTTGACGCCGATTCAGCATTGGTTTATTGAGCAGCAGCCAGCCAAGCCAGAACACTATAATCAGGCGTTGATGCTGCACCGTGAGGATCGTATGGACGAAACGGCGCTTCGTCAGGCACTGCAACGCATGGTTGAGCATCATGATGCCCTGCGTATCGTATTCCGCCAGAATGCAGATGGCGAGTACGAAGCATGGAACCGTGGCGTACAAGAAGGTGAGCTCTTCATCCTCGAAGTGGTTGATTTTACGAACGAACCTGATTTTGCACATGAGCTGGAAGCAAAAGCCAGCGAAATTCAAGGCAGCATCCGCCTGGATGAAGGCCCTCTGGTAAAGCTGGGTCTGTTCCGTTGCCCTGATGGAGATCATTTGCTAGTGGCGATCCACCATTTTGTGGTGGATGGTGTGTCTTGGCGTATTTTGCTGGAGGATTTGGCAACTGGATATGAGCAGGCTTTACAGGGCGAGTCTGTCCGTTTGCCAAATAAGACGGATTCCTTCCGCTTGTGGGCTGATCAGCTGTCAGCTTATGCGAACAGCACAGCATTGCAGAAGGAACGTGCGTACTGGCAAGAGCTGGAGCAAGCTGGGGCTACTCAAGCAGCTTTGCCCAGGGATTACACTCGCAAATCCGAGGCCAAGCCTCATCTCCGTGATGACCGCACACTCACGGTAGCGTGGACAGTCGAAGAAACAGAGCAATTTTTGAAGCAGGCACATCGTGCCTATAATACGGAAGCGAATGATCTATTGCTGACGGCTCTGGGAACCGCGGTTCACGAGTGGGCAGGCATCAGTCAGGTGCTTGTGAATCTGGAGGGTCACGGACGGGAAGCTATATTGCCAGACGTGGATATTACACGTACGGTCGGTTGGTTTACCAGCCAATTCCCAGTTATTCTGGATATGGGCGAGGATCGGAATGTGGGACGACGTGTCAAGGACGTCAAGGAAGGGCTGCGCCGTTTGCCGCATAAAGGAATTGGATACGGTATTTTGAGATATCTTTCTGCTACTGAAGAAGGGGAATCAGCTTTTGTTGTTGAGCCGGAAATTAGCTTTAACTATCTCGGACAATTCGATCAGGATTTGAAAAATAATGCATTCCGTATGTCTCCTTATTCCCTCGGGGCTTCCATTAGTGACACGTTGACCAAGCGGTATTCCCTTGATATCAACTGCATGATCACGGATGGTGCGCTGGAGCTGACGATCAGCTACAGCAGCAAAACGTTCATGAAAAAATCAATCAAAAGGCTAGCTGATTTGCTTCAGGAATGCTTGCGCCAGGTATTAGCTCATTGCGTGGACAAAGAGCTGCCAGAGCTGACACCAAGCGATCTGTCCTTCCAAGGACTAACGGCTGGAGAACTGGAGCACATTGTAGAGCAAACCGCTGCTGCGGGAGAGCTGGAAAATGTTTATTCGCTAACGCCGATGCAAAAGGGAATCCTGTTCCACGGCTTGATGGAGCCGCAATCCGGGGCGTATTTTGAGCAGGCAACATTTGATCTGCAGGGCAGCTTTCAAGTGGATGCTTTTTCCGAAAGCCTGAATCTGCTGGTGAATCGCCATCAAATTTTCAGAACGAATTTTTATAGCGGCTGGAATGAGCAGCCTTTACAGGTGGTGTATCGTCATAAAGCTGCCGGATTCCGTTTTGAAGACGTGCGTTCGATGGAGCAAGGAGAACTGGACGCGTACATTGCTGATTTTGCTGAGCGAGACAAAGCGGAAGGGTTTCATTTCAGCTCAGGCGAGCTGATGAGAGTTTCTATATTACGTACGGGCGAGGAGTCTTACCGCTTTGTGTGGAGCTTCCACCATATTTTGATGGACGGCTGGTGCTTGTTCCTGGTTGTCGGGGAAGCCTTCAATACGTATTTTGCATTGCTCGAAAACCGAAAGCCAGAGCTTGCCCCGGTAACGCCATATAGCGAATATATTGAATGGCTGGAACGGCAGGACAACGCGGAAGCAGAACGGTTCTGGAGTGACTATTTTGCCGGCTTTGAACAACAGACGGTGTTGCCGCAAGCGAAGCAGCTGGACGGTCGCGCCAAGGGATATGAGGCTGACAAGCTTTCGTTTACACTGAGCCGTGAAGTGACGGAGCGGATGAACAAGCTGGTCAAGCAGCAGCAGGTGACGGTCAATACGCTGCTGCAAGCGGCATGGGGTGTTGTGCTGCAACGATATAACAATAGTCGGGATGTTGTATTTGGTAGTGTTGTATCCGGTAGATCAGCGGATATTCCGGGCATCGATAAAATGATCGGTTTGTTCATTAATACGGTTCCTGTACGGATTCACAGCGGGGAAGATGTTACGTTCGCTGGGCTGATGAAGCAGACACAGGAGCAGGCGCTTGCTTCCCGTGCCTATGAAACCTATCCGTTGTATGAAATTCAGGCCCTGACAGAGCAGAAGCAGGATTTGGTAAACCATATTATGGTGTTTGAAAACTATCCGGTGGAACAGAGCATGGAGCAAATGGGTAGCCATGAAACGAACGGCTTTACCATTGCGAATGCTTCCGTGTCGGAGCAAACGAACTATGATTTCAACATTACCATTGTGCCGGGTGATGAAATCGGTGTTCATTTGGAATACAACGCGCTGGTGTTTGAACGCGCAGCTATGGAGCAAATCCGCGAGCATTTGCTGCATATCGTAGAGGAAGCGATTAACAGACCGAATGCGCTGGTAGATGAGCTTCAGCTGGTGACTGCTGAGGAAAAAGCGAAGATCATCGACGGTTTTGGTTCAGTTGGCGTGTATGCGTGGAGTGATGCGAAGGAAGTCGAATGGTTGTTCCACGCCTATGTGGAAGAACAGGCGCAGTTTGTGCCGGATCACGTGGCGGTTGTGTACGAGGAGAATCAGCTTACGTACCGCGAGCTGAACGAGCGTGCGAACCAGCTGGCTCGCAGACTGCGAAATGAAGGCATTGGACGCGAGTCGATTGTCGGCATCTTGAGCGAACGCTCGGTAGACATGCTGGTCGGCGTACTGGCGGTGTGGAAGGCTGGAGGCGCATATGTGCCACTGGATGCAGACTATCCGTCAGAACGTATTCGTTTCATGCTGGAGGACAGCGGTGCTACGGTACTGTTGACCCAAACAGGCTTGCAGGAGCGTGCGCAGGTATGGCTGGATGAAAACAAAGCAACGTCCGAACCAGCAACAGGACTGCGTTTGCAGACCGTACTGGCGTTGGACGATGAGTCGCTGTACACCGGGGATATCGCGGATATCGAGCATATCAACGAGCCGCAGGACCTGGCGTATGTGATCTACACCTCCGGTACAACGGGACGTCCGAAGGGAGTCATGATCGAGCATCGCAGCTTGGTGAATACGGCTGCGGCGTATCGCCGGGATTACCGTCTGAACCAGTTCCCGGTACGGCTGCTGCAATTGGCGAGCTTCTCCTTCGACGTATTCGTCGGGGATATCGCACGGGCGCTCTATAACGGCGGAACAATGGTCATTTGCCCGAAAGATGACCGGATTGATCCAAGCCGTCTGTATAGCTGGATTCGCAATTATCAGGTTACGGTGTTCGAATCGACACCAGCCCTGATCGTACCGTTCATGCAGCATGTGTATGAACAGGGACTGGACATGAGCAGTCTGGAACTGCTAATCACCAGCTCGGATAGCTGCAGCGTGACGGATTACCGGGTGCTGCAAGAACGATTTGGCGCAGATACTCGGATTATTAACAGCTACGGCGTAACGGAAGCGGCGATTGACTCCAGCTTCTATGACGAAGAGCTATCGAAGCTGCCGAGCAGCGGCAGTGTGCCGATTGGTCAGGCGTGGCTGAACGCCCGCTTTTATATCGTGGACAGTCAGCTGAATCCGGTGCCTGTCGGCGTACTGGGCGAGCTATGCATTGGCGGGGCCGGGGTAGCACGTGGATACCTGAACCGTGCCGACCTGACGGCCGAGAAATTCGTGGCGAATCCGTACGTGCCGGGTGAACGATTGTATCGCACCGGAGACCTGGCGCGGTGGATGCCGGACGGGAATGTGGACTTTATCGGCCGGATGGACTATCAAGTCAAAATCCGGGGCTACCGGATCGAGCTGGGCGAGATCGAAACGGCGATCCAGCGGGTGCCGGGTGTGCGTCAAGCGGTCGTGATCGACCGGACAGACGAGCGTGGGCACAAGTATTTGTGCGGCTATATCACAGGAGAAGCGGAGCTGCGGATCGAGGAGGTACAGGCCCAGCTGGAAGCAGGGCTGCCAGCGCACATGGTGCCAGCACGCTTGATGCGTCTGGAGACGATACCGCTGACGAGCAACGGCAAAATCGACCGCAAGGCCTTGCCAGAGCCGGAAGGCAGCATCCATACAGGTGCAGCCTATGTGGCACCGCGTACAACGGTAGAGCAAGTATTGGCTTCGGTATGGGCCGGGGTACTGGGCGTGGAAACGGTAGGCACGCAGGATAACTTCTTCGAGCTGGGCGGCGATTCGATCAAGGCCTTGCAGGTATCGTCCCGATTGCTGCAAGCAGGCTATCGACTGGACATGAAAGACCTGTTCAGCAATCCGACGGTAGCGTCCCTTAGTCCTTTGCTTCGCACAGATGGCAAAATCGCCAGTCAGGAAGAGGTAGTCGGTGAGGTAGAGTTGACACCAATTCAACGGTGGTTCTTTGAGCAGCAGCCGGTTGACCTGCACCACAGCAACCAGGCGATGATGCTGTATCGAGCTGGGCGCTTTGACGTAGATGCGCTGCGCCATACAATGGAACGCATGGTCCAGCATCATGACGCATTGCGTACTGTATTCCGCGAGACGGAGCATGGTTACGTAGCCTGGAACCGCAGTGTGGAGGAAGGCGAGCTATATACACTGGAAATTGTAGATTTCAGTGGGATTGAAGACGAATCCACAGCTGTGGAAGCCAAGGCGAATGAAATTCAAGCTGGCATTCATTTGAGCGAGGGACCGCTTGTGAAGCTTGGTTTGTTCCAATGCGCTCAGGGCGATCATTTGTTAATCGTCATTCACCATTTGGTTGTGGACGGTGTATCGTGGCGCATTCTGCTGGAGGATTTGGCAGCCGCTTATGAGCAGGCTGTTGCAGGTAAAACGGGCAAAGCTATTCGATTGCCGCTTAAAACAGATTCGTTCCAGACATGGGCCGAGCACCAGTCAGCCTATGCGAACAGTGCGACGATGGAGCGGGAGCTTGCTTACTGGCAGCATATTGAACAAGCAGAAGCAAGTCTGGCGAAGCCGTTGCCAAAGGATTATGACAACGATCATGCCTTGCTTGGAGACAGTGAGGTTGTCACCGTCCGCTGGACGAAGCGGGAAACCGATTTGTTGCTCAAGCAGGCTCACCGCGCGTATAGCACGGAAATGAATGACCTGTTGCTGGCTGCACTCGGTAAAGCCGTATATGACTGGTCCGGTTCTGAACGCGTGCTGGTCAACCTGGAGGGTCATGGACGGGAATCCATTTTATCTGATGTGGATATTACGCGCACGGTTGGCTGGTTTACGAGCCAATTCCCGGTTGTACTGGATGGAAGCATGGGACAAGGTGGAAATATCGCCCGTTTGATCAAACAGGTGAAGGAAGGGCTGCACCATATTCCGCAAAAAGGCATTGGCTATGGTATTTTGCGATACCTGTCAAATACGGAGGCTTTCGCGCGAGCAGGCGTACAGCTCCAGTTGACCCCAGAAATCAACTTTAACTATCTGGGCCAGTTTGATCAGGATTATAAAGGCAACGATCTGGAGCCTTCCTCTTATTCTATGGGTGTGCCTGTCAGCACAAACGCGGCTATGGATTTTGCGCTCGATATCAATGGAGTGATCGAGGACGGCGAGCTGATCTTTACTATTCGCTACGGCACAACGCAATTCCGTCATGAGACGATTGCCCGGCTTGGAGAGCTGCTGGCTTCGGGCTTGCGTGAGGTGATCAGCCATTGCGTCGCCCAGGAAAGAACGGTATTGACACCAAGTGATGTCCTGCTAGATAACGTAATGCTGGACGAGCTGGAGCAACTGGTGGAAGATACGCGAGATATGGGTGAACTGGAAAATGTGTATGCCTTAACGCCAATGCAAAAGGGGATGCTCTTCTTCAGCATGATGGACGAGGATTCGGCGGCTTATTTTGAGCAGGCCACCTTTGAGCTGAACGGACGTTTTGATGTGGTCACCTTCGGCAAAAGCCTGGATCTGCTTGTACAACGTCATGAGGCCCTACGGACGAACTTTATCAATTTATGGAAGGATGAGCCTGTACAGGTTGTCTTCCGCAACCGCAGCGGAGCATTGTACTACGAAGACTTGCGCGGACTGGAAAAAGAGGAGCGTGAAGCTCGGGTTGAGGCTTTTGTGCTTGCAGATAAAGCCAAAGGATTCCGTCTGGCAGAGGATGCACTCAATCGTATTTCCATTTTGCAAACGGGGGATGAAACGTACCACTTTGTTTGGAGCTTCCATCACATTTTGATGGATGGCTGGTGCTTGTCCTTTATGATACAGGAGGTATTTGGCAGCTATCAGGCATTTCGTGCGGGTCAGGAGCCGGTGCTTGAGCAGGTCACGCCATTCAGTCGTTTTATTGAATGGCTGGAGCGTCAGGATCGTGAAGCGGCCCTGCAATACTGGAGCGGGTATCTGGCAGACTATGAGCAGCAAATTATGCTTCCGCAGCAAAAAACACAGCCTAAATCCGCACAAGCCGGGGAATATGTCGGCGGAGAACTGGAATGCGAATTCCAGCCGGAACTGGTCGCTCAGATCAAACGGGTGGCGAAGCAAAATCAGGTGACCATCAATACATTGATTCAGACGGTATGGGGCGTGCTGCTGCAAAAATACAACAACAGTCCGGATGTTGTATTCGGTAGTGTTGTATCCGGTCGTCCAGCCGATATCATGGGTGTGGAGCGCATGATTGGGTTGTTCATAAATACGATTCCAGTGCGCATTCTGTCTGAAAAGGGTGAGGCCTTTGTCGAACTGATGAAACGAACACAGCGGCAGGCGCTGGCCTCTAATAGCTACGACGCATTTCCGTTGTATGAGATTCAGGCGCTGACCGGACAGAAGCAGGATTTGATCAACCATATTATGATATTTGAAAATTATCCGGTAGAGCAGCAGGTAGAGCAGTTGGGAAGTGGTGGTCACGATAAATTTACGATTTCGAACGTAGTGACTACAGAGGAAACCAACTATGATCTGAACGTAGCCGTTATGCCGGGAGAAGGTATGAAGATTCGTTTTATGTATAACGCACTCTGCTTTGATCAAATAGGCATTGAGCGTCTGCATGGACATTTTGTCCGTCTGCTGGAGCAAATTTCACTCCATCCGAACGTTCGCGTTGAAGAGCTGGAATTAGTCACAGCGGTGGAAAAACAACAGATTACAGAAGCGTTTAATGACACCGCTGCGGTATATCCACACAATCAGACAATCCATGAGCTGTTTGAGGAGCAGGTGGAGCGTACGCCGGATCAAGTGGCATTGGTGTTTGAAAATCAGAGTCTGACTTATCGGGAGCTGAATGAACGGGCCAACTCCTTGGCACGAATGCTTCAAGCGCAGGGAGTAGGACCCGACAAGCTGGTTGGCCTGATGGTGGAGCGCTCAGTGGAAATGATCGCAGGGCTCCTTGCTGTTCTAAAAGCAGGCGGTGCTTATGTGCCGATTGATCCCGAATTTCCGTCATCTCGTATTGAATACATGCTGGAAGACAGTAAGGCCACAGTGCTTCTGACCAGTCGTGATCTAGTGGAAGAGCACCATTGCAACGCCAATACAATCTTCCTTGAGGATACAGAATTGTATCAGGGAGAGAGCGGCAATCTGGAGACGATTGCCCGCCCAGAGCATTTGGCTTACGTCATTTATACCTCTGGATCGACTGGAAATCCGAAAGGAGTTATGCTCCAGCATGGCTCGGTACTCAACTTTATTACAGGGATGCGCGAAATAATCGACTTTGAAGCAGGCAAAACCATTTTGTCACTCACGACAATTTCATTCGATATTTTCGTATTGGAAACCATCCTGCCACTGTTGGGTGGAATGACGGTGGTGCTTGGCGACAGCCAGCATCAGGTTGATCCTCAGGCGCTGGGTGAGTTGATCGTTCATCATCATGTTGATATGTTGCAAATGACACCATCCCGGGTGCAAATGCTGCTGGGTCATGAAGCAGGCTCCCATGCGCTGCAAAGTGTGAAGGAAATAATGGTCGGGGGTGAAGCACTTCCGTCCAAGCTGCTGGCAGCACTGCAAGAAATAAACGGTCTTCGCATTTATAACATGTACGGTCCTACAGAAACGACGGTGTGGTCGACAGTACAGGAACTGACTCATGCCAATCAAATTAATATTGGACGTCCTATCGCGAATACGGAAATGTATATCCTGAATGCGAATGATGGATTGCAGCCAATCGGTGTGCCGGGCGAGTTATGTATTGCAGGAGAAGGCTTGGCGCGTGGGTATTGGAATCGTGAAGAACTGACGGCCGAGAAATTTGTGATTAATCCGTTTACAGACGGGAAAGCAGGCTATGATCGGATGTACCGCACGGGCGATTTGGCGAGATGGATGCCGGACGGCAACATCGAATACTTGGGCCGGATTGACCATCAGGTGAAAATCCGGGGGTACCGGATTGAGCTGGGCGAGGTCGAATCGCAATTGCTGAAGGTGGAGTCGGTACGAGAAGCCATAGTCATGGCTCGTGCGGACGAAACAGGCCAATACCAACTGGTGGCATACTATATTGCGGAGCAAGAACTCGAATCCAGCGAGCTGAGAAGTGAACTGGGGCGGGAGCTGCCAAGCTATATGGTGCCTTCATACTTCATTCAGTTGGAGCAGATGCCACTGACACCGAACGGTAAAATCGACCGCAAGGCACTGCCGGCACCAGAAGGCAGCCTGCAAAGCGGAGCGGATTATGTAGAGCCGCGCACCGCGCCGGAACGGGTACTTGTAGCAGTCTGGCAGTCCGTCCTGGGCGTGCAAACCGTCGGTATTTTGGACAATTTCTTTGATCTGGGCGGCGATTCGATCAAGGCGATTCAAATCGTATCCCGTGCGTTCCAGGCAGGCTATAAGCTGAACATGAAGGACTTGTTCAGATATCCAAGCGTGAAGGAGCTGGCTCCGCATCTGCGTTTAGCGGGCAAGAGAACGGCCGAGCAAGGCGAAGTCACAGGGAAAGTGGTGCTGACGCCGATTCAATACTGGTTTGCGGAACAGGAGCAGGTGGACGCGCATCACTTTAATCAGGCGGTTATGCTGCACCGGGAGCAGGGCTTTGACGAATCCGCTCTGCGTCAGGCGCTCATCAAGCTGGCGGAGCACCACGATGCACTACGGATGGTGTTCAGCAAGACAGAGCAAGGCTATGAAGCATGGAACCGCGGATTGCAGGAAGGCGAGCTGTACCACCTGGACGTGCTGGACTTTAGGGATTTGACGGATGAAGCCGTGCTCAGCGCAGCGATTGAGGCGAAAGCCAGTGAAATTCAAAGCAGTATTCAACTGCATGAAGGGCTGCTGTTTAAAGCTGGTTTGTTCCACTGTGCAGATGGGGATCATTTGCTGATGGCGATTCACCATTTGGTGGTGGACGGGGTATCGTGGCGCATTTTGTTTGAGGATTTGGCTACAGCCTATGAACAAGCCGTCCATCAAGAAGTGCTTCAATTGCCAGACAAAACGGATTCCTTCCATTCCTGGTCTGAACGACTGTCCACTTATGCGAATAGCCCGGCAATGGAAAGTGAACGCGCCTACTGGGAGCAATTGAATACATCCGCTTTGGTGGATCAAGCACGGTTGCCTGAGGATCAAGCGCAGGCTGGTCAATTTACCTTGGCTGACACGGATACAGTGGTCATCAAGCTTACGGAAGAAGAGACAGAACGGCTATTGAAGCAGGCGCACCGCGCATATAACACGGAAGTGAACGATCTGCTTCTGGCTGCATTGGGCATGATGCTGTACACATGGACGGGTCATGAACGCAGCCTGATCAATTTGGAGGGGCACGGACGTGAGGACATTTTGCCGGATACGGACATTTCACGTACTGTAGGCTGGTTTACGAGTCAATATCCGGTATTGCTGGACATCGGTCGTGATCATGATTTGTCGGGACGCATCAAACAGGTCAAAGAGAGCCTGCGTCAGATTCCGAATAAAGGAATTGGCTATGGTATTTGGAGACATCTGAGTGAAGCTGGCCAGGCAAATGGTCATCAAGAAGACGCTTTGCCTACGGGTCAAACAGATGGAGGCTACGCCGAGCCGCAAGTGAGCTTTAACTATCTCGGACAGTTTGATCAGGATTTGCAAAACAGCGATATTCGGATGTCTCTTTACCCAATTGGTTTGGCTGTTAGTGACCAGACGAAGATGAAATACGCGCTCGATGTGGGCGGGATCGTCACGAACGGCATACTGGAGCTGGATATTCGGTATAACGGCAAGGCCTTCCGCAAGGACACCATCCAAATGCTGGCTGACCTGCTGAAAGCCAACTTGCTTGAAATGATCGAGCATTGTGTCATACGGGAGCGGTCAGAATTGACTCCAAGCGATGTACTGTTAAAGGGTCTGACGCTGGAGCAATTAGACACGATTGTTGAGCAGACACAGACGGTTGGGGAATTGGAGAATGTGTATCCGTTAACGCCGATGCAGAAGGGTATGCTGTTCCATAGTCTGATGAACGCAGAATCAGGAGTGTATTTTGAACAGGCGACCTTTGATCTTGAGGGCCATTTTGAGCCGACCGTATTCGAGGAAAGCCTGAAGCTGCTGGTTAGCCGACATGCTATATTCCGGACGAATTTCTACAGCGGCTGGTATGGTCAACCGTTACAGGTCGTCTATCGTTATAAAAATCCGGGCTTCCGCTATGAGGATGTCAGAGGTCGTGAAGACGCTGTAGCTGAATTTGTGGCCCTGGATAAAGAGCAAAACTTTGATTTAGGCAAGGACGCGCTTATGCGCGTAACTGTCTTCCGCACGGGGGATAGCTCATACCGCTTTGTATGGAGCTTCCATCATATGGTGATGGACGGCTGGTGCCTGTCACTGGTGACGGACGAAGTGTTTGGTGCATATTTTGCCCTGCTGAAGCACAAACAGCCAGAGCTCGCACCTGTCAAGCCGTATAGTGAGTATATTGAATGGCTGGAACGGCAGGATACGCAGGAAGCGACCCGCTATTGGAGCGACTATTTGGCTGGCTTCGAGCAGCAGACCTTGCTGCCTGGCGAGCATGCACAGGTTTCCCTAATGGCACGGGTTGAAGATAAAGAAGGAAGCGGTACGGCTTCAAATTCCGGTTATGTTTCGGAAAAGCTGTCATTTGTACTAGGTAAAGAACGGAGCGCGGAGTTAAACCGCATTGCCAAGCAGCAGCAGGTAACGATTAATACATTGCTGCAAAGCGTTTGGGGCGTTATTTTACAAAAATACAATAATAATCAGGATGTCGTGTTTGGTAGTGTTGTATCTGGACGTCCGGCAGACATTCCGGGTGTGGAGGACATGATCGGTCTGTTCATCAATACGATTCCGGTTCGCATTAGCAGTGAGCAGAATGCTACGTTTGCTGAAATATTGCAACGGACACAGGAGCAGGCTTTGGCCTCCAGTGCGTATGACACCTTCCCGTTGTATGACATGCAGGCGCTGACTGAACAAAAGCAAGACCTGATTAATCATATTATGATCTTTGAAAACTATCCGATCGGGCAGCAAATGAAGCAGGTGGGCAGTTCCAGCGAGACAGGCGATCAGACTGGCTTCTCTATTGCCAATGTGGCACTTGCAGAGCAAACCAACTACGATTTTAACCTGATTGTCGTGCCTGACGAGGATATCTCCATCCTGTTTGAATACAATGCTCTTGTGTATAACCGGTTTGCTATGGAGCGTATCCAAGGTCATATCGACCATGTCATCGGGCAAATCGTGAACAATCCGCATATCCGTGTGAATGAGCTGGAATTGGTAACACCGGAAGAACAAGCGCAGATTGTTCAGGTTTGGGGAGCTACGGCGGCAGCTTATCCGCAGGGTCAGACGTTAAGTGCGCTGTTCGAGGAACAGGCGGCACGAACACCGGATCAGGTGGCGGTGCTGTTTGGAGCAGAGACGTTGACCTACGGTGAACTGAACGAACGAGCCAATCGTCTCGCACGCACCCTACGTGCGGAAGGCGTTGAACCGGATCAGCCGGTGGGCATTCTGGTACACCGCTCGCTGGAAATGATCGTGGGCATCTATGCGATCCTCAAGGCAGGCGGCGCATATGTACCAATTGACCCGGAATATCCGGCGGACCGCATTCGCTTTATGCTGGAGGACTCGGGAGCGAAGCTGGTGCTGACGCAATCGCATTTGGCCGCGCAAGCGTCGCTGAGCTTCGACGGCAAGGTGCTGGTGCTGGATCGTCCGGTGCTGGGTGGCAAGGACATGTACCACGAAGACGGCTCGAATCTGGAGCCGCTAGCTGGTCCGCACCATGTAGCCTATGTCATCTACACCTCCGGCTCGACTGGAAAACCGAAGGGCGTTATGGTTGAACACCATTCCGTGCTGAACCGGATTTTGTGGATGCATGACCGTTACGGCTTGAGTGCGGAGGGTACGATCCTGCAAAAAACAGCCTTTACGTTCGACGTGTCGGTGTGGGAACTGTTCTGGTGGTCGATGGTCGGCTCGAAGGTGAGTCTGTTGTCGGTTGGCGGGGAAAAGAATCCGGAGGACATCGTAGACACGATTGCCCGTGATAGCGTAAGCACGATGCACTTTGTGCCTGCGATGCTGCATGCATTCCTGGAGTATGTGGAGCAGCAGCCGCAGGAAGTAATGCAAGCGAAGCTGGGAACGCTGCGCCATGTATTTGCCAGCGGAGAAGCGTTGCCGCCACAACATGTGGCGCGGTTCCAACGGCTCGTGTCAGGAATCGCTGGAGCGAAGCTGATCAACCTGTATGGCCCAACCGAAGCGACGGTGGACGTATCGTACTTTGATTGCGAGCCGACGGAGGAATATGCCGTTATTCCAATCGGAAAACCGATTCAGAACATCCGTCTGTACATCGTGAAGGAAGGCACGGAGCAATTGCAGCCGATTGGGGTTGCAGGGGAGCTGTGCATCGGCGGTGTAGGCGTAGCACGAGGCTATCTGAACCGTCCGGAGCTGACGGCAGAGAAATTTGTGAAGGATCCGTTTGCCGTGGGCGAAGCAGGCTATGAGCGGATGTACCGTACGGGCGATTTGGCGAGATGGATGCCGGACGGCAACATCGAATATTTGGGCCGGATTGACCATCAGGTGAAAATCCGGGGGTACCGGATCGAGCTGGGCGAGGTCGAATCGCAGCTGCTGAAGGTGGAATCGGTACGCGAAGCGGTCGTCATGGCCCGTGCAGATGAAACAGGCCAAAAACAAATGGTGGCGTACTACGTTGCCGGGCAAGAGCTCGGAGCCAGCGAGCTGAGAAGTGAGCTGGGCCGGGAGCTGCCAAGCTATATGGTGCCATCGTACTTTGTACAGCTGGAGCAGATGCCGCTGAGTCCGAACGGCAAAATCGACCGCAAGGCACTGCCAGCACCGGAAGGTAGTCTGCAAAGCGGGGCGGATTATGAAGAGCCGCGCACCGCACCGGAACGGGCACTCGTGGCAGTCTGGCAGTCAGTACTGGGCGTGCAAACTGTCGGTATTTTGGACAATTTCTTTGATCTGGGCGGCGATTCAATCAAGGCAATTCAAATCGCATCCCGTTCGTTCCAGGCAGGCTACAAGCTGGACATGAAGTATTTGTTCCAGTATCCAACAGTCGCAACACTGGCACCGCATATGCAAGAGGTGAGCCGTATTGCAGATCAAGGAGAAGTGAGTGGGGAAACCGCTTTGCTTCCGATCCAGCACTGGTTCTTTGCACAGGAGCGCGAGCGTCCGCAGTACTTTAATCAGGCGGTCATGCTCTATAGCGCCGAGGGCTTTGATGAGACGGCGGTTCGCCGGGCAATGGATCATATCGTGAAGCACCATGATGCGTTGCGTACGGTTTTCCGTCAGGTTTCATCCGGTTACACGGCTTGGACACGCGGTGTAGATGAAGGCGCATTGTATACGCTGGAAACGGTGGATTACCGTGAACAGGCAACCTATGCGGAAGCGCTGGAAGCGAAGGCAACTGAAATTCAAAGCAGCATTTATCTGTCCGAAGGACCTCTCGTGCAACTGGGATTGTTCCGCACAGTAGAGGGCGATCATTTGCTCATAGCCATTCACCATTTGGTGATGGACGGGGTGTCGTGGCGGATTCTGTTTGAAGATTTCTCTACAGGCTACGAGCAAGCGCTGAAGGGTGAGTCTGTACGTTTGCCATATAAAACGGATTCCTTCCAAACATGGGCACGGGAGTTGTCGTCTTACGCCAACCGTCCTGAAGCTGCATCGGATGAAGTCTACTGGCAGCAGTTGGAGCAGGCCAAAGCTGATGCTGCGCCGCTGCCTAAGGATTTTGCCTATGAGGGCTCCTTGAATGCAGACAGCGAAGTGCTGACGGTGGAGTGGACCGAAGCTGAAACCCAGCAGCTGTTGAAGCAGGCACATCGCGCCTACAACACCGAGGTCAATGATTTGCTGCTGACCGCGTTAGGATTGGCGATGCATAACTGGACAGGCGCAGGACATGTGCTGGTGAATCTGGAGGGACATGGTCGGGAAGCGATCCTGCCAGAGGTGGATATTACACGTACGGTAGGCTGGTTTACGAGCTTGTATCCGGTGCTGCTGGACACGGGTGCAAATCTGACGCTGGCAGAGCGGATTAAAGACACGAAGGAAGGCCTGCGCCGGATTCCGCATAAAGGGCTGACGTATGGAACGTGGCGCTACTTGTCCCATGCGTCCGCATCGGATGAAGCGCGTGCAATTGCAGCAGAACCGGAAATCAGCTTTAACTATTTGGGTCAGGTCGATCAGGATCTGCAAAACAGCGGAATCACGTTGTCGTCCCACGGTGCAGGTGAGACAGATGATACACATTCACCGTTACTGTACACGCTGGATTTGAACGCGATGATCTCGGAAGGCATGTTGCGATTGACGATCGCTTACAGTCGTAAGCAGTATCGCAAAGAAACGCTGGAGCATGTGGCGGGACTGGTGCAAGCCGCTTTGCAAGAGGTGATTACGCATTGCGTCGCTCAGGAACAGCCGGAGTTGACTCCGAGTGATGTGTCCTTCAAAGGTCTGACGACTGGAGAGCTGGAACAAATTGCGGAACAGGCTTCACGTACAGGTGTGCTGGAAAATGTATACGCACTGACGCCTATGCAGAAGGGTATGCTCTTTTACAATCTTATGGATTCGCAATCGGGAGCTTATTTTGAGCAGGCATCCTTTGATCTGCAAGGACATTTTAATATCGCTGCTTTTGCGGCAAGCCTGGATGTATTGGTACAGCGGCATACGGCATTGCGCACGAACTTCTACAGTGGCTGGAAGGATGAACCGCTTCAGGTCGTGTACCGCAATAAGCGCAGTGAACTATATGTAGAGGACCTGCGCGATGTGGAGGAAGAGAAGCAAAACGAGTACATCCTTGAATTTACGCGTAAAGACAAGCAGAGGGGCTTTGATCTGGCGCAAGATGCTTTGATGCGTGTCGCTGTTTTGCGCACAGGTGAGGATTCGTACCGTTTTGTATGGAGTTTCCATCATATCGTGATGGACGGCTGGTGCCTGTCGCTGGTGACAAATGAAGTATTTGCGAGCTATTTTGCGATACTGGCCCATAAGCAGCCTGAGCTGGCACCTGTAACGCCGTACAGTCAATATATCGAATGGCTGGAGCAGCAGGATCGTCAGGCCGCATCAGGTTACTGGAGCAAGGTTCTGGAAGGGTATGAGGAACAGTCCCGCTTGCCACAGGCTAAAATCCAGGGTAAAACGGGATATCAGGCGAAGCGTCTGGATTTTGACTTGGGCGCAGATCTAACGGCAAGCATTCAGCGAATAGCCAATCGTTATCAGGTAACCATCAATACGTTGATGCAGACCGTTTGGGGTATTTTGCTGCAAAAATATAATGGCACAGATGATGTGGTGTTTGGCAGCGTGGTATCTGGACGTCCGGCAGAAATTCCAAATGTGGAGCACATCATTGGTTTGTTTATCAATACGATTCCTGTACGCATCAGCAGTCATGTGGATAGCTTATTCTCAGACGTGATGAAGCAAACCCAGGAGCAATCGATTGCTTCCCATGCCTATGATACGTACCCGTTGTATGAAATTCAGGGGTTGTCGGAGCTTAAGCAGGATTTGATTAATCATATTCTTATTTTTGAGAACTATCCGGTAGACGAACAAATTGAGCAATTAGGTAACGGTGATGGGTCCAGCTTCAGCATCACAGGCGTTGAGTCTGTCGAGCAGACCAACTATGACTTTAACCTGGTGGTGCTGCCGGGGAACACTATTCACATGAGCTTTGGTTATAATGCACTGGCATTTGAACGTGAAAGTGTAGAACAAATTCGAGGTCATCTGGTGCAGCTGCTGGAGCAAGTGACAGCGAAGCCAGACATTCGGGTGCAAGAGCTGGATATGTTAAGCGAGCTGGAGTACGAGCAAATTCTGGGCGTATGGGGAGATACTGCCGCCGAGTATCCAAGCGAGCAGACGATCCATGGCTTGTTCGAGACACAAACAGCACAGACACCGGAGCAGGCAGCGTTGTTCTTTGAAGGAGAGCAGTTGACCTATCGCGAGCTGAATGAACGCGCGAATCGTCTGGCTCGTACCTTGCGCAGTCAAGGCGTGACGAAGGATCGTCTAGTGGGTCTGATGACTGAGCGTTCGGTAGACATGATTGTGGGCATCTTCGGGATTTTGAAAGCCGGGGGCGCATATGTGCCAATTGATCCGACGTATCCAGAGGAGCGTATCCGCTACATGCTGGATGACTCAGGGGCAGAGCTGTTGTTGACGCAAAGCCATCTGGTGGACAAAGCAGCTTTTGACGGCAACGTGCTGGTGCTGGATGGAGATCAAACGGTGTATCACGAGGATGGTTCCAATCTGGAGCCGTTGTCCGGTCCAAACGATCTGGCGTATGTGATTTATACGTCGGGTACGACGGGGCAGCCGAAGGGCGTTATGCTGGAGCATCACGGGCTGTGCAATCTGAAAACGTATTTTGATCAGACACTTCGGATCAGCACGTCGGATCATGCGTTGTTGTTCGCCAGCTATTCGTTTGATGCGGCCTGCTGGGAAATCTTCCAGGCGCTGTTCTGCGGAGCTACGTTGTATGTGCCAACGTCAGAGACGATTTTGAACTATGAGCGGTTTGAGCAATATATGGCGGATCATCAAATTACCGTGGCAGCCTTACCGCCGACCTATGCGGTGTATCTGGAGCCGGAACGGATGCCAAACCTGCGTATTCTGTTCACTGCTGGTTCAGCATCATCAACAGAGCTGGTATACAAGTGGAAGGACCAGGTGGCGTACTACAACGGCTACGGTCCAACCGAAAACTCGGTAGCGACGTCGATCTGGCCGGTATCCGAGGATGAGAGAGCAGGCCAACTGATTTCCATCGGACGCCCTGTGCCGAATCACCGGGTATACATGGTGGATGTGCATGGACATTTGGCTCCGGTAGGCGTAGCGGGTGAGCTGTGCGTGTCCGGTCCGGGTCTGGCCCGTGGTTATCTGGATCGTCCAGAGCTGACGGCTGAGAAATTTGTACCGAATCCATTTGCGGCTGGCGAAGCAGGCTATGAACGGATGTATCGCACGGGTGACTTGGCGAGATGGATGCCGGATGGCAACATCGAATATTTGGGCCGGATCGACCATCAGGTCAAAATCCGGGGCTACCGGATTGAACTGGGCGAGGTCGAGGCACAAATTCTGAAAGTGGAAGATGTGCAAGAGGTCATCGTACTGGCCCAGGCGGACGAGCAGGGGCAAAACCAACTGGTGGCGTACTATGTTGCCGAACGGGACGTGAACGCAGGAGAGCTGCGCAGCTTACTGGGCGAGGAGCTTCCAAATTACATGGTGCCTTCGTATTTCATCCAGCTGGAGCAGATGCCATTGACACCGAACGGTAAGATCGACCGCAAGGCACTGCCGGCACCGGAAGGCAGCCTGCAAAGCGGAGCGGATTATATAGAGCCGCGTACAGCGCTGGAGCAGACTTTGGTTTCCATTTGGCAGGCCGTATTAGGGGCAAAGAGAGTCGGGATTTTGGATAATTTCTTTGATCTGGGTGGAGATTCGATCAAAGCGATCCAGGTATCCTCCCGTTTGCTGCAAGCTGGCTACAAGCTGGAAATGAAGGATCTGTTCCAATATCCTTCCGTATCGCTGCTGAGTGGTCATGTCCACAAGGTCAGCCGTACAGCCGATCAGCGTGCGGTTTCGGGAGCGGTCAAGCTGACCCCGATTCAGCAATGGTTCTTTGGACAATTTTTAGCAGAGCCGCATTATTTCAATCAGTCGGTGATGCTGTATAGAGAGCAAGGCTTCGATGAAGCCGCATTGCATCAAACGGTGACCAAGGTGACCGAGCATCATGATGCGCTGCGCATGGTCTTCCGTCAGACCGAACAGGGCTATGAAGCGAGGAATCGTGGCTTGAACGAAGGCAAGTTCTATAGTCTGGACGTTGTTGATTTGACGGGCAACGAAGACGCTGCGGACGTGGTGAAGGCCATTGAAGAGAAAGCGAATGCTATTCAAAGTTCCATTCGTCTGGACGAGGGACCACTGGTCAAGCTGGGGCTGTTCCATTGCACGGACGGAGATCATTTACTGATTGCGATCCACCATTTGGTCGTAGACGGCATTTCATGGCGGATTGTGTTTGAGGATTTTGCCACCGGATATGAGCAGGCGGTTCGGGGAGAAGCGATTCGTCTGCCATATAAAACGGACTCTTTCTCCGCTTGGGCAGAGCGCTTGTCTCAATATGCGAATAGTCCGGCCATCGAAAACGAACGCGAATATTGGCAGCATCTCGCCCAAATGGAATTCGCATCGTTGCCTAAGGATCAAGAGAGCACGGAAGGACAGCATTCTCTGATAAGAGACAGTGAGACGGTGACCGTGGCTTGGAGCGAGCAGGAAACACGACTACTGCTTCAGGAAGCACACCGTGCGTATAACACAGAGGTCAATGATCTGCTGTTAACCGCACTGGGTACAGCGTTATACAACTGGAGCGGTCAGGAGCGTGTGCTGGTCAACCTGGAAGGACATGGCCGGGAAGCCATTATTCCAGATATCGACATCACACGTACAGTGGGCTGGTTTACGAGCCAATATCCGCTGCTGCTCGATGTTGACGGTAAGGCAGAAGTTGGTCAGCGAATCAAACGGGTGAAGGAAGATCTGCGTCATGTGCCACATAAGGGCATTAGCTACGGTATTTTGAAATATATGTCTCAGCATGCTGCCAATCCTTCCTTGACCTTGCAGCCTGAAATTAGCTTTAACTATTTGGGGCAATTTGATCAGGATTTGGAAAATGGTGATATCACTCTGTCTTCACATACAGGTGGAGAGCCGATGAGTGACAATACCGCTCTGGAGCATCCACTGAATGTGAACGGGATGATTACAGCAGGCGTGCTCACGTTGGAAATTCGCTATGACAGCAAGGTATATCATCAACATAACGTGGAAAAATTTGCACAATTGCTGCAGGAGAGCTTGCAGGAAGTGATCGTTCATTGTGCCTCCAAAGAGCGGAGTGAGCTAACACCAAGCGATGTATTGTTCAAGGGCTTGACGTTGGAGCAGCTGGAACAATTGACGGAGCAAATGGCTGCTGTGGGTGAACTGGAAAATGTTTATGCTCTCTCGCCTATGCAGAAGGGGATGCTTTTCCATAGCTTGATGGAGCCGGAATCAGGCGCATACTTCCAGCAAGCGTCGTTTGATCAAAAAGGCAGCTTTGATGTTGCTGTTTTCCGGAAGAGTCTTGATCTACTGACACAGCGTCATGAGGCGCTGCGGACGAATTTCCATATGTTTGAGACAGGGCACAGTGAGGAGCCATTACAGATCGTGTTCCGTCACAAAGATAGCGACCTTTCCTTCAAGGATTTACGTGGAATGCAGGAAGCGGAGCAAAAGGCGTATATCCATGCGTTCAAGCAGGAGGACCAGGCCCGGGGCTTTAATCTCGGTACCGATGCGCTCATGCGCGTACAGGTGTTGCAGACAAATGAAGAAACGTATCATTTGGTGTGGAGCTTCCATCACATTGTCATGGACGGCTGGTGCTTGTCGCTAGTTACAGGTGAAGTGTTCGGTACGTACTTTGCGCTGGTGGAGCAGAAGCAGCCGAAGCTTGCTAATATCACCCCATATGGCCAATATATCGAATGGCTGGAGCGTCAGGATGAACGTGCGGCAAAAGATTATTGGAGCAGCTATTTGGCGGGCTTTGAACAGCAGACTTTGCTACCTGGCTCGGATGCTTCATCAAAAGATCAAGCCGTGGACAGCAGGGAAAATGCTCTATCCACTACAGCTAGTGAAACCAGCGAATATATTTCTGAAAAAATAACGGTGGAGCTGGATCAAACGTGGAGCGAAGCCATGTACCGGATTGCGAAGCAGCAGCAGGTGACGATTAATACGCTGATGCAAAGCGTGTGGGGCCTTATTTTGCAGAAATATAACAACAATGAGGATGTTATTTTCGGTAGTGTCGTATCTGGACGCCCGACAGATATTGCTGGTGTAGAGAATATGATCGGTTTGTTCATTAATACGATACCAGTTCGGATTCAAAGTGAACGGAATGCCACTTTTGTGGAGGTTATGCGGAAAACGCAGGAGCAGGCACTGGCCTCAGGAGTATACGACAGTTTCCCGCTGTATGAGATTCAGGCGCTGACGGAGCAGAAGCAAAATCTGATTAACCACATTATGGTGTTTGAAAACTATCCGGTAGAGCAGCAGGTGGAGCAGCTTGGCGAAGTTCGTCCGTCCGCTTTTGAAATTACGAATGTAGAGGTTGTCGAGCAAACGAATTATGATCTGGACTTGATTGTGATGCCTGATGAAGTCTTCAGCATCATGTTCAGATATAACGCTAATGTGTACGATCGGGCTACCGTGGAGCGTATGCAAGGACATGTATTGCATGTGATTGAGCAAATCGTGAACAATCCGCATATCCGTGTGAATGAGCTGGAATTGGTAACACCGGAAGAACAAGCGCAGATTGTTCAGGTTTGGGGAGCTACGGCGGCAGCTTATCCGCAGGGTCAGACGTTAAGTGCGCTGTTCGAGGAACAGGCGGCACGAACACCGGATCAGGTGGCGGTGCTGTTTGGAGCAGAGACGTTGACCTACGGTGAACTGAACGAGCGGGCCAACCGTCTCGCACGCACCCTGCGTGCGGAAGGCGTTGAACCGGATCAGCCGGTAGGCATTTTAGTACAGCGCTCGCTGGAAATGATCGTAGGCATCTATGCGATCCTCAAGGCAGGTGGAGCCTACGTGCCGATTGATCCGGAATATCCGGCGGACCGTATTCGCTTTATGCTGGAAGACTCGGGAGCGAAGCTGGTATTGACGCAATCGCATTTGGCCGAGCAAGCGTCGCTGAGCTTCGACGGCAAGGTGCTGGTGCTGGATCGTCCGGTGCAGGGTGGCAAGGACATGTACCACGAAGACGGCTCGAATCTGGAGCCACTGGCTGGTCCGCGTCATGTAGCCTATGTCATCTACACCTCCGGCTCGACTGGAAAACCGAAGGGCGTTATGGTTGAGCACCATTCCGTGCTGAACCGGATTTTGTGGATGCATGACCGTTACGGCTTGAGTGCAGAGGATACGATCCTGCAAAAGACTGCCTTCACATTCGACGTGTCGGTGTGGGAGCTGTTCTGGTGGTCGATGGTTGGCTCGAAGGTGAGTCTGCTGTCGGTTGGCGGGGAAAAGAATCCGGAGGACATCGTAGACACGATTGCCCGCGATAGCGTAAGCACGATGCACTTTGTGCCTGCGATGCTGCATGCATTCCTGGAGTATGTGGAGCAGCAGCCGCAGGAAGTGATGCAAGCGAAGCTGGGAACACTACGCCATGTATTTGCCAGCGGGGAAGCGTTGCCGCCGCAGCATGTGGCGCGGTTCCAACGACTCGTGTCAGGTATCGCTGGAGCGAAGCTGATCAACCTGTATGGCCCAACCGAAGCGACGGTGGACGTATCGTACTTTGATTGCGAGCCGACGGAGGAATATACCGTCATTCCAATCGGAAAACCGATTCAGAACATCCGTCTGTACATCGTGAAGGAAGGCACGGAGCAATTGCAGCCGATCGGGGTTGCAGGGGAACTGTGCATCGGCGGTGTAGGCGTAGCACGCGGCTATCTGAACCGTCCAGAGCTGACGGCAGAGAAATTCGTTGCCGATCCGTTTGCGGATGGCGAAGCAGGCTATGAGCGGATGTACCGCACGGGCGATTTGGCGAGATGGATGCCGGACGGCAACATCGAGTACTTGGGCCGGATCGACCATCAGGTGAAAATCCGGGGGTACCGGATCGAGCTGGGTGAGGTCGAATCGCAGTTGTTGAAGGTGGAGTCGGTACGCGAAGCCGTAGTCATGGCTCGTGCGGACGAAACAGGCCAAAAACAAATGGTAGCGTACTACGTCGCGGGTCAAGAGCTCGGAGCCAGCGAGCTGAGAAGTGAGCTGGGCCGGGGGCTGCCAAGCTATATGGTGCCATCGTACTTTGTACAACTGGAGCAGATGCCACTGAGTCCGAACGGCAAAATCGACCGCAAGGCACTGCCAGCACCGGAAGGCAGCCTGCAAAACGAAGCGGATTATGTTGCACCGCGGACGTGGGTGGAAGTGAAGCTGGCGCAAATTTGGCAGGATGTGCTGGGCTTGGCGCAGGTCGGCGTGAAGGAAAACTTCTTTGAGATTGGCGGACATTCGCTGCGTGCGACGACACTGGCCTCGAAGATTCACAAGGAGCTGAACAAGCCGCTTCCATTGCGGAGTATTTTTGAAGCACCAACGATTGAACAACTGGCAGCAGTTCTGGAAAGTCTGGATCAAGTGGCGTATGCGTCCATTCCGGTGACGGAAGCCCGTGATTTCTACCCGTTATCCTCGGCGCAAAAACGACTGTATGTGCTGCATCAGTTCGGCCCGAATGATGTGAATTACAACATGCCGTCGGTGCTGCAAGTGAGTGGCCCGCTGGACGTGAAACGAGTAGAAGATGTGTTCCGTCAACTGATCGCCCGCCATGCGACCTTGCGTACCCGCTTTGAGCTGATGTACAGTGAGCCGATGCAATGGATTGAGGACACAGTGCCGTTCGAGGTGGAATATGCAAAGATTCAGGCAGAGGATACGACTACTACGGATACAGACACGATGGTCAGCAAGGAAACGAGAGAGCGGGTGCGACGCTTTGTCCGTCCGTTCGATCTGGAAGCTGCGCCGCTGCTGCGGGTAGGCTTGGTGGACCTTGGCGTACAAGGAGTGGAGCAAGAACCGCAGCATTTGCTCATGCTCGACATGCATCATATCGTTTCGGATGGTGTGTCCATGGAGGTACTGACCGATGAATTTGTTCGCTTGTATGACGGTGAAGAGCTGTCGCCATTGCGGATTCAGTACAAGGATTATGCGGTATGGCAGCAAAGCGAAGCCCATCAGGAGTGGATGCAGCGTCAGGAAGCGTACTGGCTCGACACCTTCCGAGGCGAACTGCCTGTGCTGGATCTGGCAACCGACTTTGCCCGTCCGGCGATGCAGAGTACAGCAGGAAATACGATCGAATTCGGACTGGAGCGTGAAGTTAGCGAACGTCTGAAAGAGCTGGCCGCACAAACAGGCGCAACACTGTATATGGTGCTGCTGGCGGCGTACACCGCGCTCTTGCATAAATACACGGGCCAAGAGGACATCGTGGTTGGAACGCCGATTGCCGGAAGACCGCATGCGGAACTGGAGAGCCTGGTAGGTGTATTCATCAACACGTTGGCGATCCGTAATTATCCGTCTGGCGACAAATCATATCTTGATTATCTGCAAGAGGTCAAAGAGCATGCGCTCAGTGCTTATGAGCATCAAGACTATCCTTTTGAAGAGCTGGTTGAGAAGCTGAATTTAACGCGGGATACAAGTCGAAATGCGCTGTTTGACACGATGTTTGAGTTGAAAACATTGGAGCAGCAGGAGTTGCAGTTGGAAGGTCTTACTCTAAATTCGTATCCGATGGAAAATAATACTGCCAAATTTGATTTGACTCTGGATGCAGTGGAGCAGCCGGAAGGTATTCTGTGCAGTCTGGAATACAGCACGGCGCTGTATAAGCCTGAAACCATCGCACGATTGGCCAAGCATTTTACCGAGCTCGTTCGTGCGATTACACTTGATCCGCAGCAGCCACTGGCAGCTTTGGATATGGTAACCGTGGAGGAAAAAGCACAAATCATCTACGGTTTTGGAGATGTGGGGGTATCGGAGGTTGCTGCTGTTGAAGCAGGAGCCCTGTTCCATACCTTTGTGGAAGAACAGGCGCAGCTTGTACCGGATCACGTGGCGGTTGTGTACGAGGAGCAACAACTTACGTACCGCAAACTGAACGAGCGTGCGAACCAATTGGCTCGTAGATTGAGAAATGAAGGCATTGGACGCGAGTCGATTGTCGGCATCTTGAGCGAACGTTCGGTAGACATGCTGGTCGGCGTACTGGCGGTGTGGAAGGCTGGAGGCGCATATGTGCCGCTGGATGCAGACTATCCGTCAGAACGTATTCGTTTCATGCTGGAGGACAGCGGTGCGACGGTACTGTTGACCCAAACAGGCTTGCAGGAGCGTGCGCAGGTATGGCTGGAGGAAAGCCGAGGGGCCTTGGCCGGAGGGAAGTCTGAGGGCCAACTGGAAACGGCGGTTAGCGCTGAGACGGTGGAATCAGATACCCTCCATGGAGACCTGAGTTTAACATTAGACTCGCCATCTGACAGTAAAGCAACATCCGAACCAGCAACTGGACTGTGCTTGCAGACAATGCTGGCGTTGGATGATGAGTCGCTGTACACCGGAGACACCACGGATATCGAACCTATCAATGAACCGCAGGATCTGGCGTATGTGATCTACACCTCCGGAACAACGGGACGTCCGAAGGGAGTCATGATCGAGCATCGCAGCTTGGTGAATACGGCTGCGGCGTATCGCCGGGATTACCGTCTGAACCAGTTCCCGGTACGGCTGCTGCAGCTGGCGAGCTTCTCCTTCGACGTATTCGTCGGGGATATCGCACGGGCGCTCTATAACGGCGGAACGATGGTGATTTGTCCGAAAGACGACCGGATTGATCTCAGCCGTCTGTATGACTGGATTCACGATTATCAGATTACGGTGTTTGAATCGACACCAGCTCTGATCGTACCGTTCATGCAGCATGTGCATGAACAGGGACTGGACATGAGCAGTCTGGAGCTACTCATCACCAGCTCGGATAGCTGCAATGTGGCGGATTACCGAGTGCTGCAAGAGCGGTTTGGCGCAGCTACTCGGATTATTAACAGCTATGGCGTAACGGAAGCGGCGATTGACTCCAGCTTCTACGACGAAGAGCTATCGAAGCTGCCAAGCAGCGGCAGTGTGCCGATTGGTCAGGCGTGGCTGAATGCACGTTTTTATATCGTGGACAGCCAATTGAATCCAGTACCTATCGGCGTACTGGGCGAGCTATGCATTGGCGGAGCTGGGGTAGCGCGTGGGTACCTGAACCGTGCGGATCTGACGGCCGAGAAATTCGTCGCGAATCCGTATGTGCCGGGTGAACGATTGTACCGCACAGGCGATTTGGCGCGGTGGATGCCGGACGGAAATGTGGACTTTATCGGCCGGATGGACTATCAAGTCAAAATCCGGGGCTACCGGATTGAACTGGGCGAGGTGGAAGCGCAGCTGCTGACCGTGGATGGTATTGAAAAAGCGATGGTCACCGCCTGGGAAAACGAAGATGGCAACAAGGACCTGTGTGCGTATCTCGTAGCCTCAGAGGCATTGAGCTTGCCGGAGCTACGCAATGCGCTGCAGCCAAAGCTGCCGGGCTATATGATCCCGACGTATGTCGTACAACTGGATCATTTCCCGCTGACACCTAACGGAAAAATCGACCGCAAAGCGTTGCCTGCGCCGGAAGCACGCTTGGGAGGTACGGAGTACGCTGCACCGCGGACATTGCTGGAAGAGCAACTGGTACGTATCTGGCAAAGTGTGCTGAATCATTCGCAGATAGGCATTAAGGATAACTTCTTTGAAGTGGGAGGACATTCTCTGCGTGCTACAACACTGGTGGCGAAAATTCATCAGGAGCTGCATCACAAGCTGGCGCTGCGAGATATTTTCCAATATCCGACGATTGAGCAACTGGTACAGGTGATGGGTGAACATCAGACACAGCACACGTATGTATCCATACCTGTTGTGGAGGAGCGCGCATATTATCCAGTTTCCTCGGCGCAAAAACGGATGTATGTTTTGAGTCATCTGGAAGGTGGAGAGGTTAGCTACAACATGCCGGAAGCTTTGATTATTGAAGGTTCCCTGGATAAAACGCGACTGGAGCAAGCCTTCCGTCAGCTGATTGCCCGTCATGAAACCCTGCGAACCAGATTCGATATGGTGGATGGCGAGGTTGTTCAACGTATTGAACCAAATGTCGAATTCAACGTCGAGCATGTGCGTGCAAGCGAAGAAGAGACACAGCAGTATGCACTGGACTTTGTACGTGCATTTGATCTCGCGCAAGCACCGTTGCTGCGGGTTCAGTTGGTAGAAAACGGACCGCAACGTCACGTTATGCTCTATGACATGCACCATATTATTTCGGATGGCGTTACTGAGGGAATTATCGTGCAGGAGCTTTCTCAATTGTATGCAGGCAAGGAGCTGCTGCCGCTTCGCATCCAGTACAAGGACTATGCCGTTTGGCAGCATGCAGATATGCAAAGTGAACGTCTTCATGAGCAAGAAAGCTATTGGCTGAAAACCATGGCTGGTGAAATTCCGGCGCTGGATATGCCAACAGATTTTGCAAGACCAGCCGTACAGCGTCTGGAAGGAACTCGATTGGATTTTGCCATCAGCATGGAGGACAGCGAGCAGTTGAAGCAGCTGGCCGCTCAAACCGGATCAACCTTGTACATGGTGTTGCTTGCAGCGTATAGCACGCTCTTGCATAAATATTCGGGGCAGGAGGACATTATCGTCGGAACGCCGATTGCGGGAAGACCACATGCGGAGTTGGGGGGCCTGATAGGCGTATTCCTTAACACGCTGGCGATCCGCAATTATCCATCTGGCGAGAAAACGTTCCTTGATCATCTGCGAGAGGTCAAAGAGCATGCGCTCAGTGCCTATGAGCATCAAGACTATCCTTTTGAAGAGCTGGTTGAAAAGCTGAATTTGACACGGGATACGAGCCGAAATGCGCTGTTTGACACGATGTTTGAGTTGAAAACATTTGAGCAGCAGGAGTTGGAGCTGGAAGGTCTGACCTTAAAGCCGTATCCGACGGAAAATAATACTGCCAAATTTGATTTGACTCTGGATGCAGTGGAGCAGCCGGAAGGTATCCTGTGCAGTCTGGAATACAGCACGGCGCTGTACAAGCCTGAAACCATCGCGCGATTGGCCAAGCATTTTACCGAACTTGTTCGTGCCATTACACTTCATCCACAGCAGCCACTGGCAGCTTTGGATATGGTAACCGTCGAGGAAAAAGCACAAATCATCTACGGTTTTGGAGATGTGGGGGTATCGGATGTTGCTGCCGTTGAAGCAGGAGCCCTGTTCCATACCTTTGTGGAGGAACAGGCGCAGCTTGTACCGGATCACGTGGCGGTTGTGTACGAGGAGCAACAGCTTACGTACCGCAAACTGAACGAGCGTGCGAACCAGTTGGCTCGTAGATTGCGAAATGAAGGCATTGAACGCGAGTCGATTGTCGGCATCTTGAGCGAACGTTCGGTGGATATGCTGGTCGGCGTACTGGCGGTATGGAAGGCAGGAGGCGCGTATGTGCCGCTGGATGCCGATTATCCGTCAGAACGTATTCGTTTCATGCTGGAGGACAGCGGTGCGACGGTACTCTTGACTCAAACAGGCTTGCAGGAGCGTGCGCAGGGATGGCTGGAGGAAAACAAAGCAACATCCGAACCAGCAACAGGACTGCGTCTGCATACCGTACTGGCGTTGGACGATGAGTCGCTGTACACCGGGGATACTGCGGATATCGAGCATATCAACGAGCCGCAGGATCTGGCGTATGTGATCTACACCTCCGGAACAACGGGACGTCCGAAGGGAGTCATGATTGAGCATCGGAGCTTGGTGAATACGGCTGCGGCGTATCGGCGGGATTACCGTCTGAACCAATTCCCGGTACGATTGCTGCAACTGGCAAGCTTCTCCTTTGACGTATTCGTCGGGGATATCGCACGGGCGCTCTATAACGGCGGAACAATGGTCATCTGCCCGAAAGACGACCGGATTGATCCGAGCCGTCTATACAGCTGGATTCGTGACTATCAGGTTACGGTGTTCGAATCGACACCGGCCTTGATCGTACCATTCATGCAGCATGTGCATGAACACGGACTGGACATGAGCAGTCTGGAGCTGCTGATCACCAGCTCGGATAGCTGTAGCGTGACAGATTACCGGGTGCTACAAGAACGATTTGGTGCAGATATTCGCATCATTAACAGCTACGGCGTAACGGAAGCAGCGATTGACTCCAGCTTCTATGACGAAGAGCTATCGAAGCTGCCAAGCAGCGGCAGTGTGCCGATTGGTCAGGCGTGGCTGAATGCACGTTTTTATATCGTGGACAGCCAATTGAATCCGGTACCTATCGGCGTACTGGGCGAGCTATGCATTGGCGGAGCCGGGGTAGCACGCGGGTACCTGAACCGTGCCGACCTGACGGCCGAGAAATTCGTGGCGAATCCGTACGTGCCGGGTGAACGATTGTATCGCACAGGTGACCTGGCACGGTGGATGCCGGACGGGAACGTGGACTTTATCGGCCGGATGGACTATCAGGTCAAAATCCGGGGCTACCGGATTGAGCTGGGCGAGATCGAAACCGTGATCCAGCGGGTGCCGGGTGTGCGTCAAGCGGTCGTGATCGACCGGACAGATGAGCGTGGGCACAAGTATTTGTGCGGCTATATCACGGGAGAAGCGGAGCTGCGGATCGAGGAGGTACAGGCTGAGCTGGAAGCAGGACTGCCGACACACATGGTGCCAGCACGCTTGATGCGACTGGAGACGATCCCGCTGACGAGCAACGGCAAAATCGACCGTAAGGCGTTGCCGGATCCGGAAGGCAGCATCCATACAGGTGCAGCCTATGTGGCACCGCGTACAACGGTCGAGCAGGTACTGGCTTCGGTATGGGCAGGGGTGCTCGGCGTGGAAGCGGTAGGCACGCAGGATAACTTCTTCGAGCTGGGCGGCGATTCGATCAAGGCCCTGCAGGTATCGTCCCGATTGCTGCAAGCAGGCTATCGACTGAACATGAAAGACCTGTTCAGCAATCCAACGGTGTCTGCATTGGCGCTGAAAGTCCAATCTGTGACAAGATTGGCAGATCAGAGCGAAGTGGTGGGCGCTGTGAAGCTGACACCAGTTCAACAATGGTTCTTTGAGCAAAACCTGACGGATGCTCATCACCATAACCAGTCCATCATGCTGCATAGCAAGGACGGTTTTGATGAAACGGCATTGCGTACAGCGATGGAGCAAATTGTTAGCCATCACGACGCGCTGCGTACCATTTTCCGTCCTACCGATCACGGATACGAAGCATGGAGCCGTGCGATTGGTGAGGGTAAGCTGTACACGCTGGAGCAGACGGACTTCCGCAATGAGACTGAGGTGTCTGCGGCCATTGAGGCCAAAGCGAATGAAATTCAAGCTGGAATTGATTTGAGTGAAGGACCGCTGGTGAAGCTGGGGCTGTTCCATTGCCCAGATGGAGACCATTTGCTGATTGCGATTCATCACTTAGTGGTGGACACCGTATC
The DNA here is from genome assembly GCF_044907935.1 of Paenibacillus sp. RC21. NCBI lineage: Bacteria > Bacillati > Bacillota > Bacilli > Caryophanales > Paenibacillaceae > Paenibacillus > Paenibacillus sp. RC21. The sequence continues at coordinate 733,214 of NZ_JBIYCS010000001.1, forward strand.
CTGGCGCATTTTGTTCGAGGATATTACAACAGCCTATGAGCAGGCATTGAACGGACAAGCGATTCGTCTTCCGTACAAAACGGATTCGTTCCGCACCTGGGCTGATGGACAATCTCAATATGCGAACGGTCCGGAAATTGCAGCGGAACTCACATTCTGGCAAGAAATTGAACAGGGAATGTATGAGCCGCTTCCAAAAGACCAGCCACAGTCCTATTCCTTAAATAGAGACAGCGATATCGTTACTGCCACGTGGACAGCTCAGGAAACGGAGCAGCTGTTAAAACAGGCGCATCGTGCCTACAACACGGATATGAATGATTTGCTGCTTACAGCATTAGGAATGACGATTCATCGCTGGGCTGGCATTGGACGAGTGCTCGTCAACCTGGAAGGTCATGGACGGGAGTCCATTTTGCCAGAGCTGGATATTACTCGCACCGTCGGCTGGTTCACGACTCAATTCCCGGTTGTGCTGGATATGAGCGTGGGACAAGACCTTTCACAGTGCATCAAACATGTGAAGGAAGGGCTGCGTCGCATTCCGCAAAAGGGTATCGGCTACGGTATTTTGAGATACCTGTCCGCCGCACGTGAGCAAGAGCGTTTTGTAACCGAGCCTGAAATCAGCTTTAACTATTTGGGACAATTTGATCAAGATATGCAAAATCAATCCATTGACGTATCTCCTTACTCCAGCGGTGAAGAGCTTGGCGCACATGCAGCCAGATCGCACACGCTAGACATTAATGGAATGATTTCGGAAGGCGAACTGCAATTGACGATCAGCTACAGCAATCAGGAATATCGCCGAGAAACGATGGAGCAGCTAGCCGAGGAGTTCAGAACCAGCTTGCGGGAAATCATTGCGCATTGCGCAGGCCGCAAACAACAGGAGCTGACTCCAAGCGATGTAATGCTTAAAAATGTAACCATGGCTGAGCTGGATCAATTGGTAGAGCGGACTCGTGACATTGGCAAACTGGAAAATGTATATGCGTTAACGCCGATGCAAAAAGGTATGCTGTTCCATAATCTGATGGATGCAAAGTCAGGTGCTTATTTTGAACAAACGACATTTGATTTGCGCGGACGCTTCCAAGCGGATATTTTCCAAGATAGCTTGAATCATTTGGCGCAGCGGCATGAGATTTTTAGAGCTAATTTCTACAGTGGTTGGCAGGATGAGCCGGTGCAGGTCATTTTCCGCCGCAAGGATATTGGTTTCAAATATGAGGATCTGCGTCATTTGGCTAAGCAGGAGCGTGACGCGTACGTGAAGGAATTTATTCGCAAAGACAAGGCAGCCGGATTCGATTTGTCCCAGGATGCATTGATGCGCGTGGCGATTTTACGAACAGGTGATGAGGATTATTATTTTGTGTGGAGCTCTCATCACATCTTGATGGATGGCTGGTGTGTGGCGTTGGTAACGGATGAGGTGTTTGAGGCTTATTTTGCAGCCGTCGAGCATAGAGAACCGAAGCTTGCCCCAGTTACTCCGTACAGTCAATATATTGAGTGGCTTGAAGCACAGGATGTAGAGGCTGCATCTTCATACTGGAAGGATTATTTGCTCGACTATGATCAGCAAACTTCGATTCCGACCGGAAAAGTAGGCGTGAAAGCGGAAGGTGCACAATTTGAGCATGTGCTGTGCGATCTGGGCAAGGATTTGACAGGCCGCATTGAAATGGTTGCCAAGGAGCACCACGTGACCACGAATACATTACTGCAAACGGCATGGGGCTTGCTGCTTCAAAAGTACAACGGTAGTGATGACGCTGTTTTTGGCGGTGTAGTGTCGGGTCGTCCGGCTGATATTTCGGGTATTGAAAATATGGTGGGCTTGTTCATTAACACCATTCCAGTACGTATCCGTAGTGGAGCTGAGGATACATTTGCCGACATGATCAGAGCGAATCAGAAGCAGGCGCTGGCTTCTCAAGCTTATGAAACGTATCCGCTATATGAAATTCAAGCCTTAAGCGAGCAAAAGCAAGACTTGATCAACCACATTATCGTGTTCGAAAACTATCCGGTGGAGGAGCAGGTCGAGCAACTTGGCGAAGGTGCAGAATCGGATTTTGAAATTAGCAACGCAGGTATGATTGAACAAACCAACTATGATTTCAATTTGCTCGTCATTCCGCTGGAAGCGATGAAAATCCGATTTGAATACAATGCGAAGCTCTATGATCGTGAAGCCGTTGAACGGACTCAGAGCCATCTGGTGCAGCTGCTGGAGCAAGTGACAGCGAAGCCAGACATTCAAGTGCATGAGTTGGATGTTTTAAGTGAGCAGGAGCGCGAGCAAATTCTGGGCGTATGGGGAGATACAGCCGTCAAGTATCCAAGGGAGCAAACGATCCATGGCTTGTTCGAAACACAAGCAGCGCAGACACCGGAGCAGGCAGCGTTGTTCTTCGAAGGAGAGCAGTTGACCTATCGCGAGCTGAATGAACGCGCGACTCGTCTGGCTCGTACTCTGCGCAATCAAGGCGTGACGAAGGATCGCCTGGTGGGACTGATGACCGAGCGTTCGGTAGACTTGATCGTGGGTATCTTAGGCATTTTGAAAGCCGGGGGTGCATATGTTCCGATCGATCCGACGTATCCAGAGGAGCGTATCCGCTACATGCTGAATGACTCGGGGGCAGAGCTGTTGTTGACGCAAAGCCATCTGCTGGACAAAGCTGCTTTTAATGGCAACGTGCTGGTGTTGGATGGGGCACAGGGTGTGTACCACGAGGATGGCTCCCATCTAGAGCCGTTGTCTGGTCCGAACGACCTTGCGTATGTGATTTATACGTCGGGTACGACGGGCCAGCCAAAGGGCGTCATGGTAGAACACCGTAATGTTGTACGTTTGGTGAAAAATACTAACTATGCGCAGTTGGATGCCGACACGCGCATTTTGCAGACAGGGGCTATTGTCTTCGACGCATCCACCTTTGAAATTTGGGGTGCGCTATTGAATGGTGGACAGCTGGTGCTGGTAAGTCAGGATGTCATTTTGGACGGGCCTAAGCTTAAGGAAGCTGTTCGCAATCATGGCATTACCACGATGTGGCTGACCGCGCCGCTCTTTAACCAGCTGTCCCAGCAGGATCTTGATCTGTTTGAGGGGGTACGGGAGCTGTTGGTCGGTGGTGATGTGCTGTCTGTACCGCATATTAACCGGGTAATGATAGCCCATCCGAACCTGCAGATTATTAACGGCTACGGCCCGACCGAAAATACGACCTTCTCCACAACACATACGATTACTGGCGTGCAATCAGGATCGGTACCAATTGGCAGACCGATCCATAACTCGACGGCGTATGTCGTGGACCGTTCGATGCGGCTCCAGCCTATCGGGGTATGGGGAGAACTGATCGTGGGCGGTGACGGGGTGGCACGTGGATACCTCAACCGTCCGGATCTGACGGCCGAAAAGTTCATCGACAGCCCGTTCCGCAGCGGAGAACGCTGCTATCGCACAGGCGACCTAGTACGCTTGAATGTGGACGGGACCCTGGAATATAAGGGACGGATCGACGCACAGGTGAAAATTCGCGGCTACCGGATCGAGCTGGGCGAGGTAGAAACCCAGCTGCTGAAGCTGGAGGCGGTGCGAGAAGCTGTGGTCATCGCACGAGAAGATGAGCAAGGGCAGAAGCAGCTCTGCGCTTATGTGGTCACCGATGAGGAAGTTGTGGCAAGTGAGCTACGCAGCGCTTTAAGCCAGGAGCTGCCAGGCTACATGATGCCGTCATATTTCATCCACTTGGAGCAGGTGCCGCTGACACCAAACGGTAAAATCGACCGCAAAGCACTACCGGCACCAGAGGTCAGTCTGCAAAGCGGAGCGGATTATGTTGCACCGCGGACATGGGTGGAAGTGAAGTTGGCCCAAATTTGGCAAGATGTACTTGGATTGGCACAGGTTGGAGTGAAGGAAAACTTCTTTGAGATTGGCGGACATTCACTGCGGGCGACAACCCTGGCCTCGAAGATTCACAAGGAGCTGAATAAGCCGCTTCCATTGCGCAGTATTTTTGAAGCACCAACGATTGAACAACTGGCAGCCGTTTTGGAACAGCTGGATCAAGTGAACTATGCGTCCATTCCGGTGACAGAAGCCCGTGGCTTCTACCCGTTATCCTCGGCGCAAAAACGACTGTATGTGCTGCATCAGTTCGACCCGAATGATGTGAACTACAACATGCCGTCGGTGCTGCAAGTGAGTGGTCCGCTCGATGTGAAACGAGTAGAAGACGCGTTCCGGCAACTGATCGCCCGCCATGCAACCTTGCGTACCCGCTTTGAACTAGTGGACAGTGAGCCGATGCAATGGATTGAGGAGATCGTGCCGTTCGAGGTGGAATATGCAAAGGTACAGGCAGAGGGTGCGACTACGGATACGGACATGATGGTCAGCAAGGAAACGCAAGAACTGGTACGGCGCTTTGTCCGTCCGTTCGTTCTGCAAGCAGCGCCGCTGCTGCGGGTAGGCTTGGTGGACCTGGGCGTACAAGGAGTGGAACAAGAACAACAGCATTTGCTTATGCTCGATATGCACCATATCGTCTCGGATGGTGTGTCCATGGGCGTACTGACTGATGAATTTGTCCGCTTGTATGAGGGTGAAGAGCTATCGCCATTGCGGATTCAGTACAAGGATTATGCGGTATGGCAGCAAAGCGAAGCCCATCAGGAGTGGATGCAGCGTCAGGAAGCGTACTGGCTCGACACCTTCCGGGGTGAGTTGCCTGTACTGGATGTACCTACGGACTTTGCCCGTCCGGCGGTACGCAGTACGGCAGGGGATACGGTCGTGTTCGGACTGGAGCATGAAGTTAGCGAACGCCTGAAAGAACTGGCGGCGCACACAGGCTCTACATTGTACATGGTGCTGCTGGCTGCGTACACCGCACTCTTGCACCAATACAGCGGCCAAGAGGACATGGTAGTCGGCACGCCGATTGCAGGACGACCGCATGCAGATCTGGAGTCGATCCTTGGGATGTTCGTTGGTACGTTGGCATTGCGAAACTATCCGACGGCAGAGCATACCTTCCGCAGCTACGTGGAAGAAGTGAAAGATCGTGCCCTGCAAGCATACGAACATCAGGACTATCCATTTGAGGAACTGGTGGAAAAGCTGAACGTGAAGCGGGATATGAGCCGCCATCCGCTGTTCGATACGATGTTTACGCTGCAAACCACTGAGGAAAGCGAATTGCAGCTGGCAGACCTAAGCTTCCGTCCATACGGCTTGGAACAAACGCCAGTCAAGTTTGATTTGATGCTGGAAGCCAGGGAGGAAGGGGTAGGCATCCAGTTTGGATTGCAGTATGCAACCGCGTTGTATCAACGGGAAACCGTAGAACGGATGACACGTCACTTCATTCGTTTGGCCGAAGCCGTGGCAGCGAACCCGGATGCGAAGTTGGGCGAGCTGGAGCTGATTACAGCGGAAGAAACCGAGCGGATTCTGAAGGTGTTCAATGACCCGAACGCGCATAGCGTGCGTGAAACAGAACAAGGTCGCTCGCTCAGCGAACGATTTGAAGAGCAAGCGAAGCGCAGCCCTGATCGGGTAGCGGTCGTGTCTGGGGGCACGACGCTGACCTACGCCGAGCTGAACGAGCGTGCGAACCGATTGGCCCGTGTGTTACGAGCGGAAGGAATCGATGCAGATCAACCGGTAGGCGTGTTACTGGAACGTTCTGCCGATATCCTGGTGAGCATTCTAGGAGTACTTAAGGCCGGAGGCGCGTATGTGCCGATGGATACCATGTATCCGCAGGAACGTATCGACTACATGCTCCAAGACAGCGGGGCAAAGGTCGTGATTACAAGCAGAGTCGCCAATCTCTCACTCAGCTTGCCATCCACAGTTCGAGCAGTAGTTCTTGACGATGAGAACGTTCAAGCTCAACTGGGAGCACAGGATGCGAGCAACCTGATCCCTGTGGCCCGCCCGCATAACCTGGCCTATATGATTTACACGTCAGGCACAACCGGTCAGCCGAAAGGTGTCATGATCGAGCAGGGCAGTGTCAGCAATCTGGTAGATGCTTTATTTGAGCGAGTATACAGCCGTTATGAACAGCCGCTTCATGTCGCATGGCTGTCGGCATTTGTATTTGACGCTTCGGTGAAGCAAATCTTTGCCAGCTTGTTATTAGGCCACACCTTGCATGTGGTATCCCGTGACGTCAGCCTGAGCGGGGAGCATTTGATCGCCTACTACCGAACGCACCGAATTGATCTGTCGGACGGCACACCTGCGCATCTGCATATTTTGAACGAAAGCGTCAGTGTGACGGAAGCGCCAGAAGTGAAGCATTACCTGATCGGCGGTGAAGCATTATCTGTACAACTGGTCAATGTGTTCCTGCACAAGTGGTCCGGGTACCGCCCGGTAATTACTAATGTGTATGGTCCGACCGAAACGACGGTAGATGCAACAGCTTATACGATTGAAGATGTAGAAGCCCTGAACGTGCTGCTGGAAAAAGGTGAACACACCGTATCCATCGGAACGCCGATAGCGAACCAGTCTGTGTACATCCTGAACAGCCAGCAGCAACTGGTGCCGATCGGTATCGCAGGTGAGCTCTATATTGGAGGTGCAGGTGTAGGAAGAGGATACCTGAACCTGCCGGAACTGACGGCAGAGAAGTTCATACCGAATCCGTTTGCCTCAGCTTCAGTGGAAGCTGAACAAGCTCCAGATGCCCACATCCACCGGATGTATCGGACGGGCGACCTGGCCCGATGGCTGCCAGATGGAAGCATCGAGTATTTAGGCCGGATCGACCACCAGGTGAAAATCCGGGGGTACCGGATCGAGCTGGGCGAGGTGGAAGCACAGCTGCTGACCGTAGACGGCATTCAGAAAGCCGTGGTCACGGCATGGGAAAGCGAAGACGGACATAAGGACCTGTGTGCCTACATCGTAGCCACAGCACCGCTGAGTCTGCCGGAGCTGCGCAATGCGCTGCAGCCGAAGCTGCCGGATTACATGATCCCGATATATGTTGTACAACTGGATCGTTTCCAGCTGACCCCAAGCGGAAAAATTGACCGCAAGGCGTTGCCAGCGCCGGAAACGCGCCTCGAAGGTGGCATGGAATACGTTGCGCCGCGGACGCCGCTCGAAGCCAAGCTTGCTCAAATTTGGCAGGATGTGTTGAAGCTGTCCAGCGTTGGAGTCACCGACTCATTCTTCGACATGGGTGGACACTCCCTGCGAGCAACAACGCTGGTGACCAAAATCCATCAGGAACTGGACAGCCGGATTACACTGCGTGAGGTGTTCCAGCACATTACGATTGAGCAGCAAGCCCAGCTCATAGCTACGCACGGCACAGACACCTATACGGTGATCCCTGCGGCGGCGAAACAGGCCTACTACCCGGTTTCCTCGGCTCAAAAACGTCTGTACATTTTGAGCCATCTGGAAGGTGGGGATGTCAGCTACAACATGCCGGATGTGCTAACGGTGGAAGGACCGCTTCAGGCAGATCGACTGGAGGAAGCATTCCGTCAGTTAATAGCCCGCCATGAAACGTTGCGGACTTCCTTTGAAATGGTGGAAGGCGAGGTTGTTCAGCGGGTTTACGATCAGGTTGAGTTTGCAGTAGAGCGCCTGCAGGTTAGTGAATCTGAAGCCGAAGCGTATATCGAATCCTTTGTACGCAGCTTTGATCTTCGGCAGGCACCACTGCTGCGTGTCCGGATCATTCAAACCGGACCAGAGCGCCATTTCCTGATGTACGACATGCACCATATTATTTCAGACGGTGTATCGTCTAACAATATCGTGCAGGAACTGGTACAGCTGTACGAGGAGCAGGAATTGGAGCCGCTGCCGATTCAGTACAAGGACTATGCCGTGTGGCAGCAGCAGGAAATGCAGCGTGAGTCATATCAACGCCGGGAACACTTCTGGCTGGAGCATTTAGCCGGAGAATTGCCGGTACTGGATTTGCCGATTGCTTATCCAAGACCTGCTGTTCGCAGCTTCGAGGGTGTGCTGTATGAATTTACAGTTGACCCGAATGTATCCGAACAACTGCACCGAATGGCGGCACAGACCGGAAGTACGTTGTACATGGTGCTATTGAGCGCCTACACCGTTCTGCTGTCCAAATACAGCGGTCAGGACGATTTGATCATCGGTACTCCGGTAGCAGGCCGCTTGTTGCCTGAGTTGGAGCCACTGATCGGAATGTTCGTCAATACGCTAGCCATCCGGCATCAGCCGAAGGGCAACCAAACGTTCCACAACTACTTGCTGGAAGCCAGAGATCGTACGCTGCAAGCCTTCGAGCATCAGGATTATCCACTGGAAGAGTTAGTGGAAAAGCTGGATGTAGCACGGGATACAAGCCGTAACCCATTGTTTGACACCATGTTTGCACTGGAAAATACGGAGTCGCAGGAAGCGAAGCTTGAGACCCTGTCCTTCAGTCCGTATGTTCGGGAGCATCGTATCTCCAAATTTGATTTGACCTTGTCCATGAGCGATGAAGACGGGGTGATCAAGGGTTCCTTTGAATATTGCACGAAGCTGTTTGGGGCAGAGGCGATTGAACGATTAACGGAAGATTTGATAGCGATTCTGTCACAGGTTGGGGCAAACCCGGATCTGCTGTTAAGCGAAATTCAGGTGAACTCGGGCGAGCAGCCGGAAGGCTTCTCACCGGATTCCATCGACTTTGTTTTCTAAATCATTTTCTAAAATGCAATGATTTCACTTTGCATGTGCAGAGGGCGGCGATTTGTCCGCCTGCCCTTGCCTGCAAAGTATTATTTTTCCGACACAACGCTCATCTACGTAACAACGCACCATTCCAACCGGGGTACAGACCCCATAAAGCAGGAGGGATGTCATTGAAAGCCTTATTTGAGAAGGAAAAAAATTACTGGAGTCATAAGCTGGAATCCGAGGATCATATCATCTGCCTTCCATACACCAACAACATGTCCAAGGATGCAATTGTAACGAATTTAAATTCCCTTACGTACACGCTCACTTTTCCATCTGAAATTTCCGGGCGAATATTGTCTATAACAGGTGGCGCTCCATGGGCAGTGTTTATGGTTCTGCTTGCTGGAGTAGAAAGTCTGTTACATAAGTACACAGGTGAGGAACGTGTGCTGCTGGGCATTCCGGTAGCCAAGTCTGGCAACGGTGCTACAAAGCCGATCAATCATCTGCTTATACTGAAAAACACACTGGATTCCACAACGACCTTCAAAGCCTTGCTGTCTCAAATCAAAACCTCTGTCAGCGAAGCGATTGAGCACCAAAATATACCTTTTTGGAACTATACCGAGGGGCTTGAAATTCCACGTAACGAGGATGAAAAGCCTCTGATTTACACCACGGCGTCTATGCAAAATATTCATATTCCTGATTTTTTGAATTATGTACAATCTGAGCTTGATTTGCAATTTCAGTGGGAAAATGCAGCGGTTTCTCTGAACGTGAAGTACAGTAGCGACCGTTATAACGAGGCGACGATTGAACGCTTTGTTGAGCAACTGTTGCGCTTGTACAGCGTTGTTCTGCATCAGCCAGAACTGGAGATTTCCGCAGCACAACTGCTGTCAGAGCAAGAAGTGGAGCAGCTGCTTCATACCTTCAACGATACAGCTGTGGATTATCCACGTCATGCGTCCATTCATGAATTGTTCCAGAAACAGGTGAAGCAGGTCCCACAGCAGGTGGCGGTAGTGTTCGGAAAAGATAGCCTAACCTATGGAGAATTGAATGAAAAGGCCAACCGTCTAGCTCATACATTACGTAAGCAAGGGATCTGCACCGAGCAGACTGTCGGCATTGTGGCTGAACGCTCGATTGAGATGATCGTCGGTATGCTTGCAATTCTCAAGGCAGGCGGAGCATATGTCCCGATTGACTCCGAATACCCGAATGAGCGCGTACGCTATTTGCTGGAGGATTCTGGTGCTAACATACTGCTCGTACAGCGAATGGAGCATCGGCCCGTTGATTTTAAGGGAACTGTGCTCGACCTGAGCGATTCCGCAATTTATGGAACGGATGATGCTGATCGTTTCGATCCGGTTTTGCGGAACGACAACGAGACGTATGCTGACGTAACTGGCATCGGATATGTAGATTGCTTAAACCCGCTCTACTCCATTTCCGCTAGTCCTGAGCTTGCTTCTACTACAACCACACAACCAGAAATTATACAACCAGAAGTTACGCAATCAGAACAAGTGGAGGCAACCGCTGCTGATCGCTTGGCCTATATCATGTACACCTCTGGAACAACTGGCCAGCCGAAAGGGGTTATGGTGGAACACCGCAATGTCGTCCGTCTAGTGAAAAATACAAACTACGCGCAATTGAATGCCGATACGCGTATTTTGCAGACCGGGGCCGTTGTCTTTGACGCGTCCACCTTTGAAATTTGGGGTGCGCTATTGAACGGTGGACAGCTGGTGCTGGTGAGTCAGGATGTCATTCTGGACGCGCCGAAGCTCAAGGAAGCGGTCCGCAGCCACGGCATTACCACGATGTTTCTGACCACACCGCTCTTTAACCAGTTGTCCCAGCAGGATCTGGCGCTGTTCGAGGGGATACGGGAGCTGCTGGTCGGCGGGGATGTGATGTCCGTTCCGCATATGAACCGGGTGCTGGAGGCTCATCCTTCCCTGCGGATCAGTAACATCTATGGCCCAACCGAAAATACGACCTTCTCCACCATGCATGCGATCGCCGGTGTGCAATCCGAATCGGTGCCAATTGGCCGCCCAATCACTAACTCAACGGCGTATGTCGTGGATCGCTCGATGCAGCTCCAGCCTGTCGGGGCGTGGGGTGAGCTGATCGTCGGCGGTGACGGGGTAGCACGTGGCTACCGCAACCGTCCGGACCTGACGGCTGAAAAGTTCATCGACAGTCCGTTCCGCAGCGGAGAACGCTGCTATCGCACAGGCGACCTGGTACGCTGGAAGGCGGACGGGGCGCTGGAATACAAGGGACGGATCGACGCCCAGGTGAAAATTCGGGGCTACCGGATCGAGCTGGGCGAGGTGGAAGCGCAGCTGTTGAAGCTGGAGGCGGTGCAAGAATCCGTCGTTATTGCACATGAGGATGAGCAGGGGCAAAAGCAGCTCTGCGCTTATGTGGTGACCCATGAGGAAGTAACAGCAAGTGAGTTGCGCAGCGCTTTGAGCCAAGAATTACCGGGCTACATGGTGCCGTCATATTTTGTACAGCTGGAGCAATTGCCACTGACACCGAACGGCAAGGTGGATCGCCGGGCGTTGCCGCAGCCGGAGGGAAGTATAAGCTCAGGCGCAGAATATGTAGCTCCTCAAAATCAATTACAAGTACAACTGGCGAGTATCTGGAAAGATGTGCTGGAGCTTGAGCGCATTGGGATTAAGGATAACTTTTTTGAAGCAGGAGGGCACTCCCTGCGAGCGACACATGTTATATCACTTATTCATAAGGAATTGCATAAAAATGTGCAGCTAAAGGACCTGTTTCAGCACCCGACGATTGAACAGCTTGCGCAGGTGATTGAAGCGCTGGAGCAAACCGCCTATGAATCCATACCTGTTACGGAGAATAAGCCATTTTATGCGGTGTCCTCGGCACAAAAACGGATGTATATCCTCAATCAGCTTGATGGAGCGGGAATTAGCTATAACATTCCTGGCGCTCTGACACTGACAGGTTCATTTGATCATAATGCACTGGACAATGCGTTCCGCCAGCTTATTGACCGCCATGAAATATTGCGTACCAGCTTTGAGACCATGAACGGTGAACCTGTCCAGCGAGTACATGACGAAGTTTCTTTTCGTATGGAGTTGATTCATGCCCATGGAGCTGACCCAAAGGAGACGGACGAACTAGTACGCGACTTTGTCCAGCCGTTCGATCTTGGACAGGCTCCGCTTTTCCGAGTCGGTTTGATTGAAACAGATCCAGAGCATCATATTTTACTACTGGATATGCATCACATCATTTCGGACGGTACCTCTATAAATGTGATGATTCAGGACTTCATCCATTTATATACAGGTGACACACTGCCACCATTGCGCATTCAGTATAAGGACTACGCTGCTTGGCAACAGGAGCAGCAGCAAAGTGAACGCTATCGGCAGCAGGAAAGCTACTGGCTGAATACCTTCGCAGGAGAGCTGCCTGTGCTGGATATACCAACCGATTATCCACGTCCGGCGACGAGAAGCTTTGAAGGAGATTTGCTGGAATTTACGCTCGATCAACGGCAGAGCGAAGGTTTAAAAAGCATTGCGGTACAGACGGAATCGACATTATATATGGTGCTATTGGCAGCTTATACGTCTTTGCTTAGCCACTACAGCGGGCAGGAGGATATTATTGTCGGTTCGCCGATTGCGGGGCGGCCCCATGCTGATCTTGGTAGCCTGATCGGGATGTTTGTGAATACGCTGGCAATTCGCAATTATCCGGAAGGTGGTAAGACCTTCCGCGATTATGTATTAGAGGTCAAGGAAAACGCATTGAAAGCTTTTGAACATCAGGATTATCCGTTTGAAGAGCTGGTGGACAAGCTGGACGTGGATCGAGATTTAAGCCGTAATCCGTTATTTGATACCATGTTTGCTCTACAAAATTTGGAGCAAAAGGATCAGCAACTGGAAGGTTTGCAATTGGCACCCTATCCGAGTGAACAAAATACCGCGAAATTTGATTTGAGTCTGTTCGCGATGGAGGATGGGGAGCAAATTGTCTTCGGTCTTCAATACGGAACCCGGCTGTACAAACGGGAAACCATCGAACGACTGGCTGTACATTTGCAGCAGCTTATCCATGCGGTGATAGAACAGCCGGATATCGCTCTTTCGGCTATTGAAATGGTTTCGTACCAAGAAAAAGAGCAGATTGTAATGCAATTCAACGATACAGTAGCAGACTATCCGTATCCACGTGATCAAGTGCTGCATGTGCTGTTCGAGGAACAGGCCGCACAATCACCGGATCGGCTGGCTGTCACCTTTGCGGACACACAGCTCACCTACCACGAACTGAAAGAACGCTCCGACCGTCTGGCACGTATACTCGCTTCTCATGGGATACGGCGCGGCTCCGAGCCAGAGATACAGCGAGTAGGGATTATGGCGGAGCGCTCCATTGAAATGATCGTGGGTATGCTGGCGATTTTGAAGGCCGGAGGGGCTTACGTTCCCATTGATCCCGAATATCCTGAGGAGCGTATCCGTTATTTACTGGAGGATTCCAGTACTCGGCTGTTACTTTCACAGCGACGTGAGCAGGTTCCTTTTGAACCAGGTATTCCGATCATAGATTTGAGTGATGAACAACGATGGAGTAGCGAATCTGAACTTTACGCTCATGTGGATGAATCTGCTGCTGTTCCAATGGAGGGATCTTCCTCGGATCTTGCGTATGTGATCTACACCTCTGGTACGACAGGCAAGCCGAAGGGCGTGATGATCGATCACCGTAATGTCGTGCGTTTGGTGAAAAACAAAAGCTATGCCACGCTTGACGAAAATACGCGTATGCTGCAAATGGGTGCCGTGGTGTTCGATGCCTCCACGTTTGAAATCTGGGGAACGCTGCTGAACGGAGGTCAACTGTATGTGGTAAGTCATGACACTATTTTGGACGCCGCCAAGCTCAAACAGGCGATTGACAAGTATCGTATTAACACCATGTTCATGACCACGGCTTTATTCAATCAGCATTCACAGCAAGCTATTGGAGTGTTTTCCTCCCTGAAGGAATTGCTTGTGGGTGGTGATGTGTTATCCATACCACACGTCAATCGTGTGCTGAAGGAGCACCCGCAGCTTCGTTTGGCCAATATTTATGGGCCGACGGAAAACGCCACCTTTTCCACCATCTATGACATTACAGAACCGCAAACCCAAGCTATTCCCATTGGGCGTCCGATTGATCATTCGACCGCGTATGTGGTCAATCGTTCGTTGAAGCTGCAGCCGATCGGAGCCTGGGGGGAACTGATCGTCGGTGGTGACGGTGTGGGACGTGGATATCTGAATCGGCCGGAGCTCACGGCGGAAAAGTTTATAGAAAGTCCGTTCCGGCCCGGGGAGCACTGCTATCGTACAGGGGATTTAGTGCGTTGGCGTGCAGATGGCGTGTTGGAGTACAAGGGAAGAATGGATGAGCAGGTCAAAATTCGCGGCTACCGCATTGAGCTGGGTGAAATAGAAACCCGTTTGTCCACGATTGCAGGAGTGAAGGAATCGATTGTTACCGTACGGCAGGATGATAACGGGCAAAAACAGTTGTGTGCTTATTTTGTAACAGACAGCGAATTGAGCGCCAGTGACTTACGTAACGTTTTGTCGCAGGATCTGCCTGGCTATATGGTGCCTTCCTATTTTGTGCAACTTTCCAGACTGCCTTTGACGCTGAATGGTAAAGTAGACCGCAGGGCTCTGCCTGCACCGGAGCAAAACGTCGATACAGGCATGGATTATGTAGCACCCGAGACGGATGTTCAGCAAGCACTGGCTACCGCCTGGGGGGCAATTCTTGGGATTCAGCGAGTGGGCATACAGGATAACTTTTTCCATCTGGGTGGCGACTCCATCAAGGCCATTCAAGTGTCGTCCCGATTGTTTCAGGCTGGATACAAGCTGGAGATGAAGGACTTGTTCAAATACCCGACGATTGCGGGACTAAGCAAATTTATTCAGCCTGTTAACCGAATAGCAGAGCAGGGAGAGGTTACGGGATCTGTTTTGCTTACACCGATTCAGCGCTGGTTTTTTGAACAGCCAACGGCAGAGCCGCACTATTTTAACCAATCTGTCATGCTCTATCGACAAGAAGGCTACGATGAACAGGCACTTCGGCAGGCGCTCCATCAGATTACAGCGCACCATGATGCATTGCGTATGGTTTTTCGTTCGTCGGAGAATGGGTATACGGCATGGAATCGTGGTATAGAGGAAGGCGAACCATACCATCTGGAAATCTTTGATTATAGGGACAGCAAAGTAAACGAGGGCGATTTGGCGAAGATGGTTGAAGCCAATTGCAATGAAATTCAATCCAGCATTTCCCTAAGCGAAGGGCCGCTCATGAGGCTGGGGCTGTTCCGTTGCCCGGATGGAGATCATCTGCTGGTCGCGATTCACCATTTGGTGGTGGACGGGGTATCCTGGCGCATTTTATTCGAGGATTTGGCAACTGCTTATGATCAGGCCTCCAAGGGGGAACCGGTGATTCAGTTACCTCATAAAACGGATTCGTTCCAAACGTGGGCCCAGCAGCTGTACGCTTATGCCAATAGCCCAGCCATGGAACGTGAGCGCTCGTACTGGGAGGAGCTTGCACAAGCCGAGCTGGCTCCCTTGCCGCAGGATTACGGGCATCATGAGCACAAAAATCCGTTGATTGGTGACAGTGAGTCGGTTACCGCTGTATGGACTAGTGCGGAGACAGAGCAACTGCTCAAACAGGCCAATCGTGCCTACCACACGGAGGTTAACGATCTGCTGCTGACAGCGGTAGGGATGGCATTGCAAGCGTGGAGCGGAAATGAGCGTTTCCTGATAAATCTGGAGGGGCATGGACGCGAAGCTATTTTACCTGAGGTAGACATTACCCGAACAATTGGGTGGTTTACAAGCCAATATCCTGTTTTGCTTAATATGCCGCAAGAAATTACTCTTTCGCAACGGATTAAGCATGTGAAGGAAGGACTGCGCGGCATCCCGAAAAAAGGGATTGGCTACGGTGTACTGAAATATGTAGCTGATCACCAGGAGCAGGTAACATCTCCAGCCTTATTTGAGGCAGATCCAGAAATAAGCTTTAACTATTTGGGACAATTCGATCAGGATATGAAAGGAAATGATCTGGAGTCATCCCCTTACAGTGGGGGCATGCCACTAAGCCCGACCATGGCTCGGACGTATACGCTGGATTTTGGCGGCATCATTTCGGGAGGTCAGCTGGGTCTGACGATTAGCTATAGCCGTACCAGCTATCGACCAGAGACGATAGAGCGGTTGGCGAAATTACTGGAATCGAGCCTGCGTGAAATTTTGACGCATTGCATTCATAAAGAACAGCCGGAGCTGACCCCAAGTGATATTTCCTATAAAGGAATGAGTGTGGAGGGCTTGGACAGCCTGTTATCTGAAATGGGTGCTGCGGGTGAGGTTGACAATGTATATGCACTGACCCCGATGCAAAAAGGAATGCTGTTTCACAGCCAACTGGATAGTCAAGCAGCCGCGAATGACGCGTATTTTGAGCAGGTTTCTTATGATATGCGAGGTCGGATGGACATTCGGGCTTTTGCAGAAAGCCTGAATATTCTGGTTCGGCGACATGAGGCGCTGCGTACACATTTTTATTTTGGCCGGGATACGGAGCCGTTGCAGGTGGTGTATCGAAGTCGGGATTGCGGCTTTCAATATGAGGATTTACACAAGCTGGATGTGGGTACAAGAGATACCTGGGTGAAAAACTTCGAGTTGGAGGATAGAGCACGGGGCTTTGATCTGCGTCGAGATGTCCTGCTGCGTGTAGCGATTTTACGTACCGGAGAAGACAGCTATCATTTTGTATGGAGCTTCCATCATATCGTCATGGACGGCTGGTGTCTGTCCCTTATAAATAAAGAAGTGTTTGAAAGCTATGCAGCACTTCAGGAGGGCAGAGTGCCAGAGCTGGCACCGGCAGTGCCGTACAGCAGCTTTATTGAATGGCTGGAAGCACAGGATGGCAAGGCGGCAGCCGACTACTGGAGCAGCTATTTATCCGGGTATGAGCAGCAAACAGCACTACCAGCTATAAAATCCGGTCGAAAGAGTGAAGGCTACAAGGCCAGCGATTGGGCGACGGATTTGGAGCGTGAGCTGACCCTCCGGGTGGAGGAGACGGCTAAGCGGTATCAGGTGACCATGAATACGTTATTACAAACCGCATGGGGGATTGTGCTGCAAAAATATAACAACCACAGTGATGTCGTATTTGGCAGTGTTGTCTCAGGTCGTCCATCGGATATTATCGGGGTCGAGGATATTATCGGCTTGTTCATTAATACTATTCCCGTTCGCATCCGCTGCGAGGCAGGGGAATCTTTTGCAGAAGTTATGAAGAAAATGCAAGAGCAGGCGCTGGCTTCTCATGCATATGATACGTATCCACTGTTTGAAATTCAGGCATTGACCGACCAGAAGCAGGATTTAATTAACCATATTATGGTGTTTGAAAATTATCCGGTGGAGGAGCAGGTCGAGGAACTGGGAATTGACGGGCAGGAACCATTCCCGATTTCCAACGTGGTGGCTGCAGAGCAGACCAACTACGAACTGAACCTCGTCGTTATGCCGGGAGAATGCATAAAGATTCGTTTTATGTATAACGCGTTAAGCTTTGATCAAACAGACATTGAGCGTCTGCATGGACATTTTGTGAACCTGTTGGAGCAAGTTTTGCTTAACCCGAATGTTTGCGTAGAAGAGCTGGAACTGGTTACAGCGGCGGAAAAACAACAAATTACAGGAGAGTTTAATGACACTGCCTCTGCATATCCAAGCAATCACACGATCCAAAAACTGTTTGAGGAGCAGGCAGAGCGCACGCCGGATCATATTGCTGTAGCTTTGGGTCATCAATCATTGACCTATCGAGAACTCAATGAGACGGCCAACCGTCTTGCACGTACCCTGCGTGCGGAAGGCGTTGAACCGGATCAGCCGGTAGGCATTTTAGTACAGCGCTCGCTGGAAATGATCGTGGGCATCTATGCGATCCTCAAGGCAGGCGGCGCATATGTACCAATTGACCCGGAATATCCGACGGACCGGATCCGTTTCATGCTGGAGGACTCGGGAGCGAAGCTGGTGCTGACGCAATCGCATTTGGCCGAGCAAGCGTCGCTGAGCTTCGACGGCAAGGTGCTGGTGCTGGACAGCGAAGAAATTTACCAAGAAGACGGCTCGAATTTGGCACCGCTGGCTGGTCCGCACCATGTAGCCTATGTCATCTACACCTCCGGCTCCACTGGAAAACCGAAGGGCGTTATGGTCGAACACCATTCCGTGCTGAACCGGATTTTGTGGATGCATGACCGTTACGGCTTGAGTGCGGAGGATACGATCCTGCAAAAGACCGCCTTCACCTTCGACGTGTCGGTGTGGGAACTGTTCTGGTGGTCGATGGTTGGCTCGAAGGTGAGTCTGTTGTCGGTTGGCGGGGAAAAGAATCCGGAGGACATCGTCGAAACGATTGCCCGCGATAGCGTAAGCACGATGCACTTTGTGCCTGCGATGCTGCATGCATTCCTGGAGTATGTGGAGCAGCAGCCGCAGGAAGTAATGCAAGCGAAGCTGGGAACGCTGCGTCATGTATTTGCCAGTGGGGAAGCGTTGCCTCCGCAGCATGTGGCACGTTTCCAACGGCTCGTGTCAGGAATCGCTGGAGCGAAGCTGATCAACCTGTACGGACCGACGGAAGCCACGGTGGACGTATCGTATTTCGATTGCGAGCCGACGGAGGAATATGCCGTTATTCCAATCGGAAAACCGATTCAGAACATCCGTCTGTACATCGTGAAGGAAGGGACGGAGCAAATGCAGCCGATTGGGGTAGCAGGGGAGCTGTGCATCGGCGGTGTAGGCGTAGCGCGAGGCTATCTGAACCGTCCAGAACTGACGGCAGAGAAATTCGTTGCTGATCCGTTTGCCGGTGGCGAAGCAGGCGATGAGCGGATGTACCGCACGGGCGATTTGGCGAGATGGATGCCGGACGGCAACATCGAATATTTGGGCCGGATCGACCATCAGGTGAAAATCCGGGGGTACCGGATCGAGCTGGGCGAGGTCGAATCGCAGTTGTTGAAGGTGGAGTCGGTACGAGAAGCGGTCGTCATGGCCCGTGCAGATGAAACAGGCCAGCAGCAATTATGTGCTTACTTCACTTCCGATGAACAGCTGACCATCCGTGAGATTCGAGCTGTGATGTCGGCCAGTCTGCCGAACTATATGATTCCATCCGCATTCGTACAGCTGGATCGGTTACCGCTGACGACAAACGGCAAAATCGACCGCAAAGCTTTACCTGTGCCGGACAAAGCGCTGCACACGGGCATAGAATATGTCGCACCGCGAACCGATGTGGAGCAGTTGCTGGCAGCCATTTGGCAGGAAGTGCTCGAAATCCCGCAAGTGGGTATCCACGATGACTTTTTCACGTTGGGGGGACATTCCTTGAAAGTGCTGGAGCTTGTACGCAAAGTCCACCTTGCCACAGACATCGAGCTTCCAATCCGCAGTGTTCTGGAGTTCCCGACCATCGAAGAGCAGGCGCTCGCATTATTGAAATCGGATTTGCAATCTAAGGCAGATAGTCCAATCATTCGATTGAATGAACACGGTCCTGTCTCCATCTTCTGCTTTCCGCCCATGCTTGGATACGGGCTGTCGTTCGCGGAGCTTGCGAAACAACTGGATCAGGATGCAGTCGTGTATGGATTGGAGTTCGTAGATGATGCAGCGGATGAGCAGGAAATGCTGGCACGGTATGTTGATTTGATCGTCAGCACGCAAGCGCAAGGTCCGTATGTGCTGCTTGGTTATTCCATAGGCGGTAACCTGGCGCATAAGGTTGCCGACACACTGGAGCGTCAAGGTCATGCTGTATCCGACATTTTGATGCTCGATTCGGTCAAAAGGAAGGAAGCCCTGCCCTTCACAGTCGAAGAAACAGAGCACGAAATTCATGCCATGCTGGAACAGGTTCCCGAATCCTACCGTGAGCTGTTGAATGAAACATACCAGCGTAAAATGATCGCTTACGCGGTGTATGGCAACCAGCTTGTGAATACAGAGAGCGTTCAGGCGAATATTCACGGCTTTGTCGCCGTTGGATCGGAAACGGTCAAGGGTACAGGAGACAATCGACTTTTATGGAAAGACGCTACACAAGGAAGCTATGAAGAGCATAGCTTGATTGGCAATCATTATGAACTGCTGGAACCCGGATTTATCGAGGAAAATGTAAAAAGTATCCGTGCCGCAATACAAAACATAATCCGGAACATGGACAAAGACATGGCACAAGATCTGGCACATCATAATTCTTGAAAAACTACGGTCGATGATTTGACTGGAGTTCACTAATTTTTAATCTGTAACCCATGAATCCTGATCGAACATGTAAGAAGCCTGCTGCTTACGTGATTCGCTCAGGATTCGCTCTATCATCTGCACTCTCTCTATGGGAAGTGCGATGATTCCATAGCGCCATGCTGATGGCTCCGAATCCGAGTGAAAACATCTGCTCCGCTATGCAATCACCGCACCGTTCAATCAAGAAGCCAACTTCATACGTAAGGATGGTACTTCACATGAAGAATAGAGGCATTTGTTGCCTATCCGCATTCATTGCATCGTTGTTTCTCTGGAATCTGCTCATTGCTCCGGCAGGGGCAGCAGGCAACATAACGCCGAATTCATTGGAAAAAGCAGTGGATCACATCATGAACACAAAATTGGACAAATGGCATATTCCGGGGGCTGCCGTCGTCGTGACCCAGGGAGATCAAATACTTTTTAGCAAAGGGTATGGATATGCAGACCTGGAGAGAAAAACAGCCTTCGACCCGGCAAAGACCATTGTTCGTGTCGGCTCTCTAACCAAATCTTATAGTGCAAGCGCCGCTATGCAGATGGTCGAGCGAAACAAGCTTGATCTGAATGAAGACGTGAACAGCTATCTCTACAGCTATAAAGCTTCTCAATACCAGAATCAGCCTTTTAATCTGCATCAGCTTTTGACACATACCTCGGGATTGGACGAAGCGCTGTACGGCATTAACAGCTCGACCAAGGCAGGCTCATTGCCTACAGAGCAGTATCTCAGCACTTATTTTCAAAATCAGCCGCCCATTCGCGAGCCCGGAGTTCAGTTTGATTACAGTAATGTCGCCTACGGTCTGGTCGGTAATATTGTGGAGCAAGTAAGCGGTCAGGGACTGAATGATTACCTCCGTACACATCTGTTCCAGCCGATGGATATGCCTGGCGCGACACTAGATTTGCCGCTGAATAATCCGGCACTGGCTCAATCGTATCGGTGGAAACATGGAGCGTATTTGAAACAGCCTTTTTCGTATATTAATCTGCCGGGAGCAGGAGCGTTGAGCATCACACCCAACGAATTTTCACATTATCTAATCACTCATTTAAACGAAGGCAGATATGAGGGGAGGGCGGTACTCCAGCCCCAAACGGTAAAAGCCATGCATACACAGCAATTTGCAGCAGATCCACGCCTGGATGGTGTGGGCTACGGATTTTTCCGTGGCCAACTGGAGACAGGAGTACCCATGCTGTGGGCTACCGGGGAAATTGATGATTTTATTTCCGAAATGGTACTGATTCCGTCTCAAAAGATTGGTATTTTTGTGACCATCAATACGGCTGACACGGACACTCTGCTTCATGGAGAAGTCATAAATGCGATAGCCCAAATGCTGCCCGCAGAGCCGCAGGCCGATTCACAGTCACTGGCTCCTTCTGCTACCCAAGTGAAGCTTCCGCCAGAGATCGAGGGCGTATATCAGGTGAATGTGAACCCCGTTCATGGGTGGGGGAAATGGATTCGGATGCTGGGAAGCATTAAATACACCGTTCAGATTCAAGATGATCATACGCTAATTGTTAACGGTGTGTACCCGAATGAAAATGAAGCAACGAACAAAGTTTTTCAAGCAGCAGGCGATGGGCTGTTTGTGGAAAAGGGAGGGCAGCTTAAAATTTTGCTGTATCCGCAAAACGGTACATGGATGATGGTCGCTCCGGATAGCAAGACCATGAAGCAGACGGCACTTTGGCACCGTACCTGGACGCTGCTTGTCAACTATGCTGCTGCCTCCTTGTTTTTCATCACAACCCTGCTGATTTGGGTCGTAAGGTATGCAATAAGATCTATCCGCAAAGATAAAACCCACATTTCTTCAACCCTTGCATTCATCGCGTTACTGAATACGATTTTTCTCGGCGTACAGTTTATTTATGGAAATAGTCAGATTGTATATGGCTATCCAGCCTGGTATGTCTGGGGGATTTGTACGCTCCCAATGATTTCAGCGCTCATTGCTGTATGGGTATTGATCGTGAATGGTGCAAAGCTGATTACGGGGGAAAGGAGAGGTAGAGCCACAGGCAAAATCCTGTTTGCGGTGCTCACATTGCTGCATACTGTATATCTTTTTTATTGGAATTTTCTTCCTGTTCATTATTCGTAAACAATCAAAGCATTTTGCATGAATCCAAGAGCTAGTTTCCATATAGAGATGGAAACTAATTTACAAAACTTTGCATGTCCGAACATAAATGAATGCTAAAATTTATACTTGGTTCCCCATCAACCGGGGACGCAAACTAACAAACAGGAGGAATAAGAATTGGGAATCATTCGTCTTTTTGCATCCCGCAGCTTCAAATACGCAACTGCAATGGTGTTCACTTTGTCGTTGTACGCTGGTGCTGTGAGCAGCATACAACCGGCATCGGCAGAAGGTCCGGCTGATCCGGCCCCTTTTATCGCCGCCAAGGTGGTTAATGAAAACGCTGGCAAAAAAGTGTTGTTCGATAATACACACGGACAGACAGCCGGTGCGGCAGACTGGGTGATTGATGGCGGATTTTCAGACTTTGGCCAAGCCCTTGCAAGCAACGGCTATGATGTGCATGAGCTTCGCAAATCTACGCCCATTACTTACAATGATCTGAAGGATTATGATGTATTTGTGACGGCAGAGCCGAATATACCTTTCAAACAAAGCGAACAGGCTGTGATGGAGCAGTATGTCAAAGCAGGCAACAGCATTTTCTTCATTGGAGATCATTATAATGCGGACCGCAACAAGAACCGTTGGGACGGATCAGAGAGTATTAATGGTTACCGTCGCGGAGCATGGGAAGATCCTGCCAAGGGAATGAACGCGGAAGAAAGAAGCTCGGCGGCGATGCAGGGCGTAGTCAGCTCGGATTGGCTGGGTAGCCAGTTTGGTGTGCGTTTTCGCTACAATGCATTAGGCGATATTACCGCCAATCAGATTGTCGAGCCAGCGCAGGCGTTCGGCATTACAGCTGGGGTGAGCAATGTCGCAATGCATGCAGGATCAACACTGGCGATTATCGACCCGGCGAAAGCCAAGGGGATCGTATATCTCCCTAAAACCAATCAGGCTTGGGGCAACGCGGTAGATCAGGGCGTCTATAACGGAGGCGGCATACCAGAAGGACCCTATGCAGCCGTATCCAAAGTAGGACTCGGTAAAGCTGCCTTTCTGGGGGACTCATCTCCTGTTGAAGATGCGACGCCAAAATATCTGCGCGAAGAGACAGGAACCAAGAAGACGACGTATGACGGCTTTAAGGAGCAGGATGATGCCGTGTTGCTGGTTAATATCGTCGATTGGTTATCCAAGAAGGAGAACTACACCAGCCTGACGGATGTGAAAAGCTTGCAGCTTGATCAGCCGACAGCACTGCTGCCTTTTGAGGAGCCGCAGGCTTCGACGGAGCCACAAGCCGAGCCTTGGTCTGCTCCTGCAGCAGGTTACAAATGGTGGGATCAGCAAACTTTTAAAGCCGGAGCCTATGGCGGACCTACTGCCAGTGCGCAGCCTGCGTACAGCATCGTTCGTCAGGATCAGCTGCCGAATGCAGAGCCTTTTCAAATTCGAATTACTGCGGACCAACTGGCTCCGAATACCACGATTAGTGGATTCAGCACAGGCATTTATGTAGCGGGCGGCAATCAGGTTGCCCAGATTCAAAACCAGGATGGCACCTGGCCGACCTCGTACGGCTATAGCGGAGCATTCAGTCTGGAGTCCGACAGCAAGGGACATGCCTACAAAGACCTCACCGTACGGATTAAGCCGGGAACCAGCGGTTCGGCCAGTCTTAGGCTGAGACAAAACGGCAGCAACCTGTTGACCCAATCGGTCGTGCTGGCAGATGTTCCGGCCCAGCCGTTGCCCGAGGAAGGGAATACTGTTCCGGCTCGTATCCGTGTTGCAGAAGCACGGAGCCTCCCGGCTGGCAAAGTGGTTACACTGGCAGGTACGGTGACGACCGAGCCGGGTGCATATGGCGGTCAAGCCTTTTATATGCAGGATGAAAGCGGCGGTATTTATGTATATCAAAACCAAAGCGGTTTTCACCAAGGCGATCAGGTGAAGATTACGGCAACCTTGGCGCTGTATAACAGCGAGCTGGAGCTGACCGATCCGGTGGCTATTGAAAAAACAGGAGAAGGACAGCTTCCGGAAGCTCTACAGATCACCGAACTAAGCGATGCTAACCAAGGGCAGTTGGTCGAGCTTCCACAGGCCATCATTCGTAATGTAGCAGACGCGACTCCCATCGGTTCGTTTGAATTTGATGCGGTGTCCGGCGAAGTAAGCCACCATGTGCGTGTGGATGCACGTACAGGCGTAACACGGACCTCTTTTCCATATCAAGAAGGACAGCAAGTGAGGATTAAGGGAATTTCAGCGATTTTCAAAGGGAATTACCAGTTAAAGCCTCGTGGTCTTGCTGATTTTACAGCTCAGGCAGGGGCGGCATTGCAAGAAGTGAAGCTTTCGCTGGATCAAACAACCCTTAATGTTGGGGATACAGCAGTAACACATCTCAGTGGTACGCTCACAGATGGCAGCAAAGCGGATTTAAGTCATGCTTCCGTTCAGTATGCCAGCAGTCATGAGTCTGTTACCCTCGATACGTATGGACAAATTAAGGCAGAAAAAGAGGGGAGCGCCGAAATTACGGCCAGCGTAACCCTGGACGGTAAAACCGTCGTATCCAATCCAGTAACCGTTACAGTCCGGAAAGCTGCTGCAGGCGAAGTGCCGGGCAAACCTGTATTGTCCCATGATAACGGGCAGAATACCGGATTGAAGGACGGCGATTATAATATCACTATGAATCTATGGTGGGGTACGAACGGTGATGAACTCAAGCTGTATGAAAACGGCGAGCTGATCGGGACTCAACCGTTGAAATCCGCCTCCCCCGGGGCACAGAAAGCAGTCATCCCGGTAACGGGCAAGGCAAATGGCACTTATACGTACAACGCCGAGCTGATCAACGCTTCCGGTAAAACGGTTAGTGATCCGTTAACCGTCGAAGTGACCGATGCTTCGCCCGGCATTCCGGTGCTGTCTCACAACAACTGGGATGGTGACGGCAATTACACCGTTGCTGTGAACATGTGGTGGGGCACGAATGCGACCCAATACAATTTATATGAAAATGGCGAGCTGATCGACACGCAAGAGCTGCCGAACCAAACGCCGCAGGCTCAAAGTGCAGTCACAGATATCCAAGGCCGCAAATCGGGCACTTATGAGTATCGGGCCGAGCTGGTCAATGCCTCAGGAGAAACTTTTGGCAAAACGATAATCGTCGAAGTGAAGGACCGTTAAATCGTAAGAGCATCTATGGACTTTACAGAGTCAATAGATGCTCTTTTTTATTTATTCATGCTGTTGCTCTTATGTCTGACCATCGCTTCTCATATTGATTACAAAAAAGCCCCCGGAAACGGGGACCTGCCCATTTAAGATTGGGTTGGTTGAGCCGAGAGATTCTCTATATTGGTGGAGCCAAAGAAGAATAAAACAATCAGAATTGTAATAATAACAAACTCTGCAAAATGCTCTCCATCAAACTCACTTGGCGCAAGCTCACTCACCACAAAAAACCCCTTTCGTAATCGGCATATTACTTTTGCATTTTCTTTTGAAAGGCTTGTATCACTTGATCCAGCGTCATATTCCCGTTATCATTTAAAAATTTCACCATGTTATCAACGTTGGAAGGGTCTGCTGCTAATGTTTTGTATTTTCCCGTTAATCCCACAAGCAGCGTTGCTTGTCTGTATAAAGTAACGGAATCGACATGTAGCTTTCCTGTTAATAACAGGGCTGCTACGATGACCTCCACATTTTTTCCATGCAGGGCGGAGAAGATAGCCGAGTTACTATTTAACCCATTTTTCTTTTGTCCGTTGGGGTTAGGGGATGATTTGGATTTTTGATTGCGATTTTGGTTTCCATTCTTTCCTAAGGAAGTCATTGAATCTTCCTCCCGCCATATGTTGTCCTTGCCATTGCGGGACAAGGACAACGGAACTGCACGTGCTCATTCAAAATGCCGTTATATTCATATGATATGCGAACCAGAGAGCGTTGGTTACTGTAAGAATAACCCTGTCTGGTTGAACCCGACTCCTATCACCCTGTAATTTCTTTTCGCATGTTGGCTCAATATAGAGTAAACTACAATAAAGAAAGCCAAATGCGTTGGTAATCGAATGATGCAAAATGCTGAAATAGGAGTTGTAGATAAAATATGTCGAATGAAGAAGTTTTGTTGACTAAAGAGGGATTGACCAAGCTGGAGGATGAGCTTAAGGAACTAAAGACCGTAAAACGCAAGGAACTCGCCGAACGGCTTAAGCTGGCTATCAGCTACGGCGATTTGAAAGAAAATAGTGAGTATCACTCAGCGAAGGACGACCAAGCATTTATGGAAACCCGGATTCTCATATTGGAGAAGATGCTGACCAAAGCTCGGGTCGTGGATGAGAGCAGTTTGGATCTTAGAACCGTTAGTATCGGATCGACAGTCATTCTGAATGACATCGAATTTTCTGAGAAGATGGAGTACAAAATTGTAAGTCCTGCTGAGGCGGACGTGCTGGATAATAAAATTTCCTACGAAAGCCCTCTAGGAAAGGAACTTTTGGGTAAAGAAGTAGGCAGTATCGTTCATGTGAATGCACCCATGGCTGTCATCAAATACGAACTGCTCGAAATTAAGCTGACGTAATCCGTTCCCGATTCCCTTTTATGAGGGGGCCGGGATTTTTACTTTTTAATGAGCATAATTTTAGGGCTAAAGCCGCCCCCACAGGAGCGCAGAGTGCGCTCCACATGCGAGACAGGGGTTACATAGTATCTGCTATAACACTGCAAGCTAGTCCGTCATTAGAAAACCGGCATTCTCCAATGCGGCACAGGCTTCATTAATTTTAGCTTCATCAGGGGCATGCAAGGTATGAAGGTGAATACCTCCGGTCAGCTGGGACAGATAGGTCGCTTGGGTGGAGCTGATTTTGCGGATAAAATCGTCCACTTCCTTGCGGGTTCCGACCCGAATCGGAGCAGTCAGATCACCGTATACGGGATGCTCTACAATAACATCCTGTACACTTACGCCATAGTCGACGATCAGCTTTAGTTCCTCTTCTGTCTGTTCAGGTCGGTGCTTGCACACGATAATACGTGAGGCCGGGGGAGCTTCCTGGCCCGCAGGTTCCATATAAATATATCCTTGGCTTGTCGCAAGAATAGGCTCTTGGCTAGCTTTTAACAGGGAAATATCCTGTACGATTACTTGTCTGGAGACGGAAGCCCTGCGTGCCAGCTCGCTCCCGGTCAGCGGGGACTCGCTCTTAAGCCACAGCAGTAGCTGTTCGCGGCGTTCCGTGCCCATCCGTTTTAAAGGTTCAATCAACGGGATAAGCTCCTTTCTTGTCTACTTGTCAGGTCTGTTAAAATATCCACCAACACATCCAGATCCCCGGTGGTTGTCGTTTTTCCGAAGGAAATACGGATAAATTGCAATGCTTCACGACCGGATGCTCCAAGCGCTTGCAAGGCAGGAGAAGGCTCATGATGTCCGGCGGAACAGGCGCTTCCGGTGGATATACAGACACCGCTACGGTTACATTCCAGCATAACATATTGTCCCTCATAACCGTGAAAAAAACATCCCAGTATATGACTGAGTCTCTCAATCTTATTGTTTTCTGGTGCGGCCAAACGCAATGGAATTGATCTTTCCTGAATTTTGGTGAAAAAATACTGTCTTAACCTAGCGTATCGTTCCTGATGTAGCTCCATTTGTTTTGTCATCATTTCCGCTGCCGCAACAAACGCCGCAATGCCGGGAACGTTGACCGTTCCGGGGCGAAACCCGTTTTCATGCAGTGTTTCAGGATACACAGGGCGCCACGGCGTTCCCGGCCTGAGATATACCGCCCCCACACCCTTGGGACCATACACTTTATGGCTTGATATAGAGATAGCGTCCACCCCCAAGGCTGCTACATCAATGGGAATGTTCCCAAAGGTTTGTACTGCGTCGCTGTGCAGGAAAATACCACGATCTCGCAGCAGGGGAGACAAGGTCGCAAGATCCTGAATAAGCCCGGTTTCCGAGTTGGCGTGCTGTACGGATACAAGCCCGGTGTCTTCTCTGAGATAAGGTAAGAGATTATCACGGGTGATTCGACCTTCCTTGTCCGGCTGTACAATGGTCAGCTCATAGCCCTGCCGCTCCAGCAAAGCAGCCAGATTGTACATCGAATGGTGCTCCAGGGCGCTCATGATCCAGTGCTTTTTATGCTGTGTCAGTCCGTTCAGGATGGACTGTACAGCCAGCATGTTAGACTCCGTTCCCCCTGTTGTAAAATAAACTCCTTCCTTTTGGCCTCCAATCAAGTCTGCGATCCGTTGTCTGCTAAAATCCAGTGCATAAGCCGCATGACCGCCTGCATCATGAAGGCTGCTGGCATTTCCGAACATTTCCTTATTTAATGTGTTATACATATTCAAAGCTTCGTCACACATCGGTGTAGAAGCGGCGTAGTCCAGATAAATCATGGCGAATCTCCCCCTGCTAAAAATAATTCCATCCAAAAAGCCTTGAGATTATTGTAGGCATGTGTAAATATAAGTGTCAAGACACTTGTAAACATATATGTACACACAGCGCTTGTCTGTTACTGGGAAGACGGGCAGACAAGCCGCAGAGATAATGGAGGGATTCAAATGTCTATGCTTGACGTTTTACAAGGAAATCGTGGACTCATGCCAGAGTACTACAAGACACTGACGGTTGCTGATATGGAGCAGCGTGTCGCCCAATTGAAGCAAAAATGGGGACAAAAGCTGCTTATTCCAGGCCATCACTATCAGAAGGATGAGGTTATTCAGTTTGCAGATATAATAGGGGATTCCCTTCAGCTTGCCCAAATGGCGGCACAAAATCAGGAAGCAGAATTTATTGTGTTTTGTGGAGTACATTTTATGGCAGAAACAGCGGATATGCTGACTACGGATCGGCAAACGGTCGTGCTGCCGGATATTCGCGCAGGCTGCTCGATGGCAGATATGGCGAATATGGAGCAGACAGAGCGGGCCTGGAAGCATTTGCAGGAGATGGTGGGCGACACGATCATCCCACTGACCTATGTGAATTCCACGGCAGAAATTAAAGCTTTTGTGGGAAGACATGGCGGGGCTACGGTGACCTCTTCGAATGCCAAGCAAGTGCTGGACTGGGCGCTGAAGCAGAAGGAACGCATTTTGTTTTTGCCGGATCAGCACCTGGGCCGCAACACAGCTTACGATCTTGGAATTCCGCTGAATGAAATGGCAGTGTGGAATCCAATGACCGATCAACTGGAAACGGACCGTGACCCGGCAGCCGTAAAAATTATTTTATGGAAAGGGCATTGCTCTGTTCATGAAAAATTTACAGTTGAGAATATCCATCTTATCCGTGAGCGCGACGAGAGCATCCGGGTCATTGTTCACCCCGAATGCTCCTATGAGGTTGTTCAGCTTGCAGATTGCGCGGGCTCCACGAAATTCATCATCGACACGATCCATGCGGCAGAGCCGGGGACAAAATGGGCCGTTGGCACGGAAATGAATCTCGTGCAGCGTATCCGGCAGCAGTACCCCGAACAGCAAATTGAATCGCTAAATCCCGATATGTGTCCCTGCCTGACGATGAACCGGATTGATCTTCCACATCTGCTATGGGCGATGGAGCAGATTGACCGTGGAGAGCCTGTGGGTGTGATTCGTGTTAACGATCAGGTTAGACAGGATGCTGTGCTGGCCCTGAACCGTATGCTTGCTATCCGTTAAGGGTTTTTCCAGCCTGTATCTCTATTTAAAGATTAGTCGCTTGTCTGGTTTCGTGCTATAATCGGAGCAACGAACCGAAGGAGGTGAATCCCTTGTTTGAGCTTCAGGACCTGCTCCCCTATTTATTTACGATCGGCTTGCTGTGTACGGTAACCTACGCATATCTCGCTCATTTGTACGGCAATGTGCCCGAATGCTGGATAGAAGGCGGGGCCGTACGGTCGCATGCTTCTCCGCTGATGCCGTTAACTGCCCGTGGGCAGGACATGCCTGTCCGGCTGGCACGTCATATCCGGCGGAAGGAAGCGCCGGATGAAGACGCGTCAGATTGTTCCCTCTCGTTGAACGATGGCACAGCCAATCAACGAGGAGGAACATATGAAACGATTCAAGGGATTCACCTTTTGGGGTAAAAAAGAACGGATATTCGGAATTATGGTAGCGCTGGCGGTGGTTATGCTACTTTCCGGCTGCGGCGCGAATGCTGCGGAGATTAATGCACAGACACCTGGATTTTTTAATCATTATGTGGTGTTCCCGTTATCCTGGCTCATTCAGCAACTAGCGCAATGGTTTGGCGGAAGCTTTGGACTGGCGATCATGTCATTGACGTTAATCGTCCGTCTGGCGTTACTACCTCTTATGATGCGCCAAACACGTGCTCAACAGGGGATGAAGCGCAAAATGAGCGCTATGCAGCCCGACTTAGACCGAATTAAGAAGAAGTACGAAAATAAGAAGGATGCTGCCAGCCAGCAGAGTATGCAGCAGGAGATGATGTCACTTTACAAAGAGCATCAATTTAATCCGCTGAATATCGGCTGTCTGCCTATTCTCATTCAGCTACCCATATTGAGCGGTATGTACACAGCCATCCGGCTTACCCCGGAATTGGCGTCTCATTCGTTCCTATGGTTCCGACTCGGGCAGCCGGACTGGATTTTGGCAATCTTCGTCGCAGTCGTTTACTTGGCACAGGCCAAGCTATCCCAGCTTCAAATGACGGCTGACCAGCGCAAGCAGTTTGCGATCATGGGATATCTTTCGCCCATTATGGTGGCTGTTTTTTCTTTTAATGCGCCTGCTGCCATGCCGTTATACTGGACGGTAAGTGGTACCTTTTTGCTGCTCCAGTCGCTATGGTTCCGTAGACGCTATCCAACGGAGGAAGCAGAGGATAAGGTTAAGCTTGGAGAAGTTACGCCAACCTAAAATAACAGGGTGCCATTCGAGCCGTTATAAGGCTTGAGAGGCATCCTTTTTTCTATGCTTATGTGGACAATTCGCTTGCGTTATTTTAGTCATTATGAAGGAGTTTGCAAAAATCCAATAAGCCAGCAGGATTTATCGAGTATGCGCCGGGTGAACAGGCATGGAGAGCCGTTCATGCGGACGGATATTTTGTGATTCATTGTGTATGGATTGGCATAACGGGTTTGGGGCTAGGCTCGCAGCTCATTCGACGTTGTATCGAGGATGCCGTCACGTTGGGTAAAAAGGGAGTCGCTGTGGTTACCAACATGGATACATCGTGGGCGCCCGGTCCCGACATTTTTCTGAAAAATGGATTTCAGCATGTGGAAGACGCACCTTATTCTTTTCAGTTGTATGTATACAAGCTTAATAGGGACCACTCTGATCTTTATTT
Source organism: Paenibacillus sp. RC21 (assembly GCF_044907935.1). Lineage (NCBI taxonomy): Bacteria > Bacillati > Bacillota > Bacilli > Caryophanales > Paenibacillaceae > Paenibacillus > Paenibacillus sp. RC21. The sequence goes on from NZ_JBIYCS010000001.1 coordinate 764,873, forward strand.
TCCAAATAACTGGGTACAGCGGCTGGTGCGCTTTAGTGAAGGCTTGACCATCTTGCGAACTCATCAATGCCCCTATTTGGAGATTGCCACGCAAAACGTAATTGAAGCGGCAGAGAAGGTAGGCATACAGCCCAAAATCATGCATATACACGATCGTTCACAGTTGATGGAATTGTCTCCGACACCTTACGGTGTGTTCCATGTGATCTGTAACGGAGAGTTGATTTCATATCACAGGCTGACTCCGCATTCTTTTGCCAAAAAGCTGAGCATGCTTTACGCTAAAAGCTAATTCTTTTAGTGAAATTATAAAAGAAATGTGGGTAAAGTAAAGACACGAAACGAACCTCATGGAGGACCAACAAGACATGAAACAAACACCAACAAAGCTACCCATCTCCTTAGCCCTGCTTACATGTGTAGTATGTGCGCTCGGTTTCGGTTTAATCGCATTATGGGTTAGCGACCATCAAGTACAGCATTTTGACCAGAAAATTATTGCGAATATTCAACAGTTGGAGTCGCCTTCCATGACCCGTCTAATGAAATTTTTCACTATGATCGGCAGCGGAATTCCGGTTGTGATTATTATTTTAATCGCCATGTTTGTGCTGCACAGAGTATTGGGACATCGCAGAGAACTGCTATTTTTGGCGATTGCTGTGCTGGGATCAGCGCTGCTGAATACGGTTTTAAAATGGCTATTTCAGCGTGCGAGACCCGAAATTAACCGTATTATTGAAGCGAATGGATACAGCTTTCCGAGCGGACATTCCATGACCGCTTTTAGTATGTATGCGGCGTTGACGTTTTTAGTGTGGAAACATGTTCCTTCCAGGCCAGGCCGTATCCTTCTGATTGTGCTCAGTAGCCTGCTGATTATAGCGATAGGGACAAGCCGCATTTATTTGGGCGTGCACTATCCGAGCGACGTTGTGGGTGGCTATTTTATGAGTGGCTGCTGGATGGCGGCCTGTATTTGGTTTTATCAGCGTATATTAGCCAGTTCATTGACCCAGTGAAATAAAACATAGTCTACATTAATTAACATGAATAAATTTCTCCTTAACATCAAAAAATTGAATTACAAAGTTATTTTATAGAGCGACTGCACGGATAAGAGCTTAAAATCAAATAAAAAAATGCATGTCTTCTCCATAACTCAATTTGTTTTTCTATAGAAATCAGGTGGTTTTGCGGTGAAAAAATCGGTACTGGTCATTGATGATGAAGAGAAAATATCCAGATTACTCCAATTGGAGTTATCCCACGAAGGATATGCAGTTGAAATTGCTCAAACGGGTAAAGAAGGATTAGAAAAAGCTTTGGCACACACATGGAATATCATCATTTTGGATGTGATGCTGCCGGAAATCAACGGGGTCGAGGTGCTAAAGCAGATTCGAAAAGTGGACAAGCATACGCCCGTAATTATGGTCACTGCACGTAACGCAACTACGGATAAGGTTTCTGGTCTGGATGAAGGTGCAAATGATTACATTACGAAGCCTTTTGAAATCGAGGAATTATTAGCACGGATGCGGGCCAGTATGAGACATCAATTGGAGTCCAAAGCTACCTCTTCACAAGAAGAGGACAAGCCGCCGTATCTTCAGGTCGATAGCTTGATGCTGGAACCCAAGACACGTTCTGTGGTGCGAGAAGGAAAGCGAATCGAACTGACGCCCAAAGAATTTGATCTGCTTCATTACCTCATGGAGCACAAAAATCAAGTATTGCAGCGAGATCAAATGATTCAGGACGTATGGGGGTTTGATTTTGTCGGCGATACGAATGTAGTCGATGTGTATATCCAATATGTTCGTAAAAAAATCGACCATGGCTACAAAAAAAAGCTGATTAAAACCGTGCGTGGCGTAGGGTATTGCATCAGGGAGGAAGACCATTGAAGCTGCGGACCAAAATTACTCTGCTCAGCTCGGTTCTGGTGATGACCATTCTCCTGTTTGTGGACGTCACCGTTCATCTGTTATTTGTCAAAATCGCCACTCGCAATGAAAGAGAAGTGCTGCAAAATAAGTGGACTGAAATCATTGCCGAAACCGGTTCCGCGATGATTCTGAAAAATGCATGGGGACCCGAGTTGAAAGATGAGCTTTCAGGAGACACAATCCTGAGGGTTTTTGACCAGCAATCCCGTCTTCTGTATGAAGTAAGTCGTCAGTCCCGCTTTAAGCTGGGCGATATACGTTTTAACCCTTCTCAAAGCTCACAGCTGACAGATGTACAGGGTCATAAAATTTTAGTAATTCATCTCCCAGTGCTTTCACCGGAAGGCAATCAGGAGGGAACGCTGGAGATCGTAGAAAAATGGGATGCGCTTGAAAATAATCTCGATATTTTAGATACGATTTTGGTCACCTCAACTACAGGCGCTATGCTGCTTAGTCTGGTAGGCAGCACGATTTTAGCGAATGCGATATTGCTACCGATTTCGAGCAGTATACAGACAATGCAGGAAATTGAAAGAAGCCTTAAATTCAAAAAAATCCCGGCTCGCACTCACAATCAAGATGAATTGTCTCAAATGACCGCGACCTTTAATCGAATGATGGACAGATTGGAAGAGAGCTTTCAAAGCCAGCAACAATTCGTCTCAGATGCTTCGCATGAGCTGAATACGACATTAATGATCATTGAGGGCTATGCTAACATGCTGCGGCGGTGGGGCACGCGTGACGAGGGCATCTATAAGGAATCCATTGAATCCATCTATGAAGAAACTCAGCGCATGCGAACGATGACACAGCAATTACTGACTTTGGCTTCCTCACAGCAAAAAGAACCCGAGCCGTATGAACGGATAGAGCTGATCGGTTGCTGTCAACAGGTAATAGCGCATTTCAAGCCTGTACATGATCGTCAAATAACTATTTTTACAGATGAAAAAGAAATCTGGCTTGATGCCAACCTTGCAAAAATCAACCAGCTACTAGTTATCTTGCTTGATAATGCTTTAAAGTATAGCTCGGCTCCAATCGAAATATTGCTGTCTACAGATGAAAAGGATGTGTACATCCGGGTCAAGGATTATGGAATCGGGATACCAGTGGGCGAGGTCAAGCGAGTCTTTGAACGATTTTATCGGGTAGACAGCTCTCGACATCGTAAAACCGGAGGAACCGGGCTTGGGCTGCCGATTGCCAAGGCTATTACAGACATCCATCAGGGGACAATAGGTATGGAAAGCGTGGAAGGAGAAGGAACGGAGGTGACCGTCACACTGCCTCGAATATAACAGGAAGGGCTGTCCATCCAGTAGACATATCTACTCGCGGAACAGCCCTTATTTGTTGATATTTTGTAAGGGATTACAGATGATTGAGAATGCATCTACATTTGTCCTAGAGGACACGACGTGCTGTAGTGTAATGGGAATTCCACCAGCCTGAATTAAGGTCCGTAATCGTTACGCCGCCTTTACCGAATGTGTGTAAAATTTTGCCGTCCCCCATATAAATCGCTACATGGTGAATTGGCGCATAGAAAAAGACCAGATCGCCTTTTTGCAGCTGACTACGTGGTACAAAAGTGCCGACGGTCGATTGCTGTCTGGAAGAGCGCGGCAGATTGATAGCGTTTTGTCCAAAAACATATTGAGTAAATGAAGAGCAATCAAAAGAGCTTGTGTTCCCTGCTGGTGCTCCATGCTGATAGCGTACACCCATAAACTGTGAACCAGTGGAAATAATCTGATCAGCTTTGCTCACAGAAGCGGCATGTGTGGTGTCAGGTCCAACAACGAAACTCCCGGCGCCGAATGCCAAAGTCATCGTAAAGCAAATGCCCATCCATAGTTTTTTTGAAGTGTGTGTCATATAACATTCCTCCATTATTTCGTATTTTGTATCTTGCTGTGATGTCTTGAGATGACAATAACACAAATAAAATATCCTGAATTTACCACTCAAGGTTACAGTCCTGTAACCTCAATGCTTTTCCCCCTATTATTAGAAAACGATGAGAATTTTCACCTTAATTTTGGATTGACAAAATATGCAGTTCCTCCTTATCACTGGGTACCTATGACAAAAAATGACCTAAAGATGATTCGCACAAGCAATCACGAAAAATATACATACATATATACTACAGTTTATAACTTGTACGGGAGTAAGCTAAGGTTCCCGTTCATACCGTGAAGATCACACCGTATTTCTGTTCAGGAAGGGGAATTCATATGGCTTCAAAGCAGATTAAAATGCCCAAAGGCCGACCTCTAACCATTGTTCAGATCATCTCCAACTATCCCAATGCACAGCCGGTACCCTCCATCAAGGGTGGAACGGAAAAGGTCGTGTATGAATTAACGGAGGAACTGGTAAGACGAGGACATCATGTATCTTTGTTTGCCGCCCGCGGCAGCAGGAGCAGTGCAAGGCTGATTGCTTATCCCAAGGGATTAAAGCACGAGCAGATCCATCAGTACGTCCTTCAGCACATGCCTACTGGCACACAAATCATTCACGATCATACCTTTCGCTCTGCTCTGGGACGCAGGCAACTGCCTTGTCCATCGGTATGCACAGTTCATCTTCCCGTGAAGAGACACGGTAAAAACCCGGTATTTGTCAGTAAACGGGCACGCCAGCTTATGGGCGGGGGCAAAGGATTTTATGTCTATAATGGTATCAACACACATGAATACGAGTTCAGCAGCGAGAAGCGCGGCTATTTGCTGTTCATGGGCAGGATTATACGTAATAAAGGCGTATTGCAAGCTATTCAGGTTGCAGAACGAACAGGAAAAAGACTGCTCATTGCCGGCCCTATCAAAGCTCCGGTATTTTTTCGTCAGGAGATTCAGAAACGAATTCAGCGTAATCCCAATATCCGCTATGTGGGAGCCGTGGGAGGCAAACAAAAGCAGGAATTGCTCAAATACGCGGAATGTCTGTTGTTTCCGACCTTGTGGGAAGAGCCATTCGGACTTGTGATGGTGGAGGCGATGGCTTCTGGAACACCCGTACTGGCTCTGAAAAATGGCTCGGTTCCCGAGGTGCTCTCAGGCTTTCCACAGCTTATTTGCAAGTCGATTGAGCAAATGGCGCGAAAGGTGCAGCAAAAAAACTACCCACCACCAGCCAAGCTTCGCCTGTATGTGACGCAAAGATTTACCAACAAACAGATGACCGATAAATATGAGAATCTATACCGTGAAATTATCCGCCGACAGGCAGAGGGGAAAAGGGCATCGAAAGCCTGAGCCTAGACGGAGGTGAAGGGAATGAAGGTAACAAAGCTTATGCTTGGAAAGGGTTATTCTTGGGCGACTCCTTATTATATAGCCACTGGGGAACAGGGCGGTCCGCATGTGATGGTGGTCGCGGGCATCCACGGCAAGGAAATCGCAAGCATCCGCGCGGCTGAGAAGCTGGTGGAGCTGTTGAAGCAGCAGAAGCTGCAAATTAGCCAAGGCAAGCTGATTATCGTACCGATCGTGAACCAGGCGGCTTACCGCAAACGAATCAGGGGCGTACCTGATCTCAACCGAACCTTTCCACGCACAAAAAAGCAGGCGGCATCCAATCCACTTTCCGCTGCGGTATTCCAATTAACACAAAGGCATCAACCCGAGTGGTATCTTGACCTGCATGAAGCCAACGGATTGTCACAAAAGGATGCCAAGGTGCTGGGTCAAACGCTAATTTCCAATAAGGACAATCCGGCAGTCCCTGCGGTGCGTCGAACTATAAAACGAATGAACCGTTCCATCAAGAATAAAGACCGACATTTTAACCTTCGGCTGCATGAGCTTCCAGGTTCCTCCCGTACGGCGGCAGCCCGTATCCTGGGCGCACGCGCGGTCACCGTAGAAACAGGCTGGAGTTTGCCCAAGAATGTACGTATCAAGTATCAGTTGGAGATCGTGCGGCATTTTTTAAGAGAAGCCGGGATGATCAAGGCCAACGAGGTATATTTATCTGCCAAGGTTAGAGCTGTTACCTAGGGCGTGTATTAATGAAAATGTATTACAAAATAAAAATCGCTTCTGAAGCAAGGGATTCTCCTTTCCCATACTCAAAAGCGATTTTTTTATTTGCCATTCTCGTACATGAGGAGTTTGCAAAATCCTGGCATAAATTGATTTTTGGGGCTTATGTGACATATCTATGCGTCAGGATTCGGATTTATAGAAGGCGGTGACCAAGCTTTCCCCCAGACGAACCTCGATCAGCTCCAATGGTTTATCCAGATCGGCACGGATCGTGTGATACATATCAACCGGAATACGAAAGACTGAACCGCTTGCCGCCGTAAAGCGTTCTCCGTTCAGCATGACCTCACCCCGGCCAGAAACGATCGTCCAAACTTTCAGCCCACTGCCATGACAATGGCCGTTTAAGCGATGATCTGGCAGAACTGTCAAGCGTATGGCAAGAATATCGTTCAAACTCCGATGATCAAATTCGTCCAGCACCCGGTAGCTGCCCCAAGCGGTTTCACCATGCATAGGGCGTAGCGGAAGAGTCCCCAGCTTCTCCTTGATCGCGTGGGCATGACTCTTGGCGGCAATGAGGATGCCGTCGGGGCTGGCAGCAGCAATAATATCCTCCACGCCAATGACATGAAGTGGATAGGGCAGCTCATTGACGATATGCGTACCATGAGCGGGACCGCTGATCTGTCCGCGTCCAATCACTCGGTTGCCAAGCTGCTCTGATAATGCCTGCCAGCTGCCGATATCGCGCCATTCACCCTCGTAGGGGAGAACGACGGCACGCTCGGCACGCTCCGCAATCTCCTCGTCAAAGCTGCGAACAGGGAGGCAGTCATACATCGCGCATAATGCCTTGTCGTTCAGCGGCAAATCACTACGCTCCATGCAGGCCAGCATATACCGCAGCTTAAAAGCGTAAATGCCGCAGTTCCAGAGCGCACCTTGGCTGATAAGCTGTTGCGCCCCCAGGCGATCCGGCTTTTCTGTGAAGCGGGCAACTGACGCATAGGAGATGTTCCCTTTCCTTATCCCTCCCTGATCTGGAACGATATAGCCGTATTGGTCGGAGGGATGAGTAGGCCTTGTCCCAAGCATGGCAAGATCGGCTCCACTATCCAGCAACAGACTGGAGAGTGCCGATACACTGTGGAAGAAATCCTCCCCCGCAAACATATCCGCTGGAGCGATACAAACAATTTCGTCCAGTCCCACGCCTCTGGCGTGAAAATGAGCAGCTGCCAGTGCAGCTGCGGTGAAGGTTCCCCGTTTGGCCGGTTCGCCTAGAACGGGCAGACGACCTTCCGTATGGCGAAATGCTAAATTTACCTGGCTCCGATGAGCCAGCAGCAGGGCAGAGGAATCCAGTCCGGCTATAGTAAGCTGTCGAACCACCCGACTAAGCATAGATTCCTGTTGCCCGTCAGGGGCAGGCAGCAGTCGGAGAAACAGCTTCGAGCGGATATCGTTGGACAATGGCCACAGCCGTTTTCCAGCACCACCGCATAACAATACGATGTGCACAGGCACTTCCTCCTTTGATACAGATTCATTGTGAAACGAATCATTTTGCGGAATTTTGTTGCTTTTTAACGATCTGATATACCTTACGTTGATGAAAGGATAAAGAACGATGGCTTTTAGCGAAGGCATCCAATTGTTTTTGCGAGAGGGAAGAAGCCCGACTATGAAGCGCTTTATTAAGTGACTTGCGCAAAATCATCCGAGAGGGCTGCTTGCTGTACAGATCGTTGGCATACGTCTCATATTCGGAAAAACCAAACTGCTTTTTCCGGTCTATACTTTGGATAATCGCGTTATACCAAGGTTTTCCATGACGGGCCTCAATAACCTGCTTGAGGCGGGTGAGCTGCGCTTTTTCAAACAGCATATAGTGAGTAACAAAGGACTTCGGCGAGGGAGCCTTCACGCCCATCAGCTTGCGGTAGGTGCGGAAATACTCAGGCTGGCTCCAGCTCCGATAGTAAAATATCGTTTTGCCGTCCTTCCGAAACACATGTGGACGAATCAAAATCGTATCCGCATCAATGACGAGAAAGAAAGGAGCTTTACTAATTTTATCACCGTTCATTTTGAGCAATTGCTGATATAGCCAGCCTGAGCGGTCCCAGCGCGCTGTACCGTAACGAATATGTTTTTTTGTTATGGGCAGCACCGTCTTTTCGTCTACAAATGTACAGCTTTTGCTGGCACACAGTCGACGAATTCCAGTGCTTTGCGGTGAAACGATATAAATCGTTCCAATTCGGTGCTGTACGTGACGGCGCAGACTGTCTATCACCAGCGGTAATGTGGCAATATCTTTATCTATTGCAGGAATCAGAACATCGATTGTAAGGGAACCCTTCCGTGGCCCATCTGATTGCGCTGACATGCTATTCACTCCCTATATATGCAAATGTACGCGTCTGGCGTCTTACAATATCGTATGCCTGGTCAGGCGAACCCGACCGGGCAAGGCCAGTCGTCTATTTCTAAGCAGCACAGGGCTGATGTAGCTTTCGGATGGGGAGTTGGTGCATACGATGGATTGATCTTTTTTTAACAGGAGCGTTCTACCCTGAGATTAGAGAGGAGAGGAGCAAGTGAAATCTTCACAAGCACAGGCTTTGCGCAGCAAGTGGCATAAGACCAAATTGCTGCTCCCGCATCGTGGCATCAAGCCGTTTGTGCCGGATACCCGGAAATATACCAAAGCCAATTTGAAGTCAATGCTGGAGAAGTACGGTATGGTCTATGTAAAACCCGACCGAGGTACATTCGGTAAAGGTGTAATGAGAGTAGAGCAGGAAGGTCAGCGTTTTGCCTATCAACATGAGGAAAAGCGTTTGGAGTTCAAAAATGTAGAGGCACTACATGCCAGCCTGTCGAAAAAAACGGGGAAGAAAAGCTATCTCATTCAAAAGGGAATCCATTTACTACGCCATCAGAAGCGTTATTTTGATATCCGGGTCATGGTGCAGCGCAATGCAAAAGGTCCATGGGAATCTACCGGAATTATTGGCCGGCTAGGTCATCCTCGTAAAATTGTAACCAATTATCATAGCGGCGGTAAGCCGATGGCACTGGCGGAGCTGCTAAAGACCCATTTATCTCAAAGCAAGCAGGCTGAGCTGATAAAGAAGCTGAATGCCCTGGGCATTACCATTGCCACACAACTGCAAAAAACATATCCGAATTTCCGTCAAATTGGAGTGGACATTGGACTGGAGCGCACCTTTACCCCATGGATTATTGAAGTGAATACGAAGCCTGATCCGTATATTTTTAATCAATTAAAGGATAAGTCGATGTACCGCAAAGTTTTAAGCTATTGGCGACTGGCCAATGAAAAGAGAAAGGCTACAGTTCCAAGCAAAGATAAAAATAAGGATAAAGATAGAAATAAGAATGAGGATAAGGCTAAAAAAATAGACTCTAAAAAAGCAAAAAGTTCATGAGCGAGGAATTACTCCGGTGACTGTAGCTCTGAATGGAGAAATAAAAGGATGAATGCCTTGTCGATTCATCCTTTTTACATACTCGATTTTCCTGTTTTATTGCTGATCGAAAATGAATGTAATGAGAAAAGTGGAATTGGAAAAGCTATATTAAAACAATGAGAACTGAGGTCTTGATATATGGAACTATGGGAAACCCTGTTAAGGTCAATATCCGCATTTACCCTAATGATGCTTATAGCACGTATATTGGGCAAATCGACTATTGCGCAAATGACCTACCATGATTTTGTGGCTGCCATTACATTGGGGGCCATTACCGCGAATCTTGCCTTTAATAACACAATAAGTATAAGGATTTTACTAACATCCCTGCTTGTATTTACCGGAATTTCTTACTTGCTGATGTTTTTTGCCATGAAGAACCGGAAACTGAGGGACTGGCTTTCGGGAAAACCAACCGTGTTGATTCAGGAAGGAAAAATTTTGGAGAGCAATATGAGAAAGCTTAAGATTACACTGGATACACTGAATCAGGAGCTAAGAAGTAAAAATATTTTTAATATTCAAGACGTTCACTATGCCGTACTCGAAATGAATGGAGCCATTTCCGTATTACCCAAGTGGGAAAGTAAACCTGTAACCAGAAAAGATTTGCATTTGGACGATCGTTCCGAGCATATTTTTCCTATTGAATTGATTATGGATGGGAGCATTATTGAAGCTAATTTGAAGGACAATGACATTACAACAGAGTGGCTACATTCCCAGATAAAAAAGAAGGGGCTTTCGATTGAAAACATCAATTATGCTGTAATCAGTTCTAATGGAAGTATATATTTTGATGAATATAAGGATCGAATCAAACATCCTGTTGATAAAGAATGAATGAATTTGATTTCATTAACATTAAAGGTATATAATAGATATGTTATAATAAGTAAATATAGACATATAAAATGATTTGGAGGAGGAATCGGCTATGAAATCATTTAAGTATGCTTTGGAGAAAAAGGAACCCAGAACCGGACCGGGAGGTATCACACGTGGGGCTTCGGTCCATGATTTTCCTGTATCGGAAGGAATAGCAGGGGTTTCTATGCGTTTGGAGCCGGGTGGAATGCGTGAGCTTCACTGGCATGCTAATGCGGCTGAATGGGCCTATGTGATTAGCGGCTCCTGTCGGACAACGGTTATCCATCCGGACGGTTCTTCATATGTCGATATTTTCAATCCCGGTGATGTCTGGTATTTTCCTCGTGGTTATGGTCATTCAATTCAAGGTCTTGGTCCTGGTGAGTGTCATTTTATACTGATTTTTGATAATGGAGATTTTTCGGAGGACCACACGTTCAGCATAACGGATTTCATCGCTCAGACTCCTGCGGAGGTTGTCATGCAGAATCTGGGACTTGCAGCCGACGAACTGGCTCTTTTGCCAGATAAGGAAGCCTATTTTGTAAAAGGACCTGTACCTTCTAACGATTCTCATAATGCATATCCTCGCGTTTCTTCCGATCTGATCACTAAACATCGGTATCCTTTAATGGCCAAACAGCCCAGATTGGCACCGGGCGGAGGGACACAGCGGACGGTTACGGTAGAAGATTTTCCGATTTCTTCGACTATGGCAGGATCTGTGATTGAGCTGGAGCCGGGCGGATTGCGAGAAATGCACTGGCATCCCAATGCGGATGAATGGCAATATTATTTGGATGGTAATGCAGAAATGACTGTATTTCTCGCTGAAGGGAATGCAGTGACAGAGCAGTTTGAAGCCGGAGATGTGGGGTATGTACCCATGGGAGCCGGACATTATATTAAAAATATAGGTTCGGAGGTATGCCGCATTTTGATTGGCTTTAACAGCGGTCATTACGAAGCCATTGATTTGAGTGAGTGGCTGGCTGGGAACCCTGTTGATGTATTAGCAACGAATCTGGGCCTTCCTAGAGAAATAGCGAATAAACTGCCTCATAAATCGGTCTTTATCGCTTCAAAATCCAAATCATAAAACAACGAAACAGCCCGCTTTTTGCTCCCGTATGTATGGGGGAGCAGAAAGTGGGCTATTAGTCATGGTTTCGTTTCTGTTACGATTAAAAATTTTATACAGTGAATTTAGAATTGAACAACCTGCAACCCTGTGCTATTCTAATACGAAAGTGAGGATTAACGTAGTAAAAGTGATTTTTTACTATGCTCATAAACATCAGATGATATGATCAATAGGAGGATAAACATGAATTCTGTCATTGAACTTAACAATGTAAGCTGGAAAAGGGACAATCGCACCATACTGGATCAAATTAACTGGCAAGTAGCCGAAGGAGAGCATTGGGCTGTACTCGGATTGAATGGATCAGGCAAAACAACGATGCTTAACATAATTAATGGTTACATATGGCCAACTACAGGCAGTGTCGGTGTGCTGGGTCATACCTTCGGGGATGTGGATCTGAGGGAACTGCGCAAATCCATCGGTTGGGTCAGTTCCTCTTTACAGGAAAGAATCAATGGCAGTCAGCGCACGCAGGATGTTGTCATTAGCGGCAAATTTGCCTCCATTGGACTTTATGATCAAACAACGGATACAGATTATGAGCAGGCCGTACAACTCATGACCCAACTGGGCTGTGCTCACCTCGTGGACCGATTGTATCAGGGGTGCTCACAGGGGGAAAAGCAAAAAGTGCTTATTGCCCGTGCGCTGATGGCCTCGCCCAAGCTGCTGATTTTGGACGAGGCGTGTAACGGACTGGACTTCTTTTCCAGGGAAGCTTTACTAACTAGTATCCGTCAGTTGTCCGAGTCGCCGGGTGCGCCGAATTTGCTGTATGTTACACATCATATAGAAGAAATTCTACCCATGTACACGCATACCATTCTGATTCACCGGGGTACCGTTTTTGCCAAAGGCAAAACGACTGATATTCTGAGCAGTGAAACGCTTAGCGATTTTTTTGAAACACCGGTGCAGGTGGAGTGGAGACAGGATCGTGCATGGCTCTCTATGGTGTAGAGAGTCAATGCAGTTTATTCTTTTTCATTCCTGACTACAATGACATAAGAGAACCATTGTAGAGAGGTGAATGAATGTCAGAGCATCCATTACAATCTTTTGTAAAAACGGCGAAAGATCACTTAGAGGACATGATGAACGTCAATACGACCCTTGGAGAACCGGTTACGGTGTCTGACGGCACCATTATCATACCGGTTTGTAAAGTGAGCTATGGCTTTGCGGCAGGTGGAAGCGATTGGGAAAGGCGCAATCAGCAAGCCGCAAGGGTGACGCCGTCATTCGGCGGAGGTATGGGCGGAGGTGTGTCCGTAACACCTCTCGCAATTTTAATAATCGGCAAAATGGGCGTTCAAACAATCTACCTGGATAACTCTCCTACTGTATACGACAAGATTTTGGATATGGCGCCACATCTTTTGGATAAATTGAACAATCTTATTAAGCAATACCAAACAGGAGATGATAACAGTCAGTGAATCAGGTCTGACTCGTTTGGGTATGCAGAGGCTGCCAACGGGGTTATGCAGTCGTTTTGAATAGGAAAAGAGTTGTTTTTCCTTACTACCAGATTTTTGGCCTCTGACTGGCTACGGCAGGGGGGCTGTTCATTGTGCGCCATAACATATTGTCCATCGGGAAGCAGCTGTCGGGCTTTAATATTATCGTTCAGCAACAGCAATAAATATTGGATGACGACAGATTGATGTTCTTCATTCAATAGCGGGCACATTAATTCAATCCGCTTGTCCATATTTCTGGTCATCCAGTCCGCACTGGATAGCCACAATTGGGGCGTGCCGGCATTCTCAAAATAAAAAATTCGGGAATGCTCCAAAAATCGGCCGACAATACTGCGAACGGTAATATTGTCGCTCAGTCCGGGAATTCCTGGACGCAAGCAGCAGATGCCACGAACGATCAGATCAATTCGAACGCCTGCCTGGGAAGCGGAATATAGTTCGTCGACCAACTGTTTATTCGATAGCGAGTTCATTTTGGCTATAATCCTTGCAGGTTTGCCGCTCAAGGCATTTTCCACTTCGCGCTGAATGCAGCCCAACAACCGTTGTTTCAAATGCGCCGGAGCTACACTGAGGTAATGCCACTGGCTCGGGGCGGAAAATCCCGTAATTTTGTTGAATAAGCTGGAGACATCTTCGCCGATCTCCGGATAGGAAGAGAACAGTCCGATATCTGTAAATATTTGCGCCGATACTTCATTGTAATTTCCGGTGGCAACATGAATGTAACGTCTAAGAGAATCCGCTTCCTTACGTACAACCAAAATCATTTTGGCATGAATTTTTAACCCGGGCAGGCCGTAAACGACATGGCAACCTGCTTTTTCTAATTCTTTTGCCCATTCGATATTTCGGGCTTCATCGAACCGTGCTTTCAATTCGACGACTACAGTGACCTGCTTTCCTGCTTCGGCAGCTCGATTCAAAGATCGGATAATACGTGAATTACCGTTTACGCGATACAAGGTCATTTTAATAGCCATAACGGATGGATCGGCAGCAGAATGTTCGACAAAATCGTTAACAACGTCAAACGATTCATACGGATGAAATAAGAGAACATCTCTTTTCCGCAGCACTGAAAAAAAATCGTCTGTCTTCGTAAACTCTCGCGGATAAAGAGGATCAAATCTCGAATGCTTGAGATGCTCATAACCCTCGATCGAATTGGCGAATGACATGAAGTAGCTTAAGTCAATAGGTCCATCATTCGTAATTAAAAACTGGCTTTCAATTTCCAGTTCTTTTTCTAGTAATTCCAGTGCAAATGGATCAAATCCCTTTTCTATTTCCAAACGAATCGGAGTGCCCCATTTTCTTGCGCGCAATACTTTCTCCACTTCATCAAGGATATCTTCAGCCTCTTCCTCGTTTAGATCAAGGTCTGCATTTCGAGTTAAACGGAATGTATGGAAAGTAACAGGCGTATACGTAGTAAACAAAGTGTGAATATGCTGCTTAATCAAATCTTCGAGCAAAATAAACTGCCAATCATCATGATCTGATAGAGACGGAACTTTAATATAGCGAGGCAGATTGGACGGAATTTCAACCAAGGCAATATAACAGTCCTTGCCCGATGCATCGGAAGGCGGCTTCAAACCGACGGCCATATATACACTTTTCGAACGAATCAGAGGAAAAGGGCGGCTTTTATCGATAGCTAGAGGAGTTAGCACGGGAAATACTTTTTCAAGATAATAGGTTTCCATTTCTTTCTGCTGAGCAGGATTAAGCTCGCAATAAGCAGTAAAAACAAGGCGCTCTGCCTTTAGCAGTTGAATAATCCGTGCATGGGTTGCATACTGATCTGCTACTAATTGCTCAATCATGGCGATTACTTTATTTTGTAACTGTTGCGGGGTAAAGCCAGTGAAATCGATCTCTTGATTGCCCGCTCTAATTTTATCCATGAGTCCTGCGACCCTGACACTGACAAACTCATCCAGATTGGTGGAAACAATCGATATGAACTTTGTTCGCTCCAGCAGAGGAGTGCTTTCGTCTTGCGCTTCCTCAAGAACACGTCTGTTAAATCGAAGCCAGCTTATTTCACGATTAATATAGTTCACAGCGTATGCCTCCATCTGCTTATTCTTTTTTTCTAAATAATAAATACCGTATTTTTTGGAACAATTGCCATGTGGCGCTAAGGCGAATCGTGATCGTGTCGGGAATATTCTCATGTTCGTTTTTAGTCATAATTGTTAGGTTCCTCTCGTTTTTAAAATGGGGAAAACTCGCTAAACGAAGTTAGCGAGTTATATGGATATTTTGTTATTTATTCGTGAGATGCTGTCGTCTGCATTGCATCCACGACCGGGCTCGTTATGGACTCGGTTACTTTCGATGCGTACTGTGTCATGTTGCTGACCAAACGATTGTTAAGAAGCACATTGCCTGCTTGCATTCCAACTGTTTGGCCCATACTGTTCCCTAACAACCCACCAACAACGGAACCAAGGACTGTCCCTACTCCTGGCAGCAACGAAGTTCCAAGGATAGCCCCATACTCAATACCGGCCATGACGCCGAGTGCTCCTGTCAAATTCCCCGACGTATGAACCATATAATCTTTGTTATCCATTTGTCCTTTCGTCAAGCTAATGGTATTCTGCAGTTGGGTTATACCTCCGGAGATAAGACCTCCCCATAATGAACCGCCTTGAAGCATGCTGATCACTCCTTTATTTGATTTTTTGTTACTCCCGAATATTAGTTCCCCATTATGCGTTTTTTTAATTATTTTACATTTGTATTCTTTTCTTCAATTTGTACTGCTTCTGCGGACTGTAGGTCTCTAGTGCTGTCTTTGACTTGATCCGCGAGCTCAAGCACAATTCCAGCTCCTTTAACGGCAAGTTTGCGTGCGGCTTTTCGGGCTTCGGGGGACACAGCAAGTGCTACGGCCGCAGCAGCGAAAATAATACCGAGCGGTGATTTAACCACAATACACTCTCCTTAAAAAGTTGTTAGTAAAATAATTCCTTTAAATAAGAATTTTATACTAGATTACATTTAGAAAATAAAATGCATATTTTGCTAACTATTGTTAACCATAAGTAAAGTTGATTTTGGCTTTTGATATGGAAGAGGGGTTAAATATGGTATTGCTGCGAAACAAAAACAGGTTTCTTCATGTCCTTCCTGGCAGGATACGGATGGAAATTTACGGTTTGCAGGGAAGCAAAGCTGGCGCAGAGCTTTTATCCAAAAGTCTGTCCGCTTGTAGTGGAATTTCCAGAGCGGAACCTTGTACTGTGACGGGCAGAGTGCTGCTTCTTTACGATGTAAAGCTTGTTTCTGAGCAGCACATTTTCCATATACTCCGTGAAACAGAAGATCGGATTTGTTCGGCCAATCTAACAGCCCGCCCGGATATCCAAAACGAGGCTACCGGGTCGAAGGAAGCGGAGCGGGAAGCTGCCGCTACCCAGATTGAATTGGATATTCCTTGTGATCTGCCGATGATCCCTACGACACCTAAGACCAATACGGGCGAGCCAAGAGGAAAAATCCCCATTGCATTGGCTATTTCCATGAGCGGTTTAGCCGTGCTGGGAATCAAGCAGGTCTTTTTCGGACGTTCAGCCCTGGCAAGAAGCCCGGCGCCGTTCTTTTTATCGGCGCTCGTATCTGTCGTAACCGGCTACCCTTTTCTCAAAAGAGGAATTCAGACCTATTCGGAAAAGAAAAAAATAAACTCGGATCTCATTTTAGGTACAAGCGCTCTCGCTCTCGCGCTTATGCGCGAAAATCTTGTAGTGCTTGCCGGACTCAGCATTTTGCAATATGTGAACTGGAAGCGAAACTGCTCTGCATTAAATGGACAGCAAGAGGTTTCTTTGTCACCGGAAATTCAAACATATAGCGATAAAGCAGGCAGATTAGGTTTTATTGCAGCCGGAATGACGTGGGCCGTTACCCGGAATCCGCTTCGTGCAATCGCTGTGCTTCTGGCAGCAAATCCGCGGGTGATGACCGTACCTGCTGAGCATGCCTGGAAACAGGCCGAGCTTGTTTCAGGAGAAAGAAAATACGTGATTCCGGAAAAAGGATCATTATCCCAACTCGCTCGAACGAAAACGATTTTATTCGAAGATGCATCACTCCTGTTTAACCGTACAGAGATTGAAGAAATTCAATGCATGGTGGAGAAGGAGCAAGATGCGGATAAAGCGATTTGTTTGGCAGCTTCATTAATGGAGAAAACAGAACATCCTTGGAAAGAAGAGGTGTTCAGCAAGGCGAAACGGACTTGCCGGACGATCCGCACAGCTTTTCATGTGAAAGAAGAGCCACAGGGTATAAAAGGAAAAGTCAATGATAGACAGGTTATCATTGGCAGCTACAAATACATGGAGGAACACGGTATTGATTGCAGTTTCTATGAGCTTAAATCAAAGAGGCTTGCCAGAAAAGAATACGACGTTCTTTTGGTCGGAAGCCAGGGGGATGCCAAAGGCGAATGTCTTGGGTTAATTGCCAGACATCGGCTATCACCGGTCAATGAATATGGCTCTGCCGCCTTTTCACTCAGCGAAAAAGGCTGGCGGCTTGGTCTGTTGCATAACAGCCTTCATATCAGTACTGACGAGCTTTCCCAATACCGAATGGATACAAGCTGGTCATCTTTTGAACAAGGCGAAGTGATTGAACGGATTGCTGAGCTCAAGCAGCATGGCGAAGAGGTTTTATTTGTCACCGGTCTGGAGCAAAATCCGCTCAATGAGTTTTATAAAAAAGCAGGAATCCAGACGATTTCCATTCATGAGCTGCAACATATACAGGAAAGTGCTATGTACGCCGAGAAAACAGAGCAAATCGTAAACGAGCATGCTTCAATTGCTAAAAAATGGAATATTATAGGGTCCGTTTTTGCTACATTAGGCATGATCAGTGCTCCAGTGATCAATTTGATCGGAGATGCTTTATCGCTTGTGTTTATATCCAGAACGAAAAACAGGAGTGAAGCCTTGCCATCTCCACCGGAAATGGCGTATAAGAACGAGGCTGCGGTCGCCTCCGAAGCTTTTGCCTGGTATCAACTACCTAACGAACAAATCATCGCGAAGTTACAAACCAACCTGCAAAGCGGGTTGACCTCTGATCAGGTTCTTTCTATAAGAAACCAATATGGTTCAAATCGGCTTGAGAGTAAAAAACCTACTCCTTGGCTCATTTCATATTTAGGCCAATTCAAGGAATTCACAACGCTGATCCTCCTTGGTACAAGTGCATTGGCCTTTCTTACGGGGGGAGTATTCGATGGACTCGCAATGGGGGCAATCCTGCTCGCGAATGCTGCTATTGGAACGATTCAGGAACGCAAAGCGGAAAAAGTTGTGGACAAGCTGAATCAATTTCAACCCCCAGTATGTAAGGCCATCAGACAAGGCCAGCACGTAGAGCTAAATGCTGTGGAATTGGTGCCCGGCGATATCGTTTCCCTGGAAGCAGGGGACCGCGTTCCAGCGGATATCCGGTTAATTAACTCATGGAACATGCGAGCCAACGAGTCGACCCTCACCGGGGAATCTCTTCCCGTCGAAAAGAATGAGTCCTCTTTGCCAGAGGATTGTGCTTTATCTGAGAGAACCAACATGCTCTTCATGGGAACCGACGTGTGCGGAGGCAAGGGAATTGGTATTGTTGTACAAACCGGGATGAGTACCGAGATGGGGCATTTAATGTCGCTTTTGAAGCAGCAGGAAAAAGAAGTAACCCCTTTACAGGAAAAAGTAACGTCAATTAGCAAAAAATTTGTGAAAGGCGCTCTTATCGTTGGAGGGATCGTATTCGCAATTGGTATGCTCCGTGGCATCCCTTTTCCACAAATGATTTCGACTTCGATCACACTGGCGGCTTCTGCCATCCCTGAAGGGCTTCCGGTTACCATCACTATTGCCCTCAGCGCAGGCATCTTCCGTATGGCGAAGAAAAACGCGCTGATCCGAAAGCTCTCCTCACTGGAAACATTAGGAAGGACTACGGTTATTTGCACAGACAAGACAGGCACGTTAACTAAAAATGAAATGACGGTAAAAGCGCTCTCTACCGCGGATCGCGCGTGGACTGTAACAGGCGATGGTTACGAACCGACGGGAGCATTGGAGGAGCTTGCTCCAGAGGCTGCCGCTGCAGCGGCAGGGCTCAAAAATGTAGGAAGTTACGAAAACCCTTCAGCCCATCCTGATTTGACTCGCTTGCTGCAAATCTGCTTGCTATGCAACAACAGCAAGCTTGAGCAGCAGGAAGGACAGTGGATGACCAAAGGGGATCCGACTGAGGGCGCGCTTTTGACCCTTGCAGCCAAAAACGGACTGTGGCTTAACGATATGACCCATTGGCATCGCGGGCATGAAATTCCATTTGATTCTAAAACCGCGAAAATGAGCGTGGTTTGCAAGGATGTTCAGGCGGAACAGGAATGCTATCTCTTTTCCAAAGGGGCTGTTGAGACGATTCTCCGCCATTGCAATCGATATCAAAAGAACGGAGAAATATTGCCTCTATCTGAAGAACAGAAGCAGCACATTATACAGCAAAATGAAAAGTTTTCAGCGGCAGCGTTGCGTGTGCTTGCTTTCGCGTATCGACCTTTGGATGAGAGTATCGATAACGAGTCCATTGATGACGAACGTGAATTAATTTATGTCGGCATGACCGGCATGATGGATCCTCCCAAACCTGAAGTAGAACAAAATATTCAGGAAGCTTTTGCACTTGGGCTAAAACCTGTGATGATTACTGGTGACCACCCGATTACCGCCATTGCCATCGCGAAGCAACTCGGAATTTACAGTGATGCGCAGAGTGTTGTAACTGGGCATGAGCTTGACCGTTTATCAGACGAAGAGTTGAGCCAAATTGTGGACCAGGTATCCATTTTTGCCCGGGTCACGCCTGAGCATAAGCTTCGCATTGTAACAGCGCTGCAAAAAGGAGGACAAATCGTTGCCATGACTGGCGATGGTGTCAACGATACGCCTGCTATCAAACAAGCCAACGTTGGTATCGCAATGGGAAGAACAGGAACGGAAGTAACGAAGGAAACTGCGGATATGGTGCTAACGGAAGATCATTTTGGCACGATTCTAGAGGGGGTCAAAGAAGGCCGAACCATTATCGGCAATATTCGTAAGGCACTCGGCTGTCTGTTAACCGGAAATCTGGCCGAGATTATCGTCACCAGCGTTGCCGTGATGGTTGGATTGCCGATCCCTCTGGTTCCTATTCAAATTCTGCTGATGAATTTGTTGACCGATGCTTTGCCAGCAATGGTTCTAGCTGTAAATCCAGGGCAGAAAACGAAGCAGCAGAAACGAACCGATTTCATCGATAAAGACCTGTACCAGAAAGTGATTACAAGAGGGGTTTTGCTGGGATTGGGATCGCTCGGCTTATTTGCTGCAAGCCTTGCAGTCGGTACGCCAATGCCTATCGCTCAGAGCGTTGCTTTTGCAACATTGGTCGCAGGGCAGTTGATCCAAACCTTTTCGTGGCGACAGGAAGGCTCTGAAGAAACAGTGCGCGATTGGACGAAAGATCGCTTTTTGATCGGGGCTCTCTGCGTTTCTTGGCTGGCTTTGCTAGGAGCACTGTATATCCCGCCATTGGCCGGATTTTTCCATACCGCCAGTCTGCCGCTGAAATATTGGATTCCCATCCTTGGCGTAGCCGGATCGGTATCTCTTTTGTCCAAACCGATTTTGGCTCTAATTTCAAAAAAGCAAGCAATCAGCGCTTTGCCTGCAAACCAAACCTATGCTGCGGCTTAACGGCCGCAGTAATACTTAATTACCAGGAGGATCACAATGCTGCAAAATAACATGGATAAAATTGTAATTGGCACTGCGCTCGCTTTTGCCGCTTCTGCTTTGCTTCCTATTGCTAAAACTACTTTCCGCCCTCTTGCCGAAGCTGGTATGCAAGGTGGAGCCAACTTGATCAATCGGAGCAAATCTTTCATTGAATTAGCCCGGCAAGAAGTGGAAGATATCGTTGCCGAAGCCCAATTTGAAAGAATGAAAAAGCAGCTTGACCAAGAAATCTCATTGCTTGACAATACCCAAAATTGAGGAGAACGGATAAATGAACGAACAAAGTATAGATAATCATTTACGCGAAGCCTTATCGCACTTGGAATCTGCCTTAAACCAGAGTGTAAGATGCGTGCTTGAAAACGATAGCGCGAAAAAAGAAATAGGTTTAAAGTGGGAACGATTTCTTGGAGAATTTATGGGACAAATCCGGGAAAAGGGAAAAAAATCAAGATTAAATCTGCTGGGCTGGATCAGTTTTCCACGAATACGCTAATCAATTGTATGCAGCCTAAGTCGACAGCAGGCTGCATACTGGATTTACTACACCCTAGAGAGTCTTTTTTTCTAGTTATCATGCTACGATCATAATGAGGATAGGCAAAATCAGGAATGAGGCTAAAGTGCTCCACAGGATACAGGTGGACACGAGTTTGGGCGATGCATTGAATTTTTCTGCCAAGATGACAGCATTCACGGCAACAGGCATGGAAGCCAGAATAAAGAGCACGGAGAACAAAAGGCCTGATATCCCCAGTATCAGCATGGCAAGACAGGCCGCAAGCGGAGAGAGCAGAAGCCGGATGATGAGTCCTGCGTAGCTGGCTTTTTTAATAGACGGCTCCAGCTTGAATATTTTTACATAAGCCATCTGGGTTCCAAGGATTGCCAGCACGACTGGTGAATAGGCGGCAGCAATCATCGAAACGCCCGCTTGTATGCCTGAGGGCAGATGCCAATCTAGCATTCGAAGCCCCAGGGCGAGTAAAGCTGCATAGATCGCAGGCAGCGAGAATACTGACTTAACGGCGCTTTGAACGGAAAACTCAGAGCGGGCTGCAAAGTAAACTCCAAGGGTATTGACCAGAATTATCTGGATGACAACATATACAGAGGCTTTATCCAATCCAAGCTGCCCAAAGGCAAGTAAAATAAGGGGCAGGCCATAATTTGCGCTATTGGTCAGCGTGGAGATTAAGGTGAGTCCGGCCGTTTCAGGGGCGCTTAGCTTAAACATTTTCCCTGCAATCTGCGCAATTCCCCATAACAGCAGCAGATTCAAGATCGAAAAGGCGGCAGTTTGCGCCACATCATGCAAAGAAAGCTGTGCCTTGAGCAGCGTGTCCAGAATCATCGCGGGACTTAAAAAATATAAGTATAAAGTCGAGAGCGGTTTCGTTTCCAGCTTCATGAATTTGCCGAGTAAAAACCCGGCGATCACCGGAATGGACAGTGGAACGATAACGGATAGAAGGGTTGAAAGTACGATTTGAATCATGAAATCCACCAATCCTTTCTTGTAATGACATTTTTCATTATAAGGCGCAGCTTTTGAGCCCGTCCAAGATGAAAATACGATCAAGGTCATAGGCAAATACTATGAAGCTTGTGGTAGTTATTCTATGTAATGCACCGAGGTGTACAACAAAAGGGATGTCCACAGCCATGTTGAAAGGCTAATAGGAACATCCCTTTTTTACAATAAAAGCAATTATCTTGCTGATTTATGCAGAAGCAACGGTTTCCGCTTTGGTCCGGCACTCATCAGAGCAATAATGTTGATGCTGCTCTTCACAGTCCGGACATACGATATGCTGGAGATTGCACACCGGACAGTTGATATAGTGATCGTTTGGTGATTCACAATGGAAGCACGTGCCGACAATAACGTCCTCGTCGGTATGGTTGATCGGGATCGAGATGCGTTCATCAAACACATAACATTTACCGTCAAACAAACGACCTTGGACCTCCGGGTCCTTGCTGTAGGTTACAATGCCGCCATCCAGCTGGCCCACATCATCAAAGCCTTCTTTGATCAGAAGACCGGACAGCTTTTCGCACCGGATTCCGCCAGTACAATACGTCAGTATTTTCTTGTCCTTGAACTGACTCATATTGTCGCGAATCCACTGTGGAAACTCACGGAAAGATTCGACTTCCGGACGAATGGCGCCACGGAAATGACCGATGTCATATTCATAGTCGTTACGTCCGTCCAGCACAACCACATCTTCACCTTGAAGCTGCTCATAAAACTCCTTCGGTGACAAACGCTTGCCACTGATTTCGTTAGGGTCCAGCTCATCCTCATGACGTAGCGTAACCAACTCCTGACGATGGCGTACAAATATTTTCTTGAACGCATGACCGTCAGACTCATCTATTTTAATAACCATATCGTGGAATTTCGGATTGGCGCGCAAATCACGGATGTATTGCTCGGTTTGCTCTACCGTACCAGACAGTGTTCCGTTAATTCCTTCCTGAGCAATCAAAATTCTTCCCTTGACGCCCAGCTCCTTGCAGTAAGCCAGATGCTCTGCTGTAAAGGTGGCAGGATCTTCAATATTGACATATTTGTAAAACAACAAAATTCTGTAAGCATGCTCGCACACGTAAAATCACCCTCTGATTCAAGTCAAAGTTTTTTTACAACCAATTTTAAATGTACCACATTCTTTAAGTTAGTCAACTAATTTGTATGAAAAGGGGGACTGGAAAATAAAGAGGCAGGTGACGAGCGACAAAAGTAAGGGTTTACATTATAATAATACCGTAGTGACGAGGTGGATTTTGGCAGCAGGATGAGTATTCTTATGATGAAAGGATGAATTGGAATGAAGCATCATTTGGTAGCGCATACATCACCTATGGGGTGGAATAGCTGGGATTGCTACGGCGCAGCGGTGCGTGAGGAAGAAGTACGGGGAAATGCGCAGTATATGGCAGAGCACTTGAAGGAATACGGTTGGGAATATGTCGTGGTAGATATTCAGTGGTATGAGCCGGGAGCTGTTTCTTCACAATATCGCTCATTTGTTCCGCTGGAAATGGATTCATTTTCACGTCTCATTCCAGCGGTAAATCGTTTTCCTTCCGCAGCGGATGGACGTGGCTTCCAGGCTCTTGCGGAATATGTACACAGTCTGGGCTTGAAATTCGGTATACATATTATGAGAGGCATTCCGAGACAGGCGGTACATCAGGATACGCCGATTTTGGGAACCCAGGCAACTGCGAGACAGATTGCACATCCCAACTCCATTTGTCCCTGGAATACAGATATGTATGGGGTAGATGCTACCAAGGAAGGCGCACAGGAATATTATAATTCGCTGTTTGACCTCTATGCGGAATGGGGTGTTGATTTTGTAAAGGTGGATGACATCGCAGCTTCACGACTCTATGATACTCATTTGGCGGAAATTGAACTGATTAGGCAGGCCATCGCCCAATGCGGACGTCCGATGGTTTTGAGTCTGTCGCCAGGTCCGGCACCGCTGGAGCATGCATCCGAATTAATCGCCAACGCCAATATGTGGCGCATGACCGACGATTTCTGGGATGTATGGCCTTTGCTGCACGGCATGTTTGAGCGCTGCGAGAAGTGGGCAGAGCACGTGGGCCCGGGCCATTGGCCGGATTGCGACATGCTGCCACTGGGTCATTTGGGTATTCGCTCGGTCGATTCTGTAGATTCCGGTAGCCATGACCGCTGGACACGCTTTACGAAGGATGAACAACTGACGATGATGACCTTGTGGAGTATTTTCCGATCCCCTCTAATGTTTGGGGGAGAACTGCGGGATAACGATGCGTGGACGCTTTCTCTGCTGACCAATGAAGAGGTGCTGGATGCTCACCGCAACGGTTTGGATGCCCGGCAGGTGTACAGAAAGGATGAACATATCGTCTGGACTTCACATAACGTGGAAGGTCATGTATATGCGGCTTTGTTTAATGCTGGAGACGAAGCTTCGCGGGTCTGTGTATCGCTGCAAGACCTGGACATTGAAGGACAGACAAGTGGCAGAGACTTATGGAATCGTGTGAATCTGGGCACTTTAGAGCAAGAGCTGTCCGCAGAGGTACCTCCTCATGGAGCTGCTCTATTTATTTTGAAATAGCATATCGTAACGAAGGATTTAGGCTGTATTTTTAATCAAATCACCTATTCGTAAAATGGCTGGTATTTTTACGAATAGGTGATTTTTTAATGCAATCGACATTATTCTTGAGAATTTGACATTTGGAACATGTTAATTTTATATAGTGCCTATTTCTGTACAAATTTAAAACATCCAATGCCAATAGACTTGCGAAAGGAGTCAAATGATGAAATTAAAACAGATTCACAAAAATGAACTGGACGAGCCTTGGCCTTCTAGACAAAAAATACTATGTATCGGGGGGGCCAATCTTGACCGTAAAATTATGCTTAAAGGTACATTTCAGCTTCACACCTCCAACCCGAGCAGCACCAGGCAGCAATCTTGCGGTGGGGTGGCTCGCAATGTTGCCGAAAATTTGGGGAGGCTAAGCCAACAGGTCAGCCTGTTAACCGCAGTTGGGGATGATGCGGAAGGTGAATTTATAGTCGAGCAGTCTAGACATTATATGAAAGTGGTTCCTCTGCAAGTCAAAGGTGAACCGTCAACCGGGGTTTACACTGCTTTGCTGGACGAACGTGGGGAGCTGATTGTAGCGACAGCAGAAATGGAGATTTATGATCAGATCCGTCCTTCAGTAATCTTTGAAAATACTCCTTTGATCGCCTCGTCCCGACTTGTGCTGTTGGACACGAATTTCTCTATGAACGTAATTGCATCCACCATACGGCTATGCCATGAACATCGGATTCCGCTCGTCGTTTCTTCAGTGTCCGCCTCCAAAATGAGAAGGCTTCCTCGAAATTTGAATGGGGTGGGTTGGCTGGTATGTAACCAGGTAGAAGCTGAATCCTATTTGGGAATAGAACTTAAGGATGATCAGCAAATGCTGGATGCAACCCGGATTTTTCATCAACTCGGGGTTCAAAATGTAATTCTTATTCGGGGAGCAGACAGTGTTTTGTTTGCCTCGCAGGATGGATCTCATGGACAAATTTTTATGCACCCAGTTCCGGAAGTTATGGATGTCACGGGCGCAGATGATGCATTTATTGCCGGAATGATATATGGAATTATCCAAGGATACCCTATGGAGCAAGTGTGTCAATTCGGAATCAGCTGTGTGGCCTTGACCATTCAAACGGATCGGACGGTTTCAGAGACCATTTCTCTAAATAATCTTCATTCCATGTTCAAGGAGCTGTACGGCATGCATCCGCAAAATTTTGTGTTTTTTAAGGGTATGTATTTTAAGGAGAAAGATACATAAATAAAGAAGAGAATCTAACCTACTTTTTGTTGCTGAAATTGTAAAAGGAGCAGGTCGCTTGATGAACAGTGTAAAATACGCTATCGTTTTTTTGCCGCTGTTCCTCCTGTATATGTTTTTAAAGGGAGGTTCTTTCGTGGTAGGTTCGCTTTATCGACTGATTTATGCAATGCTGCCCTTACATCGGAGGGTGAATGACGAAATTTTTGCTGTGCAGCACGCCAAACGTATTATCGTGATCGGTTCGCCGGGGAGCGGCAAAACCTTTTTTGCCAAACGTCTATCCAAGTGGACTCATTTGCCGTACATCTCTCTGGATGATTTGTATTGGGGACCCGAGTGGAAGCGGAGCACGGATAAACAATTTTTCAAACAGCTGGGCGAAGTGCTCGAAAAGGAAGAATGGATCATCGAAGGGAATTATCATGATTATTATTTTACGGAGCGGCTCCAGCGCTCTGATACGATCATTGTGATGGATGTCAGCACGATTGAAGCGATAACAGGAGTTATTACACGATCGCTTAACCGCTTTCTTTTCTCCAATGAGTTGCCCAAAGGAGTAAAGCAGGAAGCGATTCGTATTTGGGACATTTCGCCTCGGTTTGTCCGCTTTGTTTTGGGTTTTCGCAGGCGTATACGTCCTAAAATTTGGCCATTCCTTATGCAATATGGAAAACAACGAAGTTTAATTATTTTGAAATCAAAATATCGTTCATGTCTCTGGATGAATTCCAGATAGATAATTATCTCCTTGACCACGGTTTCCGTTTCGTGTAAGGTAATGAAAATTGTAATATACAGGAATAGTGTAGACCAAGGATCAAAGGTTCAACAATCGCCGTACAGAGAAGAAATCCATGGGCTGAAAGGTTTCTCCGCCGCGAATGAACGTTTCC
This sequence comes from Paenibacillus sp. RC21, assembly GCF_044907935.1. Lineage (NCBI taxonomy): Bacteria > Bacillati > Bacillota > Bacilli > Caryophanales > Paenibacillaceae > Paenibacillus > Paenibacillus sp. RC21. The sequence goes on from NZ_JBIYCS010000001.1 coordinate 791,943, forward strand.
CTGCCTTGCGAGCTGTAGCGGAGTGTATTTTAGAGCGTTACCGGCTAGACGCCGTTATCTGATGAAGGGCTGTTCCATGCTATGGATATGGTCAAATTAAGGGTGGTACCAGACACATTCGTCCCTGACGGATGTGTCTTTTTTGCGTATATTTTATCGTTCATACAAGGAGGCAGTCACACATGCGCCAAAGTCGATTATTACTGACAACATTACGTGAATCGCCCGCAGAAGCCGAAGTGGTCAGCCATCAGCTTATGCTGCGTGCAGGGTTTATCCGGCAACTTGCAGCTGGAATGTATACCTACATGCCACTCGGCAGACGTGTTCTCCGAAAAGTGGAGCAAATCGTACGGGATGAAATGGACCGTGCAGGGGCTGGGGAGTTGTTAATGCCTGCATTGCAGCCTGCTGAGCTGTGGCAAGAGTCAGGGAGATACGAGGTGTACGGTCCAGAGCTGATGCGTATTCAAGACCGACATGATCGGGAGTTTGCTTTGGGTCCTACCCATGAAGAGGTCATTACGTCATTAGTACGGAATGAGGTGAATTCATATGGAAAATTACCTGTAATGCTGTATCAAATTCAAACCAAGTTTCGGGATGAACGACGTCCACGATTTGGCTTGCTCCGCAGCAGAGAATTTTTGATGAAGGATGCCTATTCGTTTGATGCGAGCTGGGAAGGGCTGGATCAAGCTTATCGGACCATGTTTAAGGCCTATCATCGTATTTTTACCCGTTGTGGTCTGAACTTTCGCGCAGTTGAAGCAGATGCGGGTGCTATTGGCGGCAAAGGCGGAACACATGAATTTATGGCGCTGGCTGACATTGGAGAGGATACGATAGCCGCTTGTACCTGCTGTGACTATGCTGCTAATCTTGAAAAAGCTGAGCCACGGAGAATGGAAAAATCAGACACCAACCCTTCTCTCAATACAGACAAAATGGAAAAGTTTCATACTCCAGGTCTGCGCACGATAGATCAACTGGTTGAATCGCTGCAAATACAGCCACAAGATATGATCAAAACATTGATTTATATGGCTGACGATCAACCCATTGCTGTAGTCGTCAGGGGAGATCATGAGGTCAACGAAGTAAAAGTTAAACATATTTTAGGTAGTGAAAAATTCGAAATAGCAAGTTCAGATGCCGTGTCAAAGGCGACTGGAACCCCCTCGTGGAAGGGGACCCATGTCCTCACTGTGACAAAGGGAAATTGAAGCTCCATCGTGGGATTGAGATTGGACTTTAGTGGGTATTCCCGTGCGCATTGTTGTTGGCAAAGATGCTGAACACGGGAAAATAGAGTTAGTGGAGCGAAGATCCAGCAGCAAAGAGACGATTCATATCCAAGATGTAGAGCGACGGATATTGGAACTTATTCAACAATAGCCACACAGCTTATTAATTTACAAGCCTGTACCATATCCGGTTCTACAATCCAATACGCCCGGACTACAATCGTTTGGGCGTATCTTTACCAACAATTACTGTACAAGCATTACGTATCTGTGTCCTGTAGAATGTGACCTTCTCCAAGTGCAATCTCATTAAAGCCTGCCATATGGCGTGCCTGAAACCGGATTGGCTTGTCCCGGCCTATCACAATAATATTTTGAATGTCGGCAGCTCCTTCCGAGGGGAGGGAGAAAGCTGTGACATAAGCGAATACCTCACGCAACGTTGTATGAATGGCATTCATCAGATGATCGTGCTCACTTTTGCCCATTACATTCATAATCATGGAGCCTTCGGAATCTAGCTTTTCTTTGGCCATCCTGAAAAATTCCAGGGATATTAAATGCGGCGGCGTTCCCTGATCTGTGAAGGCGTCCAAAATAATATAATCATATGCATCCGGCGCTTCCTTCTCCAACATGCGACGTCCATCACCAACGGTCACATTGTCCTTATCGTATCCAAAGAATGTTCGACTGAACTCCACGACTTGTGCATCCAGCTCGGCAATCTTAAAGCGTTTATCTGTAAAATGACCCGCAATCGTACCTATGCCATGCCCAATCACAAACACGTCTTCAAATGACGGATCGTTCAGCTCCATCAGATGGATGATGGCTCTCGGATATTCGAACAGAATGCGTTGCGGATGATTCAAATCCACCGCGCCTTGTACGGCTGCATTTGAAAACTGCATCACCCGGAATAATCCCTTTTCACCATACAGCTCTGTGGTGTCGTATATCGTTATTTCATGATTATTGCTCAGCTTTTTGTATAGTACCTCCAAATGATCTATCCCCTTCAAGTCATACTCCACCATCATATTAGACATTTATGAGCCTGTTGTCCATATATTAAGCGGCGGTGCCGTTCTGCTCTTGCCGAGCAGCTCCAATCCATATAATTGTTCGATCATGCGCAGCACGGAGAAATGAGTGCTTTTCCCGTTGTAAGGGCCGTTTTTCAAATGAGGACCTATAATCATAGTCGGGATTTTGTTGTTACTGCTCATGTCATCTTCGTCCCATGTTACGATTAAAAGACTGTTATGCTGCGGTGCCCAGCGGGCATAAGCAGATAAATGGGCTTGCAGCCATTGATCTGCTTCCCGGATCGTGCCGTCGTGCATATCGTGGTTCAGGTTGGGAACAGAGAGACACCGTTTTTCATCAGGTAATTCATAAAGGGGGCGGATGAGCACAGAGCTGTGTTCATAGATTCATGATTAAACTTACTCAGGACACATTAAAATATCATGAGAAAAATAAAGTGAAAAGATCATTATTTTTTAATGTACATAGAGTAAACTGGTTTCTAAAACAAGCATACTAGGAGAAGTCGCCCCGAGCATAGAAAGGATAGCTATGAAGAAGATACTGCTGATCGAGGATGAGAAAAATTTGGCCCGTTTCATTGAACTGGAACTAAAGCATGAATCTTACGAGGTAACTGTTAATTATGAAGGGCGGAAGGGGCTGGAGTCTGCATTAAGCGAGGAATGGGATATCATCCTGCTGGATTTAATGCTCCCAGGCCTCAACGGAATCGAAGTATGCCGACGGATTCGCAAAACGAAACAAACTCCAATCATTATGCTGACCGCCAGAGACGGTGTGATGGACAAAGTGATGGGGCTGGACAGCGGGGCAGATGATTATATCCCTAAGCCTTTTGCTATTGAAGAGTTGCTGGCACGGATGCGTTCTTTGCTGCGACGCAGTGGCTCTGTGGAAGATACCAATCAAATTATCTACAATGGACTGGTACTGGACAGCGAGGCCCGCATTTTGACCAAAGACCAGCAGATTATTGAATTGACGAAGCGTGAATTTGATCTGCTGTCCATATTAATGCAGAATATTGGGCGCGTCATGACCCGGGAGAGGCTAATGGAACTCATATGGGGCTATGATTCAGAGGTGGAAACGAATGTCGTAGATGTGTATATTCGTTACCTGCGAAGCAAAATCGACGAGCCTGGGGAACCGAGCTTTATTCAGACACTACGCGGATTGGGGTATGTGATCCGAAAATGACAACGTTAAAATCCATATTCTCCCGGCTGCCCATTCGTTGGAAAATGGCGGTGTGGTCTTCGTTGCTGCTATGTATTTTGTTTGTTTTGTACAACGGTGTCCAATACTTTACGATTAACCAATGGATGGTCAGTGAGGGAGAAGTGAGCATCCGCAAGAGTATGAATGAAATCCAAAGTTTTTTTCAGGTAAAACAAATGTCCGCACAGGAAATCGTGAACAGTCGACGATTTATTGAGGATATGAATGATCCGCATCAAATGATTCGTATTTTGAACGAGCAAGGAACCCCGCTATTGAGCGTCAGCGACGAGATGCCTGAGGATTGGTTTCCGCCGCAAACGGCGCAAAGCACCCGTATTATGACTGCTTGGCATCTGGAGGATCAGGTTTTGATCATGCGAAGTCCGCTGAATTCAGGTGGTTTTACGGGAACAATTGAAATTATCAATAATATGGAAAATTTAGAGAAGGTGAGTGACAAAATAAAAGGTGTCATGATTGTGGGCGGTATAGGTGCTATTGTTTTAAGCGCCCTAGGAGGAATTTTTCTTTCACGCCAGTTAATTCGGCCGATTCAGTCCATGACGGATACGATGACAAGAATACGGAAAAAAGGGCTGCATGAGGAACGTGTCCAAGTATCCGATAACAATGACGAGCTGTCAAATCTGGGAAGAGTGTTTAATGGGCTGATTGATCAGTTGGAGCGTTCTTTCCTACAGCAAAAGCAGTTTGTTGAGGATGCCTCCCATGAATTACGTACACCCATTTCGATTATTGAAGGCCATATCTCCTTATTAAACCGTTGGGGCAAACACGATCCGGCTATATTGGATGAGTCGCTCAGTGTGTCCGTTCAGGAGCTTGAACGTTTGAAAGGGATTGTAAACGATCTTCTGGAGTTGACGCGGGCCGAATCGGGAACTTCTGAACAGAATGTGCCTGCAATAGATATCCGTCAGACCGTTCAGTATACGCTCACCAATTTTGCCATGCTGCATCCTGATATGATATTCCGAGAGGAACTGACTCCCCTCGAAAAGGTGCAGATTCACATCACGCCTCAGCATCTGGAACAACTGTTACTGATCGTGCTGGATAACGCCGTTAAATATTCTGGCTCTTCGAAAGAAATCCTTGTAACGGGGACGCTGGAACGAAATGAGGTTTATATTCATATTACCGATTACGGAATCGGAATTCCGGCGGAGGACTTGCCATATTTATTCGACCGATTTTATCGGGTGGATAAGGCCAGAAGCCGCGAGCAGGGCGGGACAGGTTTGGGCCTTGCGATAGCCAAGCAGCTGGTCAAGCGATATAACGGTGACATCAGAGTAAGCAGTATTGAACATATAGGGGCAGCTGTAACGCTTTGTTTTCGGGCGTACAGGGTCTGAACATATTGGATAAATTAAAGAAGCCCATAAACCATATCGATGGTTTATGGGCTTAATCACACTCAAGCATCCTCAGATTGAGGTTTTGTCGTTTTGTTCCAAATTTTATATTCTATTTTTTCGTACAGTTTCAGGCACGAGTCTGCCAGTTGCTGAGGACGTTTGAAACGCAGGAGCAGATATTGGGTACTAACTGCACACAAGGTGCCAATCAGTGCACCAGCCGCAATATCTGACGGGTAATGAACGCCAGCCCAGATACGGGAAAAACCGATAAGTAAAGCTGCGGCGAGCCACAACAATCTAAACCTCTTACCGTACAGCCAAAACGTGGCCGCCAGCGCAAAAGCTCCAATGGCATGGTCGCTCGGGAAGGAGGCATTGGCCGGGTGCTTGATTAGCTGAATGACGGCGTGGGCGACGAAGGGACGATCCCGGTACACAAGATGTCCGATAATAAAGCTGATCCCCATGCCTAGACATACGGATACCACAGCCGATATGATCATTTTCCGGTTGAGTTTATTTCTTGAAAACCAGTACAGGAGCAAGCCCAAGGCGAATACATATTGGGCATCTTCGGCGAAAAAACGCATCAGCCCATTCAAAACAGAAAAGCTATTCGCTTGTTCATTAATGAAGTGGAAAATCTGATAGTCCAGGTTAGATAACATATTAGAGATTACTCCTTTTCTTATATGATTCAAAAGTTGAAAGTAATATGATCATAACTCTTGAACATGGGAGCACCTTTAGATGAAAATTAGAATCTCATGAGAAAAGGAGATATTTTTATCACTAAATCCTTTGAACTTGTTCAAGCGTCCTTTAGGAGATATAATATACAAGGCAGCATTTTGCATAATTCGATTCCCAACGCTTGAAAGTACAATATATAGACGAACTAAACCGTTTCGATCTATATATTGCTGATCTAAAATCGCTCTTGGGATTTATGCAAAATGCTCAAGGATATAATGAATACCGTTGTGTATATTCATATAGAAAGAGAGCGGGATATTATGGGACGTAAGTGGAACAATATTAAAGAAAAAAAGGCATCCAAGGATGCTAATACGAGTCGTATATATGCTAAATTTGGCGTAGAAATCTATGTAGCAGCCAAACAGGGCGAGCCTGATCCTGAATCCAATCGGGTTTTAAGAGTCGTACTAGAACGTGCAAAAACGTACAATGTACCGAAAGCCATCATTGACCGGGCTATTGAAAAAGCAAAAGGTGCTGGGGATGAAAACTATGTTGAGCTTCGCTATGAAGGCTTCGGACCGAATGGTTCCATGGTCATTGTAGATGCACTCACCAATAACGTAAACCGTACGGCATCTGATGTGCGCTCTGCTTTTACTAAAAATGGCGGCAGTCTGGGTGTAAGCGGATCTGTAGCCTATATGTTTGATTCAACGGCGGTTATTGGTCTGGTAGGTAAAACCGCAGATGAAGTGTTGGAGCTGTTGATGGAGGCAGATGTAGAGGTACGTGACATCATCGAAGAAGATGAAGCAGTTATCGTATACGCAGAGCCTGACCAATTCCATGCTGTACAGGAAGCTTTCAAGCAGGCGGGAGTTACAGAATTTACAGTGGCCGAACTTACCATGCTTGCCCAAAATGATATTACACTTCCAGAAGATGCACAGCTTCAATTTGACAAATTGATTGATGCATTAGAAGATTTGGAGGATGTTCAGCAGGTTTACCACAACGTAGACTCTGAGGAATAATTACTTCAGGATTTTGCAAAATCCTCACTTATAAGTAACATAAACATCGTATTCCGATACGGTGTTTTTTGCGTAAATACAGCTATTTCTGTGTAATTGGGCAACGGGCCTATGTTTGGATAAAAAAATATTTTTTCTTGACTGATTAGTCTGATAAAAATATGATCATAGGCACCTACGGAACGAAATATGATTTGTTCTTTTCGGCTATTCAGCTCTATATAGGTGACAAAACCGAAGCCGTAGTTCATCTTCTAAGTCAACCAGGGAGCATTAAGGAAGCCATAACGATGATTTTTAATGAATCTGTCAGGGTTTTGACGGATCCCAAGCTATCCAAGGAATGCTTTATTATGAACAGTGCTATTGAACAGGTTCCGCATCATCATGAAATCAAAGTTTTTATATCTGCGAATACAGAAAGGCTTGAGCTTGCTTTCTACAACGCCTTGGTCCGCGCTCAAAAAGAGGGAGAGCTTCATTCTACGGAGTCTGAGCTATTGTCAATCGCCAGATTTCTAAATCATGCCCGGCTATCGTTGACATTTACCGCCAAGACAGCCGCAAGCCCTGAGGTGCTTAAAGATGTCGTGCGTACGACGCTGTCGATTTTGGATTGATTTTTATGAACGCTTTATAGCGTTTATTTTTTAATCATTTTAGACTGATTAGTCAAAATTTTTTTGAATATTCTAGACTGTTTAGTCTGAAAAATTCGTTTTCGATAAGGAGAAATGTAGATAAAGTTTATTTGGTTGTGCCTGTAATGGACATAAATCCTGCCAAGGTCATGATTCCTTTTATTGAAAAAGCCATTCATGAAGGCGTGAAAAGGTTCGTGCTTCTGGGCAGCGCATCTGTTCCTGCGGATGACCCGGTATTCGGGCCAGTGCATCAAGCCCTCAGCAATTTAGCTCCTGAGTGAACAGTATTACAGCCATCCTATTTTATGCAGAACTTTACCGAAGGTCAGCATGTAAGCACCATCAAAAACATCGGTACGATTTATAGTGCGACAGGGGATGGGAGAGTGGGTTTCGTCAGCGCAGATGACATTGCAGAAGTGGGGGTAAGAGCCCTGATTGACGATAAGCCTCATAACACAGCTCATGTGATCACTGGGCCTCATTCGTTGACATATGGTGAAGTTGCCCAGTTGATCAGCCATGTTATAGGAAAAACGATTCAGCATATCTCGCTGTCTGACGAAGAACTGAAAGTTGGCATGATTGTCTCAAGATGTTACCTTCCAGTTATTGAAATCATAGGTCCGCCTCTCTCTATCATGAACCAAATCGAGTTTATTTCCATTATAATTCTGATGCATCCACGGATCATCCAGCAGAGGCCAATTAGCATAATTGACTTCTGCACCCTGAATTTTACGTGAGGTGGCATATACGATTTCCATCTCTTTACCTGTTAATCCTTTGTAATAGACCCGGGGATTGGTATCGTTAACACCGCTGAAATCCACTACGGTTTTCGTCAGCACAGCCTCAGCAAAGCAGTCAAGCTCTCTAATGCAAGAACCGCCTGCGTAGTCCATAAGAGGTGCTGTTTCAACGATGACCGCATTTTTTGCCCCGTCACTCCGCAACGCTCTCTGATAACCTCCGTATTTCCACGATTCCGTGTCATAAGGCCAATCGTAAGGTTGTGCCGTCCTGACAGCCATCAGCATTTTACCTGTATGGAAGAATATCCAGCCGTTCCTATTGAATGGGTCCTGTTCGATCGTTGCTTTGATTCCGTTATATGAAACAGGGCCGTCGATCCATGTATTTGAATTTGTGATATTGTATACCGCAATGAGTGCACCGTCGTCCTGAAGCACTTCCTCCATATTCGTTCCGCCAATCCAATATTCCGAGTTGGACGGATTCAAGTTAATCGACTCACTGAAGTGTTGCTTCATGAAGAACGTATTTGGTTCGTCACTGTATGTATCTCCCACCCATTTGATGCCCCAACGATGAAGCTGGTTTTGTGCGAGCCGATTGTCCTTTTGACTGAATACGGCGTAATCCGGGGTGATGTAGCTTGTCTTATACGGTTTGTTACTGTTTCTAGGCATCCGTTCCTTATGTGTGTAAGTTGTAGAACGGGCTGTCGCTATACTCTTGAAAATGTCTGGTAACTCGTAGTTCGCAACCGTAAATGGAATCGTGGTAAATTTCAGATTGGTTTCATTGCCGAGATATATCGGCTTACGACTGTCTCCAAACAACATCCACAGTAGCACTGCACTCTCATCAAGTGTATATCCCGGCTCTTGCTGCGCATTATATGTTCTGGCCTGACTGGTCACCCAGTACCCATGCAGCCACTCCCCTACAATACTGGCAAAATACCACTCCAACGTCAGTTTGGCCATATTCCGCAATGTCGCATCTGTCAAGTGTTCGGTAATGAACAATAGCGGTCCTACATGATGGATAAAATATGTTGGGGAGTCGTATTCAAAGTACCCCTGTTTTGTAATTGTGGAAAGTTCGGACAGCAGATAACTTCTGGCGATGGTAGCATAATTCACCGGATAATCTGGCCATTCTTCCGCTCCGACAACCCCGACTGCCGCATACATGAGCCGTTGATTTTCTGTATTTCCCGACAGAGCCGTCCCATCGGCATTCAAAATGTTAAAACTGAGCATTTTTGCTTTTACTTTATCCTTTAATGCGGGTGTGTAATACTCTTTATACTTCATATAAGCTTCCATTACGTTAATTCCCCAGAACATGTCTTTATTCCGATCCAAATGAATGTTGACGTAGGCAAGTCCAGTGCTGATATCTCCTTTGGAAAATTGCGCCATAGCCGCATAACCACCGACCTTTCGGCCCTGATCATACTCACTGTAAGGGTAGCCCAATGCTGCTACATCGTCGATTACGATCTGTTTGCGCTCCTGTAGTGAGCCTGTTAAAATCTCATTTTTAAACATAATTACAGCCACTCTCCTGATAATGGAATAATAACGCAAAAATAGTATAAATTTAGCGATGTGAGAAAAAGAAAAACCTGAACATAAATCTGGCTGAGACTTGCGGATTATAATTGTTAGGAGATATTATTTGTTGTAATTATAAGGCATTTGGTTATTAATTTCAATATTTTTACTATATTTTCATTGTGAAAATATAGCATTAGAGTCAAGATGCAATCTACCCGGGATTATTCCGGCTATGTCCCGGGTACGTTTTCTTCTATGCTTTTTAGCTGATTATGATGATGGTTGGGTTTGATCTATTCCGGATTTCGTCAGGTAGATCACCAAGGTTAAAATAGTTACGAGAAAAATCACGCTGGTTCCGGCCGTACCCAGGCCGAGTCCGCCATCGGTGTGAGATTGTGACAGATAATCCCCAAGAGAGGCGCCGAGAGGCCGGGTCACAATGTACGCCATCCAGAAGGACCACACGGCATTGAATTTAAACCGATAGCGGGCAATCGTTACGATACCAATCAGTGAAGCAAACATAAGCGCTGACCTCCAGTAACCTAAGTCAAGGCCTTCTGATATAAGATCACCAGCTGCTGTACCCAAGGCAAAGGTAAAGAATATCGTTGCCCAGTAGAATATTTCACGCTTGGTCGTGTAAATAGAATGAATGGATAATGTTTTCTCGCTCCCATACCAAAGTGTAAAAGTCACCAGGAGAGCAAGGGCAAAGACAGTCGTGGTAACTTGCAGCGAGATCCCTATGTGGTCCACAAGGTTATCTGAGACAAGCGTGCCCACAACACTGATGAGAGTCACCACGAGCCAGTAGATTCCAGGTATATATTTGCGCGACCTAAACTGAAATAGAAGTGTGACGAGTAAGAGAACAACCATGACCACAGTTGTACGAGTCAAGCCCCAATGCAAATTAAAGTTAAGAAAGTCGGCAGCGGTTTCTCCCACGGTCGTCGTCATAATCTTAATAATCCAAAAGAAAATGGTGACCTCCGGCACCTTGTTTAGCATTTTCCGGATTATGGATATGTTCGTCGTCTCCTCCGTGGAAATGGAGAGACTTTCGATTTTCATGTTCTGATCCTGTTCCTCTTTTTTCATTCATAATCCTCCTCATGTTCTGGGGAACCTATTTAGATACTTGTCCCTCCTGAACAATGTACATAAAGAACATGAAACGATAGTGAGAATTACATGTGAAAAAACATAGAACATTTAAGCTTAGATTAGAAACTGATTAGGAATGAGGAATTTCAATGTATTCAATGCTCCATCTAGGGGGAGGAATTGAAGCAACCCGTGACATCATAGACGCTATACCGGATTGCAAGGTTGTCATTCTGACCATATTCGATCAGGAGGATTATGTGTATGATGGCATCCGTGCGGGAGCAATCGGGTATTTACTAAAGGACGCGGCACCTGATGAACTTGTAGATGCGGTTCGGGCACCAGATCAGATATCAGTTACTATGCCGCCTGAACCTTTTACAGATAGGGAACTGGAAGTTTTGCAACAGATGGCTTACGGATTACGTAACGAAGAGATCGCCGCCAGGCTTTATATCGGTGAGAGCACGGTTAAGACACATGTTCATCGAATTCTTCAAAAATGCGCGGTCGAAGACCGCACGCAAGCGGTTGTATTTGCCATTCGTAACGGAATTGTAAAGTAGATAAACACGGGATGAGTTTGATTTTATACAGTATATGATTAGGGGAGGGATTAGTCAGCCCCAGTCATAATGCTACAAAGATATAGGCTGCCGGCTAAAGTCGGAGCCTATATCTTTGTATGCTAAATAGCTATGGATAACGAATAACGGTACAGGGATTATATTCACATCAGATAGCAGTAAGAAATGCATGAGGATATGCTTTTTTTCTGAGAGCACAGACAAGATGCACGTTCACCGGATTCTTCAGAGTTCATCCTTTGGATAAAAAGAATAACCGGGATACTTGACGACAGGCCATTTTACCTTCCGCAATTTAGAGGTCACATCGGCACCAACATTTAAATTGCTCTGAATGAGCTCTGTGGGGGTAAGAGCCATCCATTGGTTCAGGGAAACATCAGCGAAACGGTCACTTTTAAACATTTCAAGAAACCATAGCGTGCTCGAGCCTGTATTTTGGATGTAATGACCGTAAGCAAAAGGCACATATCCAACATCCCCGGCTCTGAAATCAAATGTACGCGCCGCGCCATTTCCGCCAAAAACAGTCATTCGGCCTTGCCCGGTAAGATAGTATTGCCATTCGTCATTATTGGGATGCCAGTGCATTTCCCGCATGGCTCCAGGCTCAATCTCAACCAGAGCAGCTGCGATCGTTTGGGATATCGGAAAATTGGAAGAATCGACGATTCGTACGCTTCCACCCGGCGTTTTGATGGGGGGCTGAGCGAGTAATTCATGCTTAAAGGATTGAGGTATCGTACCATAGGGAGAGGAAACCGCTTGGCTTTGAAGAGAGCCGGGAACGGCATCCTGATAAATGTATACTTGTTCTTGAGGAATGGGCGAAAAATCAGCTTCAGGAACGCCGAAATTGGCAGACAGTACATCTTTTGGAGTATGTGCAAACCAATCGGAGATGGATAACGTGTTCAGATCAGAAAAGCTGCCGTCATCAAAAACCAGCAAAAATTCGCAGCCTTCCTCAAGACCTTGTATAGAGTGTGGAATGCCGGGTGGGAAATACCAGAGATCACCAGGACCCACATCAGCAATAAAATTCCGACCATTTTGGTCGACGGCTGTAATACGGGCACTCCCCAACAGCATATAAGACCATTCCGCCTGCTGGTGCCAATGAAGTTCGCGTACGCCGCCCGGTGTCAAACTCATGTTCACGCCGGCAAGGGTTGTGGCAATGGGGAGCTCCCTTGCGGTAACTTCTCTTGACCATCCACCGTGATTCAACTGCATATGGGCATCTGAAAAAGAAAACCTCATGTTCGGAATGAGTCCATTATCTGTTACGGGTGGAACCAGCATGTCGGGATTTTGCAAATCCCTCATCACATCCCGGGGACCCTTGTCGATGCCTCCAGCACCGTCACTTCTGATGGGCTGGGGCACTCTGGCATTTTTCGAGCAATCATTATGCATCATTTGATCTTCCTCTCCAAGTTGAAGCTTCATCAATCTTAGAATAAGAGAAAATCCGCATAAAGATTTTATGAACTCTTGGAGGGTTTTATGCTTTCTGAGTCAGATTCGTAAACTGGGTATCCATGAGCTGAGCTAAATCCTGCGGACTTAATTCCAGTTGGGTTCCAATTTTCCCGACTACGTTCATACCATCTATTTTTACATCCTGATGATCATAACTCAGGATTTTGTAGTTTACATTCTGTCCATCCAATATTCGCATCGCATTTGTTGCAAATATACCTCGGCGGAATCATTCTACTCTCACTTAGAGCCGTTCCAGGTCATCTACATAGTCCTTTGCTTCCTTTAAAGAGAGGTCTCTAGCTACTCTTAGCTCTTTTATCGCCTGAATCTTTTTGCCTTCTCTAATCAGCAGGAGCAGCCTTTCATTGATATCCTCCGAAACTGCTGTGTTTAGCACATGTGGTGGCGCGGTAGCGGTTGTGCCTGACAGCGATATTCCCGACATTCCAGAACGATTCTCAAGACGCTCTACATCGGATTTCAAGTCATTAAGCCGAGCTTGCAAGCTATAGACTTTGATCAAAAGTATGACGGAGATGATCAGCGCGATCAATGCTATAAATTCCATAGTTTCCACTAAAGTTCCCCCTTTTTCACTTGATTTTATCCCAGAGATGCCACACTGGAATCTGCTCAATATAAATAGTATAGCATGATGATTTACGTTATATTATCTGGAATCGCTGAATTTACGTGAGTACGGAGTGGGGAATATTCTTGAACCCGTTGCTACTCCCAATCCATGGAAGGCTACGAATTGACTTTTTACAGACAGAGCGTTATATTACAGCTTATTGTAATGCTTTTAATAAGTGCCGGAAAAGGAGAGGATTCAAATACTGCCAGTCTCCAATAATGCAATCCGAGTCAAACAAATTAATGTGGAGTTAGTCAAAAATACATTGAAGTCTCTTGAATATGCCACCAAATCGTCCATAGCGAGCATAACAGGACTCAGTGTGGCTACCTGCGGTAATATTCTGAAAGAGCTTCTTCAAACGGGGGAAGTGTTAGAGACAGAGCTGGAGGAATCCAACGGTGGACGCCCGGCAAGGCGGTATAAATATAACGCCGATTATTCCTATATTCTCTGTTTATATGTGAAAACGGAAGGCGGAGTGGATTCTCTTACTTATGCGGTTGCCAATTTGCTGGGCGAAATCATTGTAGAGAAGACCTCGATTGTGCCTTATATTGATTATGAGGTCATAGAGAACCAAATTGGAGAACTCATTAACATCTATGGAAATGTCAAAGCGGTTGGCATTGGTATTCCCGGGGTTGTACATCAAGGGGTTATCGGTGTGTGTGATATCGATCCGCTCATAGGAATTCCTCTGGGTCCGCAGCTTCACAATAAATACGGACTGGAAATCACCATTGAAAATGATATGCATTTAACAGTCTATGGATTTTATAAAATGCAAAATTATGATGAGGACAAAACCTTTGCCATTGTTGCTTTTCCCAAGGATAACTTTCCGGGAGCCGGCTTTATTGTCGATGGACACTTATTAAAAGGAAATACTAAATTTGCAGGCGAAGTTTCCTTTTTACCCTTTGATATGACAAGAGAAGAACAGCTCAAGCAGATAAAAAGTGCTCAGGGATTCGTTCCACTGGCTATAAAGACGATCACTTCCATTATTGCTGTTATTGATCCTGTAGCTATCGCTTTGACCGGAGAATTATCCAAGCCTGCTGTATTGAACGATATTTATACTGGCTGTCTTAAGGATATACCAGCAGAGCATATGCCTGAGATTTTTGTGAAAAACGATACGTATGATGAATACATGAACGGGTTGATTTCGGTGACTCTTGAAAGTCTGACATACAATTTGCAATTGGTAGAAAAAAGAAAATAGAGAGATGATATACATCTATAATTCCGGAGAGGATGATATCTATTATGAAAAAAACATTATTATGGGAAACGGGAACATGGACCAATGCTCCATTGTCAACTTGTCAAGATGGCGACACCCTCAAGGTGACAGCCAAAGAGGGAAGTGACTACTGGAAAAACACATTATACGGATTTGATCGCAGCAGCGGACATGCTTTATTGGCAAATTGGGAAGATTCTGAGGCCATAGAGGTCACATTTCAGCTTGCATCCTTTAATGAACTCTATGACCAGGCTGGAATTATGCTGTATCAAGGACCTGAGCAGTGGATTAAAGCGGGGATTGAAATCAATGACAATATTCCCCAATTGGCTGTCGTGGTAACTAACGGTTATTCAGATTGGTCATTGTCCGCTGTGCCGGATTGGGTCGGTGAGGAAGTGACCTTGCGCGCTTCGCGGATGAACGATGCAGTGATTATCCGTGCCCGGACAGAAGCCCACGGCTGGCGCACAGTGCGTGTGGCGCCTTTTCCTTATAAATCTGCAAAACAAGCTGGTCCTTTTTTATGTTCGCCAACTCGTGTCGGCTTTGAGGTTACCTTTACACGCTGGGTAACTACAATGCCGGATGCCGATCTTCATATAGATCCACCTATGTAAAGGAACATTCTTATGATGAAAAATCAGAGAAGCAATTTGCTCATTTGGACTACAACTAGATTTCATAACAACTATCAGCTCACCTAAAGGAGGCTGTCCCGTTCGCCATTTTTGTGGCCTTTGGGATAGCCTTTTTTTATATTTCAGGATTTTGCAATCAGGTCACAGCGAGCATATTGTATATTTTCATGGTTCGCACATCATCTTTGGAAATTTTAAGCTCATGAATTAGCTCGGGAGTTTCTGGTATGGGTGTTCTCGAAAAAAGCATTTTTAAAGCAATCGGCATAAAGGGACGGAAGGAAACGCCGGACATGAGACCCCACTTCTGCTCAGATTCCAGGAAAGAAGCCAGAATATTGATGGTCAGATTTTCGAGAGGGGTAGCCTGATTTTTGAGCATAAGGGTGGTCAGTGTGTCATAGTGCTCCGTATGCCCCCAATATGTATTTTCGCATTCCTGATAATGTTCAAAATTTTTAACATTCATATATAACATCGTCTTATAACGATTGTCATCCGGCTGCGCCAGCATGTCCACTACACATCTTACCAGCTTATTAATTCGTCCATCATAAAAATAAGAATAAAACCGGGTGGAATTCTTGAAAAAAGTGGAGGGAAGTGTGTTAATCAACGTGGAGGGCTGTCTCGGTTCGATATAGAGAAGCTGCTCTACCTGAACGTTTAACGCTTTTGCAATGCTGTACAAGATGACGAGGTCAATGGTAATATCGCCACTCTCATATTTGGATAACGTAGCTTTACTTTTGTAAATCATGTCTGCCAGTTGTTGAACGGTCAATCCCTTAATTTTGCGGAAGCTTCTGATTTTTTTACCCACTTCTTGATTGATAGTATGCATTGTTCACTCTCCCAATATGTTTCCTGAGAATATTACAAATGATGATTTTGTATACGTTTCGCTATATTCATAATAATTATACCATTTCATAAGCAATTTTAGTATTCTGACGAAACAAAAATGATGATTTGTTTCATATGAATAGATTTTATTGTGTTTGAGTCAATGGAGAGCTGTATGCCATAATGAATCCATTCATGAGAAGCAGGGACGGAAACAGGAAGGGGAACAAAAAGCGTGAAGTATGATTTTGATGAGGTTATTGACCGTAGAGGAACCAACGCCATGAACACTGACGGCTTCCGGGAGTATATTTTTAAGGCGGAGGGTGATATGGTCTTTCCTTATAAGGATGATGAATTTATTCGCATGTGGATCGCTGACATGGAGTTTGCCACACCTCCTGAGATTATTGAAGCCATCAAGGAACGGCTGGATAAACGAATTTTTGGCTATAGCCAGGTGTTTGATCCTAACTATTACCTTGCTGTGGTCGGCTGGACGCAGCGGTATTATAACTGGACTTTTTCAGAGGAGCAGCTGGTTACTTCACCAGGGATCATTCCTGCTCTCTATGAGCTGGCTGAATACATTTGCAAGTCGGATGAAAAAGTACTGATCCTTACCCCATCCTATGCCTTCTTCAAGGCTGCGGCGGATTATAACGGCTTGGAACTGGTGTGTTCAGAACTAATCAATCAAGAGGGGCATTATACGATTAA
Source organism: Paenibacillus sp. RC21 (assembly GCF_044907935.1). Taxonomy (NCBI): domain Bacteria; kingdom Bacillati; phylum Bacillota; class Bacilli; order Caryophanales; family Paenibacillaceae; genus Paenibacillus; species Paenibacillus sp. RC21. Next base: position 808,837 of record NZ_JBIYCS010000001.1, read on the forward strand.
TTATGAAGACCTGGAAGCGAAAGCTAGAGATGAAAAGGTGTCTGTATGCATTTTCTGTAATCCGCATAATCCATCTGGCCGTGTATGGACCAAGGAAGAGTTACAGAGAGTAGGGAAGATTTGTCTTGAAAATGAGGTCTGGATTATATCGGATGAAATACACTGCGATTTGTTGAGGAACGGGCAAGTTCACACCCCGATGGCCAAACTTTTCCCGGACTCAGATCGGATTATCACTTGTATGGCTCCTAGTAAAACCTTTAATATGGCCGGGCTGATGTTTTCGAATGTCATCATTCCCAATGAAACGCTCAGGGGAACCTGGAAAGCGCGTCATTACGGCTTTAAAAATCCGCTTAGTATTGTCGCAACACAAGCTGCATACCTGCATGGAGATGAGTGGCTGCGGCAATTAAAAAATTATTTGGACGAGAATTTTATATTTACCAAGCAATATTTGAACCGTTACTTGCCAGAAGCTATATTCCATATTCCAGAGGCGACTTATCTGGCATGGGTTGATATCAGCGCCTATGTACCAAAAGAAGAGAATTTACCTTTGTTTTTTGCCAATCATGCCGGAGTTTTGTTGGAAGACGGGAAGATGTTTGTTGCCAACGCTGAGGGATACATTCGTCTGAATCTGGCTTGTCCGAGGTCCACGCTGGAAGAGGGACTAAGAAGAATATGCAAGGTGCTAACTGAAAATCCATTAATACTTAATCTCACCTAATTCCTTATTAATATATAGATATGTATGGATCATTCCAAAATATTCGATCCCCATAGAAACGATAAAATCGTATCCATGAAAAGAGCCGTCCTCAAATCGATCGAGGGCGGCCTTTATACGTGTACATCATAAATAGTTCTTCATTTCCTGCCCAGTCAACTTTCACTGTTAGCCATAACGTCATGCCAAATAAGGCGAATGACCGTGCCTTTCCCTAAAGCCGTGTCGACCGTAATTTGCCCTCCCATGGCTTCAATCAGCCCTTTGGATACAGCCATACCAAGACCTGTCCCATTCGGCGTAGTAGAGGTATTGGTTCCCCGGTAATAACGCTCAAATAATCGGCTTACCGTATTTTCATCCATTCCTCTCCCGTTATCAGCAAATTCAATCGTGAACCCTTTACCACCTTCGCTGGATATAACCGAGACGGTAAGTGTCGTTTCAGGCGGATTATGAAGCAGAGCATTGGCAGTCAAATTGTTAATGACCCTTTCTAGCCAAGGCGTATATAGCTTAACGAAGATGTCGACAGGAGCAGGCCGGAACAAAATGGCTTCTTCCTTATAAAAAGGGTCGGTACCCACCCGCTCTAACGTTTCCCGTAGCCAGCTATTCAACTCAATTTCCTCAGATTCCGGGGGACGGGCACCGCTTTTTAAGCGATAACTCATGGCAAGATCATTAATCAACATATCCATGTGCGCGGATTTTTCCAGCATTGTACCCGAAAATTTACGAACTTCTTCTGCGGTCCAATCATATTGCGGCTCAGCCAGTAAGTGAGCGTAACCTTTGATGGAAACGAGCGGTGTTTTCAGATCATGGGTGATCCCGGCAATCCATTCCTCTCTGAGACTATCGGTTTGCTGACGCAGTACCTGATCTCTTTGCAGCGTACCTGAGAGCTTATCAATAGAATCCATCACATCCGCAAAAATGAGGTAACGTCGCTTCCATTTGCCTGAACCCAACCGGCTGCGTTGAATGCCTCTATGATCAACAGGCTCTTGATATACGGATTTACCGAGTGCATCGAGCCAGGAGAGCATATGAAGTAACGGGACTCCGAAGCGATGCGCCTGCCACAGTGAGAGAAGCAGGAATAAGAGAAAAATAGCTGAGAACATGGCGACTATGGACTTTAGTATCGTTCTTTCTTCCTCAGGAGGAAGCCAGCTATTGCCTGTAGCAACACCGCCAGCATTTGGAAGACTAATGACCCATGTACGACCCGTTTCTTCCATATATTCGGAGGAAAGGTGGAAGCCGTATCTTTCACTGTACATGGTGCGAAGGGAAAGCTCCTGAAGAGTATAGGCTGTCGGTGCAGATGTTGGACGATTGTAGGAAGCAAGCTCCGACCCGGTTGCATCCAGTAACTGTATGTAGCCACCAAGCTGCTTGAGACGGGCAGTGACTTCATGGGGCAATATCAGCTTTCCATTCGAAGACAATGTTCCCTGACTGCTTACTGTTTTTAATAGGGTTCCCATAGGATTAGGCTGACCATATAGCAGTGTGAAAGTTCGACCATCTTTCTCCTGAACCCAAAGAGAAAGCCCATAGGGGAAGGAGCGGGTACCTGTCCAATAAGAGACGAACTCGCCGGGTGCATATTTCTTCGGTACATCTTGCGGTGTATTGTAGGACTGATTCACCTGCCCGTTTTCGTCAAGACTTTGCAGCCAGCCGCCGTTTTTCTTGACCTGCTCTAGCAAAAGTGGATCAAAGTGTATGCCGTCCTTGCCTATTTCGGAGGACGCTACAAGCTGTTCTAATCCAGTAGAGGCAAAATCATTGGAGAGGCGGATATCGACTAAGCGTTGATACGCCCAAAAGAACGTAACAGCAGCAATCAGGAACGCAAAAGCTTCAGCGGTAGCCAACTGTAGCACGAATCGCATCATTAGCTTGCGTTTAATATTCATAATCGTTGGGAACTCCCTATTTTCGCTTGTACGAGCTTATAGCCAAGTCCTCTAACATTTACGATAAAGCTTGGATTGGCAGGATCAGGTTCAATTCGTTCCCGGATGCGATGAATATGTACCATGACGGTATTGTCATCGCTTAATGCTTCTTCTCCCCAGACGGCTTCATATAGCTCGCTTTTGCTGAAAATTCGATTGGGGTTTTTGCATAAGAAAAGCAATAATTGGAAGACTAGCGCAGGACAGGCTACGACTGTTTGCTCAACACGAAGCTCACCGGCTGTTTCATCGATCTGAAAATGTCCATAGTCATAAATGGCGTTCATTTTGCTGGAGGGCTGTGCAGATCCAGATTCTTTGGTTGTATTATTAACGGTCAAGTAACGCCGTAGTTGTGAACGTATGCGTGCGACAACCTCTAACGGATTAAACGGTTTGGTAATGTAATCATCGCCGCCAACAGCGAACCCAGTCAGCTTATCAAAATCAGATTCCCGAGCGGTTAAAAATAAGATGGGAGCATCCGTCGTTTGACGGAGAAACGGACATATTTCGATTCCACTGCGTCCTGGCAACATGACATCTAATATGATCAAATCGTAGATTTTTCCTTCACAGGCAGTAATGGCCGCTTCACCTGTCATCACTGTATCGACATTCGTGTAGCCTTCCTTATATAGGACGGTCAGCATGAGTTCAAGAATGGATTGCTCGTCGTCGACAAGTAAAATTGCCGCATTGTTCATGCTTTCATTCCTTTCTTCTCTATCTTTATTCCTTCCATAATATCATGATTCCTCAGGGATGAACGAAGCGTTGTCTTAACGGAAGCTTAATTGTGCTCTGCAGATCTGAAAAAGAGTTAAGGCTTAGTTAAAGTGATGTTACACGGGATCTAAGACCGTCTTGTTAGAATGGGTTAGATAAAATAATAATATACACAAAAACGGGGGTGCAGCAGTGAAGAAGGCAACTAGAAAGAACAGGATAGAAATCTTCCACTATGGCAAAATGGTACTGGTGGCAAGTGCGTTTGCTGCTTTTATAACGGCATGCGGAGGAGGAGGGGGGAACTCGGAAGTGGCCAAAGATATACCGAATGAAACAACAAATACAAAGGACCAAACGGTGAAGCCAGAGGAGGTACCGGAAAAACTGCTTGAGGGCAAGTATGCGGAGGTTTATGACCAATTCAGCGATGAGTTTAAACAACAACTGAGCGAAGCCGATTTTGTAAAAATGGCTCCTGATTCTCTAAAAGGTGTTGATTCATTTAAGCAGGCGTCAGTCATGAAACTCAATGGCAGCGAACAACGTTCATGGATAAGCGACTCAGGGAAAATAGGCCTGATCACTGTTTTTGATGAGAAGGGAACTATATTGGGGCTTCAGGCCAAGAAACTTTCCCCTTCGCCGGAAACAGACAATCGCCTGACCAAAATCAAATACGATTGGCCATTGAAGGGGGAATGGTTTGTTACCTGGGGTGGAACCAATGCGCTTGTGAATTACCACTATGAATATGAAAGCCAGCGATATGCCTATGACCTTATACAGAAAAAAGATGGCTATTCCTATAAAGGTGATCCGCTGAAAAATACAAGCTATTATGCTTTCGGCCAACCGATTCTTGCGCCGACAAGCGGAACCGTGGTCTCGGTTGTAAATAACATTCCTGATAACGAACCTGTCGGCGTGATGAACGAGAAGGTGCCTGCCGGGAATGAAGTTGTGATTGACCATGGCGGGGAATATAGCGTGCTAGCTCATATGAAGAAAGGTTCTGTTAAAGTGAAGGTAGGGGATAAGGTGAAGAGTGGCGATGAAATCGGGCTACTTGGTAATTCAGGCAATTCCAGCGAAGCCCATCTTCATTTTCAGGTGTCAGACGGTGCAGATTTATTCAAGTCTCGTTCGATCAACATCAATTGGAAGAATCGCATTGCTCCTGTGCAGGGAGAGACAATAACAGCCGAGTAATTTCAAAAAAATTCAAACTCTCAGACAAAGGTTGATCTTCAGGTTTATGATGATCAACCTTTGTTTTTTTGTTATCCGACAACAAGTTATTGAAAAATATCGTCCTCATTACAAATCAGAATGCGATTTTAAATCTGTTGACAACTTGTATATACATGATATATTCTTGTATATACAAGAAAGATGAAAGCGTTATAATGTTTAATTTAGGGAGAAAGGAACGAGTATGATGCAAGCGATAAACAAAGCTTTGATTCATCAAGATACGGACTGGTGGCGCAAATCGGTGGTCTATCAGGTTTATCCCAAAAGCTTTAGTGATACAACGGGTAATGGAACAGGTGATATACGAGGATTAACACAAAAGCTGGATTATTTATATGAACTGGGTGTTGATATTATCTGGTTACAGCCGGTTTATGTCTCCCCGCAGCGTGATAACGGGTATGATGTAGCCGATTATTGCAGGATCAACCCCGATTTTGGGACTATGAAGGACTTTGAGGAATTGAGTCAGGAGATCCAAGCGCGTGGAATGCGTCTGATGATAGATATTGTAGTAAATCATTCTTCGACAGAACATGTCTGGTTTCAGGAGGCACGACAATCAAGGGATAATGCATACAGGGACTATTACATTTGGCGTGATCCTGCACCCGATGGCGGGCCCCCTAACAACTGGAAGTCTAAATTCGGTGGACCCGCTTGGCAGTATGATCTAACAACAGATCAATATTTTCTAACCCTGTTTGACAAGACTCAGGCAGATCTAAACTGGGAAAATCCGAAAGTACGTCAGGAAGTCGTAAATCTACTGGAGTTTTGGGCTGAAAAGGGAGTCAGCGGATTTCGGCTGGATGTGATTAATTTAATTTCCAAAGATCAGCGATTCCTGAATGATGATCGCAGCACGGCTCCAGGCGACGGACGCAAGTACTATACGGACGGTCCACGCGTACATGACTACATTCACGAGCTATATGAAAAAGTATTTCAAAAGTATAATAACGTGACGGTGGGTGAGATGTCCTCTACGTCACTGGAGCACTGCATCCGTTACTCCAATCCAGAGAAAAAAGAATTGTCTATGACCTTCAATTTTCATCATTTGAAAGTAGATTATCCGAAGGGTCAAAAGTGGGAACTGATGCCCTATGATTTTGAAATGCTGAAAAGCCTATTCTCGGAATGGCAGATTGGCATCCAACAGGGTGGCGGCTGGAGTGCATTATTCTTTAACAACCATGATCAGCCACGAGCGATCTCCCGTTTTCTAGATGATGGCGTATACCATGCCGAAAGCGCTAAGCTACTGGCGACCACACTACACGGACTTCAAGGAACGCCCTATATATTCCAAGGCGAAGAAATTGGTATGGCCAATCCGAAATGGTCAGATATCGAAGAATTTCGAGATGTAGAATCTCTAAATATGTATCGTATTCTGCAAGAACAGGGTAAGAGTGCTGAAGAAGCATTAAATATGATCCGGGAGCGATCCCGTGATAATTCGAGGACGCCGATGCAATGGGATGATAGTCCAAATGCGGGGTTCACTTCAGGTACTCCTTGGATCAAGGTAGATGAGCGTTATCCACAAATTAATGTGCAGGCCCAGTTAAAGGATCCGAACTCCATCTACCATCATTACCAAAAGCTGATCAGACTGCGCAAGACGGTGCAAGTCATTACTGATGGGAATTATCAGCGACTGGACGAGGCCCATCCTCAGATATATGCCTACCAACGCAGCAATGAAAAGGAGACTATGATCGTCATCTCTAATTTTAGCGGGCAGGAGGCCAAATTCCATATACCTGATTCATGCTACTTACAACTAAAAGATCAGGCATTGGTTTCTGCTGAACTGTTAATTGGCAATACCGAGCAAGTGCCGGAATTAAAGCAGTCTATCACATTGTCCCCATATGCTTCCTATATGTGGCTACTTCGTTAGACGCAGTTTATAGTGTGGCAACAACCAATAGCCCCGGGTTCCTTACTGTCATGGCGACCGGGGCTGCTACTTCATTAAAATTAAGGGAGTGAGTTAAATGCCGATTGAAAGAGCACAGGTGGAACGAATTATAGAAGCCGTTGGCGGCAAAGATAATATTGAGGCTGCTACCCATTGTGTAACCCGTCTGAGGTTTGCCCTCTATGATGACAAACTGGTCGATAAAAATGCATTGGATCAAAATGATTTGGTCAAAGGCCAATTTTCTTCACAAGGACAGTATCAGGTCGTCATTGGGCCAGGTCTGGTTGATAAGGTGTATGACGAAATGATTGCAATTACAGGCGGCAACCGGGCTTCCAAAGATGATGTTAAAAATGCGGCCAGCAAGAAACAGAATCCGATTCAGCGTGCCATCAAGACACTGGCAGATATTTTTATTCCTATCTTGCCCGCGATTGTGACCGCAGGCCTGCTGCTTGGAATTAACAATATTCTGACGGGTCAGGGAATTTTCTTCGAGGGAATGTCTCTGGTTCAGGTCTATCCTCAATGGACTGATTTTGCTGCTATTATTAATACCATCGCCAGCACAGCTTTTACGTTCTTGCCCGCCTTGATCGGATGGTCGGCAGTTATCCGATTTGGTGGCAGCCCATTACTCGGGATTGTACTTGGTCTGATTCTGGTTCATCCAGACCTGCTGAGTGCTTACAATTATGCAGATGCAGTGACTAAGGGAACGGTTCCGGTATGGAATCTGTTTGGCTGGGAAGTGAACAAGATTGGCTATCAAGGACAGGTTCTGCCGGTTCTTGTATCCGCTTACGTGTTGGCACAAATTGAAAAATTCTTGAACAACAGAATAGCTGATTCATTTAAGCTGTTATTGGTCGCGCCGATTACATTATTAATTACGGGATTTCTTGCATTTACGGTTATCGGACCGGTTACTTTTATGATCGGCAATGCGATTACGGGCGGTCTTGTATACGTTTTCTCTCTGGCTCCTGCGCTGGGAGGGCTGATTTATGGAGGTCTTTACGCGCTGCTCGTCATTACGGGAATGCACCATACTTTCTTGGCCGTAGACGTACAATTAATTGGAACACAGGGCGGGACATTTCTATGGCCAATGCTGGCGCTTTCCAACATTGCTCAAGGTGCTGGTGCATTGGCTATGATGCTGGTATTAAAGGATCAGAAGGGCAAAGGGCTGGCCTTTACTTCATCCGTGTCTGCTTTTCTGGGTGTCACGGAACCGGCGATCTTTGGGGTAAACATCCGTTATAAATATCCATTTGTGTTCGGAATGATTGGTTCAGGTATTGCGGGTGTCTTGCTAACGGTGAATCATGTTATGGCTTCTTCAATCGGTGTTGGGGGTATTCCAGGCTTCCTGTCTATTTTCCCTATGAACTGGGGCGTGTTCTTCATTGGAATGGCGATCGTGTTAATTCTGCCGTTCAGCTTAACTTTAGCGTATGGAAAATTATTAAATAAGCGCCAGCAACAATCAGATCTTACTAAGGAAGAGTTGCCAAATGCTAATCATTCAACTTCTTCATTCACAAATCAGAACAGTCCAGCTAACATACCTGCCGAGACAAAAGGAACTGACCATAAGACTTCCGCGCTCGATGTACTTGAAGTCATGACTCCGGTTCGGGGACGTATTGTGCCTCTGGAACAGGTTCCTGATCCGGCTTTTGCCGATCGTCAGATGGGACAGGGAATTGCGGTGCAACCGGAGGAGGGTAAAATTTTTGCCCCTTTCAGCGGAAAGGTCATCCATATTATGATGAAGAGCAAGCATGCCCTGATTCTGGAACATGCGTCAGGTGTACAGATTCTGGTGCATGTGGGCGTTAATACCGTGTCACTGAAGGGCGAAGGTTTCACTATGCATGTGAAGACAGGCCAAACAGTTGAACAGGGACAATTGCTGATGGAATTCGACCGTGATCTAATCCAGGAATCCGGATACCCGGTTATTACACCAGTAATTGTTCCGGATGGTCAGGAAATGATTGAGTCCGTTGAAGAACTGCCAGGTGAGGCGAACACTTTGCAATATATCTCTATGAAAATTCACTTAAAGCCTTTATCTGTAGACAAGAATAAACCACAAACTTAAAAAGCACACAGGTCGCCAAATTGAAGTGAAAGAATGCTACAATAAACGTGGTGATGATAATTGACAACGAATATTTTTCTGCAAATTTATCAGGATTATTTGGAACAAATCCGGGCAGGTGAATTAGCCTCAGGCACGAAGATGCCCTCTGAAAATGAGCTGGCCAGGGAATATAATACTTCCCGTGAGACCGTACGTAAGGCACTTCACTTGCTTGCGCAAAATGGGTATATCCATAAAATAAAAGCTAAAGGCTCCTTTGTACTGGATATCGGGCGTATGGATTTTCCAGTTGGCGGATTGGTCAGCTTCAAAGAGATGTCCGAACGAATCGGGCGTAAATCACGTACGATTGTGCATGAGAATCGCCTGATTCCGGCTTCAGACGAGATAGCCGGTCATCTTGAGCTCGACAAGCATAGGCATCTTGTCTGGGAAGTGATTCGTGCGCGTGAGATTGAAGACGAATCCGTTATTCTGGATAAAGATTATTTTCGATCAGACATTGTGCCTGTGCTTACCAAGGAGATTAGTAGCGGATCCATTTATGAATATCTGGAGAATGAGCTTCATCTTCAAATCAGTTATGCTAAAAAAGTAGTATCCGTAGAAGATGCAAGTGAAGAGGATCATAAGTTGATGGATCTCAACGACTATATTCACGTGGTAGTAGTGCGTAATTATGTCTATCTGGAAGATACCACCTTGTTCCAGTACACCGAGTCAAGGCATCGGCTGGACAAATTCCAATTTGTCAACTTTGCCAGACGTGCTCACGGGGAAGAGAAAAAGTCGGATCTATCCAGAAACCCTGTTTAAAAAAACACTTGACATGAAACGCGTTACAAAACTTAGAATCTAAGATAGAAACACTTTATAACACATTAGCATAAGGGGACAAGGTCCTCCCCTGGTTAATGAAAAAACATAAGTAAAGGCGGAGAGAACAATGAGTATACAATTTCCAAAAGATTTCCTGTGGGGCGGCGCAGTTGCTGCTAATCAGCTGGAAGGCGCTTATCAAGAAGATGGAAAAGGCTGGTCTATTCAGGATGTAACCCCTCGTGGTGGTTGGGGACCCATTACGGATGTGCCAACAGAAGATAATATGAAGTTGATTGGTATTGATTTTTATCACCATTATAAAGAAGATATTAAACTTTTTGCAGAAATGGGTTTCAAGGTGTTCCGGACCTCTATCGCATGGTCGCGTATTTTTCCTAAAGGGGACGAGCTGGAGCCTAACGAAAAAGGACTGCAATTTTATGATAATTTGTTTGATGAACTTCATAAATATGGAATTGAACCGCTCGTTACATTATCTCATTATGAAACACCGCTACATTTGTCCAGAGAATACGATGGTTGGGTAAACCGCAAGCTTGTTGATTTTTATGAGCGCTATGCTACAACGGTATTTAACCGTTACAAAAATAAAGTAAAATACTGGTTGACATTTAATGAAATCAACTCCATTCTTGAAGCTCCATTCATGAGTGGCGGGATTAGCACACCAAAAGATCAGCTTACTAAGCAAGATCTTTATCAAGCCATTCACCATGAGCTTGTTGCGAGTGCAAGAGCGGTAAAAATCGGTCACCAGATCAATCCTGATTTCAAAATCGGATGTATGGTGCTGAGTATGCCTACTTATCCGCTGACACCTAATCCAGACGATGTGATCGCTGCGATGGAGTTTGATCACAGAAATATGGCCTTTGCAGATATTCATGCCAGAGGTCAATACCCAGGTTACATGAAACGTTTCTTTAGAGAAAACGGAATCTCTATTCATTTTGAACCAGGAGATGCCGAAGATTTGAAGCATACCGTTGATTTTATCTCGTTCAGCTATTACATGAGCACTTGTGAAACGGCTGACGAAGCCAAGAAAGCGAAAGGTGAAGGCAACATCCTCGGTGGTGTCAGCAATCCGCATCTTGAGGCAAGCGAGTGGGGCTGGCAAATTGATCCGCAAGGCTTGCGTTATGTACTGAACACATTCTATGACCGCTTCCAAAAACCACTATTCATAGTTGAAAATGGTTTGGGCGCCGTTGACGAGCTTATCACCAATGAAAAAGGCGAAAAAACCGTTGAAGATGACTATCGGATCAACTATCTGAATGATCATCTGGTTCAAGTTGGCGAAGCTATTGACGACGGAGTAGAAATTATGGGCTATACGTCTTGGGGTTGCATCGACGTTGTTAGTGCATCGACAGCTCAGCTTAAAAAACGTTATGGATACATTTATGTAGATCGTCATGATGATGGAAGCGGCACACTTGAAAGATATCGGAAGAAATCGTTCCATTGGTACAAAGATATTATTTCGACCAATGGTGCAAGCTTGCGACGGAAATAAGATGCTGCTTGCTTGATCAAGGCAGCAATTCAACGAAAAAGGATTTTATACAGCGACCGCTTCCTGCTATTGTACAGGGAAGCGGTCGCTTAGTTTTGTTTGCATCACGATCAGGCACTTAGCTGATAATTTTATTACTGACGAGCGATTGTCAGAAAGGCTATGATACGGTGAGAAGCATATCCAGAAAGGAATGAACCATTATGAAGCTTATGTTTGTATCGGATATTCACGGCTCGCTGCACTGGTTGCAGCTGGCACTGGAAAAGTTCAGGGAGGAAAAAGCAGACCGTCTTGTCCTGCTTGGAGACTATATGTACCATGGACCGCGTAATCGGCTACCGGAAGGGTACAATCCGGCGGAAGTGGCCGCTGTGCTGAATCAGTACAAGTCTCATATTGCAGTGGCTGTACGCGGTAACTGCGATGCAGAAGTGGATCAGATGCTGCTGGAGTTCCCGATGATGGGCGATTATGCTTTATTGTACCATGAAGGTCGGCGCATCTATGTCACGCACGGACATGGCTTCAGCATTGGGAACTTACCACCACTGGAAAAGGGGGATGTGTTCATCCAGGGACATACCCATATTCCGGTAGCGGATGTGGAAAAGGGCGTCTTTGTGCTGAACCCCGGTTCGATAGCGTTGCCGAAGGAAAACTATCCTCCATCCTATGGGCTATTGGAGGGAGTGCAATTCACGGTTAAGGATTTTGATGGCGACACGATTAAAACGATCACATTTTCAATGTAATCCATTTTAGCTTGAATGGGATTCATTCAAAACTTTTTCGATCTGATTGAGACAAAGATCATATTATTGTATGATAGGAACGGAGTCCGTCCGTCTTGTTTATGTAGACAACGTTTTCCAGCTACAGAAAAGACTCAACATTATGATGAAGAAAGAGAGCTTCAACACATGCAAATTAAGGATTCACAGTATAAAATGCCGCCTGAATGGGCGCCGCATGAACGTACGTATATTTCCTGGCCTGTACAGTCTTCCATGGTTTACCCGGATATGCATGCAGATGTATGCATGGGCTACGCTGGAATTGTACGTGCCATGGCTGAGTTTGAACCAGTTACCGTGGTCGTAAATCCAGATGATCTGGAGAGCGTCCAGGCACTTGAGCTCGGGGAACGGGTGGAGCTGCTTCCAATAGAGCATAGTGATGCGTGGCTGCGCGACAACGGTCCTACTTTTCTAACGAATGAGCATGGACAGTTGGCAGGTGTGAACTGGAAGTTTAATGCCTGGGGCGGCAAATACGCTCCGTGGGACCTGGATGATCAGGTAGCGCCGCAAATTTTGGACAAGCTTGGATTACCGAGGCTTGATGCACCGCTTGTGATGGAAGGCGGCTCGCTGCACGTAGACGGCGAAGGCACATTAATTACAACAGAAGAGTGTTTGCTGAATCCGAACCGCAACCCGGAATTAAGCAGGGAAGAAATCGAACGGTATGTGTGCGAATATACAGGCGTTGAGAAGATTATCTGGCTGAAACGTGGACTTAGTGGCGACGAAACGGATGGGCATGTGGACAATATTGCTTGCTTTGCTGCTCCTGGCAAGGTCATTATGCAAGTATGCGATGATCCTATGGATGAAAATTACCAAATCACGCAGGAAAATCTGCGCATTCTGGAGCAGGCAACGGATGCAAAAGGCCGCAAGCTGGAAGTGATCCAAATCGGGCAACCTCCGCGCGTGGATTTTGACGACAGTCGGTTGACGCTGAGCTATATCAACTTCTATTTTGTGAACGGCGGCATTATTTTGCCCGTGTTTGGCGGCACTGCTACTGAAAGCGACCGCGCAGCCGAGCAGGTGCTGGCAAATGTATTTCCTGAACGTACCATTCGTACCGTGGACGGCATGGCGGTCATCCGTGAAGGCGGTAACGTACACTGCACTACCCAGCAGATGCCCGCTGTAAATAATTGATCTATATAAATCCAAGAGGAGGACTGACGTGAGAAAAGTAAAAGTGGCAGCAACCCAAATGAGCTGCTCTACCAACATTGATGAAAATATAAGCAAAGCTGAGAAGCTGGTACGTGAAGCGGCTGCGCAAGGCGCGCAGATTATTTTACTTCAGGAATTGTTCGAGACTCCGTACTTCTGCCAGAAGGAAAAGTCCGATTATTTTGCATATGCAACCGAACTGGAGCATAACAAGGCGGTTAACCATTTTAAGAAGATTGCCAAGGAATTGCAGGTTGTGCTGCCAATCAGCTTTTATGAGAAAAAAAACTACGCCCGCTACAACAGCCTTGCTGTGATTGATGCGGACGGTGAAGTGCTGGGTAAATACCGCAAGAGCCACATCCCGGACGGTCCCGGGTATGAGGAAAAGTTTTATTTTAATCCGGGCGATACCGGTTTTAAAGTGTGGAATACACGATATGCCAAAATTGGAATAGGCGTATGTTGGGATCAGTGGTATCCTGAAGCTGCCCGTTGTATGGCGCTGATGGGTGCAGAAATTTTGTTCTATCCGACAGCGATTGGTTCGGAACCGCAGGATTCTTCCATTGACTCCAAGGATCACTGGCAGACTTGCATGCTCGGTCATGCTGCTTCCAATCTGATGCCAGTTGTTGCTTCTAATCGCATTGGAATGGAGACAGATGAGGACTCCAGTATCACATTCTACGGTTCATCCTTTATTGCTGGGCCACAGGGTAACAAAATTGCAGAAGCTGGTCGTACGGATCAGGAAGTGCTTACTGCCGAATTTGATCTGGATGAGCTGGAAGTGGGGCGGATTGAATGGGGCATTTTCCGTGACCGCCGCCCGGAACTATATAAAATGATTGCTACCTATGATGGTGATTTAAAAGTATAGCCTTTATACGAATATAGACAAAGTTCCCCTTGCTGATAAGCCTAGGCGTTCCCCACATTCGGATTCGCCCGGCTTTTCGGGAAGGGGATTTTTTGAATGCTTGAACGAATATGACTAAAGATAAAATAAAGATTCTCCGAGCACTTTGCAAAGTTACAAAAAAATAATTTGCCCTATCGTACATGAGATTTATACCCTTAAGTACGATTTTTTTATTTGGTATTCGATTTAAGATAAATATGAGAAATCAAAGTAAATTAGCAGGATGTTAATGATGCGAATTTTCTTTTTATGATATGAAGGGTTAACTCCATTATTTTGTAAAATAGCTTGAGAAAGTCTGACTTACTTTTAACTAAGCTACAAAGTGATAAAATATAAATATAATGTTTTTTTGTAAGCATATAAGTTAGTTGTATGACTTTTCATTTCAGTTATTTTAGTTGGACCAAAGGAATAAAGAGGTGGATTATGGGCAACGAATCCAAGGAACAAGGACAAAATGTAGACTTAAAAATAAACGATGGAGAAAGTGATCGAATTAGTACATCCAGAGTTCCTATTATAATATGGGTCATTTTGATTCATAGTGAAGGGCTTATTTTTCAGAATAAATATACACTACTGCCGTTTCAGAGTTTTTTGTTCTCCTTGGCCCTGATTGTGCATGTACTTTTGTACTGGCATGTTCGTAAAGTTCTACACTACTGTTCATGGTTTTATTTTATTATTCAAGGAGCCCTCATCTTTTCAAGCGCTTTTCTTCTGCCTAAAAGCTTTTCAATTGTGCTGGTTGGATTAATCCCGGTATTACTCGGTCAAAGCCTAGGTGTTTATTATCAAGCGAAAAAAGTTGTATTGGTGTTTTTTAGTTTCTATCTTCTTTTTTGTTCTTACTTTATATGGAGCTACGATAGCGATAGCTCCGTGTTATTTATTTCAATGCTCATTCTGCTAACCATTATCGTAGCTGCCTACGCTAATCTTTTCTACAGGCAGGTTAATGCTCGGATTCGTACCCAAAACTTTCTTGCTGAGCTGGAGCTTGCACATCAAAAAGTGGAAGAGCTTACGCTAGCCAATGAACGGCAACGTATGGCACGGGATTTGCATGATACACTGGCTCAAGGTCTTGCTGGGCTTATTATGCAGTTGGAAGCCATAGATGCCCATCTGACAAAAGGCAGCTCACAGAGAGCACATGAGATCGTTCAGCAGTCCATGTCCCAGGCACGCAAAGCGTTGGCTGACTCACGCCGGGCTATAGACAACCTGCGTTCAAAATCGGCCTCGGAAGTCGACTTTGCTGATGCAGTCCGGGAAGAAGCGCAGCGCTTTACGATGGCTACCGGAATCCGAACAGCGCTGGACATCAAGATCAAATCCTCAGTATCCAGGCTGTTGATTGAACATGGGCTGCACATCATAAGTGAATGTCTAACGAACATAGCCAAGCATTCGCATGCCAAGAACGTATGGATCAATATTTTGGATAGTCAAGGTATAATTTCTATAGAGGTCCGTGATGATGGGAAAGGATTTAACCCAGATATCATTGCCAGACAAGCAGGACACTATGGATTAATAGGCATTCATGAGCGTGTGCGTCTGCTGGGCGGAACAATAAATATCAACAGCACAGTGAGAGAAGGGACGTCTATAAAAGTAGAGGCCCCCCTTACTAAAGGAGACGTATCATGAAATTTAAAATATTAATTGTTGATGATCATTGGGTGGTTAGAGAAGGGCTAAAGCTTGTTCTAGAGACAAATGACAGCTACGAAGTGGTTGGTGAAGCGGAAGAAGGGGCAACAGCTCTTACCCTGATTGAGGAACTTCAGCCGGATGTCATACTAATGGATCTATATATGCCCCAAATGAGCGGCTTGGAAACGATGAAAGCTTTAAAAGAGCGACAAAATGAAACACCGGTTATTATCCTGACTACCTATAACGAGGATGATTTAATGATACAGGGACTGTCCTTGGGAGCGAAAGGATATTTATTAAAGGATACCAGTCGAGAGAATCTATTTCGGACTATTGAATCAGCATTAAGGGGAGAGACACTTCTTCAGCCGGAAATTACAGCAAGAGTTTTTGCTAAAACAAGTGAGAGAGAGGTCAAGAGCGAGCAGCATGAAGATACTTCTATCTTGACCGAGAAAGAAAGGATTATATTACAGTCCGTTGCACGGGGGCTTAGGAGCAAAGAAATTGCGTTCGACATGGGGATTTCGGAGCGGACCGTGAAAGCGCATTTAACAAACATTTACAATAAACTCGGTGTAGATTCCCGATCTGAAGCGGTAGCCGTGTCTCTGGAACGAGGCATTCTGCATCTTTAAAATTGGTAATAAAAACATATATTCATTTTGAATTTGCCCTATCGTACATGAGGTGCTTGCCCTTATGTACGATTTTTTTGTTTATAAACCGTTGTACTCTTAAAAGAGAATAAATGCAGTTTAATATTATGGATTGCTGAAACTGCTTAGAGGAAGTCGAGGAGGATGAAATTGTTGAATAGGACACGAATCAAAATGCTAGTCACGGGAATAACTTTCGCTATGGTGGTTTCCGGTTGCTCAAGTGCTTCGGAGGATACCGCTGTAAAATCCGGTCAACCGGTACACATTCAAAAAGTAGCGATGAAGCCTTTAACTAATGAATTTAATCTGGCGGGAACATTGCAGGCCAGCAATCAAACCGCAGTTTCCCTTGAAGCGAATGGACGTATTTTAAATACGACGGTTGAAGTGGGAGATCAGGTACAGAAAGGGGCAGTCCTCGCGAAATTGGACACAACCACTTATCAGCTGCAGCTTGCACAGGCCAAGGCAACTTTGGAAAAGGCCAAAGCCGGTGTCAGCCAAGCGGACGCTTCTGTTCAATCGGCACAGGCAAGCATTCATAATGCACAATCCCAGATTAATTCAGCCCAATCCAAATTGCAGGAATTGAACAATGGAGCCAAAAAACAGGAAATTGCACAGTCTCAAAATGCGGTTACTGCGGCAACCAATATGTACAACAAGAAAAAGGCAGATGCCGCCCGGACCCAAAGTCTATTCCAGGCAGGTGCAGTATCATTAACGGAAAATGAAAATGCGCAGTTGGAAGTAACGAACGCACAAAAAAATTTAAGTGATGCGCAAGAGCAATTGTCCCTTTTGCTTGCAGGGGCTTCCCAGGAACAGCGTGTACAAGCGTCGGCTGGCGTAGATCAGGCGAGGGCTGGGCTGGAGTCGGCAATGGCTACTCAGCAACAAGGGCAGGCCAGTAAAGCCCAGGCACAGGCTTCCTACGAGGATGCGGTAGCTGCTTATGAACAAACGGCTTTAGCTCTTAAGAAAGCCACTTTAACATCCCCCATAGCTGGTGTTGTGATTGAGAAAAAGGTATCTGATGGTCAACTGGGCTCCAGCGGGAGTGAAGCGTTTATTGTCGGAAATATTAGTACTTTAAAAGTGCTCCTGCCCGTACCGGACAGTGAAATCTTATCGTGGAAGAAAGATCAAAAAGTAAATATATCTCTCTATAATGAAATTAGAACAGGAACTGTCACTCAGATCTATCCATCGACTAATTCCAAAACGGGAAGCATCAATGTGGAAGTTACCATTCCCAATCCTGAACTGAATTGGAAGCCCGGTCAAGTCATCAGCGCATCGAAAAGTGTGAATCAAAATGAAGCACTTTTAGTGCCCGTAGAGGCTGTAATTAGCACCGGCGATGATCCTTATGTCTTTAAAGTTGTAAATGGCAAGGCCGTTAAAACAGCGATTAAAGTTGGAAAAGTGACTAACAATCAGTTCGAAGTTGTCTCTGGACTACAAGCAGGCGATCAAATCGTTACGCAAGGAGCAGGAACTTTATTTAATGGCGATTTACTCGGGAATGATGTACTTGGGAAATCGGAGGAATCGTCCAAATGATTAAATACATCGTTAAAAAACAGAAAATTACACTTATTTTCTTTGGTATGTGTATTGTGCTAGGGCTCTACAATTTTACATCGTTACCTAAACAGGAGCAGCCTGATGTTATTCCCATGTCAGCCAGTGTTACAACCGTCTATCCGGGCGCCTCGCCTGAAAGAATTGAGCAAACCATTACTAAGATATTGGAACAGAAAATTAAAGAAGTGCAAGGTGTCAAAACGATTTCTTCCACTTCCTCTAAAGGCCAATCCAGTATAAGTATAGAAGCTTTAAATGATGCGGACCCGACAAAAGTGTGGGCTGATCTTCGTACAAAGGTGCAGGATTCACAGTCTGAGCTTCCAGCAGATGCCAAGCAGCCCATTATAAATGATAGCATGACAAGCTCTTTCATTGGTTCATATGCGATTACTTCTGATAAAGTTGAGAATTTATACTCGTTAAATGAATTGATGAACAAATGGAAGGATCAATTAAAAACGGTTTCAGGTATTTCACAAGTTAATATTCAAGGAATACCAGATCAAGAAATACGTATCAGTTTAAACACACAAAAAATGCAGCAATATAATATTTCCTGGGAACAGGTTGTTCAAGCAATCAAAGATGAGAATGATAGAGTTCCTACAGGAAGCTTAGATTTCAATCAGCGTACTTATCAGATGACGGTAAATGCCTCAACTGATCCATCTGTCCTAAATAACGTTCAGATTTCAAGCAACGAAGATGGGTTTCCGATATCTTTGAAGGATGTAGGTACAGCCTCGCTTGTTTTTAAAAAAGCGGCTAGTTATACGTATGTGAATACCAAGCCTGCTATTTCGATCAGTGTGAGCGGAGATACAGGCACAGACGTGCCAACGGTATCCAAAGCGGCAACAGCCAAAATCAATGAACTTGCAAGTAGCTTGCCTAAGGATGTACATTTTGAAAAGCTCTTTGCGCAAAATGATCGAGTAAGTGAAATGTTTGGTAATCTCACCAAAGAGATGATCATCGCTATTATATCGGTCATTGTTATTTGTACCTTAGGATTAAATTTGCTGACTTCTGCGTTTGTTGCCTTGGCTATTCCTGTTTCTATTGCTATCAGCTTTATTGTCTTGCCGATGACAGGGACAACGCTGAATCAAATATCAGTTATCGGATTAATTATCGTACTAGGGATATTGGTGGATGATGCCGTTGTGGTCAATGATAACATTGAACGCCGACGCTCTGAATTTGGAGAAGATGCTACTCAGGCGGCAATTAAAGGAACGAAAGAAGTCTCCTTATCGATCATTACAGCCACGCTGGCTACGATTGCAGCATTTGCCCCGCTCTTATTTCTGCCGGGCAATATTGGAGACTTTATTAAGCCGATACCTATCGTTATTTCGTTAACGATGTTGGCCTCCATGATTATGTCGCTAACGATCATTCCTATTTTCCGTCAATGGTACGATAGCCGCCGTAAGGGTAAAGAACGTAGCAAAACGACCAAGCCTCCGGGGCTTCTTGGTACTCAAATACAGTCTCTCTCCAATGTGTACTCTAAAAACTGGATGCCGAGAATATTGCGACGTCCGCTTTTCACAGCAATTATAGGTCTTATGATTGGTACAGCAGCCTACGGACTGCTTGTTATTGTTCCCATTGAATTATTTCCGGAATCCGATCAAGCGGATGCCACGATCAGCGTAACGATGCCAGAAGGAACGTCATTGCAGGCAACCAATCAGATTGTAAACGAGATTGGGAATTGGGTCAAAAAACAGCCGGAAACAGAGAGGTTGTCGGCAACGGCAGGTGGAGGAGCGCCTCAAATGTATAGTGATGTTGCAGGTGGTCACGGCTCCGGGGGAGCGGTAAACGGCCAACTTGCTGTCGTTGGAAAAGAGGGGCTATTTGATCTCAAAAAAACAGTGGATAATTGGAGCCATACGCTACAAGCTAAATATCCATCTGCATTGATAAGCATTCGGGTTCCTCAATTAGGTATCCCGGTCGGCAGCGCGGTGTCTATCCGTATTAAGGGAGAAGACATCGGAAAACTGCAAAACATGACAGCTAAAGTAAAAGAAATCGTTGCGGGGACCAGCGGAGCTGTAGATGTGACCGATAATATGGGTATGCAAAGCTATAATCTGAATTTCCAAGTCAATCAACAAGCCTTGGATAAATATCGGGTTAGCTATTCCAATTTAACGCGTACTTTGCTATTAATGGGTGACGGGGTGAATGTAACGGATTTTGATACGGGTAAGGAATTGCTGGATATAAATGTATACATGGACAAACCAAACAATGATCCTGAGGTATTGTTCCAACAATTAAGTGTGACCAATGCGGCAAAAGGGCAAATTCCCTTATCCCAGTTAGTCACGATGAAACCGGACTTTTCCATTCAGCAAATCCACCGTTATGATTTGGAACGGACGGTAACGATTTCAGCCAATGCAAATGGACGTACGGCTACGGAGCTTACCCAGGACATCCGTAGCAAACTTACAAATACACAATTTGAACCAGGCTATACTTGGGAGATGGGAGGGGAAACATCCGCGCAGTCCGATATATTTAAGGATTTGGGCAAATTAGCTGTTATTGTTATTTTTCTTATTCTCCTCTTAATCACAATGCAGTTTTATTCGGTCTCCACACCACTGATTATTATGACCACTGTTTATCTGGCAGCGGCAGGGGGAATCCTTGGAAGCTTTATTTCAGGTATGCCAATTGGATTTATGAGTATTATGGGTATCATTTCACTTGCCGGTATCGTTGTACGTAACGGTATCGTATTGATAGAGTTTATTGAAGATGCGAGGCGTGAAGGAGTCGATTTAACAGACGCGATTCTAATGGCATGCTCTGCCCGTTTCCGTCCGATCTTGCTTACTTCGCTAACTGCGATTGTCGGCATGATCCCCATTGCCACAATAGGGGAGATCTTGTTCAAACCGTTGGCAACGACCATTATATTCGGACTGATCTTTTCAACCATTTTAACATTGTTTGTAGTTCCGACTCTTTATATGGTCGTAGCTAAACTGAAGCTGAAACGGAAGCATAAGAAGGAAATGCATACAAATAACGATAGCTCATTGTCTTTGTAGTTGATACAAAAGATAGATAGGTCATAATTATGCTTGAATGATGGTACCAAAGGAGAACATTGTATGACTGAAAACAAGCAGCATGGTCACATTCAAATATCAGATGATGTTGTATCCCAAATTACTGGTTTGGCGGCATTGAAAACTCCCGGAATATCAGCAATCTACGGAGGGATTTCAAAAGAAGCAATCAAACGTTCGAATAGAAAAAATTTCAAAAAAGGAATTTCAGTGACAGTATGCCCGGATGAAACGATTATTGATCTCAGAGTAGTCGTCGATTACGGATGCTCCATTCATGAGGTGGCCCGAGAGTTACAGAAAAATGTTATGGAGGATATAAATACTATGACAGGATTATCTGCGGTCGTGGTGAACGTCAAGGTGGAGGGAGTTGCTCGCATACAGAATCCCCCGAAGTGAAAGAGCCAATGGTCGTTCCGAAATACATCGAGAAGTTGGCAAGTGATGAGATGGTTCCACGCACTGTGGCAGACAGGGTTTGAAGCAAACGAAAGTGAAGATACCTAAATTATCGGATTAATGATTAAACAAGGCAGACCGGAAAATCGGCCTGCCTTGTTTTAATTTTTTTATCGTCCTATTATCGTCACTGGATACATCCATTATCCGCGGGGGATAGCTTTAAGGCGGAAGGTAGAGCTGACAAAATCTCCTGTCAGATCCGAGACAACAAGCCCAATTTTCATTAAGCGGTCACCTCCAAAGATTTCGCCGCCGAACGCTTCGCGGAAGGGGGAACCACCGTCTTCCGCCAAGGTATTACCCGTATCTGCTGCACCGGTTTCGATCTTATACTTTTTCTCTGGATCAAGTCCTTTTAAAGTTAATCGCAGGATTGGCCCATTGGGCTCAGCCAGTACGCGGAAATAAGCAACAAACGCTTCCGACTGGTCCTCGCTAACGAACATCCAGGCCGTATCGCCTCGGCCTTCAAACGGGCTAAGAAGCCGATACATATTCCCCTGCTGTACAAGGGAGCGAATTTCCTTATACTGGGCGATTTGTTTGGCAGCGAGCTCTTTTTCTTCCTTCGTAAATGCAGTAAGGTCAAGCTCGTAGCCAAAGTTGCCACTCATTGCCACGTCACCGCGTATGGCGAGGGAGGTCATTCGTCCCACCTGGTGGTTCGGTACGCTCGATACGTGTGCTCCCATGGTGCTGGCTGGATACACGATGCTTGTTCCGTACTGGATAGCCAATCTTTCAATCGCATCGGTATCGTCGCTGGTCCATGTTTGCGGCATATAGTAGAGCATTCCGGGATCAAACCGTCCACCTCCTCCAGAGCAGCTTTCGAACAAGATGTCAGGGAACCGGGAGGTCAGGCGTTCCAGCAGATCGTAAAGTCCAAGCATATAACGGTGTGCGGTTTCCTTTTGCCGTTCGCTAGAAGCTGTAGCCGAAGCAATCTCCGTCATATTACGGTTCATGTCCCACTTGACATAAGTAATCGGAGCGATCGAAAAAACGGAGCTGAGCGTATCGTATAAATAATCGCATACTTCCTTGCGGGAGAGATCAAGCACTAACTGGGATCGGCCTTCCGTCCGCCGCCGACCCTCAGCATGCAGGCACCAGTCGGGATGCTTGCGGTACAATTCACTATCAGGAGACACCATTTCCGGCTCTACCCACAAGCCAAACTGTAAACCTTGTTCATTAACCCTTTTGGCTAGGTCGGCAAGACCGCCAGGCAGCTTACGGTGATCCTCAAACCAGTCTCCAAGCGAACTATCGTCGTTGTCGCGTTTGCCAAACCAACCGTCATCCAGAACAAAGAGCTCAATACCGAGGGGCCCGGCTTCCTTAGCAATCGCTTCGATTTTATCGGCGTCGAAGTTGAAATAAGTAGCTTCCCAATTGTTTACGAGAATAGGGCGCTCTTTGTCACGGTAAGCCCCCCGGCACAGACGAGTGCGGTAGAGACGATGATAGGTGCGCGACATGCCTCCAAGACCTTCTTCGGAAAAGACCAGAACGGCTTCAGGGGTCTGGAATGACTGACCCGGTTCAAGTCGCCAGGAGAAGTCAAAGGGATTGATTCCGATACTTACACGGGTCTGGTTGAATTGCTCTACTTCTGCCTGTGCAACGAAGTTGCTGCTGTAGACCAGACTGAAGCCGTATACATCTCCGTGATCTTCAGTTGCATCAGGACGAAGCAGTGCCAGAAAGGGATTCATCTGATGGCTGCTGGAGCCCCGACGGCTCTCTAACCGAATGGCACCGGGTCCGAGGTCGCGGCGCTGGATATGTCTTTCCCGCACCCACGCTCCGGACAGGTAGAGAGCCTGGTAGTTGGAATCGGCGAAATCGACAGAGGCGCTCATTGCATGCTCAATATTCATGACAGCGCTTCCCTTATGCTCAAAAAGAGTAGACCGGGCAATAGCGCTGTGATTCGCAAATACGGTATAGAGCAGTGTAGTCTTAAGACCCGAGTAT
The DNA here is from genome assembly GCF_044907935.1 of Paenibacillus sp. RC21. Lineage (NCBI taxonomy): Bacteria > Bacillati > Bacillota > Bacilli > Caryophanales > Paenibacillaceae > Paenibacillus > Paenibacillus sp. RC21. The sequence continues at coordinate 832,319 of NZ_JBIYCS010000001.1, forward strand.
TTGTCCTCAAGGGTTAGAAAGAGGGTTGCCGCTTCATCATCCGATTCGGTATAGACGGCAGGAAGTCCTTCGAGCTGTGGTTTACCCGCTACAATACGGTAACCACTATATTTTAGCTCCGTAATCCGGGTTCCGTCCGCAAGTGCAGCCTGGTAAGCAGGCTGACGAAAGTCGCTTGTTCCATACTGAGGATATTCCTGGGGAAGCGTATCCAGGGAAATTGTACGATTGGAAGGAACAGGATTGGGAGAAAAGGAGCACCGCTCCCTAAGCTCCAGTATACTTGCCAGACTTTTGTCATGATGAAGTCGGGCTCCCCAATAAACATGTGCGGGATATCCTTCTACAAGCTGGATAATATAGCTGCAATCCTTGGACTGCAGATGGAACAAACCAAGCGTCTCGTCTACATGAATGTTCATGGTATTCACTCCTTGAGGGTTCATCATATTAATTTGTTTTCACGTAAGGATTTTATCAAAAACATTGAGAATTTCACTTGCTGATTTTAGCCGTTTCTGCACGAGCTCTCCCGTATGACAAGCCTAGTCCCGATTACGCTGTGCGAAGGTGGTTCACGTCCCTCAAATCGTTCAGAGAGCAGTTGAACGGCAGCCTTTCCCATCTCTTCGGGGTAGACACGTACGGTGGTGAGCGGAGGCTGTACGAAGGCCGCCATCTCAATGTCGTCGAAGCCGACGACAGCCATATCCTCGGGCACCCGTATTCCATGTCCATGCAGGGCGCGAAGGGCTCCAATGGCCAGCGGGTCGCTTGCAACGAAGCAAGCCGTCGGTCTTTCCTGTTCGGTAAGGAGATTGTTCATCATCAGATATCCATCCGCGGTACTCCATGCGCCTACACGGACGAATTGAGGATTGTACAATCCCTGTTCCCGCATGAACCGTTCAAAATAATGCGCACGTCGCTCTCCGTCGCTTTTGCCGCCGATAAACCCGATTTGTTGGTGGCCAAGCTCGATTAGATGTCCGAGTGCCTGATCAACAGCTTGACGGAAGTGGAGGCGTACAGAATCGTACTCCAGCTGTTCATGATACTGGTCCACAAGGACAATGGAGTTCTTGTCGGGATGCAGCTTGATCACCTCTTCTGGATCGACGCCGCCCACAACAATCAGACCGTCTGTCTTCTGCAAGGTGGAGATGGAAGAGCGGCCCCGCAGAGTCTGTCCCAACGTCAGGCCAAGCTCTTCACAGCGCAGCTCGATTCCACGACGGATCGAGGTGTAATACGGATCGTCCCGTTCTTCTTCAATGGAACACCACAACAGGAGGGAGACCGTCTTTCCAGCACGTTCCGTGTTCTGTTTTAATTGTCTCAGCCGGGAAGGTTTATATCCAAGCTGTTTGGCAATCGAAAAAATTCTGTTTCTGGTGTCCGGGCTCACAGCCAGAGACTGATCGTTATTTAAAACCCTTGAAACTGTTGCGGCAGACACTCCCGCTTCGTGGGCAATGTCTTTTATTGTTGCCAAAGAGCTCACACCTTTTTAGTTAATAATTTTACTAAAAATCAACTTCATCCTAACACATCCCCTTTATACTTTCAAGATGGCTGTTGAATTTACTTTTAATCTACTACTGTGCAGATTAGTTGTGTTAACATGATGAATATTCTCTTGATGACGGAGGGGTTTCAAATTGAATATTCTGTCACTAGCTCGAAAATGGTTTGGTCGGCTTCGATTCAAAAGCAAGGTTATTACGGTATTTCTTCCGCTAATCATTGTTTCTCTCCTCATTCTTGGACTGTTATCTAACCAACTCTTCAGTCGTTCTTTGATAGACCGAACCACCAGCAACGTGGTGGACGAGTCTCAGCTTATCCTGTCTCGGACCGATTACATATTCAGCAGTGTGGAAACGGCGGCCAATATTATGGTTACGAATATTAACCGGATGTATGATTCATACGGTGCCAAACCTGATACTGCCATGGAGCGTATTCAGTTTGGAAACCTGATGCAGAGCCGCCTATCCATTGACTTGTCAATCTTTCGTGAGGTGGATGCCGCTGTATTCATTGATAATAAAGGGACAATTTTCGCCTCTTACACCCAGAGTGGGGATGAGAGCAAAGCTTATAGCATGATTAAGCAGGTAAGGGAATCCAAAAGTTATGGACAGGCACTCTGGTTTGATATGGAGAGGAGAGATTTCCTAACACCAGATCCGAACCTCCCGGTTTTGACGCTGGGGAAGACGGTCATTAATATAGACACCGGCGAACCGTATGGAACGCTTTTTCTGCTAGTGAAGGAAGAAGGTCTGTCCGCTTTTTTTCGTTCCAGTGATCCGGATGTGCCCAAATCCTATTATTTTTTGAATAACGGAACTCGCGTGGTCGTGGCAAAAGACAATGAGAGGCTGATGAATCCGGTGAATCCACATCTGGCTGAGGCCATTCAACGTTGCACGCCTGATATGTCCCAAGAAACGTGCTCTTTTGAGGATGAGGGCAATCTGGTAACGGTCATTGATTATGACCGGATGGATTGGAAGCTGGTCAATATTGTATCTCTCAGCCTGCTTACGGCTGATGTCCGGCAAAATGTTAGGCTGTCGCTTTTAATCGGCGTATTATGCCTTGTTTTTTCCTGGCTGGGCGCCAGCTTTCTGTCCAGAATGGTTGTTAGTCCTCTCGAACAACTGACTAAGGCAATGCGAAAAGTAGTAACCGGTGATTTGCAACCGGTTGCGACAGTCCGCACTGAGGATGAAATCGGTACCATTGCTGAAGCGTTTAACTTTATGGTAAGACGGGTCCGGGAGCTACTGGATGAGGTGAGGCAGGAACAGAACCGTAAGCGTGAATATGAGCTTGCACTGATGAGCGCCCAAATTAAACCGCATTTTCTGTACAACACTTTGGATACCATTTACGCGCTCAATGAGTTGGACCGTAATGATGAGGCTAGAGATACTACAAAGGCGCTGGCAGATTTTTATCGTATGGTGCTGAATAAGGGACGGGAGCTCATTATTCTAGAGAAGGAAGCTCAGATTACTGATGATTACCTGACGATTCTGCAAATCCGTTATCCCGATGTGTTTCGCTATGAGGTGGATATTCCACCAGAACTTGCGGGTACACCGATTCCGAAGCTCTCGCTCCAGCCGCTTGTCGAGAATTCGATTTACCATGGTCTTAAGAAGAAAGAAACCAAAGGTTTTATCCGCATTTATGCCTTTAAACAGGGCGATAAAGTGGTCGTTCGAGTGGAGGATAACGGTGTGGGGATGGACGAAATCCAGGTTCAGACCATTATGTCCAGACATTTACCGGAAGAAGGAATACGGTCAATTGGCACCTACAGCGTTCAGCAGCGACTGAGTCTGTACTTCGGTGAGGAGTATGGGATATCGGTGCAGAGTGTTCCCGGAGAAGGAACCATTGTTGACCTTTCGCTGCCGACGCTGCCAAAAGGGGAGTGAGCACAAAGATGTATAAAGTGATGATTGTCGATGATGAGCCGCTGTTCCGGGACTTTCTGCGAATTAAGATAGACTGGAAAAGTCACGGATTTCGGGTTTGCTGTGAGGCAAGGAATGGGCGGGAAGCGCTTCAGGAAGCCGAGCGGCACCAGCCTCATCTCGCCCTCGTTGATATCAATATGCCCTTCATTGACGGAATAGAGTTAGCCGAGAGGTTGAAAGTCAAGTTCGAACGCATCGTTATTGTATTCATTTCCGGACATAACGAATTTGAATATCTACAGAAGGCGGTTCGAACCGGAGTGCAGGATTATTTGCTGAAGCCGTTCAATGCAGAAGAAATGATCTTGATGCTGGATCGTATCAAGCCGAAATTACCGGAGCTTCCGCGGGAAAGCGAAACCGGAGAGTGGAGGGATCATAGTGGTGAAGCGTTGCATAGTAGAGCATGTATGCCTGATTTGGGCCACCTGCGCGATGCGGTCGTGCTTGACCTCCGTATGAAAGACAGTGAAACGTTAGAGGAGGTCCGCAAGGCAATCCGTCAGCTAAGCGTATGCAAGTGGGGAGATGAGTACGCCGATGCCATGCTTATGGGGATTGTATCTCTTGCACTTTCCTTTGCAAGTGAACGCGGCATTTCTTATGATCGATTATGGGAGAACGGAGGAGACAAATCTCCTTACGACCGACTGCGGGAGTTAGATTCCTGGGAGGCTGCTGAAGGGTGGATGCTCACCCTCTACCGCAGGCTGATCCAGTTGATGGAGGATATGCGCCCTACGAAGGCTTCCAATCTCTTTGCTGCGGCGATCGCCTATATCGAGGAACATTATGCAGGCACAGAACTGTCCGCTGAGCAGGTTTCGGGCGGGGTATTCGTCGATCCCAGCTATTTGCGGCGCATCTTCCGCAAAGAGTCCGGCTTCTCCATAGTGGATCATATCACACACATACGGATGAAGAAGGCCAAGGAACTCTTGCTGAACGGAAATAGGAAGCTGTCGGAAATCGCTGAAAGTGTCGGATACAGCGACCCCAATTATTTCAGCAAGTGTTTCAAAAAACGCTTTGGCATGACGCCGACTGAATATGAACAACTCAAAAAAAGGTAGCTGCCCCACGAGGCAGGACAATCCAATTTACAGACAATCGGTTCTCCTTATGGGAGGGCCGATCGCTCTTTTGTCCCGTTTTTTACTGATAAGGCCCGTTTTATTCCTTAAAGAAGAAAAGAGGCAGGAGTATACTTTAGCCATGCGAATGAAAGCGCAATCAACAAGAAACACATGAGGGGGATATAAACAAATGAAAAAAACTTACAAACGTTGGAGTGCAGCATTGCTAGTGCTTACCATGTCCGTTGGATTGGCCGCTTGTGGCGGGGATAACTCAAACTCCTCTGAGGCGAAGGCGGGAGACGGAACGATCAAATTGAAGGTATATGCGCAGCATTTCGATGACGATACCGCAAAGCCGTTCGATTATGCAGTGGAAGAACTCAAAAAGGAAATGCCAAACGTCGAGATTGAACTGGATTCTGCTGTTCAGGACGGATACCAGAAGCTGAAGACTTATGCGGCGACGGGAAACATGCCGGATATCTATTTCACGGATTGGCCGACCCTGCAAACTTTGGCGAAATCGAAAAATGTCGAGGTGCTGGACAACTATGACACAACGGCCCGATTCAAGGAGAATCTTAACCCAGGTGTTGAATCGCGTTTAGTAGCTCCAGACAATCATGTGTATGCTTATCCGGATACCGGCATTGAATTCCAGCTTCTCTATTACAATAAGTCGATTTTCGAGAAGGTCGGAATCAAAACGCCAATTAAGACGATAGAGCAGATGGCCGAAGCATCGAAAAAGTTGGAAGCTGCTGGTTATGTGCCCATGTCGATCTTTGCCAAGGAGAAGTGGATTACGACCGCTTTTTATAATGGGTTGGTCACAAGAGAGCAGCCACAAGGATTCGGAGCACTTGATCAGGAAGGTGTAAAAGCCTTGCCGGAAGCGTACGTAACAGCGGCACAACAGATGAAGCAATTGCAGGAAGCCGGATTGTTCGACGCGAACGCCACGAATACCAATTATGACCAGGCATCGTCCCTGTTCTATCAGGGCAAAGCTGCCATGTTCGTGAACGGACAATGGGAAATTTACAGCTCACAGGAAAAGCTGGGCGACCAGGTTGACTGGATGTATTGGCCTGCAAAGGATGAAGAAACCTACGAGAAGTCCAAATACTTCATCGATGGCGCGGGGGCGCCGCAGGGTTATGCAGTATCGCCGAGTAGCAAGAGTAAGGAAACGGCCGTAAAGGTAGCAGCATTCCTTGCAACAAAATCAGCCGAGTACAGATATACCCAACTCGGAAGTCCCATCATTTCGCCTAAGGTCGATAAGCAAATCGCCTCCAATGTTCCAGCAATGATGCAGCGGGTCGCCAAAGAGTTGCTGCCAAACGCCCAGAAATATGCTCAGCTTCTGAGTAATACTAAAATTCAGAACGTAATCAATGACAATACCCAGAATCTGTTAGTGAACGACTTCTCGGCAGAGGATTTTGTGAACAATTTGAACAGTACATTGGAGAAAGAAAACTGATAATCCAGGGACAAGCAACCCTTGGCGGCATAAGTCGCTAGGGGGCTGTTCCGAAGATAAGGGGTGGAAGCAAGACATGAATAAATATTTGGGGAACAAACCGGCGCTGGCACTGTTTCTGCTCCCTGCTTTGATCCTGTACAGTGTGATCCTGATTTATCCGGTTCTGCAGACCGTTCTTCGTAGCTTTTATGATTGGGATGGCCTTAGTACGCCGACCTTTTCGGGATTGAGTAATTACCGGGAGCTGTTCTCCGATCCTCTACTTGCCAATTCGCTTAAGAACGGATTGATCTTTGCAATTGTGCTGGCGGTCTTTCAGATCGGATTGGGAACTCTATTGGCGCTGATCTGTGCGGACCCGCGTACGCGCGGGCGGAAAATACTGAAAACGGCTTATTTTATCCCGGTGGTTCTATCTGTAACCGTGGTATGCCAGCTGTGGATCGCAATCTACGACCCGACCCACGGTCTGATCAACCGGCTGTTCGATCTCTTGAATATCCCGTATCAGCAAAATTGGCTGAGCTCTCCGACAGCATCGATCATTGCCATCGCCTTCGTTAACGCCTGGCAGTTTATGGGGTATCAATTCTCCCTGCTATATGCAGGGGTAAAATCAGTACCTGAGGACTACTTTGAAGCCGCGACGATTGACGGTTGCAGTAAATGGAGGGCGCACCTCCATGTCACCCTTCCTTTGATGAGGGAAACGTACAAATTCTGCTTTATTATTGCGATTACCTCCGGAATAGGGGCCTTTGTACAGATGCTAATTATGACAAACGGAGGACCTGGTACTACAAACTATACATTGACTTTCATGATTTACCGCTATGCCTTTATGGAGAGCAACTATGGCTATGCATGTGCGGTATCCGTGTTGCTTGTGCTGATCTCGCTGCTGGCAACTGTAGTTATCAATAAGGTGTTCAACCGCGGACAAACCGCCTGATAAGGCGTGTATTGAAAAGGAGAACGAAATGAGTAAAACCGCTTTGGGCAAGTTCAGACAAGCTGTCCTGCAGATACCGCTGTGGCTGTATCTGATTGTTTCCGTCTATCCGTTGTTCTGGATGGTTTCCTACTCATTGAAGAACAATGATGAGATTTTCGTCACCAACCCATTCGGACTACCAATGCATTTTCGCTACGAAAATTATATCAATGCCTGGACGCAATTTAATGTTCCCCGTTACTTTCTGAACAGTCTTGTCGTATCGATGATCTCGACTCTGTTCATCCTTTTGCTGGCTCTGATGTTTGCCTTTGCAGTTGCTCGTATGAGGTGGAGGTTTCGTTCTGCCGTACGGACTTATATGATCATAGGAATGTTTATGCCGCTGCAGGTTATCATGATACCACTGGCCATTCTGGTTCGCGATTTTCACCTTACGAATACGTATGGAGCTCTTATTCTTCCCTATATCGCAATTGGACTACCTTTCTCGTCAATGGTTTTCTTTGGTTTTCTTGTAGGAATCCCTAAGGAAATCGAAGAGGCGGCATGCATAGATGGAGCTAGTATTTATAGCCTGTTCCTGAAGATCATTTTGCCGCTTGCCTTGCCTGCAATTGCGACTGTAGCCATTTTTCAGTTCTTGAACAACTGGAATGAGTTCACTTTGGCCTATATTCTGATTTCTGATGAGAACATGAAGACCTTGCCGCTAGGCTTGCTTTTGTTTCAGGGCTCCTACAGCACGGATTGGGGGGCCATGGGGGCTGTTATGACTATAGCTTCCCTGCCGATGGTACTTGTCTATCTATTCTTGAGCGAACAAGTGGAGCGGGCGATGACAGTAGGTTCCGCCGTGAAAGGATAAAAGGAATTTGTGCGCAGACTGCCTGGGCTTGAGGATCAGAAAAAGATTATGATGAAAATATACATGTGATCGTGGGCGATTGATAAAAAATTATATCATTAGCGGAAAAGGACAAGAACATGTATTCATAGCCCATTAGAAGGATTAACTAAAAAAAGAATCATGGATGTGCTAAAGACCAAACACTTGTTGCTTGGTCTTTAGCACATCCACCAATGAGCAGACCTAAGCGGAAGCGGATCCGGCCCATACTGCGCAAGCAAAGACGCCGTTCGTATGCTGACCAAGACGCGGGATCAGGTTGAAAGCCCTTAGGAATCTGCTTGTACAACCGACGAATTCATGTGGCCTGTCAGTCGTTGTGGAGGGAAAACCGTTCGCACTGGTGCAATGATAATAGCAGCGAACAAGACTTTGACCAGATCCCCGATAATGTAAGGATAGAAACCCTGAATCATGGCTTCGGAGAATGACATTTTATAGGCATAGGCAAGCCAGGGCACACCTGAAACATAGATCAGCATTGAACCGAACAGCTCAAATGCGATAAATGCCAGGAAGTAACCGAAGAAGCCTTTCAGTTTGATTCGAGCGAGCAGCCATCCAATCAGGAGAGCGGATATGGGCCACATCATGACGTATCCTCCTGTAGGACCCAGAAGAACGGCCAGCCCTCCGGTTCCATGCAGAAGAGGGAAGCCAAGTGCAGTCAAAATAACGACCAGGGCAATACTTAGAAAACCGTACAATGGGCCCAGCAATCCTCCAGCCAGCATCACGGCAAGAGTTTGCAATGTAATCGGGACAGGTGAGAAACCGATCGGAATGCTTATGTAACCGAAAAGGACAAGTATGGCTGCCATGAGTGCGCTAAATACAATACCTCGCAAAGATAATTTCATGTTTGAACATTCCTTTCGATTTTGGTAGTCTTATTGTTAACCAAATAAATATAATTAGGTTAACGATTTGGATCGTACCACAAATGAATCAAAAGGGAAAGGACCAATTTGCGATGCAAGACGTTATGCCATTAATCACGCTGGAGAATGCTCGTGTTCATTATGAATCAGAGTCTGGACGTGTTCGTAAGGCGGTTGATGGAGTTTCCCTGAAACTGCATGCAGGAGAATGGATCAGTGTTGTAGGAGCCAATGGAAGTGGCAAAAGTACGCTGGTCGGGCTGTTGATTGGGTTCACTCCGTTATCCGGTGGAGCAAGGCAGGCTTCTTCAGCACTTGTCGTTCGTGGAGTCCTGCAGCAGCCTGATGCGCAGGTGCTCGGTGACACCATTGAAGAGGAATTTCATTTCGCCTTATCGCCATTGCTTGGAACCGTAGACGAACAATTACGGCGTAGAGAACACGCATTACATACCGTAGGGCTTGACTTCCCGCCGGGAGCGGCAATCTCACAGCTTTCTGGAGGGCAAAAACAATTGCTCAACATTGCGGTAGCGCTGGCTGCCAAACCGGACGTACTCATTCTGGACGAACCAACAGCCATGCTGGATCCCGGAGCGAGAGAACGAATGGAAGCCATTGTGCATGCCGTTGTCCGCGAGGGGACGGCGGTAATCTGGATTACGCATCATCTGGAAGAAGCCACCTTGTGTGATCGAATCATGGCTATGGAACGAGGACGTTGTGTGTATGACGGAGTGCCTTCGTTCTTCTTTTATGGACGTGAAAAGGAGGTGACCGCTGCCAAAGAAGATGAGCAGCGATCACCTTGTGAGCGACTTGGGCTTGATCCACCTTTCACTGTGCAAACGGCGCTCCTGCTGAAGCAGCAAGGCATGCTCCGTCATGCCACCCCACTGCGACCTGAGCAGCTGGTTAAGGAGGTAGCCTGTTGCATATCGAATTGAATCATTTAAGTGTAGCAGCGCCGGAACCCCATAAACGTGCACTGCTTCAAGATGTGTCCGTTACAATGAACAGTGGGGAAATCACTCTGCTGGTGGGTTGCACAGGGTCGGGAAAAACTACGCTGCTGCAAACGATAGCTGGCCTAAAACCACCAAATGCAGGGAGTATTCTGCTGGATGATGAGCCCTTCTGGCAAAACGGAAAAGTGCCGCAGTCTATTCTTTTGCGGATGGGGCTGGTATTTCAATTCCCGGAGCAACAACTGTTTGCCCGCAACGTTCAGCGTGAATTCGCGTATTCTCTGCGTCCATATCGAATTACCGAGGAGCAAAAGAAACGCCAAATTTCCAGTACCCTTGAACAGTGGGATCCGCCAGCAGGCAAAGAGTCGGAGCGGCGGTTCACTCTGGACAGATCGCCATTTGCACTAAGCGGAGGAGAACGGAGAAGACTTGGCCTTGCATTGGGAACCGCTGTCGAGCCGTATTGGCTGCTTCTGGATGAACCCAGCGCCGGATTGGAAGCGCAAAGTGTAGTGCTTCTGCTCAAAGCGCTGGATCAGCATCGGCATGCAGGTGGGGGAGCCGTTGTGGCTACGCACGACTTGGATACGTTTTTGCCGCGTGCGGATCGGGTTCTTTTGCTTCGGGAAGGGTGTTTGATTGCTGATCTGACACCCAAAGAAATCCATTCACGGCCAGACCTGCTGGAGCAGGCTGGGCTTGGGCTGCCACCTTCCATGCGACTGGCACAGCAATTCGCTGTGGCAGGTATTGAGCTGCCTTTTACCGCATTGACGCCGGAGGAGATGGCTGAGCATATCGTTTTTTCCAGGTTACATGGATGGGATGTGGTGCAGGAGCTCAAGCCGGATGATGAGCTGCGTGCAGCAGAAAAGATTGAACGGGAAAAGGTGCACACCAATGAATCGGCAACTTCTGCACTGGCTCAAGGTAATGAAGCCGCAGAAATTACTAATCTGGCATCAGCGGACAGCCAGGCAGTTTCAAGCATCGGATTGTACGGTGCCATGGACCCGCGTCTTAAATGGATTTTGTATATTTTGCTCGTGACTGCGTCGATGCTTCAACATCGCTGGCTGGGACTGTCACTCACATTGGTGCCGGTAGCGCTGGCACTAGCTGCTCTGCCTCGACAAGCTCTGGCTGGCTGCGTGAAGTTAATGAAGCCGCTATTGTTGTTTTTTCTCATATCTACGGCTTTGTCAGGAACAACCCTTTCAACAGAAAGGGGCGGTCTCCAGTTCGGTTTCTCCCTGATGCAGGCGGAGGCTACATTGCTGAATGTGTATCGTTTGTTAATTGTCACCTTGGCCAGTCTCTGGTTTTCGCTGACTACGCCTTATGGACGCATGGTGGAAGGATTGAATTGGGTGCTTGGTGTTGGCAAAAAATTGAGGCTTCCCGTTACCTCGTTTGCACTTGCCGTATCGTTAATCTTTCGGTTCATCCCGATGATCTGGAATGAATGGCAGCGATTCTCGCTGATTGTCCGGGCACGCGGCAAAGCTGCGCTACGACCGAACACGGTGCGGGTGCGGGATCTTGGACCGATGGTGATTCCCTTGCTGATGTCGCTGTTTCAGCGTGCGGAGGACATGACGATCGCGATGGAAATGCGGAAAGTTAGAGAGCATTCCCTGCTTGGAGCACGTTCCGTCTTGCTGGTATGGTCCAAGCGGGATACAATGATCTGTATCATAGGCCTTATTGTTTTTGCATTATTTATATCAATTCGGAACCTCTAAAGTAGAAAATTATTGCAACAGAACCAAACCTGAATCAGAGCCTGAAACGCAGTGCTTTTCAAACATCATGCATACATGAATTCGTTTTCGCTCAAAATAAGCCTGCTTTGATCATCTCAAAGCGGATAGGGAGGGGCAACGATGAAGGATAAATTTTTGCAGGAAGAAAGGCAAGAGTATACCGATGTATCTACGGTGGAGTCTCAGCGAAATGATCTGGTTCTCGAAGAGTTCCCTGAAGGTCCTTACGGTTCAGCTCTGACGTCTGAATCTCTTGGAAAAAGCTCGCCGTGGCGAGTAGATCAGAGAACCGCGCATCGTTTTGATTATGAAAATCATGAGTTGCATGAGGAGGAAGTTCGGGATTATCCCGGCCAGGACGTTTATGACGAATCTGTTCCCAATAACGTGACCAAACCTCAATACCCAGAATGATTAGTCATGATATGATGTTATAAAATAGATGATAGCCTCCGGCAGGATAATTTTGCCGGGGCTATTTTTAGTTACGATGTTCGAAAACAAACTTTTGCAAATTCCACAATATTGGCTATCATAAGCGCAACCAAAGACGAGTTTATCGAAAAGGAGGGAATTGCATGAATCCCATTTTAAATCAAATTGGTACTGTGAGATATTGGGGTTGCCTTCCGATGGAGGGATTTTATTTGGACATTTGTACATCGTTCCGATGAATGGAACACGTATTGTGCTGGACAGCATAATCTATGCTGAGAATCATAGATACTCATAATATAGAAGAAGCCTATGCATTTATGCAATCTAAAAATGTAAAACATAACGACAGTCATAGTAATACTCAGGCTGTACGGAGTCGCGTCGATACTGTGTTGAAATCGCACAAGTGTTGTTTATTAATGCAATCGCTTACATTTTATAAACATCCGTTCTGTAAAAGGAGGGTATGTCATATGATCACATGTTAGAACCCCAGGAAGTGAAGCTTTGGAATACCAAAGCTGGCCATCATCTAGCGTAAAGGAGAGAGCTCTATGTTAACTGTTATGAAAGAACGCACATGGTTATTGAAAACATGCGAGTCAGTATTCATCGTATTTCTTACAGAAATGATTCTGTGCGGCATTCTAAGCCCAAATACAGCGAGTGCAGCAACAAGTATTTATACAATCTCGGCTTTTATCAATAGCAGCGAGTCCAATCTGTATAATTAAGTTATTACGAACTAATAAATCGTCCCTTCATTTCCTTATTATTATATGAGCCAGCACTTATATTATATTTATAAGCGAAATGGATGTAAGTATAATGACATTATATTTATACAGATTAATTCAAATGGGGGAATGTATTCATATGAGTTATAATTTGTTTCAACCTGAGATAAGAGAAAATTTGAAGTGGATGAATGAACCCGAGCACTGGGAATACACCAAAGAAGATGGATTGATCATTGATGCACCGGCTAAAGTTGATTTTTTCAAGGATCCTGGAGGAAAGCATGTAGCCCATTCGGCTCCTTTCCTACATCTCCAGGTTGATACGTCATTTCAGCTTACGACACAGCTTCAGGTAGACATGCGTCATCTTTATGATTCAGGGTGCTTAATGTTGATGGCGGACGAGAACAATTGGGCTAAACTATGTTATGAATTTAACGGTGATTATGCTACGATTGTGTCTGTTGTAACAAAGAATGGCTCCTCCGATGATTGTAATTCTGAGCGCGTTGTGGTTGATAACCCACATTTAAGAATCACGAAAATTGGGAGCATTATTTCTTTTTACTATTCGACCGATGGTGAGGATTGGAAATTAGTCCGCTACTTTGGAATGGAAATTTCTGATCAGTTTATAGCAGGTGCACTGGCCCAGTCACCGATGGGATCAGGTTGCAGGGTCAATTTTAAATATTTAAACTTAACGATTCCCAATGAGGATAGCAGGTTTTAGGCATAAAAGAAGTCGCCATTTTGGCGGCTTTTTTTGTTTTAACGATATAAGTTTCTTCTCCGAGTCTCAGGAAAGAGCTTCATTTACTAGAAGTTGTCGAGCAGCCAGGTTTAAAGTACCAAAGAACATAATGATGATCCTGTTCGGAGATCAAAAAAAGATTTGACATGTAATGCGTTACACAAATTACAGTGTAATTGTAGAACATAACGACAATCATCTCATAAAACATCATTCGTTTAAACAAGGGAGACAGCATACTAATGGATAGAAATACTCAAAAAATTGTATTTATCGACATTGATGGGACACTTGTCGGTGATGACGGTATAGTGCCTGAATCGGCACAAAAAGCCTGCAAAATAGCACGCGAGAATGGTCATCTGCTTTATCTGTGTACAGGTCGTTCGAAAGCTGAAATCTACGACGCTATTTGGAATATCGGATTTGATGGTCTCATTGGAGCAGGAGGGGGATATGTAGAATCCGGAGATGAGATTCTTTATCATAAAAAAGTCACGCCTGAGGATGTTCGGCAAATGGTGGATTTCTTTAATACACATGGAATTGATTTTTATCTGGAGTCCAATTCGGCGCTCTATGCTAGCCAGAAATTAAGACCTCATCTGGAGAGGCGGATCTATGGAGATGTTGAGAACGACCCTGTGGCCAGAGAAAAAATGGAGTGTTCCCCCCACCCATTTATCGCGGGTTTGACATATGGAGAGACTGATTTGTATAAAGACGATGTCAATAAGGTTTGCTTTCTGGAAAGTGATGTACCCTTTGAACGCATCAAGGAAGAATTCCAGGGGAAATTTGAGGTCATCCAGTGCACTGTTCCGATCTTTGGTAAGGACAGTGGGGAAATGATGATTCCTGGTATTCACAAGGCAATCGCCATTGCTGATTTGCTGAATCATTTGGGCCTGTCCCAGGAACAGACGATTGCCATTGGAGATGGGATGAACGATGCTGAGATGCTCGAATATTGCGCCCTAGGCATTGCTATGGGTAATGCAAAGCCGGGTTTGATGGAAATTGCAGATGATATTACTGACAACGTTGAGGAAGATGGATTGTATAAAAGCTTTGTAAAATTCGGTTTGATATTTGAATAATAACCGTGTTTGCCTCTTTGCAAGCGAAGATTATGCAAATTTGGGATATGGACAGGCGCCTATACTCCATAATTGATAGTCATTTATGTACAATCAAAATATAGAATATAATGTAATATTTGGTGTATGTCGATCAGACCCTTCATAAAAAGGAGGAGTTAGCCTATGATCAAAAACATAATGAATTGGGAGACAGACAAGTGAATTAGGAATTAAGCGCATATTTTGTTCCATGAAGCTTGAGGACTTGTCCTCAAGCTTTTTTAGTATCCTCCTTTTCCTCAGGTGCGCTACACCGAACGGCCAGATACCGCTGTGGCTGCTCTGCTGGATGGAAAGATTATCGTAATGGTAAATGGAACTCCAACAATATTGATATGTCCGGGAATTTTTTTTGAATTCCTCGCGTCCAGTGAGGACTACTATCAGCAAACAATCATCATGATATTTATATTGACAAATTTATTTTCGCGATTTTTTAAAGTGAAAAATTACTGTATTTTAACCTTTCCCATAGCATGTATCTGCTTACTTCTCTCGGTTACCATGTACCACGATCAAGCGTCCTTTAACGAAGACGGATACGTGGTTTGGACCTTATTCAATAATCTGGCATACGTTCTTCCTCTACTATTGATCGTAGCCGTCACACTAATTAAAAACCGAATCAACAGAGCTTGACTCAAGCGGCGCTTTAACAAAGACAAGCCCGTGAGTTCAATAATAAAACGAGACATGGAAATCAAAAAATACAACTATTCACATTTCATATTATTCTTGCAGATTACATTTGTATTATTTATAATATATGAATAAGTGCTCATATATTAATTCGATTGTGAATCATCAGAATTTTATAGAGGAGAGGGCAGGTAGATGAGTAAGAAAAGTCACACACACGACCATAATACGGCATGCGAACATGACTGCAACCAACATCATCAACATAATCATTCTAAAGGCAGTGAGCATTCACATGCTCACGGGCAGGGGCATTCCCATAGCCACGGGCATTCTCATGGACATGGAGCGAACAAAAATGCTCTAAAGTTATCATTCTTTTTAATTGCTGGTTATATGATCATTGAATTTATTGGTGGATTACTGACGAACAGCCTGGCACTATTATCTGATGCGGGGCATATGTTGAGTGATGCAGGTGCATTGGGGTTAAGTTATTTGGCGATGACCTGGGGACAACGGCAAGCGAGTATGTCAAAGACGTTTGGATACAAACGATTTGAAGTACTGGCCGCTTTTATAAATGGCTTAGCGCTTGCCCTGATATCGATTTATATTTTCTGGGAAGCTTTCAAACGGCTTTCTGACCCGCCTGGAATCATGACTTCAGGAATGCTGATCATCGCAGTGCTTGGCTTGCTCGTCAATATAGCTGCTGCCTTTATCCTTACGAGGGGAGATACATCTGAAAATCTCAATATTCGCAGTGCCTTTCTACATGTAATAGGGGATTTGTTAGGTTCTGTAGGTGCGATTGTGGCGGCATTGCTGATTATGTTCTTCGGCTGGAATTTGGCTGATCCGATCGCCAGTATTTTGGTGGCGGTTCTGGTGATTATCAGTGCTTATCGGGTAACTCGGGATTCTATTCATATTCTGATGGAAGGTACGCCACTGAATATGAACACAGATCAAATTAAGCAATCCCTGCTTGATCTTGAGTATGTTGTAGAAGTGCACGACCTTCATGTATGGGCGTTATCATCAGATGTTCCGTTGCTGAGTTGCCATATCCTCATTCAAGATCCAAAGTACAGCAGTGTTGTGCTGGAGCGGGCACAGAGGTTGTTGAAAGAACGATACGAGATCAAGCATATTACAATACAGATTGATAGACCGGGAATCCCGTGTCATATTGAACATCATTAGCAAGAAACTCAGAAGAGATCTACGTGATGTGGGTCTCTTCTGCTGTTTCCAGTCCGGGAAATAAATACAGACTAGAATAAGCTACTTTTAGTAGTAAGAAGCAAATGATCGAACTGCTGATTACAAGCGACGAGGAACCTATCTTTAATTGATTGCCGTCAATCAGGGTCTATCTCCCACATAACTATCGAAAATACTCACGTTGCTGGTGAAAACTGAACTGGTCGAGTCGGATTCGGGTGCCAACGGAGGTATCGGTTGAAGGGCAGAAAGTGGATATTTCTTTTCTGCACATCATTCATGCAGTGGAAGGCACCGCTTACTGTTCCGAATGCTGTGGGGGTGTTTTTTATGCTTTATCGCCAACTCAGTCTTCTCATAGCACTCTATAGTGATTCTGATTATGACGATAAGTAGTCTAAAAGTAGCATTCTGTGAAGGATATCTCCTTGTATGGCTCCGAAATGCCACCTCATCATTTGCAGTTGAATACAGAGATAAAACAAGAAGAGCGATATTTTCCACCAAAATAGATAATAATATACCCCCTTTCTTGGATTTTTTATCTTTATAATGAAGACGCATCCATAACAATCAAAGGAGTTGATATGTTTTGACACGTAACAAACGCTTAAGAAGATTGTCCACCGCCATGTTAACGGTGCCTATGCTCACGATGTTTGCTTCAGGTGCAATGGCCGAGCAGGAAATGAACGGACATAAGTCTCCGGTTTCTACTGGAAGCGGCGTGTTTTATGAAATTTATATTAATTCTTTTTATGATTCGAATGGAGACGGACACGGTGATTTGAAAGGAATTACACAAAAGCTTGATTACTTAAACGACGGCAACCCCCGTTCGGGCAAGGATCTGCAGATCAACGGCCTCTGGCTCATGCCCCTAAATCCGTCTCCAAGCTACCATAAATACGATGTAACCGACTATTATCAGGTCGATCCGCAATATGGGAATCTGAATGATTTCCGCACCTTGATGAAAGAAGCGGACCGAAAGGGCATCAAGGTGATTATGGACCTTGTTATTAATCATTCGAGCAGTGAGCACCCTTGGTTCAAAGAGGGCAGCGTCAACCCGCAAAGCAAATACCACGACTATTACGTATGGGCGGATAAGAACACAGATCTGGATGAAAAAGGCTCGTGGGGACAACAGGTATGGCATAAGAATCCGAATGGTGAAGGGTATTTCTACGGCACGTTCTGGTCGGGAATGCCGGATTTGAACTTCGACAATCCCGAAGTTCGCAAAGAAATGATCAAGGTCGGGAAGTATTGGCTACAGCAAGGTGCAGACGGGTTCCGGCTTGACGCGGCGATGCACATTTTTAAAGGACAGACGAAGGAGGGTGCCGAAAAAAACATCACCTGGTGGAATGAGTTCCGTTCCGAGATGGAGAAGGTAAATCCAAATGTATATCTAGCGGGGGAGGTATGGGACAAACCGGAGACAATAGCTCCTTACTACGGACCACTTCACTCCCTGTTTAATTTTGACATGGGCGGAACGATTTTGAACTCTATAAAAAATGGTCAGGATCAGGGTATTGCGACATTCGCTGAGAAAACACTGAAATTGTATAAAGCGTACAATAAGGCGGCACTCGATGCTCCATTCCTGAGCAACCATGACCAGACCCGTGTCATGAGTGAGCTGGGCGGGGATGTGCGAAAAGCCAAGCTGGCCGCTTCGATTCTTTTGACGTTGCCAGGGCAGCCGTTCCTTTATTACGGGGAAGAAATCGGTATGAAGGGAGAGAAGCCCGATGAGTATCTACGGGAGCCTATGCGCTGGTACAAAGGAGATGGCCCCGGTCAAACGACGTGGGAGGAATCCCAATACAACACAGGCGAAATATCGGTCGAAGCGCAGCTAAGGGACAATGATTCCCTGCTGGAAAGCTACCGCTCGCTCATCCGTCTGAGGGAAGAACATGAAGCCCTCCGCAGCGACAGTTTGGAACCGATCCAATCAGGTTCTGCCAGCGTAACTGCATTTAAACGCACTTCAGGCAAAGAAACATTGTATGTATATCATAACCTGTCCGGAGAGCCGGTTACCCTGCAGATCAAAGATTGGGATAAGGGCAAGTGGAAAGTGGTCTTCTCCACCTCGAAGGATATGAAGGCGAAGAAAGGAACGGTCGTGATTCCAGCCTACAGTTCTCTGATTACCAAAGAAGACAGAAAAGCTGAACATACGTAAACTAACCGTTCAAATGAAGCGGGATATATACCGATGAATTCGTGTTGGAGTGTTTAGAGCACCCCATTTTTATATGAGTTTTGCTGACGGATCGCGTGTCCGATTGCTTCCTTGTACGTATGAGGACACAATGATCCAGGAATAGGGCATCTACATTATTTATTTATTTTGTATAAATAAAAATGAATCGATTATCAGAAATTGATTAAACATTTCGATCTAACAATAGCCCCAACTGTTCCGCCAAGATATGATGGGGGAAAGGCTTTCCGTTAGTAAACCACCATTCGCCCCCCCCTACATATTGCATAAGTACGAATGTCCAAAAGGGGGACATCGAACGGTTGGAACCCGTATCAAATGAAGAATATAACCGCTAATAATAGCGTGAATTTCCCTGATTCCTGAAGTTTTAAGAGAATTAGGCAATCATTTAAGACAAATGATATAACGATCTACAGTACAGTTACTGCATAATTGGTTTACACCCTATCAAATTAACCGATATATGGCATTGGCTTGAAACTAAGTTGGTCAATTCGTTCATTGGAAAGGAAGAGGAATAATGCAAAAACGAATACTTGGGAAAAGCGGTCTGAACGTATCCGCAATCGGTCTCGGCTGTATGGGAATGAGCTATGGCTATGGACCTGCTCTGGATAAGCAGGAAATGATCTCCGTTATTCGAGATGCCGTTGAACGTGGTGTTACTTTTTTTGATACCGCTGAAGTATACGGACCATATACCAATGAGGAGCTTGTCGGGGAAGCACTACTTCCTGTTCGGAATCAGATAGTCATTGCAACCAAGTTTGGCTTTAACATTCAGGATGGCAAACAGGCAGGGATGAACAGCCGGCCTGAGCATATTAAGAAGGTTGCCGAGGAATCCTTAAAACGTCTCAATACCGACGTGATTGATCTCTACTATCAACATCGTGTTGATCCCGATGTGCCAATCGAGGAAGTAGCAGGAGCAGTGCAGGATCTGATCCGGGAAGGAAAAGTTAAGCACTGGGGTCTATCCGAGGCTGGTGTGAAGACGATCCGCCGGGCACATGCAGTTCAGCCGCTCACTGCAGTGCAGAGCGAATACTCTCTGTGGTGGAGACGTCCTGAAGAAGAGCTTTTGCCAACTCTGGAGGAGCTGGGTATAGGTTTTGTTCCGTTCAGTCCTCTAGGTAAGGGATACTTAACGGGGAGCTTCGATGCCAGTACCTCCTTTTCGAAGGGAGATTTTCGCAATACTCTTCCGCGCTTTACGCCGGAGGCGCTTGAGGCCAACCAGGCACTCGTAGATCTGCTAAAAGAAGTAGCGGAGCAGAAAAATGCGACACCTGCCCAAATTGCACTGGCCTGGCTGCTCTCTCAAAAACCGTGGATTGTTCCGATTCCGGGTACACGTAAATTAAGCCGCCTGGAAGAAAACTTGGGAGCGGCTAATATAGAACTTACCTCGGAAGATTTGATGAAAATCGATTCTGTTGCATCAAAAATCATACTGATGGGTGACCGATATCCAGAGGAATTGGAAAGAAGAACAGGCCTCTGAGTACTCAACGACAGGAGGATTTCATATGAACAAAGTAATTCTGAACAATGGTGTTGAAATGCCAATACTTGGTTTTGGTGTTTATCAAATTAAAGATGCGAATGAGTGTGAACAATCCGTTTACGATGCTATTATGGCAGGCTACCGTCTGATCGATACAACCATTCGGAGATGTGTATGGTTCCTGGCGTGCTATGGAGGAATTGTATCGTGAGGGAAAAATCAAAGCCATTGGCGTGAGTAACTTCCAGATGGACCGTCTGGTTGACTTGATTGTCCATAATGAAGTCACGCCTGCAGTAAACCAGGTCGAAACGCATCCTTTCTGTCAGCAAATCCATAGTGCTGAACTTATGCAAGAGTACAATGTTCAGATTGAGTCCTGGGGACCCTTTGCCGAAGGAAGAAACAATATGTTTCAGAATGACGTTTTAACATCACTGGCTCAAAAGTACAACAAATCTGTTGCGCAGGTCATTTTACGCTGGTTGACGCAAAGAGAAGTTGTGGTAATTCCAAAATCGGTTCACAAAGAAAGAATTATTGAAAACTTCAATATCTTTGACTTTGAATTAAGTCAGGAAGATATGGAGAAGATGGCAACGTTAGATACAAAACAAAGCAGCTTCTTCTCGCATAATGATCCAGAAATGGTCAAAGCGCTTGGAAACAGAAGATTTGAGGATTAGTAGCTTCATCTCTATAACACGAAGTGCATTCAATACGCTTCACCTGAAGAAGAGAAGAAGTATACTTTTTCTCAAAATGTCGAGAATCCCCGTCTTTTTGAGACGTGGGTTTCTCGACATTTTGAAGCCTCAACAAAGAGAATTAAGCGTTCAGTATCTATAATATTTTTCCTTAAGATATTTGATGTCTGCCCTAGGAGGAGAACCAAACATTCGAGAATATTCACGGCTAAATTGAGACGCGCTTTCATATCCCACTCGAAAAGCGACATCAGCGGCATCTGCTGACTCAGATAATAGGAGACGGCGGGCCTCTTGCAAACGCAGTTGTTTTTGAAATTGAAGAGGGCTCATAGCGGTTACTTCTTTAAAGTTCCGGTGAAATGAGGAAACGCTCATACTGGCTAATTCGGCAAGCTCCTCGACCCGCAAAGACTTATCATAATGATGAATAATTTGTTCAATAGCCTCCCTGATTCGGTACGAGCTGCTTCCCTCCATTGCAATCTGTCCCAGTGTAACCCCATATTGGCCCTGTAGGAGCCGATATAGTATTTCTCTGATAAACATAGGAGCTAAAAACGGTATATGCTTCGGATTGTCCAGCAGACGGGCTAATCTAAGGATTGCATCCATCAGATCCGACTCCATCTGGCCGACAAATAAAGCCCGCTTCAAATTTTCCTTAGGCATTGGCTGAATTTCCAAGTCGTTTAAAATCTCTAAAATCTGGTTCTGTGTAAATTCAAGCTTAAAACTTAAGTAAGGGTCATCAGGCGAAGCTTTAATCACCTGGCCAACCACCGGCAGATTCATGGATGCAATCAGGTAATTAGCAGGGTTATATGTAAAACGTTCCTGTGCCAGAAATATTTCTTTCGAACCTTTAGTTATAAAACAGAAGCTCGGCTTGTAGACTCCGTAGTCTGGTTCAGTCGTGTTGGAATAGCGGATAAAAAATAAAGAAGGGATCGCCGTCTTCTGAACTCCCTCCCCAAGGCAGTGACGCTGAATCAGCCCGGCAAGTTCATTTTGCTGCCTACTTATTACCTGAGACATGAAGTACCTCCTTATTCGTTGATCATGTTCATTATAAGCCATCAGTATTTATTATAAAAATAGCCGTAAGAGAATCAGGCAATTATTCAAGATAAATGTGATAACGGTTTGCTCTGCCATTGCTGCATAATGAGTTTACACCCTATTAAAATAAAAAGGAATGCAATATATAAACGGTGTATTTCTTTATATAATTATAGACGAAAGTTCACCACAGCCTGGTAATGAATAAACCTGAACATAGTGGATGAAAAATCATTTTTATTAAAATGGCTGATTGAAAATATGTGAACAAAACCCTTTAGCATCGGAGTTGAATACGATGGAAAAATTAATCCAGTGGTATGAAAAAAGCCTGATTAAAAGGCTGGAAGTGCTCATCGATTTGGAAAAAGATGCTACTTTTAAAGAGATGTATCTGGAGTACTTGAATCAACTTCAGTCCAAATAAAGTGGAATCCGATAAATTACAAAGTATGCGGAGGACTTAAGGGAACAAAAAGGTCTATACGTCTGAAAAATGAAAAACACAGCAGATAACAATGTATAAATGATCTTATATTTTGGCGAAATACGTTCTTGTGTTATTGAGATCAGATTATAATGCTTTAAATCATAAGCTAAAGTAGGGAACTTTGTGTCAATGTAAGATACGGTCGATTAAAACCGGAATTCTGTATGAAGAACGGGTGTAATATCGGTTGTCAGCTTTTGTGCGGTTTCGTTCTCTTTTATTCAACTCTGCTGAATAATCAAATTATTCTTATACTGCTTGGGAGTCAGGCCCGTGATTTTTTTGAATACCTTAGTGAAATAGCTTTGATCGTGAAAGTTGAGCAGGGAATAGATTTCGCTAATCGATAGGTCAGAGTAGACGATGAGATTCTTGGCCTCTTCGATTTTTTGGCGCTGGATATAGGCTTTTAGGGTCTCCCCCGTCTCTTCCTTAAACTTGTTGGACAGATAGGAGGGGCTGATCCGCAGCTGCTTGGCCAAGGATTCCAGCGTCAAGTGTTCATGCAGGTGGTTGAAGATATAGTCCTGACATAGCAGGATCGTCTTCGAGAAGCTGGAGCGGTTGGCTTTGGTGACCCGTTCGGCAAAATCGGGCAAAATCTCTTCCAGCATCTTGGTGATGGAATCGATCTTCTTTAGCTCTTCGATATGCTGGATATAGGCATCGCTCAGGTTATAGGCGATTTCCGGGTAGAGTCCGCCCTCGATGGCCGCTCGGGTCGCCAGGGTCACTGCTGTAATCAGAAGATTTTTCTTGTTCCGCAAGGAGTCTTTTTTGGACAAGGTTCCGTAGCTGCCTTCCTGGGAATGCAGCTTCATGTAATACAGCATTTTTTCAATATTTCCGGTTTTAAGATGCTCCCAGATCTTCCTCTCGGCCAGAAAGGAGCTGTGGTAATCGCTGTTCTCCCGCTGCTCGATAATTTTGAGTTCAATCAATTCAGAGATTAGGGAAGGATTCAGGTTCTCGTTATCCTGTTTGACCTTATTTAAGGACAAGGTTTCGTTGTAGAACAGATGATGCAGCAGGATCGCGGTATTAAACAGCTGGTTCGTATCAAAAGCATCCTGCTGTTCGAATGGCTCAATCAAAGTGTTTGTCGAGACATATTTTTCGGCATGCGGCCACAGAATGATCCGTTCATTCTCATGCTCTGGATGGGGGAGCATGGCAATAATGTCCTCACGGTTATTGATATAAACCATCTGTACCGGCTTGCTCAAATTCAGGGAGAATAAGTGGTCAATCAATGTCTGAGGCAGCGTCTCCCGGACCATCAGAGAAGAATAATTATTGCTGAAGGTCTGGGATCTTTCCCAGCCTTTTTTTATAAAGAAGATCGGAATATGGGTCGCGTTATAGACGAGCTTGCAGAGGGTTTCTAGGTCTCTTTGAGATGGGTTCATGGTGTTCCTCTCCATAAAAAAAATATAAAATTACAACTTCTCCTTAAATAATACCATAAATCATGAACAAATATATTTAAACTGTAAACAAATAAAACGCTTTCCGAGTTGGGGCAAGGTTTTAATCAAGCTCTAATGTTAAGAAGATTTGAAAACGCTTTTAGGGGGGATGTAAAATGGCAGTGGTAGAAGCAGACCTGAAGAAGGGTAAGCAGGCTGTAAGCTCAAATCAGAAATTGTCTTTGTTGGAGAAAGTAAGTTACGGTTTAGGGGATGCGGGTTCCAACTTGATTTACACAGTTATTACGACCTACTTGACCTTTTACTTTACGGACGTGTATGGACTCGGGGCGGCTGCGGTCGGT
The DNA here is from genome assembly GCF_044907935.1 of Paenibacillus sp. RC21. Taxonomy (NCBI): domain Bacteria; kingdom Bacillati; phylum Bacillota; class Bacilli; order Caryophanales; family Paenibacillaceae; genus Paenibacillus; species Paenibacillus sp. RC21. The sequence continues at coordinate 856,604 of NZ_JBIYCS010000001.1, forward strand.
ACGCTGATGCTGATCGCCAGATTCGTCGACATGATCGACAGCCCGATCTTCGGGGTACTGATTGACAGGACCAATACAAAATGGGGGAAATCAAGACCCTGGATTCTCTGGTCCAGCTTTCCTTTTGCAATCGTTTCCATACTGCTCTTTATGGGGCCAGAATTAAGCGCTTCCGGCAAACTTGCATACGCTTACATTTTTTACATCGCGGCGAACGTGCTGTATGCGGCTGTCAATAATCCACTGACGACGATGTTGCCAAGCATGTCGAGCGATGTCCAGGAGAGAACCGTGGCCAATACGTTCCGTATGATTGGTGGACAGGTTGGCGGCTTGATCGTTAACCTCACGCTGCTGCCTCTGGTCGCCTACTTGGGTGCTGGGAATCAGCAAAAAGGCTTCTTCTATACGATGACGCTCTTCGCTATTGTGGGATTGATCCTGTTCATCGTCACATTCCTGAACACCAGAGAGCGTGTGCAGAACATCGCCGGACAGGACCAAAGCCTTTCTGTGAAGGAAAGTCTGAAAGCGATCAAAGGAAATCGTCCGTGGATGGCCGTTTCTCTGCTCGGTATCGTCTTTTTCCTGATGTATATCATGAAGCTCTCCGCAGGCATTTATTACATGACATACACCTTAGAGAAACCTGAAATCGTTTCCTTGGTAAACACGCTGTCGATGGTAACGGTGCTCGGAATGCTGGCGGTTCCTTTCTTGTCCAAACGGTTCAGTAAAAAATCGCTGATTATCACAGGTATTGGCATCAATATTATCGGGCAGCTCATTATCTATGTGGGTGGACACAATGTCGCCATGATCATCTTGGGAACGATCGTCGGCGGTATCGGTTTGGGACTCCCAGGCGGATTGCTGTTTGCCCTTATGGCAGATACGGTTGATTACGGCGAATGGAAATCGGGTATCCGCGCCCAAGGTATTCTTGTCTCGGCTGCCGGTATCGGGATCAAGCTTGGCTCCGGAATGGCGCCAAACAAAAGCAAACCGATTCTGCATTGCAGATGATTACGCTTAACTACATTTGGCTGCCGATTGTCTTCAGTGTATTGTCGATTCTGATCATGGTCTTTATCTACAGGTGGGATAAGCCTCATGATGAAATTGTGGCCGAATTGGAGGCTAGAAGAGCTCAAGTGTAAAAATACTGGTATAAGAGATGGAGTTGCTCCCCGGAGGGAGAGGTCCCATCTCTTGTAACAACAACAGGATAGGAGAATGCTTATGTATCTTGCAATCGATATAGGAGGCACCTTTATAAAATATGCGCTGATGGATTCAGCTGGAACGATCGTGACTAAAGGCAGACAATCAACACCTAGAGTACATTTAGCAGGATTTATGGATAAATTGTGTTCCATTATAGATGGGCATGATTTGTCTGCGGTTAAGGGAATCGCCCTTAGCTGCCCTGGAACGGTCGATGCGGATCGGGGCGTCATCTACCATGGCGGTTCTCTGCCTTTTCTGCACGAGGTCAATTTAAAACAGGAAATCGAACGAAGATACGGAATAGACGCTTTCGTCGAAAATGACGGAAAGAGCGCGGCTCTGGCCGAACTCTGGCTTGGAAGCGTAAAAAACGCCAAAGATTCCGTGGTGTTAATTCTCGGAAGCGGGATCGGCGGCGGTATTATCATTGACGGTAAGCTTCACCGCGGGGTCAATCTCTCCGCCGGAGAAGTCAGCTATATCATGCATCAATTCAATCCCGAAACTAAGACGGGACAGTACTTTGGACTGGATTGCTCTGCGGTCAACATGATCCGCCGTATTGCCGAAATCAAGAAAGTCGATTCCTCTGACGGAGAAGTGATATTTGAATATATTATGCAAGGGGACGCAGAGGCCAATGCGATTTTTGATGAATACTGCCTGTACCTGGCCATTCAAATATTAAATCTGCAGTACATTTTGGACCCCGAAGTTATCGCGATCGGGGGCGGAATCAGCGCGCAGCCCGTTCTGATTGAACGGATTCAGCGGGCGATCGCCGACGTGAAAGAGGCCAATCCTTTGCATATCGCAAATCCCAAGGTGGTAGCCTGCCAATTCCGCAACGACGCCAACCTGTACGGGGCGCTGTATCATTATTTTGTCAGTAAAGAAAAGCTCGTCAATTCTTAAAGTCAGGTCTGGAAGTAAAATGCATTGAACAAGTCCGCAAGGAGAGTTACGATGACATTATGAATTGGGATTATTGGTTGTAGAAATGGTCCGACATAATCAGCGTTTTGCGGATTTATGTGTATAATATGTAATAAGCCTCAAACACGAAGATCCTTTGATGTCCGTCGAAGAAGGGTTTAATCGTGTAGTAACCAATCTGCAATCGATTTTGACCCGTGAGCAACCGCTTGATATGTGGTGGGCTTAAATCAGGAGTGAAAGGAAAATGAAAATGGGCAATCGGATATATAATGTAGTCATTATCGGTTATGGAGGCATGGGAAGCTACCATGTTCAATTAATCGAACCTATTCAGCAGCTTGCCATTGGCGGTGTATATGATATTGTCGATTACCGAATGGAACTGGCTGCCGCTGGCGGCTATAAAACCTACGAAAGTCTGGAGGCCGTTCTGGCCGATCAGGCCGTGGATATTGTTTTGATAGCAACGCCTAATGACGTTCATAAAGAAATAGCGATCCAGGCACTGCAAGCCGGAAAACATGTCATTTGCGAAAAGCCGGTTACGATAACGAGCACGGATTTCTTGGATATTGTCGAGGTGGCGAAGAAAGAAAACCGCGTATTTACGGTACATCAGAACCGCCGATGGGATGAAGACTTCCGAATTATCAAAGATATGATCGGCAAGAAGACCGTGGGCGAGCTTTTCCAAGTGGAATCGCGGGTTCAGGGGGCTAACGGCATTCCGGGTGACTGGCGGCAACTGAAGGCGTACGGTGGAGGAATGCTACTGGATTGGGGAGTGCATCTGTTGGACCAGCTGCTTCAGATTACGGACAGCCAAATAGAAAGCGTAGCTGCTAAGTTAAGCTATATTTTGGGAACTGAAGTGGATGACGGCTTTACCAGCTTTATTGAGTTCAAGGACGGCCTGACAGCGGTCATTGAAGTGGGTACGACCAATTATGTAAAGCTGCCGCGTTGGTATATTAAAGGAACCGAGGGTACCGCAGTGATCCGGGATTGGGACTTGAGCGGAGAGATCGTCACCCGAAATCCGGATGTTGCTCATGTGGAACCAAAACCGATTCAAGCAGGCCAAGGATTGACGAAAACGATGGCGCCACCGTCAGAGGAATCCACCCTGAATTTTCCAATTGAAAAAATACCTGCGGTAGCAGAAAGCTTTTATGAAAATTTTGTCTCTGCCATCGAAGGAAAAGCGGAGCTTGCGATCAAAAGCGAAGAAGTGCATCGTGTGCTGGTACTGATTGAGACGATTTTTGAGGCGGCAGCAACCAAAAGCGTGATTCGAAGAACGATTTAAATCAGCTCTATTTTCCATTCGCCATAAGTGAGATATATAGGATCCTATATTTTGAGAACCTGGACCGGTTGAGGATTTTTCCGGAGCCATGGGGCACGCGCATGCCATTTTGATTGATGACAGCGGCTTTCGGATCGGCGGCACGGACCCCCGCTGCGATGGAGCGGCCATCGGCTGGTGATCCAGGAACGGGGCATGGCCCTAACAGTACACATTAAAAACACCCTGATCGGGGAGGAACTGTTTTCTTTCCTTCATCAGGGTGTTTTTTGCTGTCACTTTGCCGCCTGAGGCCCGCGGATACCAGGAGGAATAACACTGTAAGATTATAGGAAGAATAGGGGGAATTCAATTTTATTTATAGTATAATGGTTACTTCAATATGGGATGGAAAACAGGGAAAGAGGGAACGGATGCCTACTATACTGGTTGCTGACGATGATGCGAACATTCGCGAACTCGTCTGTTTATTTCTACGCAACGACGGATTCGAAACAGCCGAAGCCGCGGACGGCAAGCAAGCACTGACCGTCTACGCCTCAACGCATGTCGATCTCGTCGTGCTCGATATTATGATGCCGATTATGGATGGTTGGACGTTATGCAAGGAACTCAGAAGAGCCAATCCTGATCTTCCGTTACTTATGCTGACTGCGAGAGGCGAAACATGGGAGAAAGTGAAAGGGTTCGAACTTGGAACGGACGATTATTTGACGAAACCATTCGATCCGTTGGAGTTGACGGCTCGTGTCAGGGCATTATTGAAACGATACCGGATTGGCTCCACACAGACGATTCAGTTCGGCAACGTCATCCTTGATCGGCAGACCTATAAGGTGATGAGAGGGACGGAGTCGCTCACGTTGCCGCTCAAGGAGTTCGAATTGCTGTATAAGCTCGCTGGAACACCCGGACAAGTCTATACGCGTGAGCAGTTGATTGATCAAATCTGGGGGATTGATTACGCTGGAGATGATCGAACGATAGACGTACATATTAAACGCCTGCGAGAACGTTTCGCCACTACAACCGATTTTCGGATCGAAACAGTGCGCGGGCTTGGCTACCGGCTTGAGGTTTACGAATGATCAGATCCTTATATATACGTGTTGTCCTAACATTTCTGGTCTCCGTCATCGTGGGCATAATCATTGCTTTTTTAATTACATTTTGGGTGTTTGAGGAAAAATTGAACGAAAATTTGCAAACCACCTTACTTAACTTTGGTCAGGACATCGTCCGGGTTTACGAAACCATTCCGTTACGTGAAGCGAACTTGTTCGTAAGTGGAATGAAACAACTCGATTCCTATCATATTCGAATTTTCGATGAAACGGGTCAGTTCCAGTCTTACGGAACGCTTAACGGACAAAATCCTGCGACTGTGACGATGGATCAAGTAAAGAAGGTATTGGGTGGAGAAGTTGTTCAAGTCAATCCGAGTACTGTTGCAACGAACCTCTTGGGACTGCCATTAAAAACGGAAATGGGAACGAAAGCGATGTTTGTGGAGCCGCTCACGTCTCCTTCCTCCACTTTTGCCGTAAAATGGTTACTTACTTTTTTGACCTATTCGTTGATCGCAGGAAGCTTATTGATCCTGGTTGCCGCCATATTCCTGATCAGGCCGATCAAAAAGCTGACAACAGCGACCAAGCGAATAGCAGCGGGAGATTTCAACGTAAAGCTGAATATTAAGCAAAAGGGTGAGCTAGGTACCTTGGCTCGCAGCTTCGAAGAAATGATGCACGATCTGCAGCAACTTGAACAGATGCGTAAGGAATTTGTATCGAACGTGTCGCACGAAGTTCAGTCGCCGCTCACCTCGATATCCGGTTATGCTTTGGCGCTCAAACAAGTGGATATTGCAGATCACGAGCGAAGCCGTTATCTCGATATTATCATCGCTGAAGCAGGTCGAATGTCCAAGATGAGCGATAGCCTGCTCAAGCTAAGTTTGCTTGAATCACAGTCCCGGCAACTGCGGCTCATCACCTTCAGCCTTGATGAACAGATCAGACGAGTCATCGTGGCGATCCAGCCGCAATGGTCGGCTCGCAACATCCGTTTCGACCTCAATTTGAAAGCCGTTCAATTAATGGCTGATCACGATCTATTAAACCAGGTATGGACGAACATCATTGGCAATAGCATCAAATTTTCCATGGATGGCGGCATTATTAACGTCAGCATCAAACAAGATATCAAAAATGTGACAGTCCGAATATCCGATACGGGCATTGGTATTTCCCCCGAGGACCAGAAGCGTATATTCGAACGGTTTTTTAAGGCCGATCGTTCCCACAGTCGCAAGTATGGCGGTAGCGGTATGGGACTTGCCATCGTTAAACAGATCGTATCGCTTCATCAAGGCGACATCCGAGTGGAAAGCGAGCCCGGCCGAGGAACGACCGTCATTGTCACCTTGCCAATCATAGCGCCGACAGATTAGTTAGATTCATATGGCACCATTCGGATGGTCTAAACTGCATTCTCCATGCTACGGCATCATGTGTAAGCTTCCTTGCATGTGACGTCGCAGCATTTTTTGCTTGTTCATACTCCGTTCATATTGTCGTCATAGGGAGTACATCTTCGTCGTATAAGCTATCCTTAACAGCACATATTAAAGTAGCCGAATAAACAGATGAGGTCAGGAGAAGATGAGAGTGGAACACAGAGAGGCCATAAAAAGGAGGGTAGGCACGAGTACAGGTAGATAACGAGCTTCAAAGGTCGCTCAAACCCCTCGTGCATAAATGATGAAAAAAATACTTACCATTATACTTAAATCCATAGGAGTTATAGCAATAGCCATAGTGCTTTTTCTAGCCATTGTTTTTATCGTTAATATGATCTCGAACAAATCGGAGCAAGGAAAAATAGAACCCTATGGCCAGTTAGTACCTGTAGATGGGAAACATATGAATGTTACCATTCAAGGAGAGGGCGAAGAAACAGTCGTGCTCCTGCCTGGTTATGGAACAGCAGCACCAGCTCTTGATTTTAAGCTGCTAGTAGATGAACTATCTCCATTTTACAAAGTTGTCGTGATTGAGCCTTTCGGTTATGGATTAAGTGATGAAACCGAAAAAGAGCGAAGCACTGAGAATATTGTAAGTGAAATTCATGAAGCTTTACAGCAGCTTAATATTGACCGTTACACGCTAATGGGCCATTCCATTGCGGGCATTTACGGACTGGATTATGTGAACAAATATCCAAACGAAGTGAGTGCATTTGTCGGAATCGATAGCAGTGTTCCAACACAAGGTGGGATGGATGTTAAATTCCCAATAAAAACGTTTGAATTTCTTAAAAAATCAGGTCTCTTAAGAATGATCAAGAATCTAAGTGGTGATCCATATGCTTCATTATCATTTGATGATCAAACCAAAGAACAAATGAGAATGATTTCGAATAAAAACGGCAATAATGCCACGACCTTGAATGAAATGGAGCATATTTCTTCTAATTTTAAAGCAGCTGAAAATTTAACATTCCCAAAAAATCTTCCCGTTATATTCTTTTTACAAGCGAATAATACAGATATTAAAGGATGGTTACCACTGCATGAAGAGCAAGTCAAAAATTCTGTACATGGAAAAGTGATGACATTTGAAGGAGGACATTATTTGCACCATACCAGGTCAAAGGAAATCGCTGAAAACTTCAGGGGATTTATGGAAGGAATAAAATAAGTGCGATGAAAAAGGCACCTTCACTATTTTGTACAAATGTATAAGTGATATAAAAACCGTCCTTTGGTAATATCCCCTTCAAGTAGACACTCAAAAAAGTCCACATGGTATCATGTTGAGGAGTTGTGTTTAATAAAACGGTATGATAATATACATTTACTTTAATGATTGGGGTTGAGAAGAATAATGTAGGATTTTCTTGCTGATCTATAAACTAATAAAACATTTAGTGCGATTGGTTTCGCATGTTTTATGCTTTATAAGCAAGAAAGTTACATTTTCTTTTCACTCAAACATTAGGTCCTTAATCATCTGCCTTCCATTGGGAGGCTGGTTTTTCTGTATCTATTTGAGCTGCGAGAAATTAACTTTCTTGCGGCTTTTATTTTTTTTATACAGGAGGACAACTTGATGTCATTAATTAATGTTACCAACCTGACGTTTGCCTATGAGGGCAGCTACGATAACATATTCGAAAACGTGAATTTTCAGATCGACACCGATTGGAAGCTGGGGTTTACGGGAAGGAACGGAAGAGGGAAGACCACATTTCTTCAGTTACTGCTCGGCAAACATGAATACAGTGGAGCTATCTCTGCTAATGTCAATTTTGAATACTTTCCGTATCCTGTGCCAAACAAGAATGATCATACGCTGGATGTAATCAACGAAATCTTTCCGGACTATGTTCACTGGCAATTCATGCGTGAGCTCTCGTTGCTGAAGGTTGATGAAGACGTTCTATATCGTCCATTTGCTTCTTTGTCAAACGGTGAGCAGACGAAAGTGCTCCTGGCCGCCTTGTTTATTAAGGAAAACAGTTTTCTGTTGATCGATGAGCCTACGAATCATCTGGACATGAATGCTAGAAAATGGGTCAGTAATTATCTGAATACCAAAAGCGGATATATTCTGGTATCTCACGACAGATCCTTTCTGGATAACTGTGTGGATCACATCCTGTCCATCAACAAAACCAACATTGAGATTCAAAAAGGTGATTTTTCCAGCTGGTGGGAGAATAAGAAGAGACAGGATAACTTTGAATTTGCACAGAACGAGAAGCTTAGAAAAGACATTAAGCGCCTATCGGATTCTTCCAAGCGTACGGGGAACTGGTCTCACGAAGTGGAAAAAACCAAAAACGGAACCAGAAATTCCGGCTCCAAGGTAGATAAAGGCTATATTGGCCATAAGGCTGCCAAGATGATGAAACGTTCTAAATCCATTGAGCAAAGACAGCAATCGGCGATTACCGAAAAGTCCAAACTGCTGAAAAATATAGAAAGCTCGGACACCCTGGAAATCTCACAGCTTGCTTATCATAAAAATGTGCTTGCTGAGCTTGAACAGGTCACTATATTTTATGGAGAAAAGCAGGTTTGTGCAGACGTGAGTTTTACGATTGAACAGGGGGAGCGAATCGCGCTTTCGGGTAAAAATGGCTCCGGAAAATCAAGTATCCTCAAACTCATCTGCGGCGTGGATATAGACTACACTGGCAGCTTCACAAGGGACAGTCAGCTAAAAATATCCTACGTGTCCCAAGATACCTCGCATTTGCAGGGCAGTCTGACAGATTACGCCCGGGACAACGGGATTGACGAGAGCCTTTTCAAATCTATTCTGAGAAAGCTTGATTTCTCCAGAGTGCAATTCGAGAAGGATCTATCCGCTTATAGCGGCGGCCAGAAGAAGAAGGTACTGATTGCCAAAAGCCTGAGCGAGCAGGTTCATCTGCATATCTGGGATGAGCCGCTGAATTTCATCGATGTCATTTCCCGTATGCAAATTGAAGAACTGCTACTGGAGTATTCGCCAACGATACTTTTTGTGGAACATGACAGCGAGTTCTGCAACAATGTCGCAACAAAGATGGTTGAGCTTTGACCAGGGATAGAGACGCAGGGAGGTCGGGAGCCAATGAGCGTGATTGAAGCCTATATCACCAACCTTGGCCGCTACAACAAGGGCCATTTGGACGGGGAGTATTTAAGGAGTTCTCGACTCGTGGGCGCTACGTACGAAGGGCCACATCCTTTAAAGGAAGTGTGAATTAACGGCTGTCCCTTGGTAATAATATTTAGGAGAGTGTGTTGTGAGCGAGAACAACCAGTTGCGGGATGTGTTTGACGCGATTGCAGATCCAACTAGGCGCCGACTGATTCGTCTGTTAGCAGAGGCATAGAAACGAGATTCAGGCTAAACGCCTCTCCACTCAGAGAAATTCAAGATTGAGTGGCTGTCTACAGCAAGTTCTGGAGTACGAATATGTTGCGCTTGAACCAACTATTAGAGGAGGAAGCAGAATGAGTTTAACATTATCCTTGGATTTTCAGTTCACGACATCGATCAAGAAAGTTTGGTCCGCCTTAACCGATTCAAGCAAGCTTGCCAAGTGGGTCATGGAAAATGATTTTAAGCCCTTCGTTGGACACCGTTTTCAGTTTCGCACGCAGCCGACCGAATGGTGGAATGGAATTATTGACGGCGAAGTGCTTATCGTGGACGCACCAAACCGGTTGTCCTATACTTGGGAAAGCGGAGAGAAGCACACGGTTACCTGGAAGCTACAGGATTTAGGGGACGGAAAGGTTAACCTTCATCTCGAACAAACCGGAATCTCAAATGATCAAGCACTCGCAGGTGCTAAGTATGGTTGGAGTAATTGGTTCGGCGAGTTTGAAAAGGTGTTGGAACAATAATCGCATTGGGTACTAAAACATCTCCTTCCCCAATGCTAAATTAATGGGTACGATAGTGAAATAGCCCAACATCATAAAACAGATCACTTAATGGTATCTATATGCCCATCAAGTGATTTGTTTTTACATGATGAGTTAATTAATTATTTTCAAGTTTAAAAACTTTACTGACGGAAGATGTCAGTAAAGTTTTTTTATAATAGGGTATATCGATTAATTAATTACAAAAGGAGTGTGTATTATGCATACAAAAAAAGTATATCTTTATGTATTTGATACGATGTCAGACTGGGAGGTAGGTTATTTAATTGCTGAACTAAACTCGGGAAGGTATTTTAAAAAAGAATTAGCGCCTTTAGAGGTGGTTGCAGTAGGCGTTGATAAAAATCCTGTTACTACAATGGGAGGATTGAAAATACTACCTAGTATTTCTATTGATGAGTGTATTTTGGAAAGTACTGATGTTTTAGTTCTTCCAGGCGGTAATACTTGGATAGAAGCAATTCACGAACCTATATTGAAAAAAGTTTCTAAATCTTTAAAAGAAGGTACTGTTGTTGCGGCGATTTGTGGTGCAACAGTGGGACTTGCAAAGATGGGATTGCTAGACTCAAGAAGGCATACAAGCAACAATCTGGAATATATGAAAATGATTTGTCCTAATTATATTGGAGACAAATATTATGAAATGGAGCCAGCAGTAACTGATGGGAATTTAGTTACTGCATCAGGAATAGCTCCGTTGGAATTTGCGATGCATGTATTGAAGGTGCTAGATGTATTTGCACCAGAAACATTACATTCATGGTTCAATCTTTATCAGACTCATGAACCAAAATACTTCTTCGAGTTAATGAATTCTATCAAATAGCTGATAAGTAAACCAAAATACAATTGATAGTAGTAGTGATTAAGACTTTATTTTCGAATGTCGGGCCTGGTTGTTTTACGCTTCTTCCTCAATGACTCCCAAAGCGCGGTTCTTCTCTTTAAATCGCTCATTGTGGGAGGATACATACGCCATAATAGGCGCTTCCGGGTCCATATACAGCTTGGCACTGTTCAGGGCCAGAATGCCACTGGTGAAGGTGCCTGCGATCAGTTCAACCTTGTTGTCGTAAGCTACAAAGTCTCCTGCGGCGAAGACCCCAGGGATGTTCGTCGTCATTCCCTCTCCAACCTGCAAGTTCCATTCACCAAGGTCCAGGCCCCATTCCCGTATCGAACCGTAATCGCATTTCATCCCATGATTGACGATCACAGCGTCGACCTCTAGCTGCTCACGCTCATTGGTCTCCGTATGAGACAGGGTTACGCTGTCAATGCTGGTCCCGTTGCTGCTATGGAGCGCTTCAACCGTATAAGGCGTGCAGACCCGAACGGAGGAATTTTTCATCGTCGTGACACTTCGTTCCAAACCGCCGAAGCTATCTCGTCGGTGCACGATGGTCACGCTCTCGGCTATTGGCTCCAGCTCATTGGCCCAATCCACCGCAGAATCGCCCCCGCCCGAAATCAGTACCCGTTGTCCGCGGAAATGTTCCAGCTCCTGCACAGTGTAGTACAGGTTGGTTACTTCGTAGCGGTCGGCACCATCCAGCTCCAGCTTGACCGTTTGGCGAGCGCCATAGCCGATGGCGAGAATGACCGTTCTGGTCAGATGTTGTTCACCGCTCTGAGTCGTGAGGAGGATGGTGCCATTCACCTGTGGATCAAAGCCCGTCACACGCTGACCAAGCACAATCACAGGATCAAACGTACGTGCCTGTCCGATGAGCTGCGCAATGAGTTGCTCGCCGCGAATGGGCGGCATGGCCCCGACATCCCATATCATTTTCTCCGGATAGGTCAGAACCCGTCCGCCCAGCTCTGGCTGAGCTTCTATAATCTTCGTTTTCAGTTCTCGCATTCCGCTGTAAAAAGCAGTATATAGTCCGGCGGGTCCGCCGCCAATAATGGTTACATCAAATAATTCAAGAGATTCTGTCATCGTTAGCCTCCAAACTGAATCGGATCGTTATAAAATTACTTCTTTAAAATGACGGGAAGCTCTTTAATCAGCTCTTCCCTTGCAAGCGGGTCTGTTGTAATGCCTAGTCCGCCATGGATGAAATACACTTTATCGGCTTTGATTGCGGGCAGACTGCTCCAAATAGGTCCTTTAATCATATTTTTGACTTCCGCCAGCTCGGCATCATCAAAGTACACAATAAAGATTCGGTCACCGGAAATCTTGGGAAGCAGCTCGGCAGAAATATTGGCATAGCCGTAATCATCCGGGTTTTCGATCATTTTCTGAATGGCAGGAGTAGGCTGGAAGCCTTCCTTGTGGTAGACAAAAGTCGTCAGATAGCTGGTGGTGTAGACGCTCAGTCTTTTCTGGCCGACCATATACTGGTACACGGAAGCCGTTTCGCCTTTCTTGATCGTTCCATCCAGCTGCATCGCTTTCCACATCTTGACAATATCCGCGTTATGACGGGTGAGGAAATCTTCAGCTTGCTTTTCATAGCCGAACCAGTCGCCAATCCGCTTAATACGGACGGGCATCGGGTCCCATTCATTCGTCAGGATGACGGGAGCGATCTTGGATAACGTCGCGTTATACTTCTCGTCCGTGGTAGAGGTGATGATTAGATCCGGCTTCAGCTCAATGAGCTTTTCCATGTTGGGTGGCCAACTGATATCTGCGATATCCTTCACTTCATCCTTATACACGGAATATTGCAGACCCCCCTGAACCAAACCGACAGGCTTGATGCCGAACAGCAGCAGGTCACCAACCGTATTATCCGTGTAAACGATCCGCTTGGGCGATTTCGGAATTTCTACCTGTTTGCCGTAAGCGTCGGTTACGATATGGGTTCCTGTTTCCTCCGTTTGGCCTGCTGTAGCGCTTTTCTTCTCTGACGGTGCAGACGGACTGCTGCAAGCTGTTGTGACTAAAATAAGTAGGCATAAGATGAAAAAGGTTGTCGACTTGCCTGTGTTGCGAAACATTGCAATCCCCCTGTATGTAAATGCAGTCATTGATAATCATTATCAATAAACCAAGTGTAATACCGGACAGGGCTGTAATCAATGGAAGAATGGGACGTTTTTTTTGTAGGATCAGGCTGTTAAGAACAGAAGCAGTCATTGAAATTCATAGGTGTATTAGGTATGATGAATCCAAATGATAATCATTCTCAAATAAGGAGCGTTAAGTTTTGGATCTAAATCACATCAGAGCCGATTATTCTATTCCCAGTACCTATTTCGAGCTTCATGGACTAGTTCACAGAACATTTTCCGGTAGGGATAGAATTCCGCTTCAAAATATAGATACGGGTTTGCTAGTCGTTGTTGAAGAAGGGGAAGGGACACTCGACTGCAATGGCAGTGAGCACCCATTGCACTATGGAGTTCCATATGCCATAAATTCGGGATACACGGTGAAAATCACAGCAAACGACGATACAGTATTGTCATTGTGGCTGATTGCTTTTTCTCCGCATGGCCCTACGGGAAGCTCGCTTGAACCCCTTATGGAAACACGGGAGCAGAGCGTACCAGATTACAGATCCATACTGCAAAAAATAAAAGCCATCGAAAAACGCCGCCATGCGCAGGCCACGAAGGAACAGATTGTGGTACACATTCAATTCCAAAAACTGATGGGGATGATTGCAGAAGAAACAAGCGCTCTTGAGCAGGATACCGCAAGCCACAATACCAAAGCGAATGTATTGGAGATTATTGCCCAGTTGCAGAGACGCTATGCCGAAGAGATTACCGTGGATGAGCTTGCGGCCCAGGCGCGGATCAGCAAGCGGAGGTTCACCCACTGGTTTAGGCAGCTGACGGGAACAAATCTGTCCGGTTACATGACAACCTTGAGGATGGAGCATGCCAAGCGTATGCTGCTGCGCGGAGAGCGCATGAAGGAGGTGGCGGCGCTGGTCGGCTACGGGGACGAGTTCTATTTCAATCGGCGGTTTAAGCAGATGGAGGGCGTCTCCCCGGGACAGTTCATTCTGAACCATAGAAAGAAGCCGATCAATATTTGTGCGATGAGCTGTCTGGGTCATTTGCTCGCGCTTGGTATACGTCCGGCTGCGGTTGCTAAAAATTTATCGAATGATCATTACCTACGGAAATTGAGTGCGGATATTCACAAGGTTAACAGCGTGCCGCTGGACCCGCAGGAAATTGCTTATTTGCAGCCGGAGTTTATTCTGGTCGGGAGTCAGGAGGAATACGACGCATTGTCGACGATTGCGCCCACTCAGATTTTTTCGCAAAATGATCATAAGCCGTTCGAATTGCTTCGCAAGCTGGCAGAGACTTTCGGCAAAGGTCCCGAAGCGGAACGGGTTATTCGATCATACAATCGTAAGGTACAGCGCCTAAGGTCCAAATTAAACGGTATTGTTCAGAGCACGGATACATTTGCGACGATGGAAATTCGAGACGACTCGATCTATGTATTCGGTAATTACTGGTGCAGGGGAGCTTATAATCTGTATGACGGGCTTGGGTTACAGGCACCGGATATCATTCAGAAGGAATTGATTGATCGACAGGCTTACCGACTTATTACCGAGGAGCAAATACCATCCTACGCAGGGAATCATCTGTTCGTGACGGTAGTTGATCCCGAGCGTTATGAGCGTCTATGCAGTATGAGCTGGTGGCAGGAAATGTCTGCGGCGAAGCAAAATCAGGTTTACATTACCGACTACTCTGAGTTTGCTGTGACGGACCCCATTTCGATGCCCTACCAATTGGATATTCAGATGAAATTGTTGCTGGAGCGGAAGAATTTACTCAAGCTCCCTTAAGGCTCCATCGACTGCCGACCTCCCTTTGCCAGCCGTACTTACTACTATTAATTGGGGTGAGCTACAGGTCGCAAGAGATAATGAATGCAAACATTCAAAAATAAATGTTGAAAATAGTACCATATCGTACTATAATTTTAGTACGATATGGTACTATTTTTGAGAAAATGGAGGTGCAAATGGGAATTATAAAAGGAAGATCTGTTTTTTTATCAGCATCAATAGATGCATTGCTGGCTAGAATAGTTTCAAGAAAACACAGGGAATCTGAGGTTGATACTTTAACAGCAACACAAGCAAGGATTTTGTTTTATCTTTGGACAAAAGACGAAATACCTATACATGAAATCTCAAGGATTACCAATCTTCAAAAATCAACTTTAACGAGTATATTAACTAAGTTGGAAAAAGCAGGACATATCAGTTTTATGCCTTGCCAAACAGACAAACGGAAAACAATAGTTAAAGTAGTGAATAGAAATGAAAATCTAGTGGAATTGAACAAAAAGATTATTGATGAAGTCGGAGAGATTTTTTACAAGGGATTTAGCGAGGATGAAATAGCATTGTATCAAAGTTTCCTAATAAGAACTTTAGATAACCTGATAGAATGCGAGAATGAAAAAAAATGAGAATCTATTCAAGGAGAGAGAGTATGAATAAAAAACTAAGAATGGTATCCTTCGCACTTTTAGCAACATTGGCTTTTGCCACACAAAAGGAAAGTTTCGTAGCAGCTGAAAGTCCTCCTACAGATGTTATTAGTATGGCTCCTACCTATAAAGATGTGGTGTATGCAACCGTAACTAATGACGATGGAAAGAAAAGAGAGTTAAAAATGAACATCTTCAAGCCGGAGGGTGTAACCGAAGCAACTCCTGTCTTGGTGTATGTTCATGGAGGAGGATGGCTTATAGGGGACTATCAGGGCGATGATGCTCCTAAAGATGCAAAAAAGGAAACAGCAGCACTACCGAATCGACCAGTACAAATGACAGGTAGAGCTACAGATCAAGTGGCTACAGATTCAGCATACCAAGTCTTCAAAAAAGTATTAGAGGATAAAATTACTTTCGTTTCCATAGATTATCGGCTAAGTAGCGAAGCTATTTTCCCGGCTCCAATTTATGATGTTAAGGGCAGTATCAGATATCTGCGTGCACATGTCAAGGAATACGGTATTGATCCAGAAAAAATTGCAGTAGCAGGAAATTCTGCAGGTGGACATCTGGCTACGGAACTCGCTGTTACTAGTGATATAAAAGAGCTTGAAGGTGATGTTGGGGGCAATCTTGAGTATTCAAGCAAAGTAATGGCTACAGTTGATTTTTACGGTCCAACAGATATGTTTACCATGGGGCCTGAGATGGACCCAACCCTGCAATCACCTGAGGAGGCAGCCGAAACACATGACTCTCCACGAGCAGCTGAAGCCAAACTTCTTGGATTTGATAAAGAAGGACAAGGTGTGGCAGTCCTGAGAGATATTCGGGATAAAAAACAAACCGATTCTCCTTATTGGGAAAAAGTAAAGTTGGCAGAATTGGCAAGTCCTATAAATTATGTATCTTCAGATGATCCACCAATGTTTATTGCACATGGAGGACGTGACAGTTTAGTATCTATTCAACAAAGTTGGAGACTTAGAGATGCTCTTAACCATGCTGGAGTAGAAAATATTTTTATGTCTAACTCTAAAGCTCCTCACGGAGGCCAGGGTGAAGATGTCAATAATGCAGCTATAACTTGGGTAACAAAAAAATTGCTTAATAAATGAGCTATTTTAAATATTTATGTTATTTTATTAAAAAAAGGGAGCCCCATTTATGGAGGTTCCCTTACCCATTGGATATCAAGATGAAATTATTGCTTGAACGGAAGATGCCGACCGAACAATAGGATCAGATAATTTTGTAGCGGAAAATGCTCATATGTGAGATGTCATGATGATTTTAGAACTCTATCCTGAGGGGTAGGGCTTTTTTTGGTTTGTTCTATTTAGTAAATAGTCTGTGCTTGTTTGGTGGAAATTGGCCAGTCTAATTAAAATCTCCGTTGGAATGTCTATATCACCGCGTTCATAGTTGCTGTATATCCGCTGGCTACAATTCAGATACTCGGCCATTTGAGTTTGAGTTAAATCTTTATCTTCGCGCAAATCTCGAATCCGTTGATACATCTTGTTCACCTCTAAACAAGAATATCTTAGCGAAATAATCGCTATTGATTTTTAGCGAATATTTCGCTAAAATTAGTCAGAGGATTAATAATACATATCAAGAAGGAGTAGATCATGAGTATCTTGGAGAACTTTTATTACGGAAAATGTAACCCAAGTGAACGAATTAAATCGAAAGACACTGAGTTCGAACTGGTCTCTCAGAGAATAGCCGATGCTGAGGAAGTCCTCAAAACAAAATTGCCAGAACAGGATTACAAATTAATTGAAGAACTTTCGGATTTACATGATGTTTTAATTTCCTTATTGTCCGCTTCAGCTTATATTGAGGGTTATAAAATGGGAGCACTAATGATGATTGAAGTATTTGACGGGAAAGAAGACTTAATATAGGCACAATACAGAAGAATGAATAAACTAGAAAAATTTTTGAAAGGTAGCTCCTTCATGTGGAGTTACCTTTTTCATTGCTAAAAGGGCTATTCTGCCGGATAAGGCTTTTTTTGCTTCGTTCTGTTTAACAAGTAGTCTATGCTTGTGTTATGGAAATCAGCTAGTTTGATTAGAATCCTCGTGGGAATGTCAACGTCACCGCGTTCGTAATTGCTATATATTCGCTGACTACAATTCAAATATTCAGCTATTTGAGTTTGAGTCAAATCTCTATCTTCACGCAAATCTCGGATTCTTTGGTACATCTTACTCACCTCCAAACCAAGAATATCCCAGCGAAATAATCGCTATTTATTTTTAGCGATTATTTCGCTATTTATTCGGGAGGTTTTTTATTTAGATGAGAGGGAGAAGGGACGCAGACGTGAGCGTATCCATTTATTGTTTGAAGTAATGATTTTGAGACTCAATATATTTACGGGAGATTACCTTGATTATGAATTGACTGAAATAAGATAGATTTTTCACGAATATTCAGCAGAAGATGAGGAGCTAAAGAGGTACTTTTTATAATTAAGAAGAAACTGTATTTGATAAATATAAGTCATAGGTCATAGGGATTAAGTCGTCTTATTCTTATAACAATTAGGAGCAGAGAAGGTTTTCCATAAATTTGAATAATGTTATTATGTCTTAACGAACCTAATCCGAGGTAAATTATGACAACAATTAAAGTGACACCTGAACAACTTATATCCGTATCTAAGCAATTTGAGCTTGCGCAGCAAACGGCTATTACAATGAATGGTCAGTTATTACGGCAAGTTTCGTTTATGGAACGATTTTGGGATGGCATAACGAAGGAGCAATTCTACTACAGCTTTCACATTTCACAAAAGAATATGGATGACTTTGTTACACTTACAGACTCCATTGCGAAAGAACTTCGTCATCATGCGGATAAATTTAGATTAGCAGACGCTGAACAGGGAAATATGATCGGAGTTGCTGGTAGTTTTCCTGTACTTGCGGCTTCCATAGGGATGATGAATACTAAGGGAGCAGCGCAGGATAAGCCAGCTTATGATTATAGCCAGTACGGAAAAATAACACTTGGGAATACATGGTATTTCACCGACGAAAGAGGTTACATTACTCAGGAAACCGCCAAAGCTACCGAAGCTTATAAAGAAGCTGTAAAAAATGGAGAAATCCAAGAAACTCCTGAACCCGAAGAAGTGGATTATATTCAGGAGCAGACAAAAGCTGCTATGGAAGGTTATAATCTGTGGACAGGAAAGCCCATACCTAAATGGCAAGCGGCTTTTATTGTTATCGGTGGTATAGCTTACAATTTTCAAGGCATTAGAAGCTCTCACGGTGTTAAGTTAAACAGGAATTTAAAGCTACCTTCTGGATCGTTTAGAATTCCAAAGGAACATTTTAAAAATTCGGGTAAGATTGTATCAGAACCCGTACCCTCAGCACCTGATAAACCACAAAAAAAGATGGATAAGGCTGCACCTGCAGGTCTTGTCCAGTCGAGAATTAATGTGCGTAATGGTGTTGCTAATGTGAAAGGTTCTGGTTTAAATTATGCCTTAAGTAAGCATGGTGGAGTTGATAGATCAAACAAATCACAATTTTCTATTTCTCCTGATGAAATTAAAAAGCTGTTGCAGTCAAAGGATGTTGTTAAATCACCTGTTTTAGTTTCAGAAACGTCAGGTAATTATGTTCGTCAGGTTGATGTTGGCTATCAGGTAGGCAATCTACCTGTTAATAGAGGTGGAACTCCCACAAATGTTATAACTATTATTTCTGATAAAAAAGGTAATCTTGTTAATACATTTCCTGGCGGATTAGACTTTGGAGGGTAATCAAATGTTTAAAATCATATTAGAATCAGCTAGTGGTGAACAACTTGCTAAGGTATTCGAAACTCACAATGACGAATATTTACAACAGGATGAACTTAATTTCGATTTTTTAGGAGAACTTTCTACAAGTAGTTATGATGTTTTTTCGAGTCGAGACATGGAAAATTTATTATCCGAGCTTCACCGTTTAAAAGATCAGTTGTCCAATGTGAATGCAATCAAACATATTGAAGAAATAATTTTATTAGCTAATAGCTGTAAAGAAATGAAAGACAGTCGGTTAATATTTACTCCTTTCTAATTTTACGAATCATTTTACACAACATTATGCACACTTGGTCTAGGCGGAGTGAAATCGAATGTAGTTTCTAATGGTTGAGACATATTAAGTGAATAATATGCTGGCAATAGGAAAGTCCGTGGGAAGTGAAAAATATTAAAGAAACCTTACAAATGTTTGATTCATTTGATGTTAACAATTTAACCGAGGAAGAAACGAGAGGTTTGACTAATTTATTACCTGTAATTACAGTTCTTAAAAATGATATCGTTGTATTATTAGAGCGTGCGTTGAATGTAAAAGTAACGTGTACATTAAATATGATTAATACTTTACTAAGCTTACTCCTCAACTATGCGGAGTGAGTTTTTTGCGTAGTAGGGAAGTATGCAAATTGTATACAGCTTGCTTCAAATCTAGGGCAAAGAGAAATAGTCATAAGTAAATTGATAATCTGGTAGAATAAAGGTTTTAAGATCAAATCTCGATTCAAAGGCCGATTTTAAAAACTTAATTAAGGTCACGTCAGAAAACACACTTCAAAATCTAGTAATTTACATAAAAATGTGACTAAGGGATCGGGTAAATCCCATCTATGCTGAAAAGGTCGAGAAATTCCAATCAAAAGCTCGGTCTATACAAGACACATTGCCTAACAAATAATGAATTGCTTATGTCTATGAAAGGAATTGGATTAGAGTTAGTGATTTTTAGTTTGTTTTTAAATAAAAATAGTCATTAGAGATTTCAGGTAAATGCTCCAAAAGTCTCTTTTTATGTGGTAGAATATACCTAAAATTATTATTTGATTAAAATAAAACTGGAGATGAGTAATATGTGGCCATTAGGTGAATACGGTAGATTAGTACATGAGATTAAAAAAAGAGAAAACACTGATATACCAATAACTTTTGGATTACTTATTGCTGATTATCGCCAACAACTAAGTAGAGAATACATTCTCAATTATATAAATAGATTTAACTACAAGTCTGATAAATATATCAACTTTTACCTGCCAGGCTATTTTCAAGAGGATTTTTATAATAATCAGCAGATTATAAAAATTAAAGATAAGAAATATTATTTCAATGAAGAGAAATACATGGATTTCTTAGAAAAACTTGAAGTTGACTTTGACCTTGAGTACACATATAATCCCAGATTAATTTTAATGGAGTATGAACGGGGAAATTTTAATAAGTCTAAAAAAATAACAATTGAACTAGATAACCGAGGGGCAGATATCAAGAAAACAGGTGAATTGTTTGAAAAAATATTTGATATAGCAAAGAAATATGTGAATGTCGAAGACTTTTCTAATACCTTGATGAAACAAGAGTTGAAAAGTGGAATTTTTGATAGGATCATAAAAACATTAGATAACCAGTTACTTACAGAAATTAAAGACAGCTATAATAGAGTCAAAAAATATAAAATAATATGAAATAAATATAAATACCATAAAACAACTATTGCTAAAGGTACGTTCATTACAGGATTTAGATAATTGTGTAGCTATTATGGTTTCATCAAGTGGATTCAAATAGAGTGCTTCACAGTTCGCAAAACAATTTAATACTAAACTTCTTTCTCTAGGTGAAATACCGTTACTTGTAAAGGTGACATCTGCAAGTATTGGATTAATGTTACTGGCTGACAAAGTGGTTGTTCAACCACTCTGGGCTATCATGAAAGATTCTACAGAAGGTATTAACGGAACTTATATTTCCTACTATCACGAAGGGAGAGAAGGCGTTATATTTTTTGAATCAAAATAGTTTGCAGTAAATCTACCAAAGCTTGGGTTGTTGCTTAAGAGGAGTAACTCAGTAACACCTTAAAGTTTTAATCTCATTAGCCAAATATCAAAAAGGAGTTTCTTTATCATTTTTACGATGATAATATCGTCATTAAATTAACCCCTAATGAAGATATATACTAATTAAGTGCAAGTTACAATCAACCTACCTATTAATCGAAATAAAGTAAAATAAAAGGAAATAATATAATATATAGAATAATGCATGTGGTTAATTTAAAAAGATCTATTTGGCAAATGGGTTAGTCAAAAGGAGGGAAGCTTTTTGAGTGAAAGTATTGATTCAATCTCTTTTCATGAAAGTTTTCCGCACGAAGTTTTGTCAGAGACTGATCCTGGTGATGAGACTCAGAAGAGATTTAGGTATCAGCACACATATACTGCTCTAGTTGCATTTCAAATGTATAATGGAAACTTACCATATAAAGAACTATTTTGCGAACATCATGAAGACATTTTGGCTGTTAAAGAAGATGGTACTTATCATGGAATTCAAATAAAAACAAGGCAAATAACAGATGGCGCTTTTGAAATTGGTGATAGTGCTGTTATTAACAGCCTTACTAGATTTGTAAGGCTGTTAAAGAAGTTTCCGAAAAGGTTTTCAAAGTTTATTATTGTGTCAAATTGTCCTTTTCGTAATGATGATTCAGGAAAAAGTCTTGTTAATTTATTGAATCAAGTGAAGAAGGGGAAAAGTGAGAACTTTACTCCCCGAGATTTAAACAAACATGTTCAATCTTTAATTCTTAAATCTGAAGCGTCAATGGTTGAAGTATTAAGTACTTTAGCAATTACTGAAGTTCAAACTGGTCCGGGAATGGATGATATAGATGCTAAAGTGATAAATGATCATATAGGAAAATCAAAAGCTTGTGAAGGTCTTGCTATTGAAAGACTGAGATTGATTCATCGCCTTCTTTGTGAAAAAATTTATGGTGCTTCTTCGAAGCGTGTTGAAAATGCAGTAAAGGACTATTCTTCATTAATTGGTGGAAATACAATTGTGAATGCAGAAGAAATAAATACTAAAAGGATTACTAAGCATACTGTAGCATTACTTGTTGAGGATAATGTAAAGGGTAATGTATTTCTTAGTACCCGTGGCTCGATGGAAGGTATTACTCCTTCTGAATCCAGTCAGCTAATGAGATATAAATTAGCTTGTGGCCTTGTAGACGTTGAAGATATTGATATTATGGATGATTTGAGAGCTTCTGCTGAAGATTATTTTATTGAAAATAGCCATAGGGCAGAAAATAAAGTGAAATATTTAAATGAGTATCATCAAATCCGGAAAATAGTAACAAATCAATCTGTTGAAGCTAAGTCAAGGTGCAGGAAGACTGATGCTCCTTATGGTACTAATATGTTACAAAGTATTGAAGATCGACTTGATGACATTTCGAAAAACCGCAAAGAAGATGTTTTTCATTCTCCGTATGAGATACTTAAAGGATTAGTTGGTGTACTAACAAACGAATGTAAGATTGCGTTCAGTAAAGAGCCGATCGGAGGATGGAAGAATCGTGAGTAAATCATTAATTGAATATGTGATATCTATTGATGAGCAAGAAGATTTACATTTAGTGAGATTAATGATTTTAATTCACATACTAATTGGAAAAAAATCAACAGCCCTTTTGGAAATATCTACACTTTCAAAATTAGACTTTTTACTAAGATATCCTGCGGCGCTGGAACGTGCACTGGCTCATCTTCCCAATAATAAAACAATTCAATTATCGGAAGCGGAGAAAAATAATATTGAGACTAAAATGATTTTGTTTAGATATAGTCCGTGGAGTTCTACTTTTCGTCGATTACTTGTAATATTGGAATCTAAATGTTTGATTAAGTGGAAACTAAATGGTAAAAAAATTGAATTCAGTATGACTGATAAGGGAACAAAAATTGTTTTGGAACTATCAGGGCAAGATATATTTGGCGAGATGATTCGGCAAAGTAAATTAATAAAAACAAATATAGTAAAATTATCTGCATCTAAATTGAATGAATTAATGAATATTGCTGTAACTGAAGCAGCCATCAACTTTTGAGGAGTTTTAATTGTGAAGATACAGTTACTAAATCTCTCATTAAATTGTCGTAAAGCTGTAATTAATATTCCTTTTGCTAAGGGAATCACATATTTTTATGGCAAGATGGGAGCAGGTAAATCAACTATTTTACAGCTTATTGACTTTTGTTTAGGCAATGAGCTTATTGAGACACCCGCTTTACAACAAGAATTTAATGGGGCAGAGTTAGAAGTAATGATTAATAATTTTAGACAAGTATTGTTTCACAGGGATAAAGGTTCAAATCAAGTAAATGTCACATGGATTGATTCAGATTCAGAAGAAAGCTGGAACATACTTGTACCTATATCACAAAAAAAAGATGCACTTCCACTATTTCCGAATAGCTTGGTTTACAATTTATCTGATCTAATTTTTTATTTATGTGGTATTCAACCACCAAAGGTACGTAAAAGTAAGTTAAGAGAGGACACTGAGTTAATTCGTTTAAGTTTCAGAGATATTATGTGGTACTGTTATCTTAGTCAAGATGAAATTGATAGTTCATTTTTTTATTTAGGTAGAGAAGAGCATGATTATAAACGATATAAAAGTCGCGATATAATGAGATTAGTACTCGGGTTTCATCAAGAAAATGTGGCATTTTTAGAAGGAGAACTTTATGAAACAAGAAGAAACAAGTCATCTAAAAATGAGGCTGCTAATCAGATTAATATTTTTCTAAAAGAAAGTAACATCGGAGAAAAGGCCGAGATGTTAGCCGAATTAGAACAGCTAAATATAGAGTTAGAACAGAAAAAGCTTAATTTGCTTGAAATTAAATCCATTGTAACTAAAAATAATGTTCATCTAATAGATGAGTATAAGAACAAGGCAATAACCTTATCGAGAAGTTTGCATGAACTCTCTAGTACTATTCTGGATGTTGAGGAACAAATACGAACAAGAAAAAGATTACAGAATGAATATAATATTACTTCAATGAAAGTGAATCGATCTTCTATTGCAAGGAATTCATTAAAAGGGGTTTCTTTCTGCACATGTCCAGAGTGCGGACAAGAGTTAGATAGAGAAATACCAACTAGCCATTGTAAACTTTGTACCCAAGAAGTGAATGAAGAAAAAAAATATGAAGAAACTGAATTGCTCCAAATTGATTTAAAAACTCGGCAACTTGAGCTTCAGGAATCTTTAATACGACTTGAACGACAAAAAAGTGCTATGGAAATTGAGCAAAGGCGCACTTCAAAGGAAAAATCGAGAATCGACCAGGACTTAGTTGAACTTGAAAACGAATATGATTCAGCATTTTTAGCACTTGCTAGAAAGCTTGAGCGAGCAGTAGGTGCTATAGAAGAAAAAATACAATCCGTTGCTAAACTGTTACCATTACCAGCAAAGGTTGAACAGCTATATAAAGAAGTAGATGAACTTAATGTAGAGGAAGAAAGATTAAAAAGAGAACTTAAGGAAGCGAGAGCTAAGGCGGAAAAAGATGCGACAAACTTAGAGGAACTCAAAGAGTTTTTCTTGGATAACCTTCAACAAGTAGGTTTTCCAGGTATCCATCAAGATGATTTAATAGAAATTAATACAACTGATTTTATTCCGCATGTTGCAAGAATAGGATATGATGATCTATTTGTAATGAATTTTTCCAATTTGAGCAGCGGGGGAAAGAAAACTATTTTCAAATGTTGCTTCGCTTTAGCAGTTCATCGACTTGCAGCAAAAAAGGAAATAGAAATTCCTTCGTTTTTAATGTTAGATACACCTATGAAAAATATAAGCGAACGTGAGAACAAGGAGATTTTTGAGGGTTTTTATCATTTTATATATAAATTATTTGCTACTGAACTTAAAGATAGACAGTTGGTTATAGTTGATAAAGAATATTTCGACCCTGAACAAACAAAAAACAAAGAATACTTTATAGATGATGAAAACTTTATTGTTAGACACATGACTCCGGACGAAGATGAATATCCACCATTAATTCATTATTACCGTGGTTTGTGAACTATATGGTTAAGGGGATCGGTTTAGAGTGAGAGATGAATTTACTTCAAAAACGAAAGAAATATTATCTAAAAGAGCAGGTGCTCGCTGTTCAAATCCTAATTGTAGAAAATCAACATTCGCTCCTCATACAGATATTAACAAATCAATCAATATTGGGGTAGCTGCTCACATCACTGCAGCAGAAATTGGTGGACCAAGATATGACCCTAATATGACTTCTGAAGAACGGAAGTCTGTTGAAAATGGAATTTGGTTGTGCCAAGTTGATGCTAAATTAATAGATAGTGATGAAATGAGATACACTGTTGAAATAATAAAAGAATGGCGAGCAATTTCCGAAAAAGCTGCACTGTTAGATATTGAATGTTATACTCATTTGCCAACTGCTGAAACTGGTGAAGACAAAAGAATAATAAGATTTTTTTCCCAATGTTTTGATAGACCTGCTTTTCAAGATGAATTTGTACAAGAAGGTTCTATTGAAGCTTTTGATAGGGCTATTGAAGATACGATAACAGCAATAAACGTTGGTTGCTTAAAAGATAGAAATGGGAATATCTTATTTCAATGTTTGGGTAAATCATATCTATCAAATACCGACTGGAGAGAAAAAATGGACAGCATAGTTGATATGCTTAGAGCCATACGTTCAAGATACCATTTAGCAATTCAATTGGGACAGATTAGTATAGGTGGAGAGAATAAAGGGAAACAGTATTATGTTTTTCATAATTATGAGGTAGCGAAATGGTTTGATGAGACTAGAGCTCAAATAATATATCTCTTTTCAGCAATATGTAAGGAAGCAGGTATACCCAAACTTGTTTTTCCAAGAAAACGCAAGACATCGATTTATGGTTAAGAAGGAGGGCTTCAATTGGGAACAAAAATGCCAAAAGCATATTATGCTCAGGAGGAGAAAATTCTCAATATAAATGACGCTAATATTAAAATGAATGGTTCATTATTCTGCGAAGTTGCTATATGCCGTGTTCCTGTGACATTTGTGGATGCCCACAAGAAGAAACTTGCAGATAAAACTGTTGTTGTAAATCCATACTTTCGTCTCACTTCAAATGAAAAAAAACATTATGTAGAATGCAGATATAATACGATAGGACAAATAAAAGTTATCGCTCAGGATTCTGACGATAACATCATAAAAGCTATTGAAGATAATAGATATAGTTTTCGATTAAACGTTATTGATGAAGCACTGAAAGACTTAATTAACTTGAATAAAGAACAGACGAAAAACGATGGGCAATGTGCTGGTGCCAATAAACCGTCTAAAACTTATATTAATCAAGGTAAGTTGGATTCTTATTTGTCTACTATGCAGAAAATTATGAGACTACGGTCATTAGCAGAATCTAATGAAGAGCTGAGAGAACTATTAGTCTTACAGTACGGTAAGCAAGAAGTTAAATGGAATAAATTCTATTATGAGTCAGATGATTTACAAAAATGCTACACTTATATAAAAAGAAATGAGGTAACTCACCCCATGTGCATAGATGGAGTTATTAAAGAATTTTCAGATCCGACTGAAAAATTCAAATTTTCAGTGCTGAAATTGACGTCGCCCTGGGTAGAGCCTGATAAAAACGGAGTAATTAATAGACCTGTCGTCGAATTAATAATACGCAGTGACAAAGTGTTAGATTATATTCAGTCAGATATAAAACAAACAAAAGTAGCTGTGTATTCTAAATTTCAGGTAAGTGAATCTAAGGTACTCACTTTTCAGGATGGGGATGAAACAAAAAAGATTAGGTATTTGAATATAAAGGGGAATCTATACCATAGAAATCAAATTATCTTGTACTAAATAAAGCTAATTTGATTTGAACTAGTAATTTAGCCCATCATATCAATTCTTTTGAGAATTACTTTTTCATACCTTTTCGATTTTCCCACCCATTTGGGTAAACTAACACAAGCATAACTTTACTCACATCCAACCGAAATTAGGTATTGCCCCATGACAATGACAACTCAAAAGTACCCAATAAATTAGCCAAGGAAAAGTCGCCGTATTTGCTGCAACATGCGTATAATCCGCTGAAATGGTTCCTATGGTCCGAAGAAGCTTTTGAAAAAGCCAAAGAGGGAGTTCCTATCTATTGGATATAGGTAGTTATTGACCCACACGTACCTGTCATTGGTGGGATGTTTGCGTGAATAAAATCATAAAAGCGAGTGGATGATTTAAATAAAGAAGATGCGATTCTAGAACGATATGGATTAGATCCAGAAATAAAGTATAGGAGCAGTATTCGAATTCTCTTACAGGAAGAAATAGCAAATGAATATGCTCAGGGCAATGAATACTTAAAAACACTTTGCATTATGTTGTTCTCGTAAGGAATCGTTAATGACACTTTATTAATTTGGAAAGCAAAAAAAATCTACGACGCTAGTTCTTACATTGATGTCCAACTTCTGTGTGGAGCAGGAGTTAAGAGTAGAATGGAATATCTAGAAGATATAAAGAGTGAAATGTCCATAGAAGTATTAGAATATCTAAAGCAATGCGAGCCACATGATTTTAAAGACTTTTCAAAAGAAGAATGGATCAACAGTTATAAACGTTATTATAGACTTCTCCATTGAGTAACGGGTAAAACGAATGAACTAAACCGACACCATAATTGGAGTCGGTTTTTACTTGCTGATTGGATAACCAACGCTTGAAACCTGAACTTTATAATTCCTGGCTAAGTTCTAATATCTGATCATTAACATTTACATTACTTAACCCCCCGTGATAACAAACCACGGATGCAATGTCGAGATCTAAATACTTTTTCAATGAGAGACGAGCTACATTCATATCCGGTGTGGTCGGGACATGAATTCCCCCGAGAATCCCGTTTACACTGTACATCGAATCCCCGGCAATGAGAGTCTTACTTTGCCTTAAATAAAGGCTGATATGACCAGGAGTATGCCCAGGAGTATGGATGACGCAAATCCTGCCGCAAAACGGCAGTTCCTGACCATCTATTAAGGTATCGTCCACTTTGCCCTTCGGGGGATTCTCAAGGTGACTATCTTTTAAAAGAGGTATCTCCCCCTGAATATACGGCTTATCCAGTTCGTGTGCATATACTTTAATATTATGGCCACACTCCTGCAAAATCTCGGGAAGACTGCCTATGTGATCCACATCCTGATGTGTCAAAATCACAGCTTTTAGTTTGTCTAACGACACGCCTACCTTTTCCATGGCCACGCGTAAATCTTCAATTTGCCCTGGGAATCCTGTGTCTATTAAAACAGCCATTTCTCGATCCCATAAAAGAATGGGGTGAATAATATTCCCATGAAAATCTAGATGAAGCATTTCTACTCCCTTTGAAATTTCCATAATATCGAGCCTCCGTAAAATGAAATTTATACATACAGCATTTTGCATCATTCGATTCCTAAACCATTTTTTTATACCCCTACTTTCCTGTTTTCAGTTCATTTCTCCTTGTAAACGTACTGAGACCGTAAAAAGATACGGAGGTTTCAATGAAAAAACTATTTGCGTAAATGGTGTAACTTTTACAACCACTTGTTCGTTTACATTGGAGGTAGCAAAAGACCTGCTTGACAGTGTTGTTCACCGCCCGTTTCTTTGGTAAATACTGTGGTTGTAATGGAAGTCGCATTGATTAATTCTTGTTGAATTTGTGCTAGTCGGCTACAAAGAGGAACACAAAGAAAAAGAGGCTGTCCCCTGTGCAGAGTTCTTTCTGCACAGGGAGACAGCTTCTTTTTGCCGAGCCATGACAACATAAGCTCTTGCACTATCAAACATTCTAGCAATCAAAGGTCACGGCTGGGGCTTGTTGTTCCTCATATCCTGGAGGCGATCCAGTACGATTTGCACGGCAATCGCATCATCCAGATAACCTAGTGGAAATACATAATCGGGGATGATATCTGTGGCGGAGACGAAGTACAATAAGCCGCTGCCGAGGATCGAGCGCTCCTCCAGGGTGATGTTATCGCTACTGTAGAGCTGATACATTCTCTTGAGCTCCTCAATGAACGGTCCCGCGCCGTTGACACTTTTTACTTTACCGTGAAAGTCATTGTGGATAATCCGCGCCCCTTCTTCGGTTAGGACATAGGGTTCGTATTTGCTCAGTTCTTTCTGAACCAGCTCGGCATTAAACTGGTGGTCAATGAGGTTGGAGGCTTGAAGAATTTCTTTAATGCTGTTGATGGAGGAGTAGATATCGTTCGGCTGGTTCTGATGAGTAGGGGGGGCGGGGGCACCATAACCAGCAGCTTGGAAGAGTGGAGCGGAAGGAACATCAAGATGAAGGGCAAAAGCTTCCAGATGTTCAGGCTTGGCTCTTTGCTTCCCGTTAACGATCCGCGATATCGTGGCCGTGTCAATGCCGGTAGCGGCGCTTAGCTTGCGCATAGACAAAGAACGTTCCTTCAGCAAGGAGACCAGTGTCTCGCCCAGTGTGACATTTCTCTTCTCATCGGACATTTGCAGTTCACCTCACCTTGTGTTGGTGTTGATCAAATGTTGAGGGGATCTCAACATTTTTAGAAATGATGAGCACCTTTTTGCAATATGCTCAATAGTATGACTGTAAATTGACAACAAGGAGTGAGAACCCGATGGTTGCTTGGCTTTTAATTTTTGGCTTTGCCATATCATCCAGTCTGGATAATTTGGGTGTTGGAATATCTTATGGGATTCGGGGGATCCGTATTAACTATTTATCAAATTTAATCATTGCGGTCATCTGTTTCATCCTTAGCATGACAGGGATCATATCCGGTCAGTGGCTGGCTAAGGTTCTTCCGGGCATATTCCCCGTCCTGATTGGAGCGTTATTGCTGTTCATTGTCGGTGCCCGCATCATTCTGCTGGCTGTACCGCGTAAGAAGCAGGAATCCAGTCAGGACAGTGAAGAAGCTGGGGAGGCTGTGTCAGGCGGATCACTCAAAGGAATTCTGCAAAATCCCGAAACCGTGGATAAAGACAAATCAGGATCTATTGGATACCTTGAGGCAGCGGTGCTGGGGGTTGCACTTGCCGCTAATGCCGTTACCAATGGGATCGGTGCAGGTCTGATAGGACTGTCACCGCTCGCGATCTCTCTGACTGCGGCAATTGGCAGTTATATCACGGTCTGGCTAGGTCTGATCCTGGGACAAAAATTGTCGGCGATTCGCATCGGTTCTTTCACATTAGGTCAGTTCAGCACGGTCTTAAGCGGAGTTATCATTATTTTGATTGCTTGCAATTCTTTCTTTGGGTAAGTAAGCGCACCGCTAATTCAAAGCATCCTTCCACTGTTGCAGTGGAGAGATGGCTTTTTCTTTGTGCGTTGTTCAGGTCCGGAAGGCAAGAGGCAAATTTCTGAGCTGGCCCTTTGACGAAGCCGTTGCAGAATGTGGAGGTGGCGCTCGCTTTGCGCTCACTACTCAACAGCCAGGTTCGCGCTGTCAACCGTCACATTCATCAGGATCATTTCTTTTTTCAAATTGCTCACACACGATGTCGATGCTAGTGCGTTCTTCATTGAACACCCAAATATCCCTGATCAAAAAATGCTAGTGAAAACAGCTTGTTGCCTGGCTTATTGCTTGGATCGTGAATTTGGTTACTGTTACGCATGTCCGCGATTAAAAGAAAAGGATCGGGCATTAATGAGAGCCAGAAACTAGAAAATAAAAAGAATGAACTGTCCATAGAACACTTAGCGTATCTAAAGCAATTTGAGCCGCATGATTAAACCGACCCCATAGTTGGAGTCGGTTTTTACTTGCCGATTGGATAACAACGATTGAAGCTATGGAACTACGATTTTGATGGGTATGTTGCGTATGAAAAATATATATTTACAGTTGTTATAGGAATTTTTTATTTCATTAAATGCTAACTCCCTGTGACCTGCTTGGCAGTGTTGCTCACCCCCCGTTTCTTTAGTAAATACTTTGGTTGTAATGGAAGCCGCATTTATTAATTCTTGTTGAATTTGTGGTAGTCGGCTAATAGGTACATATTGATCATCTTCTCCAGCTAATAAGAGAACATCTTGATTAATGAATGCTCCAATGCCTTGCATCGTGTGTTTTTCGAAATTTTTAATGAGACCAAAAGGAGTTGATTCACCGGTGTTTTCCATCCCTTTGGTAATCTTCCAATGTAAATCAATATTGTGAGTCATCATCTTTTCAAGTAAAGAATTCACTTGATCTACTTCATTATGATCGACTAGCTGCATCATACTCTGATACGTTTCTTCTGGCATACCCATTTTTAAGGCATCTAAACCACAATAGAAGATGTTAAAGGCAACTACTTTATCGATTCTCTTTTCGAAAGCTGCAGCACGCATAGCCAGATACCCTCCCCAAGAAGCACCTATGAGGCTTACACGATCTAATTTGAAATAATCAATCACCGTTGATATGGGCTTTTCCCAGTTATGAATGAATTTTAGACCGTTTTTTAATGCAGTTCCTTGGCCTGGACCATCGAATACAATAATATTGTAATCAATTCCTTTCATGAATTTCATCATTTTAAGCAACTCTTCCATGTAAGAGTCATAACCACCAAAGACAAGTAATGTTTTTTTAGCTCCAGGTGTCATTAATTTGACAGCAGGGAGATAGGAGTCCTCATAAGGAATTTTGTAGGATTCATAATCAAAATCATGAAAGCCTTTATAGAAGGTTTCTCTATATTTGTGATACATTTTTTCTTTATTGGGATCTATGGGTGCAAGATAAAATTCTGCAGCTTGATAGTAGACTGAGGCTAAATCATAGTCCTTGCTATCTTCACGTTTCTTTGCAAAATCCAGCCAGGCTTCATACCAGCTGTGGGTATCGATTAATTTCGGAATGATTATTTCTAAATCAGCTCCGGCTCGATCATCTTCTTGGTAATAATCATTGATAAAACGATTGATTTGAAGATTAAATTGTTCGTTATTTACATATTGCTTAAACATATATTTTCCTCCTTCGATTGGGGTATGTGCTTACTATAGAGCATAGTTACTACTTAAAACATAATTAATATCGTATCATCTGTAGGATATCTTACATGTTATACATGAAGTGTTCGAAAACTTACACAAAAGGAGCAAGTGGTTAAATGAATGAAGATATCAGAATTTACAAAACAAAAATCGCTATTGAACGAGCTCTCATTGAATTACTCCAACAAAATGATTTTAAAGATATTACGATCAAAAAAATTTGTGATCAATCTCTTATCGGACGTTCTACTTTTTATAGTCATTTTTTGGATAAGTACGACTTGCTAGAAAAAATAGTTAAACAGTATGCTTCTGATTTTAAAATTGAGATTGAACAGCGTTTTGTTTCAATGGAAGATGGCAAAGTGGCCAATGCCATAGAACTTGTAACCGATAAAATGATTAAAAATAAGCTCGAGATTTCAACATTATTGGCCGTTCATGAGGTAACAGCTGATCTACGTAAGGAATTTGAACAAATTTTGTTTAGGACTTGCTTAGCTTATTTAAAGCAACAGATGTCTTCAAGTTCGATCGCATTGGAGTATTTAGCTGAACTATATGCTGCTAACTCCATGATGTCTATTCATTGGGTTTTGAAAAATGGCAAAGATGCTAACATCATTCTTTTTTTAGATCAAATGCAGGAATATATTTTTAACCAGTTACGATCCTAATTACTATGTCAAGTTCAGTGATTCCAATTCATGTACTATTGGAGAAGCATTTAATAAAACTTTACCTAAGATTCATGAATTAATAAGAAATACAAATCAACCTTTACAAGAAATGGATAAGTTCATTAGAGCGTTAGCTTTTTGGAATAAGAACAAGAATAGGTTTGAGGTAAATCTATAAGAAGTAAGTGGCAGGCAGACAAACTTGCAAGGCTAAGTCTGGCGAGTCTGCACTATAAGAACGTTATGCCTTTCGAATGTAAGAAGGGGGCGAGATCAATTATATACACTTCACTAAAATTACCAATGTGGGAATATGGGTGTTTATTCCAATTGAAGGTGGACCAGTGATGGATAAGTATACAAACCCAAACTTCACAAGGTGTGCTGTTATAACAATTGATACTCAAAATGACTTTAGCTTGCCCGGTGCCATCGCCGAAATAAAAGGAACCCATGAAGTAATTCCTCGGGTGAAGACAATCTTGGAGGTCTTGCAGAACGAATCAGGTTCCAATTGTACATGTTATTCGTTTGTATAAAAAGGATGGTTCAAATGTAGACCTATGCCGCAGAGGAATGATTGAATCCGGTGTTGATATAGTTACACCCGGATCAACGGGGGCAGATCTTGTGGAGGCAATTAAGCCAGCAAATGCAGAAGACTTGGAATATGAAGCCCTATTAAATGGAATTATTCAATTACTGGGAAATTCGGAATGGGTTATTTATAAACCCAGAATGGATAGGCGATAATAAATGGGCAGAAGTATACACTAGAAGGACAACTAAGATACGATAAAAGTAAAAGGAGATATTATGACGGAGAAAAAAGAAATAGAAGATACAGGGTGGAACTTCGACAACAGTTATATTCATCTGCCGGAAACATTGTATACAAGGCTCAAGCCAACTCCTGTACGCTTACCGAAACGGGTCATTCTTAATGACCCATTGGCAAAATCTCTTGGGTTGAACGGCGCAGCGCTGCGAAGCAATGATAGCGCTGCGGTTCTTGCAGGCAACGAGGTTTCCGAAGGTGCAGTACCTCTTGCTCAAGCTTATGCAGGACATCAATTCGGGCATTTTAACATGTTAGGAGACGGCCGGGCAGTGCTGCTTGGCGAACAGATTACTCCCCTGGGCGAGCGGGTGGATATTCAGCTTAAGGGTTCAGGCAGAACTCCATACTCCCGCAGGGGCGATGGCCGGGCGGGACTTGGGCCGATGCTGCGCGAATATATCATCAGTGAAGCTATGCATGCGCTTGGCATTGCTACCACCCGCAGCTTGGCGGTGGTTACAACCGGTGAGTCATTAATCCGGGAAACCGAGCAGCCGGGTGCCGTTCTGACTCGTGTGGCGGCCAGTCATCTGCGCGTCGGAACCTTTCAATACGTCGCAGCATTGGGCAATACCCAGGATCTCCGGGCCCTGGCAGATTACACATTGCAAAGACATTATCCGGAGGCTTACGGTGATGAGAACCGTTATCTTTTCTTGCTACAAGAAGTGATCAAACGTCAGGCAGGGCTGATTGCCAAATGGCAGCTCGTCGGCTTTATTCACGGGGTGATGAACACCGACAATATGGCCCTCAGCGGAGAAACGATTGATTATGGTCCTTGCGCCTTCCTGGATACCTATGATCCTGAGACGGTATTCAGTTCCATTGACGTTCAGGGCCGTTATGCCTATGGCAATCAGCCCAGTATTGCCGCTTGGAATCTGGCGAGATTTGCTGAGACCCTCCTGCCGCTGCTGCATGACAACGAGGCGCAGGCTATAAAACTGGCCGAGGATGCAATTGCAGATTTTACCGAGATGTATCACCGTAATTGGCTCATGGGAATGAGGGCGAAGCTGGGTATTTTTAATGAAGAGTTGCAGGATCTATCTATTATTGAAGGCCTTCTCAGTATCATGCAAAAGTATCGTGCGGACTACACCAATACCTTCCGTGCCTTAACTTTGGACAAGCTTGAAGATGCAGTCCTGTATGGCACTGAGGAATTTGCCCAGTGGCATGAACAGTGGCAGGCAAGACTGGGTAGACAGCAGGAAACGAAAGCCTCTTCGCAACAACTGATGCGCAGCAGTAATCCTGCGTTAATCCCACGCAACCACCGGGTAGAAGAAGCACTGGAAGCGGCGGTTAAACAAGAAGACTACAGTGTGATGGAGCGGCTTCTTGGAGTTCTTGCGAATCCTTACGCGTACTCTCCCGAACAGGCTGATTACTCAACACTGCCTGAGGTATCCACCCTTCCTTATCGAACCTTTTGCGGTACCTGATTTGGAAACTTTAAAAGGGCATGTACTTAAGCCCTTTTTTCTTTTGGGTATTTTTAAAGGGTATCGAGAACTCGAAGAATTTAAAGGCGATAGGGCCATCTCCTCCATCCATTTTTGACCTTGATTCTTCCCATTCAGCCAACTGTACACATGTTCAATCTCAGATGCCTTTGAAAACGAAGGACTGGGTCATTTTCAAGATGATATTCAAATAGAAGTTGAAAATAAAAAACAAGTGGTTAATGCTTCTCTGAACCCGGCGAATTCGGATACATACTTCCATGAGAGCCCTATAAGGCAGTAAAGAACTACTGGGGACCTGATTCTGTTCACATGGTTTGGTTTTGCAAAGTGAGTGATTATATAGTGAGTGATTATATAGTTTGAAGCTCGTGAGCTAACTCAGAGATTGACCAAGCATATCTTTACCCAAATCCAACCGAAAAGAGGTGATGCCCCATGACAACGAACAGCAAGCCCAATAGATTAATCGCTGAGAAATCGCCTTATTTGCTCCAACACGCTCATAATCCAGTGAACTGGTATGCGTGGAGTGAAGAAGCGTTTGATACAGCGAGACGAGAAAATAAACCTATTTTCTTATCTGTTGGGTATTCGTAGTGTGGCTTTAATCAACTTGTCATTGGTGTCATGTCCCCAAAATACACCTACTTAAACAAGGCTTCTACTTGCGGAACATCGCCATTGTTGTAGAAAAAAAATAAAGTACTAGACTGGCCCCAGCTATAAAAACAGCGGCAGCCGTGGACGAGTAAATAAAGTCCTAGACTGTCGCTGTTTTATTGAACTAAAGTTCTCCGTTAGTATAACAATGCATCATCTCTGCAGTTCCCGAAGGAGTTAATGCACAATGAGGACTGGGCAACTTGATAGCTGTGAAACCTTGTGGCTGACACTTCCAAGCATCATTTCTTTTATGCCACTTAGCCCACGGCTTCCAATAATAATGAGTTGCTGCTCGGAATCTCTTGCATAATTTAATATTTCATGTGCAGGATCTCCCTTAAGATGAAGTGTTTCCGGGTTAATCCCCGCAGATTCTAATTTGGATTTGGCTTGTTGCAACTGTTCCAAACTCGCTTTCTCCATTTCGTTCAATATTTCTTCCAAGAAATTCTCTGGTAAATATGTCATGCCATTCGATACATATCCCTGGCTGACATTAACCAAGGTAACTTGAGTTTGTTTGTTTCGGGCTATTTCAACAGTTGCATCGAGGAGTTTGTTCGTTATTTCAGCTTTATCAATTGCCACAATAATTTTGTCAAACATATTTATCGTCCTTTCCGTGGCAGCTCGTAACTATTTCGGCTACCTACAAAACGGTTTCTTGCTGCTCCTATACCGACTAAAAAGAGTAAGACCGAAGCGCCAAGGAGAATGAAAAGTGGCAGATTCCAACTATTTGTCGCATCATGCAGAAATCCTATAAGGGCAGGACCGATTGCGGCAAGAAGATATCCGATCGATTGCGCCATGCCAGACAGTTCCGCTGCTTGATGCGCATTTTCAGTACGTAAACCGAAAAACATCATGGACAAACTAAAGGCGCAGCCTCCACCAATTCCGAGTATTATAATCCACAACAGAATGATATTGGAGCTTCCGTATAAAAGTCCGAGCGTTCCCGTCAAAAGCAAAATGATTGTGATGACCACTAACAAACGTTGGCTAGACATGCGCCCAGCAATAACGGGGACAATAAAGGTAAATGGAAGCAGAGCTAACTGCATTATCGAGAGGTACCATCCTGATTGGTTTGAGTCAATTCCTTGCTGCTTTAAAATTTCAGGCAACCATGCGATCAACACATAGAAAACCATGGACTGTATACCCATAAACAAGGTTACTTGCCAGGCAAGAGGGGATCGCCAAACATTCACATCGTTGCTGGCCATCTGTTGACTCGTCGTGGTTGTTTGCTTCGTTTGATTTCTTAATTGGGGTAACCAACAGAGAATCGATACAAAGCTTAGAATCCCCCATATTCCTAATGCTCCCTGCCATTTTAGACCTGCGTTCACGGCTAGCGGTACACTGATTCCCGATGCGATTGCTCCAAATAAACTCATTGAAATTGAGTAAACACCTGTCATGGAGCCAATTTTATTTGGGAAATCCCTTTTGATTAAACTTGGCAATAATACATTACATACGGCAATTGCGAATCCAAGAATTGCTGTCCCAATATACAGATTAGCTGCGCCAGATAAAGAACGTATTACAATGCCAACAGTCAGAAAGATTAGGGCAATCAAAATGATACGTTCAACCCCATACCTTCGTCCTAATTTTGGTACTAGAGGCGATAATAAAGCAAAGGCGAGCAAAGGTACCGTTGTTATCAGGCCTGCTAATGTATTTGAAATACGAACGTCATCCCTTATGAGACTCACTAAAGGACCGACTGAGGTTAGAGGAGCACGTAAATTAGCTGCAATAACAATAATGCCGAGAATTATCAGTCCTATAGAGGATGGTACGGCTTTTTTATGTTGTTTGTTCGACATTCTTCATTTCTCCTTACTGAATTCATACGTAAAATTTGTTTCCTGCTGATTGAAAAACTATGAAATAACATCCGCGCGAACAATAAAAGTATAGTATAGTATATTATTTTTAACAAGAAGTATTTTATAACACACCTGAACTCATCTAAAAACAAAAATACAACTCTGAATTCCCGTCATGGAATTCGGAGTTGTATTTAATAAGTGGAATTTTCGACTTTTAGAAACCATACTTTAAGGATATATGGAGCACTGTTTCGCTATTCGTATGATTGGTATAAGAGTGAGGAAAATCTGCACGAAAACTGATCGTATCATATTGATTCAATGTGTAAATCTCTCCATTGACTTGAATTTCAATGGAACCAGTCATTACTGTCGCAATTTCAGTTGTATTCACATGATGACCTTCAGGGTGATACGAGCTATTCGGCTGTAAGTAAGCCCGACACATTTCAATATCGTTGCTTGCGTTTTTAAAGACTGGTTCAATGATCCAATTTTTTTGATCATTAGAAAACCGCAGTCCTTCGCCTGCTCGATACAAACTAACAGGGTCTTCTGATTTCAACAAAGCCAATAGCGGTAAAGATATGCCTTTTGAAATTTTCCATATAATCGCCAAGGTTGGATTTGTATCGCCACGTTCGATATTCCCCAGAGTAAGTTTGCTTACACCCGTTAATTCCGCTAAGTCGTCTAAGCTCATGTTTTTTTCTTTTCTGTACTTTTTCAAGACACCGCCGATTTGTAATACAATTTGTTTTGATTCATCGATTTCATCCATTTGATATTCACCTCAACAAAAAACAATTATAGCTAGTATACTGTTTATCTAGACTCTTTTCCATACAATTAGTATTGGATGGTGGACTACACTTCTATGCAAAATTCTGACATATATGTAACTAATCTGCCAGTTAGCTTAATGAAGCATCGTCAGTTTGACAATTGTTATTCTTAATATATATAACCTTCTCAATGATTTCTTTTAGCAGACCATTTTTGGTTTCTATTTCAACAGAAGTGCTATCAAGTATAGATATTACATCCTCAAACTTTTTGGCTTTTTGGTCATTAGTAAGATCGGATTGTTTTCGAAGTAATAATTGATAATCGTCAATTTCCGCTTCTAGCTTATTGATATCTGCTTTTCTTTTATTTAGTCTGTCCAAGTATTCTTCTTTGTCGTAATCACCTTCTTCATACATATCTTTGATGCGACAGCACTTATGAATAGTGGAGTAAGTAAAATTACACAAATTCCTTCTGATGGACTGAACTTTATTACAAATCGAAAGTTTTCAAATATTTCATCAAAAAAATTATGGGAGAAGATTGGTTTAAGGAGACGAGTGTAATGAAATTTTTCCCAGCCGTAGTAGCGGATCTGGATTATCGCATGATGTATCAAAATGACCAACATTAATCATATATTTGAACGAACATTAATCGATAGCACTACCATTTATCAATTACAAGGAGAAGGGAAACCGTTTATTTTATTACATGGTTTGTTGAGTGATGGAGAGGGTTTGTTTCCTTTCGGACAAGAGCTTTATGAAAAAACTGGTCAACCTGTATAGATCCTGGATCTTCCAGGATTAGGACGTTCCCCTTTTAAACGAGAGGAAAATCTTCTCAATCTGTATTTGAATATACTGAAAAAGTTATTGGGGGAAGCTACTAATGGTGCGCATTTGATTGGCCATTCCTTCGGTGCGGTCATTCTTCTAGAAGCATCTGATGGAAACGATAGATCGCCTGCTTGTCAGGTTATAATCTTAATTGCGGTTTATATAGAAAGTGATTGTAAATGAAATTAAAAGAGAAAAACCATAGATAAATATATAAAAGGTACAAGGAGAAGTAACAAATTGATATCTCTCCATTGGGTAAATTAAGACTAGGCATGTTTAGGGCAATACTTACGCTAAAAAGACGGTTCCCCCTTTTGGGGAAACCATACGTTATACATAATTCCTTTAAATATTTATGAAATATCCGCATTAACCATACTCTGAATTTTTTATGTGAGAAATTGTGATTGGGTATTTATCTCTCTGTGTTATAGGAACTTCTTCATTTCATTAAATGCTAACTCCCTGTGACCTGCTTGGCAGTGTTGCTCACCCCCCGTTTCTTTAGTAAATACTTTGGTTGTAATGGAAGCCGCATTTATTAATTCTTGTTGAATTTGTGGTAGTCGGCTAATAGGTACATATTGATCATCTTCTCCAGCTAATAAAAGAACATCTTGATTAATGAATGCTCCAATGCCTTGCATCGTGTGTTTTTCGAAATTTTTAATGAGACCAAAAGGAGTTGATTCACCGGTGTTTTCCATCCCTTTGGTAATCTTCCAATGTAAATCAATATTGTGAGTCATCATCTTTTCAAGTAAAGAATCCACTTGATCTACTTCATTATGATCGACTAGCTGCATCATACTCTGATACGTTTCTTCTGGCATACCCATTTTTAAGGCATCTAAACCACAATAGAAAATGTTAAAAGCAACTACTTTATCGATTCTCTTTTCGAAAGCTGCTGCCCGCATTGCCAAATATCCTCCCCAAGAAGCGCCTACGAGGCTTACACGATCTAATTTGAAATAATCAATCACCGTTGATATGGGCTTTTCCCAGTTATGAATGAATTTTAGACCGTTTTTTAATGCAGTTCCTTGGCCTGGACCATCAAATACAATAATATTGTAATGAATTCCCTTCATAAATTTCATCATTTTAAGCATCTCTTCCATGTAAGAATCATACCCACCAAAGACAAGTAATGTTTTCGTAGCTCCAGGTGTCATTAATTTGACAGCAGGAAGATAGGAGTCTTCATAAGGAATCTTGTAGGATTCATACTCAAAATCATGAAAGCCTTTATAGAAGGTTTCTGTATATTTTTGATACATTTTTTCTTTATTGGGATCTGTGGGTGCAAGATAAAATTCTGCTGCTTGATAGTAGACTGAGGCTAAGTCATAGTCCTTGCTATCTTCGCGTTTCTTTGCTGAATCCAGCCAAGCTTCATACCAGCTATGGGTATCGTTTAATTTCGGAATCATTTTTTCCAAATCTGCTTCTGTGCGATCATCTTCTTGATAATAATCATTGATAAAACGATTAATTTGGAGATTAAATTGTTCGTTATTTACATATTGCTTAAACATATATTTTCCTCCTTCAATTTGGGTATGTGCTTACTATAGAGTATAGTTACTACATAAAAAATAATTAGTATCGCATAATCTGTAAGATATCTTACATGTTATATATGAAGTGTTCGAAAACTTACACATAAGGAGCAAGTGGTTAAACGAATGAAGATATCAGAATTTATAAAACAAAAATCGCTATTGAGCGAGCTTTCATTGAATTACTCCAACAAAATGATTTTAAAGATATTACGATCTTTGGAGAGCCCTATAAGGCAGTAAAAGAACTACTGGGGACCTGATTCTGTTCACATGGTTTGGTTTTGCAAAGTGAGTGATTATATAGTTTGAAGCTCGTGAGCTAACTCAGAGATTGAGTATGCGCTGAAACTAAAGATAAAAGATATGAGGAGAACTGTTAAGGTAATCCGAAATTGATGATTGCGACTCATTTGGGTAAACTAACACTAAGCATATCTTTACCCAAATCCAACCGAAAAGAGGTGATGCCCCATGACAACGAACAGCAAGCCCAATAGATTAATCGCTGAGAAATCGCCTTATTTGCTCCAACACGCTCATAATCCAGTGAACTGGTATGCGTGGAGTGAAGAAGCGTTTGATACAGCGAGACGAGAAAATAAACCTATTTTCTTATCTGTCGGCTATTCCACTTGTCATTGGTGTCATGTTATGGAGAGAGAGTCGTTCGAGGATGAAGAGGTTGCGGATTTGTTAAACCGGGACTACGTATCCATTAAGGTGGATCGGGAGGAACGTCCGGATGTGGATCATATTTATATGTCCATCTGTCAAACGATGACGGGGCATGGGGGCTGGCCGCTTACGATTTTGATGACGCCGGATCACAAGCCTTTTTTTGCGGGAACGTATTTGCCCAAAGAGCAGAAATTTGGCCGTGTGGGTCTAATGGAGCTGTTGGACAAGGTGGCTGCCCGTTGGAAGGAACAACCTGACGAATTGGTGGAACTGGGCGAACAGGTGCTTACCGAGCATGAACGCCACGACAAGCTTGCCAGTTATCGGGGCGAACTGGACGAGCATAGTCTGAACAAAGCCTTTCATCAATTCAGCTATGCCTTTGATAAGGACTATGGCGGCTTTGGGGAAACTCCCAAGTTTCCTTCTCCGCATAACTTGTCTTTTTTGCTGCGATATGCACAGCACACTGGAAATCAGCAGGCACTGGAAATGGCAGAGAAGACGCTGGATGCGATGTATCGGGGTGGAATTTACGACCATGTGGGCATGGGATTTTCACGCTATGCGGTGGATGAGAAGTGGCTGGTGCCTCATTTTGAAAAAATGCTATATGATAACGCTCTGCTGGCCATTGCTTATACGGAGGCTTGGCAAGTCACTGGCAAGGAGCTGTATCGACGGATTGCGGAACAAATCTTTACATATATCGCAAGGGACATGACAGATGTTGGAGGAGCCTTTTATTCAGCGGAGGATGCGGATTCCGAAGGAGAAGAGGGCAAATTCTATGTTTGGGACGAGTCTGAGGTAAGGGCTATACTGGGCGCTAAGGATGCCGCCTTTTTTAACGATTTGTACGGGATTACACCTTACGGCAATTTCGAAGGACATAACATTCCGAACCTGATTGATATAAATCTGGAAGCCTACGGGATCAAGCATGACTTGACCGAACAGGAATTGGAGCAACGGGCCAGTGAGCTGCGAGCTAAGCTGTTTACTGCCAGAGAGCAACGGGTTCATCCTCACAAGGATGACAAGATTTTGACCTCGTGGAACGGGTTGATGATCGCTGCTTTAGCGAAGGCGGGACAGGCATTTGGAGAGGCTAAATATACCGAACTGGCACAGAGGGCAGAGACGTTCTTGTGGAACCATCTGAGACGGGACGACGGACGGCTGTTGGCGCGTTATCGGGACAGGGATGCAGCTTATCCCGGCTATGTAGATGACTATGCTTTTTATGTGTGGGGCTTGATTGAGCTGTACCAGGCGAGCTTTGATGTACAATATCTGCAACGGGCGTTAACGCTTAATCAGGATATGATCGACTTGTTCTGGGATGAGGAACGGGGCGGACTGTTCTTTTACGGATCAGATGGTGAGCAATTGATCGCCAAGCCCAAAGAGGTATATGATGGAGCGATTCCATCCGGTAACAGCATTGCGGCCCATAATTGGGTGCGACTGGCACGGTTGACGGGGGAATCTCGGTTGGAGGACTATTCAGCCAAGCAATTCAAGGTTTTTGGTGGCTTGGTTGTTCAATACCCAACGGGTTACTCGGCGCTGCTTAGCTCGCTATTGTATGCGTCGGGAACGACGAAGGAAATTGTTATTGTGGGGCATAGGGATGATCCGCAGACCGACCAGTTTATTCGAGCGGTTCAAGCCGGATTCAGGCCGAATACAGTTGTTATTTTGAAGGATGAAGGGCAGTCCGCAATCGCAGACATCGTCCATTATATCCGTGATTACACGCTCGTCGATGGCAAACCGGCTGTGTATGTGTGCGAGCATTTCGCCTGCCAGGCACCTGTCACCCGTCTCGATGATCTTAAGGCTTTACTGAATTGATTAACCTAAAATAAAAAACAAATTTGATCCCCTTGGGGTAACAAGCATATGGTGATTTTCGAAAAATGACCTTATGTATGCCAACCTCAAGGGGATTATTTCATGTTTAGAGGTAGGTATAGTGAGTTAAAACTAACATTTCCTTAACATGTTCAGTGCATTTTTTTTAATAGTTTTTAGGTATATTATATTAAGGAATCGGTTCCAAGGAGCCTTGCTTCATTCAAAAATAAGTACATATACCTATTCGTTGTCGTGTTTATATCTTTTTTGTGTCGAAGTGTT
Source organism: Paenibacillus sp. RC21 (assembly GCF_044907935.1). Lineage (NCBI taxonomy): Bacteria > Bacillati > Bacillota > Bacilli > Caryophanales > Paenibacillaceae > Paenibacillus > Paenibacillus sp. RC21. Next base: position 900,476 of record NZ_JBIYCS010000001.1, read on the forward strand.
TTAGAGGGAGATGATGAAGAACGGAAAAGAGAAAGTGAATTTGTCGAGTGAATAATCATTGGCAAAGCGAAGCGGTTCACAATATGCAAGCAATCCAGATGATGAATTGGAGATGTTGACTAATGAAGAAGTTTGCAGGAAAACCATGGCACGTGGGAAGGATGCTCAGCAATAATTTTAAAACGAAGCTGATGGTCGCTTTTATTGCTTTTTTGATCATACCATCTATGATTGTTGGGGCTCTATCATTTGTGAGCGCCAGACAGGAGATTCTAAACCAGATTGAAGATAGCGCCGAGCAGGTCATCACCCGCACTAATTTTATTATTGATAGCGCCATTTCACCCAAGGTGCATGATGCAGAATATTTCGCTGAAAGGCTAAAAGGCAACCTGGTGGAGACGGAGGAACAAGCGGCGAATTTGGAAGAATTCTTTAAGCAATATATTGCACTTCATCCTGAAACAGAATCCATTTATTATGGAACGAAAGGTGGTAAATTTACAACCTATCCACAGAAGGAATTACCGGATAATTATGATCCCCGAGTCAGATCCTGGTATGAGCAGTCCATAAAGGAACAAGCAAAAACAGCGATTAGTGCGCCCTATCTCTCCGCATCCTCCAAGCAAATGACGGTTACGGTGTCCAGAGCCACGACGGATGGTTCGGGTGTTATTGGCATCGATCTGAAAGTTAGCGGTATTAAGGAGACACTGAACAATATTAAAGTAGGTCGTGAAGGTTATGCCATATTGCTGGACAGCGAGCGCACTTACATTGTTCATCCGACGAAGGCACCAGGCACCAAAATAGCAGATATTGAATCACGCATGTATGAGAGCGACGCTGGTGAATACGAGTATCAGTATGAAGGTCAGTCCAAATATATGAACTATGCGACCAACAAGCTGACAGGCTGGAAGATAGGCGGAACGCTGTATTTATCTGAAGTGGATGAAGCAGCACAGCCGATTTTGATCAGCACCTTGCTTACGGTCGTCGGGTGTCTTGTGGTGGGTATAATCATTGTCTATTTCCTGATTCGTTCCATCATCAAACCTATTTTAAAATTGAAGGAACAAGCGGTTAATGTGAGCGCAGGGGATCTGACGCAGGACATTCAAGTGAAGAGCGAGGATGAGATTGGTCAATTGGGACTGGCTTTCCGAAACATGCAGGATAACTTGCGATCTGTCATTCAGAACGTAGGGGAAAGTGCAGATCATGTCGCTAGATCCTCGAACGAGCTAACGGTAAGCGCAGAACAAACCAGTGCTGCAAGTGAGCAGGTATCACAGGCTGTTCAGGAAATTGCCAGTGGAGCAGAGAAGCAGACTACAGGCCTGGAAAATAACTCAGTAGCCCTTGATGAAATTGCACAGGGAGTCACACAAATTGCGGAACGCTCAATCTCGGTAGCCGATTTGGCCAGACGATCCTCTTTACAAGCAGAGGAAGGACGGAAATCCGTTGAGCAAACAGGCGAACAAATGAATTCGATTCACCATTCGGTAGAGCAATCTAACCGAATGATTCAAGCCTTGCAAGCCCGCTCACAGGAAATCGGTGAAATTACCAAGGTTATTGGTGAACTATCCAATCAGACGAACCTACTGGCCTTGAATGCAGCGATTGAGGCGGCTAGAGCAGGTGATCATGGCAAGGGCTTTGCCATCGTTGCAGATGAGGTGCGCAAGCTGGCAGAGCAATCGCAGGCATCTGCAACACAGATTGCCACATTGATTGCCGAAATTCAGCATGAAACGGAAACCACGGTTCAGACGATGAACCGTGTTACGACTGAGGTTCAGAATGGGCTGCAGATTTCTAAAGAAACCATTGTCAAGCTGGGAGACGCGATGGAAGGCATTCGGGAGACCACACCTCAGGTGGAGGAGGTTGCTGCGATTGCACAACAGATATCAGCGAGTGTACAAGAGATTGCAGCGACAGCCAACGAGCTGGCGACGATTGCAACCGGTAATGCTGCTACTTCTGAGGAAGTTGCCGCTTCCTCAGAAGAGCAGCTGGCTTCCATGGAGGAAATATCAGCCTCTGCTCAGCTGCTATCAACAATGGCTGCTGAGTTGAGGTCTATGATTGGTCGTTTCAAGTATTAAAACGAACTTGAACCCTATGGAATCTATAGTACAATGAATGCTCGGGACAGTTCTTTAAGCCTTATGGCATAAGGAATCTGTCCTGAGTTTTTTTATATTTCCAATATAGCTTACAAAGTAGGGAGATTACAGGAGGGAGAACACTTGGTTCGAGACTTGGTGCTTTATGTTATCGTGATATTATTAATTGTTTTGACTTTTCAGCCGCCTATTACATTTGCGCGCCGCAATCTGATTTCTCAGCTCATTCGGCAGACGATCACGCGTGTTTTTTATGGAGTGACAGGAATTCTATTCTTATATTTTGGCATAAGTGATAGAGATCTGATGACTTGTGTGCTGGAGCTAGGGATTGGTCTGATGTTCATCGCTTTGTTTGTACGCGTTTGGATCATTAAACATACATATGAACAACGTTTACTGGGCCAAAACCGTGATCTCCTAAATGTGCTTCGGGTTCAACCCGGTTTTACCTTCAGGCTGGAGAAAAGCGGCGACGAATTTTATTATAGGCTGCTCGAAGGAGGCTTGCTGGAGCGCATGGGTATGGATCTGCAAGTCAGCTATAATCGAAGGGAGCATGTTAAGCGACTCGGGGATATTTTCGAGCTTTCCTCTGAAACGCTGGAGCAGCTTAGCGAGTACTACAAACAGGCATGGTTCGGTGACCGGACGGTATTTGAGCTGGAGTTTTGGGAATACTCGGCTTTAATTACCTTACATCCGGTCAGGGAGGACGGGATCACCAAGCATGTCATCGGTCACGTAATGGATATTACGGAGTATAAAGCTTCCGAGCAGAAAAGAAAGGAGGTAGACGAGGCTAACCATGCCAAAAGCGTTTTTTTGGCTCATATGAGCCACGAAATTCGCACGCCGCTGAATGGGATCATCGGTCTGTCCAAGCTGTTGAACAAGACGGAACTGACTGCTGTCCAAAAAGACTACCTTGACAAGCTGCTCGCCTCCTCGGGTACCCTCTCGTCCATGCTCAATAACGTACTGGACTTTTCCAAGATGGAAGCAGGCAGTTTGGAATTGGAAAGACAGGAGTTTGAGCTGGAAAAAATGCTTAGGCATCTTGCAGATACGGTGGGTACTTTGCTGGAACACAAAGAAATAGAGATCATTTTTATAACGGACCCCAAATTACCCAAAAGTGTTAAAGGTGATCCATTGCGGATGGAACAGGTGCTTTTAAACCTTCTGACTAATGCCGTCAAATTTACGGATCAGGGACATGTATTGTTAGAGGTGAAAATGCTAAGCCAGCAGAACGGACGGGTAGTGTTGTCCTTTATGGTGGAGGATACGGGTATAGGTATTTCCGAGGTGGGTGTGAACAAGCTGTTTGTCCCTTTTACCCAAGCGAATACATCAACCAGCCGCCGATATGGGGGCTCCGGGCTGGGTTTGGCCATTAGCAAGCATTTGGCTGAAGCCATGGGCGGGAATGTAGAGGTTGAAAGCCGATTGGGAGAATACAGTCGGTTTTACTTTAATGTCGAACTGAATATCGGGGATCTACATCCGGAAGGCGCACAGATAGAAAAACAAATAAGCGGCAAAGCCTTAATTGTTGTGCGGCATGAGCTGTTGAGATTTAGTCTGAACGAATTACTACAAAGCATAGGATTAGAAACATACACCATTTCATCCTTTCAGGAATGTGTGGAAGCTTTTCAAAATGGCGAATATTTTGATTTGGTTATGGTCGACATGGGGATGAATGGCTTTAGAGAGCTGGATACACGGAGACAATGGCTTCAATTGCTAAATAGACAGATGACTCAGGTCATTGGACTTACAACAGTGTTCCAGATGGAAGGGATAGCAGTTGGGGACGAGGATAGCAGGGTGGATGCCTTTTTGTCCAAGCCCGTGACTCGAAACGCTGTATTGGAGGTTATTCGCTGGAGGCTGGAAAAGGAAAAGACAGTGTCTGTAGATGTTAATACTCTGGATACATATACGATAATGAGCCCTCGTTATGAAAGAGAGATTACAACACAGAAGTATCAAATTCTCATAGCGGAGGACAATGAGATTAACCAGGTGGTAATTACCGAGTTCCTGGCAGAGCGCGGTTTTGAAGTAACCATGGTTGCAAATGGAAGAGAACTGTTAGAGTCACTGGAACTGCGTTCCTGGGATATGGTAATGCTTGATCTGCATATGCCAGAGATGGATGGCTTTGAGACGGCCAGACATATTCGCAGCAAGAAAGCTTTTAACAGACTTCCAATTATCGCCTTTACGGCCGATGCTGCGCAGCATGAACAGGAGGTTTGCCTTCGTTCAGGCATTAATGCTGTGCTGCTCAAGCCTGTCCATGAACTGAATGCTGTAAGAGTGTTAAACAGCTGGATTCATTTAGCATGGCTGCAAGAATTACATGGTGTTCACGCGGAACAGGCGATAGCCGGCATGGATGGAAAGGTATATATTTTTCAATTTGCCCTTTACAAATGGATTCAGGAATACCAGCATCTCGATAAAAGATTGACGAGGAAAATGGACAACGGACAGTTATCTGCCGCTCTCCGATTAATCCACTCGCTTAAGGGAGGGGCAGGAAACCTGTTTGCGTCCGGGCTGCTGGCAAAAGTCATAGAGCTGGAAAAGGGATTGAAACGTAGCCATGAAACCTCACCAGGGAAGATGTATCCAGACTGGCGAGAGCAATTGAGCTTGGTTCAAAAGGAGATTAACCAAATCAAGTCATCGGTTCCCTGGAGCTGATCGTGCTATTGCACAAATTTATAACCAATTCCCCAGATGGTCCTGATTAATTTCGGCTTTTTAGGGTCTTTTTCGATTTTCCTGCGCAAATGGTTGATATGTACGTCTACAGCCCTCTCATTAATAAAGGAGTCTGTGCCACGAAGAGCTTGAATCAAGGCATATCGGCTGAATACAATTCCCCGGTTCAAATAAAAAAGCTTCATAAGCTCAAATTCCGAAAATGTCGTCTCCACAATCTGCCCATCAACGGTAATCATTCTTCGCGCCAGATCCAAAACAATGTCTGTTTCAGGCTCGGCTTCAGGCGCAAGGCCTCTTGCCTGTAACCGTGTGATTTCAATACGACGGAAAAGAGCCTCGATTCGCGCCTTTAGCTCCTGCATACTGAAAGGCTTGCAAATATAATCGTCTGCTCCCAACGTAAGTGTACGGATGCGCTCTGAGATATTGTTTTCTGAAGAAATCACGATGATTGGCACATCCGTATGCTTGCGTACCAGTGGGCAGGGATTGACACCATCCAAATCTGGAAGCAGTAGATCTAGCAAAATAATATCAGGCTGCACCATACCCAGCCGGGCAATTCCCTCAGCCGCCTGTTCCACCCGGGTAACGTTGTAGCCTTCTCCAGTCAAATACAAGGAAAGGGTATCTCCCAGCATATTGTCATCTTCAATAATCAAAACATTAGACATAATGATATTTCCTTATCTTTCTATCAAATTCGAGTCAAATGGTTAGGATAGGTTCAATGCATTCAAAAAGTTTTTGGCAAGTTCTTTTGATAGAGTAACCCCCTTTGGACAGTCTGTCAAAAGATCAGGGGGATCGGGCAAACCAATAGCCGGGCAGAACGGATTTATACTTTTTTGATATGGAAATGCTCTATTTATAAGATTTTCAGCTCTATTCCGACATTTTTCGTGGAGAATTAACAAAATGCAACAAGTCCTCAACACTCGATTACAAAAATTTAACAAAACACATCAGAAGCATGCATTGACTTTAAAAAAAATTATGGTATTTTATTACATAGGAGTGACATCCACTGATAGGCCCCTTAGAACCCCCCACCATTTAATCTTCTGGAATTTAATTTACACTCCATAGACTATTTTGCATTTATTTTCTGTACTCTAATCGTTCCTGTGATCGTACTCATGATTTTTTGGTGTGGCTACCCCATTGAGATTCGGACTGTCTTCTCTTTTTAGCTTACATATTTACACTTTTTTTGCTTTCCATGCTTGTATTTTTTCCAAATCAGGTCAGCGGGAGGACGAGAAATCAATGAACACATTCGAAGCACTGGAGTCCAATGTAAGATCCTATTGCAGAAACTTTCCGGTTGTTTTCAACAAAGCGAAAAACGATGTGCTGTATACGGAGGCAGGAGAGGGATATATCGACTTTTTTGCCGGAGCAGGGGCCTTGAACTACGGACATAACAACGATTTTATGAAAAATCGGATTTTGGATTACTTAACCTCTGATCGGATCATGCACGGTCTGGATATGTACACAACGGCGAAACAGGAGTTTATTGAGTCTTTCTCCGAGCGTATTCTCCAGCCCAAGGGCTTGAATTATAAGCTGCAATTTTGCGGACCAACGGGAACCAATGCGGTAGAGGCAGCGCTGAAGCTTGCACGCAAAGTCAAAAAAAGAAATGGGATTTTTGCTTTTATGGGCGCATTTCACGGCATGTCTCTAGGAAGTTTGTCCGTTACCAGTAACAACTCCATGAGAGAGAGTGCTGGTGTATCCCTGAATAACGTTACCTTCATCCCCTTTAACAGTACGTTTAACGGCTTGGATACCATTTTGTATATGGAGCAGCTTTTAACAGATACCCATTCCGGGGTGGAAAAGCCAGCGGCTATCATTCTGGAAACGGTACAGGCTGAAGGTGGTATTAACATTGCCGATACTGAATGGCTGCGTGATTTGCGGCAACTGTGCGATGATCATGATATTTTGCTGATTGTTGACGATATTCAGGTCGGCTGCGGTCGGGTCGGTTCGTTCTTCTCGTTTGAGCGCGCGGGTATCGTTCCTGATATGGTCGTTTTGTCTAAGTCGATCAGTGGTTATGGTTTGCCGATGTCACTGCTACTGCTCAAGCCGGAGTTGGATATTTGGAGCCCTGGCGAGCACAATGGTACCTTCCGGGGGAACCAGCTTGCTTTTGTAGCCGCCAAGGCTGCGCTGGAGTTCAGGGATACGGTAGGGCTGGAAGCACAGGTAAAAGAGAAAGAAGCTTTTGTTCAGCAATTTTTGTATGAACATATTCAAACGATTGACCCTCTCATTGACATTCGCGGCTTGGGACTGATCTGGGGAATTGATGTGTCTCCTCTGGGAGAAGCCTTTGCCAAAGAAGTAGCTGCTCTTTGCTTTAGCAGGGGCCTCATTATTGAGCGGGCCGGACGTAACGATACGGTGATTAAAATTATGCCTGCGCTAACGATCAGCTTGGAAAACCTGCGTGAAGGCTGCAACATCATTAAAGAGAGCATGGTTCAGGTGTCCAGCACACTGGTTACTTTGTAAATCTTCATATTTTAACAGATTGACGGGAACCTCCATCGCTGCTATTTTCTAGCGGCAGGAGGTTCTTTGTCAAATCACCATTAATCCGGTATGATGAGAATAATTATCAATGAACAATACTGGAGTGAAACGCTGTGCAGGAAGCTACTTTTCATCATAATTTTAATCTGTTTCTTGAAAAATTGGAGCTGAATTTTGACGTTACAGGCGATAAAGCTCCGTTGGAACTTATACAAACCGTAGGGAAGGGTACTATTTGCCGTTGCTCCCCGCGTCTGGATATGGAGCTTGTGGTTTCCGATTATACCTTTCATCAAAGCCGAACGATTGATTTTGTGGCTTCTGTGCCTATGGTGGAGCTTACCTGCTGTTTCCGCGGCGGACGGGAGGTTCAGGCGTCGGGAGTACGGCATGAAATTGTGCCGGGGCATTTTTCGTTACAGCTCCTGAAGCCGGGCGAAGCTCGCTTTGAATTTACGGCGAATGAGCAATTTACGATGCTGGGCATCGGGATTCCGGTATCGACGTTTCATTATTTTATGGAAGAGGCGGACGGAAGAAGGAGTGTTGATTTTGCGGATTTACTCGGACCCCATTCATTTCGCGCTTTTCAGGCTCGTATGAGTCCAGTTGCCGTCTCCAAATGGACTCAGCTAATGCAGGGAATTCAATCCGGCTCGATGCGCAATATAGAAATGGAATGTGCCGTATTGGATTTGTGGATGCTGGCTTTACGCACCTTTTTCGAGAATGGGCATGATCCATCCGTCTCCTTGAACCGGGATGAAATCTCCAAAATTAAGAGGGCGCGTCAAATTATGCTGGAGCACATGGCGGAGCCGCCGTCTCTCTTGCAGCTTTCACGTATGATCGGCATGAACGATTACAAATTAAAAATGGGCTACAAGGAAATGTACGGAACAACCGTCTTTGGAGATCTGCGCGAACAACGGCTGGAGCAGGCACTTCATTTGCTGCAAGTCGGAGGAAATAGTGTTACGGAAGTTTCTTTTGCGGTGGGCTATTCCAATCCAAGCTACTTTGCAGAGGCGTTCCGTAAAAAATACGGCTGCAATCCGGGTACACTCGTCCGAAATCGTTTATTCAGCTAATTAACCCATTCCTGCAAACCAGCAAAAGAACGCAGTTCTTTATCATTCCTGATTTGAAAAATCAAAATCAAAAAATCCCCTTAGTCGGTAGACTGCCACGCTCTGCTTCACAGCAGGTGGCAGCTCCAACCAAGGGGATTCTTGCAATTCAATTAAGAAGTAACGGCTTGCGCGTATTTTTGTGCGGATTGCTCAAGCTGCTCGTCGGTCAGAACCCCAGCACCATATTGTACGAAATAAGGGAGCAATTTGACACCAATCAAGTGGCTTGTAGCTTCGAGAGGTCTCAACAGTTCTTCGATTGTGTATCTGTTCCGTCCGTCATGTTGATAGTTTTCCTCTACACTAGCGGCAGACAGAGCAATCAGTAACTCTTTGCCCTCCAATTTGCCACCTTCGCTTCCATAAGCCCAACCGTAAGTCAGAACCACATCTTGCCATTTTTTCAGCAGGGAAGGGGTGCTATACCAGTAAAAAGGAAATTGCAGTACAATACGGTCATGCTGCTCCAGCAGTTCCTGCTCTTGAGCTACATTGATTTTCTCATCCGGGTATACTTCATACAGGTTATGAACGGTTACACCCGATTGCTGTTTGAGCTCCTGGACCCATCTTTTGTTAACGCGGGACTCCGCAAGATTAGGGTGGGTTACAATAACAAGTGTTGACATATGAAAAACATCTCCTTTAACTTATTTTATGTAAGTAAATTACGTTATAACTTGTAACTATTATAGTTTCAACTCATATTCTTGTCAAATGGATTGTCTCTTAAAAAAGAAATCCCCGGCAAGCGAGTGCCGGAGAATTCATCCTGCGAAGTATTCTCTGTCGAATTAAGCGATATGATTGAGCGAAACTATCTTATTCTTGCCAGAACGCTTGGCTTGATATAGGTAGTCGTCCGCTTCCTGAAAGAACGAATCTTTGTTCATTTCTTCTGTATAGCTTTTCAGTCCAATGCTTACGGTCACGGAAATGTTCTGCTTTTTTTCATGAAAGATCATCTTTTCCACTGCATGTCGGATGTTTTCGGCGATTTGATAAGCTTCTTCAAAAGTATGCTCGAACATCAGGATGGCGAATTCCTCACCACCATAGCGGGCCGCAATATCATTAGCTGTAATCTGTTCTGTAATGATTAGCGAAATGCTCTCCAAAATTTTATCTCCGAACTGGTGCCCGTAATTGTCGTTAATTTTCTTGAAATTATCAATATCAAGTAATGCGAGATGGATAATGGCGCCTTGTTCAGCATATTCGAGTGCTTTTTCATAGAAGTTCTGAAAGGACAAATGATTATAGAGCTTGGTTAACCCGTCGGTCATCGACATTTTGCTTATAATCGCATTACTAATCATTAATTCCTGGTGAGCACGCTGTGTTTTATACAAATCCAACAGCAGGTCACGGCCGCTTGCCTGAATAATAATGGCAATAAAAGTGGACATAATCAAAAAGATCAGAATCGCTACAATATCAAAGACCGACAAGTAGGTACGGAAAGAACCATCCACTGCCAGCAAAAGTAAAAAGACTCCAACTTGCAAGACAAAGGAAAACCATATTAGGCGACGATTGAAGAACAGGATGGATGAGAAAATAGGCAACAAGCACAACGCCGGGATAATCCCAATATCGTAGTTTAAACGAATGATGGTCCAGCAGATGACCGTGCTTGCCACAAATAGGATCACAAATGAATATCTGTTGTATTTATAATGAACCAGCTCTGCAAGCAGATTGGAACCACACATAATCAGTGTCGGAACAATGAGAACTCCAACGTAAAATTCATAAGACGAAGCGTGGTATTCGAGAAATAAATAACAACCAAGCTGCGCAATAAAATGTACGGCTATAATCATCCAGTATAATAAAAACATTCTCCGTACCCAGCGAGCTTCCTTTAATTTATAATCGGTTGTTTGAGTAAGTCGTGTTGTCTTATTCATGATGTCACCACACTTAATGTATCTTTAGCCATTCTCGTATTATAAGATACTATGTGACGAAGTTGAAGCTAATTTTTTAGGGGTCGATTTAGGGGTTAATGTACTTGTCAGCCCAGTAACACTTTAACCTGATGGATTGCACCATCTCCTGCAACTGGCAGAACATTGTCCGTGAGGATAGTACCATCTAGTGTGACTGTTGCTACACCCTTGGATATATGTTGTGGATTCGTGATTTGGATCACGTAGGTATCGCCACGGAAGACGCGAGTGATTGTAAATTCGTCCCAAGCGGCAGGGATACACGGATCAATACGCAGACCATCCCATTCCGGCTGAATACCAAGAATAGACTGGGTAATGGCTACAAAGTTCCACGCCGCTGTGCCGGTCAACCAGGAATTTTTGGCTTCGCCTTCACGAACGGCATCCTTACCCGCAATCATTTGCGCATATACATAAGGCTCGGTGCGGTGGATGTCGCTGATGTCCTCCAGATAGGCTGGAGCAATTTTGCTATACAGTTCAAATGCACGATCTCCACGGCCAATCACGGCCTCCGCCATCATAATCCACGGGTTATTGTGACAGAAGATGCCCGCATTTTCCTTGTACCCTGGAGGATAAGAGGATATTTCACCCAGATTGATGTAATAGCGGGAATAAGGCGGATTTTGTAGCACAATGCCATAGGGGGTTTCCAGCCGATCCCGTGTAGAGTCGAGAGCTTTTTGAGCCTGACCTTCCTCAACTCCGATCCTGGCCATCACGCAAAAACCCTGCGGCTCAATGAAAATTTGGCCTTCCTCACAATCCTTGCTGCCGACTTTGTTCCCATAGTGGTCGTAGGCACGCAGAAACCATTCGCCATCGAAGCCATGCTCTAGCGTGGCTGTCCGCATCCGATCCACATGGGCTTGGGCCGTAGCTGCTTCCTCATCTAATCCTCTGCGCTTGCACAGCTCGATAAAATCTGGTCCTGTATATACGAAGAGTCCGGCGATGAATACCGATTCCGCTGTGCGGCCCTCCAAATTTTGTGTGGTCTGATAGGACTCATCTGGTGTGGCGGAAAAACAGTTCAGATTCAAACAGTCGTTCCAATCTGCCCGGCCAATCAGTGGAAGACCGTGCGGGCCGAGATTGTTAACCACATGATAAAAGGATCGCTTCAAATGCTCAAAAAGGGTAGCGGTGTGCTCTGCATTTCCGTCGAAAGGCACCTGTTCGTCCAATATGGCGAAGTCTCCCGTTTCTTTGATATACGCAGCGGTGCCGACAATTAGCCACAGCGGATCATCGTTGAAACCGCCACCGACCTCGTGGTTTCCTTTTTTGGTTAAAGGCTGGTACTGATGATAAGCCCCGCCGTTATCAAATTGTGTGGAGGCGATGTCGATAATCCGTTCCCGCGCCCGCTCCGGTATTTGGTGGACAAAACCAAGCAAATCCTGATTCGAATCCCGGAAACCCATTCCACGCCCGATGCCGGATTCGAAATACGAAGCGGAACGCGACATATTGAACGTAACCATACATTGATACGGGTTCCATATATTCACCATCCGGTTCAGCTTATCGTCGTGGCTCTGAATGGTGTACTTGGAGAGCAGAGTGTTCCAATAGGCCCGCAGCTCACTCAAGGCTCGTTCAACATCGGCTTCATCCGCGAATTGAGCAATCATGGCATGAGCCTGCTTTTTATTAATCACACCGGGAGATTCCCATTTTTCATTCTCCGGATTTTCCACATAACCAAGTACAAAGTTAAGACTCGTATCTTCACCTGGCTCCAAGGTTACTTCGATGCAATGCGACCCTACAGGCGACCACCCGCTGGCCACAGAGTTCGAGGCTTGCCCGGCGGTGACGGTTTGCGGCTGATCCAGCCCGTTGTATAGTCCCAGAAAAGCTTCACGGTCTGTATCGAATCCTGCCAGCGGGCGATTGACAGAGAAGAATGCATAGTGGTTGCGACGCTCACGATATTCCGTTTTGTGATAGATGACGGAGTCCTGTATTTCGACCTCGCCCGTGTTCAGGTTGCGTTGAAAATTGGTCATATCGTCATAGGCGTTCCACAGACAAAATTCCACAAAAGAAAAGAGCTTGATCTTTTTAGTCTGAGCAGAAGTATTCTGAAGCTTGACCTGATGTACCTCGCCATCAAAGGACAGCGGTACAAAAGCCAACTGCGTCGCCCGGATACCGTTACGTTCACCCATAATTGAAGTATAGCCAAGCCCATGTCGGCACTCATACCGATCCAGCTCCCGTTTGACTGGCATCCAGCCCGGTGTCCAGTAATCCCCGTCATCATGAATATAAAAATAGCGGCCGCCGTTATCGACAGGAATATTGTTGTATCGGTATCGTGTTAGGCGACGTAAGCGCGCATCCCGGTAAAATGCATAGCCGCCGCCTGTATTGGAGATCAGTCCAAAAAATCGTTCGTTGCCTAAATAATTGATCCAGGGATATGGGGTTTGAGGGGTGTGTATGACATATTCTTGTTTAGCATCATCGAAGAAACCGTACTTCATGGCGTAGAACTCCTCTCGAATTTAAAGAAATAAAACCAAACACATTATTATATTCAAACATGAAGCTGTTCTTCCTAAAAGAAGCGGTTTCCTGCCTGATGCAAAAGATGCTTGATTTCCCCGACCTTGTTTCTTGAATTTGCAAAATATTTGAAATGGGTAAATATACCTTTTTATGCTAAAATGAAAGAGTTAAGACTCAACATGGCAGGAGGTTGCAAGGATGGCACCCATCACATTGTTTTTCATTCCATATGCAGGTGGATCGGCATCGGTCAGCTTCAAATGGAAAAAGCTGCTGCTTCCGCAGATTAAGCTTGTCCCGCTGGAGCTGGCGGGCAGAGGTATTCGTTCCGGAGAGCCGTTAAAAGACAGCATCGAGGAAATGAGCGAGGATTTACTGCTCAAGATCAGTCAAGAGATAGCCCCCGGCGATCCTTATGCTATATACGGTCACAGCATGGGAACGATGATCGCATTCGAGCTGTATTACAAGCTGGTGGCTGGTGGTTATGGCAAGCCAGCTCATCTGTTCGTATCTGGGGGACGGGCACCGCATGTCCCGAGAGATTTCCCGTGGGCCCATGATCTGCCCGCAGAGCAGTTCAGAACGCATTTGCAGCGATATGGTCAGCTTTCGGAGGCCATTTTTGACAATCGCGAATTGTACGACTATTTTATCCCGGTGCTAAGAGCGGACTTCAAAGCCGTTGAGACGTATAAGTATACGCCCCGAACGGTACCTTTGAATTGTTCGGTCACTGCCTTGACAGGGCTGGCCGATAACACGATGACCTTGCAGGATGCGGAAGCGTGGGAGCAGCATACGAATCAGAATTTTCAAATTTTCACCTTTGACGGGGGGCACTTTTTTATTCATGATGAGGTGGAAGGGATTACGCAAATCATTAATGAGACTTTGGAAAGCAGTGCTGTGACAAGCAGGACGCAACATTAAAAAGAAGAGGTGATTTCAGTGACAGTAGGCGTATTGGCGCATTTGTTTGGCAAGTTGCCTTATCGCGAGTTGGCTGCAAAGGTAGGCGCAGCGGGCTTTACTCATGTTCAACTGGCTCCGTGGAGAGCGATCAGTGATGTGGACTTTAACAAACCGGGCAAGTTCAGCCCGGGATTGGCGCTGTCTATCGCGGAGGAATTCCGCAAGCACGGAGTATCCATATCGGTTCTTGGATGCTATTTGCATTTTTTTGAACAGGATGAGGAGCTGCTGCGTGAAAATGTAGAACGCTTTAAAGAGCTGATCCGATATGCGAGCCTGTTAGGGGCACCGATGGTGGCTGCCGAAGTCGGACGTAATGAAGATGGCAGCGCATATACGGAACGAGACTGGAAGGTTGTAAAGGAAGTCGTGCGTGAATTAGCCGATGAGGCGGGAAAATGGGGCGTATTCGTAGGATTGGAGGCCGCTAACGATCATTTGGTCGGAACGGCGGTAGAACTGGCTACCTTGCTGGAGGAAGTACCGTCATCCCAGATCGGTGTAGTGATTGATCCGGGCAATTTGCTGAAAACGGAAAATCTGGCACGGCAGGATGAGGTTATCCGCGAAGCGTTCCAATTACTAGGACCTCGAATTATCGCGGCACATGCCAAAGACCGGCGTTTGTCATCGACAGGTGAGATCGAGACCGTGCCGCCGGGTTTTGGTGACATGAATTACGGCCTATACATGGAACTGCTGGAACAGTACAAGCCGGGGGTTCACATCATTATGGAAGCCGCGCAGGAACACCAGATGGCTGAATCCAGACGTTACATCGAGGGTCATCGCTTAGCGGCTCAGAAGGTGCAAGGAGTACAGACGAAATAATAATATTCTTTCATATTCGGGAATTGCTCAGGAGACTTGGAAGCGTCTACTTTTCCAAGTCTCTTTTCTTTAGCTATGTTTAATCTTGTACAACCGCCACAATCACAAGCACCCAGCTCACCAAAAAAGCCACCCCGCCAATCGGGGTAATCGCTCCGAGCTTTTTCACGCCGGACAAGCTAAGAGCATACAGACTGCCGGAGAACAGGAGAATACCGATAAGCATAATCCAGCCTGCGGTTACGACCAGAGAAGAATGGACCAGATTTCCTGCAACTGCTCCGAGCAGAACCAGGCCCAAGCCGTGGGCAATATGATATTGGATGCCCGTCTGGAATATACTCATCATGTCTGCGGAAAGTCTTTTTTTCAAAGCATGTGCCCCGAACGCTCCCAGGGCTACGGCTAAAAACATCATCGTACAACCAAGTACCAGTAAAATTTTCATTTTGTAACGCCTCCTTGTGAAATCGTAGCGATTTCATGCAATTTCGTCAATTTTCATTATTAAACTCTAAACATATTGATTTTTTCGACTCTCATTTCGCGGCGGGTGTGGTATATTTTTTCCAGGGCCAATGTGAAGCATTTGGAGCTATTGGACAGCGTGTCCTCCACCTTTTTTATGGGAAAGTGAGGTGATGGTGCTGTCTTTTTGTGCTGTTGTTTTTCAAAATAAAATCTTGTGTAAAGCCAAAATTGATAATGGAGAGGATGAATGCAAAAGTGATCAGCAGAAAATCCGTGTTCAGGAAATCTGTCTCTATGGTCATGTCAGCCATTTTGGTGCTTCCGCTAACTTTGGGCATATTTCAAGCCGAACCCGACCGTGCTTCAGCCGCAACACCGGAATCCACACGCTTTCTTCAATTGTACAAACAACTGAAGGACCCGGCCAGTGGATATTTTTCCAAGGAAGGTATACCTTACCATTCGGTTGAAACCCTGATGAGCGAGGCCCCGGACTACGGACACTTAACGACCTCGGAAGCCTATAGCTACTGGATGTGGCTGGAAGTGCTGTATGGTCATTATACCGGGGATTGGGGGAAGCTGGAATCCGCTTGGGACAACATGGAGAAATACATCATTCCTGTTAATGAAGGAGATGGCAAGGAAGAACAGCCTACTATGAGTAACTACAACCCCAACAGCCCAGCCACCTATGCAGCAGAGTATCCGCAGCCGGATCAATATCCAAGCCGTCTGAGTGGTCAGTATAGTGGTGGCAAGGACCCGCTGGATGCAGAGCTGAAAGCAACCTATGGCAATAATCAGACCTATCTGATGCATTGGCTGCTGGACGTGGATAATTGGTACGGTTTTGGCAATCTGCTGAATCCGTCTCATACAGCGGCCTATGTGAACACCTTCCAACGCGGGGAGCAGGAATCGGTTTGGGAAGCCGTCCCGCATCCATCGCAGGATAATCAAAAATTTGGTAAAGCAAATGAAGGCTTTATGAGCCTGTTTACCAAGGAAAATAATGCTCCTGCACAGCAATGGCGCTACACGAATGCCACCGATGCGGACGCACGGGCGGTTCAAGCCATGTACTGGGCGAAAGAACTGGGATATGACAACTCGGTATATTTGGATAAAGCGAAAAAGATGGGAGACTACTTACGTTACGGTATGTACGATAAATACTTCCAAAAAATAGGAAGCGCTTCCAATGGGACTCCGACCGCTGGTTCCGGCAAGGATGCCAGCCACTATCTGATGGCATGGTATACGGCATGGGGTGGCGGACTGGGTCAAAGCGGCAACTGGGCTTGGCGGATTGGCGCCAGCCACGCGCATCAGGGCTACCAAAATGTCGTTGCTGCTTACGCGTTATCCGATCAGGATGGCGGATTAATACCAAATTCACCAACGGCGGGACAGGATTGGGCTACCTCGCTGAAGCGCCAACTGGAATTTTATACGTGGCTGCAATCCGATGAGGGAGCCATTGCAGGTGGAGCAACGAATAGCTGGGATGGTGCCTACAAGGCGTATCCGTCTGGCACAAGCACCTTCTATGGAATGGCTTATACAGGCGCTCCTGTATACCAAGATCCACCGTCCAACAATTGGTTCGGAATGCAGGCTTGGCCTGTCGAGCGGGTTGCCGAGCTGTACTACATTTTAGCCAAGAAGGGTGATACTTCTTCCGAGCAGTTTAAAATGGCTAAGCAAGTGACGGAAAACTGGGTAGCATGGTCCAAGAGCTATGCATTTGCCAACGAACGTCCTGTGACAGACGCGCAGGGATACTATTTGGACGCTCAAGGCAAGCGCATTCTGGGTGGTAAAAATCCGAAGGTTGCCACTACAGCAGCTAAAGGCGAGTTCTGGGTGCCAGGTAATCTGGAATGGAGCGGGAAGCCAGAAACCTGGACCGGATTTGCCAATCATAAGGGGAATGCCAATCTGCATGTAGTAACGAAGAATCCAGGGCAAGATGCGGGAGTGCTGGGCAGTTATGTTAAAGCGCTTACTTTTTTTGCTGCCGGAACGAAGGCCGAAAAAGGAGATTACACCGCATTAGGCAAGGAAGCCAAGGATCTGTCCAAAGCTTTGCTCGATGCTGCATGGGGTTACAACGACGGCGTGGGCATTACCACGAAGGAAGCACGTGAGGATTATTATCGTTATTTTACGAAAGAAGCGTATATCCCGAACGGATGGAGTGGTAAAACGGGGCAAGGCAACACCATTCCTGGCGCAGACGCTACCGCCTCTGATCCGTCCAAGGGTGGTAATGGTACGTATTCCAGCTACACCGATATCCGGCCTAACATCACCAAAGATCCTCAGTGGTCTTATCTCAAGGACAAATACACAACTTCATGGAATAATCAAACGAAAAAATGGGATAAAGGCGCTCCGGAATTTACGTATCACCGTTTTTGGTCCCAAGTCGATATGGCGACAGCTTATGCCGAATATGACCGTCTCATCAACAATAGTGGAACAACTGAGCCGACAGCTCCCAAAGCTCCGGCAAATGTGAAAGCAAGTGCCGGGGATGCTCAGGTTACACTGAGCTGGAGCAAAGCGACGGGGGCCGACAGCTATACCGTCAAGCGCTCCACAACCAGTGGGGGACCTTATACCACGGTAGCAACGGTAACGGATAGCACTTACAAGGATACAGGAGTGGTGAATGAAACCACTTATTATTATGTAGCAAGTGCAACTAATTCTTTAGGAACCAGCCCGGATTCTGCCGAGGTCAGCGCCAAGCCGACAGCAGCGCCGATTCCGGCAACGGGAGATGTAATTGCCCAATACCGCGTGGGCGACACGAACCCGGGAGATAATCAGATTCGTCCGCTTTTCCGTGTTGTAAACAAGGGGAAAGAGGCTGTTGATCTAAAGACTGTCAAGCTGCGGTATTACTTTACAGTGGATGGCGATAAACCGCAGGAATTCCATTGTGACTATGCACAGCTCGGCAGCGGCAACGTTCAGGGACGCTTTGTGAAACTGGATAAGGCGGTTACGGGCGCAGATTACTATCTGGAAATCTCCTTTGGAGCTGGTGCGGGAAGTCTGGCAGCAGGAGCCAACACGGGGGATATTCAGGTTCGCTTGAACAAGACGGACTGGAGCAATTATAACGAAAGTGATGATTTTTCCTATGATGCGACCAAGACGTCTTATGCAGATTGGAACAAAACGCCTCTGTATGTGAACGACCAGCGTGTATGGGGGCTGGAGCCTTGAATGTAAAATAATCTTGGATGATGCGGGCGCAATGCGAGGGTGTTTAAAACTCACATTGCGCTCGTTTTTATGATTGGTTTCGTGGTACACTAAGATCGCTACATCATTACATACATGACCGAGGTGACCTGATACATGAAAGACAATTTGGCACAGGCTCTAAATGAGCAAATGAATTTTGAGTTTTACTCCGCTCACGTATATCTGGCGATGGCTGCTTATTGCTCTGGCGAAAGTCTGGATGGGTTCGCAAACTTTTTCCTGGTACAAGCTGAAGAGGAACGTTTTCATGCGATGAAGCTATACAAATATATTAATGACCGCAGAGGGCGAGCTACTTTGGCAGCATTACCGGAGCCTAAAAATAGCTACGATTCCATGTTGGACGTATTTGAGCACGGCTACAAGCATGAGCAGCAAAATACGCAGAAATTTTATCATTTGGCTGACTTGGCTCTGGACGGACGTGAGCATGCGACGATCCATTTCCTGAAATGGTTTATTGATGAACAAGTCGAAGAGGAAGCTCTGTTCGACAATGTGATCCAGAAGCTCAAGCGTATTGAAAGAGATAGCAACGCTTTTTATATGCTGGACAGTGAATTTGCCCAACGCAGCTTTACAGCCCCTGCGGAATAAAGCAACATGCACATTTCGTCTGAATGCTAAGGATATGGCTGGCATGGTATGAGACGAGGAATTAGAAAAGCCCGGTTTTCGGGCTTTTTTTTCGTTTTTTATGATCAGGTGCAGCTTGACACATTAGCGAATTCGAGGATATTATAGATATAATAAGTCTTTAATATCTATTTAAAGGAGATGAGCATCATGATTTACGATTGTGCTATTATTGGCGGAGGACCCGCCGGATTGAATGCAGCCCTTGTGCTTGGCCGGGCAAGACGAAGTGTGGCTTTGATCGACAACAACCAGCCCAGAAATGCCGTTACGCATACATCGCACGGCTTTATTACAAGAGACGGCGTAACGCCGGCCGAGTTCCGTCGCGTTGCTTATAAGGAAGTACTGCGCTATCCGTCTGTCGATCATCTGCAAACCGAGGTTGTTTCGATTGAAAAAACTGAATCCGGATTTGAGGTGCTTGATTCGTCAGGCCTTCGTGTTCAAACGCGAAAACTGATTTTGGCGACGGGCGTAAAGGAGATATTTCCCGAGATCGAAGGCTTTTATCCACTATACGGAAAAAGCTTGTTTAATTGCCCCTATTGCGACGGCTGGGAGCTACGGGATCAACCGCTTGTCGTTGTGTCCGAATCTCCGGGCATCTATCATACGGCCAAATTACTCCTTAATTGGAGCAAGGATGTGGTCGTCTGCACGAACGGCCACGATACCCTGTCAGACGAGCAAAAAAAATGGCTTCAATCAAAGGGAATTGTTGTGATGGAGCAGCCTGTTGCGGCTTTCATCGGCCACAATGGACAGCTTGAGCATGTTCGCTTTACGGATGGAACTCAAGTCTCGAGGGCTGGTGGTTTCATCGCTCCCAAATTTGTGCAAAGTACACCGTTTGGAGAACGTTTGGGCTGTGAAAAGCTGGAGTCGGGCGGGATCAAGACGGATGAATCAGGAAGAACCTCTATACCTGGGGTATACGCCGCCGGAGATTCTTCATACTTCATGCCTTCCCAATTGATTTTTGCCGCAGCCGACGGCAGCCGAACCGGTATGTGCGTTAACATGGATTTGACGGAGGAGGATTTTGCAATTCGGGGTCACTTTCGCTAGGTTATCGTTATTTTAAATATGCTTATAGAAAAAATTAATTTGTCGCTGGATTGTGAGCATGCTACAGTTATTTTATCTTTTATTCCTGATTAAGTAGATAGGATTAATAATTTTTATAAAGGAGAGGCGGGTTAACATGAGCGAAATCTATCGTTTGGCACAACGGGAAGATGCGGAGAGATTGCAGTACGTGACTTATGAGGCGTACGAAACAATTCGGCAGTTGGAGCTTAAATGGCCTGCCGCTCAGGCAGATATTCCTATCATTCAGGAAAACATTAAAAATAATGACTGCTACGTGCTGGAAGTCGATGGTGTAATTCAGGCTACAGTTAGTCATCTCAAAAATAGAGCTCTTAATTTTATAACGGATCTACCATTTGTCATGTGGTTTGCCGTCAATCCGGCTGCTCAGGGCAAAGGTTACGGTCGCAAGCTGCTGAACTGGGTAGAGCAGACTATAATCCGTGATCAGGTGGGAGCTCCTGCCGTTACGCTGGCAACAGCCGAAAAGCATCCCTATCTGCTGTCTATGTATGAGCGTTGGGGATATGAGCGTATTCATGCGTTTGACCATGGAACAGGAGATGGAACGATGCATGTGCTGCGTAAAGTTGTGAATCCCGAATTATTTGAAACGTATATTCGTGAAAAAAACGAAGCCGAGACCGCTAACCGCAATTAGGGCCGATACCTGGGAAAGGACGAAGCCGACTCATTCTCCGAAAGGGGCTTTCTTGAAATGAAGTTTGTGTTATTCAGTCTGATGGCTAATCTGCCTAATGCGATTACCGGGGAAACCTGGAGCTCGCAGCAAAAATTCCAAAATGTAATCAATCAGGCTGTTCTCGCAGAGGAGCTTGGTTTTGATGCATACGGTGTGGGGGAGCGGCACGGTGCGCCTTTTCTGTCATCCTCACCCCCGCTCGTGCTGACCGCTATTGCGGCGAGAACCGAACGGATTCGTCTGCTGACTATGGTGACGGTGCTTAGCGTGCTGGACCCGGTGCGCGTGGCAGAAGACTATGGGACGTTGGATCATTTATCGGGTGGAAGATTAGAGATTATTATTGGGAAAGGCAATGATCCGCGCCATTATCCGTTATTTGGAATTACAGAGGAAGAACAGTGGGACTCGCTTGCTGAGCGCTATCGTCTGCTCAAACGACTGTGGAGCGAAGAAGAGGTGACGTGGGAAGGAAGCTATCGTCCACGGTTGCATCAAGTCACGACACAGCCACGGCCGTATCAGCAGCAGATTCCCATCTGGCATGGCAGTGCTTCCAGTACACGATCGACCGAGCTGGCTGCGCAATACGGGGAGCCGATATTTTCCTCGAATTCTTTCCACCCGCAGGCCAAGTATAAAGCGCTCATTGATCATTACCGGGAACGGCTGGCTTATTACGGGCATGATCCGTCTCAGGCTGTGATTGGTGCCGGAGCAGGGAGTCTGTATCTGGCAGATACGGATGAGGAAGCGATTCGACGGTATCGTCCTTATTATGATGCCTACCACTCGACAGCGGCAGCTCAGCACAATCAGTCGCCCTTCACGAGTCTGGAGGATAATATTCGTAACGGTCCTGTTCTGATCGGCTCTGCGGAGAGCGTTCTTGAAAAAATACGGAACTATCATACCGCGTTTGGTCACCAGGTACTCAGCATCAGCGTGGACGGGCTGGGTGAGCAGGAGCAGCTCGAACAGCTACATCGGTTTAGCGAGAATATCATACCGGTGCTGCGGCAGGAAATTCCGAGCACGATTTGGCAGCATGGGCCGAATCTGGATGACGGAAGCAGGTCGATTATCCCTGTAAAAAATGATGCGCCACCCATATCTCCTATTTTTCAACTATAGATGTGACTGTTCAATCACCTTATCTCATAAAAAGCCTCCGATTTAGGAGGCTTTCAGGTCTGTGGCGACCAGAGAGATAGGGTTTTTGTATTGGAAATACATGAAAAAGTAAATTGACAGAGACAAGTAGAAAGAGTAACGTGATTTTAATACCATTTAAAACTTACAAATTTCATCGGATTAATATATTTCGAATCTTATAGAGATCTGATGATTGGAGGAGGAATTGTTTTGAGCGACCCGCAATCCAGTATAGCTAAACGCCATATAACAGCAGAGGATTTATATCAACTTCGGTGGGTCAGCGATCCTGCTGTCCATCCAGGTAACGGTGCAGTCGCTTACGTAGAGCAGTATATTAATGAAGATCGGATAGACTATAATTCTGACATTTGGCTTTTGCCATCAGAAAACTCCGAGCCGTTGCCCTTCACATATGGGCCGAAAGACGAATCACCTGTCTGGTCACCTGACGGATCACAGCTTGCTTTTCTCCGTACGCTGGAAGGTAAGCGTCAGGTATGGATCATTCCAGCTAGCGGAGGAGAGGCTCGGCAGCTTACATGGGCAGAGAAAGGCGTTCATTCATTGGCTTGGTCACCGGACGGATCCTACATATCCTTTGTCGCAAAAACCACAGAGAGTCTGTCATCCCCGACATCAGTGCAGCCGAAAGGACAGGTCGTTAACCGAACAAAAGCCAAGTCAGATGGCTACGGGCTATGGGATGATACACGTAATCACTTATATGTGACTGATGTAAATTCAGGGGACACCGTCCAACTGACGTTCGGCGCGTATGACGTCGCGGAACCTGTCTGGTCGCCGGATGGCAAACTTATTTTATTCGTGGCCAGAATAGCGGAGCATTCAGAAGAGGATACGGATTTACGCAAGCAAAATGATTTGTTTACGATAGCTCCTGCTATTTCAAAAGGAAATGCGGAAGCACCGCGGAAGCTAACCTGCTCCGAGCTGCAAATCGAGAGTGCTGAATACTCTCCCGATGGTTCAACGATTGCCTTTTACGGACATGATCGACATGCTAAAGGCGCGACCCAGACCCGATTATACATCCTCCCTTCGAGTGGTGGCTCGGCAGTATGCATTAGTGAAACGCTGGACGCACACCTCGGTAACGCGGGTATGAGCGATATGCGCTCACACCTTCATGTAGGGCCACCACGTTTTAGTATGGACGGTCAATCCCTGTATACGCTTGTAACCCGTGAAGGAAATGTGCATGTATATCAGTTTGCACTTGATGGAAGCTTTACAGTTTTGACGCAGGGAGACAGAGAAATTTATCAGTTCACGCTCACCCCGGATGAGCAGCATATCATTGCAGCTTCAACTCACGTGACATTGCCAGGCGATTTGTTTCGAATTGCGATCTCTTCCGGGACAGAGGAACGACTGACGCAGGTGAATGACTTGCTGCTGGAAGAGATCAGGTTAAGTGTGCCTGAGAGCTTCTGGACTGAGGTCGAGGATGGTCGGAGGGTCCAGGGATGGGTGATGAAGCCAGTCGGTTTTGCGAAGGGAGTTACCTATCCCGCCATTTTGGAAATCCATGGCGGTCCCCATGCGATGTATTCCCACTCTTTTTTTCATGAGTTTCAGTTGCTAGCAGCGCAGGGATATGCGGTCATTTACACAAATCCGGGGGGAAGCAGAGGGTATGGCCAGTCTTTTACCAATGTCGTTCTTGGCGAGTACGGCGGACGAGATTACACGGACTTGCTGAGTGCGGTCGATGAGGCCATTCGACAGTTTCCATTCATTCATCCAGAACGACTAGGTGTTACGGGGGGGAGCTACGGAGGCTTTATGACTAACTGGATTGTCGGTCACACAGACCGTTTCCGTGCAGCCGTGACCCAGCGCTCCATATCCAACTGGCTATCCATGTATGGCGTGAGCGACATTGGCTACTCATTTACAGAAGACGAGGTCGGCGGCAATCCTTGGGACGATTTCGAGGTCTTATGGAGACAATCTCCACTGGCATATGTTAAGCAAATAAATACACCACTGCTTATTTTGCACGGGGAGCAGGATCTTCGTTGTCCCATTGAGCAGGGAGAGCAGCTATTTACAGCACTACGGCGATTGGGTAAATCCACGCAATTTGTTCGTTTTCCAGGCTCAAGCCATGAGCTTTCACGAAAAGGGCATCCGCAGCTTCGTGTGGAACGACTGCAACGCATTACAAATTGGTTTGTCAAGCACCAGATATAACACGTCATCTGTTTCTTGCACTTACGACACAGAAATTTTTACGAAAATTCATCAAAAAATTACAAACAATGCCTGATTTTCATACAAAAGAGGGTATTGTTTGTATGTATAATATACTTACACATTATAAATTCATACTTTAATTTACTTTTGTGTTTATAAAACCATATTAATCTCTGTTTATTTATTTTTTTCCATTAAAGGAATTTGAAAAAATATTGACTTTTTTCGAGTCCATATTTATTATATAATTAAAATATTTCACAATTAATACTTGCTTTTGGAATGAAATTGCGTTGTTTTCGGTATTTTTTCGACACATTCATCTATGATACTAGATTCTTAGGTCCCAACCTAAGTCTTTAGTCCACTCCGAGCTTTTCACACTTCCAAGCTTTTCACACACACCTGAATTTATTTCCAATAATACCACGATTGGC
Source organism: Paenibacillus sp. RC21 (assembly GCF_044907935.1). Taxonomy (NCBI): domain Bacteria; kingdom Bacillati; phylum Bacillota; class Bacilli; order Caryophanales; family Paenibacillaceae; genus Paenibacillus; species Paenibacillus sp. RC21. The sequence continues at coordinate 925,343 of NZ_JBIYCS010000001.1, forward strand.
AATTCAATCACCAAATTAAATCTTAAATTGTCGCTTATTGCTTTTTTTGTCAACCTTACAACTTTGCTTTGTTATGGTTTGCTGTATCCATCTCCATATTTTCATATCTCCATACATATATACATTAACACCTGAATCGTAAAAACATTTTTGTTTTGCCACATCTTTGTGGGGAGGAAAGGGGTTTGGTATGAATTTGAATCGAATGGCTTTAGTTTTTCCAGGACAAGGATCTCAGTATGCAGGAATGGGAGCCGCATGGCATAGCGATTTTACAGAAGCGGATCACTTGTTTGAAGAGGCTGCTGATATTTTGGGATATGATCTGAAAGCTTTATGCATGGCAGGTCCGATCACCCAATTATCCAAGACATTCTATACTCAGCCCGCACTTCTTACAATCAGCGTCATTGCATTCCGACGTTATATGCACGAAATCGGGATTATTCCGAAATTTTCAGCAGGTCATAGCCTGGGTGAATATTCAGCTCTGGTAAGTAGCGGTGTTCTATCCTTTGGCGACGCTTTACGACTGGTACAAGAGCGGGGACGCTTCATGGAAGCAGCCGCAGAGGCCGGTCTGGGCAGCATGATTGCCATTCGCGGAGCTGAATTGAACGTCGTGGAAGAATTCTGTCGTCTGCACTCCACAGTCGATCAGCCTGCTGTCATTGCCTGTTACAATTCGCCCAATCAGTATGTCGTCTCTGGTCATCATACGTCGGTAGCTGTGGTAGCTGGCAAGTTAGAACAGCGGGGGGCCCAAATTACTCGCTTGCAGGTCAGCGGTCCTTTTCATAGTCTGCTTATGCAGCATGCTGCGGACAGGCTGACCATCGAGCTGCAAAAATACACTTTCCATGAACCGCAGTGGCCCGTGATCTCCAATGTGACCGCTCAGCCATACCCTGATGTAGACAGCATCCGTCAAGGATTGATTTTGCAAATGACTCATCCGGTTCGATGGATACAAACCATGCAGTATATGGCGAATCATGGCGTGAAGCAGAACATCGAGTTAGGTCCGCGAACGGTGTTGAAAAATTTAGCGAAGGAAATAAACACTACCATCGAAGTGCTGTCTCTGGACAGAGACTTGGATCGCGTTGAACTGGAACGCCGTTTCTCGATCCGTGATTGGGTTGCCCGTTCCCTGTCACTGGCGGTGTCTACCCCCAATGCCAATTGGAATGAAGATGAGTATCTAAAGGGTGTTATTTTACCTGTTCGGAGACTGGAAGAATTATTGCGAAACTCAGAATCAGGCAGCAGTCCACCACCTGCTTCTGAGCAAAGACAGGAAATACTGGGGTGTATTCGCCTGGTGTTGCAAACCAAACGGGTCTCCGAAGGAGAGCAGAAAGTAATGCTAGAGCAATTAAGGAGGGATCAGGATGGAGCAGTTTCAAACTTTAATTGAAATCATTCAAGACCGTGCAAGCCGGGATGAGAACGGGATCACCTTTATTTCCGGTGATAAGCAAGAGGAATATGTGTCCTACAGTAAACTTCTGGAGCAAGCATCGCAGGTGCTTCATGCATTACAGGAAAAAGGGATACAACCTGGCGATGAGCTGATCATGCAGATCGACGACAATCATACCTTTGTGAATGTATTTTGGGGCTGCCTGCTCGGTGGAATCGTTCCGGTTCCTGTAAGTATCGGGAATAATGATGAACATAAAATGAAACTGTTTAAAATCTGGAATACGCTCTCCCGCCCTTATATGGTTGCAGATGATAAGGTTTTGGAACAACTGGAAAAGTACGCGCATCAGCACGAACTGCTGGATTCCTTTGAGCCTGTTAAAAAAGCAACTTTTTCAAGCCATACATTCGACTATTCCGGTCTGAATAAAGGTGTAGTTCATGTATCCAAACCGGAGGATTTGGCTTTTATCCAATTTTCCTCAGGCTCTACAGGTGATCCTAAAGGGGTCATGCTGACACATGAAAATCTGGTTTACAATATTCGGGATGTCGCAAATCAAACGGGCATGAGCTCCAAGGATGCTTATTTGGGTTGGATGCCGCTTACGCATGATCTGGGATTGATCGCCTTTCATTTAACCTGTGTGGTCGCTAATGCCAAGCAGCTGATTATGCCGACGGCACTTTTTATCCGACGCCCGTCTTTATGGCTAAAAAAAGTATCGGAGCATAAGGTGACTCAAATATGCTCTCCCAATTTCGGATATAAATTTTTTCTCGATCAGTACAAACCTGAAACAGCGGATAACTGGGATTTGTCAAGTGTACGTATGATTTTAAATGGGGCTGAGCCGATATCTGTAGAGCTTTGCCATGTGTTTATGGATGCGATGAGTGTTCACGGCTTGAATAAAAATGCGATGTTTCCTGTCTATGGATTGGCAGAGGCGAGCGTGGGTGTTTCCACTCCCCCTCTGGACAAAGATACCTTTATTCCGCTTTATTTGAATCGGCAGCAGTTACACGTAGGTGAACCCATTGAAGAAGTAGACAAGTCCGACAAGCGGTGTCTTACTTTTGTGGATTTAGGGTATCCGATGGCCAGTACCTCTGTCCGCATTTGCGATGAACAAAATCGGGCGTTGGAAGATGGTGTGATTGGACACACACAGATCCGCGGCAAAAATGTGACAGCTGGATACTACAACAATCCCGAGGCTACCGCGAAGGTTAAAACAGAGGATGGCTGGCTCATCACCGGAGATTTAGGGTTTATGAGAAATGGCCGCCTGGTTATTACTGGTAGAGCCAAGGATATCATTTTCGTGAACGGACAGAACGTTTATCCTCATGACATCGAGAGAACTGCCGAGGAGCTGGATGGCGTGGATCTCGGAAAAGTAGCGGTGTGTGGTGTCCATGATGCGCAAACCAGGCAGGATCGTATTGTTGTTTTTGTGATGCACACGAAAAAGATAGAGCATTTTGTGCCGCTAGTTCAAAAGCTGAAAAGCCATCTGAATTACCGGGGAGGCTGGCATATTCAGGATGTAGTTCCGATTCGACGTATCCCTAAAACAACCAGCGGGAAGGTTCAGCGCTTCATATTAGCCCAGAATTATGAACAGGGTGAATTTGATGAAATATTGACATCACTGGCCGAGGCTACTCAAATCGCGCAAGCAGCTGAGCGTATAGTCCTGCCTCAAGGCGAAATAGAACAAAAGCTGATTGGAATCTGCCAGGATATTTTAAATGTAAAGTCGATTGGAACGGATGACAGCTACTTTGATATCGGAGTGACTTCCTTGCAGCTCGTTCAAATTGTGGACCAGTTGGAGGACCAATTAGGGATTCATATTGAGGTGACGGACTTCTTTTCCTATCCGACCATCGCCAAGCTGGCTTCGTATATCTCCAGTCAAAGCCTAAGCAGCGACGCGACTGCAACAACACAGCCCGAGGCCAAGGAGGAAGCGAATGACCGGGATATCGCCATCATCGGCATGTCCGGCAAGTTTCCTCAAGCGGATACACTAGAGCAGTTTTGGGCGAATGTGTCATCAGGGGCAGACAATATCGGTCCGTACAACGATGAAAGAAGAAAAGATGCCGAAGCTTTCATTTCCCGTCTGAATACGGAAGGACGGAATATGCAAATCGCAGAAGGTGGCTATTTGGACGAAGTAGACAAGTTCGATTACTCCTTCTTTAAGCTGACACCACGGGAAGCCTCGCTAATGGACCCGAATCAACGGTTATTTCTACAAACCGCCTGGAGCACGATTGAGGATGCGGGGTATGGTGGCAAGCAGCTGGCAGGCCAAAAGGTTGGCGTGTATGTTGGCTTCTCCAAAACCAGCTTCGAATATGAGCGTTTGTTGTCCGAGGTGGAACCGGGCGCGCTGCCGAACTTTGCCATTGGTAATTTATCGTCCATTATTTCCAGTCGGATTGCATATTTGCTCGATCTAAAAGGCCCGGCGCTAACGATTGATACAGCATGCTCTTCCTCACTCGTGGCGGTGCATCTGGCCTGCAAGTCCATCCTCAATGGAGACTGCGATATGGCACTGGCAGGTGGAGTGAAGACGATTTTGCTGCCGCTGAAAGCGGGTATAGGCATGGAATCCTCCGATGATCGGGCACGAGCCTTCGATGACCAGTCGGACGGAACGGGCTGGGGAGAAGGAGTTGGAGCCGTTTTCCTGAAGTCTCTGCGCAAAGCGGAGCAAGATGGCGACAACATTTTAGCCGTGATCAAGGGAAGTGCAATCAATCAGGATGGCAGTACGATTGGTATTTCAGCGCCGAATGCGCTGGCTCAAGCGGAAGTGATTTCGCAGGCGTGGCGTGATGCACAGATTGATCCCGAAACGGTGAGCTATATCGAAGCGCATGGCACCGGGACCAAGCTGGGTGATCCGGTCGAGATTGACGGCATTACCAAGGCTTTCCGCAAGCGTACACAGCGCAAGCAATTTGTGGCGATCAGCACAGTCAAAACGAATATTGGCCATTTATACGAAGCCGCCGGAATTGCGGGCTTGATCAAATCCGTACTGTCCATGAAGCATCAACAGATTGCGCCGCTCGTTCATTTTCGCACGCCAAACCAGAAGATCCATTTCGAGGAATCTCCGGTATATGCCAATACGAAGCTGAGGGAATGGAAGACGGACGGCTTCCCGAGAAGAAGCGGGCTGAGTTCCTTTGGATTCAGCGGGACAAACTGCCATGTGGTGCTGGAGGAATATATAGCAAAGACGGAATCGGATAAATCCTCCATTGCCAGCAACAATGGATCATCACCGCTGCTGCTGACCCTGTCAGCGCGGAGTGAATCCGCTTTGCGCGAGCTAGTCGGGCGGTACGCAGAACGGTTCAGACGGCCGGAAGAACTCGTGATGAAGGATGTATGCTATACGGCTAACACTGGCAGAAGCCACCTGAATCACCGGATTGCGGTGACTGCCGCAGGAGCGGATGCGCTGAAAGCAAAGGTGCTTCAGTTGCACGAACAAGGCAGAGCCGTCGAAGGTGTATACACCGGGAAAGCGGATAGCACAGGTGGCGCAGAGACGGTCACTGGAAGCTTGGACACGTTGCAATCACTGGAGCAACTGGCTGCCAAGTATGTGCAAGGAGCGCAGATCAATTGGAGTGCCCTATATGCAGGTAAGCACTACAAAAAGGTTTCTCTGCCTACGTATCCATTCGAACGGAAAAGATGCTGGATTAACGTGCCCGAACAGGTTCGAACGGAACAGAAGGCACCCATTCATGAAAACTCAACAGTAAGGGAGACTGGAATTATGGGGAACGAGTATTCGGTGTCAGCATCGGCTACCGATCAGTACAAATCATCTATCCTTCAAAAGTTAGCGAAAATGATCGGTAACGTGTCCCAGCTCAGTCTGGAGGAACTGGAGCCACAAACACATTTTCTGGAGCTTGGGCTGGATTCCATTAATTTGTCCCAGGTTCGCCATAGCATCAAGGATACCTTCGGACTGGACGTTCCGATGAACGAATTTTTCGAATCGTTGACCACGCTGGAGCTGTTAGCCAGCTACGTAGCCGAACGGGTGAGCATTTCCACTTCTGCTGAAGCCCCGATTCAGTCTGTGGAAAATCATTCGGAAACAACTCTGAATCAGGCTGTTCATGCAGCTTCCCCGTTAACCCAACTGTCTCATGAATCCGGCGTTCCGGCTGCCGCATCCGTTTATGGTATAGATACGGCTGGGCAAACACGGGCTCAAAGTTTCCCAATCGCTACAGCTCCTGCGGGTGTAGAGCGAATTTTGGAGCAACAGCTACATCTGATGTCACAGCAGCTTGATGTTCTCCGGCATCAGCCATCTGCATCCGTAATAGCTTCCGAGCCATTTAGCCCGGAATCCGGCGTTTTGCCATCAGCAAGTAGAGGAGGCACGGAGATTATCCGTACCGAATCCAAGCAGGAAGTCGCGGCCACATTAGCACCCGCTCCATCAGTACAGGCTATTCCCAAGAAGACATGCAATGAAGCCAAGCCGTTTGTGCCTTATAAAAAGCTGGATGTCAAAGCACGTGAATTGCTTTCGCTCCGTCAGGAACAACATCTGCAAGAGCTGATTGAACGCTACACGGCCCGTACGCGTAGCACTAAACAGTACACCCAGCAGTATCGCTCCGTTTACGCCAATAACCGTAATGTGGCTGGTTTCCGGCCTGTTTTGAAGGAAATGGTGTATCAAATCGTATCTCAGCATGCAGACGGGTCTAAAATTTGGGATCTGGATGGTAATGAATATGTCGATTTGACGATGGGCTTTGGCGTGAATCTGTTCGGACACAATCCAGCCTTTATTCGTGAAAAAATGGAGGAAGAGCTGAAGAACGGCATGTGTGTCGGCCCGATGTCCAACATGGCTGGACAGGTCGCCGAGAAAATTTGCAAGATGACCGGCGTGGAACGGATTGCGCTGTACAATTCCGGCACGGAGGCTGTCATGGTCGCGCTCCGTTTGGCACGTGCTGCCACGGGACGGGCTAAAGTCGTCATTTTTGCTGGCTCGTATCACGGTACATTTGACGGGGTGCTGGCGCTGGGGAGCGCGAGTGACAACAAGGAGCATTCGACACCTCTCGCTCCAGGTATCCTGCAGCATATGGTGGACGATATCGTCGTGCTTCATTATGGAGCGGACGAATCCCTGGATTACATCCGCACCCATGTGCATGAGCTGGCAGCGGTTGTCGTGGAGCCGGTGCAAAGCCGCCGGCCAGATTTTCAGCCTCAAGCCTTTTTGCAGGACATTCGCCAGATGACGGAGCAGTCAGGTACTGCCTTCATTTTTGATGAGGTAATTACAGGCTTCCGGATTCAGCCGGGAGGGGCACAAGCCTGGTTTGGTGTGCAAGCCGACCTTGTGACATACGGTAAAATCATTGGCGGAGGGATGCCGATCGGCATCGTAGCCGGGAAAGCCGCCTTTATGAACGGGATCGACGGAGGTACGTGGAGCTTCGGGGACGATTCCTATCCACAACATGAGCAACAGCGAACCTTTGTCGCGGGAACCTTCTGCCATCATCCGCTGGCAATGGCTGCATCCTTAGCGGTGCTGGATCATTTGGAGAGCAACGGCGAGCAGCTGCAAAATCGCCTGAACAGCCGCACCTCGGCGTTAGCAGCGGAGCTAAACAGCTATTTCACGGACGAACACGTACCTATGAAGGTCGTTCACTTTGGCTCCCTGTTCCGCTTTGTGCTCAAAGGCGATCTGGAATTGTTCTTTTATCACATGCTGGAAAAAGGCATCTATATCTGGGAGGGACGAAACTGTTTCTTGTCCACTGCCCATACGGAGGAAGATATTGCGCAAATCGTACAAGCGGTCAAGGATAGCGTGAACGAGCTGCGCAAAGGGGGATTTTTACCGGACCCACCCCCGAATGGAAACGGCCCGGGTCCGGGCAAGCAACCTTTACCTGTAACCGTACCTCCAGAGGCTGAAGCAGTGGGCGTTCCAGAAACCGTTATTGCGCTGACTCCGGATCAAAAGCAGCTCTGGTTTGCCTCTGTCTCGGAACGAAGTGACTCTCATTGAATAAGATCACCAAAGAACTGAATGAGAAACTTTTCACCCTGGGAGTGCTTCCCCGCAATTTATAAGCCACGCATACAAAATGTCAGGTCCTCATCACGGGGCCTGGCATTTTTAGTATGTCTGGCTTCTCCACGTCGAGACAGATCATTTTGGTGCTGGTGTTGGAGCGCTGTTTATGGTTATCATAGACGAAGGTATGAATCTATCGTTTACATTCGGATACAAAAGGAGATACAAGATGGCTGAACCTTTAAAAAATATATACACAGAGGATTTTCTTCGCCTTTTCGGTGAAAGAGTACAAACGGCGTATAGCTCGTTTGATACCCAGGGATTTATCCATCAGGTCATGGACGAATCGTGGAATGAGCTGGAGCTAAAAGCACGGATGCGGCGAATTTCACTAACATTGGGGACGTTCTTGCCCAGTCGTTATGAAGAAGCCTTGGCTGTCCTTTTTGCTATAGACGAGCATTGCAGTGGTTTCCCGTACTTATTTTTTCCTGACTTTGTGGAGGTGTATGGGCAGGGAGAGGAGCATTGGACGCTCTCTATGGAAGCGCTGGAGCGTTTCACACAGAAGTCATCTGCGGAGTTTGCCGTGAGACCCTTCCTGCTGCGCGAACCGGAACGGATGATGCGCCAGATGACGGTCTGGGCGGTTCATCCGAGCGAGCACGTCCGCCGTCTTTCCAGCGAAGGCTGTCGTCCACGGCTGCCGTGGGGGCAGGCGTTGCCCATATTTAAGCGCGATCCCGCTCCTGTATTGGCCTTGCTGGAACTGTTGAAAGCCGATCCCTCACTGTATGTACGTAAAAGTGTAGCCAACAACCTGAACGACATCGCTAAGGACCATCCCGAAGCAGTCATTGCAACAGCTCAACGATGGAAAGGTACGCATCCCGACACCGACTGGATTGTACGCCACGGCTGCCGCACCCTGATTCGCAAGTCCAGCCCCGAGGCGATGGCGCTGTTTGGTTATGCCGAAGAAACGAACGGATCCCCGTTAGTTACGGAAGCGTCTTTTACCGCCGATCCGGCTGTGTTAAAGCTCGGTGATAGCTGTGAGCTAAGCTATGCGCTTCAACTTAGGGAAGGTGAACCAGTGCGAGTTCGCATCGAATACGGCATCGACTTTGTGAAGGCAAGAGGACAAGTCTCGCGTAAATTATTTTTGCTTTCCGACAAAAACGTACCCGGAGGAACCCGTCTTACAGGTACGCGAACACACCGTTTCGCAGACCTGACGACCCGCCGCCATTATCCAGGCGCACACCGTATTACACTGCTTGTGAACGGACAGGAAGCTGCATCTTCGGAAGTGGAACTCCAGTTTTAAAAGCTTTATAGCAGCAGAGAGAAAGAGTCTGAAACCTGGCTCTTTCTTTTTGTCGTTCGCTTCTATGGACTTTATTTTTTTCAAAAAAATGAGTCTGGTATTAGAACCTGGTACTAAGACGTGTTATAATAAGATTAGATCGTGGCTCTCATCTTATGTATAAAGGGGAATGTACAATTTGACAAATCAACAGCAATGGCTTGCGCCTGAATATTACAATATGACTTCGGAAATGGAGCATCATGACGCTAGCAAAACAGCACTCAAGTGGTTAAGCGAAACAGGAGACTACGAGGAAATCCCCTATGGGGAGCTGCTGAAAAAAGCTAATCGACTCGCTGGAGGACTCGCAGGACTGGGATTTAACAAAGGAGACAGGGTTCTGGTCGTAGTACCACGTCGAATTATTGCGTATGTGATTTACCTGGCATGCTTAAAGCTGGGACTTGCCGTTATTCCTTCTTCCGAAATGCTTCGGGCCAAGGATATTGCCTATCGACTTCGCCATTCGGAAGCGCGCGGGGTGATTGCCTGGACCGGAGTAATAGGTGAGGTGAACAAAGTAGACGGGGATTTGCCTTCCCTGGATTACCGTATCGCGGTTTCCAGCGACGACACGGTAGCTGAACCCGGCTGGCTGGCGCTGAATGAGCTGATGGCAGGACAGGAAGATACCTTTGAAGCTGTGAAAACGCACCGGGATGACATGGCAATTCTGGCCTATACCTCCGGTACCACGGGAAATCCTAAAGGTGTCGTACATAGCCACGGCTGGGGATATGCCCATCTTCGGATTACATCCCCTTGGCTGGATATCCAGGCCTCGGATACGGTATGGGCTACAGCTGCGCCAGGATGGCAAAAATGGATTTGGAGTCCGTTTCTATCCGTATTGGGAAATGGAGCCACCGGATTCGTATATAATGGTTCTTTTCGTCCGGGTCGCTATTTGCAGTTCTTACAGCAATACCGGATTCAAGTGTTATGCTGTACCCCAACGGAATACCGGATTATGGCGAAGACGGATGGTCTGGATCAATATGATCTGTCCCAATTGCGTAGCGCAGTTTCTGCGGGAGAGCCTCTTAATCAGGAGGTCATTAACAAGTTTCAGGAGCAGTTCAACATTAAGATTCGTGACGGTTATGGCCAGACGGAAAGCACTTTGATTATCGGTAATTTGAAGGACGCGCCATTGCGCACAGGTTCAATGGGGAAATCTATTGCGCCGGGACTGGTTGAGATCGTAGACGAGGACGGTGTTCCACTGGCTCCGGGTCAAGTGGGCGATATTGCAGTGCGTGCTGATCTGCCGGCATTATTCCATACGTATTACCTTGATCCAGAGCGCAAAGGTGTCAGTGTCCATGGAGACTATTTTGTTACAGGAGACCGGGCGCGCAAGGACGAGGATGGATACTTCTGGTTTGAAGGACGCGGTGACGATATCATTATTAGCTCCGGTTATACCATCGGTCCCTTCGAAGTGGAGGAAGCGCTCATGAAGCATGACTCTGTACAGGAGTGTGCTGCCGTAGCCAGTCCTGACGAAATCCGGGGACATATTGTAAAAGCCTACGTTGTACTCAAAGCCGGAGTAGAAGGATCACCTGAGTTGGTGAAGGAACTGCAACATCATGTGAAAGCATCGACAGCACCTTACAAGTATCCAAGAAAAATAGAGTTTATTCAGGAGCTTCCCAAAACCAGTTCGGGTAAAATAAGAAGAGTGGAGCTGCGTGAACTGGAGAAGCAGTCTGTACTGTAATTGTAGATTGTAAATATCATGAAATGCGGAACAGGAGCGTGGGGAAATGAGTTCATTTGAAGCATTGCTGGAGCAATATGCAGAACTGGTCGTAAAAGTAGGTGTCAACATCCAGCCCGGACAGGTGTTTTTGGTCACTGCACCACTGGAAACCGTGGAATTTACGCGGCTGATTGTTAACAAAGCCTATGAAGCAGGAGCCAAATATGTGCAGGTGGAGTTCGAGGACGATCAGATTACGCGCAGCCGTTTTGAGCATGGTGACGAAGCCAGCTTTGATTACTACCCGGCCTGGAAGGCAGAAATGCTGGAAAAACTCGCCGAGGAGGGTGGAGCCACGCTAACAATCAAGGTGCCGAACCCGGATCTGTATCAAGGCATTGATCCGCAAAAAGTATCGCGTGCAACGAAGGCGGCGGTAACGGCGAGAGAAGGCTTTTCCCAATATACCCGAAATCATAAAATCAGCTGGTGTCTGATCAAAGCACCCACGAAGGCTTGGGCGGATAAAGTGTTTGCTGATGTGGCGGAAGAGGACCGTATTCGTGTCATGTGGGAAACGATTTTCCAAATGAACCGTGTGGATGGCTCCGATCCCGTTCAGAATTGGCAGAATCATCTGAAAAACCTCGAACAGCTGCAAGACAAGCTGAATCATAAAAAGTATAAAAGCCTGCACTACCGCGCGCCCGGAACAGATTTAAAAATCGAACTGGCCGACGGACATATTTGGCGCAGCGGTGGTGCTGAAAACGAGCGTGGAGACTACTTTGTGGCGAATATGCCGACAGAAGAAGTATTCACAATGCCTAAACGTACAGGTGTAAATGGTTATGTCACCAGCACGATGCCGTTAAATTTGAACGGACAGCTGGTGGATCGCATCACATTTACCTTTAAGGATGGCAAAGTTACCAAATATACAGCGGAATCCGGCGAGCAACATCTGACTCATTTGCTGGCTACGGATGAAGGGGCCAGCTATTTGGGTGAAGTCGCGCTGGTGCCGCACGATTCGCCGATTTCCAATCTCAATCGCATCTTTTACAATACAGGGATTGATGAAAATGCCTCCTGTCACTTGGCGCTCGGCAGTGCGTATCCGTTTAACCTCGAAAAAGGAACACAAATGAACCGGGAAGAGCTGCTCCAGAACGGTGCCAATGTCAGCCTGACCCATGTTGACTTTATGATCGGCTCGGCTGAGCTGGATATTGACGGCGAGCTGCAGGACGGAAGTACAGAGGCTGTGTTCCGCAAAGGAAATTGGGCGATTTAAACCTTTTCTCAATCTCGATTAAAGCAACCCGCAAGCGATCTTATTCGTTTGCGGGTTTTTGTATATGCTAAATATCAAACTGTGCTTGTATTGCGAAATATAAAGTGCTAAACTGAGTTCAAACATAAATTTAAACATTGTTTTAAATTATGTTTGATTTATAGAATTCTGGTCTATTCAATCCGCTCTGATTGGACCAGGTAAGAGGAGGAGAAGTATGAATCACGTAGACAAAAAACAGCAAACCAAAGAAAAAATATTACACGCTGCGCTTGAATTCATTAAAAAGGAAGGTTTCGAGGCCGTTACAATCAGGAAAATTGCCGACCTGTCGACCACCAATATTTCTCTGGTTAATTACTATTTTGGCTCTAAGGAAAATCTGCTCAGTGAAGCCATTGAAGTGATATTGACTGGCTTTCAGCACACTTTTTCTATTTTGGACGATACAGCAATCCCACCCCAAGATCGACTGAAACAATTTTTGTTTGATTATTTACAGGTCATTCGGCAATACCCGGAGCTGCTCTCACGAGTCATTGTCATGGGCAGCACGCCCTTCACATCCCAACAGGAATACGGAAGGTTTTTAAACATGATGGGATTCCCCAAAGTGCAAAGTACGATCAAGGAGCTGACAGGTGAGCAACGGCCAGAGCGATTGTTAGCAATGATGCTGCAAATATTTGGGGCTATTTTTCTTCCCGCATTGATGAGCCCGATTCTTGAATCCGGAGCGGCTGTGGAAATGCCTTCAATCGAGGAACAATTAAACCTGTTGTTTGATAGATATTTTGATAAATGAGCATTTTGCAACAATCCCAAGAGCGATTTCAAATTAGCAATATATAGATCAAAACGGTCTAGTTTGTCTATATATTCTAATTTTAAGCGTTGGGAATCGAATGATGCAAAATGCTGAAATCATAAATGACTGGAGTGAATACTATGAATTTTCTGAGAAAATACTGGCAGGACGCAGGGGCTATCATTGGTGTGATCGTATGTATTGGTTTACTTATGAACAGGGCCATCTTTTCGGATATAACGGGAATTTTATGGTTAAGCTTTGTAGCCATCCTTTTTCATCAATTTGAGGAGTATCGCTGGCCTGGATATTTTGCCGGTCTATTTAACAACGTCATGTTTAAAAGTGAAACCCCGGATCGCTACCCCTTAAACACCCAATCAGCCATGATTATTAATGTGTTGATTGCCTATGTGTTTTATTTACTCCCGATATTATTTCCACGCGTGGTATGGCTTGGACTCGCACCTGTTTTTATGGGCTTCTTCCAGGTAGTCTGGCATGGCATTGTTGTGAATATAAAAGCAAAAACCTTATATAATCCTGGTTTATTGACGGCAGTGCTCGTGCATGTTCCGGTCGGAATCTGGTACATTCATGATATTGTGGAGTACAATGCACCGGCCCTAACAGACTGGATCTGGGGGACAATCTACTTTGCTTTTGCTGTATATATCTTCATCATAAAAGGGAATATGTGGTTGAAAAACAGCAATTCTCCCTATCCTTTTTCTCAACAACAGTTAGGATCGTACTATCGTAAATAGTGTATGTTGGATGATCTTCAATGTCCTTGTTTACAAGTTGGAAACAAGTAGAGGTATTCTGGAAATGTGGTTAGGTTACACTTGGTTTGTACCTCATTGAAACAAGGAAAGAGTGATCTCATGATAAAACATTCACATCAACCACATGAATCAAAAAAGCTACCCTATAAGCTAATAACGGCTACTGCTTTGATGGCTATCAGTTTCGTTGTCATCACCGGATGCGGCAATAGCGGAGAAGCAAAATCAACTGCTCCAATTACGGAAGGCGCGGTTGCACCATCTACCGATTCTACGGTTCAGCAAACGGGCAACAATAGTAAGAGTGCAGATGCGAACAAGCAAGGTTCGGACACAGACCAGCAAAGTCCGAGTCCAGCAGGTTCCCAGGATACCGGAAAGGTGTCTGAGCAAGGCTCAACCTCGGCCCGTCAGTCACCTGCCAGCAGTGCAGCGCCATCTAATAACACACACGGTTATCCAGCAAGCATACTCAGCGCAGCCAAGCAGGGGACACTTCCGAATTTGCCCAAGGGTCTTGGTTTGGGAACGGGCAGCGATCTTTTGTTCGAGCTGTGGGGAAAATCCGAGTCAGGCTCTACCGGTCATCTGCGGAGCTACGCCAAGCATCATACGGATATCGTACTGGATGGAAGCGATAAAGTTACAGAGATTACATCATCCGATCCATCTTATAAAAAGCTGGTTATCAACGAAGTCATTAAGGAACTGGGTAAGCCGACCGAAAGGAACGACACCTCCAAAGACGTACCGGATACAGCAGAAGTCAGTTATACCATCAAAAATACTTCCGGGCTTGATCAGTATTTAGTATTTTCCTATCAGACAAAAACACAAAAGGTCAACTATGTCAGATTGTATTTTAACTCCATGACTCCATAATCTGAGACACAATAAAAGAGTCGCTTCCGTAGCCATCCCGGAGGCGACTTATTTTTTCTGAGCGATTGCTATTGCATTTTCGTGTAGTGTCATTTATATTGGATTTAGTAATTGATCAATCACTAATCTGAATCTGTGTTGAACAAAAGGATGGAGATTTCATGACCAAAGCTACGTCAACATCAATAAATCGCCAAAAGGAAATCATATCCGCCGCCATTGAAGTATTTGCAGAGATGGGCTACTATCGTGCGACAACAGCCAAAGTGGCTGAACGGGCCAACATTTCTCAGCCGTATGTTTTCCGTTTTTTCGCTACCAAGGAAGCTTTGCTGATTGAAGCGCTGAAGGTTTCATTTGCACGCATCATCGACTCTTTTCACCGAGTTATTCATTCGGTTTCGTCTGAACGGCTAGAGCAGGAGCTTATTGCAGCATATTCGCAAATTATGGTGGAATACCGCAATGAGATTCTTTTGCAAATGCAGGCGCAGACAATCCACGAGGACGTGGTTGTGAACGTGATGCAGCAGGGATTTCGTGAAATTCATGCGGCGGTATATGATGCCTTCCGCCAGGCAGGTATTGAACAGGCATTGGAAAGAACGATGCTTTTTCTGGCTAGAGGCATGCTTTGTAATATCTCAATGTCGCTGGATTTGCCGGAGCTGATGAAAATAAACGATTAACCTCGTTTATTTTAATGTTATGTAATTGATCAATCACTAAATAATTATTCTATTTAAGGAGTGTTCACAATGAAAAAAGCAATCGTATTAGGTGCAACCGGAGGAACTGGGTTGGCAATTCTACATGAACTTCTCAACAGAGGCATTGAAACCATCGCCTTCGGACGTTCTTCCGACAGGCTCCAGCAATTACAAGCATCATTAGGTCAGCCAAAGCATCTGTCTGTTTATAAAGGCGATGTATTCGATCCGCATCAGGTTAGTGCTGCGGTTAAGGATGCAGATGTCATTTTCCAATGTGCGGCTGTTCCATACCACGAAATGGAGGCACGCCAGCTTCCTTTGGGGGAATCCGTCATGGAGGCAGTCAACCGTTTAGGGAAGAAAATAGTCATCATAGACGGAATTTATCCGTACGGCAAGGCATTGACCCCTTTAGTGAATGAGGAACATCCCAAAAACCCTCATACCCGCAAGGGAAAAGTCAAGCTGGAATTTGAAAATCTTATATTCAGTTCCCGCTGGGATCATGCACGGCCTATGATTGCAAGATTGCCTGATTATTACGGACCTACCGCCAACAAATCCTCTTATTTAGGATTGACTATAGAGGCTGTGGCTGCTGGAAAACCGGCTATTTTCATAGGAGGCTTAAATGTCCCACGCGAATATGTGTATCTGCCCGATGCAGCAGTGATGATCGTGGAATTAGCCAGCCTGGAAGAAGCTTACGGTCAAAATTGGAACATACCGGGAGCGGGTGTGATTTCCGGCAAAAAGCTTGTTCAGATTGCACAAAAAGCGAGTGGTAAAATTAAACCTGTCTTTCCGCTGCGAAAAACCGCACTTCGTCTGATCGGATTATTTAATCCGGTGATTCGTGAAATCGTAGAGATGCTATATCTGACCCAAACACCTGTAGTGCTGGATGGTAGCAAATACGAGCGTGTTGTAGGGGCTATACCCAAGACACCTTTTGAAACAGGTATAACGGATACCATACTCGCATTGAAAAAATGTCAATAATATCTATGATGAGGCTATATCAAGGGGACTCATTCGTGCAACTGTGAACGCCAACTGCCAAATAGGTTGACAAAGAGAGTGCGATTCGTTATTTTTATACCCATAGGGGTATATGTATAATGAAAATTTTAGATTACATTCCCCTCAAAAAATAAGCGGAGGTATGTACAATGTCATCAACTAACATCCAAGCAGATCAAATTCTGGATTGCATAGGACTTGCTTGTCCCATGCCCATTGTCAAAACGAAAAAAGCCATGAATGAACTCAATGCCGGGCAGGTTATCGAAATTCAAGCCACGGACAAAGGTTCACTAGCCGATTTACAGAGCTGGGCCCAAAACACCGGACATCAATATTTAGGCACTCTTCAATCGGGAGATGTGATGCAGCATTATTTACGTAAATCCAATCCCGATGAAACGAAGGAAGAACAGACCTTTCCATGGACGATAAGCCATGAAGAATTACAGACGAAACTATCCGCAAACGAGAAAATAACGTTGCTCGATGTCCGTGAGCCCGCAGAATTTGCTTTCAAACGCATCCCCGGCTCAAAATCTATTCCTCTCGGAGAGCTGGAAAGCAGACTCGATGAGCTAAATGTAGATGAAGAAATCGTAGTGATTTGCCGCACCGGAGTCCGTAGTGACCTGGCCTGCCAGCAATTAGCAGCCAAAGGCGCCCAAAACGTCAAAAATGTACCTTTAGGCATATCCGCCTGGACAGGTGCGACTGAGGGGAGCGAATCCTTATGAATACCACAACAAAAATCAACGCCATGACAGCGCAGGAATTGACCAAAATTATTTTGAATCAAGAACGTCTCTTTATTGTAGATGTCCGCAACGAGAGTGATTTTAACAATTGGAAGGTGGAAGGCGAACAGATTGAGATTATCAACCTTCCGTATTTCGATTTGCTGGATGGCGTTGGCCATGTACTGGAGCAAATTCCCGATAATGAACCCGTGTTAGTCATCTGCGCCAAGGAAGGGTCTTCTATATTTGTCGCGGAACAGTTGGTTGCAGCTGGGCGGGCCCAACTATTTTACCTTCAAGGAGGGATGAAAAGCTGGCGGAGAGCGTAGGGGCAACCTATTGGCTGCCATCCAAAGACGCTGAAGAGCTGACCTTTGATTATGCCAAGCTGGAAGATGGTCATGCCATTACGGTTGGTAACACAACGATTAACATCCAGCCGATTTACTCTCCTGGTCACACCATCGGCAGCACATCCCTAATTGTGGATCAGCAATATCTGCTGACCGGAGACATTTTGTTCATTCAATCCATTGGCCGTCCAGATTTGGCGGTGAAAGTGGAGGATTGGGTTGGCGACCTGCACACCACACTTTATACCCGTTACAAGGATTTGCCGGAAGATTGATCGTACTTCCTGCGCATTTTGGCAGCATCACGAAGCTGGGTAAAGGGGGTAAAGTTTCGGCACGATTAGCAGACATTTACCAGACGAATCCGGGTTTAAGCCTGCAAAGTGAGACTGAATTTAGAAATAGAGTGACTGCTAACTTACCAGAACACCCTAATGCCTATCAAGAAATTCGGCAGACCAACATGGGAAAAAAAGCACCAACGGAAGAAGAACAGCGAGACATGGAAATAGGACCTAACCGCTGTGCCATACATGACAACTAAAGTGGGTGCATGATGGATATTCTTCTGTATGGAATTATGGTGCTCCTGGGTCTGATCGGCGGAATGGTATCTCATTTTCTGGACGAACAAGTGATCAATATCATTTACGGGATGCTGGCGATGATCGCCGTCGTGCTGATGTTTATACCAAATAAAGGGAAACTCGAACAATCCACAAGCGAAATTACGTTTAACAAATGGATTGCGGTGGGGTCTGCCTTTTTGGTCGGTATCATATCAGGCGTCGTAGGTGCAGGAGGGGCATTCATTTTATTCCCATTATGTTAACCGTGCTCAAGATTCCTACCCGAACGACCATTGCATCCTCACTCGCTATTGTGTTCATTTCCGCCATTGGCGGTGTGATTGGTAAAATATCAACGGGCCATATTCCGATTATCGTAACTGCTTTTACGATATTGGGGAGTTTGATCGGCGCATCTCTGGGATCCAAATGGAGTGCGAAAATCAATCCAGTTATTTTGCGATACAGTTTAGTGGTATTGATCCTTCTTACTGCCATTAAAATTTGGAGTTCCATATTAGGAGTTTAAATAAGAAAGTTGTAGTGAAAAAGGAGCTTACAGGATGAATCAGGAATATACTCAGCAAAAAACAACCATCGTATTATTTAGCGGGGAGCTGGATAAGGCTATCGCTGCATTTATTATCGCGAATGGTGCGGCAGCTTACGACCATGAAGTGACCATCTTCTTTACGTTTTGGGGGCTAAACACGCTGCGTAAGGAGGAACTCGTACGCACAAATAAGGGGCTACTCGAAAAAGCCTTTGGCTGGATGATGCCGCGTGGACCCCAAAAGCTTGCATTGTCCAAAATGAATTTTGCAGGACTCGGCCCGCAGATGATCAAGCATGTCATGAAAAAGCATAATGCGCTTTCCCTTCCGCAGCTTATTGAGCTGGCACAAGAGCAGGGAATCAAGCTGGTGGCCTGCACCATGACCATGGATCTGCTAGGGCTTCAACAGGAAGAGATGATGGACGGTTTGGAATATGCCGGAGTAGCTGCCTACCTGGGGGATGCTTCGCAGGGCAAGGTAAATCTATTCATTTAGGGTGTCCTAATTATTTTTTTGGTTTATAATATACCTATACATGTATATGATTAAATCAAAAAGGAGTCTATACCTTATGGATTACAATTATAGTGATGAACTGAAAACGCGCCTGAGAAGAATTGAGGGTCAGGTGCGTGGGGTACTTCGTTTAATGGATGAAGGACAGTCCTGCAAGGACGTAGTAAGCCAGTTATCTGCCGTACGCAACGCATCAGATAAAGCGATTGCCCAAATCGTAGCAGAGAATCTGCAACGTTGTATATTGGAAGAGCAAGAAGCTGGTGGAGATACAGATAAACTTGTTAAGGAAGCGATTCAGCTTCTAGTAAAAAGCCGTTAAGGAGGTCATTTTCGGTCAATTGCTGGAAAGACAACACGAGCTTGATCCGAAGTAAGAAAAGATTATGGTATGCAGAAGCGGAAACCGCAGCGGGCTGGCATGTGAATTACTTGGCGAAAAAGGTTTTCATGCGGTTAATATGATCGGTGGCATGAATGAGTGGACAGATACAACGGTATAAGCATAAAATTTTTCTTAGGGCAATATTATTTCAAAAAATTATTGCCCTCTATACATAAGGAATACTGAACATAAGTGCCTAAATTTTGATTGAAATAAACACGATTTTGAGAAGTTTCCTTCGTAACCCGAATGCCAAAATCCCCATTTCCATTGGATATGATTTCATTTAAATGAATGCTGGATTGTTGAACATCCGTTTCCAGATAAATACCGTTCGAATCACTCGTCCAATCACGAATTTTACCACGCCCTTTCCATGCTCCAAAATTAGAAATGTTATTACTGGAAATATTGATTTTAGAACATCGCAAAACCTGGATGCCCGAGAAATCAGGATGATCAATCGTGTTGAACATCACGTTAATACCGCCAGAGAGCTGATCCAGTTCAATGCCAAAAAAGCGAGTGTCCAAGATAATATTATAAACAATCTCTAATCCATGGTATCGACTGCTTAATGAAATAGGGTGCTCTAAATTGCGGGAAACACGAATACCTGAATTGATCGAACGAAGGATGATGTTCCTTTCAATGCGATTGTTATAAGCGGGCAATGAGTAAGAGATACCGGAGAGAGGAGAATCCTTAATGAGATTGCCCAATACTTCGGAATCACGGCACATATAAAAAGAGATCGAGGAGCCAAATACATTGTTATAGCGCACTTTACCATTTTTCTGAAGAGAAAAGGATATGCCATCCCCTATAAAATCAGAATATACGGTGTTATTTTCAAACACATTTTCATTATCGAGATGATTTTCTTCTACTGCTGCAATCGTTTCTGCGCCTGCTGCCACCTTTGGACCCGCAAAGTATACGGCAAAAATACTTGCAGTACCTAAAATTTTATTTCCTTCAATGCGGGTACGGTTAGAGGATGCAATAACAAGAGCTGCTTGAGCAGAGTGAGTTAATGAATCTAGGGTTAAACGGGTAATTGAAACATCATTGGCGTTAATTGTAATTAAGTCCTTTGAAGGATCGGTTTGACGGAGTATCGTATGTTCAACGGATTCACCCTGTATTTTTGTAGCATGATTTTGAATCAGCACAGTAGAAGAAACATTGTAAATACCGTTTTTCACAAAAATATTTGTTTCATTGGATGCTAAGGCTTCAATTAGAGAAAGGTAGTCACCCGATCCATCAGCGGCTACAACAGCAGACGGGGAGGAGGCGATAGATTTGTCCAAAAAGTAAACCTCCAAACGTTTTCTACATATTGCGATCCATGTCTTTATGGCAATTACCTGTTGATTTTTGTACGACGAACCCGTAACATTAGAAAAAAATATAACGGGAGCCTGTGGAAGCAAGCTGAGAGTACGACTAAGCCGTCGTAGACCGTGTGAACCTGTTGGATAATGCCAGCGTAGGGATATAAGTGTATACATATGTATAAGCCAACAGCCTTTCACAGGTTCCTGAAGAAAGAAGGTTGTTTTTTGTGTTAGATAATATGGCTTTGTTGCTACAAAATATGCGGGATACGAATCCGCTCATTCACAATATAACCAATGTGGTCGTCACCAATTTCACGGCGAACGGACTGCTCGCGCTCGGCGCTTCACCAGTTATGGCATACGCCAAAGAGGAAGTCGCAGATATGGCCCGAATTGCAGGGGCGCTTGTACTTAACATCGGTACGTTAAATGAAGAACTCGTAGAGTCTATGATTGTGGCTGGTTTATCGGCTAATGAACATGGGGTACCCGTGCTGTTAGATCCCGTGGGTGCGGGAGCGACTCCATTCCGCACAGCCTCCTCCCTCCGTATTCTGGATCGGGTCAAGGTGGATATTGTTCGTGGTAACGCTGCTGAAGTTGCACAAATCATTGGCGAAGACATGCAGATTAAAGGTGTCGATGCTGGAGAAACAGGTGATTTGAATATTTCACAACTTGCAGTCAAAGCAGCCCATCAACTGAATACCATTGTTGCAATCACCGGCAAAGAAGACGTCATTACCGACGGCCGTATAGGGTGGATCATTGAAAATGGCCATAGCCTGCTTACCAAAGTTACCGGGGCTGGTTGCCTATTAACTTCGGTACTGGGCGCTTTCACTGCTGTCGAAAACGACAGGCTTACTGCTGGTATGGCAGCGCTTGCTGTATATGGTGTTGCTGCTGAAATGGCAGCGGAACGAAAAGGCACGGAAGGACCAGGAAGCTTTCAGATCGAGCTGCTTAATATGCTGTTCGCTATAACGCCGGACGATGTACGCCAGTACGGTAGGGTGCGCCCGCTAGATCGGATATTCTGAAATCAAGCATAAATCATACGATTATCTTTGGTATCCGCGCTGGGCGCGGTTTTTTATGTATGCAAGTCCTTGTTCTTCTATTGGGGCAAGAGCTTGTACTGATAGTCTGGGAACGGAAGTACAACTCAATGGAGTCGATCAGTCTAAACATTTCCTATAAATATTCCGATAACTATTAAATGGGCACCTACTGCTCATGCCAAATATTGCCAATTATGTATTGCAGCAGTGGATTTTTGTAAGCTTGCTTACTGGTTAGACAAATACATATTGTTATCAAGGAGAGCATAGATCATGAATAAGAAGCGCTTGCGCCAATGGATGGCTCCGTTCGCAACGGCTACACTGATTTTAAATACGGGATATGGTATCTGGGGAGGGACGGATGCGGTGGCGAGCCAATCCGCTGCTCTGAGTATTGCACCAGCAGAGGTGAGCAATCTGACAGCGGTTCCGTTAGATACAACAAGGGTGAATTTGTCTTGGACCAACCCGTCGGACATCAATTTTGACCATGTAAAGGTGATCGGTGTCAGCACCGACGTGTATGTAGATAACATCCTAAGTAACTCTTATACGCTGAGCGGCTTACAGCCGAATACGACATATACCTTCCGAGTGAAGACGGTGGGTAAGAGTGGTAATGAATCTCAAGGTACTACAGTACAGACTAAAACAGCTTCCGTTGATGCTCCTGTAGATAAGACACCACCAGGAGAGGTAAGCGGGCTGACAGCGACGAATGTGGGTTACAACGCTTTTACTGTGAATTATATATTGCCGAAGGATGCTGACCTGAACCAAGCCATTATCTATTTAAATGACAAAGAGGTGCAGCGAACTACAGGGACGTCCTATACGTTCAGTGGATTGATTGCTTCGACAAACTATAAGGTAACAGTTAAGACAGTGGACAAATCCGGCAACATATCTGGAGGGGTCAATATTCCGGTTACGACAACAGCGCTCACCGTCGATACAGTGCCAGAAGTAACAGGAGCTTCAGTGACATCAGTTAATAACTATAGCGTTACTGTTTCCTGGACGAGGCCCAGCGGAATTAGTACGGTCAGTCTGTATAAGGACGGACAACTGGTAACCGATTCAACAGGAACATCCTATACATTCAACAATCTGTCGGCAAGCCAGACATACACGTTTATGATCAGGTCCAAGCGAAGCACAGGTGCATTGTCCTCCGGTGTGAGGCTGACTGCCACAACGAACAGCACGTCCTCCAATTCGTCGGAAGTATCCAATCTTGAAGTAGATAGCAAGAGTGATACCTGGATCAAAATTACTTACGATATGCCGAGTCAGGCCGAAAAAGTGAAAATATATGTTGATGGTGATTATAGGGGCACTACATCCTCTGAATCCTACAAAATTACGGATTTACGTGAAGGACGCTGGTATGAGATTAAGGTCACAAGCGTAAATAGCAGTGGAAGGGAATCTAGCGGTGTAAAGATCTCAGAACGTGCAGATAGTTATAGCTATTCCTCGTCTTCATCTAGTTCATCCAACTATGAGAAAGCAAGAGATTTGATGCGAATTGCGGAAAACAGTTTGAACGCCTCCGACTGGCGGTCTGCCAGAGACGCAATCAGTGATCTGCCGAGCGGGACACGTAAAAGCGACCTTCTGGATCGGCTGGAAGCTATTCGCAATAGAGCGATTGGTACCAGTAGCTCATCGACCGGGACAAGCTCAGCTACATCGACTTCTGGCACAGCGTCTTCATACTCTAACAATGCGTTTTCCTCATATTCAACTTCATTCACCCTGACACCAGGATCTACATCAGCTTATGTCGATGGGCGTACTACGACGATGGCTCAGGCACCACGAGTGATAAATGGGGTAACGATGGTCCCGCTGCGCTTTATCGGTGAACGTGTGGGCTACCAAGTGAACTATGATAAAGCGACCAAAAAGATTATCATGAATCGCCTTACCGATGGCAAACAAGTGGTGCTTCAAGTCAAGAATTCGACCCTTGCAGTGTACGAGTTAAACAATTCTCGGAATTACTCGACGAACATCACAGCTCCGGTTATTATTAACGGGCACACGCTGGTTCCATTACGAGTCATTAGTGAGCTTTCGGGCTATCAGGTGAACTATAACGCTGTATCCAAACAAATCACGATTACAAAATAACTGCTTCTGTAAAAACAATTTCAAAGTAATAGTTTGGAACTCAGCTTGTCGAGAAACCCGGTCATTTCCATGACGTAGGGTTTCTCTTTTTTTGTATGAAAGCCCGCGATTTACGCGAGTTCTTTTTCAAGATAAGCATCAATTTTTGCGAGGGCTTTTTCTGTCCCGCCGGATTGCTGGAAGCTATCATTTATTTTTTGTATTCCTTTTTTATACGCTGCGTTCGATATCACTTCATGTACAGCCTCTCTTAACGAATGTGCATTGATATGCTCTTTGGTTATTCGATAGCCAGCTTGAAGTTCCGTTAACCGCTGCGCGACCATCGGCTGATCCTTGTCCTGGGGCAGTACGACCAAGGGAACATTGAAGTGAATCCCTTCATTCACGCTGTTCATTCCACCATGAGTAATAAATACATCTGCATGACGTAATACCTCCAATTGGGGAACATAAGGAGAAATAATAAAGTGCTCAGGGGCCGGATTGATTTTCGTAAAGTCAGCCTTCTCACCAGCTGCAATCACAACCATGCCTTCAAAATCGGAAAAAGCTTCAATACAGGTGTTAAAAAAGTCTTCAACATGATCCAAAACTGTTCCCATCGAAATATACAGAACCTTGTTATTTTGTAATACATCCAAAGGAAAAGAATGTTCCCCTTTGCGCTCAGGGAAGCTCGGACCGATAAAAAGGTTCTCCTCACCAAAACGGTCACCGTCCGGTTGGAAATATCGGCTGGTATATACCACATTCAGCTCCCCTGAATTGTTCATAAACTGAACCATATCCTCAGGAGCAACCCCGAATCTTTCTTTCATGAGATGCAGTGAAGCCGTGGCATGTTCATCAAGCTGAAATGGCACTTTTGCTTCAGAGCTAAAGAGATTGCTAGCCATCCGATTATTTGAAATTAAAAAGGATGGTGATGAAGCAATACCTGGGATATTCAAATAATCTCTAACTAACTCACCAGCTCCGAATCTATCATAGAATACAAAGTCAAAATCAATATTTTCGGATAACTTCTGAGTAATTGCCAATATGTCCAGCGAAGTCTGAATATGAATGTTCAAAAATGCGTTCAATCCGGCCGGAGATGCAGTGTTGATGGAAGCAGTCCTGATCAGATCGGGGTGCAGGTGAACCGTTGCTCCAACTGCTTCGAGTCTGTCCTTGTATTTCTCAGTTGTAATGTAATGTACCTGATCTCCCCGTGCTGCAAAGGCCTGCGTAATCCCTATCGTAGGGTTCACATGTCCTTCTGCCGGAAAGTTAACCATTAATATGTGTAGCATTCATCATCACTCCTTTACGCATCGTTAGAGACCGCAGTTTTCACTGAATCTCTATATCTATAATAACAATAATATTTATATTTTCAAATGATATCCTTTCAATATTCCTCTTAAGGTCTCTCAGCATACCGTAAGAAGCCATCTATACTGTTGCGAACTTAGCAGCAGCTCTGCCCGTTTCCGTCCGATTTTGCTTACCTCGAACTGCGATTGTCGGGATGATCCCCCATTGCTACGATGGGAGAAATTCTATTCA
Source organism: Paenibacillus sp. RC21 (assembly GCF_044907935.1). NCBI lineage: Bacteria > Bacillati > Bacillota > Bacilli > Caryophanales > Paenibacillaceae > Paenibacillus > Paenibacillus sp. RC21. The sequence goes on from NZ_JBIYCS010000001.1 coordinate 950,701, forward strand.
AACTGTTGGGCAGCGACTATTATATTCGGCCTGATCTTTTCAACCATTCTAACACTTTTTGTGGTACCTACTCTTTTATATGGTTGTAGCTAATCTGAAGCTGAAACGGAAGCATAAGAAGGAAATGTAAACAAATAACGATACAACGAATAGTAAGAGTAGTCTTATTCATCAAAAGCAGTATAAACAGATTTTAGATGGTACCAAAGGAGAGAATTGTATAGGTGTCGTTTTTTTATACTTCTCTATTAGCCTACACCCTATTCTATTCTTGTTCATATGATGAAAGACAAACAAGTAGAAAAGAGGGCGACCCTTGAATAAAAAAGAGATCAGAAATGGTGTTTCCATTATTGCATGTACCAATCGTCCGCAATTTTTTGACAACATTCTGCAAAATTACAGAAGACAGCGTTATAAAAGTAAAGAGCTTATTATCATTCTGAATAATGACAGCATGAACCTGCAGTTATACCGAAACCGCGTTAGGGGCTCTGCCCATGTTACCGTATATCAAGTTCCTGAAAACATATCATTAGGGCAATGTTTAAATGCTGGAATGACGAGGGCCCGACTCTCGTTGGTCGCTAAATTTGATGATGATGACTACTACTCGCCGTTTTACTTGAAAGAGCAGGTTAAAGAGCTGAAGCGCACCAAGAGTGATATTGTGGGCAAGCATTCTTGTCTTGTTTATTTGAGTGCTTCCAAGAAGCTTTTGATCAGATCACCTAAAGAAGCGAATAAACATGTAGAATTTGTACAAGGTGGTACCATTCTATTTAAAAAGGAAGTATTAAAAAAGGTTCGTTTCACCGACCGCTCAATCGGGGAGGATGTAACCTTTTTGAGGCAATGCAGAAAAAAGGGATTCAAAACGTATGCTACATCTCCTTTCAATTATGTATACCAGCGGAGACAGAACAAAAAGAGCCATACGTGGAGAGCGGGAGACGATTTTTATATAGAAGGGAGCCGATTGGTAGTGATAACGGATCATTACCGTTCGATCGCAGACAAAGAGGTTTAAAGAAGAGATAGCAAAACACTTCAAGTACCGATGGCCTGCTCATTCTACTGGATAAAGGTGCAGGTTACTTACGGGGAGATATCCGATACGTCAAAAAGTTATCCATATTTGCATCCTTGGCCAAGAAAATGGGGAGAGGGCTGCAAATGGCTTAAGCGGTTTATAGGAAGTTACATTTTCGTCTTTCGTAAAAAATTTGAATGCCGGAAATTATATTTAACCACTAATGTCACTCGGCCTTAAGCTAAGAAGACAAGGGACAAGAAGGGATGGTATGTTCTGTCACGATATGGAGAAGGCCCAAAGAGTTATCATAGTGGCATCTAAGCGTTCAAATTCCTTAGAAATAAAGAGGTCTGAGCAAATATTAGTTAAATTTTAGAATTCAATAAGAGTGTATTCTAACAAATTTGTTACCCGACTTCGAAAGTGTAAGGATTGATGCGACCATTGTTCGTGTCCATCAGCACGGAGCCGGAGCAAAAGGGGGCCGTATTTTCAGGCTATAGGAAGGTCCCGAGGCGGACTGATCACTAAAATTCACGCCGTTGTGGATGCTTTAGGTAATCCGCTGCGCTTAGAGTTGACGGCGGGACAGCGTCACGACTCCGTCATGGGCTACGAAATGCTAATCGCTTTGATAAATTGACATGTACCTTCAAGGCTTTTTTGACGTTGGCTTCGATTATGATCTGGCTTGCTTAGGTTTGAATACACGCCCTAAACGTAACGCTAGTACGGGCATTATATTGACAATGGATTTAACCATTGATACACACAGTCGCCACATTGGCGGCTTTCTTGTTTTAAGGTTCTCGGTTTTTGCATGAAAACACTGGTGATCATCGCTCATTCAAAATTACATCGTTAGCAGATATCTTTTTATGCCATTTGTAGTAGCCTTCGCGTGAAAACCTCTGCAGTCTTAGGATCCGTTCTAATGGTTACGTCAGCCTCCTTTTAGCCACTTCTTTATCTATGAAGACGAAGGAGAGGATTCAATTCATTCTATACATCATTCATCATGTCATTGGCATAGAACTTTTTAAACGATTCTGTTGCGGTTTGCATGTTTTTCAAGTAGTCGATTTTATAGATACAGGAGTATATAACGTTTAACACGTAGTCAAAGGCGATTTGCGAAGAAAATGTACCAATCTTGGCAAGTTTCACTTCGTCATTAGGAACCTGTATACAGATCGTACTGAGATTTGCCAATTCACTTTGATTGGTCGCTGTGATCGTTATAAAAGGGATGTTCTCGCGTCTGAAATGTTGAGCAACTTTTATATAACTCGGCGACTTTCCATGGTAGGTTAAGAAAATGGCGCAATCTCGTGGTGTAAGATTGATGGTATGGTGAGCCCATTCGGATAGCTCGGTGGCAATGACTACATATTTGTTGATTTTAAACAATTTATTCTGAAAACTTTTCGCTCGGATTTGTGAATCGCCTAAGGCATAGATGAAAATTCTTTCTGCTCGATCCAGCAACTGAGCTGTTTGTGACAGCAAGTCATCATCCATAAATGCAAAGTTTTTTTCAATGGTTTCCTTCATTAATTCCGCAATCTCTTTTGCCACCTGAAGTGAAGACTCACCCAAACTGAAAGGGTAATTGGGGTCCACATTGGAAATGTTCTGGGTGTTTTGCTGGAATTCCAGAGCAAGTTTGATAATGAACTCCTTGAAGCCAGATAGTCCAAGTTTATGAGTTAAACGGTTAATCGCGGAATGCGAGGTATACGTAACTTTCGCAAGTTCTTGAACAGTTAAGTGAAGGATACGTTCCTTATGAGTCAAAATATAGGAAGCGATGCTTTTTTCATTTGGTGTAAAGTTATGCATGTCTGATAATTGCGTCAGTATTTTCAACAGGTTCACCCCAGCTTAATTGAAATAACGTGGATCAAGAACATCAAATAAACATTTTGTTTAAAAATAAACCGTCATTGATACAAATCATTGGTCGAATGTACCGTTATGGCGGCAAATCCTTTACGCACGACTTTCTTCTTCTATAATAAATGAAAAAGAGCCTGAGGGGGAATGAATATGTTGACCATCGGATACATTGGGAATGGCAAAAGCACCAACCGTTATCATCTTCCTTTTTCATTGAACCGAGATCACTTGAAAGTAAAGACGATATACGCCCGTAATCCAGATAAAGCGGAGTGGGAGAAAACGCCTGGCGTTCTTTACACAGATGATATTGCAGCCTTAATGAATGATAAGGAGATTCAGTTGATTGTTGTCTGTACACATACAGAGTCCCATTATTCTTATGCGAAAATGGCGCTCGACCACGGAAAGAATGTGCTTGTTGAGAAACCTTTCATGTTAACAAAAGATGAAGCGGTGTCCATCTTCCAATACGCCAAAGAGAAAAATTTGGTCATCCAATGCTATCAGAACAGACGATATGATTCGGATTTCCTCACTACAAAGAAAGTGATTGAATCAGGAAAACTTGGAGATCTGCTGGAGATGGAAATGCATTACGATTATTATCGACCGGAGATCCCGAACGCCACCTCCCATTTTTCCAAATATAACAGTTATTTATATGGGCATGGAGTTCACACCATTGACCAAGTGCTATCCTATTTCGGGAAGCCTGACACGATTCATTACGATGTTCGTCAATTGCTGGGCTCCGGGAGAATGAATGATTACTTTGATCTAGACTTTTATTATCCTTCACTCAAAGTATCCATCAAATCGAGCTTTTTCCGCTTAAAAGCGCGGCCAAGTTTTGTTGTATATGGTAAAAAGGGTGTTTTCGTGAAACAAACCGAGGACCGCCAGGAGGAACACCTAAAATTATTTTACCTTCCCAAGGGGCACGCCGATTTTGGTATTGATTTACCTCAGCATTATGGAATTCTAACGTACCTGGATGATGAAGGCAAGTATCATGAAGAAAAAGTGGTCTCTGAAAAGGGCGATTATGCTCGAGTGTATGACGATATCTATCAAGCAATCGTACATGGCAAAGAAAAAGTGATTAAAGACGAAGAAACAATAACTGCTATGGAAATACTTGAAAAAGGCATAGAGGAGTGCAGCTAAAATGAAATTGGGAATCGTTGGAGCAGGAATGATTGTGGGAGATTTATTAAGCTTTATTCAGGAAATCCCTACAATTACCTTACAGGCAATCAGCTCAAGACCTAGTGACCAGGAAAAATTGCTGTCTCTGCAGAAAAAGTATGGGATTTCCCAGATCTATTCGGATTACAACAAAATGTTTGAGAATGATGATGTAGATACAATCTACATCGGGCTGCCAAATCATCTTCATTATTCATATGCCAAAGAAGCATTAATGAGCGGAAAGCATGTCATTTGTGAGAAGCCGTTCACTTCCAATTTACAAGAATTCATAGAGCTTAAAGAGATTGCTCAACAAAAAGAACTGGTATTAGTGGAAGCCATTACAACTCAATATCTAAAAAACTATTTGTCCATGAAGGAGTATCTGCCTAAGTTGGGTGAGATCAAAATAGTGGAATGTAATTATTCCCAATATTCATCACGATATGCAGCTTTCAAAGCGGGAGAAATCCTACCTGCCTTTAACCCGGAAATGTCTGGTGGAGCCTTGATGGATATTAATTTATATAATATTCATTTGGTTGTTGGTTTCTTCGGGAGCCCTGAGAAGGTGGAGTATTGGGCAAATATGGAACGTGGTATTGATACTTCAGGTATGTTGCTGCTGGATTACGGTGATTTTAAGTGTGTCTGCATAGGTTCCAAGGACAGTACAGCCCCCAATGCAGTGAACATTCAAGGCAATAAAGGATATATACACATGGCAAGTTCAGCGAATGTCATCGAATGCTTTGATTATGTCCTCAATAAGGAAAAGTCAATTCGGGTAGATCTGAAAGAGCATCCGCATCGCATGTATGACGAATTCGTTGAATTTGACCGTATCATCAAAGAACATGATTTGGAAAAAGTCGCAGTCATGCTTGAGCATAGCGAGAAGGTTATGAACGTTATTGAGATGGCCAAGCAATCCGCAAATCTTGTATTCGGACCTGATAAATAATACTTTCTGGATTTCTTGAATATCATTCGTATTTTTTTATGCACTGATCTGATGGAAAGCTCATTCAGATCAGTGTTTTTTTGTAACACGTTAAACAGAGAGTTCAAAAACGAGCAGAGGAAAAATTTAAACTTTGGTATAAGTGATAGAGCACGGATGACTTGATGTTCATCGCTTTGTTGGTACGCGTTTGGATGATTAAATAAAAATACATATATTTAATTATAGGGCCTCAGCAGAAGACCTTCTGGAGCCGGTCCAAGGCATGTTAACCGATAAATTCGGTGTCATGTTCCATACCAACTGTGGATACACGTCAAAACCTCCAAACCCTTTACCGGCTGGAGGTTTTCTCATGTTATTCCGTAATCAGAAAATTATCGGCTTCAGGCTGTGAATAGCCGTTCATCCTTTAGTACGCCTACTGAGTCCACTTTGGCATTGACCCTTAAGGTGCTGACTTTTCCTATCTTCATAGCCATGTTCAGATGGCAGGAACTTGATCAAGCATTTTTCTGGATCTTCGAAGGGTTGTTAATCTTAATAGCGACTGGGTGCTTGGCAAGTTTTTTCTTGATCATTTTAGCCTCGAAAGTGAGGGTGTCGCCTATTTCCAGCTCCTGCTTCTTCATTGTGGTGCTGTGGCTTGACCAGGCCTCGCCTACCACCAGCACATCCGGTTCCAAGATGGATACCGCTTCATAGATAATCACTTCGTCATCACTATCTGCAAAATGGTTCGGTACTGTCGTGAACTCTTTCACAACAGCAGTCATTTTCACCTTGCCTTCCGGCAGCTCCAGCTTGGCCGCCTTGGCCCGGGTGGTTTTGGCTGGAGGTGCGGCTTCCAGAAGCGGCTTGCTGCTAGGGCCGACATATTCTTCCACCAGACCATCTGGGTCACCCTTGAAACCGGAACCAGAACGCTCGGCACCAGTCTCTATGCCGTCATCCATACTGTCTTCCATGTCACCTGCGTTTGCGCCCAAGAACGGGTCCACGCCGTCGGTTTCACTCGCAACTTGCTGGTCCAATTCGGGTGCTTCTCCATCCATAGCTGCCGAATATGTATCCATTCCCGCCTTGTCCATGGAACCAGCATCTGCAGGGGAGGCAGTGCCAGCTTCGCTTGTATTCGTCGCAGCTGCCGTGGATAGGAATACTGAATCGTCGCTCTTGTCTGTTCCGGCAGCGCTGGTATTGCGTACCCCGAAGCTGGAAGCCTGCATCTCTTTCAGATAGGAGGGATGAATGCAGTGCTTCTGGCCGTTGTCGAACTCAATAACCGTAGTCATGTAATCAACACACCCCACTATGGTGCAGGGGACGTTCAGGTCGTTGCCTTTATAATAAAAAGTCTTGATCTTGGTCGCCTTCTCCGATAGAAGGCCCCATGTCCTGCACTGCTCAATTAGCACATCCTCGTTGTGAAATGCTGTATATGTCTTCGGTTCAATTATAAATGTATATGTCATTGACGAATTCCGCCTTTCTTACCACTTCTCAGGAGATTCTAATCCAAGTCGAAATTAACACTAGTGTATCATAAAATTGCTATCCCTTCATTAATCCGATTGCCACACACGACTACCGAGCCGACTGGTCCGACATAAAGCAGCAGAAGGGAGGATGGGGAGGTGTGCAGAATCGAGAACCAGATGAACTTCTGACGGCCGAACCGGTCCGCCAGCGCTTCGCCCAGGAGTGTGACAAAACTTTCAGTTCATTAACTATATTCCCTATTTCATCCAGACCAGAAGTGGAAAAGTATACTTGAGCAAGCAACATTTCCAGCCTTCTATTCAATTGTACAGGTACAGATTTTGGTTGTATGACTCGGCTAAAGTTCAAGACTCAATTAGAGTAGTGTATCTGCTCAATATAGCTTTTGTAAATGGATTGCTCGTAGCATCAATGGAAACCTTAACAGATAAAAAAGGTAGAAAGCCCTGTAACATTGTCCACACACTTGGACCCGGAGTTCATATGGTAATAAAAACGGATTGAAAGGTAGTGATTTCATGGCTTTAACAACTGGAATAATTACAAATACGGGAACGACCCCTGCATCGAACCTTGTAATCAACATTAGTAATGATAATCTTAGTTTTTCATCTAACGTTGTTTATCACATCTACGTATGGAATAGCTTGGTGAGTAAATCACTGGTTTATTCCAATTCCCTGACGATCAATGCGAATACTAATCAAATTCTTAGTTTCAACATCGCAGGTAATACTTCTTACGAAGTTCAATTTCTTGTTACAGGCACTGTTCCAACAGATACTGTCATCACTGTATTCGGAACGGATTCATCCGGAAACGTAATTCCTCATCAAAAAGTGCTGCAAGAAGAACTCACTCAAATTGCCCAACTTAACCCATAAATTAAAGTAACCGCAGTTTCATTAATATAGAAGGGGAGAGTAACTATGGTAAACGTCCAAATCTCGCCAAGTACTAGCGCACAGTTTGAGCCAACCATCGCGGTAAACTGGCTAAATCCCTCCGTTATGGTGGCGGTGGCTGTAGATCTCAGTGCAGGACCGCCGAATATTGGCTTATACAAGTCAATTGATGCAGGCGCAACATGGAGCACGACGTTACTCCCTTTACCGACCGGGTTTGCTGGCATAGAGGCGCCTCATATTGATTATTTTTTCCCCAATTCGTTCGTAGTGGCAGCTCACGCCTTTGATTCGGACGGTCTCAGTGGAACGATTGTGTCCTATGCCTCTAACGACAATGCAACTTCGTTCGGACCGCCAGTTATTGTGAACCAGGGATTTGGACAGTTTGTCAATGACGATCAGGTGGTTGTTATCGCCGATAAGGCAGGGTCCAGCCCGTTTTTCGGAAATATTTACACGGGTTATACTCACGATTACAACACGCAATTTATACCGGGAAATACAATATTCTTCAATCGTTCCCTAGATGGGGGAAACACTTACTCTAGCCCAAGCCTCATATCTTCAATTACCGAGTTTGAAGAATTTCCGGGAATCGCAATCACATTAGATGGAATTCTTATCGTAGGTTGGATTACCCAACCTCCAGGCAATTCCGAATTTAATACGCGTACATCACTAGACGGAGGAACAACATTCAAGACGGAAACCATGGTTGCTCCGGTGGTTGTTCCACCTTCGCCACTACCGGGATACCAATTCAGGTGCTTAACGTATCCCTCCTTGTCAGCGGACATTTCAAACGCACCAACGTCCCAAGGAAATGTTTATGCAGTGTGGCAAGACTTTCGGCAAGGTTATTCCGATATATTTATAACAACTTCCACAAACTTTGGCGTAGATTGGGGTGCGCCGACGCCTATTACAAACAGTCCGGTAGGGTCCCAGAGCTTTTTCCCGGCCATCACCGTCTCCCCAACGGATGGAGCGGTGTTCGTTTCCTATTATACCAATCGATTAAATCCGCCTGATATTGACGTTTTTCTTGCTACATCGAGGGACGGTGGAATAACGTTTACAAATATCCGTATCACGACGACTTCGTTTAGCGTCGCAGGCCTTCCCCTAATCGGAGACTACATTGGTAATGCCATTGTCCCTCAAACAGGCCGTCTTGTTACCGTTTGGACAGACACACGGACAGGAACTGAAAACATTTGGTTTGGCGATAACCAATAACGAAAAAGTGATCCACACAGAAAATCAGGAATCGAAATGAATAGCCTACGTTCTAATGACGTGTTAAGGAATACGAAAAAAATGTACAAAGAGACTTGTAAGCAACGTAAGTTGGTGATTCAGATGACACAGAGAATATACGTTAGTGACTCCCATTTCTCTAGTTGGACCGAAGCGGCGGTCGAACTAGAGCTACCGGTCTAACAGGTACCACCAGCCCTAGTTTTGTTCCTGGGCTGCGTTCTTTCACGAATTGAAGCAGAGTCCGCCATATCCCTTGCCATGTTGGCAAAGGGGAACAAACAACTTCGCTATCCCTACATTTAACACGGATTACCTTCTTGTCAATTACCTTTTTCATCCACTGAGCGATTGAAATGGGATGGCAAGAAGCGATGGTTAGCCCCTTAGTGGTTCTATTAAGATAAAGAAGCCTTTCTTCAGGGGATCATGCTGTTTTCCCCGGAGATTGCAAGTTTGCCGGAAGGCGGGATGACGTCGGAAAATCGGGGGCTGCAGTGCATTGCTTGATTGCAAATGAACGGCAAACAAACAGGTAAAGCTCAATTCAGAGGTTTATGTAAAAACGGGTAAAAGAATGTATCTGCGGGTTTGATTGAAGACCTTTTCGAATGATTGGTCTCCCGAATTCAAATACAATTTTAACGCCGTTAATAGACTATTTCTTTTGCTGTTATCTCGTTAGTACAGTTGCTAATATTGGCAATATTAACGTATTGTGAAGCAGTTCGTCTGCCCCTATGAATCGATGGTTATACACTGACGGTGGGTCCAACCACAGTTATTGAATTATTGACTGTATTGAGATTAACCGTTGCGCCAATCGGCAAAGCCGCTTTATAAAGACCATGACCTGTTGCAAGGTTCGTTATCAGGGGCTTACCAAGAGGTATAACGAATTCTTTTATTAAATCCTCATAGGATGTGCCGTATGCCGCCTGACAACCTGTGCATTCCCCCATAATAATGCCGATGCAGTCACGAAATTTTCCGGCCAGCTTCAAATCATTCAAGTACCTGTAGACGGTATTGGTAGGTTCATGTGTTTCTTCAAGAACCAGAATTTTACCCCGTGTATCGATTTCGAAAGGCGTACCCAACGTATCGACAAACGATGTCAGATTACCGCCCACAAGCGGACCCGTAACGTTGCCCGGAACCCGGCTTATCAGCGGAATTCCCGGAGGATTCAGGATCGGCCGGGTTAATGAATATAAGGTTGTAGCGGAAAAAAACTGGTCGAAATTATAGGCGGGCGTTTCGGATTTGAAGTCAATAAGCAGCAGACTATGGAATGTTATTAAATCCACATATTGATGCAGTACGTTTAACATTACCGTTATGTCACTGTAGCCTGTAACAATTTTTGGATTATTCCGGATCACATTATAATCAAGATATGGAAGAATTCCTGCCACTCCTGTACCGCCTCTGGTGGGAAGTATCATTTTAACCTGCTTGTTTTGAAACATCATCATCAAATCGGATGCCCGCTGCTCGTCTGTGCCGGCTAGAAACCCGTTTTGCGTATATACATATTGACCCAATACGACATTGAACTCCATTCCTCTCAAAGATTCGATCCGTGCATTAATTATATTTGCATCCAGCGGGCTACCCAAGGTAACGATTCCAACGGTATCACCTCTCTGCAATATTGGCGGACGTATCGGCATATACTTATCTTCCTTTCCTGAAAATAAAGAAGCCATCGTGATATTATGTCTTTAGATTATATTAGCAAAGCCGGCTGCACAGTACTGAAAAGGAGCTAACGGTTATATTAAGTCACTTTGGGATAAAAGTAATATTAATAATTAGATGGGGGAATATGGGGATTAAGGTCGAATGACTCAAAATCCCCTACATATCTTTAACACCAAAAGCCCTTAATAGCAGGCTTTTTATTTTTCAATGTAGGTAAATTTTTGTCACGTAAAAAATGAACAAATGTTCCTACATCATGAGTTATTGACATAAATATCACCACATAACGTCAGGTAAGAGGAATAGTACAGCATACGCAATAAAAAACACTTCATTTGGAGATGAGTTCGAAAGGAGCAGTAGAGGGACAAAAACCTTAAGGAACAATATACACAAATCAGAAGGCTCTAAACGCATGGTAGAAAAATTTAGCGATTGTACGAAAGCCTAACAGCATTGGGAGTGAAACACGTCAATCCATCTCTATTGCCTTAAAGGAGAGACGCAAGATGTCCGATTCGATTAAGGTTCACATATTACATTGCGGACAAGTACAGGTTGATATCGCGGTTCCATTCAGGCAGAAACCATGGAACCCTCTCGCAGCCACAGGCATTTTCCGCTTAAAAAAACACCAAATCACACTTCCAGTTTCTTGCTATTTGATTGAACATCCCAAAGGGCTTGTTCTAATTGATACAGGCTGGCATACCGCTTTACGTGGAGATCAGATTAAATATATGGGCAGATGAAGTTATCAGGTGAACTTAAAACCTGGCGAACTTACAAAAAACCAACTTATCTCGTCCAGTTGTATCTCACCATGTAAAGGTTTTGAAAGATGCAAACATGATTGAAGTTGTAAAAGAGGGAACGAAAAATTACTATTTCATAAATGTGATGAAAAGCGATATTCAAGGTTATAAAGCTATTTGAAAATATCGATTTATTTATAACGGAATCTCAGGAAGCTCCAGATAGTTCAGAAGAGTAGACTTGTCGCTAGGAACCCTTTTAGAATCGCATCATCGTGGTGTGGCTTGCTTGAGTTTGAAGACATGCTGTAGGTGAGTTATAACAAAAGCCATCAATAAATTCTTGATGGCTTTACTGTTACGTAACACTTAGAACTCAAAACTCGTATAAGCGAAAGTGCCATGCTCGTAACCTTTATAAAGTAGCTTCGGTTGGTTATCTTTATTAGCCATATACCCGGTGTTTTAAAACATCTCTCGCATGGTGTGTTTTCCTGTATCTAGAGGAAAAGTATGTATCCTCTGCTTGAACCTGACGAGTCGGCGATTCCTTTCAATGCGCTGGTTACGCTGGACCATGATGGACACCCGGTGGTGATTGATCCTTGGGTGAAAAAGTATGGAACTGATGAATGGCTGTCTGATCTGCTACAGACCTCTGTACAACCGCTGATTCACTGGTTGTTCGCTCAAGGTATTGCACTGGAGTCGCATGCACAAAATATGCTGCTCATTCACAGGAAAGGCAAGCCCTCACGCATTGCCCTCAAGGATTTTCACGATGACATCCGGTTTATGAAAAAGTCACTTGCGGATCCGGATTCTTGTCCAATCCTTGTTGAAGTACTGGAATATCACCGTCGTTTGAACCGCAATTCATTCCTTGAGACGGATAAACCGGTAGAAGTACAAGATTTTATACATGATGCAAGAGCATTATCAGGTCACAGAACATCACTTCTGGAACAGGGTTCGCGGGATCATTGGTGACTATCAGCTGCGATTCCTTGAATATAACGAACGGTACGAGCTGTATTCCTTGTTTGATCCAAAGATCGGGGTAGAGCAATTGACGAAGCGCCGTTTGTTTCCAGATGATGAATTGCGCATTCATCAGATTCCGAATCCATTAGTACATACGTTTATGTATAAATATGGATTGAATAAGGATGAATTTAAAAAATAGTATATGAGATCAAAAGAATATTGCATGGACAGAAACTGGAATTATGAGATATTGTTTTAATAATGATAATCATTATTAATTGGGTTATTAAATAGAATCAAGGGGTTGAATTGCAATGCAAGCAGAGAGACAGGAAATGGGGATTAAACCGTGGGTCCATTCGGTTATGCTGGCTGTACTTATGCTGCTACTCGCGGGCTGCGGAAATTTCGGTTCGGGTACTGCGGCGGAAACGGCACCGACGGACACCAAACAGGAAGAAACAGTAGCCAATACTGGTGATACACGTACGATTAAGGATGCTTATGGGGATGTTCAGGTCCCTGCGAAAGCCAGTCGAATTGTTGTACTGGACATTGGAGCTCTGGATAATCTGCTGGAAATGGGCATCAAGCCTGTAGGCGCACCTTCAATCTTGACGGCAGGAGATCCTTACCCGGTATATCTAAAAGGTACTGATGGCATCGAGAACATCGGATCTGTGAATGAACCGAACCTGGAAGCCATTGATGCACTGAAGCCAGATTTGATCATTGGTAATAAAGATACACATGATGCCATCCATGACCAGTTAAAACAAATCGCCCCTACCGTGTTTGTTGAGACATTGGGTGTAACGTGGAAGGAAAATCTGCAGCTTCATGCCGATGCTGTAAACAAGCTGGAGGACGGTAAGAAACTGTTGGATACATATCAGCATCGCATTAAGGAATTGAAGTCCGCACTTGCGGGCAAGGATGTCAAGGAAGTATCGTTGTTCCGTCCACGTGAAGACAAAATTCAGGTCTATCTGAAAGAAACCTTTGCAGGTACAATTATGGAAGACGTCGGAATTGTTCGTCCCGCAGTACAGCAGGATGCAGGCTTCTCCAAAGATATCACTGAAGAACAGATTGCCGATCTTGATGGTGACGTCATCTTCTGGTTCAACCGTGAGCCTGATGCCTTCGCCAAGCTGGAGAAAAGTCCGCTGTGGGCAACATTGAAAGGGGTTCAGAATCAAGCTGTGCACCCTGTTGACTGGGAGTACTGGATGAGCGGACTGGGTATTCAAGCCGTGAACAAAGTAGTCGATGACTTGAATACGTTTGTGGCCAATTAAGAGCTAAGCGTTCTGAGACACTTCTTAAAAATGAATTTCTGAAGCAGCACGTTATCCCTTCGCTCATGCTTTAACATGGTCATAGGTTAACCGTAGAATTGGGTCGTCGAATGTGACGATCCAATTTTTCTGCATACTGCTCGTCTCTCATTATACTCATCTCCTATTATAATAGAGGGAAAAAATTTACGTATCCGTTTTTTTATAACTACATAATCAAGCAACAAGCAGGGTGGAGGCCGAACAATGAACACGAACACCGGTATTAAATTCACTGGTTTAGCGACTATAATCTTGTTAACACTTCTCACGTTTCTATTCAGCATCATGTTCGGCATCGTACAGATTCCATTGCGTGCTGTCGTTGATGCATTCTATTCGTTCGATGGTTCCCGTGAACACCTAATCATTCGAACCGTTAGGCTGCCAAGAGCAATTATCGCTGCAGGGGTTGGCAGCTCACTGGCTGTAGCTGGATGTTTAATGCAGGCGATCAGCCGCAACGCCCTGGCAGGACCTGAACTGTTCGGTATCAATTATGGCGCAGCACTTACCGCGGTACTTGCTTCCTTTTGGCTGGGAACCACATCCCTGCAATTATTTGCATGGTCTGCTCTGTTGGGAGCAGCGGTTGCAGGAATACTGGTATTCCTTCTCAGTTCCACGGGCAGACAACCCTTAACTTCAGTAAAGCTGGTACTGGCGGGAGCTACGTTGAATTTACTTTTTGCTTCATTGACCCAGGGTATTCTCATACTGAATGAGCAATCCCTGGATACGATGCGATTTTGGTTGGCAGGTTCGTTGACAGGCAGGGGTCTGGATCTATTCATTCAGGTACTGCCTTATCTGATCATTGGAATGATCTGTGCGTTTGCACTAAGCAGCCAGTTGAACATTTTGGGTCTGGGAGATGAAGTTGCCCAAGGATTGGGGCAGCAGATGATGATGATCAGAATGATCTGTATTATCGCCATTGTTCTGCTGGCTGGAAGTGCAGTGGCACTTGCAGGACCGATTGGATTTGTTGGGTTGGCCGTTCCACACATTGCAAGGCTGATAACGGGCAGTAACTATCGTTGGGTAATGCCTTACTCCGCTGTTCTGGGGGCGTTGTTGCTGCTCACGGCTGATATTGGGGCGCGATTTGTACTGCCTGGGCAGGAAATTCCCGTTGGAGTGGTCACAGCCTTCTTCGGTGCTCCTTTCCTCATTTATCTAGCCCAAAGAAAGGAAAGATCGATGTGATTTCTTCTATTATAAAGCGACGCGCAATCGCAATCATTCTGATTCTGATTCTGTTGAATGCAGGAACACTTGTTCTTAATGTTATTTTAGGAGATCGTTCTATCCCTTCGGGAGAAGTATTGCGGAGCTTGATGGGTAGGGGAGATCAGGAATATCACTTCACTATTCATCAGTTAAGACTCCCCCGGGTGCTCACTGGTTTCCTGGTTGGGTGCAGTCTCGCAATGGCGGGAACGATCTTGCAGGTGATTACGAGGAACCCGCTCGCTTCACCGGGAGTTATCGGACTGAATTCGGGTGCAGCAGCGGCGGTAGTTGCCATCATGGTACTGGTTCCTTCTTTTCCGATGCGTGATATGCCTTGGATCGCCTTCACTGGAGCCTTTCTTGCTGCCGCTGTAATCTACGGATTGTCATGGAGAAAAGGAGAGGCGAGTTCTACTGTTCGCATGCTGCTAATTGGTGTAGGCATATCCGCGATGGCGGGTGCGTTAATCACTTATTTGCTGACCGTGGGCAAAATATTTCGGGTCTCCCAGGCCTCTGTGTGGATGGCAGGCAGTCTATATGGACGAACGTGGGAACACTTCTGGCCTTTGTTACCCTGGTTACTCATTCTGTTACTTCTATTAATATGGATGTGCAGAGTTCTGGATATGTTTCTGCTGGATGTGCAGTCGGCCGCAGGGTTGGGTCTTCGGGTGGAAATGATGCGAGTTCTATTCATTCTAATAAGTGTAGGACTGGCCGGATCTGCGGTGTCGATGGCAGGAACCATTGGATTTGTTGGATTAATGGCACCACACATGGCGAAGCATATGGTAGGCAGCCGTAGTTTGATCCGCTTGCCGGTAGCAGCGTTGCTGGGCGGGCTGATCGTAATGCTTGCAGATCTCGCAGGACGAAAATTGTTCGCTCCGTATGAGATTCCAGCCGGATTAATTACTGCTTTCATCGGAGCACCTTATATGATCTATTTGCTGTTACGGCGCAGAGCTATATAATGAAGAAAAGGATTCAGAATGTAAGAAAGGCTGGTGCATCTTTTAATGCCGTCCTATGTGAACGAAGCCAATCTAATCTATCTTTTATCTTCAGTACGTAAAAGGAAGTTTCCAATGACCCGAAAAGCCAAACATGTTCGGGTTTCTGTATTCATATTATGCTTCATTACAGAGGGCGAAGGTGTTATTGTGCTTGATGGTACACTACAGAAGGTTCGTCCCCTTCAGTTATACTTGCTCGTACCAGGCATGATCGTGGAATTCCCTGAACAAGGCAGTACGTATGAATATTATGGAATTTGGTTTGAACCAATCAGGCTTACGAAGACCAAAGGAAGATATGATGCCATACCTTCCTTATCATTATCCGGTGCACTCTCGCCAGGGTATATTGCAGTGCATCACCCTCAACAGATCCTTCAGCAGATCGTTCAGCTGTATCAACACAGCAGGCAGGAACGAAGCCGGGATTCCTTGGGGCAGAGGATTCAGTTGGAGGAATTGATCCAAGATATCGTGCAGAATGAACCGGAACAGCTTGCTACTTTAATGGATGAACGGGTTGAACGGAGCATCCTTTATATGGAGCAGCACTATACGGACAAAGTAAGCATTGAACAGCTGGCTAAAGCAGCAGGTGGTATGCCGCGGGTTGCTTTTTCACGTTTGTTCCGAAACGAAACAGGATTGCCCCCAGTCGAGTATCTGAGCAATGTGCGTATGACCCGGGCGAAGCAGATGCTTAATGTGAAGAACAGTCGGGTGAAGGAAGTGGCGGCTGCGGTCGGTTTTCGTAGTGAATTTTATTTCAGTCGCATGTTTCAGCGCATGGTGGGAGTGTCACCAACATTATATATGAAGCGGGGCAGATTAAAGGTTGCTGTAGCTTCCTCGCTGGGATTCGACGACCATCTGAAATCGGTTGGAATAGAGCCTGTCTGTGTGGTGGATCTCTTCCAGTATCCAGGTCAGAGCAATGAACAGTATGCAGAACGATTGCATAGCCAGCTGCTGGAATTGGAGCAGTCCAATCCAGATATGATCATTGCCGACCATTACCACACAGAGTTCAGGGAGCAGTTCAAACAAACGGCTGCACCAGTATTTCTGGATTTCTCTGTATGGGACTGGAAACGTAACTTCGAGAAAATTGTTGAGTTGGTCAACCGGGAACGGGAGGCCTCTGAGATGCTGACACGTCTGGATGTGCAGATTGAGACAACAGGACAGACGCTGCGCCGTGTTTTGGGCCAGGAGCGCATCACTATTATGCAAGTCAGCCACCGGACGATTGGAATTCAGGGGAGGGTAAACCACCCGCTGAATGAGCTGGTATACGGGGAACTCGGCCTGCGCCCAGGCAACCAGGCTCCTGCAGAACTGTGGCGAATGGAGCTGCAACCGAAATCTATGCCTGTATTGGAGACAGAGCATCTTTTTATCCATCAACATCATGTTCTTGCTGGCAGCGAAAAACTCTATCACGAGTTGACGAGAACGTCCGTGTGGCCACAGATTCCGGCGGTGAGGCATGAAAAAGTACAGCGTATTCCCAATTGGTTCGTGATGAGCTGGACACCTTTAGGCAGACAACGCATTATGAATGAATTGCTAGATAAGCTTCAGTAACGTATTGAATTCTATAATAAGTCAGTGCAAATGGACGACGCTAACTATAGCATTTCATTCGCATCTCAGAGGATAGCGATGTTCGTACTTTATAATCCAACTACTGAATAAAAACTGATTCAAAAGCATGTTGAGGAATATGTAAAAAATTAAATTTCTAAGCCGCCAATCCGAGCGATACCCTTGGAAGAATGTAAACGTTACTTCGCATCCAAACCCGATTTTATGTACTCGCAGGTTTTGACAGTAAAAGGAGCTGAAAGCACTGTAACCATCGATGGAGATTTCTTTATCTGGTATATCGCATAGAAGTCGCCACGATGGCGGCTTTTCGTATTATCAGGTTAGCCAGAATCTTGTACTCTAAGGTTTTAGAAAACCATTAAAGTTAACGTCGCTGTTATGCTATAACAATAATATGATATTTACTAGAAGCATTGGAAATAGGATTAATGACTATAAGACTGCTAAGGATGGTTCAATAAATTTATTATGCCATCGGAAAAACAAAGATCCGAGTATTTCGGGCTTAGTTGTGGTGCCTCCGTAAGGGGACACTTTTTTAGTGTCTTTATAATGTTATAAGAAACTCGCGAAAGAGCAGCGGACTCGTGACCAAGCAGGAGCATCCAGTAGGCCGATATCCTGCTTGTTTCCCGAAGTCCAAGAGTTGTCGGGTGATAAGAACATTATCTCATTCCCGACGGATTTTTATGAAGTGAAAATGGAGATATAAGAAATCGTAGGTGCTCAGGATGAGTTTGAAAAGTTCCAATAAATGAAGAACTGTAGGAGAAAAATTCAGTGAGGTAGCCGCGCTTCGTTCGCTGAACTAACGGGCAGGTTAGCTCAATAAGAACCCGACGCAACTTCAGGATTTCCTTAGGTTGCATAGGACCGCTAGGGAACTATGCAGTGACTGAGTTCGGCTCGAACCATGGTTTTTGATGTGACTAATGATAGCAGGAAACCAAAAAAGAACCTGGATAGTTTTATCAGGTTCTTTTATATTGCATATAAAACAGACACGATGATATAATCGGATTACGACTTTTATAATTTTCATAGACATAATTAATACATCTTATATTTCAACTTTACCATGCCGGTAAACTCTTGTCAAATGATTTTTCTCAATTTAATGGTTAGGAGAAATGCTGAATGAGTTCTTTGGTTCTCGGTTTTCAAGAAATGGAAAAAACGCAGCTTTTTCTCGTTGGCGGAAAAGGGTTAAATTTAGGGGAGTTATCAAAAATTGAAGGAGTACAAGTACCAGAAGGTTTTTGTATTACAACAGTGGGTTATCAAAAAGCCATTGAACAAAACGAAACATATCATGCTTTGTTGGATCGACTAACAATACTAAAAGTAGAAGATCGAGATCAAATTGGTGAAATCAGTAGGAAGATTCGACAAATCATTATGAAAGTGGAAATTTCTTCCGATGTTGTGAAAGCAGTTACTCACTATCTCTCCCAGTTTGGCGAGGAACATGCTTATGCAGTGCGTTCAAGTGCGACTGCTGAAGATTTGCCACATGCCTCTTTTGCTGGTCAACAAGACACCTATTTAAATATCATCGGCAAAGAAGCAATCTTGCAGCATATCAGCAAATGTTGGGCTTCCCTATTTACGGATCGCGCGGTTATCTACCGTATGCAAAATGGATTTGACCACAGTCAAGTTTATTTATCCGTTATCGTTCAAAGGATGGTTTTCTCACAGGCTTCAGGAATTTTATTTACCGCTGATCCGATTACATCCAACCGGAAGCTGCTATCAATCGATGCCAGTTTTGGACTTGGAGAAGCACTGGTCTCTGGCTTGGTATCTGCCGATTGTTATAAAGTACAGGAAGGGGAAATCGTCGATAAGAGGATAGCAACCAAAAAATTGGCTATCTATGGACGGAAAGAGGGCGGAACAGAGACACAACAGATCGATCCTGATCAGCAAAAGACTCAAACACTTACTGAACAACAAATTTTACAACTGGCACGCATCGGAAGACAGATCGAAGCTTATTTTGGTTGCCTACAAGATATCGAATGGTGTTTGGTTGATGATACTTTTTATATTGTCCAGAGTCGTCCAATCACGACTTTATACCCGATCCCTGAAGCGAAAGATCAAGAAAATCACGTTTACGTATCTGTCGGTCACCAACAAATGATGACGGATCCCATGAAACCACTAGGATTGTCTTTTTACCTGTTAACGACCCCAGCACCCATGCGAAAAGCTGGCGGGAGGTTGTTTGTTGATGTTACACAAAATCTGGCTTCGCCTGTCAGCAGAAAAATGGTAATAGATTCCTTGGGGAAATCCGATCCGCTCATAAAAGACGCACTCATGACCATAATAGAGCGAGGAGATTTTATAAAGACGTTACCACATAACAAAAAAGAACTGAGTACCAGTAAAAGCAATAAAGGGTTGCCGTCTGCGGGTTTTCAAGCACAAACCGAAAACAATACGACAATCGTTTCTGATTTGATTAAGAGTAGTCAAACATCGATAGCAGAGTTAAAACAAAACATCCAAACGAAATCAGGATCAGATTTATTTGATTTTATTCTAGAGGATATCCAGCAATTAAAGAAGATTTTATTTGACCCTCAGAGTTTGGGTGTGACTATGGCTGCTATGGATGCTTCAACATGGATCAATGAAAAGATGAACATGTGGTTAGGTGAAAAAAACGTAGCAGACACGCTTTCTCAATCTGTACCAAACAATATTACTTCGGAAATGGGTCTGGCGCTATTGGATGTCGCAGATGTGATTCGTCCTTATCCAGAAGTGATTGATTATTTACAACATGTAAAAGATGGTAACTTTTTGGATGAACTGGTTAAGTTTGATGGTGGACAGGAAACTCAAGACGCTATCTATGCTTATCTCAATAAATACGGAATGCGATGCAGCGGAGAAATCGATCTTACTAAAACCCGCTGGAGTGAAAAGCTAACTACACTGGTCCCCATGATTCTCAGTAATATCAAAAACTTTGAGCCTAATGCCAGCCATCGGAAATTTGAGCAAGGGCGACAGGAAGCCATGAAAAAAGAACAAGAATTATTAGATCGATTGAAGCAATTACCGGATGGTGAACAAAAAACCAAAGAAACCAAACGAATGATCGACTTAATCCGGAATTTCAGCGGTTATCGGGAATATCCAAAATACGGCATGATTAATCGCTACTTTGTTTATAAGCAGGCTTTACTGAAAGAAGCTGGACAACTCGTACAAGCGGACATTATTCATGAAAAAGAAGATATATACTATCTCACTTTTGAAGAACTTCGCGAAGTCGTACGCACAAATAAACTGGATTACCAGATCATCAGCAAACGAAAAGACGAATACAAGTTTTATGAAAAACTAACTCCACCACGTGTTATCACGTCAGATGGTGAAATCATTACAGGTGAGTACAAACGAGAAAATCTCCCAGTCGAAGCTATTGTAGGTCTACCTGTTTCTTCCGGAGTTATAGAGGGACGAGCACGTGTCATCTTAAACATGGAAGATGCTGATCTGGAAGATGGAGATATCTTAGTCACCTCCTTTACTGACCCTAGCTGGACAACATTGTTTGTATCCATAAAAGGCCTAGTCACCGAAGTTGGTGGACTGATGACCCATGGAGCCGTTATCGCACGTGAATATGGCTTACCAGCAGTTGTCGGAGTGGAGAATGCTACCAAACTGATAAAAGATGGGCAACGAATTCGCGTGCATGGAACAGAAGGGTATATCGAAATATTGTAATGGCTGAATACGTCAAGTAATAGCCTCTGTCATAATGGACGGCATTAAATGCAACCTGTCATGGATAAAAGGGCGGTTACCCTGTTCGTCCTTTTATCTACCCATCTTAGTTGGGTAATTGGCAGTAAATCTATTGCAGTAATGGAGGTGTTAGTTCAATGACGCAGACCACCACGTCGAAAGCAATTATGACACAAAGCACCCCAAAAAAATCAAATGATTTTAATTTTGGGGGTGTACTTTAAGAACTTATTTATTTGATGATCGAAAAAACACATTATTTAATGTGTAACAATAATCAGGAGCCTTTAGGAGTTATGAAAGGAAGATTAACGGTTATGGAATGTATTCTGGGTTTGATCCTTTGATGGACTCTTTAATTACTATTCGACGGTTTCCCTTGCTGCGATTCTATGTTGTTCATTGAAGCATAATAATATTATTCTCAAAACAACACAATGATTTATACATAGCTGATCCGATCTAAATCTCTTGTCCTTTACGGCAATAGGTACAAGTTCTTGTCCCTCGACAGTATCAGGTGTTAAATACCCAAATGTGCCCTCAGAGTCGAACCTGCATATTCGCTTCTGAACCGCCCGGAAGAGCTATAAATCGGTCAATAGCCCCAGCCTCAAACCGCTCAATAATATCGTTCAATACGTCCTCAACCGTTCCAACGGAAACCCAATGAGCAGATCCGACGACCTCGGGCCTTGCCAACACATCTTCCACTGTAGGCTGATGGTTTATAATATACTGGCGCAAAAGCTCAGCATGTGTCCGGCTGCGGACTGGCTGATTCGGATCGGGAAGCATATCGGCAGTTACGCGATGATCCAAAGCAAAGCTGCTTAAATCAAGGCTAAGCACTGACTTGAGCAGTGCATGTCTGCGCTCCATACTCAAATGCGCATGTGCTGACTTATGTAATTCATGCGCTTCCTCGCGAGTTTCAGCCAAGAAAAAATATAATCCAGGCAAAACTTTGATGGCGTTCGGAGTTAGATGATAGTAAAGTCTATGAATTAATCAGTTTCCTTGGCCAGTAGCCAATGCTATGTCATCATTAATAAACTCAGTCGGACTATTGATTTAATAAGGAGAGCCATCAACAAAGCTGCATAGGAAGGATTGGAAGCCTATTTTCCCGTACAAAACAGGCCTATATTTTCGTTTCAAAATGTCTTAAAATTTTCTTGTGGCGGGAGACAGCTCATTAAATTTCGTATGCTGGGTGTGGAAAATGTTCTTATCATTATCTGTTACTGGTCTTTCAAATCTTGACTGTACCTAGAGATTTGGGCCAAGTTCAATGGGAGGTCATCTGGCTGTCGGCAGCCTTTCTTGTTCCTATGTTTTTTTGGTTTCCGCAATGGCAGATGAACAAAACGTGGTTTTGTATTGCTGAGATTTTACTCGGCGGGTCATATTATGTGAATTTGGTTATCCATCCCGAACTCATGTCCAAGCCGATTACTTGCTTCCCAGTCTTATGATGGGTTATTTATTGACCAGGCAGACATTTTGGATTATTCCCGTGGTGTCTTTGATGCCGCTCATCTTCCAAGCCTACGAAGGATACGCCATGAAACAGAGCTTGAGTATGGGGATGGACAACCTGTTATTTTGTTTTATCGGGATATGGGTAAGCTTCGTAGCGAATGCCTATCATCAGAAAAACGCTTTGGCGGTCGAGGTTGAACATCAAAATAAGCTGCTGACTCACTACGCTGCGCAGGTCGAAAAGATGACATTAATGGAGGAACGCAGCCGTATGTCCAAGGAACTGCATGATACATTGGGTCACTCCTTTATTTCCCTGATTATGAGATTGGATGCGGCCGTTAATCGTTAATCTGTCGTTACGCCCCTTTTCTTGAGAGAGAAGCGTATTTCCTACGATATTTGCGGTAAATGCAAGGCTGTATGAAGTTAGTCACTAATACATGAATATTCTTTTTGATTAAAAATATCCAAATAGTGATTGAGCTATCGAGAAACGATAGTTCGATGAACAAGACAGCAAGGCTACAGCATGCCAAGTTGCATTAGAATTTAAAGAGCTGGAAGTTACAGCTTCATCTGACCGACCTCCAGCCCGCCAAGCTCAACTATCCCGTCGCTCAGACCAGCTGCAGCGATAGCTTCCCTAATGAGAACCTCACGGTCAGGGAACCCACAATTATAGTGAGTTCTATGATGTCCTTTGTCATTGGGATAAAGTGACAGACTTGACTTGAGCAGAGGTATTTCCGTAAATATCCTTGGCCAGCACGAGAATATGCAGCGTATCGGCTTGGGAGGCACCACCCTGTTTGTATTTAGTAGTTGGAAGCGTTGCTGACCAATTGGATTTATCTTCTGTAATAACAACACGAATGCCATTGACATAAACTTTAAGCTGCGCAATATCGCTTTGATCTGTGACTGAACCTTCCAAAAAGAGAACATCGTCCTTGATCGAAGCACTCAACTTAAGTGCAGGGGCTCCTGTTTCCTTGCGTTTAGAGGGTGGGAGAGCAGTTTGCGGATTATAGGAAAAGGTTTCATCCTCAAGCGCTGGCGTGCGTGCTGCAATAGGACGGTTTTTGGTCGCCTGCTCATAGGAATAAGCGTAACGAAGCAGGTCATTATCGCTGTATGCGGCACCTGCCATCGTCAGATTAACGGGCATACCGGTATCCTTCATAGCACCCATACTCACAGACACACTTGGGATCCCG
Source organism: Paenibacillus sp. RC21 (assembly GCF_044907935.1). Classification (NCBI taxonomy): domain Bacteria; kingdom Bacillati; phylum Bacillota; class Bacilli; order Caryophanales; family Paenibacillaceae; genus Paenibacillus; species Paenibacillus sp. RC21. The sequence goes on from NZ_JBIYCS010000001.1 coordinate 974,599, forward strand.
TACTCGCGTAGAATGAAGTTCGTATTGGAGAAATAGTTGCCATTCTCCCAAGCCTCCTCATAGGACGTTTCATTCACATCGGAGTCAGCTTTGCCGATATTCGAATTTGCCGGGAATGCAATAAAATCAAGGTTGTTTTGCTTCATCCAATTTTCAAAATCAATCTTTCGTACATTTTCAAGCCCCCGTAGCCCTTCATGAAACTGAGGAATTTGTTCGTAAGGGGTGACGCCTTTCTTTATGGTTTCAATGAATACGTCATAGTGGCCAAGGTCTCTGCCACGTTTGGCATCTACCGAACCGGGCGGATTCGGGAAGACGGTTGCAGGGTCGATATTAGCCCATGACGGGAAATTCGGATCGCCCACACTTTTAAGGAATTCCTCAGCTGCATAAGGATTAAGCAGCCCGAATTCCTTTTCAACCCACTTTGCCGGCATCAAACCACGTTCTTCAGGTGTTTTCGCTGTTGCCCGGTCCTTCTCGCTGTTCGCCTGCAAGGGGAAGTCAACTTCCACAACCTCTGCTCCAAGAGCAGTGAAATCCTTTACAGCTTTTTCCCATAATGCCTGTATCGAAGGTCTGAATTTGATCGGAGTTGAGGTTTCATGGTCCTTACCGATATAGATTTTCGGAACGCCAATGCGTTTGCCTTTCAAAGCTTGAATGTCTCGCAGCTCTAAATAGGATTTGGGACGGACACTGTTGACAGAAGGGAGCCGAACGGCTTTCTGTTCTCGCCAGAAATCGCCCTTGGTGATCTTATCCTCTACAACGATCACGTCAAGCAAGCGGAGCATGTCCTCAACAGTCCTCGTATGTGGGACAACGACATCCCGTATAGGGAAGAGCGGCCAATTCCCTCGAATGGAGATTAGGCCCCGCGATGGCGTATAGGCAATTAAACCATTGTTAGATGCTGGTGATCTTCCAGAGGATACCGTTTCTTCCCCCATACCGAAGGCAGCGAGGTTGGCGGCTGTTGATACGCCAGATCCGTTAGAGGAGCCAGAGTACCAGGCTGCAGCCAAATAATCTGGATTGTACGGACTTTCAGCACGGCCATAAATGCCTCTTTGCATTCCCCCTGCTGCCATTGGCGGCATGTTGGTTTTACCAATGAGCACCCCACCGGATTTGCGTATCTTCTCTACTGTAAAGGCATCGTCCTTTGCCATCAGGTTTTTGAAAGCCGGAGATCCAGAAGCGACAGTGAGTCCCTTAACCTTGTAGCTGTCTTTAACCGTGTAGGGGATGCCTTGCAGAGGCCCGGTTTTAATACCCTGTGCCCTTAGTTGATCAGCCTGAGTGGCTTCTTTTAGTACATCGGGGTTCAGAACAGGGATGGAATTCAGCCGAATGCCACTAGAATCATAGGCATATACACGGTTAAGGTACAGGGCGGTGAGCTCGACACTTGACAGTGCGCCTGACTTCATCGCTTCCTGCATTTGAGCAATCGTAGCCTCTTGCAATTGAAATGTAACTAGGGAGGAGGCGGGTTCACTAGCTTTACTTGAGGATGAGGGTGAAGGAGCGGCGGATGCAAGCGGGCATCCCGTGAAAGTTAAAATCATACCAACTGCGATCCATTTGCAATAGTTACCGATTACATTCCTTGTAGTCGCTTTTAGCGTTCGTGCGCACATAGCATTTTCACTCCTTAAATTAGGTAGGATCAGGAATTTGAATAGATGGGAATGAGAAAAGCCTCTTTTACAGTATAAATGTTTCTAATTATACTACTTATTTTCATGTAAAATGTCAATTTTTGTTATGTAGAAAGCGAGGAAGTTCGGCTAACGATTATTAACAGTTCATGGAACTTGAAAAAAAGTATGATGCATTCCAAATTTGATATTATCCATAATAATATTTGCTACATCCTTTGGAGTCATATTGGGCGAATATTCAAACCACCATTTAACCGTTGTCATTGCAGATGATGCAAACAAGCGAGTTAATAACTCCTGCTTTTCTGAAAGTTCCTTCTTCGTAATTTCTGTTCCATTGCTATTTTTACGAAGACATTCCCTGGTTCTCCTTTCAAATGTGTGTGCCATATCTTCAAAGATATATAACTCAATATTTTTATGGCTCTACACTAAAGTTAGTGCTTGACTTACACTAACCATAGCGAGATTGGTTACATTCAACAAGAAGTCCTTGTACGTAACGTTTTCTGTTGCGAGTGAAATAATGCCGCCGTTGAAAAGCCTTCATTCGGTTGTTTCTGCCCTCAACCGCTGCATTCGTCCATCGGCAACGGTGGTAGTTGACGACCTCTGTCCGCCAGTTTCGAATGGTCTTTACGCAGGCGTCAATAGCCGGATGCTGCATTTGCTCCCCTTGAACAAACCAGGTCTCAAGCCAACGATTCGCGGTGTTGACATCCGGCGAACAGTCGTACCATTCATTGAACGATTCTTTCCAGGCATGGGCTTGCCCAAGCAAGGACGAGTAATCTAAAATCTCTTTCAGTTCTTTATGCCTTTCAACGGACAAGGACTCCTCTTTGGGGTTTAGCAACCGATGCTTGGCTTTCAAATTCGCTTTCGCTCGAGAAGAAAGCGTCGTTTGGGTCGTTTTTCGGACGGCTTGAAGCGCCTCGATCACATACCGATGAACATGAAAGCGATCCGCAATACGAATCGCCTTCGGAAAGCATTCCTGAATCCAGGTATGGTAATACGGAGCCAGATCCATCACCACCGCAATGGGACGAAGCTCCAAAAAGAATGAATGCTGCTTCGCATAGGCTCGAAGTTCCTCCAATTTTCGGCCAGGAAGAATATCTAGTAACGCTTCGCCCCTCAAGTTATGAATGCCCGTGTTGTAGGTATGGCCTTTTCGGATGGCAAAATCGTCTACACCCAGCACAAGCTTGGAAGTACAAGCAGCGTCTTGCCACACGCGTTCCTGAAGGCGTTCGCTTGCCAACGCTAACCAGTGTTGGTACTTCGTTTGGAGCGTACTGGCGGGCATGGCATGCAGATCGGCACTGTGCTTAACCGTAGCTGCGGTTGCCGTACGAATCGCTTGCTTTTCAAAGGCGTGGCTGTAACGTTTCCCCGAATCGACGAAGGTGTATTGCCAGACGAATCCACACTGACACTGCTTACAAAACAGTCGGATCGCAGGAACCCGTACATAAATGGATTTACCAAAAGCCTCACCATGGCGAATGGTACGCGCTGGATTGCTCCCTTTCCGAATCACAAAATCAAGTGATCGGCATTGTGGACAAGCTTGCTTATGAGCAACTGGAGAGACCTCCACATGAAGCGTTTGCTCACCCACTTCCAAGACTTTTTCTGTTTTCACCTCTGGCAAGTCAAGCAAAAGATCGGTATACTGATTGTGCATCTGTCATTCCTCGAAGTTGGATTGGTCGCACAACCATCTTACGGAATGTTCAGATGTTTTTCTATTTTTCCAGCATAATTTCTATGTTTTTTCAAGCACTATGTTTTGTGTAGAGCCATTTTTATTCCACAATATAAGGTACCAATCTTTATTATCATACATAAATTGGAGTTGTTTTCTTAAAGCATCCAAAGATTCATTCATTCTATTCTTCTCAAAATTAAAAGATGCTAGATTGATATTATTTGAAAGTTCTTCTAATGTTGATTTGACTAGTGATTCTCTTAGCTGGTATTTATTCTCATAATATTTGTAGAATGTAGAACGATTAATTCTTGCCGCTGTAGTAATATCTTTTATGGAAATAGATGAAAAGGTTTTTTGACTAATGCATTTAGCAAACCCATGTTTTATATTTTCAAGTGTTTTCACAACACGTAAATCCGTTATCTCATTCAATATATGTCACTCTCCAATTCATAACTTTACATAGTATTAATTTGATTTTTTTAAAAAACAACACAAGCTATCAAAACTGTTGTTTAAGCAACAGTTAGGGGGAAACTTACTGATATTCTGGATCTTTTTTCTTTATTATAATCTTAATATAAACAAATATTTGTTTAAAATCATAAAACGGTTGGAGTGTTGGGGCAAGACTGATACCTTATTTAGCGACTGACATTGAGTTTTTTTGTATGTATCAATTCTAATTACAAGGTACTATCGACATTCTAACCCCATAAAAGAAAACATAAGTATGAAAAAGGAGAATTTTTTATGTCTAACAATCGGTTATGTGAAGTTTTGGGGATTGAAAAACCAATTATCCAAGGACCTATGGCTTGGGTTTCAACAGCACCATTAGTTGCAGCGGTTTCTGAAAGTGGAGGTCTTGGTGTATTAGGAGTGGGATTTGCTCCTTTAGATTTTATAAAGGAACAGATTATTGCTACAAGAAATATGACGAGTAAACCCTTTGGTATCAATGTAATTATGACTTCTGAATTATTAGATCATGTAACAAAAGTTGCATCAGAGGAAAAACCGCCAGTGATTTATGCTGATACACTATTGGACCTTGATCTAGAGTTATCCCAAAAATACTTTTCTATATGGCATGAATTAGGAATAAAAGTAATCGTAAAAGCAAGTACAATTCAAGATGCAATTACTGCGGAGAAAGCTGGTGCAGATGCAGTTATTGTAAAAGGTTGGGAAGGTGGCGGACATACTACCTATGAAGCAACAACGGTTCTTGTTCCACAAGCAGCAGACTGCTTATCTATACCTGTTGTAGCGTCTGGTGGAATTGCAGATGGAAGAGGAATGGCAGCTGCTATTGCCCTTGGTGCTGATGGTATTGAAATGGGAACCATATTTATGTGCGCAGATGAAACAGTAGTACATGCAAATGTAAAAGATGCCATGTTAAAAGCTGGTGATATGGAGACAGTGATAACAGGATATTCTACTGATGAGCCATGCAGACAATTGAAGAACAAGCTTTCAGAGGAAATGACTCAAATTGAAAACAATTACAGCAAAAAAGAGGCAGCAGAAAAACTAAAAGAAGTTTCCGAGAATTCTTTAAAAAGGGCAATGATCGAAGGTGATGTTAAAGAGAAGGGCGCTATTATGGTCGGACAAATAGTACCATTAATAACCGAGATTAAGAGTGTAAAAGATATTATAAATGATGTATTAGAAGGATACTATGAAACAATATCTAAGATAACTAAGTTTGAAGTTTGATGTTTATATATTTAAATTCAAAGGTGAAATTTAGAAACAGAAGTTAATGAAATTACACTATCTTAACTATAAAACCAGACGACATGGTCATACCATTGTCACCTAGACAAAACTAAAAAGAATCTATTAATTAGCAATCGTTCCTCAGAATTCTGTAGGGGACGGTTGCCTTAATTTTTCTAAAAGCTATGAAACAAATAATATAGCGGTAAACCATTTCTATATTCGAAACGAATTATTCATTCCCTGTTCAAAACACTGATTGATCAACAATACAACTGGAAAACTCATCTATTATGCGATTCCCGAGCTTGTCTAGAAGATCATACTTATCTTGAAAATGTAAATAAAAGGTCGACAGATTAATCATCGCCTTATACGATATATATTGACAGTGGAAAAGGAGCTCATGATTAGTAATTCTACAAAACCACATTCAATTTATACATCTATTTTTAAGATTAAAATTAGTAATGCTAAAAGAAATCACACGTATAAATGGAGGTTTATGAAATGTTTTACAAAGAGAATAGTAATGTCGAAATTATATATCGGCAATCAAAACCAGTTTCACAGTCAGAATATCCCGGGTTTGAACCAAGCGCTAGTATTATAAAGAAAGGAACCGTGCATCGTACAGATGGACAGCCTATTCCATGCGATATTCTCTGTGAACGTGATGTTGCGGTGAAATTAAGGGATGGTACGACTATTTATACTGATATATTTCGTCCTGTAGATGAAAAGAATGTACCGACGCTTGTCGTATGGAGCCCTTATGGGAAGAGAGGCAGTGTCTTATCCCTCGATTTATTTCCGGGGCGTATGGATGTTGCTCCCGAAGAGGAAGATGGTCTTAATAAATTTGAAGGTCCTAATCCGGGATATTGGGTAAACCATGGATATGCCATCGTTCATCCTGATCCACGTGGCGTATTTAACTCAGAAGGGAACATTCATGCTTGGGGCAAACAGGAGGCTGAGGATGAATACGATTTAATCGAGTGGGTTGCAGAACGTGAGTGGAGCAATGGTAAGGTAGGATTAACGGGAAATTCGTGGCTAGCCATTTCACAATGGAATGTTGCTTCTTACTGTCCGCCTCATCTTTCGGCTATTGCCCCCTGGGAAGGCGCTTGTGATATATTTAGGGAGACCTGCTTCAAAGGCGGGGTACCCGACTTCTCTTTTACTGAAACGATTTTTAGCTCCTTTACCGGAAATACAAGTTATGAAGATATCCCTGCCATGATGCGGAAATATCCGCTAATGAGTGAATACTGGGAAGATAAAGCACCAACCTTGGAAAACATAGAGGTGCCTGCCTATATTGTTGCTAGCTATACGAACCTTCTACACACTTATGGTACCTTCGAGGGCTGGCAACGAATATCATCTAAGGAAAAGTGGCTTCGGATTCATAACACTTTCGAATGGCCCGATTACTACAATCCACAACATGTCGAAGATCTAAGAAAATTCTTTGATTATTATCTCAAGGGTGAGCAGAATGGCTGGAACAACACCCCCAAGGTCCGTTTAGCTGTGCTCAATCCAGGTCACCAAGATATTTTGAATCGGGTGGAGGAGGACTTCCCACTAGAACGACAACAATTAATGAAACTATACTTGGATGCTAGTTCCGGTACGTTAAGCCAAGATATTGCAGGGAAAAAGTCCAAAATAAAATATACTCCTGATGAGAAAGGAGTATCGTTTAAGGTATTCTTTGAACAGGATATAGAAATTGTTGGGTACATGAAGCTGCATTTATGGGTATCCACAGAAGATTCTAATGATATGGATGTGTTCGCTTTTGTAAGGAAGCTAGATGCAAGTAGTAAGGAACTCCCAATCAAAATGGTTAACGACAGTTATTATGCCGGTGCTAGCGGGCGGATGAGAGTATCTCTTCGCCAACTTGATGCAACGAAATCAACACTGGAAAAGCCAGTACAAAGCTTTAAAACGCAAGAAAAACTTAAACCCAGAGAGATTATTCCTGTAGAAATTGGGTTCTGGCCAATGGGGATGAAATGGCATGCCGGGGAACAACTAGAATTGCTTATCACCGGAGTCGAACTTTTAAAGCGCCCCGAATTTCCTGAAATGTCAAGTGGCCCCTATATTAATCAGGGAACGCACACCATATATACTGGGGAGGAATACGACTCTTACTTAATAATTCCCGTTATTCCTTCCGTTTGAACGTTGTACAACAGCAATGGATCTCTACATAAAAAGGTGTCCAGCGACCTTAGGATCGTCGGACACCTTTTGCTGTTCTTACGCTTCAATCCTTGATTCACCCTGCTCTACGAAACGCTTAACTTCTTCCATCGACGGCAAGGCTGCAATCGCTCCAACTTTGGTGCACACGATGGCGCCGACTTGATTGGCAAGTGTTACAAATTCCTGCTGCTGCTTCCGGTTGGTGGTAAATGCCTTAGGCTGACTCAGCTGACTGATTTGATACAGCATAGCTCCGACGAAGGCATCGCCGGCACCGGTAGAGTCGATTGATTTGACAGCAATACTGCCGATTAGCGAACGGGAGACACCGCTTGAGATGAGGGTTCCTTCTTTCCCCAAGGTAACTGCCACCGTCTTGGCTCCGAACCCATGCAAAAGATCCAATGAAGCATTGCGGTCAGCCAGCCCTGTAATGATGTTTAATTCCTCTTCGCTTACCTTTACCAAATCCGCATTGTGTATTCCTCTTCTGGACAGTGCGATAAATTCCTCCAGCCTGTCTTTCCAGAGGTCCCCCCGGTAATTGGGATCAAAGGAGGTGAATTGCCCATTGGCCTTCGCCTCGTCCAATAAAGATAAATACGCTTCCCGGAAAGGATCGGCGAGCAAGGCCGTTGCCGAGCCAAAATGCAGAATGGCAGCCTGTCGGGTCCATTCCCTATCAATGTCCTGCAGAGACAACTGACGGTCAGCTCCACGGTTGAACACGAAATCCCGTTCGCCGTTAGCGGCAAGGGAAACAAAGGCCAGTGTAGTCGGCGTTGCCGGATCAAAAAGGAGCATGGATGTATCCACGTGCTGCTCATCCAGAGTTTGCTTCAGGTACATGCCGAACGGATCGGCTCCGACTTTTCCCAAGAATGACGCTTTTCCTCCGAGCTTGGCTACGGCTGCGCTCACATTTGCCGGAGCACCGCCGGCCTGCTTGGAGAAATGCTGACCCTTGGCAAGATTGACATCAATATCCGTACAGAAAAAATCAATGAGCAGCTCGCCCACACATAGAACTGTTCCGACATTTTTCACTTTGATTCACCTCTTGGCAGATTTAGTTTAAAACAGGCGTCGAGTCCCGGTATACGATATCCGTTGCAACATGGGTTACTCGGTACGGCATGGTATTATCTTTGATTCTGGATAATAACATTTCGGCTGAAATAATACCCATCTGACTACTGTAAATATGTACGGTAGTCAGATGGGGCTCGACTACCCGGGATTCTGAAGCATCATCGAACCCGCAGACAGCAACATCTTCCGGGACTTTAATCCCCTTGTTTTTCAAAGATTTTATCACGCTGATGGCAATAAAATCATTGGCGCAAATAAAGACGGAGGGGCACTCCCTCAGGGCATCCAATTGCTGCTCCATCCAGTTCTCCTCTATAAAGAAATTGCGGTCCGGCGCTACAATGCTATGGGCAGGGTCCAAGGTGATTCCGGCTTCTGCCAGGGCCTTATTGAATCCCGTCCAGCGTTCATTGAAGCTTTTGCAGTGATTGTAATCGCCTACAAAACCGAAGCTTTCGTAGCCATGATCTATTAATTTCCGGGTAACACAGTATGTGCTGTGCTCATTTTCCATCAATACCAGATCTGCCTTCAATTCCGGATACACCATATCTGCAGCACAATCAATAAAAATGGTTGGGATGCCAAGATCCGTGATCAGCTTGCTGTATTCCTTGCTGAACATTTCGATGCAGAAGATGCCAGCCACATTCGAAGGCTCGAAATTACCGGGTAGGGTCATCGTATTGATATCGTTCTCACGGACAAAATAAATGGATAAAGTATAGCCCTGGTTGCTGATTTCCTTCTCCAGCCCGCTGATCAGCTGCGATCCAAAGTGTGAGCTATTGGGAAGATTACAGGTCAAAAGTGCGATATTGCCCTGTTTTTCAGAGGCTGTTTCCATATAAGAAAATTGTTTGTATTTAAGCTCCACTGCTTTTTTGATCACCTTGTCCCTCGTTACGGCAGGAATATTCTCTACTCCATTAAGCGCCTTGGATGCAGTGTTTCTGGAAATTCCCAGGGCATCAGCGATGTCTTGAATAGTAACCTTTGACTTTCTCGTCATATTGTTCCACCTTATTCTCCCGAATTAAGATTCTTCATATTTCTAAATATATAGTATTTTCATGCTTTTAACAATGAAATTATTCAAATGAACAAAATAAGTTTACATTTGTATGTTTATTTGATGCATTTTTAAGGGAATTGGTGCTAAAAATATTATATTCCTCTTGAATCATGTGTTTTTAATGAATTTAGTTGCCGAAATGTATTGACTTATTCAATGTGCACCTGTTAAATTGTAATAGAAAAAATGTTCAAATGTAAAATGTAAACCCATTCATCTTGGGGAAGTGTAAATTTCTAGTCATGTTGGAGGTGGGTGAATTACCAGTAAGGCATTTGCAAAACATCTTGCGTAATTATGTCAGAGAGATGACGTAACATGGCTTAGAACTGTCTTTAATAACAAGCCGTGAACAGTAGGGGGGAAAAGATTGGCAAACTCGATCGCTCAAAAAAGGGGAGTTAAGGCTTCAGAAACAAAAAAAAGAAACCATTGGCTAAGTTACATGGTTCGAAATTATATATTGTATTTGTTTCTGCTTCCGTCCATAGTTCTTACCGTCATTTTCAAGTATGTTCCCATGTACGGCTCGATCATTGCGTTTAAAAATTTCAGTCCAAGAAAAGGCATCATGGGCAGCGAATGGGTTGGATTTGAACATTTTCAGCGGTTTCTTTCATCACCAAATTTTTATGACATTTTAATGAATACGCTTAAATTAAGCGCTTACGGTCTTATTCTCGGTTTCCCAGTACCCATCATTCTGGCCTTAATGCTAAATCTGATCAGAGGAGCGAAGCTCAAGAAGAATATTCAGCTTATTGTTTACGCACCTAACTTCATCTCGGTTGTTGTTGTTGCCGGTATGCTGTTTGTTTTTCTATCGCCGACTGGAATAGTGAACGCTTTGGTAACAACCTTCACCGGCAAGCCGATTTCTTTTATGACTGATCCCGCCTATTTCCGAACGGTATATATATTGTCCGGTATATGGCAAACAGCGGGCTGGTCCTCTATCATTTATGTGGCCACCTTAGCTAACGTGGACCCGCAGCTACATGACGCTGCAACAATTGATGGCGCTTCTTTGATGAAGAGAATCTTCCACATTGATCTGCCAGCTCTCAAACCCGTCATGGCCGTCCTATTCATTCTCGCTGCAGGAGGCATCATGTCGATCGGCTATGAAAAGGCTTACCTGATGCAGACGGCTCTGAACACGCCAACCTCGGAAATCATCGCGACTTATGTATACAAGGTGGGGTTGCAATCTGGCGATTATGCTTATTCTACGGCAATCGGGTTATTCAATTCCGTGATTAATGTGGTCCTGCTGATTTTCGTAAATACCGTCGTCAAGAAGCTGAACGAAGGGGAAGGGCTGTATTAAAGAAGGAGGTATTTATGGATATTCATTACACCGGGAAGGACCGGATTCTGATCATCATCAATTATATTCTGCTTGGTTTGTTTGTTCTCGCTATTCTGTTACCGCTGGTTTATGTGGTGCTTTCGTCCTTTTTGACTCCCAATACCCTGATTAGCAAAGGGTTTGCCATTACATCATCCGACTGGACACTCACGGGATATGCCAAAATCCTAAGCAACGGTGCCATGATCCGCGGTTTTTTTAATGCCATTTTTTATTCAGCAGCCTTTGCGTTCGCAACCGTATTGTTTTCCGTCTTCGCGGCTTACCCGCTTGCGATTGAAGGGCTGGCAGGGAAACGGTCCATTATGATCTTTTTCCTGATAACGATGTTTTTCGGTGGCGGTCTGATTCCAACCTATCTGGTGATTAAGGATTTAGGCATGTTAAATACGGTGTGGGCCATTATTCTGCCCGGCTCGATCAGCGTATTCAATATTATTCTGGCAAAGACTTATTTCCAAGGGCTTCCCAAAGAGCTGTTTCAGGCGGCGAGCATAGACGGAGCTTCCGAGCTCAGTATTTTCTTTAAAATCGTCCTGCCGTTGTCGAAGCCTATTATTTTTGTTCTAGCTTTATACGCTTTTGTCGGACAATGGAATTCTTATTTCGACGCCATGATTTATCTGGATGATCCGAAGCTGTTTCCGCTTCAACTGGTGTTGCGCTCCATTTTGATACAGAATCAGGTTCAGCCCGGTATGATTGCCGATGCGCTGGCGCAAGCGGAGCTTAAGAAATTGTCCGAAATGATTAAATACTCTGCCATTGTCATATCAAGTTTGCCTTTGATTGTCATGTATCCATTCTTCCAGAAGTATTTTGAAAAAGGTGTCATGGTAGGTTCGATCAAATAACAAACCGGGGGAATAGAGATGAACAAAACATTACTAACCTTGTCTGTGCTGGTACTTTCCACTTCACTGCTTGCCGGATGTGGCGGTTCAGGCAATAATTCTGCGGCATCCGAAGATTACAAGCTGGAAAATGTCACTCTGCCGCTTAAAGAGAAAGTTACCTTGCATTTTATGACTCAAAGCTCGCCACTGGCACCTTCCGATCCAAATGAAAAGCTGATTTATAAAAGGCTGGAAGAAAAAACAGGTGTGCATATCGATTTTACCAACTTCACCTCTGATTCCTTCATTGAAAAAAGAAACCTGGCTGTTGCCAGTGGAGATCTTCCAGATGCCATACTGGATGCCGGATATTCCGACTATGATTTGTTGAACCTCGGACAGGATGAAACCATTATCCCTCTGGAGGATTTGATTCAAAAATATATGCCAAATCTGCAAAAGGTATTGAAGGAAGCACCTGAGTACAAATCCATGATAACCGCACAGGACGGGCATATTTATGCTTTTCCCTGGATTGAGGAGCTGGGGGCCGGGAAGGAGAGCATTCATTCTGTAAACGACATGCCATGGATCAATGTGGAGTGGCTGAAAAAACTGGGTCTTAAAATGCCGAAAACTACTGAGGATTTAAAAAATGTGCTGCTCGCATTTAAAAATGGCGACCCTAACGGAAATGGCCAAGCGGATGAAATCCCGCTGTCTTTTATACTCAATAACGGCAATGAGGACCTGAATTTTCTGTTCGGATCATTCGGTCTTGGGGACAATGGTGATCATACTGTAGTGACCAATGAGGGGAAAGTGGTCTTCACTGCCGATCAGGACGGTTATAAAGAGGGGATCAAATATCTTAATGAGCTGTATAAGCTGAACCTGATCGACGAAGAGTCATTCGAGCAGGATTACAATACGTATCTGGCCAAAGGCCAGAATGAAAAATACGGTCTCTACTTTCAATGGGATAAGGCGAATATTTCAGGAGACAACGATAAATATGAATTGATGAATCCGCTCGCGGGGCCAAGCGGTAAAGTCAATGTGACCCGCACGAACAATCTCGGCTTTGACCGGGGGAGAATGGTGATTACCAGTGACAACAAAAATCTTGAGCTTACGGCAAAATGGATTGACCAACTGTATGATCCTATCCAGTCCGTACAGGACAACTGGGGCACCTACGGCGACAAAACTCAGCAGAACATTTTTGAATACGATGAAGCGAGTCATATGCTGAAGCATCTTCCGCTTAAGGGAACGGCTCCTGTCGAGCTGCGGCAAAAAACGAATATCGGTGGTCCATTGGCAATTCTTGACGAGTATTACGGAAAAGTAACGACCAAGCCCGATGATGCAGTAGGGCGGCTCAAGCTCATGAAAGAAAGACTTGTTCCTTATATGAAGGCTGACCACAATTTCCCGAAAGTCTTCTTCTCGCTGGAGGATCAGAAGCAGATCTCTACCTTGGAAACAGACTTATTTGCCTACGTTAACCGCAAACGGGCGGAATGGATCAAAACAGGCAAAGTGGAAGAAGAATGGGCGGATTATAAAGCCGAGCTTTCCAGACTGGGACTGGACAAATGGCTGGAAATCAAACAGAAAGGCTATGACAGATATCTTAAAGATCAAGGCTGAAACATATAAAAGGTGGTTGGGGCTGTTAACACCTTATCAACAATCAATAGGAGAGTGGATACCATTAAAGACATGCACCTAACGGACGACAGTAGCAGCAGAAAAGGATCACGAAACAGTAATTATAAGGAGACATACAGGCCTCAATTTCATTATTCACCGGAGAAAAATTGGATGAACGATCCCAACGGCTTGGTTTACTATGAGGGAGAGTACCACCTGTTCTACCAGCATACGCCCCATGATACGCGTCCTGACTTTGGTCGCATGCATTGGGGACATGCGGTAAGCAAGGATCTGGTGAATTGGGAAGAACTCCCACCGGCAATTCCGCCTGGAGAGGACGGAGCGATCTTCTCGGGAAGTGCGGTGGTGGATAAGAACAATACCAGCGGATTTTTCGACGAGGAAGGATCAGGCTTGATTGCCATTTATACGAATGAGGGCAACAAGGCTCAGCCCGGCAAGCCGCAGGTGCAAAGCATTGCTTACAGCAAGGACAAAGGTCGAACCTGGATAAAATATGAAGGTAACCCGGTTTTATTCCCAACGGAAACGCTAGACTTTCGTGACCCGAAGGTGTTTTGGCATGATGAATCGTCAATGTGGATCATGGTTCTTGCCGTAAGAGAACGTGTAGAATTTTACACATCTCCAAACCTCAAAGAATGGTCGTTTGCAAGCGAGTTCGGTTCCGACATTCCGTGTATACACCGAGGGATATTTGAATGTCCTGATGTATTTCGAATCCGAGTAGATGGGGATGAGAATACCACGAAGTGGATACTAATGCTAAGTGTGGGGGATAGAAATGGTGTGAATCCAGACGATCCGGAACCACCGGCAGGGGGTTCTGGCATGATGTATTTCATTGGCAACTTTGACGGTAAGACATTTACTCTGGATGAAGCGCTGGAAACTTTCGATGCTATTAAATGGGTAGACTACGGATCAGACTTTTACGCGGCCGTGACCTGGAATGGCATTCCAAACGAGGACGGACGAAAGATTTGGGTCGGCTGGATGAACAATTGGCGTTATGCTACCACGCTACCTTCAGAGGAATGGCGTGGCAAGATGTCAATTCCCCGTGAGCTACAGCTTAGGACTTGTCCGGAAGGACTTCACTTAATCCAAGCACCCATAAGTGAATTAAGTCAGCTAAGAGAACCGATTTTGTCTCTGCAAGACTTGACGATTAAGCCAGGTATGAACGTGTTGTCTGATATTTCTGCTGCAAAGGCAGAAATTATTGCAGAATTTGAAATCAGTACGGCCGTGGAATTCGGGTTCAAAGTGCGGAAGTCTTCCAATCAGGAGACGATCATCGGATATAATATCTCGAATGGGGAGTTGTCCGTCGATCGGACGAAGTCGAGCGCCATTGATTTTCATTCCGATTTCACAGCGATACACAAGGCCCCTATGAAGCCAGAGCATGAACGGATACAGTTGAGCATTTATGTGGATTGGTCAAGTGTCGAGGTCTTCGGAAATCATGGAAAAACAATCATTTCAGACATGATTTTCCCTGATTCGGAAAGTAGAGGGCTAGAGCTCTATACCATTGACGGAGACCTAAGGGTCGTATCGCTTCAAATCAATGATCTAGTAAGCATTTGGGGAAATGAGACTGTTTAGACTTTAGTTACCGTTATCATTCAAATTAAAATTATCTCACGACAGAACTCGTTGAGTAGCATTTTTCTACCAAGACACATAACACCCGATCGGTTCACAACCGTATCGGGTGTTTTCGTATCATTGGAAAATTAGTGGAACTCAAAAGACGACCACGGAGCAATCTCATTAAAAGTGAGTAAGAGCTATTGCTTTGCAGTGTTGAAAGGCGTAAGAATCTGCCCGTGCATGCCCAGTTCAAACATCCGCAATTATAATTTCCATAAGAGAGAAGAGGTTATGGCTGCTGGTCTTGAGTTCTTTAAAGTTAATTTGAAATAAACTCTAGCTGATGGGGCGTACGATCTATTACTACAAAGACAAATGATAAAGGTATAACAACTATTTACATTCATATTGAACACGTTTTACAGGTTGATTCCGCTTCGATACAGCTCTTAACTACGATGTCTAGTAGATACTTTTTCTATTATAGTGAATTAATATCATTTGCAAAGATACACGGAACGGATTTGCAATACAAAATGTTGACGAGTATACTAAAAACTCCATCCATCCCGGATATATTGAAAAGCCGATGATGGTCGATTTGTTCAAGGACGAGAATATGAATCAATGGTTCCTATCGCAGACGCCGCTTCCACGTTTGGGTAAGCCGGAGGATATCGCCAACGGCGTCCTATTCTTGGCGTCGGACGAGTTTTCCTACATTACAGGCGTGGAACTGCCAATCGACGGCGGCTATTCCGCGAAATAATCGTCGGATCTTCGCGGACTGCATTCTTTGCCTCAGCCGGGGAGCAGTGCGGTGATGACGATATCGCCGTCACCGCAATATCGAACATCTGGGTTAGATGCAGTTAAAGGTAGTCCTTTGCTACTCCAAAAACACCAGAAAATGAAAGAACTTTTACATACTTTGAACAACCTTCATATGAGGATAATCTTACTCTACTTATCTCATGAATCTCCCAAAGTTTACTTAAAATATATTTACGTTAATTTAACTGTCGACCGCTATTGGACCGTGAGAGAAGAAAAGGCGACTGAATTCGGTTTAAAAGATGTAGCATTCGAAAATCTAGCGACATTTGCACACAGCTTCATGCTGAAAGCTTACTTCAAATATGAATTGTAGAGAAGAAGATGCTGCAAAAAATGAATATCTTAAACTGCTGATCAATCAGCAGCTTTTTTGTTTGAAACGGAGAGGAAATGTTTTTGGATAGCATCATTAATACTTCGCTTTAATTTTGTTGTTCCATTGTTAATATTAGCTGATTTGATATAATACGTTAAAGATTAACAATTTACAGAGGTGGCAAATGAGAAAGCTTAAGAGCATAGAAGAACGGATTCTCGATCGGGCTCTATACCTAATGGGAATTAACAAAACCTGCGATATACCCATTAGGACTATAGCTAAGGAAGCTAATGTAAACGTCAGTGCGATTAACTATTATTTTCGGTCAAAAGAAGAAATGCTGAGGTTGGTCAAGGAGTTTTACATTGAGAACACCTTGACCGTTTTAGCTATATTGAACAACAAGAATTATAAGGTAGAAGAAATGTTGGTGTTGACGGCCAATGAAATCATGGAATATTCGTTGAGATTCCCAGGAAATATGGTAATTTTGAGAGATTCAAAAAAGCGTGCCGACATCGACGAGGTCTCAAGAAAAATTATCGACATATCTGCGGAAATAGAGAAACGGTTGAAAGAGCTAATTCGCCAGCTTATTCTGGGTGATGAAACATACTTGAATTATAAATACTTAATTTTTACCGCTTCTATTAATTATCCGACTGAGTATGATGGCAATGAGGACTTGGGAGGAACGCTATTAGTCGAAAGAAAGGATAGAATGACATATCTCAAGCTGCTGATCAGGACTCTGATATCAACTTAAGGAGTGCAGGAAGCGTGAGACCAATAGACTATGCTGGGATAGTCTATTTTTTATGAAAAAAATTCAAACAAAATGTTCTAAACGCATTGATTTAATTATCTGTTCAGCTTATATTTAAATTGTGAATTACAAGTTGGTATGTTTATAAACAAAGTTGTGAAAAACATCACAAACTAAAGGTTTTAGTAGTATCGAGGAGGAGAATTTATATGGTATACGACACTCTTTTTAGTCCTATCAAAATTAAAGGGTTGGAACTAAAGAATCGGGTTATGTTTCCGGCAATGGGAACAAAGATGGCAAGCGAGGACCGTTTTGTAACGCAGCAGTTGATTGATTATCATGTAGCAAGGGTTGAAGGTGGCTGCGGTTTAAATATTACAGAAGTATGCTCTGTCTACAAGCTTGCTTCCCCGAAGAAATATCTTGCGATTTCGGAGGACAAATACATTCCTGGTTTGAAGAAACTTACGGATGCGATTCACGAAGCGGGGGGGGGGAAGGCAGGAGCTCAACTCTGGCTCGGAGGCCTGGCTGTCGGAAGCGATCCTGAGCAAATGATCATCATTCCAAGTCCCATACTGGTGCCGGGAACAGAGCACACCATCCCCGGAGCAAGCCTAGAGACTATTCAAGAAGTGGTCAAAGCATTTGGAGAAGCTTCCAAAAGGGCAGTAGAAGCTGGCTTCGACACCATCGAATTTCACGCTGGTCATAATTACACTCCTCATTCCTTTCTCAGCTCCCATTTTAATCGGAGAACGGATGAATACGGTGGGGATTTGGATCATCGGGCAAGGTTCCTGATTGAATGCATTGAGGCTATTCGTCAGAATATGCCCGCTGACATGCCGCTGTTCATGCGAATTGACGCGCATGACGATTATTTGGAAGACGGCCTGACCATTGAAGAGGTTATCCAATTTTGCAAGCTGGCCAAGCAAGCCGGAGTAGACATATTGGATGTATCCAGAGGCAACTTTTCCTCTTCGGGCATTATTTACGAGGTTCCTCCCATCGATCTGCCCAGAGGCTTCAACGTCGATAATGCGGCCAGAATCAGGAAGGATACTGGCATGATTACTGTAGCTGTAGGCCGAATTAATGATCCTGCTCAGGCGGATGAGATTCTTTCAAGTGATAAGGCGGATATGGTTGTAATTGGGCGTGCTCAGCTTGCCGATCCTGAATTCTGCAATAAGGCACAAGCGGGAAAAGCAGAGGGTATTGTCCGGTGTGTCGGATGCAATCAAGGTTGCTATGACGGATTTGTCTCAACGGAAATACCATTTATCACTTGCTTGAGAAATCCGGCACTGGGCAGAGAAATCGAATACAAGTTAACGACTACCGAGTACCCCAAAAAAGTTTTGGTTGCGGGCGGCGGGATAGCAGGTCTTGAGGCAGCTATAATTTTGAAGCGCAGAGGCCATCATCCGATAGTATGCGAAGCTTCTGACGCGTTAGGCGGACAGTTTGCACTTGCCGGCGAAGCACCGAGAAAAGAAGAGATGAAGACAGCAGCTTTGGCTATGGGGGAGCAGGCCATCAGAGAAGGTGTAGATGTGAAGCTTGGAACGCCTGTTACCGCTTCTCTTATTGCGGAGCTTCAGCCCGACGAAGTGATCATTGCCGTTGGTTCTACTCCGATGGAATTGAAAGTTCCCGGCAGCCACTTGCCATTGGTAACAAACTCTCATGATGTTCTTGCTGGCAAGCTGACGATTTCCGGCAAGGTTGTCGTTGTCGGGGGCGGCCTGGTGGGCTTAGAGGTGGCTGAATATTTACACGATCAAGCCTCCGAAATAACAGTGGTAGAAATGATGGATCAAGTAGCCAAGGATTTGGGGCAGCTGCGTTCGATATGCGTCATGGAAAATCTTTATGCTTCTGGAGTGAAAACCTTAACGGATGCCAAATGTGTGGAAATTAAGGACAACGCAGTTGTAATTGAAAGCAAGGGACAGCTTCAAGAATATCCATGTGATTCGGTTGTGGTTGCTATTGGTGCCAAATCACGAAATTTTGAGAATATAAATGCGTTTTGCAGAGAGCATCACATTCCATGTCATGTTATCGGAGATGCGGTTCAAGCTCGCAGAGCGCTGAATGCCGTAGCCGAGGCAAACGAAATTGCACGGGCGATTTAGGCGAGAAAAGGAGCAATGGAAATTGGAGTAAAAGCATTGGTAGCACAAAGCAAAGATGCTACTGCAAAGTCATGCTGGAGAGATTTGTCAGCTCCCAGCATGACCATATGAACACGTGGAAGGTTTGAGTAGACACCGAATGAAGAAATGGTTGGTTCGATTGCATTATTGTTTAATACCCTCTCCAATATTTCTCCCATCTCATGGCTGGATTCTATTGCACCGCTTTGCAACCAATTGATCAAGATATTAAAAATAGCATCTGCATAGTATTTATTGTAATAAATGTTTACAAACGTTGAAATACTGCTTACTATCAGTCTTCTTGTGCAGTCTTAATAGCGAGGCAAATTCCTCTGTCGAATATTCCGTATAGCTTTCCAATATGTCATCCTTATTATAAAGCTATCTATAATATGTCGTTCTGGAGAAACCTGCTTTTATTGTGATCTGGGTAATCGTTATTTCTTGATCCGAAGCGTTCTTCATCAAATTCAGCAAAGCATTTACTATCCATTCTTTGACTATCATTTTTTCACTATAGCTTTTTATGATGTAACTTTTATCAAAACGAATGTAGCGGATGAAAAAAGCGTTAAGTCTATGGTTGAAGAAACCGTCTCAAAGTATGGGACAATTGATATATTAATCAATAACGCTCAAGCAACAGATAAAAGTGCATTACCGACATTGGTTGAAGATACTACTGTTGAACTAATGAAATTGTGTTGGACTACTGGGGCGCTAGGCACTTTCTTCTGTACAAAATACATAGTCCCTACATGAAGAAACAAAAATATGGCAGGATCGTAAATACTGCGAGTGCAACCGGCGTTAAAGGTATGGAGACTTTTGCTGCTTATGGTTCTCAAAAAGAAGCTATTCGTGGATTGACACGTGTATGTGCCACTGAACTAGGGGCATTTGGAATAACGTGTAATGTGATCTGTCCAGGTGCATTTAACTGAGGCATCCAAGATGTGGAAAGAGGCTTTCCCTGATGAATATGCCGCAGCAGTGGCACCTCAACCGATTAAACGATTAGGTGATCCCAAAAAAGATATTGCTCCTGTAGTCATGTTCTTGGTATCTGACGATGCACAGTTTGTTACAGGACAAACCATTGGCGTTGATGGCGGAACTACTATGCTCTCTTAATAGGCGTGAGGAAAAAATTTAATTTTACTTCATGAGGTTAGCTAGTATGAATACTGGCTGGCCTTTTTCGCATGAGTTGGGAAGGACCTGGAGCGATCAATACACCATCAGACAAATGAGGCCGATCAGCAGCTCGGTCGCACAAAAATGAACTCAAAAGGAGAAAGTACACTTGTCCTGTTCAATATGTGCTCACATCGGTCCTCATAATCTGGGAATCCGCGATATCCTGAAGCCAATCTAAAGCCCAAAGGCGATGTTTACGCTCTTAATTGGTCCAGGAACAATTTCTTCAGGATCTTGAACTGTTTTGCCTCTTCTACCTGGGTATGAAATGCCGCAATGCCATTCAGCATAGCCATTTTCTTGGAAAAATTTCCAAAAACGTTCATCATGGTAATGATGGTATCGGTAGTCATATGGTCCGTCCTTACGGAGCCGTCTTGCTCTCCAAGTAAGGCAAGCTCGCTGAAAAGCGCGATCAGTTTGTTGTATTGTGCCTGATAGATTTCTATATCTTCCAGAGGTTCTTTTGACATCGCAACGTAACATTCAAATGCTTCAATAAGTTTAGAGTTTCGTTGATGCTCTGTGTTCTGAAAAAAGATGAGCACACCGAAAATTCTGTCCAGCTTGTCGTAACAGTTGCCTTTGCCCCTAACAATTTCCGATAACACCTCAAATTCGGATTGGACAATCCTGGAAGCTACGGACACAATCAATTGCTCCTTTTTAGGGAAATAACGGAAGATGGTAGCTACGCCCAAACTCGCCTCCTTGGCGATTTCCTGCATCGTAGCTTGTTCAAACCCTTTATTGGTAAAAACGATCTGGGCTGCTTCAATAATATTTCTGCGTCGCGTTAATCTCAGATTGCTGCGCTCATGTTCAAGTCTTTGACTAGGTTGAATGAGGAAGACCTCCTTACAGGATTCAGCTTCAATTATGCTAGCAAAGATGCCTCTTGCTTGTCAATGAACATGCTTGTTAAACATAGCGAAGCACACAGATTAACTTTTACCTGGCTCACGAAGCAAAGTTGGACCTGCAGCAAGATACGAAGCTTTTCCAATCTAAGTATCTCTTCAATATGGAAGTGTTCTGCGTGGCCATAACTTTGGGTATAGTTGCACCCACATTCTCAAAATGATATCATTACTATCATGATGATAGCTATAATATCATTTAAAAAAACATATTAACTTTACTGGAGGATGAGCCCAATGGCATACAATGAAAATATTAAAATTGGTAATTTATTAAACCATGAGGAAGCGTTTGCTGTACTGCAAAAACATTTGCCTGAATTTGTAAAAGAACCAACATTTAAGATGGCTTCCAATTTCACTTTGGATCAGCTGGTGGCCCTTCCTCAAGTGAACATTCCCCTTTCTACACTAGAAGCAATTAAGAATGATTTGGCTCCAATTGTGTTTGTAGCAGAAGAAACTCCACAAACCCACGCTGCTCCTTCTTCCAGAAAAAACGATGCTACGCTTGAGGGTAAAGTCATCACCATCACAGGTGCAGGAAGCGGAATTGGCCGGGCAAGCGCAGTGCTGATGGCATCAAGAAAGGCCAAGCTGGTGCTGGTTGACTTCAATACTGCTACAGGAGAAGAAACGCTGGAGCTTGTTCGTAAAAATGGTGGGGAGGCCGTTTTTGTTCAAGCTGACGTATCCCGAAGTGAGGATGTTCAGAACTATATACAGAAAGCAATTGAAACTTATGGAAAAATTGATGTGGCATTTAACAATGCTGGTATTTTGCAAAAATTCCAACCCTTTCATGAAATCTCAGAAGAAGAATTTTCGCGGGTGATTGGTGTTAATCTGAAAGGGATATTCTTTGGAATGAAGTATGCCCTGCAAGTGATGGAGAAACAAGGCTACGGTCATATCATCAATACCGCATCTACGACTGCAATACGTGCCGAGCACAGTTTGGCTGCCTACACTGCAAGCAAGCACGGAGTTGCAGGTTTAACAAAAGCAGCTGCAATCGAGTATGTGAGAAAAGGAATTCGCATAAATGCCATCTGTCCTGGGGGAGTGGCTACAACCTTAACAGCGGCTGTTCCTCAATCACTGCAAGAAAGCGGTTATGTACCAGAAGAATTCCCGAATATGCGGATTGGGCGTTATGCAGAGCCTGAAGAACTGGCTGAACTGGTTGCTTTCATGGCCTCGGATGGCTCAAGTTATATGACGGGGTCCATCATAGTGGCCGACGGCGGTCTTACGCTCTGATTCGAGATAGCAACAAAATAAAATAGATGTCGCATGTTTCACACTTGAGTGGATTTATGTCGGTTGTAAGGCTTCAGCAGAGGCACATCGCAGCAAGCGATGTGCCTCTGGTTTTTTTTATGTGACGGATTGTACATCAACCACAGACCACGAAAATGTTTGGGATGGAAGACTGCTCACGAATCTTTTTCAGAAGAACTGTCGCACTTGGCTTGACATTCCGTCATATAAAAAAAATAATAACTATAATAAATAGAATTGACTGGCGTTTTTCACATTACAGGAGGACTTCATATGGGCGTACGATTCCCACATATTTCTTGGAACTCTATTCGTTTAAAGCTGGTTGTAGGATTATTTGTCGTTACAGTACCACTTCTAGCACTGCTTATATACAACCATCATTACAGTATAAATGTTGTGCATAACCAAGTGGCAATTTCCAATAAAAACTTGATTTCTTTGTATATGGGGGAGATTGACACTCGATTGGAAGTTGTGGAGAAAAATATACTCGGTCTGGCTACAACCAATTATGATATTCAGTCCATGGGTATGCCTAACTCTGAAGATGAGTATCAGCTTGCGAAATACAATGTTTCATTGTATTTATCAAACAATATTCTTTTTAATAAATCAATTGATGCTTTTTTTGTATTTAATCATGATCGCCAAGATTTGCTTGATGTCTTCCAGTCTTCTGTTGCCTACTCAGAAAGAATGCAGGTTGAAAAAAATCTCGTTCAGCATTTAAATCAGCTTGCAAATTCATCTGAGCAGGCATCTCATGATTGGTATGTTAAAAAAATTGGGAACACGAACTATATTCTTCGTACCATAAAATCAGGTAACCTCTATATAGGAACTTGGGTAAATGCGCAGACCCTCCTAGGTCCTATGAATTTGATTAATTTAGGAGCTGATGGTCATGCACTGCTCGTTGATTCTCAAGGGAACCCTTTGGTTAATGCCAATTTCCTTCAGAATAATCAGGTTGACCTTTCAAGAGGATTTCAACAATATTATTTAACCGGAAGCAAGAATAATTGGTTGGTTGTGGGTAAACCTTCTCAGGTGGGTAAATTTAGTCTGGTCGCCATTATTCCAAATGAGCAGATTCTGCAAAACTTGCCAAAGATAACTCAATTGATAGAATGGATATCATTTGCATCCATAGCTTTATTACCACTTAGTTTATTATTTCTGCATCGTGAATTATTAGTGCCACTTAAACGTTTGGTTTCAGTCATGAACAAAATTAATAAAGGGCATGTTAATGTTAGAATAGATGACTACAATGCTGCAGATGAGTTTGTCATGGTAAATCAAACCTTTGATAAAATGATATCGCAAATAGAGGAATTGAAAATCAATGTCTATGAAGAACAATTGAGCAAGCAGAAGGCGGAGCTGCAGCACCTTCAACTTCAGGTTAATCCTCATTTTTTTATGAATTCATTAAACATATTGTTTAACCTGGCACAAGTGAGGAATTATGAGCTTATTCAAGAAATGACTTTGTGTTTAGTTAATTATTTCCGTTTCATGTTTCGCAGCAACCTTTCCTTTGTTACTTTGCAGGAAGAATTACAGCATGTGATAAATTACATTCGGATTCAGGAAATGCGATTTCCTGATCAGTTGACATGTAGAATAGATTGTCCAGACTTTTTGAAAAGTTTACAGATCCCTCCGTTGTTGATTCAAACCTTTCTTGAAAATTCGATTAAACATAGTGTTACATTAGAGGAACCTTTGCATTTATCTGTAAGTCTGGACTTAAAGGAAACGGGTTTAAGTCCTTATGTCGAAATCATTATTCGCGATACAGGGAAAGGATTTTCAAATGATGTATTAGCTGAGATTCGCTCGGGAAATCGAGTGATAGACGAGAAAGGAGAACATATCGGGATCTGGAATGTTAAGAAGAGATTGTTACTTTTATACGGTGAGGAAGCTTCAATATCGTGTTATAACGGATACCCGAACGGAGCAGTAGTGGAAATCAAGCTTCCTTATGAGGAGGAAGGTTAGAAAGTGGGTCAAGTGACTTATGTATCAAATATTAATTGTGGATGATGAAATCCATGCAGTAGAAGGAATTCGTTCAGGCATTGATTGGGATAAATTAGGAATTACAGCTGTCTTCACTGCTTATACCGTCAAACAAGCAAAGGAACTGTTTGAGAGAGAGCACATTGATATTATGCTCTGTGATATTGAAATGCCACAGGCATCAGGACTTGAGTTGACAGAGTGGGTAAGAGAACGATATCCGAAAACAGAAACGATTTTCCTGACTTGTCATGCCGATTTTAAATACGCTAAGCAAGCCCTTCAGTTAGGAAGTCTAGATTATATTCTAAAGCCAGTGCCTTTTGAGGAGCTTGAAAAAGTGATAGAAAAAGCGAAAAGTAAGATCAATAAGGAGTCAGAAATTGCTCAATACAGCCAGTTCGGACGAGTTTGGTTTCAGCATCAACCGATGCTAATCGAACGTTTCTGGCAGGATATACTGAATCAAACAGTTCCATCAAATTCGAAATCCGTAAGAAGCGCTGCGACAGATCGAAATATTCCTTATATTGAAGAGAAGCTTCTTATACCGATTCTTATAAGCATTCAAAGATGGCACAAGCCTTTAAGTCAGCGAGAGGAAAAAATACTGGAGTATGGACTCAGAAATTCTGCGGAAGAAATCCTGCTTGGACCTAGCCATGATGGTTTGATCATTGAGTTGAATAACAGAAGGATGCTTGCCATATTATCAGCGGAAGCCAAGCCAAATCATTTATTGGATGTGGAAGAAGCAGGCCAGCATTATATTGAGGAATGCAGGCAATATTTTTATTGTGATATTTCCTGTTATGTTGGAGATAAAGTTTATGGTCATGAGATGTTAGAAATGGTAAATAAACTCAATGAAATGGAAAAAAACAATGTTGCATACAACAATAAAGTTTTCTTGCTCTCAAGCCCTCAAGCCCATCCCTCCATTTATAAGTCTGCCAATATAGATCTGTGGTCGGTTATGTTAATGGAGGGCGCGTTTGATGAAGTGCTGATTGAAGCATTGCAGTATATAAACGGATTCGAGAAGGAAAGTTTAAATGCTGATCTTTTGAATCGATTATATTTGGATTTTCAACAGATGTTGCATTTTGTCCTTCATTCAAAAGGAATCCAAGCGCATCAACTTTTTGTAGATTCCCACTCTCAGGAGTTAGCTACAAATGCATCCCGCTCCGTGACCAATTTGCTTGAATGGTTGAAACATATAGTAAATATGGCAAAGGAATATGTACGTTCTCTTGAGCAGAGCCAGAGCGTGGTGCAAAAAGTAATTCAATTCATCAAGCTTCATATCTCAGAGGATCTCTCCCGTGAAGAGATTGCCAATCATGTTTTTCTAAATCCTGATTATTTGACCCGAGTTTTTAAAAAGGAAACTGGAATGTCCGTATCGGAATATATGTTTCAAGAACGGATGAGTCTTGCTCAAAAGCTTCTCACAAAGACCGATATGCCTATAAGCGTCGTTGCATCCCATATCGGTTACTCTAATTTTTCCCATTTCTCGCGAATGTTCAAAAAACATACGAATTTAAATCCCAATGAATTTCGTCATTTGTATCATCAAACCTCGGAATAAGCCAAGCCATTAAATGAATAGCCAATAATGTGTGAAAATTAAAGAAAGCTTAAAACTTCATCTTTGTGCTGAGCAAAACAACTAGCTGAAATGAGCGAAAAAGTCTATAGCTGATGTATAAAACCGGTCAAGATAATTGGACCGGTTTTATAATTGGCAAAGGAGAAGATGTGGTCGGTAATGTGCAACTCCAAAGTCGGCGAAACAGTAGAGGCAACAACTCCATACTACTAAAATAAGATTATATTATGATTTACATGGCTAGAGGTGGAAGGGGAATATTTATAATTCTCTGGCAAACCTGAATTGTGTTTTAGTGAGATGTGGCGAGATGTTCCGTTTAATTTATGTATATTTTGATAACGCTTACACAAAGCTGTGTATTTCGTTAAGGTACAACACTCGGCTTGATTAAAAGCTAATTCGTAAAAAAAGGATGATTGACATGATTGGTACTTGGCATTTTTTACTCAAAACACCAGAAGCAAAATTGAAAATGCAGTTTATTATTGAGAAGCAGCCGACCTATAAATTATCTGTAGTAGTGGAGCCTGTTCCACTGCCGATTGAAATTAATACAATTACAGTCAAAGAAAACGTTCTAACAGCTAATGGTACTTCCCCTCTTGTACCTGATGAACCCATTGAATTTGAACTTACCTTCGAAGATCAGGAGTTCTACGGCAAAATCAAACTTCCCTATCAGGAGGCATTCTCCATAAAAGGAGCTAAAGGACCGGGTCCCTCCCTTGCGGACGATCTAATTGCCGAGTTGGCTACTTATCGTAAGCAGGGTGTGAAGCAACGGAATGATGCCGAGATACGTCAGGCTGTAGAGGAGCTTCTTGGCAAAATGTCTGTCACTGAAAAAATCGGTCAGATGAGCCAATGTATGGCCTCCAATATTTCCTTGGGGTCTGAGATTGAATCCGATCCACCGGAAAAATTGATTACAGATGGTCGAGTTGGCTCTGTGCTTGGAGCTCTGGGAAGCAGTCGTGCGTTTGATCTGCAAAAAATCGCCGTAGAGCAATCCCCGAATGGGATACCATTGTTTTTTAACTTTGATGTAATACACGGGTTTCAGACTATCTTTCCAGTGCCACTTGCCTGGTCTTGCAGTTGGAATATGGAAGCTATAAGAGGAGCCTGTGCCATCAGTGCCAAAGAAGCTAGTGCCAGTGGTATTAACTACAATCACGGTCCTATGGTGGACGTTACGAGAGACCCACGATGGGGTCGGGTCGTAGAAGGCGCAGGGGAGGACCCTTACCTGGGGAAATTGATTGCACAAGCACAAGTTGAAGGCTATCAAGGGAACGATTTATCTGATCCAGACACAATTATCGCTTGTTTAAAGCATTTCATCGCTTACGGAGCTGCTGAGGCAGGACGGGATTACAATACGGTAGACATTTCGGAAGGAACCTTGCGTAACGTCTATTTACCTCCGTTCCAAGCAGGGATAGAAGCCGGAGCCGGATCAGTGATGAATTCCTTTAATATTTATCAAGGCGTTCCCGTAGCTGGAAACCGCTACCTCCTTAATGATCTGCTTCGCAAAGAGCTTGGTTTTGAAGGCGTATTACTTTCCGACTATGGTGCCATTGACGAGATTGTCGCACATGGTAACGCTAAGGACAGTAAAGAAGCGGCGAAGAAAGCTCTTGATGCTTCATTGGATATTGAGATGGTAACTCGTTCTTATGACCAGTTGGCGGATTTAATTGAACAGAATGTCGTTTTAGAAGAACAATTGAATGAGGCGGTACGACGTATCCTGACCTTGAAGTATAAGATTGGAATTATGGATAACCCGTTTGGCTACATTCGTCCAGAGAAGGAACAGGAATATCACTTTAGTGCGAAGCATTTGGAAGAAAGTCGGCGTTTGGCAGAGCAATCCATCGTATTGTTAAAAAATAACGATGTTCTCCCGATTGCAAGCACAGATCAGAAGGTAGCCATAATTGGTCCTTTCGGTGATACTTCAGACCTGCTTGGACCGTGGCAGTATTCACGCTACACAGAAGAGACTGTTACACTTCGTCAAGGAATCGAACAACAAGGAATCTCCGGGTCTAATCTGCTGATTGAAGCAGGATGCTATGTAGAAGAAGCGATGGATGGAGGATTGGAGCGGGCCATTACAGCCGCAGAACAAGCAGACATCGTTATCCTTGCACTTGGCGAGAGTAGTGAAATGTCCGGTGAAGCCGCGTCTCGCATGGACATATCATTGCCGAAGGTGCAGCAAGAGCTGGCAGAGGCTATTGTGCGGATAGGTAAGCCCACCGTACTTGTGTTGACTAACGGGCGTCCCCTTGTGCTGGATTGGTTCGAGCGTCATATGGATGCCATTGTCGAAACTTGGTTCCTGGGTTCTCAAGCCGGGCATGCAATCGCCGATGTACTCTTTGGGAAATACAATCCATCCGGCAAATTGACGATGAGCTTTCCAACTCATTTAGGGCAAGTCCCGATGTACTACAACCATTTTAGTACAGGAAGACCTGTCACAGAAAAAAATAAAAGTGACAAGTTTTTTTCAAGATATATTGATGGTTCCAATGAACCTCTTTACCCTTTTGGCTATGGTCTAAGCTATACAACATTTGAGTATTCTGAGATTCGCTTATCCCAAAAGCAGATGACTACTTTGGAGACGATTGTCGCCAGTGTTAAGGTCACAAATACTGGAGCGGTATCAGGTGAGGAAATCGTCCAGATGTACATTCAGGATGTATACGGTAGCGTGGTTCGTCCTGTAAAAGAACTCAAGGGGTTTAAGAAGGTGACCTTAGCAGCAGGGGAAACACAAGAAATTCACTTCCATATTACTGAAGCAGATTTGGCGTATTGGAACGTGGACAAGGAGCTTGCAGCTGAACCAGGGGATTTCAAGGTTTATATCGGATCGAATTCCCGTGACGTGAAACAAGCCGATTTTGAACTCTCTTGATCTCAAGGCTTTTACAATAAACCAGGCATCTAAGCAGAAAGGCTGAATAACAAATGGAACGAGAGCTAACAACCAGACAGTTGATTGGAGATGCTTTAGGACAATTTTCATTAAATGCTGTGACGATGTTGATGTCATTATTGATGTTCTTTTACACGGAAGTTGTAGGTGTTTCGGCAGGTCTTATCGGGACAATACTGTTATTAACCAAGGTCATTGACTCCGCAGCCGATATCGGTATGGGTTACATCGTGGACAGAACTCGCTCCAAGCATGGTCAAGCACGTCCTTGGCTATTATGGATGACCATTCCGATGTTCGTATTGACTGTACTGGTGTTCATTGTACCTAATATAAGCGACGGCGGGAAAATAGCATACATCGTTATAACGAATCTATTATTCTATATTTGTGTGATTACTCCGACTTCAATCCCTTATGCAAGTTTAATGGCATTAACAACGAGAAGCAATGAGGATCGCTCTATAATGGGCTTATTTCGGGCCGTCGCCTCATTTGTTTCGGGTGGTGTTGTCACAATTGCCTTTATTCCTGTAGTTAATATGTTAGGTGGAGGGCAAAAAGAATGGATCTTTTTAGCTTCGGTAATAGCATTAATTTCATCTGTCGGAATTTTTATTGCCTATAAATCTACGAGGGAAAAATATAACACGGAACAATTAAAGGAAGAAGGGGAGATCAAGAAGACCCTTTCTCTACTGACAGGTGCAAAATTACTTTTTTCAAACAAATATTGGCTGGTCACTTTTTTGGTAGGATTCTTCACTAATATCTCATTTGGCATGGCTAGCTCATCTGGTATGTACTATGCCAAATACATCTGGGGTAATGTGAATTTAGTGGGAATCCTGGGTGCAATAACGCTTCTCCTAAATCTTTTTGTGTTTGCCATTTCCGTCCCTATTATTAAACGTTGGGGTCAACGGAATACAGCTGTCGTCGGATTAATTGTAGGTATTGTAGGTAGCGTAGTTCGTATCATTGATCCACACAGCATTACGATTGGTGTCATTGGATCTGCGTTGCAATCGTTCGCCATGATTCCCTTGATGGTCGTCATGATGCCGCTTATAACCAGTACGATTGAATATGGAGAATGGAAGCATGGTCAACGGATCGTTGGATTAACCAATAGTATTAATTCTCTGGGCAATAAGGTAGGTACGGCCCTTGGAACTGCGCTTATCGGCTGGCTTCTAGCCTGGGGACATTTTCAAGAAGGAGCAGCTGTGCAAACGGAGTCAGCAAATTCTATAATTATAGTTATGGGTATCTATGTTCCGCTTGTATTGTATATAATTATGGCCGTTTTGCTTTGCTTTTATTCCTTGGAGAAGCAATATACGCGAATATTAGATGATTTATCCAAAAGACGGAGTCCAATAGAGTAATTATGGTGTTGCTGAATTAACGAATGTACATCAATCGAATGTTAGAATATAGTAGGAGGCTTTTAAATGATCTATAAAGATGCAAGTAAGTCGATTCATGACAGGGTCACCAACTTACTTGAAAGGATGACATTAGAGGAAAAAGTAGCCCAGTTATTTTGTGCAACTGTAGAAGATGGAGAGGACAGTCTGGCTAAGCTGAAAGAAAGTATGAAGGACGGAATCGGCACTCTAAGCTGTCTTAACGTCTCCTTAACTGGCGATAATAAGAAAGATATTAATAAACTAAGAAGCATACAAAAATATCTTATGGAAGAAACAAGATTAGGCATTCCAGTGCTCATTCATAATGAGGGGATAGCAGGAGCCCAGATACCGGGAGCGACGACTTTTCCGCAATCTCTTAATCTGGCTTCAACTTGGGAGCCTGAATTGGCTCGGAAAATGGGTGAGGTCGTAAAAAGGCAGCTGCTGTCCTATGGTTTTAGGGCCGTACACTCTCCTCTTTTTGACTTGGGTAGAGATCCAAGGTGGGGAAGAATCGGCGAAACCTATGGAGAAGATCCTTATCTAGTTGCTCAAATGGGGGTGGGCTTTGTTAGCGGCATCCAAGGAGACAATGAAGTGATGTCTGCAGCCAAACACTTTGTCGGTTATGGAAATGCCGAAGGTGGCAGGAACGGTGGAGAACAGCAAATCGCAGAAAGAAGACTGCTGGACACGTATTGTTTCCCGTTTGAAGCGGCAATACATGAATCCAATCTGATGGGTGTCATGAATAGTTATGGCATCTTGAATGACCAAGCAGTGTCTACGTCAAAATGGTTGCTGACAGACGTCCTCAGAGATAAATTAGGATTTAATGGACTAGTTGTTGCGGATTATGGCAGTATCAGTCATGCTAATTCACGGTATCGGGTGGCACAAAGCCCGAAAGATACAGCTATTCTGGCGCTTCAGGCTGGAATGGACGTGGAACAGCCTAATAACTATTGTTATAAGCACTTAGTTGAAGCGGTGAACTCAGGAGAAATTGAAGAGTCTTATGTTGATCGTTCCGTAAGAAGGGTTCTTGAAACCAAATTTAAGCTAGGCCTTTTCGAAAATCCTTATGCAGTTGGAGACTTCTTTGAAGAGATTAACAAGGTAGAGAATGAGGCTTTATCTCAAGAAATAGCGAAGAAATCCATTGTAATGGTCAAAAATGAAGATCATATTTTGCCATTAAAAAAGGAATTGAAAATCGCAGTTATTGGCCCGTCTTCAGACAACAAAACAAACTTTTTCGGAGGATATTCGTCGGTGGGTTCTGCAAGTACCCAAAGTAGTGATTTCGATAAATCCGAAGAAGATCACTATTTAAAAATAGCTTATGCTGGCGCCATTACTGAACATAAAGATGCGTTCAAACCGTTGGGAATCGAATTTGAAGATCAACCCACACCGGAACAAAAAGAAATTATCATGAATTTAATAAAGCAAGGTCGAAGAGAGCATACTCCATCCAATAAAGTGTATGAAACGACGGAAGAATTCACGCAAATATTCTATCCGAATTGTAAATCCGTTAAAGACTTTTTGGAAGAAGAGTTTGGAAAAGATAATGTACTACATGCACAAGGGTGTAATATTCTCCAACCTATTGATGGTGGGATAAATAAAGTTAAAGAAGCTGTCCTACAGGCGGATATTGTGATTGCTGTATTAGGTGGAAAAGAAAGTATGATTGATCCTGAGGCGACCTGTGGAGAAAATAAAGATAATAGCAATATTCATCTTGAGAAACCACAGTTGGAAATGATGAAAGAAGTATTCAAGCTAAATAAACCGGTTATATCCATTATTATTGATGGCAGACCATTAGCAACCCCTTCTATAAGCGAACAAAGTAAAGCAGTATTGTATTCATGGCTTCCTTCACAGTCCGGGGCAGAAGCAATCATCAACATTCTGACAGGAAAAAGCAATCCTAGCGGAAAGTTGCCCGTAACTATTGTAAAAGAAACAAGTCAAATTCCGATGTATAACAGCAGATTGCCGTTCTATGTCGAAATAGATGACTGGGCTGAATTTATTGATCACAGCAAAAACACACCGCTATACCCATTTGGTCATGGATTAAGCTACACACAGTTTGAATATAGTGATTTGAGTCTGGACAGTACGGTTCAGTCCGATGGAGAATTGAGCCTGAGATTTAAGGTGAAAAATGTAGGAACATTTAGTGGTGATGAAGTTGTACAGGTGTATATGAGGGATTCTGTCAGCAGTGTTGTAAGGCCTGTTAAGCAACTTGTCGGGTTTACTCGTGTTAGCCTGGATGTTCAAGAAACAAAAGAAGTTACTTTTAAGGTAAATATGAAACAACTGGCCTTCCATGATTTAAACATGGATCAGATCGTGGAACCCGGGAAGATAGAAGTGTTTATTGGAGCTTCATCTCAGGATATTCGATTAAAAGGTGACTTTTGTATTGTTGGTGAGAAAATGATTATAAAAAGAAAGGTGTTTTCATCAAAGGTAACAGTAAACAAAACAGTGGAGTGATAAAAACTTTTAGTTAGTTATGATGTGTAAGTGATGCTAGACTAAAAAGTGGACACCTAGAAAGAATACGAGAACAAAATCGGATTCATTCTAGGTGTCCACATGAGTAAAAATATGACAAAAAATTAAGAATAAAACCAATGTAAACTGTACATACCTACATTGAATACCGCATGTTAAGATGGCGCTTTCATGAAGTGGAAAAAAACATTGTGGGGGATAACAATGAAAAAAAGAATGAGCTTAGTAAGTGCTCTTCTTGTCTTAATGCTGATATTATCCGCTTGTAGCGGTAATGATGTTGAAAAGGCAAAATCAGCCGATACTAAGGCAGATGGAACAGTGGAGTTAACTGTCGCATTTCCAATTTTCGGTGCTGCACCGAAGGATATCTCTCTCGTTCAAGATGCCATCAACAAAATCGCCCAGAAGAAAATTAATGTTACGGTTAAACTATTGCCGATCGGCTTTGGGGATTGGCAGCAGCAAACGAATTTGATGTTTTCCAGTAATGAAAAGCTTGATTTAATTCCCACAATTTACAACTACAGTTCATTAGTATCAAAAGGTCAACTTATTCCTCTAGATGAACTTCTGACAAAACAGGGAAAAGGAATTACCCAAGTGTTGGATCCAATCTATTTGGATGCTACAAAAGTTAAGGGCTCTATTTATGGCGTTCCTACCTTACGTGACATGGTCACCACTTATGGTATTGCGATGCGAAAGGACTTAGTTGATAAGTATAAAATTGATGGTGCAGGAATTCGGACTATACAGGATATAGAGAGTGTATTAAAAACGGTTAAAGCTGGTGAACCGGATATTGCTCCATTGGTTCCGGGAGCTATAGGTGCTTCTATACTCGCAACCTATCAGACGTATGACTCTCTTGCTGACCAAATTGGTGTTTTGCCTGGTTATGATAATAATTTGAAGCTGGTTAATCTTTACGAAACAGAAGAATATGCCAGTCAGCTTCAAATGGTTAGAAAATGGTATGAAGAAGGATTAATCCTTAAGGATGCCGCAACTAATAGAACGCCCAAATATGATTTAATCAGATCAAAACAGGCTTTTGCATACTTGCTCCGTGTCCAACCTCAAACATATGAAGGTGAAACGCAAACCAGCAGCGTTCCTATGGAAGTCGTAGCATTCTCACATCCAGTATCCACAACATCAACGATAACCAATGTAATGTGGGGAATCCCGGTTAACTCGAAAACTCCTGAGAAAGCAATGGAATTCCTTAATCTAATGTACACAGATAAAGAGATTGCAAACTTGTTGATTTGGGGAATTGAGGGAAGACATTATGTAGTCAAATCCGAAAAGGTCATTGATTTTCCCAAAGGTGTAAACAGTCAAAATTCAGGTTATTATTTAAATACAGGATGGTTGTTCGGTAACCAATTTTTATCTTATGTTTTTAATGGGCAAGACCCTGACTCATGGGAAAAAATCAAAGAATTTAACAAGTCGGCATATAAATCCAAAGCGCTTGGTTTCTCCTTCGACTCTACTCCTGTTAAGACCGAGTTTGCATCTGTGGGGAATGTTATCTCCCAATATGCTGTTCCACTTGAAACAGGGAGCGTTGAACCTGATAGAGTTCTGCCGGAGTTTATTGCAAAGTTGAAATCGGCGGGAATGGACAAAGTCATCGCAGAGAAGCAAAGACAACTCAACGAATGGGCAAAGGCACGTAAATAACATTTATATTGTATCTTATTCGGGCATGCAATTGCGTGCCCGTTTTTTTAATAGAATGGTCGGCAAAGTGCTAATCGGAAGTCGGTGAAATGGTAGAGGATATAGTGGCAGATCCAATAAAATGGGCTTAGAATTGATAGTTTTACCGATGATACAACGAACCAAAGTATTCATATGAACCTTAGGCTTATTCAGTACGACGAACGTCAATACGTGCACGTTCCAGGTACTTATGCGGTTCGGTGATACTATTATTTCATAAAGGACATACAATTAAAAATTTTTAAGAAAAGATGGTGACACACTTTATGATTAGAACATCATTTAATGCCGACTGGACGGTTGGACCGAGAACGACTTATTTTTCCGAGCTTGCCAAAGACCAATCATCCACAAAATTGGTTACGCTTCCACATGATGCCATGTGGGGAAATGAAAGATTGAAAGACGGTAGTAGCAATATTGCTTGTTATCCTGACGGGGAATACGAATACAAGAAACGTTTTTTCGTTCCCTCCGAGTATCGTAGCAAACGGGTTGCGATTGAATTTGAAGGCGTATACAACCAAGCGATGGTGTACATTAACGGGGACTTTGCTTGCCAGCAACCGTTTGGTTATAGCCATTTTTATGTAAAGGCCGACCGTTTCCTCAAGTACGGGACAGAGAATGAAATCAAGGTTATTGCCACGACACATAAAGATTCCCGCTGGTACTCGGGTGCCGGCATCTATCGCAATACCAAGCTGATTGTTGGTAATCTGGTTCACATTGCCTTTGACGGTGTGAAAATTGATACACCTGATATCCATGATGATCGTGCTGTAGTAAGCGTAGCAACCGTAATTGAAAATGAAGGTTTACACACCGTAACTACGCATATATTAAGCGAAATTGTCGATGCGAATGGCACTGTAGTTGCGTCCGATCGGTCGCCAATTACGACTTTTGCAGGAGAATCGGCCACACTCCATCAGCGTATGCTTGTGAGGGATGCAAAGCTCTGGAGCGTGGATCAACCGAATTTGTATATGTGCAGAACAACAGTAACAGCCGGAGATGAGTTGTTGGATGAAGAGACGACGTCCTTCGGGATTCGTTCGCTTACACTGGATTCTGAGCGAGGGCTATGCATCAACGGAGATACCATCAAGCTGCGCGGAGCTTGCATCCATCATGATAACGGTGTAATCGGTGCAGTGACGATCGACAGGGCGGAAGAGAGACGGGTCGAAATTCTGAAAAAAGCAGGCTTTAATGCACTGCGCAGTTCGCATCATCCCATGAGTAAATCCCTTCTTTATGCATGTGACCGTCTTGGTATGCTGGTTATGGACGAGAGCTTCGATATGTGGACCAGTTCCAAATCCGAGAACGATTACGCATTGCATTTCCCTGTTTGGTGGGAAAAAGACATCGAAGCCATGGTTAATAAGGACTATAATCACCCAAGCGTCATCATGTATTCGATTGGTAACGAAATTCCGGAGATCGGTAGCCCGATCGGTTCGATATGGGGCCGTAAGCTGTCGGAGAAAATTCGATCCTTGGACTCTACGCGATTTGTAACGAATTCTGTGAATTTTATGCTTGCTGTAATGAGCGATTTGGCTCAGCAGAAGGAATTAATGGAACCCGAAGCCGACGAAGCTGGTGGCATTAACACGATGATGAATGATTTAGGTGATCTTATGGCGAATATCGTAGCCAGTGAATTATGTACAACGAAAACAGCCGAGGCTTTCGCCAGCGTGGATATTGCAGGCTACAATTATGGAGATGCAAGATATCTAATGGATAAGGATTTATTCCCTAATCGTATTATCGTTGGAAGTGAAACTTTTTCAAACAGGATTGATAAGAGCTGGAATCTTATAAAGAAGAATAACCATCTGATCGGCGACTTTGCCTGGGCGGGATGGGATTACTTGGGTGAAGCCGGCGTCGGAAGAGTTCAGTATGATATGGAAGAAGTTACACACTATATTCAAAGCACGTATCCTTGGATTACAGCTTGGGTCGGTGACATTGATATTATCGGTAATCGGAGATCGGTATCGTATTACCGCGAAATCGTGTTTGGTCTTCGTAAGGCCCCATACATCGCAGTTCAGAGACCTCAGCATTATTTCAAAAAGGCTACTCTGTCGAGTTGGGGCTGGAGTGATTCCATTTCTAGCTGGTCGTGGAACGGATACGAGGGTAAACCGATCAAAGTGGAAGTGTATGCCGATGCCGAAGAAGTCGAACTGCTGGTCAATGGCAAATCGGTAGGGAAAGCTGTTACAGGTGAAGCGAACCGCTTCAAAGCAGAATTTGATACCGTCTATGAGCCGGGAGACGTTACAGCGGTAGCCTACATTGGTGGACAAGAAATTGGGCGGATGACGCTTCATTCGGCAAGTGGTGGCGTCATGTTGGAAGCAGACGCTGACCGAACGGAAATTACAGCTTCCGACAGCGATCTGGCTTTCGTGATGATCAGCCTTGTAGACGACTATGGGAACCTGTATAACACCGCCGATCGCAAGGTTAAGGTCAAGGTTAACGGACCAGGCTTGCTTCAGGGATTGGGCAGCGCAAACCCAGCTTCTGAGGAAGATTTTTTCGATGATGAGCATACAACTTTTGACGGCAAGGTATTAGCAGTTGTGCGTCCGACCGCAAAAGGTACAATCACCGTAACGATCACTGCTGAAGGCTGTACTCCGCATACTGTTCGCATCAACAGCGGAGCTGATGGATGTGAATAAGGGAGATAGGCTCGCAACGTATGATTTGTAAGAGGAGGATTTATCTTGGAAAAGAAAAAAATAAAAGAGATCGTATCCCGAATGACGCTTGAGGAAAAAGCGGCACTTACTTCGGGCTTGGACAATTGGTTCACGAAAGGAGTTGACCGTCTCGGCGTACCGAAACTTCAATTAGCCGACGGTCCTCATGGTTTAAGGATCGAGCCTATAAAGAGTGAGGATACGAATCTATTTAACTCTAAACCCGCAATTTGCTTTCCAACAGGTTCCCTTCTCGCTTCAAGTTTTGACACTACATTAGCTGAAGAGGTAGGGGAAGGACTTGCAGATGAGTGTCTGGCAGAAGACGTTGACATTATTCTCGGTCCTTCGCTTAATACCAAAAGGTCTCCGCTTTGCGGTAGGAATTTTGAATACATGTCAGAGGACCCGCTACTGGCCGGAGAGATGGGAGCAGCTTATATAAACGGCGTTCAAAGTAAGGGAGTAGGAACGAGCGTAAAACACTTTTTCGCTAATTCACAGGAACACAGACGTGTGACCTCGTCCTCGAACGTTGATGAACGCACTCTACGAGAGTTATACCTAACTAATTTTGAAATCGCCATTAAAAAGTCTCAGCCTTGGACCGTCATGACTTCATTCAACAAAATTAACGGTACTTTTGCTGCAGAGCATACCAAGTATATTGAGGATATGCTATATAAGGAATGGGAATTTAATGGTTTTGTTGTTTCGGATTGGGGGGCTGTTCACAACCGGATTGAAGCAGCCAAGGGAGGAACTGCACTTACGATGCCCGCAGACTCCAAAAATGATTATAAGCTAGTAGAAGCAGTCAAGTCTGGCGATCTCGATGAAAAGCAGCTTGATAATCTCTGTGAGCGTATTATTGAGGTCACGTACCGTGCTAAAGAGGGGAAAGTGAAGCAAGAACGCGACTTGGAAACAAGTCTTGCCCGAGCTCAAAAAGCAGCGGAGCAGTCTATTGTACTGTTGAAAAATGAAGGTGTACTACCTATTTCCAAAGAAAGCAAGGTTGCATTTATTGGGAAATTTTCTAAATTCCCTCGCTATCAAGGGGGAGGTTCTTCACATATCAATTCATACAAAATCATATCGGCACTTGATGCTGTTACAGAAATAACAGAGGTCACCTATGCCCAAGGTTATGAAGATAATCAGGAACGGACAAACGAAGTCCTTCAAGCGGAAGCTGTTGAAGCGGCGAAAAGTGCTGACATAGCAGTTGTGTTTGCAGGCCTCCCAGAATCCTTTGAATCAGAAGGCTATGATCGTAATCATATGAGAATGCCGACTTGTCAAAATGAGCTCATCGAAGCGGTTGCGGCGGTTAATCCCAATACCATTGTAGTTCTTCAAAACGGATCACCTGTAGAAATGCCATGGGCAGATCAAGTGAAGGGAATCGTGGAAACCTATCTTGGCGGCGATGCTGTAGGTGCCGCTACAGTTAATATCTTATATGGTAAAGTCAATCCTTCAGGTAGATTAGCAGAGACGTTTCCTAAGAAGCTGGAAGATAATCCGTCCTTTCTGTTCTATTTCGGTGAAAATGATAATGTAGAATATCGTGAAGGTGTGTTTGTTGGATACCGTTATTATGAGACCAAAAAGTGCGATGTGCTGTTCCCGTTCGGTTACGGATTGTCCTATACCACATTTGAGTACTCCAATCTTAAGCTGAGTCATACTACACTGGATTCCGAAACGGAGACACTTACTGTTAGTGTGGACGTGACCAACACAGGTAAAGTTGAAGGCAAGGAAGTTGTACAGCTATATGTTGCGCCTCACAAGGGGGTCATCATCCGCCCGGTGAAAGAGCTTAAGGGGTTTGCCAAAATAAGCTTAAACCCAGGGGAGACTAAAACCACTACCTTTGTTCTGGATAAACGTTCTTTTGCATATTGGAATATCCAATTAAACGGATGGCATGTCGAAAGTGGAAAGTATGATATCGTAATAGGCAAAAATGCGCGTGACGAAGTACTCAAACAAACTACAGTCGTAAATGGCGTGAAATTATTTTCTGGAAAGCTGACCGAACTATCTACGATTGGAGAATTAATAGCGACACCAAAGGGTGCTGCATACTGGGAGGAAATTCAACCACGTTTTATTGAGGGCGCGATTAAGTCAGGTTTTGCCAAAGATTCGGATGTGGAACAAGCAGACTCTAGTTTGTCAGGAGAAGAACCAGACAGCAATATTCAAGTACTGTTATCGCTGGCTCTAAACACTCTATGTCTCGTTATATCTGATTACACCGATGAAGATCTTCTTGCTGTATTAGAAGAAATAAATAAGGAGGATTGGAGGACCTACTAGGGGACATTTTCAACTTTGCGGACTGTCGGTAGCAGCAGGGCGATCACACGATTTAATAGGCTTTTGGAGTTGGGATGCTTGATGGAAAGTTTTAGAGACATTAGGAAATAATCTTCTAATATATCTAAAATAAGTGAATGAATAAAAGTATGTATCGAGGCTTGGAAGATCACGACGGCCAAGATGATATTTGTAAATACTGCTTAAAGGAAGGGTAGCACGGGAATAGTAGATAAAGTTGAAAAGGCGTGAAAGAACAAGACCAAAATCGTTTATGGGCAGAAAGAAGTAGTACAGGCCATAGTGCTTATAAACATAAAACTGTGGGAATAAAAACATACTATTTTTTTGATTCAGCCATAATATGATCAACTGAACTAAACGAAAATGAAATTTTCAGAGAAGCACACGGATGTAGGTATAGCATCCGTGTGCTTTTTTTATTTAAAAGTGTAGTCATGCAAGTCGTTATTGCCGAAAGAGTGGATTGTCAACACTAAACTAGAACTGGGTGATAAATCGATTGACATCAGAGTTATGTCTTAATTACTTTTACGAAATGTCTTAAAATAGCAGCATTAAGGACTACTCCAACTCAACTGAAAATTGATACAACCATTCATCAATGCTGTTG
This sequence comes from Paenibacillus sp. RC21, assembly GCF_044907935.1. Taxonomy (NCBI): domain Bacteria; kingdom Bacillati; phylum Bacillota; class Bacilli; order Caryophanales; family Paenibacillaceae; genus Paenibacillus; species Paenibacillus sp. RC21. Next base: position 1,015,119 of record NZ_JBIYCS010000001.1, read on the forward strand.
TCAGGTACATTTAAAGCACGGTAGGTAGCTGGAACATCCGGGTATCCCCCTACGTCTTCCTGACTATCAATTATCTTTCCTCGACCAGTCAGAAAATCGGAGATAATTCGTTGATCTGTAGCATCCCGGTCCTCCGGTCTTGCTCCTGCATGCTCAGTGACCTCCTTTACTACTGCCGAGGCTGCTAGTGCTTCAAGTCCTTCAACCCAAACAGGTGGATTGTCAAGTTCCTTAATTCCGCCAAAAGTCAGTGGGACTGACTTGCCATTACGGTCATAAGCAAGATTATCTTTGAGATAAGCCCAGCCGCTTTTACTGTTCGTTCCGACAATTCCTAGCCCTTTAATCGTATCTACTCCATGCCGCATGTAATTACCGACGATACTGACTCTAGGGCCTTCCGGTTTGATCCCCGTATCCGCCCATTCATTCTCCACAAATCCGAGCCGAATAGCCCATTTTCCCGGATTATAAATGGCATTGTTAACAATTACGCCCGTCGAGAATGCTTTGAACCACGGATTACGTTCCATGTTATGGGCATAAAGGTTTCCGATGACTGCCACGTCCTGCACGTAATCATGAACGAGCGTACCCATGGAATGAGGACCCTTCTCATGAACGGAATTATACAGGCCCTCGGCGATAATACTATTGCTGAGTGTTACACGGTGAGTAGTCGCCTTGGTTCCACTGGTACGAGGGCCTGAGAAGGACATGTTCTCATCCACTCCCCAAGAAAAGGAGCAATGGTCAATGACAATGTTATAAGCGGAGGCTCCGTAAGTGGATACATCTGGTTCAAATCCTGCACCTTTAGTGCTGTCACCGTTGCCCATCCGAAACCGGACATGCTGCATTAACACATCATGCGTTCTGATCTGCAAACCTCCCCGGATGAATGTAATGCCAGGGGAGGGGGCTGTCTGACCTGCGATGGTCACGTAGGGCTCTCTCAGCTCAAGACGCTCCTTTTCTAGATTTATGACACCACCGACTTCAAATACAATAATCCGCGGTCCCTTGGTTTCTAATGCCGCACGAAATGAGCCTGGGCCGTCATTGTTCAGATTGGTCACCTTGATTACCTTTCCGCCCCGGCCTGCTGGAGTGTCAGTCCCGTATCCCACGGCTCCCGGGAACACCGCTTGGGCTTCGGCTTGACCAACTGTTACAGCACCCATCATCCATACCCACAACAACAACATACATAAGCCCGCCTTCCATCCTTGTTGCAAACAGCTTCGTACATCCATCTAGGATATTCCTCCTTTTTTTCTCATACTAAAGATAATATATATATCCTAATATAACTTTTTTTGAGAGTAGTTCCAACTATTTTAGAGCAAAAAGATTGTGAATCAGCAACTATTGTCGATTTTGAGTTTTCTATAAAACAAAAAATACCCTATCAACTAAAAGTGGAAACAGCCGCCTTTGCTACATCTTCTGGGGATAGCGATTCCGTATCTGTTCGTTTGGTTTTACCTGGGTTAAATTTCTCACAGGTTAATTGTACTGCCGATTTAATTTCATCCGAGCTCACCTGTATTCCAGACGTTCCCGATGAAGTGATAATATCACAATTAAAATTATTTTAACTATATAGAAGGGGAGATCATCAGTGGGCACCTGTTTCTTTTTGCCGTTTCAAATAGCAAAATATAACCTGTTCTTTAGATAGCGCTTCCAAGTATCATGTATTCATAACCAGCTGAGTTGCTTGACCGATACTAGTATCAAAAATGAGGGATCGCATGCGAGAATACACAATTCTAAATATTTTATTCACCAAGAAGCTTCCTGTAAAAATGAGTGAATTAGTTGCTGAAGTTGAGTTGTCCGAAAGAACCGTAAGGGGAGTTGTTCGCTCTTTGGAGAAAGCGGGGGAGAAGCAAGGCTTCTGTATCCGGATGATCCGTAATCAAGGATATCTGCTTGAAACCGAAGATGAATCACGATTTTTGGCCTATATGGAACATTTATCTTTGAAACGGGATATTGTAGGTTCGGATAATATAGCTGCCAGACAGCAACATCTCATTTACTATTTGCTGCAAAGCGATACGTTCCGGCCTATAGATGAGCTAGCGGATGAACTAGGGATCAGCCGCTCGACTCTGATTTCTGATATGAAGGAAGTGGAGTTGCAATTTAAAGCGTTCCAGCTCAAATTACAGCGCCGCTCCCACTATGGGGTGAAGATTGAAGGTGACGAGAAAAATATCCGCCAGGCCTTCTCCCACTACATTTTACAGAACAGTCAGGTTGTTGAGCATAGCAAGGATTTCAATACCTTCCGGCGCGAGCTGGATGCCGGGAAGCTGAAGGCTTATCTGCTGCAGGTGCTCAAAGAGAAGGAGCTCAAGATCTCGGATGTCTTTTTAGACAACATTGTCACGCATTTATTCATCCTTCTGTACCGGATATCCAAAAGCAATTTCATTGTAAGTGGCCAAGCGATGTTAAAGACACCGGAGCCATTATACTATGACATTGCATGGAGGATTGCTGAATGGGTCGAAGAGCATTACCAAATCTCGCTGCCTCCCGATGAGGTTGATTACCTGGCGCTTCATATTTCAGGGAAAACAATTGTCGAGAATATCACTACAGAAATGAAATCACAATTGCGTGAAGGAATAAGCGCGATATTGCAGCGTCTGGATAAGGAATTCCTAACCAGCTTTAATCAGGATGAGGAATTGCGGGAATCGCTCCTGCTGCATATGTTTCCTCTGCTCAATCGTCTCTATTACAATCTTCAGCTCGATAATCCGTTAGTGGAGGATGTCTACAGCGAGTATGCCAACGTGTTCGTGATTTCTTTCCGCTTTGCCGAGATTATAGAAGAGCAGTATGGGTTTAAAATGTCCCGGGATGAAGCCGGTTATGTAGCGCTCCATTTTGCGACACATCTGGAACGGAAGAGGCAGCATAATCTGGAGCAATTCAAGCGGATTGCCGTCATTTGTTCCACCGGAGCGGGAAGCGCCCATCTGATTCGACTTAAATTGGAAGCCGTATTTCCTAAAGCCTCGGTTATTACCGCCTCCATCTCCGAGCTTGAAGAGATCAGCACAAGGCCGGTAGATTTAATCCTAACTACCGTACCGCTCGGGATCGAAATACAGGATAAGCCGGTTATACACATCAAGAAGCTGCTGGATGACCAGGAAGTGCAGCGGATCAGGGAGTCGATCTCCTTGCAAATGGATCACTTCCGGCCCTCTTATAAGCTTATGGATTTCAAGGAATTATTTCATGAGGAGCTCTTTCACCTGAGCGGACCTGAGGATTACACCGAACTGCTGAAAGAGCGCTGCCGCGAAGTTGTGCGCAAAGGGTATGCGCTGGAGGATTTTCCGGAACAGGTCCTGCTACGAGAAGCTAAATTTACGACCATCTATAAAAATGGCGTTGCCGGTCCGCATCCCATGAGAATGAGTGCTCTGAAAGACTGCATCAGCATTACATTATTAAAGAAACCAACTGTGTATACAGGAAAACCGGTGCAGCTCATTTTTATTATCAACTTGCGTGCAGGCCAGTTATTTCTTCATAAAGAAATAAGCAAGCTTCTGCTGACCCTGATGGAGAGAGACGACAGCCGCAGCAGACTGCTCGCGGTCAACAGCTACAACCAATTTATAAAAGAAATAGAGAATCTATTATAGGAGCGGAGAATCAATATGGATTACGAACAAACCATTATGCAAATTATTGCCAGCAGTGGAGAGGCGAGAAGCCTTAGCTTAAAAGCAGTGAGAACCGCCAGACAAGGAAAGCTGGACGAAGCAAGTGATCTGATCAAGCAAGCGAAGGAAAGTCTGACCAAGGCGCATAAGGTCCAAACTCAGTTGATTCAGGCGGAGGGCCGGGGAGAGAAAACGGAAATTACGATTCTTTTGATTCACGCTCAGGATCATTTGATGAATGCTCTGACAGTCAGAGAATTAATTGTCGAACTGATTGAAGAGATTAAGGAGCGTAAAGCATTGGAACAACAATTGAAAGGATCGGTGAGCTAATGTTGAAAAAAATATTGCTGGTATGTTCGTCGGGTATGTCTACAAGTATGCTGGTTGAAAAGATGAAGGAGTCAGCGATCTCCCAAGGCATAGAGGTTCTCATTGATGCAACGGCTGAAAGTGAGGTAGAGAAATTTGGTGATGTGGATATCGTCCTATTAGGACCACAAATCGGGCATATGGAGGATGAGTTAAGAGCAATTCTTCCGATGCCGGTACTGACCATTAATATGATGGATTACGGCATGATGGATGGAGAAAAAGTGTTAAATACGGCCTTGAGTAATATTTAAATAAGGAGGCTTACTCTGTGGGCTTAAACGTAGAAGTGATAAAAAAGAAGGTCATTTCAACAGCAAGTAAAATAAGTAAAAATAAATATCTTTCTTCAATATCCGAAGCATTAACCTCTGTCATGCCCGTTTTGATGCTGGGCTCGTTTGCTACGTTATTTGCTAATCTTAATATTGATAGTTACCAAAACTTTATTCAACGTACAGGTCTGAAACAGGTTTTTCAAATCCCTGGCAGTGTATTAATCACGCTTTTGTCCATTTATGCAGTGTTTTTTATCGCTTATCGGTTGGTCAGTAATTTGAATCCCAAGGCGGATAATGCAGGTGCAGGTCTCATCGGGTTGATGTCCTTTTTCATTTTGACACCGATTACTAAAGTAGATGAGGTCAATGCGTTCACCTTCAATTATTTGGGAGCACAAGGCTTATTTGTAGCAATTATAGTAGGACTTGTTGTAGGTAAATTATATGTCATGATTATCAATAGAAACTTGATTATTAAAATGCCTAAAGGGGTACCACCGACTGTAGCCAAAACGTTCGCCAACCTCATTCCAGGTACGATAATAGTTATTGTTTTTACAATGATCAGCTATCTGTCTTCCTTAACGGATTTTGGGAGTTTACATCAGATGATTTACACTTCCATACAGGCACCACTGCAGAATATTGGCGGAGGTTACTGGTCGCTTGTGATCTTTGTATTTGTTGTTCAGCTATTGTGGTTTTTCGGGATTCATGGATTTATGGTTGTCAGCCCGATATTTTACAGTGTATGGTTGCCGTTGGGATTGGCCAACCTTGATGCGATCAGTAGAGGAGAAGCACATACCAATATTCTTAGCGGAGGTTTTTACAACTCGTTTGTAGTCATCGGCGGATCAGGTGCTACGCTTGGATTAGCCATTTTACTGGCCTTCTTTGCGAAAAGCAAAAGATACAAGACTCTGGGGCGGCTTGCTTTTCCGGCATCCATCTTTAGTATTAATGAACCTATAATTTTCGGGATTCCGCTGGTACTCAACCCATTCATGTTCATACCGTTTGTGTTTGGACCAATTATCGTATCAAGCTTTGCTTACTGGTCGATGAACTTAGGTATTTTCCCAATAGCGAACGGGACTCATTTCCCGGCTGGAACGCCGATTATCTTGAATTCATTTGTCAATGGCGGTATTAGGTTAGTTGTACTTCAATTAATGTGTATTGCATTGCAGGTGATCATTTACTATCCTTTCTTCAGAATTATCGACAAAAAATCAATTGAAGACGAACAAAACGCGATTACTCAGGGGGCTGACAATGTCACAGTATAATTCAGGGCATCAAGGATTTCCGGTGAATTTTTTGTGGGGAGGGGCAATTGCAGCTTGTCAGGCCGAGGGTGGTTTTGGTGAGGATCATAAAGGCATGTCTGTATCCGATATATCATTTTATGATCCTCACTCCGACCGTGTAGATTTGTCAAAGCACAGCAATATCACTTCGGAATTGATAGAACAGGCGCTTAATGCTGACAGTACGAAAGGTTATCCTAAAAGAGACGGTGTAGATTTCTATCATCGGTATGCAGAAGATATTGCTTTATGTGCGGAAATGGGCTTTAAAGTGTTCCGCTTCTCCATTGCTTGGAGTCGGATCTTCCCTAACGGAGATGAACAAGAGCCGAATCTGAAAGGGCTAGAGTTCTATGACCGGGTGTTCGATGAGCTGGAGAAGCATCATATAGAGCCGCTGGTTACACTCTCCCATTTTGAGCTTCCGCTTCATATTGTCAATCAGTATGGAGGCTGGAAGGATCGTAAAGTCATTGAGATGTTCACCAACTTTGCTGCTGTTCTTTTTAACCGTTACAAACATCGGGTTCGCTACTGGATAACATTTAATGAGATTAATGCGGGCAGATTTGCTACCTTTAAATCCACCGGAATCGTGGAGGATCGAACGGAGAATTACTTACAGGATATCTATCAGGCCGTTCACCATCAATTTGTAGCGAGTGCTCTGGCGGTAAAGTTATGTCATGACATTGCTCCGGAGAGCAAGATTGGCTGTATGATTGCCCGTCTGACGACATATCCTGCCACCTGTCATCCCGACGATATTATGCAGGCTACCTTGGATGACCAATATGGAAACTTCTTCTATATGGATGTGATGGTTAGAGGTTATTATCCTTCATATATGAACCGTTATTTCCTGGAGAACAGTATTGAGATTATTAAAGGCGAAGAAGATGATGCGATTCTAAGAAATAATATCGTGGATTTCATCAGCTTGAGCTATTATGTATCATCGATTACTACGAATGATAAGGAAAGATTGAAGAGCTTGCAGCAAACAGAGGGGAATCTGACCAGAGGATTAAAAAATCCTTATCTGATAGCTTCTGATTGGGGATGGCAGATTGACCCTGTAGGGCTTAGATATTCTTTAAATACGATCTATGATCGTTATCAGAAGCCATTGTTTATTGTAGAGAATGGGTTGGGTGCCGAGGATATTCTGGAAGATGATCACAAGATTCATGATGCGTACCGCATAAGCTACTTGAAAGAGCACATCAAGCAAATGAAAGAAGCTATTATCGATGGTGTGGAGCTAATTGGATATACGCCTTGGTCTGCTCTGGATATTATTTCATCCGGGACTTCCGAAATGTCCAAACGATACGGTTTTATTTATGTGGACAAAGATGATGAGGGCAAAGGAACACTAAATCGTTATCCAAAAGACAGCTTTTATTGGTACAAACAGATTATTGAAAGCAACGGTGCAGATTTGCACAACTGGTAACTCAAGGCTGGGATCTTCCTTAGGGAGGGCTCCGGCTTTTTTTCTACAGATGTCTAATCAACTAACAAATTTATTTTCTACCTGTTTCAGATAGGCGACAGGGTCTCGACGGAAACATCTGCGTTTCGTAGATTCTGCGAGCCGTGTAAGATTGAGTATGAAGTCCAACGGCAAACAACTCATCTGGAGAAGGAGGGACATATAAGTTATCCTCTCATAAGACTTTGTCATAAATCATGATAACGTCTATTTTGGGATCTGCCGCAGGACAATGAAGTATACGCATGAAAAGCAGCGATATTCTCAGCTTTTTTGTTTTAACGGGACCTGACATGTGAAGATGTCGAAGGACAAGAACTTGTATTCACATATGATTAGATAATCATCTAATTATAGTGTAACTGGACAATTGCTCATGAAGAATTGGTATTTACCGAAACGGAGGTCATTCCCGAGAACGTAAGCCTTCGTATTCCTTCGTCTTTTGTAGAAATGCCGGAGTCCTTTGCCTCAATGAAATATCCTTTTGAGCGTCGGACCAAGCTTATTTTCACCGATGATTCCTTATCCATCAATATTAACGTGAACCCGACGGAAAACCGGATGTTTAACGATGAGATGGAGAAATTCCAAGCCGAACTGTTAGGGATGTTTGCAGATATGAAAGAAAAGCATGGCATGCGGTGGGCCACCTTGCGAGGGCTAGAGAAGGTGACCATGCAGGCGATGCTCGTTTTCGCTTGCATGAATCTCAAAAAACTAGCCACCTGGCTATGGCGCCCAGGTGGTTCAAAGCAAGGATTTTCCATTTTACAGCATTTCATAGCCCAAATAACAAGACAAACCCCGGAGTTCCGTTCGGAACAAAGGAGGTTTGTCTGCAATCTGAAGCCACCTAGTAAAGGTGGCTTTTCATTATAAAAATTGAAGTTATAAGTTTAATCCCTACTCACAAACTCTTTCCAACAAAGCTCCCAACTGTTCTGCTAATTCTAGATGGGTTACAGGTCGGTCGTTCGTAAACCACCATTCGACTACTCCAACATACGAAGAAGCCAAAAAATAAACAACAAGATCTTTATTTAACCCTTCGTTTATTCCCTTAGTATTATCCACTTCATCCTGAAACTCTTCAATAAGAAATTTCAAGAATCGATTGCGGAAAAAAGGTGCTCCTTTACTTGCCAGCATCATGGAGAAAAATGCGTAATTACGCTCAAAATATTCTGTCCAAATCACGGACCCTGTAACAAAATCCAAATCGGCAGCTGCTTCACATCTTTCCCGGAGTTCATTAATATGAGTTTCAATTAGTTTATCCAGCAAATCGTATTTATCCATGTAGTGAAGATAAATCGTTCCGCGGCTGACATTTGCTTGATCTGAGAGATCTTGAATGGTAATATCATCAAAATTTTTCTCAGTCATTAGTTCAATTACTGCTGTTTTTAATGCTTCCTGTGTTTTAAGGATTCTTCTATCGACTTTAGACATTTGGCTCACCGAACTTTCTTTTATTATCTAAATATAATAAGGGTTCGTAAATTAACACGCTCATAACAACGGATAACGATTTATTTTCTGAACTTTTTTTTAATTATAAACAGATGTTTATTATTTTATCAACACAATGTATAAACGAAATGGAGTCAAACCGACTTAACTAGAGGCTAATATCCGGAAAACGCAATAGATAATGAACGTTTTTTATATTTCTATTCATTAATGTACAAATCGCTTCAAATTAACAATAGGAAATAATTTTAAGAAGATTATAATAATAGACATATGCACAATAAAGTAATTGTGCATATTAATTTTCAAATAGGATGAGACTAAAATCGTATCCGAATCATTCACTCTATAGGAAAGGGATGTTGTATAACATGTGTAACCATCATAAAAACATAACTACTCAAGTGCTAAGTGTTCCAAGTGCGAAAGCACCATTTGAACAAACTACCATAGAACGGAGAGATTTGCGGCCAGATGATGTCTTAATCGACATTAAATATTGCGGTATCTGCCATTCTGATATTCACAATGCTCATAATGATTTTGGCAGCGGAGTTTTTCCGATGGTTCCAGGGCATGAAATTGCAGGTGTTGTTACCGCTGTAGGCAGGGATGTGACAACATTCGCTGTTGGTGATCGTGTCGGCGTAGGCTGCTTTGTTGACTCATGCGGTGAATGTGACTTCTGCCGTAGAGGTGAAGAGCAGTTTTGTCGGAAAGGTGTGGTCGTCGTATTTAACTCAATTGGTTACGACGGGGACCTAACATACGGTGGATATAGCCAGAAAATCGTTGTAAAGGATAAGTTTGTTGTACGTATTCCGGACGGCTTGGAACTGGATGTAGCAAGCCCGCTGTTGTGTGCAGGTATTACGACATACTCGCCTCTGAAACACTGGAACGCCGGACCAGGTAAGAAGGTAGCTATTTTGGGAATGGGGGGACTTGGTCATCTGGCTGTTCAGTTTGCCCATACGATGGGTGCTGAAGTAACTGTCCTGAGCCAAAGTATGAACAAAAAAGATGAAGCTCTTGCGTTTGGCGCGAATCACTACTATGTAACCACTGATCCCACCACGTTCACTGAGTTGGCTGGTCAATTTGATCTGATTTTAAACACAGTGTCTGCAAATATCGACGTTGATGCCTTTCTATCCATCCTTAATGTGGACGGGGCACTAGTAAATCTTGGTCTGCCAAACAAGCCAGATCAATATAATGTTTTCTCCTTATTTGCTGGGCGTCGGAGTATTACGGCATCCAACGTTGGCGGTATCAGAGAAACACAAGAGATGCTCGACTTTTCGGCTGAGCACAGTATCGCTCCTATGATCGAGGTCATTCGGGCTGACCAAGTTGACGAGGCATATGAACGTGTCCTCAGCAGTGATGTGCGTTATCGGTTTGTCATCGATATGTCAACATTGTAATCGTTTATTTTGATGAAGGAATACATCTACTTAGATACTCTTTAGCACTTATGGTGTTATTTAACCATTTTTAAAAGTGCTCCTTTTGCATAATCATTACCGTCAGGATCAAGATGTTGTATATGCTAACTTGGGTGGCTCTGATATTGTTCAGAAAACTCAGAACATGATCGAGGCGATGAACGCCTTGAAGGTTAAAAGAGGAATATTTATCAATATTCTAGGAATTTATGATGAAGTGCCTGGAAAATTTGGAGAATGGAATAAGCGGATGGTGGGTAGCGGCATGGATGCTTGGCGGAAATCAGCAAGATTGATTGAAGAATCCGATCTTGATTATACGATATTAAGATGTACCTGGTTCACCAACAAAAATGAAGTTGACTACGAGTTAACCGAAAAGGGGGAACCTTTGAAAGGTACGGAGATTTCTCGGAAAAGTATTGCTGCCTTGGTTGTTAAATTAGCGGAATCAAAAGAGTGGGGGATTCGTCGCAGTTGGGGGGTTAGCAAACCAAATACAGCACGCGATAAACCAGCTTTTTATTAGATGCAATAGGAGGAGTAAACCATGAGAATTACGGAAGCAGCACAAAAGTATCATGAAAGAATGTTTCCAGGCTATGAATCTAAGTTTTTGGAAACAGATCCGGAGTTTATTGAATTATTCGATAACTTTGCGTTTGATGAAGTAGTGAATCAGGACGATTTGGATGATCGGACACGTATGATGGCGATTTTGTCCGTTTTAATTGGATGTCAAGGAATTGACGAGTTTAAAGCAATGCTTCCAGCAGCACTGAATTTTGGCGTTACGCCTGTGGAAGCAAAGGAAATTGTCTATCAGTCCGTACCTTATCTTGGCATTGGAAGGGTATTTCCTTTTCTGCATGCAGTGAATGAAGTATTGACTTCACGAGGTGTTGAACTACCTTTACCGAGCCAGGCAACTACAACCACGGATACCCGTTTGGAAGCAGGGATTCAAGCGCAGGTGAACATTTTTGGAGAAAGCATGCGGGATTTTTGGAAATCAGGACCGGAAGAGAGCCGGCACATCAATCACTGGCTGGCAGATAACTGCTTTGGGGATTACTATACCCGAAAAGGGCTCGACTACAAACAAAGAGAGATGATTACCTTCTGTTTTCTTTTGGCCCAGGGTGGATGTGAACCTCAGTTGACCAGCCATGCTTCCGCCAATATGAGGCTTGGAAATGATAAGTTGTTTCTGATTAAGGTTATCTCTCAATGCCTGCCTTTCATAGGTTATCCGCGCAGCCTGAATGCTCTCCGGTGTGTGAATGAAGCCGCGGCCAAATCGGAATAAAAAAGCGATCTAATTATTCTTATACGCGAATACGCGAACAACGCGCTCCTGCACATTAAACCAATATACTTTTTGGAGGAATTTATGATGAGTAATCGTACATGGCTTATTACAGGTGTCAGTAGTGGCTTTGGTTATGAGATGACCAAACAGCTACTTGAGAAGGGGGACAAGGTTATCGGCACAGTACGTAACAAAAACAAAGTCGCCGAGCTCCTTGAGAAGTATCCAGTTACCTTCATTTGCGAAATTCTGGATGTAACTGATGTTCCCGCTATTCATAAGCTGGTTGACGGCTCTTTTGAGCAATTTGGACGGATCGACGTTATTGTAAGCAACGCTGGCTATGGCCTTTTTGGGGCCGCCGAGGAACTCTCTGACGCCGAGGTTGGTCACATCATCGCTACGAATCTAACAGGATCTATCCAGCTTATCCGGTCATCTCTGCCGCATCTGCGAAAGCAGGGTGGTGGCCGCATTATTCAGATATCCTCCTAGTACCATGCCACCAAGTTTGGCATGGAGGGATTTTGTGAGTCGGTCGCTCAGGAGGTCGCACCTTTTAACATCGGTATTACATTGGTGGAGCCGGGCGGTGCTCGTACCGAGTTCCGCTATGGCAGTGCACAGGTAGCGAATCTAATGTCAGAGTACGACGGTAATCCGGCGCATGGCTTTTTGAAAATGCTGGACGCTTCTAATGGACTAGCTCCAGGTGACCCTGTACGTATGGCGTCCCGAATCATAGAGAGTGTCGAACAAGAACCAGCGCCGATGCGAATGGTACTCGGCTCTCAAGCGCTGACAAATACCATTTCGACCCTTAAAGCCCGCGTTGCCGACTACGAGACGCAGACTGAACTGGCAGCTTCTACTGATTTTCCTGTGGGAGAATAAAAGGTTCTAGACTCTTTGAACAGAAAGAAGGAATCGATGATGGAAAATAGACAACTTAGCAACAGTACCATTTTTCCGTTAGGAGAAAAGGTACAAGCAAACTTTATGGGTGACGCCTACCTGCAAATGGTGTTTACAGATCCGGCGCCTCTTAATACGGCGATCGGAAATGTTACCTTTGCTCCAGGGGCCCGCAATAACTGGCACGCTCATCAGGTTGGGCAAGTTCTGTTAGTTACCGGCGGCAAAGGCTGGTATCAGGAAGAAGGCAAACTTGCCCGATTACTCAAAACGGGTGATGTGGTCAATATTCCACCTAACGTGAAACATTGGCATGGTGCGACTAAAGACAGTTGGTTTGTACATCTGGCCATGACTCCAGGAGAAACCGAATGGTTTGAAGCGGTCGATGATGATTACTATACAAAACAAATCAATCTTAATTAACCATTGAATCCCTAATCATTTAAAGAGTGCTTGAATTCGGTATTAATTTTTCCATTTTTCTCAAACGCAGTTTTGACTGCAAATGTCCCTAACAACGGACTGTTTGTTTTTTGAGTAAGGGATGAATAATAGAATATTCATCTGAGTTTGTTCATTATTATACAAATTATGTATTTTTGACAATTTCATATTTTATGAATTAGGATATAATTTTTATCAGTGGAATATTAATGGAATGAAATCCATTAATTTTGACTTTTGATGAATAGAGGTGGCATCTTTCCAATATTGGAGATCTGCTGCAGTTAAAAATGAGGAGGAATTGAAATGGAATATGTAACTTTAAATAACGGAGTAAAGATGCCTATTTTAGGCTATGGCGTTTACCAAATTTCCGATCAAGATGAATGCGAAAGATGCGTACTTGATGCTATAAATACAGGCTATCGTTCCATCGATACTGCACAGGCTTACCAAAATGAAGAAGCTGTAGGTCGTGCCATCAAGAAAAGTGGAGTAGCCAGAGAAGAGTTATTCATCACTACTAAAGTTTGGATTTCCAATGCAGGATATGAAAAAGCCAAAGCCTCTATTGAGGAATCACTGAGAAAACTTCAACTGGATTATCTGGATTTACTTCTCATCCATCAGCCATTTAATGATTATTATGGTACGTATCGTGCAATGGAAGAACTCTATAAGGTAGGTAAAATCAAAGCGATCGGGGTAAGCAACTTCTACCCGGACAGATATATCGACCTTGTTCAGTTTAGTGAAGTGGTTCCGGCTGTCAACCAAGTGGAAACACATGTCTTCAACCAGCAGGTAAAAGCACATGAAATTATGCAGAAATATAACACGCAGATCGAATCCTGGGGTCCATTTGCAGAAGGAAAAAACGATTTGTTTTCCAACGCAACCTTACAGGAAGTGGGCGATCAATATAACAAATCTATTGCCCAAGTTGCTTTACGTTTCTTGATTCAGAGAGGCGTGGTGGTGATTCCAAAAACGGTGAATAAAAATAGAATGGAAGAAAACTTCAACGTATTTGATTTTAAACTGACGGCAGAGGATATGGAAAAAATAGCTGTACTGGATACAGGAGAAAGTGCATTTTTCTCCCACTATGATCCGCAAACTGTAGAGTTTTTAACCGATTACGGAAAAAAAGGTTTGGAATAAGTATAAGGTTTCATAACCGAAAGAAGGCTGTTTCAGGAAGAGAGGAGGAACTTGGCATGAAAAAAAGAATTCTTGGTAAAGACTTGGAGGTTTCAGCCATCGGCCTCGGCTGCATGGGTATGAGTCACGCTTACGGTCCGGCAGCTGATAAAACCGAAATGATCAAACTGATTCACCAAGCTTTGGATCTCGGTATCACATTTTTCGATACCGCAGAAGTGTATGGTCCCTATGAAAATGAGGAACTGGTGGGTGAAGCATTAAAAGAGGTTCAGAATGAAGTATTGATTGCCACCAAGTTTGGAGTTCACTTTGAACATGGCCAGAGTGGTGCACTCTTAACGGACAGCAGACCAGCTACCATCCGCAAAGCAGTGGAAGGTTCCCTCAGACGGTTGAGAACAGATCATATTGATCTGTACTACCAGCATCGTGTTGATAAAAAAGTACCTGTGGAGGAAGTTTCAGGTATAATGGATGAGCTCATTAAGGAAGGAAAAATTACACATTGGGGAATGTCGGAGGCGAATTCCGATGAAATTAGAAAAGCCCATGCTGTATGCCCGGTAACCGCTGTTCAAAGCAGATATTCCATGATGAGCCGCCAGAAGGAAGAGGATACTTTCCCGACGGTAGAAGAACTGGGAATTGGCTTTGTTGCTTTTAGCCCATTGGCAAACGGTTATTTGTCCGGAAAATATGATAAGAACTCTCGTTTTGAAAGCAGCGAAGAGAAAGGGCTCGACTATAGAAGTTTCTTACCGCAGTTTAAACCAGAGAACATGGATGCAAATCAAGCTCTGATCGATTTGATTAATCGCTTTGCGAAGGAAAAGGAAGCAACCGCAGCACAAATCTCGCTAGCATGGATGCTTGCTCAAAAGCCGTACCTTGTGCCGATTCCAGGGACCCGAAAACCGGAACGCTTGGTCGAGAACGCGGGTGCAGCGGAAGTCGTCCTTTCTGCAGAGGAATTAAACAGAATAAATGGGGCATTATCTCAACTCACGATAACTGGTGAATACCTTGGCGGGCGCACTAAATAAACAAGCTATTACGAAATAGAAAAGATCGCTGTAAAGCAATTTTTTAATAAAAGGTGGAGAATTGGTATGAAAGCAAATATTATGTACGCTGCAGGTGATGTGCGCGTAGAAGAATTGCCCGTTCCGAGATTGCAAGAACAAACGGATGTCATTTTGAAGGTGGTCGCTGCCTGCGTTTGCGGAAGCGATCTGCATCCTTATCGCAGCATGCATCCTCATGAGCATGGCGAAGGTGAAGCAATGGGGCATGAAGTGATTGGAAAAATTGAAGAAATGGGTTCAGACGTTTCTGGTTTCAAGAAAGGCGATTTGGTCGTCGTTCCTTTTGCTTATGGAGATAACACATGTCCGTTTTGTCAAGAAGGATTGATGACTTCTTGTGAGCATGGGGGCTTTATGACTGGCTGCCAAGCGGAATTTGTTCGAGTTCCTCAAGCACAAGGAAGCATGTTCAAGTTGCCTGACGAAATTGATGAAGACTCCCCTTTATTGCCATCCCTGTTAACATTATCTGACGTCTACGGCACTGGTTATCATGCGGCGGTAATGGGTCGCGTGAATGAGAATACGACTGTAACAGTTATTGGTGATGGAGCTGTTGGCCTTCTTGCTATTCTGTCAGCAAAGAAACTCGGCGCGAAGAAAATCATTCTTATGGGCCGTCATAAAGAGCGGACAGATCTAGGTATTGAATTCGGCGCCACAGATGTTATTTCTGAACGCGGAGAAGAAGGCGTAACGAAAGTCCGAGACCTGACAAATGGTGAAGGAACACATGTCGTTCTTGAATGTGTCGGGCTAAAGCCTGCTTATGATATGAGTGTTGGCATTGTCCGGGCCGGCGGAGTTATCAGTCGTGTTGGGGTTCCGCAGTATGATGAAGCTGCCGTTGGTTTTGAAAGTCTTTTCGGGCGTAATATTACGCTTACGGGAGGTCCTGCGCCAACACGTGCATATATGGAAGAATTATTACCGGACATTCTTGACGGAGCAGTTAAACCTGGCCGTGTATTTGACGTAACGGTTGATCTGGACGGTGTTCCGGAGGGTTATCGCGCCATGAACAACCGTGAAGCACTCAAAGTATTAATTAGACCTTAATAAATACTTCGAGACAAGATCGCAAGCGAGCTTAATTTGTACTGATTTATAAATTTAGCGGCTTTTATGTTGTAAGGGCTCAAGTTCTTATCCCGAATTGAGGAAAAGAACTTGAGCCCTTTGTTGCAAAGGACATGAACATAGTACTATGCCGATTTGAAGCATTAGGTCTGAATAATGTGGACTTCAAGCAAAATGCAAAAATAGGGCAGACAAGTGCCAGTATGGGACATTAACGATCAAATGCAACGTGCTTAAGAGAAATAGGCAATAAATTAGCACAATTGAGATATTACATCTGACTCCATCTATAAGATAATCTTAAATATAAACTACCTGTTCCTAATAATTAACTTATGATTGGATAAGATATGATGTCAAATTAAAATCAAAGAGTTTCATACATGAACCTAAAATCCACAGGTATGTCCGATTAGACATTGTAAAGAACACCAAAATTTTCAGAAAAATAATTAACACTTTAAAATAATTGGTTTACTAATGAACATATCTCATCCTTTTAACAATTGCATGTATCCTGTTTTCACTTATAATTATAAACAAATGTTCAATAGCGTATTAATGTTTAATTATAGTTAACGTGGAGAAGCATGATAAAATTCGCTAGGTTGGAAAAGCAGAATTATAGGTAACGATTTGTATTTGTGAACTATGACTTTCGGTAACCGGTAAAAGGTACCGACCACTAACAAAAAAGGAGTGCGTTGAATAATGGACTATGTCAAACTTGGACGTACCGGCTTGGAAGTTTCAAGATTATGCCTTGGCTGTATGAGTTATGGGGTACCCGAACGCGGAATCGCTCCATGGTCGCTGAATGAAGAGGAAAGCAGACCATTCTTGATAAAATAGCGTCATCAGCCGGAGTATCCGTATCGACTGCAGGTCAGCTGATCACTGTATTCGCGCTCGGGAATGCAATAGGAACACCTATCGTAATGATAGCTACAGCGAAGATGAACCAGCGCAAGCAATTATTAATGGCGCTTATAATCATCTTGCTCGGAATCGCTTCAACCCTTTCTCTTTCAGGTTTTTTTTTATTGATAGCATCTCGTGTTGTCCTTGGACTCGGGACCGGAATTTTCGTAGTTACAGCGTATTCGCTGGCCTCAAAGCTGGCTTCTCCCGGACAACAGGGCTCTGCGATGTCCAATGTGGCTATGGGATTCAGCTCCTCACTTGTGTTTGGAGTTCCAATCGCCGTATCATCGCAGCCTCCTTTGATTGGAAGACCATATTCTGGGGCATAGGCTTATTATGCCTGGTGGCGGTCTTTTTAGTGGCAAAATTTATTCCGGCGATGGAAGGAGAAGCTTCTGTGCCGTTATCGCGGAGGCTCTCTTTCCTGAAGCAGCCGCGGATTGCCATCACACTGGGTGTGACTTTCTTTGTATTTGTTGGCTTTTCAGTGGTAGATACCTATATTACACCTTTTCTCGCTGCAGTGATGCCAACGATGGAAAGTAAGATGAGTGTCATCCTGCTAACCTTAGGGATAGGAAGCTTAATGGGATCCAGATTAGGCGGCTTCCTGGCGGATCGCATTGGCATTATTCGTACGCTTTTCTGTTCGATGGCGGTACAGGCTCTTGCCTTGGTGCTGCAATCCGCCTTCTCTGGATGGATAATCGCAACCATAGTGTTCCTTATGGTTTGGGAAATCGCCGTCTGGACGTTCGGCCCAACCCAGAATTTCAATCTCGTATTGCTTGCTCCTGAGGCTTCCAGTATTGTTCTAAGTTTAAACAGCTCGTTCGTACAGCTGGGCTTTGCTGCAGGAGCGGGAATAGGCGGTATAGCAATTGGAAGCTTTTCAATATTGAATATCCCTTGGATCAGTGCCATTTCGGTAGTAATTGCTGCCGCTATCGCAGTTCTATCGCTAAGCCGGGGCCGTTCATTTGTAAAATCGCAAGGATAATTTCCCAAAGAGAAAACAGTGAAGGAAGCGACCGATTTGACAAAATGCAGAACGATTTCCTTACTTTTGGTTCTTGCGTTATCGATGACACTGCTTGCAGCATGTACTGACAACAGCGCCGAAGAACTGCCGAATATTGCATCCAGCCAAAGCCACTCCCTGTTCCAACAGAAAGCAAGTTTGCTGAGGGACAGGCTGACAGTGGACACGGTAAAGCTCTCGTAGTTTATTTCACTAAAGTAGGAACTATCTCCTCAACTGAAGATGCAGATGCGGTATCCTCGGCAAGTCTGAGAGTCGGTGATTCAAGTACAGCTGGAACTACAGAAGTGATTGCTGGTATGGTGCAGGCAGCAGTGGACGGCGATCTTTTCCGGATTGAGACAGTAACGCCTTATCCAGAAGATTATGAAGCAACGGTGAAGCAGGCGACAGAAGAAAGAACGGCAGGGTACAAGCCGCCGCTAAAAACCAAAGTGGAAAATATGGATGACTACGATGTCGTGTACCTGGGACATCCCATCTGGGGAATGAGCCTCCCTGCGCCAATTGTTTCTTTCTTATCGGAATATGATTTTTCGGGCAAAACCATCATCCCCTTTTGCACGCATGCGGGGTATGGGCCGGGGCAGACTGTTTCAGCCATAAGAGCGCTTGTTCCTGGGGCAACTGTTCTTGATGGCTTTGATATAGAGCGCACTGAAGTCTCAAACGCAGAAGAAGCTGTATCCGCGTGGCTGCGTGAAATCGGGATGGATGTGTGAACTAATCCGGAGCACTCCGGTAAATAATAATCGAAAGGCGGGATAGATGATGCGTGAAAATTGGAGACCTTATGTAGTTACAATTCTATTGCTGGCTTCTCCATTAACCTTCGGATGGAATCATGTGGAAGCAGAGGGTGCTGACCAGAAGGAGATCGTTCTGCGGGCTGGCGATCCTTCGGTTAAGATCAATGGCACAGAAATCGTGCTGGCTACAGCACCTAAATCAATAGGCAACAGTATTTACGTACCGCTCCGGTTTATTGGAACCCAGTTGGGAGCTGACGTTCAGTGGCTGCAGCAGGAGAAATCCGTGAAATATGAGACATCAGAAATGAATATCCAGCTGTGGATAGACCAAAAAAGGCAGTTGTGAACGGAAAAGAAATTTTCAGGTGGCCATTGGACTTCAACGACTTGAATGGATAGAGCAAAATATTGTTGGCAAATTCATTGCAACCAAACAGTACGATATAAAAAATCAGCAAAGGTAGCCAATCTTAAATGGAACAGACTAAGTGAGTCAGAGAAATTAGCACTCCAGGAATTTTATTTGGCTGGCATCAAGGCATACTTAAGTTTTAGTCCAAACAGAGTTAATCGTAACCAAAGAGAAGAGGATCTCCTTTTTGTTGCTTCCACTGATCTAAGAGCGCGTATATGTCATTGTTGACGATGTTCTTTCTGTAAGCACTGAGATGATCTATTCTACCTGATTGAGAAATGTTTTTATTGTAAGAACATATTCCTGTTATCCTACGAAATTGGATATAATAATTACGTAAAATAATAATTTGACGAATAAATAATAATGAGATATATTGGATTCACGGAGGTTCGTACATATATGGATAAACAGATGAAAATTCACTACATGCAACGAATTGATGAGAAACTGTCTGATTTACCTTGGTATGTTACAGAATATATAGATAGCAAAAAACGCAAATTATCTCCAACGACACTTCTTAATTATTGCCATGATTACATTATCTTTTTTGATTGGCTTATCGCTGAGAATATAACTTCATCAATTCGGAAAGAAATACACTTAGAAACACTGGAGCGATTAACCATTCGTGAAGCGGAAAACTTTTTGTCATTCCTGGATTATCAGCTTGGAAACAAGAAGCTTACGATTAATCGTAAATTATCCTCGCTAAAATCTTTGTTTGATTACCTTCAGAACAAGGCTGAAACCAGTGACCTGAAGCCTTATATTCAACGAAATGTTATGGCCAAAATGGATTTGAATGCCGTAAAAGAAAGCCAAGAAACCATTGCAAACCGTATTGAAGGAAAGATCCTTAGAGATGATGATTTTGAATTGTTCAGACAATTTGTAGCCTATGATTTTGGCGAAAAGCATAAAGACAATAAACGGATCTTTACGTTTCATCAATTTAACCGTGAACGTGACACTGCGATTGTTTCGTTGATATTGGGTTCTGGGCTTAGATTATCCGAGGTTGCAGGCATTAATATGGATGACCTAGATATGAATAAAGCTTTAGTCCGAGTGATACGCAAAGGTGATAAAGAACAATACGTGTACTTTAGCAAACAAGCTTTAATGGATCTGGAAAGTTATTTGCAGGTCAGAGAATCAAGATATATACCAGAAAAACACGAAAACTATTTATTCATTGCAGCTCCTGTAGGCCGTAAAGGAAAAAGCCGGCGTTTAACACAACGCTCAATTGAAAAGCTGATTGAAAAATATGCGACTGGGTTTGGAAAACCCTCTTTAACAGTGCATTCGCTTAGACACTCCTTTGCAACTCGATATCATCTCGAAAATAACGATGTACCAAGATTAAAGAATCAATTAGGACATTCATCTATTCAAACAACAATGATTTATACTCACTTAACAGACGAAGAGATGCGTAATGCTGTAAATAACATGGATCGATAAACCCGCGGTACTACGCGGTTTTTCTTAGACATATGCACAAAATCCGTATTTTAATCAAATGTCTGTAATAGAACTTTGAACTTTCTCCTGTTTAGCGTCATCCTTGGCTGTAAACAGATAGGTCAAGTTGGACTCTCCATTCGTAAGAGGTATAATGAGCATATTTTATTTTATCCGGGCATGATCTTCTTTGCACTTGGATTATTTCTGTTAAGTCAGGCCCATACGGGCTCTTGGGTCATGATTGCAAGTGTTTTCTCCGGTATAGGATATGGAGCGCTGTTTTCTTGCCTACAAGCTACTATACTAAAGCTATCTCCATCTGATCGCACAGGGGTTGCAAACGGTACATTCTTTTTGCTATTTGATCTTGGGTATGGCGTGGGCACCTATGTTATGGGGATCATCGCTTCTTACTCAAGCTACAGTTTAATGTATATGTCTGCTGCTGGTATTGCGATCGTTTCTCTTATTCTGTACTATGTTCTACATCATCGCCAAGTACAATATGACGTCATGTAGACAATTAGGAAGAATGTTCTGTTCAACTGCAGTAAGCTGCAAAACTCCTCTTTTTGTTTATTGGGAAAATGGGAAAACATATGTGCCGTACCTTACAAATACAAATGAGACAGACCGTGTTGAATTTTGAAATAAGAAGAGCCTACAAAACCACTCACATGTGATTTTGTAGGCTTTTCTGGATTGATCCAGGCGATTTTGCAAAGAACCCTGAATGTGTTTGGGTTGCTCTACGAGTATCTCAAGTAGTACCTCAAGTTTGGGCGGTTCCTCATTCCAATCAGCGGCTTTAGTCCCTTTGTAAATAATCGGTCAAAATTTTCAGGGAGTTGCATAGCCTCACCAATAAATTGAAACGCAAACTTCTCCTGATATTCCTTCCACAGCATTGATTGTTATCTCAACGTAGAAAGAAGCACCTTTAGCTCCTCCCCATCCAGATGTCTCCATTCTCCCCGTTCCAGCTCGTTCAAGGAAATATTCATGATCCGGATACGCTCCAGCTTCAGCACCCTGAACCCCAAAGCCTTGCACATTCTGCGGATTTGCAGATTCAGGCCCTGGGTCAAAATAATGCGAAACTCATATTCACCTTGCTGGTAAACGTCACATGGTTTAGTGATGACGTTTAATATTTCAACACCGCGGGACATAGCCTGCGTAAACTCGCTTGTAACAGGTTTGTCCACGGTCACCACATATTCTTTCTCATGACCATGCTCAGAACGCATCATTTTATTAACGATATCTCCGTCATTCGTTAGTAAAATCAACCCCTCCGATGCCTTATCCAGCCTGCCAATGGCAAAAATCCGTGAAGGGAAGTTTACATAACTAATAATATTGCCAGCAACCTGTTCCGCCGCCGTACACACAATGCCGATGGGCTTATTCAGGGCCAAATATACAGGCTCGCTATTATTAACCGGAATCGTTTCCCCATCAATCAGTACGGAATCCTGCGGCTCTACATTCGCTCCAGCTTCGCAAACCGTGCCATTAATCGTGATTCGCCCGGCTGCAATCAATCTATTCGTTTCCCTGCGTGAGCAGAACCCCGTTTCGCTTATGTACTTATTAATTCGCACTATTCACCTGCTTACTTCGAATTAAAAACACCTGATTGCTTTTGCCAAATCAGGTGTTCACCTTTTTGAACTACGATATACTTGCCCGGCTTACTTACTTCTGCCGCCGCTTTTATTACCACTTGGTTTGGTACTGCCGCCTTTTGCGCTGCCTGCGGCTTTACTTCCCGGCGCACCTGTAGAAGCGTTTTTGACCCTTGTGGGCTTCGCTGTTTTGTTCCAACGTGTCCAGCCCTTACTACCTGTACCTCTGCCGGTTCCGCCGCCCTTACTTTTTGCACCCATGTGATCACTCCAATAGTAGTCGTTCAGATTTAACTAAGCCATCATACCATTACTTCGGATATAATGCCTGCTTGTTTTTAAAATATATCTCTGTGAATCAAAAAAGTTCTAGCAAAACCGGCGTTAATAATATCAGCATGTTGCATCATTCGATTCCCAACGCTTGGAAGTACAATAGATAGACGAGCTAAACCTTTTCGATCTCTATATTGCTGATTTGAAATCGCTCTTGGGATTGTTGCAAAATGCTCAAATAAATATGTCATCTTAGCAGCATATGTATTCCCGATATTTCACTATTCTATCATTCAAATTAAAAAGGCGTTAACTCGAAGCAAGCTCACAGCTCATATCGGTTAACGCCCTTTGGGTTATATATGGATCAGCTGGCCTTCGACAACAAATAAAGGAAATAAGGCGTCACCAGGATCGTGATAATGATGCC
The DNA here is from genome assembly GCF_044907935.1 of Paenibacillus sp. RC21. Taxonomy (NCBI): domain Bacteria; kingdom Bacillati; phylum Bacillota; class Bacilli; order Caryophanales; family Paenibacillaceae; genus Paenibacillus; species Paenibacillus sp. RC21. The sequence continues at coordinate 1,038,160 of NZ_JBIYCS010000001.1, forward strand.
TGTCGGGATATCTGCTCCAAAACTGATCGTGCGGGTGATCGTATCCGCGATCAGAATGACCAGCGCCCCTATTAATGCCGTGGTAGGCAGCAATAGCTTATGATTAGGCCCTACCAGCTTGCGCGCCAGATGTGGACTAACCATCCCTACAAAAAAGAAGTTCCCGCCAAGGGCTACGCTACCAGAGGCGAGTGCCACCGCAGCAATAGTAAGACCAATAAATTCCCCTTTGATCGCTACACCGAGTCCCGATGCTGTCTGGTTCCCCAAGTTCAACGCATTAAGAGTGTACGACTTATAAAAGACGTAAAAACTAATGATGAGCACCCAAGGAAGCAGTACCATAATGTAGCTCCAGTCATCTCCCCACAGGCTTCCAGCCTGCCAGCGCAAAGCAAAATCATATTGCTTCTCGTCCAGCTTCAGTGTAATCATTAATGACAATGCGGAGTAACCACTGCCCATAGCAACGCCTGTTAAAATCAAGCCGGTTGGTGAAATTTCTTTCCTCCGCCTATAGGCGAACAAGAAAATAAGAATCGCGGCTACAATGCCCCCTGCAAAGGCCAGTCCCGGCAGGACGATGGGCGAAAACAATCCCTCACTGGCGAATACAGTAACATACAAAAGTACGAACAAGCCAGAGCCGGAACTGATTCCCAGCGTACCAGGACTGGCCATGTCGTTTTTAAGTAAGCTTTGCATAATACAACCCGAAATAGCCATACCAATGCCGACCAATATACCTAGAACGATACGCGGCAGGCGAAAATCAAATACAATCAGATTCTGCTTGCGAGTCCCTTCACCAATGATAACCTTGAATACTTCCATAGGGGACAGATTCATCTTGCCCACATTCATACTGAGTACCGCCACCAGGATCGTCAGCACAACTAACAATACAATAATCCCTATACTTCTGGCAGTTGCATTGCGAGGCTGGTTCAACTAAACTCCCTCCTTTGCTTACGCACAAGGTAGAGAAAATAAGGTACACCCACCAATGCAAAGATAATACCCAGCGGTGTTTCATGGGGGCGGTTAATAAGTCTTCCCAGCAAATCCGCTGCTACTAAAAAAACTCCACCGTACAGTGCTGAAGCCGGAATGATATACCGATAATCCGTTCCGATCAGATGACGCATGATGTGCGGTACAATCAGACCCACAAAACCAATGGGACCCACCACAATGACAGAAAGCCCTGTGAGCACCAAGACAATTAAGGTCGAAAAGCCTTTGATTCTATTGGCATGAATACCCAAGCCTGATGCTACATCCTCTCCGAAGCTTAAGATCGTGATGGAGGGAGAAAGAATAATGGCACAGATCACACCCAATATGAATAAGGGCGCAATGATAGCCAATTCGTTCCACTGGGCGCTGGCTGTACCACCTGCCGTCCAATAATCAAGTGCTTGGCCGATCTTATATTTAATAGCAATAAAAGAACTAAACGCACCAAAAAGCATGGAGATGGACATTCCAGCTAACACCAGACGCTGAGGGGTCATCCCCCGTTTACCTATAGATGCAATATAATACGTAATTCCAGTAGTCACTGCCGCACCCAGACAGGAATACAGCATCGTTTCTGCATAGGTGCGACCGGGTAAAAAGGCCATACATAACGCGATAGCAAATGTCGATCCTGAGCTAATACCAATGAGCCCAGAGTCTGCCAGCGGGTTACGGGTAGTTCCCTGCATAATGGCCCCGCAAACCGCCAGACTGCACCCTACAATGATGTCAGCCACCGTACGCGGGAAACGCAGAGTGTGAATAATCTGATGCTCTGTAATACCAGGATCAAACTGAAACACAGCGCCCCATGCTAATTTCAGGCTCATTTCCGCGGCTCCAAAGGTAATAGAAGCTGCGGTTACCAGCAGCAGTAGGATCAGACCTAAGATCATGTATCCTATAAAATGAAGTGTTCCTTTTTTGTTTTGCTCTTTGTGAGTAGACATACATTACATCCTTAATGGGTCAATTATGCTCTGCTTACTTCGTCTTTTCCAGCAATCTGTTTGTGATATAGTCCAATTGCCCCGTCATGCTCAAAACGTCAGAGTAGTAAAACAGGCCTGCATAATCCGCTGGAATCTCGATGATATTCCCATTTTTTACGGCCGGGATACTGCTCCATATTTTCGTTTTTGCAAACTGAGATTCCTTGCCTTCCTGCTTGAACCAGAGGACATAGTCGCCAAAATATTCAGCAGCCACTTCATAGGATAAAGATCCTCTGCTCTCTCCTGAATCTTTTACTAACTTTTCGAGTTTTTTCGGTTTGTGAAGTCCGATATAGTCATACAGCAACGTTCCGCCGCGTGAGCCTGTTTCATAATATACTCCGTAGGAGTCGCTACCCCAATCCTCGAATATACTAAAGGTTTTGTCTTTGAAAATGTCGGATTTTAATTTTTCCTTAGCGTCATTGAGCTTGCTTTCAAAGGTAGCAATCGCCTTGTCAGCTTCTGCCTCATGACCTGTGGCCTGTCCCAAAAATTTGCCCCGTTCAAGTGCTGTCATTTTATTTTCAGGCATCACCAAGACGGGCGCAATTTTGGACAGCTTGTCATAATCCTTTGTGTCATATGTAATGATCAAGTCAGGATCATACTTCATGATTTCCTCGGATTCCCACTTTTCAATATTTGGAACTCCATTTAGCTTATCGAAAAAAGGCATGGTTTTTTGCGACCAGCCTGATACCGCAGCCGGTGTCAGGCCCACTGTAAATACGTCCCCAATATACCAGTTGACCACCACACGTTGAGGATTGGCAGGTACCTCAACATCTCCCATGACTGTGGATACGGTACGGGTACCAGAGTCCGTGCTTGCCTCCTTTTTCGTGTCGGTCGCAGACTGCTTGGTAGAGGACTCGGAGGTACCTCCAACGTTGCCGCAGCCCGAAAGAACCAAGATCCAAACAGTAAATACACATAAAAACATGTAAAACCTCTTGTTCATCTTGCTATTCATTCTTTAAAACCCCTTTAGTATATAGTCATTGTAGCTTTACTTAAAATTAGTGATATTGATAATCATTATCACTAATATAAAATTGTAAATTTCTCCTTGCTACTTGTCAACCCTTTCTTCGAATTTGTTACTTTTGTATCACAAAATACATATGTCCTGTTTTTGATCATCCAATAAACATATCTGCCGTTTCTTGCATAAGTTTGCTCAACATTTGAACGTAAAGCAGAACAAAACAGGCTACCTTTTAAGGGCAACGTGTTTTCTAAGTACCCTTTTTTTTGGGTCAGCGTGATTCTTCCCTCTATGCCGATGCACTGTCCTTCGAACGGATATACAATGAATAATTTATTCGTAGCAATATCTACCCAGGTCAGATACGTCATATATCGAAAATCGATGGATAGATACCGCCGATCTCACGAAACGCATTATCCATGATAGATACCAATTCCATTCGGATACTTTTCGTATATTTTAGATGTTGTTCCTTATTATCGAAGTTAGTATTTTTGTTTATGTACAGGTAAATAATAAATGTTGAAACCACAGTCTGTTCAACTAATTAACCCGAAGGAGTGATTCGTATGTCCATTGATGTTTACCTTAATTTTAATGGGAACTGCCGTGAAGCAGCGGAATTTTACGCAGAAGTATTTGAAACGGATAAACCAGAAATCATGACCTTTGGTCAAACGCCGCCTAACCCTGAATATCAGCTGCCAGAAGAAGCAAAAGATTTAGTCATGCATACACGCCTTGATATCGATGGGAGTAATGTTATGTTTTCTGATGTTTTTCCTGGCATGCCTTTTGTTGTCGGGAACAATATAAGCCTCTCCTTCGTCAATAAGGACATTGATAAAATTAAATCACTATTTGATAAACTGAAAGAAGGTGGAGAAGTAGGCATGGAACTTCAAGAAACATTTTGGAGTAAATGCTATGGCAGTCTTAAAGACAAATTCGGAATTGAGTGGCAGTTGAATTGTGAAAGTGAAGAAACAGACGAGGAAGCTCCTGAAAAATAGTTTGGAACAGGAGATTGAATAGAGTATGGACGAAAGCATCGGCTATTCTATTGGTAGTGGTATCCCTGTTATTCAACGGAACGTACGCGCTCGCAGCTTCAGCATCAACTTATGTAGTTACGTTCCAGCAAGCAACCTTGGTATCGAATGACCATGTAGGCAACGATTGGGCCATTGCAGCCGAGGTAGGGGGCAAATCAGTTGATGAAGGCAGCAGCGTGAAGGTTAAGGTCAGCCCGAGCGGCAGCATTAAGCTGTACGCTTATGCCGATGAGCCGGATAAAATCCCTGACGAAGGCGAAGCCAGCAAAAATGTAAAAGTCTCCACCATTTCCGCCAAAGGTTCTACTGTCAGACTAAGAGTCATCGTAACCGAAAACCGCGGACGCTATTCGGGTAATCAGGCGGTTTGGGAATTCACGTACAAGATCAAAAAGCAATAATAGAATTAAAAACAGACCGTCACTCTAAGAGCGGCGGTCTTAGCTTTTACAAAGAACCTGTAATCTTTATTAGTCAACGCATAACTTTATTCAGTCAGGCCGTAATGTTCTTCAATCTGTCTTATGGATAAGGGATTTTATATCAATAGCTTCTTTAAGTCATTGGGGGTAGCTGGAAAAGTACCATTTGGGTATGTACGTTTGAAATTCATCATAGGCATCCAACACCACCTCAGCGCGATGCACCATATCGTCAACCTCTTCCTGACCAAATGGAATGGCCCAGTGAATGGATTTCACCTGCCTGGACACCGAATTGATACTGATCGTTAGCATTTAAGGCGGGAATAATCTTCTCTGCATCTTCTCCCTCAATCCAGGTAAATAAGGAATATACAGACTCGCCATGATTGCAAATCCCGAAATCAAGCGGTCGGGACATTAAAATGCCCTTTAGATAGTCCAGTTTTTTAACAGATTCATACTCCCATTTTTTCTTTTCATATTGGGATACATCCGACACTCGAAGTAGTAGCTCCCTGTTATCTTTTGTTTTGATATCGTATTTTTTATCTTTGGACCAGCCTTTATGGACTTCTTCTACTGTATTCCATGTATAGGCATCCGGTATTTCGCTAAACATGTTAATCATTTCGTTACACCTCCTGTGGGACAATAGGCTCTTGAAGCAATAGGGTTATAGTATGTATGATTTTGCCCTTATAGTTTACTAATCTTTCCCTGATAATGCCACTAAAAAAAGAAAATCCCCCTCTGCTACGCTGATAGGCTTATTTCAAGCCCAAGTCAGTAGCAAAGGAGGTCAATACTTAGTAAGAATAAGAAAACTCATTTTTGAATTCATCCACCCGTTGGATGATATGCAGAATATTCCGGCCTTCGCGGGTACCATCAATAATACGACGAGCTTGTTTACTGTCCCCGATATTCACGACTTCCACTTGATGTTCCTTACCGTATTCGAGCAAGCTGTCCATAAGCGGACTGAATGAGCGCATTCCCAAGCATACGAAACCGAGATCAAAAGGAATCTCAAACTCCTGTTCTCCGTGTTTTACTTTGAAACGGTCGCTGCATACTTCTGTCAAAGCAGTTTCCGTATGAACGTTCACTTCCCGTTCCTCAACCATTTTCATCATGGAAATACGAGTAATCATATCCAGGTCTTTGCCCAGTAACGGCATCATTTCAATAATGGAAACTTCTTGAGCACCACGTTCTGCGTAATATTCGACAACGTCCAATCCCACGGCTCCGCCACCTACTACAGCAATACGTTTGCCTTCAAACTCTTGGAAGTTCTCCATATTGTGCAAAAGATCAAAGATAGAGAATACTTTGGCACCCGGTTTACCCAATTGATCATGCAATCCCGCAATCGGCGGAAGCAGTGGTTTGGCACCTGTTGCATTTACAATAATATCGGGATTTAAAGCCGTAATCATCGGCAGATCCGCTTGGGTTCCTGTGATAATATCCAGATTGGTCAGTTGTTTGGTGCGTTGAATCAGATAATCGGGGAAATCATTAATACGCGTTTTGTCCGGCAATCGTGCAATATCACGAGCCAAGCCACCCAATTCTGGTTTTTCTTCAAAAAGGGTTACTTTGCAGCCTACTTCTGCCGCTGTACATGCCGCTTCTAGCCCTGCGGTACCCCCACCAATCACAACAACTTGAACGTTATTCTTAACGTGTTGTTTCCGGTATTCAGCTTCTCTGAACAGGTCAGGATTTACCGTACAGCAAATTGGTTTGCTCTTGGAAATACGGTGATCGGCACAGCCGATGTTGCAAGAAATACATTTTCTAAGCAATTCTTCATGGCCATTCTGCACTTTAAGTACCCAGTTCGGTTCTGCGATCAGTCCTCTTCCCATAGCCAGAAGATCAGCGTCGCCTCTCTCCAAAATATCCTGCGCAGCTTGCGGACTCCGAATATTACCTGAGGTCATGGTGACCTTACCGAATTTGTCTTTTACCGCTTTGGCCATATAAGAGCGCCAGCCATCCGGCAGGTTCATTCCATCAATCTGGAACTGGATGGAATCATTCAGAGCAGCAGACACGTTCAGAATATCTACCTCATCATTCAAATACTCCAGCAATACCAAGGTATCTTCCAGTGTGTTGCCGCCTTCTGTGAACTCTTCCGCACTAAAGCGTAAGCAGATCGGGAAGAATGGGCCAACCACCGAACGAATTTCATCAATCACCAATCTGGCAAAGCGTGTGCGGTTTTCTGCGCTGCCACCAAATTCATCCGTACGTTTATTATACATAGGGGACAGGAACTGACTCAGCAAGTAGGAATGACCCGCATGTATTTCCACGCAGTCAAAGCCGGCCCGTTGCGCTCTTCCCGCTGCCTCTCCGTATTTGCGTACAATGGCGTAAATTTCTTCTTTTTGCAAAGGTCTTGGAATCGCTCCACCCTTTTTAGAAGGAATATTTGAAGAAGATACAGGCTGAACTCCATTCAATCTCCCAGCATAAGCGGAAGCACCTGCGTGGTTAATTTGGACAGAGACGCAAGCTCCATAAGAGTGCAGGGCTTCTGTTAATCTAAACAATCCGGGAATAAACTGATCATTATCCATACGCAACTGGGTCGTTCCGTTCGTACCCATTGGGAAATCCAGACAAACATTTTCTACGGTTATCAGGCCGGTACCACCTTTGGCCCGTTGCACGTAATAGTCAATATGATCCTGAACGAAGCTTCCATCCATAGCCGCAAAGTTAGTGCCCATCGGCGGCATAACAATCCGGTTTTTTAACGTCATACGACGTATTGTCAGAGGTTCAAAAATAGCAGGATAGTGGTTCATTGTTCTTCCTCCTTGCGAGTTTGCAGATTTCATGTTCAAGTTTTCATCAAAGCATTCTCATATGTGATTTTTTTCACTTTTAGGAATGTGGAGGTACTTTTGAGTACGACCGTTCCTTATGACTTGATTTTATATCATCTGATCTATAAATTCTAATGCTATTTTATGTTCTGAATCATAGTTTCATTCTATGGATCGAGTCATGTTTTTATTCCAGTGCCTGCCTCCCGGCCTGTTCTTTTGAAGCCGAAGTGTACACGCTCAATCCGTCCTTCGCTCACATCCCTGTCGAACAGCTTGCACATTTGATCAAGTCCTTTTCCTTAAAAACGAAGAAAAAGCTGTAAATATTCAATAAATCGTAACTTTCTACCGTTTAACAAAATCATTTTATAGGCTATATTAAATTTTAAGTAATAGTAACAAGGGAGGTTTATTCATGTTCAAAAATGTTTTTAAGACATTTGGCGTCATTGGTAATATTGAAGCGATTTCATATCTGTTGCTCGTATGTATCGCTATGCCGCTTAAATACGCAGCCGGGATGCCGCAAATGGTAAGATGGGTCGGTATGATCCATGGTATACTGTTCGTGATTTATGTAGTTGCGATTGTGGTCATGCTGATTTTGCGAAAGCTTTCGGTACTGCAAGGGCTTGTGGCCCTGATTGCCTCATTGCTGCCATTCGGGCCTTTCATTTTTGACCGTAAGGTACTGAAGAAAGCCGAAGCGCGCGATAATGGTGCTACTCCGGTAAAAGCTACATAGGGAAGTCAAAGAAAAGACTCTGTTGACATAAGGATTCTATAGCACAAAAAACACGGCTTTTTCGAGGTTACATAACCCCGGAACGGCCGTGTTTTTGCTCACGTTAACAAACAAAGAAGCAGCGCCAATAATATATCGCTTCAGACAATTTCATTGCTTCCTATTATGTAAAATGGTATATAAACCCTGCTTAATCTCTTGGGTAATTCACACTCATGATATCCATAAAAGGAACTTTGTCCGTTTCACCATTACTCTCTACATGCACCCTGCCCGTTCTCGGGTCCATTTTAACGATCTGCCCGCGGGTTGTCTCCTGGCGCCCCCATACGGTCAACACAACTTCGGATTGCTCTTGCTGCGCTTCTGCAAGCTGGTTCCCAATTTCCTCCAGCACAAATTCATCCCGGGTAGGCCGTTTGGCCACCTTCGCCTTTGCCACTTGCTTTCACCCTTCCTTTACTGCAAAATCAAATTCATTCCATTTTACCATACTTTTCATCATTTGGTGCTGGTAATCTGAGTTAATTCGTGGCACTTGCGTATAAAAAAAGAGCCGATTTCTCACGAACAAGATAATCGGCTCTCAAAGCTGGTCAGCCAGGAAGCAATTCCATATCCTTTTTTATTTGATCAGCTGTGGAATGTAATCCGCTACATTATAAATAGGTGCGCTGCTCTGCTGAGTAAGAGCTAGAATTAAGGCACCTTCCAGCATTGAAATAATAAGTACCGCCAGACTATGTGCCTTTTCCTCTGTCCATCCCGCTGTCTGAAGACGTTCCATATAGATATGTTGCCAATCTGTAAACGTATTCACGCAGGCACGCCGCAAAGATTCGCTGATGCAGGAAGTTTCCGCAGCAGCCCAAAATCCCATAGGCATAAAGCCATTAAAGTTCGTTTGGTCCGCTTCCTCAGCTGCATTGCGGATGAAATCCTGTATGGCGAGCACAGGGTCCTCTTTCCCTGATAGCGTTTCTTTCAACTTTTTCTTAATAAACTCATTCCCTCTTCTGATGCACTCCAAAGCCAATTCCTCTTTGCCACGCGGAAAATAATAATAAAGCGAGCCCTTCGGTGAGCCACTCTCCGCAAGAATCTGATTGAGTCCGGTAGCATGGTAGCCCTGATGAAAAAAGAGCTTAGAAGCGGTTTGTACAATATTTTCATATGATTCGGGTTTAGCAGCCATATACAGCATCCTTATAATATTTAAATTTTTTTGACAAAAAAATAACTTCACGTTTATTATATATAGACCGATCACTATAATTCAATACCCATCAATTTTATTGGAGGAACAAAAACAACATGAGTACAATGAGTCAAACAAGCCCTCCGTCTGATCCCAAGACGTTCAAGGTGCTGCCTATTATGATTGCCCTGCTGCTTAGCGGCTTTATCGGAATGTTCAGTGAAACGGCGTTGAACATTGCGCTGAATGATTTGATGCAGATTTTGCACATTACAACAGCAACAGCCCAATGGCTGACCACGGCCTTTCTGCTGACACTCGGTATTTTGGTACCTGTATCGGGTTTGCTGCTTCAAACCTTTACGACAAGACAGCTTTTCGTCACATCACTGCTGTTCTCTATTGCAGGCTGTCTCGTTGCTGCGTTAGCACCAACCTTTTCAGTGCTATTGATCGCACGCATTCTTCAAGCCGTCGGTACGGCGCTGTTATTACCGTTGATGTTTAACACCATCTTGATCATCTTCCCGGCTGAAAAGAGAGGCGCAGCTATGGGGATCATCGGATTGGTTATTATGTTTGCTCCTGCGGTGGGACCTACGATTGCGGGTCTGGTGCTGCAAAATCTGTCCTGGCACTGGATTTTCTGGATTTCCCTTCCGTTTCTGATTCTTTCGCTGATTTGCGGTATCCTGTTTATGCAAAATGTTTCGGAGATTACAAAGCCGAAAATTGACATTCCATCTATCCTGTTATCTTCCATTGGCTTCGGTGGTGTTGTGTTCGGTTTCAGTAAATCCGGAGAAGGCGGCGAAGGCTGGGCTAGCCCGGTTGTTTTGCTCCCTCTGATCATCGGATTGGTATCTTTGATTCTGTTCTCTGTACGCCAGTTAAAAATGAAGCAGCCTATGTTGAATTTGCGCGTCTTTAAATATCCGATGTTTGTTATCGGAGTTGTGATGGTCTTCCTGTGTATGATGACGATCCTTTCTACAATGCTGATTCTCCCACTCTTTTTGCAAAAAGGGCTGGCCCTGTCCGCGCTGTCCGCAGGATTGGTGCTTCTGCCCGGCGGAATTATCAATGGTCTGTTGTCACCCATCATGGGTTCCCTGTTCGATAAATTCGGTCCAAAATGGCTCGTTATTCCGGGACTTGTGATCGTTGCCGCTGTCTTGTTTTTCCTATCCGGCATTACGACGACATCAGCTATCGTACTCATTATTGTGCTGCATAGCTGCCTGATGATCGGCATTTCCATGATCATGATGCCTGCTCAGACGAACGGTCTGAATCAGTTGCCGATGGATCTGTACCCGGATGGTACAGCCATTATGAGTACGCTCCAGCAAGTTGCCGGTGCAATCGGTACAGCCGTGGCGGTCAGCATTCTCTCCAAGGGCATGGAAAGCTATTTGAGTCAATCCAGCATGCCGAAATCTGTAGAAGAATTGGCGAATGCTATGGCGTTTGGATCACAGAATTCTTTCTTCTTTGCCATGATCGTCAGTGTAATTGGATTAATTCTTGCGTTCTTCATTCGCAGAGTTCATGTAGAAAAAGGGGCTGCTCAAGCTCCCATGCATTAATAGATAATTTTATAGCTATCTATGTTCAAAAATATCCTAAAAGTGAAAAGGCTGCTGACCTATCTCCATGGTCAAGCAGCTTTTTCTTTATAATCCTATATACATATTTATATAATTACATATTTACAAACCTTCCTCATTTGGTTACGATATGCTTCATGAGCTAAAGTGTAAAAATTACGATTACGATCAAGGAGGAATATCTGTTGTTTAAGAATCAGTATTTTAAACTCTTCATACTGTCAGTACTGGCAGGGATGATGGCAGCGTGCTCTTCAGCACCATCAGCTTCACTCTCTTCATCTGTTGCAAATGCACCAGTAGATAAAAGTGTTACCCTATTGTTCAATGTGCAAAGCCCTTCTGTAGATCCTCATACGGATGTGAATTACACAGCCGTTCGTGCGGGAGTGAGTGAAACGCTTGTCAAGGTGAGCAAGGATCTCAAGCTGGAGGCTTGGCTTGCAGAGAAATGGGACAGTAAGGACGGACAACACTGGACCTTCAACATCCGTTCAGGCGTGACCTTCCATAGCGGTAAAGCTGTCGATGCCGCTGCTGTCAAAGACTCTCTGGAAAGAGCACAAAAACTCAATCCATCGGTTAAAAATGCGCTGCATATCCGTGATATTCAAGCAGATGGTCAGATTTTAAACATCACGACAAACAAGCCTTTTCCGGAATTTGTATCTGAGCTGGTTCATCCGAATACGGCGGTGATAGATACCACTTCTACAGGTGATCTTCCATCAGGGACAGGCCCGTTCAAGGCCGCCAGCTTCCGCGCCGGAAGTGAACTGAATCTGGATCGTAATGAGCAATACTGGAATGGCGAAGTGAAGCTGAAGCATGCCAAATTCATGTTTAACGAAGACGCCAATGCACGTCAGCTTGCCTTTCAAGCCAAGGATGCCGATATTGTGTACCGCCCGCCGATTGAAAGTCTTGATTTGCTGAAAGCCGATCCCACCGTTAAGGTTGACTCTCTTCCCAGCCTGCGGACGCATCAGCTCATTTACAATATGAATAACAACGATCTGAAAAAAACGGCGGTGCGTAAAGCATTCGATAGCCTGATTAATCGGGATGAGATTGCCAGCGGTATTATGTCCAGTCAAGGAACCCCTGCTCAAGGTCCATTCTTGTCTGACTTTCCTTTTTCACCAAAGTATACTAAGAAAAAGTTTGATTTGACTGCTGCGCGAGAAGGCTTCAAGCAGGCTGGATACAAAGTGCAGGATGGTAAAGTTACAACGCCCGAGGGCAAGTCGCTTCATCTTACATTACTGACTTACCAGTCGAGAGCAGAACTCCCACTCATTTCACAGCTGATTCAGGCTAACGCCAAGGAGCTGGGCATAACGATTGATATCCGCCAGGTTGATAATATCGACGAATACCTTGCGGCTAATCAGGATTGGGATTTGGCGACTTATAGCAGTATTACAGCCCCGCGTGGCGATGCAAGTTACTTCCTGAATGCGACTTACATGCCTGAGGGCGCGTTGAATTATGGACGTGTGCATTTACCGGAAATGGAAGCTCTGATCACGAAGCTGAACATGACAGTGAACGAGGAACAACGTAACAAGCTAGCGCTGGAAGCCGTTATACTAATTGATCAAGAAAACCTGCAATCCTTCCTTGTTCATCCGAATAACGTAGTGGCCTATCGAAATTACGTACATAACTGGGTGACAAGTCAAAGTGAATACTATCTGCTGACTCAGGATCTGGATGTGAACTAAGATGCTCAAATCCATTGGCAAAAAGCTTTTCGAACTTGTATTGTTCTTTCTTATTCTCTCCTTTGTCAGCTTCTGTCTGCTCAAGCTTGTTCCGGGCGATCCCGTCCGGAGCATTCTCCGGGTAGATGATGTCGCGGTGTCCAATCAGCAAATTGCGGATATGCGCAGTCAACTGGGACTGGATCAACCGTTACCTGTGCAATATGGCAAGTGGCTGATTCAATTACTTCAGTTTGATTTTGGACAGTCTTATTTAACCCATCGTCCGGTATTCACAGAGTTCATGGAAAAGCTGCCTTATACACTCCTCCTTACCGGAGCCTCCCTGTTCATCATGCTGCTGATTGCTCTTCCATTGGGAACCCTGTCAGCGTTGTATCGAAATCGCTGGTTTGACAGCGTCAGTCGCGTATTTGCCTTAATCGGCTCCTCGATCCCCAGCTTCTGGATGGGTCTCTTGTTTATGGAGTGGTTTGCGGTTAAACTGCGAATTTTACCGTCCATGGGAGAGGGAACCGTTTTTCATCTGGTGCTCCCTTCCCTTACCTTGGGGTTGGCAATGTCTGCTGTCTATGTACGGATGATTCGTGCTAGTCTGATCGAAAGCTCGGGACAGGACTTTATTAAGGCGGCACAAGCACGTGGAATCGGTCCGGTGCGCATCTTTTTCAGGCATATGTTCCGTCACAGTCTTGTGCCACTCATTACGGTGTTCAGTGAGAGCATAGGCAGCCTAATGGGAGGTACTGTGGTGATTGAGGTGCTGTTTGCCTATCCGGGGCTGGGCAAATGGATTGTCGATGCCATTGCTGCGAGGGATTACCCGATTATTCAGGGCTATACGCTATTTATGGCTGTGTTTATCGTATGCATCAATATTTTGGTAGAACTGTCCTACCGTTGGGTTAATCCTGAAATTGCTTTGAAGGAGAAACGATTATCATGATAAAATCCATACATGCCGAAAACAGGCAGCTCATCAAGATGCGACTGTCCAAACCGTGGAGCGTAACGCTCTCCATCCTGTTCATTCTTGCAGCAATTGTAGTGCTTCCCCTTCTTGCCCCGCAAGATCCGTACCGTGTCCAGATGGGGAATCGACTCCAACCGATCAGTGCTATGCATTGGCTGGGAACTGACCATTTAGGCAGAGATATGCTGTCAAGGGTGATGTCAGGACTTCGGACGACTGTCGGAACCAGTTTATTAATATTGACCGTTTCACTGGTTGTTGGGGTTCCACTCGGACTACTCTCCGGGTTTGTTGGAGGCTGGATTGATCGCGTGTTCAAGCGGGTGGTTGATGCTTGTATGACATTACCTGATTATATCTTTGCCATTGTACTGAGCGGCCTGCTCGGGCCGGGCTTATTGAATCTTATTTTCGCTGTGACCGCAGTAAAATGGGTTAGTTATGCACGGCTCGTTCGCAGTATCGTTCTGGCTGAGAAGCAAAAGGATTACATTTCATTATCCATACTGGCGGGTACATCCTCCCTGCGAATTGTCATGCGACATATTCTGCCCCACGCGATCGGGAATGTACTGGTACTGGCTACGCTGGATATTGGCAAAATCATTTTGATGATTGCCTCTCTGTCCTTTTTGGGCTTGGGTCCACAGCCACCGATTCCCGAATGGGGCGCAATGCTGAATGAAGGGCGAGCATATTTTCAAATAGCTCCCCACCTGATGCTAGTTCCCGGGGTTGCTGTCTCACTTACGGTACTCCTGGCGAATGTCCTGGGAGACAAGCTTCGTGACCAATATGATGTCAAAACCCGGACGGAGGTGTGAACCAGTTATGCTGTCTATTAAAGACCTAATGATTCAGACCAAAGCAAAAACGATCGTAAACCGGCTGGAGCTTACCGTTCGTCCGGGGGAATGGTTTGCTCTCGCCGGAGAAAGTGGTAGCGGAAAAAGCATGACCGCGTATGCCATCGGCGGTCTTCTTCCCTCTTCCGTTACAGCCAAAGGGATCATTGCGTGGAAGGAGAATAATTTACTTGCCCTATCGGCCAAACAAATGCGTTCCTTGCTAGGCAATGAAATCTCTTATATTTTTCAAGACTATCACGGGGCATTCACCCCCTTCCTTCGTATTGGAAGCCAGTTGGACGAGCTGATACGTGCCCATGGCAGACAGGATCGTAAAGCGCGCAAACAACGCTGTATGGAGGTGCTGGAGCGGGTACAGCTTCCTGCGGAGCGTGTGTATCGCAGTTATCCGTTCCAGCTCAGCGGCGGACAGTTGCAACGAGCCGCTATTGCTGCTGCACTGCTGCTGGAACCAAAGCTGCTCATTGCCGACGAGCCAACAACCGCGCTCGATACACTGACAGCCCACCGGGTGCTCCAACTCATCAACCGGATACGGATGGAAACAGGGATTTCCGTATTGTGGATCACTCACGATCTACGGCATGTCCGCAAGTATGCAGACCGAATCGCGGTGATGCGTACAGGTTCACTGGTGGAGACTGGAGAGACGCAAGCCGTGCTGGATCATCCTTCGCATCCGTATACACGTCGGTTGCTGGCGGCCATTCCGCCATTGTCTCCAGGCGCTCCCGCACGTTTGCCCTACAGCACCGAAGAACAGACCACACCAGATAGGAGCGGATCACTTGGATAATGAAGCATTACCTCCTCAGCGGCTTGGCATTTCCAAGCCTGTTGTCACTGTTTCTGGTTTGACGAAGGCTTACGCAGGGGGCAAAACTGTGCTGCAAGATATCTCTCTGTCGATTTCCACCGGAGAATGTCTGGGTGTCGTCGGGGAAAGCGGCAGCGGAAAAAGTACGCTCGCTCGCTGTATTTTGACGCTGGACCCGTTGGATCAAGGCGAGCTGGTGCTAGATGGGCGTGCAGTCCGGGGATTAAAGCGAAGTGAATTAAAGCGTATTCGTAGCAGACTTGGCGCCGTGTTTCAGCATCCCGCTGCGGCTTTGAACTCCAGACTGACCATCCTGCAATCGTTGATGGAACCGCTGGATCAGCTCAAAGGCTATGTTCCCTCCTATATGACGGGTATGCCTTCGGGACGTAGGGACATTGCCGAGCACTTGCTCGGTATGGTGAAGCTTCCCTCCAGCTATCTGGATAAGTATCCCCATCAGCTCAGCGGCGGGGAAAAGCAACGCGTAACCATTGCGCGTGCCATCAGCACCGAGCCGGATTTTATCGTGCTGGATGAGCCGACGGCCAGTCTGGATGTGACCACACAGGCCACCGTTTTAAATCTGCTAAAGGATTTGCAGGATAAACTGGGATTGGCATATCTATTTATTTCCCATGACCTGGCAGCCGTTCACTTTATGAGTGATCGGATCATGGTTATGAAAGATGGCAGTGTCCTTGAGCATTTTTCCAAGGAAGCTTTATTTCACTCAGATCGCCATTCCTATACACAATCGCTACTGGAGGTTTTTTCAACATGTTGCCTTCCCACCGAGCCTATCTTGCTTTAGCCATTCCTTTAATTATCTCGACGATTACAACCCCGCTACTCGGTGCGGTGGATACAGCGGTAATCGGTCATTTGAGCCACTCTGCCTATTTGGGCGGTGTGGCAGTAGGCACTCTTATTTTTAATACTTTATATTGGCTGTTCGGCTTTCTGCGAGTCAGCACATCGGCTTTTACGGCACAGGCGGCCGGGGCTAAAAATAACGACCAGGGTATAGCCGCCCTCATGCGTCCGATGGGGATTGCTTTGGTGATCGGTGCGTTGTTCATTCTGCTGCAAAAGCCGATCCTGCTAGCCTCCCTCCAGCTTATCCATCCTGCTGAGGATGTGGCGGCGCAGGCATCGATTTATTTTAACATTCGTATTTGGGGAGCTCCCCTCACGCTGGTGAACTATGTACTGCTCGGCTGGCTAATGGGATTGTCTCGCGTAAAGGCTACATTGTTTTTGCAAATTTCCATGAATGTTATCAATATGGTGCTGGCTATTGTATTCACACAAATCATGCAATGGGATGTAGCTGGTGTGGCTGGCGCTACTCTGATTGCTGAGGTCCTCGCATGTGTGCTTGGTTTTGTGCTAGTGCTTCGTTCGTCGGTCTGGAGGGAATGGAAGCGCAGTGGACCGAGGGATTGGCGGGGATGGTTTGGAGCTGCGGAGCTGAAAAGCGTCATGGCAACGAACCTTGACCTTATGATTCGGACAGCCTGTCTGCTGACGATGTTTAATCTGTTTACATCGAACAGCGCGAGTTTTGGAACCGATCAACTGGCAGCAAACGCTATTTTGCTGCAAATCCACTACCTTATGGCTTACTTTTTTGACGGTTTTGCCAACGCCAGCAGTATCATGACGGGTCAAGCCCGAGGTGCAAGGGATCCAAAAATGCTGCAAAGAGTTATTCATTTATCCTGGTTCTGGACGATTGTAACCAGCGTGCTGACGGGTGGGCTGTATTTTGCACTGAAGGAGCCGCTTATCCGTCTGTTTACCGATAACGCTACCGTGATCAGCCTTACGGATCCATATAACGCTTGGCTAGTCGCCTTTCCACTGGCCGCTGGACTGGGTCTGGTCTTCTACGGTGTATTTACAGGCATGACGGTGACGTACCCAATCCGTAATTCAATGCTCATTTCACTGGTCTTCTTTTTGATTGCGCTGTTTTGGTGCGTTCCCCACTATGGGAATCATGGGCTTTGGCTCTCGTTCATCGTATTTGCTTTAGGGCGGTCGCTGTTTCTTGTGATCTATTTGCCTCGGTTGCAGAAGATATAGCAATTTATAGTGCTGGAGGATGTGTACATTCGTGGATCTATGACCGCTACGAGAACGGATCATTCTTACGATCGCTGGCGCTTCTACAGAACGATTCCGTCCTCTCCGCTGGCTTTATGCTGCTTGCATCAATTATATTTTCAAACACAAAACACACCTAAATAAGTCACAAAACCTCGTGATTATTGAAGGCTTGCGACTTTTCTGATTTTTGATTCTTGTCCTTCGGCTTATAAACTGGCCACACTAAAAGCAGCGGAGAGGATGGAACGATTGCGGAAAAGCGGCAGCGGTCGCCTTTGTCTCCAGATTTACACCGCTGAGTGTAATTCAATAAATCTGGAGACAACAGCGTTTGGAGCAACGTTCCGTTCGCGGAGCGTCCACCACAAACACCCGCTTTTCATCGTACTCAAAAGCAAAGGATGTCCCATCAACCATCTATATGATGGCGTTGGGACATCCTTTTTAATTAATTAAGGTTATTTGTGTGTGGGAGTTGCGGACACCTCTACTCGCCTTGAGGAACGGTCAAGCCCAAACCTTCGGCTACACGGCGTCCGTACTCAGGATCAGCCTTGTAGAAATGTCCAATCTGACGCAGCTTGATTTCATCACTTTCCACCGGCTTCATCGCACCCACGATGTTTTGTACCAGACGCGCCCGTTCTTCTTCGCTGAGTAAGCGGTACAGATCGCCCGGTTGAGTATAGTGATCATGATGATCATAACCCACACTTTGTGCTTCTCCACTCACTTCAAAAGGAGCGATGTTGTGCGCTGGAGACTCTTTCGGCCCACCGAGGCTATTAGGCTCATAATAGACCGATCTGCCACCATTGTCGTCACTACGCAATGCACCATCACGTTGATAGTTGTGTACTTCCGCATGTGGTCGATTGATCGGTAATGAATTGTGATTTGCACCTACGCGGTAGCGATGTGCGTCTCCGTAGGCAAACAGGCGTCCTTGCAGCATTTTATCCGGAGATGCTTCAATACCTGGAACGAACGAACCCGGAGAGAACGTTGCTTGCTCTACTTCTGCAAAATAGTTCTCAGGATTGCGATTTAATACCATGCGTCCCAGCTCGATCAGCGGGTAATCCTTTTGCGACCATACTTTCGTCACATCAAATGGATCAAAGCGGTATGTGTCCGCATCCTCCACAGGCATAATTTGCACATGAAGCCTCCATGCAGGGAAATCACCCTTGTCAATGGCATTAAACAGATCTTCGGTATGATAATCCGGGTGTTCACCGGCAATTTTGGCAGCCAGTTCTACATCGAGATTTTGAACGCCTTGCTCTGTTTTAAAATGATATTTCACCCATACCGCCTGCCCTTCGGCGTTGACCCACTTGAACGTGTGGCTACCGAATCCATGCATATGTCTGAGTGTAGCGGGAATGCCGCGATCGGACATCAGAATACTTACTTGATGCAGCGATTCAGGAGATAAGGACCAGAAATCCCAAACGGCATTAGGGTTTTTCAGATGAGTTTGGGGGTGACGTTTTTGCGTATGAATAAAGTCCGGAAATTTGATAGCATCCCGGATGAAAAATACGGGTGTGTTGTTACCTACGAGATCGTAGTTGCCTTCCTCGGTATAAAACTTCACCGCAAAACCACGCGGGTCGCGTACCGTATCAGACGAGCCTTGCTCACCGGCAACCGTAGAAAAACGGATAAACATCGGTGTGCGCTTGCCTACCTCAGATAAAAAGCTTGCTTTTGTATAGGCAGATAAATCCTTAGTGACTTCAAAATAGCCGTGCGCTCCTGCGCCCTTGGCATGAACCACACGCTCCGGCACACGTTCCCGGTTAAAATGCGCAAGCTTTTCCAGCAGATGCACATCCTGAATCAATATAGGTCCGCGTGATCCAGCCGTTATAGAATTTTGATTATCACCGACAGGAGCGCCCCAGCTGGTAGTCAGGTTGGTTGGTTGTTTATTCATCATTAAAATCACCTCTTGAATGAATTGGTTGGCTATGTGCTGTAAACAAAAAACCTCCCGCCTCTGGCGCCGAACATCTGAAAAAACTAGGGGGAAATTTCAGACGGCTTCAAGATCGAGAGGTCTATTCTATTTAAACATGAATTCCATTTTTGATAATGAAGATTTCAGGAAGATTTGAAAAAGGTTTGACGAAGATTAGAGCAACAATGATTCCCTATCGAGAAAATCCAGTATATCCTGAACCGACTGGCCAATCTCCCGGCCTTCAGTGGGTACGATGAGCTCAGGCTCCAAAGGTGCCTCATAAGGCGCATCAATACCAGTAAAATGACGTATTTCTCCGGCTCTCGCCTTCTTGTACATTCCTTTGGGATCACGTCGCTCGCATTCCTCCAGACTGCACTGGATATAGATTTCATAACAGCCTTCCTGCTGTAAAATGTCCTTCACCATTTCACGATCCTCACGATAAGGAGAGATCGTAGCACAAATCGTCAGCACTCCTGCATGTGACATCAGCTTCGCTACTTCAGCAATACGACGGATGTTTTCTTTGCGATCAGCGGGCAGGAAACCCAGATTGCGATTTAAACCATGCCGAACATTATCCCCATCCAAAATAAACGTGTGTATGCCTCGTGCAAATAATGCTTTTTCCAGTGTGGAGGATACCGTTGATTTTCCCGAGCCAGACAGCCCCGTAAACCAAAGTACCGGGCTTTTATGCCCATTCAGAAGCTGGCGCGCTTGCTTGTCAACGTCTGACGCATGCCAGGTGATGTTTGGATTTGGATTCATTCAGCACTCTCCTTTTTCATAACTTATCACTGTATATGGTTTTTGAAACACGTCCCCCAGCTTTAGGAAAGACCGTGTTTAAAGGCGTTCAAGGTACGCTGCCCTGCTGTGTGATCCAGTACCGCAAAAACAATTCGATCAAACAACAATCCATATCCTTCATCTACAAGCACTTGCTTGAACCAGACGGCAACCTCTTCCGGCTTATTGCGGAATACCCCACAGCCATAGGCTCCCAGCACAAGGCGCTCTACCCCGTTTTGCGCAGCCAAACTGAGTATGTAACGGATTCGCTCCAGCATCACTTCGCCAATCCGATTTACCAGCTCTGGCTCCCGTTCTCGCACGACTCCAGCATTAACAGCAGGTGCGGTCAGAAAAGCGACTAGGTACGGCTTCTCCAGCAGCATTCCCTGATCATCCCGAAATATCGGGACATCAGGCGAATAAATCATATAATCCGAATAAAAACAGCTTCGCAGCTTCCGATTGTGCTGATACATCTCTTCCATTTGTGAAATACAAGGATACAATGCAGACGAACGAGCCAGGCTTTCCTCCTGTGCCTGACTGCCTCCGAGAAATCCGCCACCCGGATTTTTGGCTGATGCAAAATTCAGACACGCCACGTGATCCATCTTCTCCGTCACCTGAAGCCTGTAAGCCGCTTCCAATGTGCTTTCTCCCGTAACTTCCATCTTCTCATTAATCATCTGTTGCGCCAGCTGAGAAGACTCTGATACTCCTTTTAATAGAAGAATCTTTTCCTCCGCCTCCTGTTTTACAACCACAAGCTGAGACGGTGCATATAGCTTCGAACCTGTGATGGCGTTGCTTACCTCTTGTGCAATATTCACTTGTGCCTGTTTGGTATTCGTATAATATCCATTCTCCAAAATAGATAACGTTTCCTGCGCCATATGTGATCGAGTATCCCGGTTGCTCCGGGTGTTCATGGTATGTTTCATGATGGATATTCCTCCTTTTTCTGTACATCCTCACGTAGTTTCGTCAGTATTTCCCCAAGCCAATTCGTGCCTCGCCATGATTTGCGGTTCCGTATGCGGGCATCATTTTCAGCCAATCCTACCCCCCAAATCGTGTCCGTCGGACTGGCCTCAACCAGTGTAGTTCCTTTCGTTTTGAGCAGATGCTTAAGTAAATTCGGATTTTGTGTAAATTTGGCGTAGTTACCGTCATACACAAATTGTCGGCAATTCGCCTCCCACAAGGATTGATCAAATCCGCGCACACTACGGCCGCGTGCTTTTTGCTCCCGAGGGGTAGGGGCTTGCATAATTTTACTGCCCGCCTCTTCATCCCCAAAAAGCTGTGCTTTTTTAAACATCATAAATTGCTCCGCGCAGTTGAATTCCAATTCATTTACGGTAAACACAGAGGGATACCATTGCGAAAATGGCGACTGACTGCGATAAAAAAATGTAAACTTTTCCACGTTAATTCCTCATTTCATATTACTTCATGCTACATAAAACGCGACCGTGGCTTGAAGCGGTATAACTTGGACGGACGATGTCCGGCCGCCTTTCTATATTCATTCGTCTCTTCCACAAGTTCAGCTATTTTGCGTCGGAAGGCTGCAGCCAACAGTTCCTTACCCAGAATTATTTCATATACCTGTTGAAGCTCACTCAATGTAAACAGGGATGGCATCAGGTGAAAAGCAATATCTGTATATTCTATTTTGCTGCGCAAACGCTCGATGCCGTACACAATAATTTGGGCATGGTCAAAAGCAATCCCCTGTGATTCCAGCACTTCTCGCTTGACCTCAATGGTCTTTCCCTTGAGAATTTCAGTCACTTTTACTTTGGCTGACAGGTGAATGTCCCCATGCTTCAATGTAATGTCAATGTTTTGTTCCCATCTGTAACCTTCCGGCTGATTCGTCCGTGTCTCCTGAGCCACACTGTAGTCCAGCTCAAACCATTGGGCATCCGCAGCATCATCTCCAGCTTGTACCTCCAATGAATCGTGGTCTACCAATGCCATGTAAGCGCAGCTGATGACCCGCGTGCGTGGATCACGTGCTACATCTCCCCATGTATATAGCTGCTCCATATAAATCCGGTCTACATTCGTTTCAGTCTTAAGCTCACGTCGTGCAGCCTCCTCCAGGCTTTCATCCATCCCTACAAAGCCGCCTGGCAACGCCCATTGACCCAGAAACGGATGCTCTCCCCTCTGGATCAGAAGTAGCTGGAGTGTCTTCTCCGGCAGCTTGCGGTAATTGTGCTGGAGTTGATCCATCACGGTAAAAAGCAGCATATCCACCGTTACTGATGGACGCTCATACTGATTGGCATCATATGCAGCCAAAAATTGTTCCTCCGTCAAACCGTTATGATTGTGCTTCGATGTATTTGTCACTTGCGTCACCTACCTGTTCATATTTAGGTAATAGTTGCTTTCTAAATCAAGCAGCGAAAACAGCCTATGTAGCATTCTTTTATTTTAACTCAATGATAAAAACAAAATGTTAATATCAATACAGTAATATATAATTCCAGCTTCGTCAACAGCAATCCTATGTCTCAAAAAACAAAAAGAGAAACCCTGGTCTTGTATAGACTGGGTTTCTCGACAAGCTAAGTAAAGCCTTCTTTATTCATACCAAAGATCATTCGTTTCAACTTCTTGAAGACTGCTCAAAAACGATTTTGAGTTGTCAACATAAAGTTCGGTATCGATATAGTACAGTTTTTTATCGTTTAAGCATTGATCAATATAATCTGCATTCAATATACTTTTATCCTCTACATTGGCGGCGAATGCCTGCAACTTGGGAAGCGCGGTTTTCCGATATTCAAGCCATGAATGATGGAATCCGGCTGGTTCTTCCAAGCAATAGATGTCATGATACAACGCTTCGGCAATCCCCTTCTTCCTGAGATAGTCCGATGAGAAAGGCATACTTTTGAAGTAACGACCCGTCATCGCGAACACGCGATAGCTCCAATGAGGAGCACCGTGATTAGATTGGCAAAAAAGGTTCAGAAAGAATACAGAGTAGTGCATTTTTATCGTAATAATCTCATGCTTCTTCACTTCTGAAACCAAACGATCGGCCATCCGGCTATCAATGATCTCATCGAAATCAGCCAAAATGATTATATCATCGTCCTCAACCTTATCCCGCAAAATAGAGGCACTTTGGTTTCTTTGGCAAGCTTCGTTATGAAATGCGCTGTTGTAGCTGAGCAGACGCCAATACCAACGGTCAAAGTGATCCGCACCACAGGTAGTCACATCAAAATACAATTGATGCTTCACCGGTTCACGAAACAGATCATCAGCATGAAATGGATGATGAATCACCTTCGGGCCAAGATAATTTGAATTGAAGTTGCGTGGCTTATCTAAATAACTGAAAGTCTTGTTAGCTTCGACCACATGCAGCTCGTCAATCCAGCGGTCATTTTCTCTTATTTTAATATCTGCAATCCGATTTTCATTAAAAAAAGGACAAAATTCGTATATTTTCATAACCGGAAGCTCCCCTCTACTATCGTAGTGTACGGATGAACATTGATGCTGCGACAAAGATGCCCGGAAATTAAACGTACAAGCTCGGCGATGGTCTGGTCTTCATAGTGCAGTGAACTGTAATAGCAGGTTAAACTTAATCTGTCGTGTTTTAAGCTTGCCGTCATATTTAACCAGTAGGCGGAGGGATTGTCGGCCGCATTGGTATTTCCGAAGGGAATAGCCAAAGGCTCATAAAAATCGTCGGCTAGCCCATTTATTTCCTCTGATTGGTAATGGAAAAGCATGTGTGTTTCGTCTTTTAGTGGCTCCATATTGGGATAAGTATCCTGTATCATATATCGTAAAATAAAGTAATCCAGTCCTTCAGATGGAATATGCTGCAACGTGTGTTTGACATGTTCAGGAAGTATTTCCCAATTCTTTGACGACTCCTCTTCGGGAATCTGGATTAGAATGGGATAAGCTCCGGCAAAAAAACCAATCGTACGATCAATCACAACCCCCGATAAAAAAGACTCGCGTTGATAAGACATCACATGCAGCAGCAAATCGGATTGCTTTTTCAATTGGTAGCAAGCCTGTGACAATGCTGTTAGTATCATGCTAAGCGGTGTAGTATGCTGCTTCACAGCCAATTCTTTTAAAAGACTAATATGTTCCTCTCCTTCAAGCAAATCTTGCGTTATTGTTGTCATGTGGCGGTGGAGAGGCTGGATCTCCGAATCCCTGTCGACCTGAAAAGACTCACCACCTTCTACAACCTTTCTCCAGTAGATTGATGCTTTAGAAGAAACGTCTTTCGCCGCATATTGTGTCAACGCCATGCACCAATCCCGATAACTGCTTTCCTCCTCACCATGTAACGCCAAATCACTCCCCATTCCCGGCAAGAGAAGATGCTTCAAATCCTCTAAAAAAATGTTTATGGATATGCCGTCAAAAATTAAATGATGGAACAGGAGCAATATCACCTGCCGTCTCTCTTCGCAATAGTGATCAAACAGCACGACCTTCCATAAAGGGCCCTCCTCGATATCAAATTCATGCTGAACCTTCGCGCAGTATTCCGAAATGTAGGTATCATGTGACCCTGGGATCGCTTGCAGCTGCACGTAAGAAACAACCTGTTCCACACTCATTTTTTGCTCATACTGGTACCATTCATCATGATCCAGTTGAGCAAATGACAGCCGTAGGGCCGCATGTTTGTTCAATAGTACCTCCAGCGAAGCATTCAGCAATTCTCTGGGAATATATTTCTTGAGCAGAGCCAGGTAAGGCACATTAAACATGTTGCGATTCGCCAGATCTCTTTGAAAAAAACGTTTTTGTACGGCAGACAGCGGAAATCCATCATCCGGGTATACTTTTGTTGTAGACTGAATAGTTGGGATATCCATATTCGGACTAAGAACAGTGGCTGTATCCGTCACTCCCCTGCTCAATGAAAGGGCCAAGCGTTCGATGGTCTGCTCGCGAAATATCCGGTTGACTGTAACCGGATAGCCATTTTTTTGCAGTAGACTCGCTATACGCAGCGCAGAAAGCGAATGTCCTCCCAACGCGTGAAAGTCTTCATCCTTGCGGATGTAATCAAGCTTCAGAACCCTGCCCCAAATCTCTTCTATTATTTGTTCCAATTCAGTTTTTGGTCCAGAATTTGATTTTTTATCGCCCCTATGGATTTCTGGCAAAGGAAGCTTTTTACGATCGATTTTCCCGTTGACCGTTAATGGGAACGTCTTCAGCCAAACGTAACGAGAGGGTAGCATATAAGATGGAAGACCGTCAGCCATAAAAGTATGAAGCTGTTCCTCCCGCTCTTCCTCTTCCGCTGTATAGTAAGCGATCAGCCGCATATCCCCGTAAATCTCGCGGGCAACGACCAGACAATCTTTTACGACAGGGTAGCCGCCAAGACGGAACTCGACTTCTCCGGGTTCGATTCGATAGCCGCGAAGCTTCACCTGATCGTCAACCCGTCCAATATATTCGATATTACCGTCCGGCAACCATCTCGCCCGATCTCCTGTGCGGTAGAGAACTGGATTTACTCCTCTTTCGCGATCTTTGGCAGAAGTATATGGATTTGGAGTAAACGCTTGCTGTGTCAGCTGGTTTTGCAGCCAATATCCCCTTGCAACCCCGTCTCCTCCCACATATAATTCCCCGACTGCTCCGACAGGCTGGACACAGCCCCGTTTGTCCAGAATATAACAAGTTGAATTACTAATGGGCCTGCCAATGGGTATATCCTGCTCAAAAGGCTCTTCGATCCGGTAGCTCGTCGAAAACGTGGTGTTCTCCGTTGGACCATATACATTGAGAATCGAAAGCTCTGGATAGGCAAGCCGGATACGGTTTATATGTTTAACCGATAAAGCTTCCCCACCTACAGCCAGCCATTTGAGCCCAGCAAACATCTTTTCATTTTCTTCAATCCATTGATTGCACAATGCGGAACTTAGCCATAGTGTATTAATTTTCCACTCCTTCATTCGATGCTCCAGCATATAGATATTTAGAAGATCATCTTTTGAAACTACATACAGATGGCCTCCATTCAGCAATGTTCCCCAAATTTCAAACGTAGAAGCGTCAAAAACAGGCGAACCCGTATAGAGCAACCTGATGTCAGAGGAAAACGGGAAGTAGCTGGTGTTTTTGACCAAGCGGACGACATTGCGATGTTCTACCATCACGCCTTTGGGTTTTCCCGTCGAGCCTGATGTATACATCAGGTAAGCAAGGTCGCTTGGAGCATTCATGTTCTCCTTCTCTTCTTGTGGTACAACTCCAGACTGGTCAATATGCTCCGTATAAATCAGTTTTAAACGGATTCCCTTACAGGCTTCCGAGATACTTTCTGCCCCTTTCTGTGAGGTGATGATGGTGTCCAGTCTGGCATCCTTGATCAATTCGCGCGTTCTTTCTGCCGGAAAATCGAGATCTATGGGAACATAGGCACATCCCGCTTTCATGATCGCCAGGATGGAGACAATGAATTCGAGAGAGCGCGGCAAGTAAACCCCGATAAACTTCCCATGACTGTCGGTATCATCCGTTAGCTTATTGGCCATGTACTGGGACATTTGGTTGAGGGCGTGGTAAGACATTACCTGGTTGTGCTCAATTACAGCGGGCTGTGAAGGCCGTAGCTTCGCTTGTTCATGGAACAAGTCAACAATGGAACTCTCCCTAGGGTACTCTGTATACGTATTGTTCCAATCGTAGACGACTCGATCATATTCGTTCTTATCTATTAAACAAACGTCTCCAACCGCGCGATCCGGATATTGCAGTGCATATTGCAATGTATTTAGCAGATGCTCAGCTAGGCGACAAACCGTTGCTTGCTTCAAGCGATCTGCATCGTAAATCAACTTGAGAGTGATCTGTTCCCCGTCATTGGCAATGGTGATAGTCATCGGGTAATTGGTTTTCTCTCGTTCCTTCATAGCTGACATCTCCAACCCATGTTCAGGCTGACGGTAGTCGTTCATATAATTCTCGAAGGCCACGATGCTGTGAAAAAATGTATGTCCTTGGATGGCACTCCAGCCCTTCAGTTCGTGCAGGCTCACATAGCAGTAATCGTTCAGCTTTTGAATCGTTTGGTGAAGCTCCTTAACATATTCGGTAATGGTCTGTTCCACATTCCAATGCATAACCAGAGGAAGCGTATTGATCAACAGGCCCGTGATGTGGTCCGCTTTTGACAGATCGGATCCTCTACCGGACACGATCATGCCGAATACGGTTACATCTGCATCATGATAGACTTGCAGCACTTTCCCCCAAGCGAACTGCACCAAGGTGTTTAGTGAAATTTGCGCTTGTTGTACAAATGCCGCCATGCGCTTGGTCATGCTTGAATCGATATGAATGGTCTCAATCTGTTGCTTCTCAATCGGTTGATGCACATCAGAAAGCATGCCTCTCTTCCCCATCGGCAGGAGGGTCGGCTCCGTTAGGTCGGACAAATAATCTTTCCAGAATGACTCAGCTTCTGTTCGATCTTTATTGTTCAGCCAACGAATGTAAGTCTCAAAAGAGCGGGACAGGCTATGCTGCGGCACCATGCCTTTTAAGCTGCAAGCATAGATTTCATGAACCCGATTCAGCAGCAGCGGCAGGCTCCAACCGTCCAGCAAAATATGGTGGTAACTCCAGATCATTGTCCATTCCTCTGGGGTAGTCTGAATCAGTGTTATACGGTACGCAGGCTGATGCAGATCGAAACGCCGATTACGATCCGACGTTGCCCATTGTTCGATATACTTCTGTTGCCGATCTGGAGACTCTGTTCTAAAATCCAAAAAAGTCCAATCCAATTCTACTTTTCGAAGGACACATTGTATGGGCTTGTCCAATTCATCCCAAACGTAACATGTCCGCAAGCAATCATTTTCAGCAATGACGTGGCTCCATGCTTCCTGGTAACGATTTACCTCCAGCCTGCCGTGATATTTCCAGCTAACCTGTACGAAGTATTGATCGGAAGATGGATGATCTAAATAATGGAATAGCAGACCTTCCTGCAACGGACTTAAATGCATCATTTTATTGAGACCATATTGCTTAGAATAGGTCTTTACGATCTGATCCAGCGAATGCTGCTCCAGTGACACCGATTGAAAATCACTTGGTGTAAACTCTTCGTAATTAGCTTGGCTGCAATGCTCGATGATAGAAAGCAAACGTGATATGAAAGTATTTATCAACTGAGTAATGGTCGTTTCTTCATAGTGGCGTTTGCTATATTTCATGAACAAATGCAGTTGTCCATGAACGATGGAACAGTTAAGTTCCAACAGGCTTGTTCCATGATTAAGCGGTGAGCTATGGTCCTGTGCTGCGTCACGTGTAAAACTTAACCACTGGTCTAGCCCGCTCGTATTTGTCTGATCGAATTGACCCAAATAATTGAATAGAGCCTGAGGCTCGGAAGTTGTTAGCTCGGAACGGACTTCTTCGTTCGGATGGCAGTATCTCAAAGCACCGTATGACATGCCGCGATGAGGAATAGAACGTAACTGCTCTTTAACGGATTTGATCGTAACTCCCAAGGAGTGAGTGTCCGTAACCCGGATGCATACCGGAAACATCGAGGTGAACCAACCGATGGTTCTTGTCAGATCCATATCGGATACAGAGTGTTCACGTCCATGCCCCTCCAGCCGAAACACAACCGTCTCCTGTCCGGACCAAACGGAGAGCGCCAGCGACCAGGCCGTAAGCAGCAGGTCGTTGATCTCGGTATGATATGCCTGGGAGCAATGGTACAAGAGTAGCTGCGTATCGTTGGTAGTAAGCATTGTAACCAATTCCGAAGACTCACTGCTCATTTTATAATCCGCGTAATGGTCTACCGGCAGCACAAATGCTGCATTTTGGAGCTGCACTTTTTTCCAGTAATCTATATGACTTAAAGTAACTTCATTTTTGGCATAATTCATCATTACGGACTGCCACTTTTTGTACGGATTTGAAACAGGAGACAACTCGGTACCTTGATACAATTGATCCAATTCCTGAACCAATATTCTCCAGGACACGCCATCAATAACCAAATGATGAATCGTTATAAATAAGCGGACTTGACCGTCAGGGTGACCCTGGATTACGCCTGCATAAACCATCTGGCCTGTCGCGTAATTCAGTTGTCTGTTCCATGCATCACATATGCTTGAAATTTCAGATTCGGGATCAGCGATTTGCTGAATGGTGTGACTGGCAAGTTGAATGGTGGTACCCGTTCGGTAGCGCTGCGTATATCCATGCTTGCCAGCTACAATCTCCATTGAAAGCTCTGGATGAAGTCTGATCAATTGTTGGATGGCCGTTTCCAGCTTTACGGGATCACAATCACGGAGTAGAAACAGCTGGGATTGATTGAAATAATGCGGTTCTTTGAACTGCTGCTCGAAAAACCAGTGCTGGATCGGCGTCAGACCAAATTCGCCTGTCAAATCAACCATACTATCTTCCTTCTTCTCACGTTCTGTCCAAGTAACCACAGCAGCTAATTCCTTGATAGTTGGATGCTCTGCAACTTGTCTTGGGGTCAGCATCATACCGTGATCTCTGGCCATAGAGACGACCTGAATGGCCAGGATTGAATCTCCCCCGGCCGCGTAAAAATGATCGTTTACACCGATATCGCCTCTTTTTAAAATTTGTCGCCAAATGCAAAGCAGTCGCTTTTCGAAACTGCCCTCCCCTGCTTCCGCAGCATTGTCAGCAGAGACAAATAATGTGGTCGGATCGGGAAGAGCTTGACGATCAACTTTCCCGTTTGTATTTACGGGGATTGAATCCAACTGACAAAAATAAGCAGGAACCATATAAGCAGGTAAAATAGAGCCTGCATACTGGGCCAATTCAGCCTCAGTCAGCCTTTTTAAGGCAGTATAGTAAGCCACCAGTTTATGGAAGGACTCATCCTTCCAGGCTCGAACGACACATTGACGGATGTCAGGGTGCTGGCGAAGCTGATGCTCTATTTCACCCAGTTCGATACGGTAGCCTCTGATTTTAATCTGTTCATCACTACGGCCGATAAATACCAGTTCACCATCTGGCGTCCATTTCACGACGTCTCCGGTTCGATATAACCGCTCTCGCTGTCCGATGATCATCTCTTTGTGAACGAAACGCTCCTGGGTCAGCTCCTCACGATTCAGGTATCCTCTGGCAAGCCCTACGCCACCCACCCATAATTCACCGGGAACACCGACCGGCACAGAATTACCAAATGGATTGAATACAAACAATCGTTTGTTATAGGCGGGTTTGCCAATCGTGATTTCTGCCTCTGGTTTGCATACCGAGGTGGAACATAAAATCGTCACTTCGGTCGGTCCGTAAGCGTTCACAAACAGTCGTCCTCTTCCCCAATAATTTACAATATCAGGCGTACAGGGTTCTCCCGCGGATACGATTGTATGCAGTTCAGACAGTTCTCTTGGTTTCATGGTTCGCAGCACAGACGGCGTCAGCATGGCAATGTGGATATTTTTCTCTTCGAGTACATCTGAAATATCCGCATAAGGAGGCAGTTCTTCATTCGACAGCACAACAAGTGTCCCGCCTACTGTTAACGTTCCGATCCATTCGTAGACCGAAGCGTCGAAACTGATGGAAGCGAATTGCATAACTCTGGAGTCAGGGGTAATACGAAACTTTTCAACAAGGTAAGGGATTAACGTAACCAGTCCGGCGTGCTCAATAAGCGTCCCCTTCGGATTTCCAGTGGAGCCGGATGTGTAGATGACATAGGCCAGGTCGTTCTGTTTAACCTGAATATTCAAATTCTCGTCGGGATGATCATACTGCTGCACCAGGCATTCATCTACACAAATAAGCGAATGCGCTTTCATATTCATTTGATTCATAGATGGATTTAGCTTATTTACCAGTTGGCTGTGCGTGATAATCATTTTGGCCTGAGCATCTTCTAAAATAAATCGAACCCGTTCTCCAGGATATTGGGGATCGACCGGAAGATAAGCGGCCCCTGCCTTCATAACTCCTAGCATTGCCGGGATTACATCTGCGCTTCTGTCCATAAAGATGGCAATCAGCGTGCCGGGTTGTAAAGCGCCATCCTCTCCTGTGGAAACCGACTCTAGAATCACGCGGCCGATTTGATTAGCCCGCTGATTTAACTGCGAATAGGTCAGCTTCTGCCCTTCAAACTCCAATGCGATTGCATCGGGAGTTCTGGCAGCCTGCTCCTCAATCAATTGAACCACGGTTTTATCCAAAGGATATGCTTGTTCCGTATCATTCCATTGTTGTATCTGCTCGTATTCTTTCGTTGTCAGTATGGGGTGAAGGAGTACCGCTTTCTCCGGAAGATGGAGTGCATTAGCCAGCAGTATCTGAAAGTGGCCTGCGAGATTAGCGATCTGCTTTTTACCAAAATGCCTGCTATCATAGTGTATTGCGCACTCTAATCTTTCCGAACCATGACGGTAGCAGAGCGCAATCTCAGGCTGATTTATACCGCATAGAGAAGCTAATGCTTTTGTGCTCGAACTTGAATGCGAGAGATCACCACAAGTCTCTACGATGCCCACATTGAAAAAATCCTCATCTTTTTCTGATGGGGAATCCACTTTCATGTGCTGCGAAAGATCCTCACTCCACTTCATGCTGCTATCTCGCTTATCCCATTTTGCCTTTATTCTTTGCATCAAGGAGAGAAGATGATCTTCCTTCTGAATATGGATAAAAAGCGGATAGTCCTGACGACGTTGTGTCCCCTCTCTGTCTGATAACATGGAATATAAAACAGGTACTGTATATTGATTGGCGTAATGGGATAAAAGCACAGACCATATGGCTGCGATAAAAGAAGGCATACCCAACTGATGCTGCTGTACAAACTCCATGATCGTTTTGACCTGTCTTGTTTCCAAACGAATATGGTAAAGGACTTGATCTTTGTCTTCAGTCTGTCCGGCATCCCCTCTGCGATGGGAAAATAAAGGCAAGTAAGGTTGGATCACTTATTGAACCTCCCCTTTCTGAGATGCTATACTGGCAGCCTGATAAAAAGCAGCCCTGACTTCCTCAACCCCAATCTCGTAACTGCACCGCATTGAAAAAATAAGACCGTCTGTGTAGGAGGAAGCGATGCTGTTGAACAGCGAATAGATCGGCAGCGGATTCGGTTGCTTTATGACAGTATCATCGTAAAATTGGCTACACTTCAACCCTTCCTTTGCGCTATTGGCCAAATAGTTAAACATGAATACATCTAGCTGCTCATACTGCTTCCCAAACTGTACAAGTGTTCTGGCGCGTTCCCACCTGTTTTTGTAGGCAGGTCCTGTAAGCAGGTTCATAAAATTAATCGTGTGGCGTTTTAATAAATCTAGCCTGCTTCTGACAGACAGCAGCATTTCATCCGGGTTCTGCTTCATATCCATCAGCATAGGCACAAAATCAATAAACTCACCGACCGTGTTATAATACGTCGCCTCATCGTACCTTCTTCCATCATATAAAAATAACAATGGCAACTGGTCCATACCTAAATAGATTTGCAAGCCCCTTGTAAAGACAGAGAGCGCAAATTCCAAGGATGGGTTTTCAGCCGGGATGCTCACGCTAAACAGATAGGCTTCTGTGCTCGTTCTTAGCTTCGGAGTTTGTAACAGGTCCTGCTTGCTTTGCTGGAACGCTTCCAGATGAAAGTCGGATATCAATGCCTGTTCAGTGATTCCGCTGGGTCCGCTTTGGATTTGTTCTACATAATCCATATAGGGCTTCACTTTATCCGTAGGAAGGGATTGGTTTTGAAGCAGATTTCTATAGGAAGCAAGCACCTGTCGTTCTGCCACTTCAGAGGTCACCCGATCGCATATCGCATGATGGTAAAGCGTTATAACAACATGCTCGCGCAGATTTCGTTTTAGCACAAACATCTGAAACAAAGTACGCTCTCCCGTGTATCGGGTATTTGTCATGTAATCGTTTATCATTTCCATAAAGGGGCCATATGGATTGCAGTCCGTTACGTCGAGGATGGTGAGTGTTGGCAAATCGGCGTCGGGAAGTACGTATTCCCTCCAATACGTCCATTCATCTCTTTGCACAGGAATGCTTCTCAGTAATCCTTGACTTTGTACAAATTGAGCATAAGCCTGATTCAAGAAATCATAATTCACATACTCGTCCAGCCTAAATAGGCCAATACTCGGCGGTGTATGAAATGAAATTTGCATTTGTTGAATTCCACTTAGCGGATATTCTTGTGCCACTTGCCCCGTTTTAACCCACTGATCTCTTTTTAAATAATCGTCTTCCAGTTGCTCGCGTAACCTCGCCGCCTGATCCGTGTCCATAGTTTTCAAGCCCAGACGCTGGACAAACTCCTCTTCATCGATGACCTGGTATTGATTATCCATTTTTACTTTTTGATGCAGTGGTACAATATAATGCGGCTGCAGTTCTTTAGCGACTTTCCCGTTCATGATCCGCATGACAGGATTAACGTCGTCCACAGAGTTGAAGTAAAGTACTCGAGTATCTCTCACTTCGTGAAGAAAATCCCGCACTTGATACTTCACCAGCTCATACACACCATCTGTTTCTTGGTGCAGCCAGGAAATCAACTCTTGCTTGGTTTCTATGGTGCCCTGCTGCTTCAAGGCTCTTTCACTATCTTGAGCCGATTGAAGATAAGCAGCGAGCGCACGGATCGTCTTATAGTGGTAAATATCTGTCAAAGTGGTATGATATCCAGCCACCTCCATCCGTGACATTAACGTAAGCGCATGAATAGAATGTCCGCCAAGGTCGAAGAAGCTGTCTACAACACTGAACTGCTGAATCCCTAATACATCCTGCCAGATTTCCATCAGCCTGGCTTCCAGCCCTGACTCAGGGGATACGTATGCTGCTGCCACGGTATGTCCATTGTCTTCAAAGGACAACAGTATCTTGCGATCCAGCTTTCCATTCCGTGTCAGTGGCATCTGCTCTAATTGCATAAAAAAAGAGGGAATCATGTAATTCGGCAGCTTTGCAGAAAGCGTGTTTTTAATTTCATCTGTCGTCAGCCTTTGGCTTGCCCTAAAGTACGCTCCCAGCTGCTTCTGTCCGTTCCCAGCTTCACGCACGATAACAACGGCTGCTTGTATATCCTTTATTTTCAATAGCTGTGCCTCAATTTCCCCTGGCTCAATTCGGTAGCCCCGTATTTTCACTTGATCGTCAATCCGGCCGATATATTCAATGTTTCCGTCCGCTTGCTCTTTTACCCAATCTCCGGTTCGGTACAACCTGCCCCCCGGTACCCCTGGAAACGGAATAAACCTTTCCTCTGTCAGCTCTGGACGGTTCAAATAACCTTTCACTAATCCATCGCCGGCGATGTACAGTTCACCTGCAACTCCTTGTGGCAAAGGATGCTGGTCATGATCCATGATGTAAACCGACGTATTGCTGATGGGTTTACCGATCGGTACGGTATTTGCAGCTTCATCCAAATGATCAATCCGGTAAAACGTTGCAAATACCGTACTCTCTGTCGGTCCGTAGACATGAATTAAACGGCCAGAGCCCAGACGGGCAAATGCTTTGCGCACATGGCTGACCGACACCTTTTCACCACCGAATAGCAAGGTTTCAAGTGTGGCAAAGCAATCCGGATCAATATCCACCAATGCATTAAAAAGTGCTGTCGTGATGAAGCATTTTGTAATCTGTTGTGTGCGCAGTACACTCGATAGCTCACGTGCATTCATGATTTGGGCTTGTGGGGTCAAAACGAGGGTGGCTCCGTTGAGCAGTGCCCCGTAAATGCCAAATGTAGAACCATCGAACGAAAAACTGGCCAATTGCAAGATTCGATCTTTTGCCGCGAATCGGATGTAATTTGTCTCTTTGACAACACGTGTAATATTGTAGTGCATCGTCAGGTTTCCCTTCGGTTCGCCCGTAGAGCCTGACGTATACATAATGCAGGCTAGTGCATCTGAGCCATGAATGGAGGTGAGATTCCCTGTTTCTTCCCTGTTATTTCGCTTGTCCGACAAATCCAGTACAGGAACGTTGAGCTCCACTTGTTGCTCAATTGGTAACTGGGTTAGCAGGAGCTTTGCGCCAGAATCTTTCAGCATATAGCGTATACGTTCCTTGGGGTATTCCGGGTCAATCGGCACATAGGCTCCCCCGGCTTTTAAAATCCCGAAAATACCGACGATCATTTCCAATGAGCATTCGGCCATAATCCCGACGGGGTCGCCTTTATTTACGCCTTTGTTCCGCAGAACCCGGGCAAGCTGATTAGCCTGTTTGTTCAGATCAGCATACGTCAAGTGCTTGTCTCCCAATACAACGGCCACTTGCTCCGGTGTGCGCTCAGCCTCCCCCTCAAACAACTGATGAATCGTTGTATCCCGCGGGTAATCCGCTAACGTACTGTTTAACATGCTCTGCCTCATCTCCTTCTCCCATTAACGTTCATACGATTTAAGGTTTGCTCTACAAGCATCTTTTTCGAAGCTACCTGATAGGGAATGCAGCGAAAAATTAGAAGATTTTGTATAAGCTTATACCAAAAAAAGAGTATGTATGGAACGTAGAAGTCGTTTATGGATAAACTATAATCACAACTTTACATTAAAATGGGAATTTATCTGGAGATGAATAAATGACATCAGATTACAGAATAGTATACTTTTCCCTTCATTTTACGCCTTTAGTTTCACAGCATAGCGATATTGCATTCCCGATATTTCCGGCATTTCCAGAAATTCAAGTCTGTCATGAGCAATTAAATATTGAATCCGATACTCTAAAAAGGTGTCGCTTCTCAGCTGTGGCCATTGTGTTAAAGCCTCACCTATTATTTTTCCCGCGTGTACATATTGCCGATTATCCTCTACCCTCAGTTGACCGATCAAATCCAGCAAAGCCTGATCAAAGTAATCTTCTGGCACATGATCGATATGGTCATTTTCCCATAATCTCAGCACACTTTCCTGTTCACTAAGCTCCAGCCAATCTTGTTCATGTCGCTGTCGATCTTCCATGCTTAAAGCATGAATTTTATCTTTATTTTGCGTTATGAACCGTGCAATTTCTTTCGAATACACCACGTTCATGGATAGAGGAAACTTACTTTCCATGAATAGAGGATCACTCGGTTCCCGTTCCATGGAATCTGTTACATTTACGACCCCGATAGGAGCAGTTCTGTTCCGCAAAAGGTATAATGCAAAACGTAATCCGATCTGCTCGTGAGCATTAGAGCCGCACCAGATCGTGATCGACTTATCATCAGAAATTGCAGTAAGAGTAGCCGTCATCTGTTCAATGCGGTGCTCCCAATTTGCGTAATGGAAAAATTCATAATCCACGATCCGTTCAGCCAACCAGTTGTGACGGTTCTCTTGTCCTTCTGGTGTTTCCAGCTTCCACAACGGCCCTATGGAAAATAGGTCATTAAAAGACAGTACTTCACTCTCATAACGCAATCCTGCTCCCGAAAGGCCTACCTTCATCGAGCCAGCAGCGGACTGAGAGAACAGCAGGTGTACATTGTTAGATGACAAGTCAACTGCCTCCTTTCACTGTGTCAATAATATCTTGTCTTTCGACCAGAAATATCTTTAGAATAGGCGTATAGCTATCACATCTTGCTCCACAATAACAATACCACAGGATGGTTACTCGACTGGAGGAAAAGAAATGACATCGGAGTGGCAGAGAATACAGACCAAACTGCCGGAATGGGTGGAACAAAGCCGTCATCAGTATATCCATGGCAAGGTGGCAGCGTATATTCCCGAATTGTCCAAAGCCCCTGCCGACGCGCTGGGTGTTGTTGTGATGAACGGAACCGGCGAGACCGTGGTAGCCGGAGATACCGAAATAAGCTTTACGATGCAAAGCATCTCGAAGGTATTCACGCTTATTTTGGCCTTGATGGATAATGGTGAGGATGTTGTCTTCTCCAAGGTCGGTATGGAGCCTACCGGAGACCGTTTTAATTCCATGCTGAAGCTGGAGCTGGTCGAGCCGGGCATCCCGTTTAACCCGCTTATTAATGCCGGAGCCATCGCCGTGTCCTCTTTGATTCGCGGAAACAGTCCTGAAGAGAAGTTCGCCCGTGTCCTGCAATTTTTCCGTCTGCTTACCCGTAATGACAAGCTGGAATATGATCAGGATGTCTACGATTCGGAATCTGCAACAGGCCATTTGAACCGTTCCCTTGCCTATTTCTTGATGGAAAAGGGAATTCTGCGCGGACATGTTGAGGATGTGCTAGAGGTTTACTTCAGGCATTGCGCTGTAAAATTGAACTGTACGGATTTGGCGCGTATGGGGCTCGTATTAGCCTATAATGGACGTGATCCGGTCACGGGTGTACCACTGATTCCCCGCCGTTATGTGCAGATTGCCAAAACCTTTATGACCACATGCGGCATGTATGACGCATCCGGAGAATTTGCCATTCAGGTCGGGCTGCCCGCCAAGAGTGGCGTGTCTGGCAGCATTATGACGATGGTGCCCGGACGATATGGCATTGGACTGGTCGGACCTTCTCTAAACCGCATGGGCAACAGTACAGCGGGTGTACACTTGCTGGAGACCATGTCGCGGGATTTGGATTGGAGCTTGTTTTAGTTCACGAATAAGAGGGTATTCCCAGCCTATGTGGCTTACGGGAATACCCTCTTATTTTACTTTCCTGATATGTTAAACGGTTTGGCCGTCGGTAACCAGTTTGATATGAATGCGGAACGGATCAGCTACGTATTTGGCACCATCGCGTTCCTCCACTCCATATCCTGCCGCAGTCAAACGGACGACAACGGCCTCCAGTTCCTTTTGATTCGGCACAATCAGTTCAAAATAATCCAGGCCTGCAGCATGCTCGGGAGCTGGGAGCGCTCCTTCCCCTGCCCATATATTCAAGCCCATGTGGTGATGGTAACCACCTGCGGATACGAACAAAGCAGACGAGCCATAGCGGCATGTAATATCAAAACCGAGCACATCGCAATAAAATTGCTGTGCCTTGAGCAAATTAGACACATGGAAGTGAACGTGTCCAATTACCGTTCCTTCGGGCAGCCCCTGCCAAGGTGAATTTTCGGAAATTGCGACCAAGCCTTCTGCATCCACAGGATCTGTACCCATAATGTAATACCCATTTGCATCTTTCTTCCACTGATCACGAGGACGATCCGCATAGATCTCAATCCCGTTATTATCCGGATCATGGATATACAGAGCTTCACTTACATCATGGTCCCCCTGTCCGATTTCAATCTCATGAACAAGCAGATTACGTAGAGACAGGCCCAGAGCAACGCGGTTCGGTACAAGAATAGCAAAGTGATACAATCCGGCTGCGGATTGGCGCGGGAGAATAACTGCATTTTCAATAAACTTAAGGGTTAGCAGCGGTTGCTTTCCATCGACTGTCAATTCAGCGGTATCCGCCGTTTGACGCAGCAGTTGAAAACCAACGACCTCGGTATAAAATTGAATAGAGCGCTCCATGTTACTAACCTTTAATGAAACCTGCCCGATTCTGGTGTTGTCATGGATATGTGCTGTCATGAGATTTCCCTCTTTCTACATGGATTGGAGGACTACGTTAATTATAAATTACTGTTCTGTTGAAGTACGACGGCTGAACAAAGAATCCAGAGACAAACGAGTCGGCGGCGCAAATACCAAATGCAGAGCTACCAGAATAAAGGAAATATCCAGCTCATAACCTGCTCCCTGACCATTACCCATCAGACCGCCGGACAATTTTGCTGTGAAAATCGCACCGATTAATACAATTACAAAAAGTCCAGATACATAACGGGTAAGCAATCCAAGAATTAAAGCAATTCCTCCGACTAACTCAATTACTGCAACGGCATAACCTAAAAATCCCGGAACACCAATACTGGAAAACCAGCCAGCTACATTACCCAGCCCCATTTGAAATTTAGCAATTCCGTGCGCCAAAAACAAGATACCCAACGCCACCCGCATAATTGTAGAAATGTTTCTGCTTGCTGAACTCATATTTATCTCTCCATTCTGAATATTTTTTTCGTACCCGTATGAGCACATATTAATAATTATTTTATATTACTAATAATTTGGTTAAAAAAATAAAATGATCTTGCACTAAACTGTAACTTATATAAGTATGAGTCAAACTCAAATTATTAGTAATAGGAATAATTATTTTGTAATGTGAATTTATCATAAGAAACTATAGTCTGTCAACAAAATATTTGGTATAATAAATAATAAATTAGTATACATTATATTTCCTTGAAGGAGGAACACTCCATGGGTATAGGATGCAACATACGCGCCGCGCGTAAACGTAAAAATTTATCCATCCAGCAAATATGCGAACGAACCGGATTATCTCAAGGTTTTATGAGTCAAGTCGAAAACAATAAAACATCCCCTTCCATTGCTACATTGGACAGCATCGCTAATGCACTTAAGGTGCCCCTCGCTTTTCTGCTGCTCAAAGAAGAGGAACGGATGCAGGTGATTCGCAAGGACGAACGACGCAAAACGGTCTATGGCAAAAATAAGCTTCAGGTTGACCATTTGGGGGGCCAGGGTAACGTCAAAATGATGCTGGTGGACATGCCGCCAGGCTCATCCACGGAAGAAGAGCATGCTCATGCGGGCGATGAGATTCATTTTGTTATGGAAGGCACGGTATATGTGGAGCAAGGCGAGGATTCGGCTACCCTCGAAGCAGGAGATTCCTTTAGCTGGAGAGCAGCCATTCCGCATTATGCCAAAAACATTGGAGAAAACAACGCACGTATTCTGATCTCCGTATTTCTCGAAGCAGAGAATGACGCTTAATAGAATCAAAAAAAGCGCGTACCGGGAAGTCATTTTTCACTTCCGCGGTACGCGCTTTTTATATTCCCACTCTATCTTTTCTTGGCTGCGTCAATGTCTCCAGGATTCATACCTTCCCAAATGTTAGGGATACTTATGTTCTCTGGATGCTCAAATACGAGGAATGCTGTCGGTAAATACCGCTCGCCGTATTCAGAAGAAGGTTTATTTACAATGGCATGATCCTTGACGAGCACGGTCGATGACCCACCATCCAGATTAGCACCGATAACCGCTCCGTGTTTAAGTAAAATGTTTTGCATATCATACAAATTGGCACCGATGCTGTAACCCGGCTGACGACCGTCGATGGTCACAAAAATAATCGCGCCGTCTGCTCTTTGCCCCATTGCCGTACGGGGAGCAATTCCCCATCCTTCGCTTGCATTGCGAATGAGACCTTTACCATTCACGATCAAGCGTGGCTGGAAGGTAACCGCTTCTTGCACATTCATTTTGGACAGCTCGGACAGCGAATAATGCCCGGCCACCATTTTGCCTTGCTTATCAATCCCTACGATTTGGGCAGAAGCGTTTTTTCCCATATCATTGTAGTAGAGCTGACCCTGTGAAATAACAACGCCGATCGGCTTAAATCCATTCCCATTCCAGTTGGGATCGGCAAAGCCGCCGCCATTTACGCCTGCAACAGCTCCCAGACGCTCTACCATACTGGATACTCTTTCTCCTTTGCCTACCTTGGCAGGAATACCGAGTCTGATTTTAGTTGGGTCATGCACCGTCATCACATAGCCGTGATAATTACGACCGGATACCTCTTCTACCTCAACCAGCGGCGTTTGCTGCACCTTGGTCGGTGTCAGATCAGGCAGCTTGATCGTATGTCTGTCCTTCTCCTCGCCCATCTGCTCGAAACGGGCCGAATATTCGGCCACTCGCTTCTGCGCCTCCGCCTCACCAATAAAATATTTTGCCCAGTGACGATGTTGTGTTGTGATCAGCGTATCCGCCGCCAAGTAGCGCAAGTCCTTGCCAGATGGCGTTAAAAACAGCCACGCACCGCCCCCGACTCCTGCTAGCAGTAGTACAATAAAAAGCCGCGCCATAAAGCGACCGAATTTTCCTTTTCGTTTCTTTTTTTTGTTATTCTGCCTGCGGGCTGTTGCACGCTGTGGCAAGACTTCCGGTTTCATTCGTCATCTCTCCTGTATGCTGACTTCTGTCTTGAATATAACCCCGTTCTCTATGAGGCTGATAGGGTTTGTTGTTCAGGACAGCCATGCTGCTGATTCTGATCCTCAGAGGGTAACATATCGGCAGCGACATCTAACGACAATATCATAAACTAATTTTGTAGAATGATAGTGTCAATTTTTTAACAGATTCATCATACCGAAAAAGAACACAATAAAACAGCCCTCCACATTAATGTGAAGGACTGCTTGGAAAATTACGTTAAATTTCACGCTTGCTCGGAACCCGTTTAGTTGCCGTTGCAATCCCTTTTACGGTGCGGCCTCCGGTTCAAGCAGCATGAACAGTTCTTTCATTTGCTGGCGCTTGAGCTTCGGACTAAGCACATACAAGGTATCCCCCGGCTTAATCACCGTCGTGCCTCTCGGAGCTATAATCTGCTCCTCTCGAATAATAGCGGTGAACAAAATGTCATCGGGAAGCTGCATATCCTGAATCGCTTTGTCCACAATAGACATCCCCTCCTGCACCTGAATGTGATTGATCTCCGAGGTGGTTTTCCCTAGAGATACCAATTCCAAAAGCGAGGGTGATGACGTTTCGTTAGGGTCCATTAAGCCGAGTTTCACCGCCAGCCACGAAATGGTCGTACCTTGTATAATGGCCGAGGTAAGCACGACGAAGAATACGACATTGAAAAACAGCGGCCCCACATCCATTTCATCCAGCAGTGGATAGGTAGCCAGTACAATCGGTACCGCTCCCCTTAATCCTGCCCAGGATAACAGTGTCTTTTCGCGTATAGAGTACCTGGAAAAAAGCAGGCTCAGGAACACGCCAATCGGACGGGCTACGAGCATCAGGATGAAGGAAAGCGCCAAGCTTTGCCACACAATGCCGAGCAGCTGATCGGGAAAAACCAACAGTCCGAGCAGGACGAACATCATGATCTGCACCATCCAGGCGAAGCCGTTGTTAAAATGAATAATAGACCGCTTGTAGGTCAGGTCCGAATTACCCAGCACGATGGCCATGACATATACCGCCAGCAAGCCGCTTGCCTCCAGTAAGGATGCGGCCGCATACGTTAAGACCGCAAATGCCAGCGCCATCACAGGATACAGACCGGATGAATCAAAATTCATTTTATTAATGGCAAATACAGCTATGCGTCCGAGCACAAAACCAACGACCAGACCAAAACCCATTTCCCATAAAAAAAGCAAAATATGTACCCAAATGGATTGCTCAGGATGATGTATCAGCTCAATCAACGTTACCGTGAGAAAAACGGCCATCGGATCATTACTTCCAGATTCCGCTTCCAGCGTGGACGTAATTCGTTTCTTGATATTTTTACCACCTAAAACGGAAAACACTGCTGCCGCATCCGTCGATCCTACAATAGCTCCGAACAGCATGGATTCCATCCAACTCACGCCTAAAATAAACTTGGCGCAAACGCCAATGACCACAGTTGTAATAATGACGCCAAGCGTCGATAGTGACATCGCAGGCCGAATGACAGGCTTAACATCTGCAAATTTCGTTTGCATCCCGCCTTCAAACAAAATAACGATGAGCGCGAGAATGCCCACCAACTGCGTAATAAACGCATTATCAAAATAAATAAACTGACTGAGCACCATGCCGACGGCAATAAACAATACGAGCGCAGGCATGCCGAAACGACTGGAAAATTTGGTAGTCAGTACGCCAACCAGTAGCAAGCCAGACAGCAAAAGCACAATAAAATTAATAACAGTTGTCTGTTCCATACGACGGCTTCTCCTATCTTGAAAATAGATGTTCATTTTTTCGCCTTTTATCTATATACCCTCAAATCACACAGAATACTAATCTTAGATAAAAAAAATTAAAAAAAACAGCTCACGGTCTGTGCTAGAATAGCACTTCATGAGCTGGTGTTGCTTTTGAATAAATTTTGATCAAAAGATTGATTCTTTCTACCTGTGTTGCACCACAAATTGTGCCTTTTCTTAAAGATCAATTTTGCGGGGTCCCAAATCTTTTCGAAAACTACTAACTTATCGGTTTAAATCCATACATCGTTTTCAGCAGTCAATTCGCCTTCTGTTTCACCAGTATTGACAACACCTCTTGGTTCCACCAGCATTATATGGGATTCCTTTTCAGCATAGGTCTTATGCTCCACACCTTTTGGTATCACATACATTTCTCCTTTTGATAGTTTGACCTCTCCATCACGAAATTCAATGGCCATCTCCCCGTCAAGTACTATAC
Source organism: Paenibacillus sp. RC21 (assembly GCF_044907935.1). NCBI lineage: Bacteria > Bacillati > Bacillota > Bacilli > Caryophanales > Paenibacillaceae > Paenibacillus > Paenibacillus sp. RC21. Next base: position 1,081,638 of record NZ_JBIYCS010000001.1, read on the forward strand.
ATACCTCATCAGTCTCGTTATGTTTATGCCATACAAAATCCCCTTGAATCTTGACTAGCTTAAACTGATAGTCATTCATTTCACCAATGACTTTGGGAGACCAATGCTCAGTAAATTTCGACAACTTTTCGTTTAGATTAATGGGATGATAGTCCATTTAAATTCCTCCTCCTTTTTTCCTTAATTTTACATTAACAGATCTTTGTCAAACTTTGTTTTAAATTATCAGCTGGTTTTTTCTATAGGCTTAAACTACGAAAAGTGTCGCGCTTTATGCTTTGGGCTGAATCATATTCGCTGGTACGACATACTGATCGAACTGTTCCTCGGTCAACAATCCACTACGCAGAGCCGCTTCTTTGAGAGACAGCCCTTCCGCATGCGCAAGTTTGGCGATTTTAGCCGCATTTTCATATCCGATATACGGATTTAATGCTGTCACCAGCATCAGCGAATTGTTCAAATTATGCTCAATTTTAGTGAGATCCGGCTCAATGCCAACCGCACAGTTGTCATTAAAGGCTACAATTGAATCCGCTAGCAGATTCACGGATTGCAGGAAATTATAAATAATGACCGGCTTGAACACGTTCAACTCAAAATTGCCCTGGCTCGCAGCAAAGCCGATAGCTGCATCATTACCCATGACCTGCGTAACGACCATTGTAAGTGCCTCGCTCTGGGTCGGGTTGACCTTACCCGGCATGATCGAGCTGCCCGGCTCGTTAGCAGGAATCGTGATTTCACCCAAGCCGCTACGCGGGCCACTTGCCAGCCAGCGAACATCATTGGCGATTTTCATCAAATCAGCAGCAAGCGCTTTAACGGCTCCGTGTACGGCAACCACTTCATCATGACTCGTCAGCGCATGGAATTTGTTTGGTGCGGACGTGAACGTTTTATCAGTGAAGTTGGAAATTTCCGCAGAGGTTCGGTCACCGAACTCCGGATGAGCGTTAATACCCGTACCCACGGCTGTACCGCCAATCGCAAGCTCCTTCATATATTGCACCGTGTCGATGATGATTCGCTTGCTTTTATCCAGCATGGCATACCAGCCGCTGATTTCCTGACCCAGTGTAAGCGGCGTGGCATCCTGTAAGTGGGTACGTCCAATTTTAATAATATCCTTAAATTGCTCTGACTTCTGCTGGAAGGTTTCTTTCAGCTTATCAATAGCAGGCAGCAAGTGATCCTCCACTGCAATGACACCCGCTACATGAAGCGCCGTCGGAAATGTATCATTCGAGCTTTGCGACATGTTCACATCGTCATTGGGATGCAGCTTTGCATCCTGTCCCTGCTCTTGCAGCCATTGACTTCCGAGATGAGCAATCACTTCGTTCACATTCATATTGGATTGCGTACCGCTTCCTGTCTGCCATACGACCAATGGGAAATGGTCATCGACCCGTCCAGCAAGAATTTCGTCCGCCGCATAAATAATGGCGTCCTGCTTCTCCTGTGACAGCTTGCCCAACTTATAATTGCTGATCGCTGCACTCTTCTTGAGCACGGCGAAAGCCTGAATAACCTCTAATGGCATTTTCTCCGAGCCAATAGGGAAATTTTCCTTGCTGCGCTGTGTTTGCGCTCCCCACAGACGATCTGCCGGTACTTTGATTTCACCCAACGTATCTTTTTCGATGCGGTAGTTCAATTCATTTCCTCCTCTTGGCCTATGTAATTCAGACAAAATATGGTGACTTCCTTGCCTATTATACATTAAATTTCAAAGGTTATCATATATATTGCAAGCGCTTTTTTACGATTAGGCCGGAGGAGGAATGTATCGTCAGCTACAAACCGGGGAGGTCGGTTCAGCTAATGGTGATATTGCCTTTAGTGCGAACTTCTTTTCTGCCGAGTAGTTTATTCAGCGCGTCGATGTAAGCTTTGGCGCTGGCTTCCAAAATATCTGTACTCGCGCCTCTTCCGCGGGCGGTGTACTCTCCTTGTCTCAGAACAGCATGCACTTCACCCAGTGCATCCTTACCGTACGTTACAGATTGGATCGAATAATCCTCCAATTCCACTTCTTCACTACTGGCCTTGTCTATAGCATGAAAAATTGCATCGATGGAGCCGTTTCCCATCGCCACTTCATCAATAGCTGTTCCATCCTGTTTAATCAGTCGAATAGACGCTACCGGAACCGACTGATTGCCATAGGATACCTGGATGGAATCCAGCGTGTAAATTTGAGGCAAGGCACTGCGACTCTCATCCATCAGGACGAGCAGATCTTCATCCAGCACCTGTTTTTTCTTGTCCGTCAAGGCTTTGAATTTTCGGAACGCCTCCTGAAGCTGCTCCTCTGTCAAAGCATCAAACCCCATGTCCGCCAGCTTTTCCTTGAACGCATGCCGACCCGAATGCTTGCCAAGTACAAGCTTACTTGTCTTCAAGCCGATGCGCTCGGGGAGCACGATCTCATACGTTGTACGCTCCTTTAGCATCCCGTCCTGGTGTATACCGGACTCGTGGGCAAAAGCATTGGCTCCAACTATAGCCTTGTTCCCCGGTACTGGCATCCCTGTGCGTTTGCTCACCAAGCGACTGGTAGCATACAATTCCTCCAGAACCAGACTGGTTTGCGCATCATAAAGCTCGGTTCTGGTATCAAGAGCCAACGCGACCTCCTCCACTGGTGTATTTCCGGCACGTTCCCCGATGCCATTGATTGTGCCTTCAAATTGGTCTACACCATTACGGATGGCCGCGAGTGTGTTAGCTGTTGCCATGCCGAGATCATCATGACAGTGGGTGCTGAGCTGTATTTTTTCGATGCCGGGCACTTGGGCTTTTACGATTCTGAACATTTCACCGAACTGATCCGGCGAAGCATAACCCACTGTGTCCGGCAGATTGACGACTGTTGCTCCAGCGCGGATCGCCATATCCACGACCTCGCAAATAAAGTCCAGCTCGGTACGGCTGGCATCCTCTGCCGAAAATTCTACCTTGTCAAAATACTTGCGCCCATAACGAATAGCTGCGGCTGCGGTCTCCAGTACCTTCGTCTTGTCCATTCGCAGCTTGTGCTGGCGGTGAATGGGTGAGGTAGCCAGAAAAAGATGAAGACAAGCGTCCTCCGCTCCCCTCAGCGCATCTCTAACCGCATCTATATCCTGCTCTTTCGACCGAGCAAAACCAACCAAGGTTGAATTAGTAACCTGTTTGGCAATCTCCTGCATGCTGAATATCTCACCTGGCGAGGTAGCCGGAAAACCAGTTTCAATCCGATCTACGCCCAATTTTTGCAGTTGAAGGGCAATTTCCACCTTTTCTGTGCTGGTCAGGCTTACTCCTGGTGCTTGTTCTCCATCTCTTAACGTTGTGTCCAACACCCATATTTTGCGCATACAGAACCCACCTTTGGTTTTATTTTAGGAGATGCTCGATATAAAAGATTTACGAATCATTTTATTCATATGATCATCTGATGTTTAAGATTAAAAAAAATTATGAATTTCCCATGTGCTTTTGCAGCTCCAGCTTGGTGCCATCCAAATGCTGAATACTGTACAGCTCGGCAGCTTTGGCATCCTGATCCCGGATCGCTTCATATATTTTCTCATGCTGAAGTGTAAAAGGATTTTGCATCGCCGGGTCGGTTACGAGATTTTTCAGCGCCTTCCGAATCGCCTCTACAAAGCTGCGATACACATCTGTAAGCACTTTATTACGTGTAGCCCCTGCAACAGCCAAGTGAAAAGTGATATCCGCATCCAGATACCCGTTCAAATCTCCAGCGGCCAATGTCACGGCACGACGGTCCAGTGCCTCGCGCATCAAGCGTAAATCTTCATCCTTACGTCGTAAAGCAGCCAGTCTGGCAATTTCCAGCTCCAACACACTCCGCACCTCATAGACTTCAATTATTTCAGCGCGACTCAGTCGGTAATCCAGAGGCTCCTGGGAAGTCGTCGGTTGGCAGACAAAGGTTCCGTGTCCTTGTTTTTTCTCTAATAGACCGGCATGTACGAGAACGCTGACCGCTTCACGCACCGTGGAACGCCCTACTCCAAAAAGCTTCATCAGCTCAGGCTCTGTCGGAATTTTTGTACCCACATCCCATTCATTAGTAGCTATTTTTCGTTGCAGCTGTTCAGCCACTTCATCGGCGATTTGCTTGCGTTTGACGGCTTGAAAAGGCACCATTTCCTGATTCATCTGATCATCTCCTGTTTCGTATCATACTATAGCGGCTTGCCATCCTGCAACCTGTTTTTCATATGTTCCCTTCCTCACCTCATTAGGCTTCTGCCTGTAATACTTGTCTTCTCCACCTCTCCTATCAACAAAATAAAGCCCGCACCGTTGGACACGATACAGGCTTATTCCGATAAAATATAGACTAAGACTAGGATTTCGATTGTGCAGGTATGACACAATATAAACGGCTGGTTGCTTCAAAAATATGGCCTGGAGCAAGTGCAATCAACCCGATCTCCTCTGCAGGCAAGTCCGGACGATTCGGTGCATTGATCATGTTCATTTGCGGCTCAGGACAGATGAATTCCTTGTTCGCTTTGTTATTCCAGATCATCCAATGCTTATAGGCCGTGCCTACATCGTATACGAGAGTAGCGCCTGTCTTACTGTGTGTCAGCTCCATATAGTTGCGTCCATTTTGCGGAGCTGCCGTGTAATGATTATCCATGGAGGCAAAATAAGGACTTACTCCCGTTGTCTTCAGCAGTTCCTCTTCCGGCGACAATGGCTGGAACTGTCCTGTGGCTAACAACCGCTCTGTCAGCTCCCTACGCTCACCGATAGTAACCTTAATTTTGTAGTCTTCCGGCGAACTATCCGGTACGAACGGAACCCGAATAGCCGTGTGAAAGGCAAACAGGTTTGGAATCGGCTGATCACCCTCGTTGTGGATCACATAACGCTGATGCAGTCCAAATTCGTCCAGGCTGTACGTCAGCTTGATGGTAAAGGTGAACGGCAAATAGCGGAACATGGGATGTCCTTCCCTCACATGCTGATTCATTACTACATAGCTGCCCTGTTCTCCAGATCCGTAGTCCTCAACCTCCCACCGGACGGTGTGTAAAAAACCGTGCAAATGGTTGTGGGTGGCCGTTTCATTGATGGGCAGTTCATATGTAACTCCATTCCACAGGAATTTGCCATCCTCATACCGATTCGGAGGATACAGGAAAGGAATCCCATAGACTGACGGACTTTGTTTAAAAGCCTCTATGCTGTCAGCTTCCGGCTCACGAAGAAAAGAATATCCCGTCTCATTGTCACGAAAAGAAATCAGATTTGCGCCGTTTCCCGGCAGGGCTACCGCTTCATAACGCCCGAATTTAAGGCGAATCGCTGGTATTCCATAATAAAGGTCACCAATTGCAGCATGCTGATGTGTCATCAAAAATCCTCCTTGATGAATGACGATGATAAATGAAAGCGTTTAGCTTTTGGCTTGACTATACCATGCTGAGCAAAAAAATTCCATGCCAACACAAAAAAACGATACCCCGTAAGGCATCGTCCTTTCCAGATCGCTACACATAGCGCCCCTGATTGGGTACAGCCGTGTGCTCAAAATCCTCCACAAGTCGTTCCAACTGGCTCGTCAGCTCATTTCCCTGCATGTAGTGACCGTGTCCCGTAACGGCGATCTCCGGCTTTAAACCGGACAGCAGTTCTACTGACCGCTGCGCAGCCTGCCAATCTGTCGTAAAATATGCAGGCGGACCGTGTATTTCTTTTTCCTGTAAAATAACCGCCAGCGCCGATTCCTGTTTTACGGTAATAAAAGCATCTCCGGCTACCAGCAACCGTCTGCGTTCATGAAAAAGCGATATATGACCCGGCGTATGTCCAGGTGTATGCAGCCACTTCCAACCAGGCGCACCGGGCACACTGCCATCCTCTGGCAGACGGGTGATGCGATCATCCAGATCAATGGCATCATTGGGATATAAAAAGGAAACGCTCGACAGCAGACCTCCACCCACACTGGGATCAGGTTGTTGGTAATCCTTCATCCCTGTCAAGTAAGGAAGCTCCAGCGGGTGCGCATACACAGGGGTACCCCAATGCTGAACCAGCTCAATGACCGATCCCACATGATCAAAATGCCCATGAGTGAGCACAATAGCAACGGGAGGGCCAGCGAACCGTTCCTCAGCCAAGCGAATAATCGAGTCTGTAAACCCCGCCATCCCCGTATCCACCAGTACCCAGGATCGACTTCCCGGCTCCCCGATAAAACACACATTTACAAACAGCGTCCGTAAGCTCAGAAGATCGGGAGCAGCCTCTTCATTTGCCGTCATTCCTTCGGTGAACAGATGATTTGCCAAACTGTCATCCTCCCCATTCACATGGAATTTTCTGTCATTATCGACCTATAGGCTTCCCCCATGTCGGCAGATTATGCATTATGCGGACACTGCTAAATATAATCCGCTTGTCACGAAAATAGACCATGTTTACATTACTCGGGTAATTTACTCCATGCCGCATCAAGCAAATAATCAAACAAATCATCATTCTCTTCAATCCAGGCATCCATACGCAGCATCTCTTCCTCTACGCGTGGCTCGCCTGCAAAATGAAGACTGTAATCCCACTCCTTGCCCCTTTTGCTATGGAACGTAATTTCGTATACAGAAGTCTGTCCATCTACTCCAAACACGACCTGACCCAAGTATGCACCATTCTCATCTCTAGTCATTTGTGCCTGTTGAATATGTACTTCCTTTACATCCTGAGATGCATTTTGATCAGTCATATATCTATCCGCCCTTTCATTTTCGCCAAAATGTACCAAAACTAATTTGTGAACCTCTTCGTTACATTGTACAATATATAAGCCGTGTGTGGAATTTGCAAGAAAACTGCGCAGGCAACCCCAAGCCCTGTAAAGGGCCTTTTCGTGAAATGGAGGAAAGTTACATGTCAGATTTTCAACAAAAATTGCAAAAATATGCCGATTTAGCCGTTCGGGTGGGGGCTAATGTCCAGCCCGGGCAAACACTCATCATTCATGCTCCCATCCTGTCCGCTGAACTTGTGCGGCTAATTGTCAAATCCGCGTATACCGTCGGAGCCAAGCTGGTTAAGGTAAAATGGAGCGACGAAACCATTACTCGCCTACAGTATGAACTGGCTCCTGATGAGACTTTTAATATTCCTCCCAAATGGTATGCGGCCGAAATGACCGAAGAGGTCGAGAACGGCGCAGCAGTACTGCATATCTTAGCAGAAAATCCGGATTTGCTTCAAGGTATCCCGTCCAGTCGCATTACTGCGGCTCAGCGTGTGCGTTCACATGAATTACTCCAATACCGTGAACTTCAAATGGCCGACAAATTCAGTTGGGCTCTGATTGCTTACCCTTCTGAAGAGTGGGCTGCCAAAGTATTCCCGAATCTGCCAGCTTCTGAACAAATGGATAAGCTGTGGGAGGCCATTTTCAACACCGTACGTGTGGATCTCGACAACCCGGTAGAAGCATGGAAAGAGCATTTGAAGACACTCTCCAGCAAATCAGACATTTTGAATGGCAAACGTTATAAAAAGCTGCATTATCTGGCTCCAGGCACCGATCTGACCATCGAATTGGCAAAAGAACACCTGTGGGTTGCAGCCGAAAGCGTCAATCAGCAGGGACATTCTTTCGTAGCCAATATGCCTACCGAGGAAGTGTTTACTGCCCCGCTCAAAACCGGAGTGAACGGCAAAGTAAGCAGCACCAAGCCGCTCAGCTACAGCGGAAATATTATCGACAACTTTACATTGACCTTTGAAAACGGGCGCATTGTAGATGTGCAGGCTGAAACAGGCTTGGAGACTCTTCAGCATCTCGTTGAAATGGATGAAGGCTCCCACTACTTGGGTGAAGTCGCTCTTGTGCCTCACCAGTCCCCGATTTCGGATAAAAACATTTTGTTCTATAATACATTGTTTGATGAAAATGCCTCCAATCATCTGGCCATCGGTAATGCCTATGCATTTAACCTCAAAGGCGGCAAGGACATGACTCAGGAGCAGTTGGCTGCCAACGGCCTGAATTCCAGTCTGACGCACGTCGATTTTATGATCGGCTCAGGTGAAATGGACATTAACGGCGTCACCGAGGACGGTACTGAGGAGCCCATCTTCCGCAAAGGAAATTGGGCGATCTAAATGACAAAAAAGGCTCTCGCCGCTTTCATGCGGAGGAGCCTTTTTTCTTCATTCACGGGTTATGTCACAGATATTTTACAAATTACGAAGCCACTGATTTACTGTAATTCCAAAAATAATTTGTACCACGCTGATGATTAAAAAGACAATAAGGCAGCTTACGATTCTTCTATTCGTGGATTGGTGCATGGATAATGAAGATTTTACATAAAACATGCTGCCCAATATCCCAAAACACAAACCAAAGATACCTGCAAACAGCCAGCCTATGACCAAGCTCACCACTACAAAAGCCCAACTCCAGCCGGGAACTTTAGCCACAGGCACGTAAGGCTGATTGGAACCCAGATATACGCCATCCACGGCCAGATCCGCTTTGTTGCCAATGACGACAACATTTACAGCTTTATTCGTCAATCTGATGGGGAAATCGACCAAATTCAAAAAAGCATTCTGGCTTTTAACCTTCTGTACGCTTCCATTCACAATAATTTTCCCGCCGCCGAGGCTACGCTTGTACTCAATTTCATACTGAGTCCCATTATCTTCTACATTCCATTTTGCCATTGCTCTACTCCTCTCAAGTTTTAGGCTAGCCGTAGATATACTTTCGACATTTCCTAATTCAGCATTTTGCATCATTCGATTCCCAACGCTTGAAAGTACAATAATAGACGAACTAAACCGTTTCGATCTATATATTGCTGATTTGAAATCGCTCTTGGGATTGTTGCAAAATGCTCATTTATGTACTGTAAAAATCATAACATAGGCTGCAAGTTAAATAATGGAAAAAGGCCGCTTATTAGCGACCTCTTCGTGTATTTCATATTGTATTGGTGTTAATTCTTATGCCCAATTTTAGCTTTGTAAGCAAGGGAATACTGGTCAGCTGCCAAAATCGCATCCAGCACATCGTCCGCCGTTACTGCAAATGGCAGGTTGTGAGCGGTTTCTCCTTCTTTCGTCGCTGCCTGAGCTACCCGGTACAAATCCTCGCGGGAGGCTTCCTGGAGCTTTACGTCCTCCAGTGTGACGGGCAGATCCAGCTTCAGATAAAAATCGATATACCGTTCCACCTCAGCCAAAGATCTTTTTTCCAACGCAAGCTGTACCAAGGTACCAAAAGCGACCTTCTGACCATGCGTCAGATGATGAATATCCCCTTCCAGCACGGTAAAACCGTTGTGTATCGCATGTGCGCCTGCCAAGCCACCACTTTCGAATCCCAGGCCACTCAGCAGCGTATTAGCTTCCACCACTGCTTCAAGCGCAGGTGTAACCACTTTGCGCTTCACGGATTCATAAGCTTGCAGTCCGTAATCGAATAGAACCTCTTCGCACTTGGCCGCAATCGCTTCGGCTGCCAAGGTTGGCAAGCCACCAGCCATCGTTGTAGCCCGAGCCTCGATAACCGCACGAGCTTCAATCCATGTTGCCATCGCATCCGCAATGCCAGAAGAGAGGAACAATGGCGGTGCTTGGGAAATAACCTTCGTGTCGACCAGGATCAAGCTTGGATTTTTACTGAAAAAAGAATACGTATCAAATGCACCCTCATCCGTGTACAAGACAGATAGCGCACTGGTCGGAGCATCCGTAGAGGCTGTCGTTGGAATAATCACAACCGAGGAACCTAGCACCTCATTAACCGCCTTGGCGGTATCCAGCGTCTTGCCGCCGCCTACACCAATGACAATATCGACATGCCCGCTTCGTCCCTGATCAGCAATACGGTTCACTTCATTTTTGGACGCTTCTCCTTGAAACTCCACCTTTACCGAAGCAAGCCCCGCTTGTTCCAGACTTTTCACTACCCGGTCGGCTGCGATACCCCATACCAGCTTGTCGGCAATAACCAGAGCAGTATGACCTAATGGCTTGACATATTCACCCGTTTTATCAATCACATTTTTCCCTTGCACATATTTACCCGGACTAACAAATACCTTTTCACTCATCGTTCAACTCTCCCTTCCAAGTTTGTACAATTCCTATTATACGGCTGAAAGGGCACACATCTCAATTTCAAACCCCAGATCTTCAATCATTTGATGATCGGCTGTGACTTCTTGTCCATCTGTCGTTAAATAATCTCCTACGAAAATCGAATTGGCTGCATACAGGGATAAGGGTTGCAGTGTCCCCAAATTCAGCTCCCGACCGCCTGCGACACGAATTTCCTTGGATGGACAAATGAACCGCAACAGCGCCAGTACCTTTAATGCTCTGATCGGAGATGTGCGCTTTGTTCCTTCCAGCGAGGTTCCGGGGATCGGATTCAGGAAGTTAACCGGAATGGAGTCGGCACCAAGTTCTCGTAAAGCATAACCCATTTGGACAATTTCCTCATTCGTTTCCCCCATTCCGATAATCACGCCAGAGCAGGGTGACATCCCGTGAGATTGAGCCATTTTAACCGTTTCGACACGTTGGTCGTATGTATGTGTGGTTGTAATGGACGGATAGTTGGCCTTGCTCGTATTTAAATTGTGATTGTAACGATGGACTCCCGCCTCTGCCAACCGGCGTGCCTGATCTCCTTTGAGAATCCCCAGGCACGCACAAATTTTAAGTGGCATCGTACTGGTAATTTCCTGTACCGCCTCAATTACCTGATCCAGCTCTCGATTCGTTGGGCCCTTGCCGGAAGCCACGATACAATATGTACCTGCTTTCCTTGCTAACGCTTCACGGGCTCCGGCCAGCAGAGACTCCTTGTCCAGCATACTGTATTTGCTGACAGGTGCCGTGGATACGATAGATTGTGAACAATAGCCGCAATCCTCCGGACACAGGCCGCTTTTGGCATTCATAATCATGTTGAGCTTTACCTTTTTACCGTAAAAATGATGACGCACATGAAATGCAGCTTGCATAATCGGTAAGATTTCCTCATTGTCCGCTTCCAGCACCGCCAATCCTTCTACCAGCGTCAAATTGCTGCCGTGGATCGCTTTTTCTGCCAGCGAGTACCAATCCGTAACCTCATTGGACCATTTCATACTTTGTACCTCCCTAATTTAAATGAGCATGTAAACAGATAAGTTTCTCAGGATAAATTACCTTCTTAATTGTCAACCATATAAATTTATAATAGGTTTACAATTGTACAGACATCATATCAATTCATGTTCTATGTGTAAAGAAGCTAAAATCAAAAAAAGCGACCCTTTATCGTTCAAGGGTCGCTTCAAGGATTATTCAATTATAGAATGTCTACTCTTTTGTCTGGTGAATCCTGATTTACGAGACTCCGGCTTCCTCCATAAGGATTGGCTGCTTCAACAGCCGAATACGTGAAATCCGCTTGTTCTCGATTTCTTCTACAACGAACTGACAACCTTCAAATTCTACAGACTGACCCGGCTGTGGCGGGATGACCTCAACATGCGAGTACAGCCAGCCCCCTACTGTATCATAATCCTCATGATCCAGATTCAGTCCAAAGCGATCATTCACTTCATCAATTAACAGCATACCGTCAATGGAAAATTCCTCGTCATTAATCTGCTCATAACCCGGACGCTCCTGATCGAACTCATCCTGAATTTCACCAACGATCTCTTCCATAATATCCTCCAGCGTCACCATACCCGAGGTACCACCGTATTCATCAATCAGAATCGCAATTTGTGTCTTGCTACGCTGCATGCGTTTGAGCAAATCGCTAATTTGCGTAGATTCAGGAACGGCAAGAATCGGGCGGATCATCATACGGGTATCCAGTTTGTTTGCCCGCAGAAGATCCTTAATATGGATAAAGCCGATAATATGGTCCTTGTCCTCGGCACAGATTGGATAACGCGTTCTCATGCTTTCCGTCGCAATCGCGAGATTTTCCTCTGTGGACTCATTGCTGTACAAACAGATCATCTCGGTACGCGGAATCATGATTTCCCTGGCGGTCGTGTCGGTAAAATCAAATATATTATCAACAAGCGCCAATTCCGTATTATCAATTAGTCCGCTCTTATTGCTTTCTTTCATCAGAATGCGTATTTCATCCCCCGTATGCGCGGAATCGTCATATTCAGATACCGGCTCCAGACGGAATAAACGCAGCAGGCTGTTCGCCATGCCATTCAACGCCCATATGAATGGATACATCAGCTTGTAAAACCAAGTCATCAGCATGGCCGAATACAGCGTAATGGTTTCAGATTTACGAATGGCTATCGTTTTGGGCGCCAATTCCCCCAGCACAATATGCAGAATCGTAATCACAATAAATGCAATGACCACGGCAGTACCGTGTACATATACCGGTCCTAGCCCGGCGGCGGTAAATACAGGTTCGATCAAATGTGCAATGGCCGGCTCTCCGATCCACCCCAGTCCCAGCGAAGCCAGTGTAATGCCCAACTGGCAGGCAGACAGATAAGCGTCCAAATTGTGTAACATATTCGCGGCATATACGGCTTTTTTGTTACCCGCCTCTACCAATGCTTCAATACGGCTGCTTCTGACTTTCACCATTGCAAATTCTGCAGATACAAAAAAACCGTTTAATAATACTAATGCAAAAACAATAAATAAGTTGAACATACTCGGTAAAGGGTCACTCAATATGCTCCCCGTCAGCCGTCATTACGGCAGACAGGCGCACCTCCTTCGGATAGTTTCATCATAGACAGAACGATAACACATCATAAGCAGCGTCAACTTCCCAACACATTCACTCCTTCCGGCTTTTACAAGCCATATTTTCGCATGAATGACGAAGCCATTCATCAGCTTATATTCAATTATATAGCTATACACTACACAGTCAATCCGCAAGGTATGTCAGAAAAATCGGCTAACGCGGTCATTATGACCGAAAATCGCCATTTTCCGCCTCTTACCACAAGGGAAGCTACTATATTTGAGAAAGAATATAAATAAAATAAATCCCCCGCCGTAAGGCAGAGGATTGGGGGATAAACTATATATATGAAGACATCAGCGAACCGGGGACGAGCCCGGATTACCCATGACGCCAGGATATTGGTACAACAGCGGCTCATCAAAAGTCGCATAGTCCAGATTCACCATCAACAGAATGGTGCGTCTTCCAGTAGAAGGATCACTGATAATAATGTGGTCACGACCCGCCGCTTCCAAAATGCCCTTGAAAATTTTCGCGTTCCATTCCCGGTTATTTTCATAGGTCATATAAAAAGTACCCGTTTTGCCCAGATTCAGACGCAAAATATTTTCAATATAAGATTGCTCATATTGTGGAGTCTGAGTCTGTACCACTGTGCCAGTCGGTGTCATTGCGCTACCACTATTGACTTGAGGGGGAAAGCCGCTCATGGGCTGCATGGTTCCCATTGGGGCCAACCTAGGCCATTCGGGAAACCCGCCGCCAGCAGGATAAGAGACAGGACGGTAAGCTTGCTGTGAAATCATTTTAATTCCTCCTAAAATGGTTTTAAATCATCCACACTCATGTTGTTACGCGTTAATAGACGGCAGGGCAATCCTGTGCAGTTGGACTAAAGAAGCAATGGGCCTTGTAACGGCCGGTGTTAGTCTGGTTATACCAGGTATCCGGACAGTCCCCGGAAGGTCTGAAAAACCACAATGCATTCGAAGCCGGGCGAATCTTTTCCCCATTAATGACACGCCGGGCAAGACGAATGTCACGGTCACGGGCTCTTTGGTAAAAGTACCCCTTTTGGGTAGCTTCAAATCCGCCGGGACTTTGAAACACCATGTCATTCATGAGGCGAATTCCCTGAAAATCCAGACAATTGGCCAAAATCCGATTAACACCGACATTGCCGACCATGAGCATTCCCTGCTCCCCTTCTCCTTCGGCCTCTGCTCGCATAAGCCGGGCCAGTGTCCTTACATCCTCTGAGTTGACATTAATAACAGCCAACGTCTCCCCTCCTTACTGCTCAATCATATATCGTATCGTATGGTACAAATGCCCAATGGGTGACAGCGACAACGAAAAAAATAGCCCCGAAATTCGGGACTATCCTGCAGTAACGTATCCTTATATAAAAATTAAGTTCGCCCATGTTCAGCCTAATTTTCAGGGCCCATAAATCATTTTTCGCGTCATGCCGCCATCTACAACCAGATTCGTGCCTGTAACAAAGTCGTTGCCGGACTGGGTCAAATACAGACACGCCCGCGCGATGTCGGCAGGAATTCCCACTCGACCGGATGGATGCTGCTGATGGTCTTCGGGGCGTAGTTGCCCGTAATCCCCTGTCTCAATCCAACCCGGACTAATACAGTTGACCCGGATTCCATCCTTTCCTAGCGATATGGCCATCGCGTGTGTAAGGGCTGCAATGGCTCCTTTGGACGCCGCATAGGCTTCTGTATCCGGTTCTGACATAAAAGCCCGTGTTGAAGTCATATTGACCACAGAGCCCCCTTCCGGATTACGTTTCATCACCTTAGCCGCTTCTCGTGTCGCAATAAAGCAGCTACGTACATTTGTATTCAAAATGTCATCCCACTCCGCAACCGTTAACTCATATGGAGATTTCCATTTGGACACGCCCGCATTGTTAATCAGCGTATGAATGGTGCCATATTCCTCTTCCGTAGCACGGATCAGCGCAACAATATCTTCTTCCTTACGCACATCACAGGGAACAAAGATCGCCTGATGTCCTTCATTCCGTGCCGCAGCCGCAACAGCAGCCCCTTTTTCCTCATTGCGATCGGCAAATACGACCTTGGCACCTTTGCCAGCGTAGGCCAAAGCGACCTCTCTTCCGATTCCATGTGCCGCTCCTGTTACGATAACAACTTGTCCCTCAAATGACATGGCTTATTCCTCCTCTATACACTTCCCTAGTATATATGTACCAAAATGTGCTGCACAAGAAACAAGAACAGCCCCCTGGCCTGTTTCACCGCAGGAGGCTGCCCATGAATGAATGGGAGAATAAGCTGCTGTCTACATTTTTACCTGTTCCAAGCTATAGCGATTGAGACGCTGGAACCCGATGTACCGTGTACCCTGAAAGGTAAGCCGCCCCTCATCTCCCTCGGCACATTGACCATATTCTTCCCCGCTCACCTTAAACTCCATCCGGTCGCCACTCTCCACCTCGAAGGTTACATAATAGAAAGTATAGGTACGAGTCCCTTGTTCCTCCTGCCGCCTCTGTTGGAGATGTGTCCTTCTGGCCGTAATTCGGGAACCGACCGTCAATACAGGCTGCCTTTTATTCCGGCTCCATTCCATGACTTCCTTGCCCGCAGACAGTACGACAATACCCAACACGACTACGAAAAATACGGGCAGTACCGTACCCAGCCAATCGAACATCCATAATGACTCAAATCCCATGCACCGCACTCCTCTCCGCCAGGCATTCCACAGGGAAACGGCCGGGCATCCTCACATGACCTAAGCTTTCTGTAATAGTATATGTACGTTCCTGCCCAAATTTGATAGCAACCCTCAAGAACGCCAAGAGCCTCCACGGAATGATCCGGGAGGCTCAACATATGGCGATATCAGAATGATGCATCTGTTTATACATGTACAAGCTGGAGATAACGTTGTGTCTCATCCAGAACTTCATTTTCTTCTGTTTCGGCGTAACGTTCTGCACACTGTTTACAATCCTCTTCAGTCGTGCAACCGTAGGCATCTTGGCAAGTGTAACAAAATTGAAGGTAGTATTGGGTTAACATATGATCCTGATTCGCTCTCATGATTATCACTCCTATCGTTGTTTACAGGTTCAGTATAACAGCGGCTCATCCGATAGATTGTGATTTTTTTCACATATTGTCGTATAAAATTTAAGTTTTTTAAAAATAAAACGCCCTGTGCCTCTTCCCTGTATCTGCATGGCCTTTTGAGGACGTGCAAAATGAGGGGGAAAAGCACAGGGCAATCGCTCTGGTGAAAGGTTATAGGATCCTCCAGCTGGCACCGCCATCCGTCGTTTTAAGTAACAGTGATTTCTTGTCGTCCAATCGTTCCAGAAGCAGCCACGCTACCGTAGAAGAAGCGAAACGGAGCTTGACCGATCGCGGGTAATCCTTAAGCTTCGATGGCAATACTTTGCTGCCAGTAAGGGTTGTCCATGTCTTGCCCCCGTCCATCGTTCGCTTCATTCCGGTTGGGGTTACGATCCACCCTTCCTTATCATTTAGAAAAGTGCGGCCGGGAATAACGGAGTTTCTTTTACTGGTCAGCCCCAAAGACACATGGTTCCATTGCATGCCTGCATCAGCAGTAAACAGTCCGCTATACTTTGTACCGCTGTCTAAATAACAGAGAACAGGAATCCAATACGAGGAACTATTTCCTTTAAAAGACTGCGGAGCTTCGGCTTCGGCTTGAGGACAACCCTGCATCTTGCTGGCTACCGGCGTCCAAGTCTTCCCTTGATTCGAAGTCTTATAAAGCTTAACACTGCTATCCAAATTAATCGCAACAAAACCCTGCTTGTTGCCATCAAAGCTCATTCCCGCCATGCTGCCCTGATCGGGCAGGCCCGAGCTTGACTCATTGGATGACATGCCAGAACTTTGCGCAACCTTCTTCCATGTAGCCCCTCCATCAGTGGTATGATACAACAACTTTTGTTGATCCTGCTCATTCAGGTTTGTAGACGCCATAATCCATCCGGTAGACGGATTTACATATTGTATCGCGCTCACATGCTCCCCGCTTGGGAGCGCTGAAATATCCCAGCTTTGTCCCCCATCAGCGGTTCTGAGGATGACGGTTGCGGTTTTGTCCAGATTTTGACGGACAACCCATCCATGCCGGGAATCGGTAAAGCTAATATCCTTCCCATATTCAAGCTTGTCTTGAAATTGAACGTTTTCGGAAGGAGAAATATTATTCCAGGTATTTCCACCATCATGCGTATAATAGAGCCGAAGCTCATTACGAGTAACTCCCCAAACGAAACCTTTGGTATTATCAATCAGATGGAAATCAGCTATTCGTGTCTGAACTACATATTTGGCATCGGGATCGCCCACCTTCGGCGTCAATGGTGGATTAATAGTTATCGTTTGTCCCTGGTCATCCGGTTCCTCAACCGGAGGTTTGGTTACGGTTTCTGCGGGTTCGGAAGAACAGCCAGCCAGCAGGATACATGTCAGCAGCAATACTCCCCCCAGGAGCGCACGCCAGCGCAGTTTCATATAAAGATCCTCCCTAGATGGCATGCGGTAATCCCGTGCCACAAGCTTATCTGAAACAGAATTATACCATAAACGACCTTATGTGACACTTTTCGCGCACTCATACAAAAAAACCGGCACCCTCCACATAAGTGCAGGATGCCGGCTTTTTAACATTCAGACAAATTAGGATTTACGGTTTAACAAACTTTTGTGATATCCATAGAAGAAATAAATCAGTAGACCCAGCAGAAGCCAAACGATAAATCCAATCCACGTGCTGATATGAAGCTGAAGCATCAAACCGACGCAAACCAGGGCACTCAAAAGCGGGAGTAACGGGACCCAAGGAACGGTAAAGCCTCTTTTCAGATCGGGACGTTTCTTACGCAGAACGATCACCCCAACCGATACAACGGCAAAAGCGAACAGGGTTCCGATACTCGTCAGGTTCGTCAGAGCATGTAATGGAAAAAATCCACTAGCCGATGCGATGATGCTTCCGACCAGCCAAGTGCTTCGGATTGGTGTTTGAGTTTTGGGATTGATTTTAGATAAAAATACCGGTAACAAACCGTCACGCGACATCGAGAAAATTAACCGTGTTTGACCATACAACAGTACGAGTAAAACCGTGGTCATCCCGGCAATCGCACCGACAGAAATCAATCCTGCCGCAAAATCCTGATGGATAAAGCGCAAAGCAAACGCAACAGGATCATTTACCCCTAACTGCGTATAAGGCACCATTCCGGTAAGTACAACCGAAACCGCTATATACAGCACTGTACAAATCGCAAGCGAGGAAATAATACCAATTGGCATATTTCGCTGCGGATTACGTACCTCCTCTGCTGCCGTTGAAATGGCATCGAAACCCAAGTAAGCAAAAAATACGATTGCCGCAGCACTCAAAACACCGGAAAAACCATAGGGGAGAAACGGTGTCCAGTTAGCAGGCTTAACATAAAAAATTCCGATTCCGATAAACAGCAGCACAACGCCCACTTTGACACAAACCATAATGAAATTAAATCGGACCGTTTCCTTGGCTCCGAGACTCAGCAGCAGTGTGATCAACATAATAATACACACAGCAGGCAGGTCAATAATGGTTCCCTTGGCTGAATCAAAGGCTGCGGTTAAAGCCAGTGGTAAATGTATATCGAAGCCGGCCAGCAAACCTTGAAAATAAGCAGACCAGCCACTGCTCACTGAGGCGGCCGCCACCCCGTATTCCAGAATTAAGTCCCAACCCAGCACCCAGGCCAGAATTTCCCCAAACACAATATAGCTATACGCATAAGCGCTGCCGGCAGCGGGAACCGTAGATGAAAGCTCTGCATAGCACAAGGCTGCCAGCACGCAGGCAATTCCTGCAATAACAAAGGAGATCATCAGGCCAGGACCCGCATTTTCCGCTGCTGCCTTGCCTGTGATCACAAAAATCCCGGTACCGATGATACATCCTACACCCAGCATAGTCAGATCGAAGGCGCCCATCGTTCTCTTCAAATGACCCGTCGTTCCGTTTTCCCCATGCGGGAGCATCCCTGTCTTTTTTCGAAATAAGTCCATAATCATAATCCTCTTTCCATAATGTCCTACGCCAATATTGCTACTGCAACGCTTTAGTGTGTGTTTCTGTCATTCGATTAATTATTGGCGAGTCCCTGTTTGAAGTCAAGGAGAAATGTCATATTTCTTTGCAGTGGAGGGCACATATACGGTAAACTAAGTAGGAAAGATAAATTTTGTATTATTAAAAAATGAAAAGGTATTCAACCCGAAAAGGAGATGAGGATTTTATGAGCTTAAAACCTTACAAACGAAGCAGAGTGGCCATTGTCGGCATGGGAGCGGTCGGTACAACGACCGGTTACACCCTCCTGCTACGCCAACGCATGTCAGAACTTGTCTTTATTGATGTTAATGTCAAAAAGGCGCAGGGGGAAATGCTCGATATGAATCACGGGCTTCCCTTTCTCGGCGGTGTCAAAGTGTGGGCGGGTGATTATGAAGACTGCCGTGATGCGGATATCATCATTGTTACAGCGGGCGCATCACAAAAACCGGGAGAAACACGCATTGATCTGCTCAAGCGTAATGCCGAAATTTTTGAAAGCATTATTGATAATATCGTCAAGGTAAACACACACGGCATTTTGCTGATCGCAACCAATCCAGTGGACATCCTCTCCTACATCTCCTGGAAACGTAGTGGCTGGCCTTCGAGCAGAGTTATCGGTTCGGGTACGCTGCTGGACAGCGCACGCTTCCGTTATTTGATCGGTAAGCAAAAGGGCATTGATCCTCGCAGCATCCACGCCCATATTATTGGAGAACATGGCGATTCCGAGCTGCCTGTATGGAGCACGGCCAACATCGCAGGAACTCCATTGGAGCTGGGCGAAGAAACGAAAAATGAGATTTTTGAAAGTACCAAAAATGCAGCCTATGAAATTATAGATGCCAAAGGCGCGACCTCTTACGCCATCGGGCTGGCTCTCGACCGGATCGTAGCAGCCATTCTGGGGGACGAAGGGTCGGTACTTAATGTGTCCACTTTGCTGGAAGATTATAACGGAGTGTCTGACGTTTATCTGGGTGTCCCGAGTATCGTAGATCACAACGGGGTACGCGAAATTTTAGATCTTCCACTGAATGACAAGGAACGTCAAGGGCTGCATCAATCTGCGAACAAGCTGAAAGATCAAATCAGTAAACTCAACTTGTAGATGAACAAACTGAAATTGTAGACAAAAAGGGCCTCCACAGCGGCGAAAATACCGTTGAGAGGCCCTTTGATTATTTTATATAAGGAGTTCGGCTTATCGTAAACAGTTTATTCAGATTACCAAGGCGGTGTATCGCCATCGGCAAACTCGTCTTCTTGCTGGCGTTTCTCTTTCAAGCGCTCAGCCACCGTTTCGAACGATTCAGGTTGAAGCAGCTCAATCGGTGAAAAGCCTTTTTCAAACGTAAATGCGTCGCCTTCAATGATAAGCGCGTATCTATCATGCAGCTTCGTAATATGCAGCTTGGCCCCAAAGTCGGACAGCAGTCCACGCACAGCCATATCATCCAGCTTGAAGCGAACTTCAATTTCCGGTTTTAGCTCAACAATATGCTGTGCAGCCTCTACGACCTGAAGGGGTTCCCATTTTCCTTGCAAATCCCGTTTTTCACTGGCCGCCCACAGCTCCAGATCACGTTCCTCTTGCTGTCTTTCCTCATTGGAAGCATCTGGCCATTTCGTCTCTACATAGTTCTGGACGAAGCCCATGACATGCTCATTAACGATTTCTGGCATGGATTGCTCGTAGGTCACAAATTTCAGAAAATCCTCAAAATACCGGGCATGCGAGGACTGGTGAATTTTAAGCTCCCACTCATCGTTCATCCCCTCCTCCAGCATGTAAGGATACATGATGGATTTCATATTACGGGCTGAAATGGCCATTTCGACCTCACTGACCAGACTGCTTTCGGTAATCCGAGCAATTTTAGGTTCAAAATCACATTTGAGCACAAAAATAAACGGATCATCGGAGTGTGTATTCAAGGTAGCCTGTACAATGATCAACGCTCCGCCGCGTACCGCGCTCGTATCCAGATACATCCGCACCAGATCGTCGCAGGCATTTTTAAAATCTTCCTTATCCTCTGCTCCCCGCAGCCGGGCGAACATATTGAAATTCGGATTACTGCTCAGTTCATGCTCCGGTTCGACGATAAAGCGGCCAATTTTGGTCGGTGCCTGCTCTGTGCTCGGATTTTTCTCGACCTTCCGCTTGCTAATGCGGGCAAATTCCCCATCCAGAAATTTTTTAACATCACTTTCGTCATAATCATAGTCATCCATCGTAGCGTAATGCTTGTAGGACTTACCACCCTGTCCTTCTTTTCCGTCTACCTGAATTACAAAAAAAGATAAAAAGTCCACTTGAAAGTTCATTTGCGTTCCATACGCTCCTTTTCAGGCATGTACGCGTAATTATATCACTATGGATTTAAAACGTACATCGGATACAAATCCTCATCGTTCAGATATACATTTCAGTTAACATAATATTTATTATGTAATATTTTGTGCAAGCTGTCGTATCCGGGGAATCTAAGTAACGCAAAAAACCGATCCTTATTGGAATGGAGGTGTATCCTGCCATCCGCTAAGGGTCGGTTTTTTTATGATCAAATCGTTATTTCATAATTTCATGCATCCTAAGACTCTCTTCCTTCATGCTGTCTTTTCCACAATCGTGCATACAGGCCGTTGTCATCCAGCAGTTCATCATGTCGTCCCTGCTCTACAACCCTTCCTTTATCCAGTACAACGATGCGGTCCGCATTTCGTACTGTTTTGAGCCTATGAGCAATAGCGATAACGGTTCGGCCTTGTACAAGGCGATCAATCGCCTGCTGAATATCCTTTTCATTCTCAGGATCAAGCGAAGAGGTGGCCTCATCCAGCAATACGATCGGCGAATCCTTGAGAATAGCACGGGCGATAGAAATTCGTTGCTTTTCCCCACCCGACAATGTACTGCCGCCCTCGCCTACCCAGGTGTCATACCCGTTCGGCAGCTTGGAGATAAAATCGTGACAGCAAGCTTGACGAGCGGCAGCTTCGATCTCTGCCTGCGTCGCATCACTTTTACCGAATCGAATATTGTTCCCAATGCTATCCTGAAACAGATACACGTCCTGAAACACCATAGATACCTTGCGCAGCAGCGCCTCGGGGTCCATCTGCCGCATATCATCGCCGCCAAGCAGTACACTGCCCTGATTTGGGTCATAAAAACGTGCGATCATACGCAATACCGTACTTTTCCCGCTACCAGAAGGCCCTATGAGCGCCGTAAAGGAACGGAACGGCATAGACATACTTACATCCTCAAGTACGGGTTGCTCACCATAGCGGAAGCTTACGTGTCTCAGCTCGATATCATGCCTTTGCGAAGGTATCTGATCCCCGGGCATGACAGGCTCGTTCAGCAACTGGACAATACGCTCCCCTGCCTGCTCGTGATAACGAAACTCGGCGAAATTAACAAGCGCAGTGGTCAGAGGGTCATAAATACGTGTTCCTACGATTAAAAAGGAGACAAAAGCGATCACATCCAACTGCCCAGCCAATAATAGATATACCCCGATCATAACCATCCACGTCAAGCCAGAGCGTATAAAAGCAATAGCAGCTAATACAATCGGCCCCAACAGCCCTTCAATTCGGATACTGTGACGCATCAGCTCCTTGAACGCAAGCTCCAGACGCACAAAGCGCTCTCCGGTTAGCTGATAAGCCTTAATTACCCGAATACCGTTCAAATACTCCTGTAGGCGATTAGCCGCGTTAATTTTAGCCCGCATGTGATTAGCTCCCAGCCGCCGCTGTATACGGGAAGTGAGCAATACCAGCAAAATCGCTACCGGAAAAGCAGCGAACAGTGCCAGCGCCATGCGCCAATCCAAAAAGGATAAGCCAATCAACGCCAGCAGCGGCATCGTCACCGCCCCGATCATTTGCGGGACCAAATGGGAAATCCCATGCTCCACCATTGTGAAATCACCCATCATCATATTCGCCAAATCACCCGGATCACGCTTGTTCAGAAAACCGAGTGACAGCTTGCGCAAATGCTCAGCCAAACGCGATCTCCCGGTTACAGAAGCGTCATAGGCTCCCCGGTACTGGGAACGATAAGCCGGAACTTCACACAGATACAGCAGAATCAACGACATAAGCAGCCCTCCGCTAATCCACCACAATCCAGCCGATTGGAGCGAAGCTCCCGGATGAATGAAAGGCTCGAAAATAAGACGGGCCGCCCCTACCAGCAACGCAAATGGAATCAGCCCCGCAACATTAGCCAGAGTTGTGTACAATACCGACTTTAACAGTACCCGCGGATTACCCGCCGTTATATTTTGCAGCATACTCATCGTTTAGCCGCCTCCTCTCCCGGCGCCCCAATCTGCCATTGTCCCGCATCCGTATACGCTTGCCACAAGCGGGCATACAGACCATCTGCACGAAGTAGCTCTCTATGCTGTCCCCGCTCAGCAATATGACCTTCCTGAAGCACCAGAATTTGATTTGCATGCTGAATAGTGGACAACCGGTGTGCGATAACGATCACCGTCTTATTCTTCATCAGCTCCATCAAGGCTAGCTGCATCTCGTATTCATTTTCAGGGTCAGCAAATGCCGTGGCTTCATCCAGCACCAGAATAGGCGCATTTTTGAGAATGGCGCGTGCTACCGCAAGCCGCTGCTCTTCACCACCCGATAAATACACTCCGCCTTCCCCGATGAGCGTATCATACCCGTTCGGCAGTTTGGAGATGAACTCATGGCACTGCGCCGCCTTTGCCGCCGCAATAACCTGCTCCATGGAAGCACCTGTATCGCCAACTGCAATATTGTTAAACACAGAGTCAAAGAACAAAAAGGTTTCCTGAAATACAAAAGCGACCGTATCCATCAGGTTGGACGTACTCATCTGTCGAATATCTGCGCCACCAATACGAATCGCCCCCTCCTGCACGTCCCAAAAGCGTGGCACCAGATTGGCGATCGTGGATTTCCCGGAGCCGGAAGGTCCGACTAATGCGGTCATTTCCCCCTGTCTTGCAGTAAAAGAAATATCGAACAATACGCGAGTCGGTTGAGCGTCCCCGCCGTCTTGAGGCTCCTTAACCTCTTCTGTGCTGCCATAGGAAAAGGAAACCTGCTCAAACTGCACATCATAGGTAGTCGGCTCCTGCGGATGTGCAGGCTCCTGCATTGCAGGCTCATTAAAAATACGATCGATCCGATCAACACCTTCATTAATATCTCGCATGGACGACATGAGGTGCATAATTTTAAACATCGGAGCTGAAACCCCGGGAGCCATCACCAGGAAAAACAGCAGAACCGAGGCAAAAGCAACATTCCCCGGATTACCACTCAGCAAATAAACACCCACAGGCAGTACAAAAGCGGCGAATGAGCTAATAATTACCTTAAACACGAGAAAGCCGGTTTGGAATTGATCAGTGAATTTCACGCAATACTCGCGGTAATGCACCATATCGGAGTAAAACTTACGGAACGAATGCACCGTCTGACCGAATATCTTGATCGCAGGCATCCCCCGTACATATTGCACAGCCGATCCGTTCAGACGCTCCAGTGAATTGTAATACTCTCTGACGTTATCCCACGTCTTGGAGCCGCCTATCAGCGTCATCTGGACGGTAAAAGCGAGTAAAATGGGCACAACACAAGCAAGTGCCAGCCACACGTTCAAGCTAAACATAGCGACAATCATCACCACCGCCGTCACGATGACCTGCACCAGATCCGGCAGCTGGTGAGCGACAAATGTCTCTACTTTTTCCACGTTCTGCTCCAGTGTCTTTTTAACCGCACCCGTGGAAGTACCATTAAGCCAGCCCAATGGAAGCTTACCAATATGAGCTGACAGCTTGACACGCAGACCGTATAAAATACGGAAGGCTGCGATATGGGAGATGAGTCCACCGATGTACATCGTAATGAGGCTGGCCAATAAACCTGCGAGCGCGATCAGCCCCCAGCGAATCATAAACGGCCCATCCGCTGTTGTCGGCTGTGCAGCGTGTTCGAGCAGCTCCTTGAGCACAAAATACACAGATGCATAAGGCACCAGCATCAGAATGGCGCTTAAACCGGAAAAAAACGTAGAGAAAGCTAATAGTCCACGCTTTTCCCCGGCGATTTGCACTAATCGGGCAATGCCCGCCTTTTGTTGCATGAATCATTTCTCCTTTCAAATCACGACAGTTGCAGAATGCTTTGAGCCTGGTTCTATTGTACGGCTCTCGTCCTGCTTTCCGCCGCCGATTCCCGGAGAATCACCAACACTGGAGGGAGAAGTTTTTTAAAATGGAGGATTTTATAACGAAGACAAATTGTTATTTTTTCGGTAGGCACTCGGGTTATAGCCATATGTTTTACGGAATAATGCGGCAAAATGACTAAAGTTGCTATAACCCACCATCGCTGACGCTTCACTGACAGTGATCTGCTCCTTTTCCAGCAGTTGCTTCGCTCTTTCCAATCTTTGTTCGCGTACAAAGCCAAATACCGTCGTGCCGAATAGCTCTTTAAAGCCGTTTTTGAGCTTTTGTTCATTAATATGTACCATCTGTGCCAGCCGAATCAGACTCGGAGGCTGAACCAGTGTACGCAGCAAAATATCTTTCGCCTCGTGAATACACTGTACATCATTGGGTTTGATCGTCATGGTTGATTTAGGCTTTGGGTTGCGTATTTCTTGCAGAAAAAGTGCCATTAGCTCCAGCGCCTTGCTCTCCAAAAAAAGCTGTCGGGTCATGCCCTGATAAGGATGAAACAACAGTTCCTGAGCGATCGCTCGCATACCGGGCGTAATCACTGTCTCCATACAAGCAAACGGTTGCTCCAGACGGATACCCAACTCCTGTAACAGCTCGCCCCACAGCGAAGGATTAAAACGCAGCTCCATATGATTCATCGCTTTACTTCCCGGCATTTCCGCATGGATCTTCACTTCGTTCATATAAATGAGCTGCACATGCCCTCCATGCTCACGCTCTGAACGGAAACCATCTACGGACCAGGTAGCCGAATAGTTGAGGTTCAACGCCAGCTCCAGATAAGGAGTGTCAAACCTTCTTGCAATTTGGACTGGCTCATGAAATAGCATGTTACTATGGGAAAGCTCGAAGCCTTGGCGCAAAAAATGCGTATGATGCACTCCCTCTCCCCACTGCTCAGGTATATGATAAATCTGCTCATGCTTCGCGGACGCCTGAATGGGATCTTTTTCATAGCTCATAAAGTTTGCATCGGCTATTTCATTGTAGTAATCATTAAAAGTAGACGTAGAGGTATGTATTTTCATCTTGTTATAGCTTCCCCCTTTAGCTGGATTCGCAGTGCATGCGTGTTTTATTCTTAATCACAAGTATAATGATTATCATTCTCATTTGAAAGACAAAAAAATTCCCTCTATTTCAAAGTGGTCTTGCGTAGCCAACTTCGGACCACCTTTTTGATTCCTTTCCATACTTCGATTATATAGATGGCTCCAATCCAGTTAAAATTCCATATGATTACATTCACTCACTAGGAGATGTTATGGTTAACATAATATATATTACGTAATCTATATATCCTCTTTTTAAGTAACACGATTTATTTCTTCCAAGTGGCTCACATTCCACATTTTCTTATTATCACTGCTGTACCAGAATTAAGAAGCCCCATGATGTCCGTTTATCTTTTGTCCGCTTTGAAGATTTCGAGTGATCTTGGCTTGACTTCGGTGCTGACTGATCGTATAGTGTGGATATATCTGTAATCAAGGGAGAGATTTTGATGTCGGTGAACGTTCTTAACTAAGCAACTTCATATTCAGGGAAGACCATTCAGGCGCTTGCGCCCTCCGGGGACAGGTTTGTTTGCTACTATGTTTTTACCCTGACATTAGTTAAGAACATGCGGATATCATAAATCGCCTCAGGGATTATTTTCTTCTAGGCCTTATTCCGTGCTGTGTTCAGCGCGGTTTTTTTGTTTTCAGATTTTGTGAACTTCCTTTATACACCTCCTATTCATGGGCTAATTAGCTTACAAATTGGTTTACTCATGGATGATTTGGGGACGCATAAATTGGAGCTGCAAAAGCTGGATTATAGGCTTATTTGACGATAAATTCCCTCTTTCCTTCAGGGCGGAGAATGAACGATTTGTTCATTCTCCGCTCTTTTTTTGTTTTACAGAAAAGGTTCAAAAAATCCTGGCACTATACAAATAAAGGAGAGATTTATTCATGAATGAAACCACAATGCAGCGTTTGGAATATGACCGGATCAAAACAAGAGTTTCCGAATGTGCTTTTTCTTACCTTGGTAAGCGCCATGCCGCTTCCATGCAACCAATTACAGATATCCGTACGATCAGGATCCGCCTTGACGAAGCGACCGAAGCCTTGCAGCTCATTCGCCACGGTGCAAGTGTTCCTATCCCCTCGCTGGAAGGGATGGAACACATTCTTCACTTGCTGGGAACCGGATATTTGTTCAGCGAGCGCGATTTTTCTCACATTGCCCAATTTATCAGAAGTTGCGGTCAACTGATAAAATATATGGGTTCCAAGTCGAATGCCGCTTCAAGCGTCAGTGCCTATGCTTCTTCCATGTATGGTATGGAACCCCTTCTGTCTGAAATTGAAAGATGTATTTATTCAGGAAAAGTTACGGACACCGCCAGTAAAGAACTGGCTAAAATCCGCAAAAAAATAGCGGTCACGGAAGAGCGGATCAAAAGGAAACTTGATTCTCTCACCAGCCGTCACCGATCCATCATGCAGGAAAATATGATTAGTCAGCGTGGTGGACGTTATGTGCTTCCAATCAAAAAAGAGTTCCGAAAACAGGTGAAAGGCAATGTGCTGGATGAATCGGGCAGCGGTCAAACGGTTTACATCGAGCCTGCCGAGATCGTAAGTCTGCAATTCGATCAGAGTGCGAACATGGCGGAGGAATCCAAAGAAGAAATGAAAGTGCTGGGAGACCTGACGGCACTCACTGAGTCATACAACCGGGAGCTGAGCATCAACACAGAGACGGTAGGTATACTCGACTTTTTATTAGCAAAAGCCAAATATGCCATGACTATAGATGCTGTCCCTGTGGAGCTTAACCTTAACGGGATTATAGACATCCGAGGTGCACGTCACCCGTTGATGGCAAATTCCATGGTTCCACTTGATTTCTCAATCGGTGAAGTCTACTCCTCGCTCATCATTACTGGACCCAATACAGGTGGAAAAACGATGGCCCTCAAAAGTGTCGGCCTGTTAACCCTGATGATGCAATCCGGACTACTGGTACCCGTTTTGAAAGGCAGCCGAATGGCTGTATTTGAGGGAATTGAGGTGGACATCGGGGACGGACAAAGCATTGAGCATGCCTTGAGCACCTTTTCTGCACATATCCGCAACATGATCGGCATTTTGGAAACAGCAGGAAACTCCACTCTGATCCTGATTGATGAAATGGCATCTGGAACCGATCCGGGCGAAGGCGTGGGCCTCTCTATCGCTCTGCTGGAAGAATTCCACCGCCGCCAGACAACCGTTGTAGCTACCACACACTTTAGTGAGATTAAGCATTTTGCCGAAAATACGCCAGGATTCCAGAATGCTCGAATGGAATTTGATACTGAAACACTGCAACCATTATACCGTCTCCGAATTGGTGAGGCAGGAGAAAGCTATGCATACGCCATCGCCTTGAAGCTGGGGATGTGGAATCGTATTATCGAGCGTTCTCAGGCCATTTCTGCAAGCAGAGCATCTCGGAATACACAGGATTCATTTGTTATCCCCCCTGCTCTTTATGATGAAAAGCCTGTTGCTGCAAGTAAAACTTCCCCCAAAAGAGCAGTTTTAGACCCTTCAGTGACGCCGTTTGCCCTTGGCGATAGTGTTTATGTAGGCTACCTGAATCGGACTGGAATTATATATAAAACCGAGGATGAACGCGGGGATGTGGGGATTTTGATCCAAGGCCAAAGGCTGACCATGAACAAAAAGAGGCTCGTCCTTCACATAGCTGCTACTGAATTGTATCCTGACGACTATGATCTGGATATTGTTATAGAAACCAAGGAAAACCGCAAAAAACGGAAGCTTATGGGACGCAAGCATATCCAAGGTCTGATCATTGAATCTCCTCCAGAAAAAGAAATGTAGACGCACATGCATTATCTCAATCGAAAAATAAGCTTTTTTTGAATGTCAGTGAAACTTTAATCTGCAAGCGGACACTTTGATAAGAGTGATCCACTTGCAGATTCTACTTGTTGTCATTTGAATGCATTAATAGGACTCATAAATCTAGTTTATTAACGTAATATATATTATGTAATCCTGTTGATTTCTCCACTCCAAATTTCCTATATATTCCAAAACCATGTTTTTCATATAAACCTCCTATATCAAACGTCTGTAATGCAAAAAAAGGCGTGTCCAAAGTTAAAGGCACGCTCTTTTGTTGGTATTTTATTGGTTTGTATTACTCAATCCCGCACTCGTCGAAATATAACTTGTGTCATCATTCAAGATGATACGATTGTTTGTAGTTATATATAGCACCTAGCAAATTCGCTTCATTGCCTAATTTACTTTGTTCAATATCTGCACGCACAAAATTATAGATAGAATCCATATAAAGCTTCTCTAACTCTTCCCTAATCGTAATTACCAGTAAAGGATTTTCAGATATGCCTCCCCCAATAACAAACTTTTCAGGGTCAAGAATTGATTGCAAATTAATGATTTGTGTTGCGATGTTCCTACAGTATTCTTGAAAAATCGTTTGGACCGTGCGATCACCTTCTTCAATAAACTTGAATACTTTTTCACCTGTTATAGAATCTGCAGGAAGTCCTTTAGCTTTCGCAACGGTTTTAGTTAAAACAAAACTGCTCCCTTGCATACCAAGCAGATAATCATTATTGTCTGCATACTCGTTGTTAGTTCTGATGAAGGAGAATTCTCCAGCCGATAAATGGTGGCCTTTCAGCAATTTCCCTTGAGAGATGATTCCACCACCCATCCCTGTTCCAACTACCAGAACAACACCATCGGTAATTCCTTGTAATGAACCACGCCATGCTTCTCCAAGAGCAGCACACTTTCCATCATTTTCAATCGCTACGGGTTTGTGAAACGATTTTTTAAAAACTTCTATCATATTTATATCATTTATATATCTTAATGAACCACCATGCACCATATGGCCGCTTGCTGAATTCACAATGCCTGGCATGCTGACGGCTATACCTTCACAATCATCTATAAACTGATTATGAATTTGCTTTAAAGCTACAAGCAGATTCTCAAGTGAGTCCAATGGAGTTTTAACTTTCCCCTTGCTGATAAATTCACCTTGAAAATACAAACTGAATTTTATAAAAGAGCCGCCAATATCAAAAACCAGTATTTTCTTTTTCATACTACTATAGTCCTTTCATTGAGCAGTTTTGAGTAGTTCTCTCAATAACGATAATTAATTTTATTGGTTTTGTAAATCCATCATTTTCTTTATCGTTAGTAAGACACCGTTCTCTTCGTTGGATTTGGTGATAAAGCTAGCTGCATTTTTAGTGTTCTCACAAGCATTTTTTACAGCAAAACTGTATTTTGCTATACTCATAAGTTCCACGTCATTTTCTCCATCTCCAAAAGACATGGTTTCATCCTCAGTAACACCCAATATCTCCTGGAGTTTTCTTACCGTCTCCCCTTTATGGGTATGAAGTGCTGTAATATCCAGCCAATTCGCTTCAGAATCAACAATATAAATTTGATCCAGCAGAGTCTTTTCAACATGCTTTCTTAATAAGGAACTTCTTCCAGATGGATCATAAACGGTTATTTTAAGAAAGCTGCTGTTTATTTGATCAAATGAGTCAATTTTAATAACTTCCTTATAGGATCCTTTTACAATTTTATAATATTCCTCTTGAATATGAGAATGGACAAATGCTGCTTCCGTTGTACATGCTATGATAATGAAATCATTGGAAAAACCTTCAATTTCTCTTATCGCTTGTAATGCTAAATTGTGTTCAAACGTAAACTCTTTGACGACGACTCCATCCTTTTTAATACGAGTAGCACTGTCCCCTAAGATCCAGATCCCTTTTCCATGCTCACCAAATAATTCTTCTACTCTTTCACACTGTTTACCTGTACAAGCAACAAAGGAAATATTATTTTTTTGCATTTCTCCATAAACCTGATTAAATAATTCGACATCGAAAGTGCTACTATTATTCAGAAAAGTACCATCTAGATCACTTACCACCAGTTTAAACATAAATAAATCCTCCCTTTATATATAAAAATCTTTAGCTGTCAAGTTTAATTTATGTCTTTTTATTTTCTTTCCATGGATCAACATCAAAGTCTCTATTAAAATCTTCTATTAAATCATTTAATTAAACATATTAATAAAGCGAGTAAAAAAAGTTCCTTTATTAAGTGGATATACAAAGTCATTCAAAAAAATCATCAAAGGAGCGGTAAGGTTTTACTTCCATAGGCTGCCCGGATAATACTAAGCACGAATAAGTACCACCCCATATAACTGAGCAAAGTATAATCAGTGAGATCATAGAGTGCCCTCGCTTTCTCTTTTAGGTTATACATGTACTTTAGCTGATGAAACGCGTTTCAGGTCAAGTTATAATTTATAGAAAAGCAGGTTACACCTATATACATTATTTAAAGACAATAATCGGGCGTTCTAATTCTTTTAGTGTTAACCCTCTCAACCCTGTTTTAAAATCTTCATAAAATAAATCCGAGAGAATAATTTCAGGATACAAAGGCATCGTATGCTTAGATTTGTAGGATTCTAAAAAATGAAAGAAAGACTCTTCTTCTATGTTCTCTCTATAGACTACAATCTGATCAGGATCAAATACGGATTGTAATATTTGAATAATTTCACATATACTATTGAAAAAAACTTCTGTTCCTTTGCTTTCATCCCAAACTATAGACGGAAGGAATTTGATTTCACCAGCCAATCCATGTTTGCCCTTTAAAACCCCATCCCGTAAATAAATCCCCATCCCTGGGGGGGAATTCTCAGGAAAATAAATAGCCAGCACACATTGATCTTCATCTATCTGTTCTCTATAGACGTATCCACATACTGCGGCATTTACGTCATTCTCCAGAATAACCGGCAAACCAAATTTGCTTTGCACATCCTCTGCCAATCGAATTCCATTTAACCTTTCATAGCTGCTAACTGTAATTTCTCCATCTACAGATTGTCCCGGGATTCCAATACCAATAACTTTAATGGAAGGATAGAGAGAAATGATGTCTTGAATCGTGGAATAAAATTGTGTAGCATTAAAAATTTGAAAGGGATGCTCTTCTTTCATCAGAACGTCCTCATTTAAATTAACTACCGTGGTACACACTACATCCATCCCTTGTTTTTCATTAATATGTATAACCAGTGCCAGACTAAACTCATAATTAAAACGATAGGTTAACGCATGTCTGCCTCCGTTTGAAGGGACGATTTCATCTTCAAAAATCTCTCCATTATTAAGCAATTCCTGCATAAGAGTATTGATAGTTACCACACTTAAATCAGTCAATGCGGCTAGTTGGGGTTTTGTTGCCTTGCCGATCTGCTTCAATACTTTGCGAACCAGGTTCAGATTTATTTCTTTAATTAAATTTGTATTAGCTTTTTCCATACATAGCACCTTCCTTTTATAAAATCATGAAACCACTTCATAAACCATATTTATAAAGTGGTTTCACTAATTTTGCAGCAAAATATTACCTTTGTCAAGGCAATACCTTACTGGCTTTTAATTCACCATTGCTTTCCAACTTATTCTGAATTATTCTAAGGTTTATCATATGACAATCGCTAAAATAAGGAGGCTCAACTATTAAGAATGCTGTTGAAGAACTCGCCAGGCTCATCGAGGATCATGAAAAAGAATTCTTTTCGATCTCAGAACATGAATTTAATGCCAAACCTTTTCCAGAAAAATGGTCTAAAAAAGAAATACTAGGGCATCTGTGCGACTCTGCTTCTAATAATCATCGAAGATTTATAATGATTAAGCATTCAAGATCCCCAGTTAAAATTGAAGCATATGCGCAAAATGATTGGGTTGCAGCTAATCAGTATCAGGAAGCGTTCTCCCAAGTGGATGTCATTCATCTATGGAAACTATTAAATAAGCAAATCATAAATGTGTTAAACTCATGTACATCACTCGATTTTGAGAAAAAAATTTCAAAAAGATGACCAGTCTACCGAAACATTATAGTGGCTAGTTGACGATTATACTCAGCATTTGCAACATCATTTGGAGCAAATCAATCAAAAACAAGACTAAGCACTATGATAAAGGATACAATGTTCACAATATTGATGATACAAAGTCGTTGATGCGATTTCCAAGTCAGGGTGCAATTCCTTTTTTAGTTTACATAATAATTATTATGTAAACTAAACGTATTTATTTTCAAAATGAACCCGTGATATATACTTACAATCCCGTTATTGGTATCTGAATATCCAGCTTATCCATCGCTTTTTCTTTTTCTCGATCGGTGACATGCGTATATACAGTGGTCGTCTGGATGGATGAGTGTCCTAGCAGTTCCTGCACAGTACGCAGATCAGCCCCCTTACGTAAAAGCATCGTTGCAAACGTATGCCGCAGCTTATGGCTGGAGTAAGATACCCGACGTTCCGCATTCTTATCCTGCTGGAATCGCTCGAATGTTTCCGTAGCAATCTGCTGAATAGAGCGCACCGCCAAACGGCGGCCTTTTTGCGACACGAACATCGCGTCCTCCTTCCCCCTCCACGGGGTTAATCTTTCCTCCAACGCACGTTCCACAATATCACACACACCCTCCGGCACCGGAAGCGTACGCCACTTGCGTCCTTTACCGAACACATCTAAGGTGCGTCGCTCCCGGCTGTAATCCGAGACATTCAAAGAATGAACCTCTCCCACCCGCAATCCCATATATACCATGAGCAGAAAAATAGTCATGTTGCGATTGGCATATTTCCCCTCTATTGCGAGCAAAAACGGCTGAATTTCCTTTTCATCCAAATAGACGGGCATACGATTCTTCTCGGTCTTTGCTTTTTTAATTCCAGATGCCGGATTTGTGCTGCACAATTCAAATTCCTGCAACGCTTTGTAAAAGCTACTTACCGCCGCATGCTTCCGGTTCCGCGTACTATCTCCGGCCCCACTTTCCCGCGCTTTAGACAGATACGACATCACATGAATTTTCTTCACCTGATCAAGTGGCTTTTCACGCAGCGTACGTAAGAACTGCTTCACATCCCCTGTATAGTTTTTTTGCGTATGTATCGTATAACCTGCATCTTTCATCCAGATCAAAAAAGCTTCCAGCTCCTCAGCATACACTTCATCAA
Organism: Paenibacillus sp. RC21; assembly: GCF_044907935.1. Classification (NCBI taxonomy): domain Bacteria; kingdom Bacillati; phylum Bacillota; class Bacilli; order Caryophanales; family Paenibacillaceae; genus Paenibacillus; species Paenibacillus sp. RC21. The sequence continues at coordinate 1,115,934 of NZ_JBIYCS010000001.1, forward strand.
TATCATCTATCATATCCGGCTCCATTTGCCGTACCCCTTTTTTCATCCCGCTTACCTCCGCTCCGATTCATCTTCCCAATATACTGTAAAACGTCCATTTTCGCCTACTTTTTATCGACAATTCGATCGACATCTTGTGCGTGAGGGCTAATGAAAGTCGATTTAAACCTAAACTGCGTATAATTTATATTATACGCAGTTATTTTAGGCACTTTTCAAGTATAAATAAAGCCCTTAGCCTTGTCTAGCGCGCAATTCAAAACTCTATATCTTCAAATAAAAGAACCGCATTTTTGCGGTTCTTTTTTGCGACATATCCTGTCCGCCAGCAACAGGAAGGACGCCACATGTAGAACTGCAAAATTTGGTAACCTGAGCACGCTGATATGGAATAAACCAATTATTGCATTGAATACACCTTTGCAAATCCAGTGGGCCTCTCTCCATAGCTTCAAGCAAACTTATGAGTGATTCCATTTACATTCGCCTTAACTGGTGTGGTTCATCTATAAACTCTGTATGTAACAAAATGTGCTGGTCTTCTGAAACAAAACCAACTTTTAACCGCATGGATTGATATTCTTTGAATACACGATTGATTCTTTGTATTAACTTGGTGTTAAGAACTAGCTTGTTCTGAACAGCCTGAGCGGTATCCAATATAAGTTCTTGCAGTTGCTGCTCCAGACTTCCTATTTTAACTTGATGTTGATCCAATTGATTGATAACACTTAAGAAATAATTCTCCCGGGACAATAAGGGACTCATGTATAGACGCTCCTTACGGATCAATATTTTAAATGGATTAACGTATTTAATCCGTTCATATCAAAAAAATAATAGGCAGTCAAATTCTATTCGTTTAGCTAATTACGCCTAAGCACCTGTTATCACCAGCATTAGGAAGCATATCTAAGAACCCATGGGGTGAGTAGCCGTCGGCGGGACATGGGTGATGTGAAAAAGAATTTTGCTGTCTCGCTCCATTTTCCCTTCATCTTTCAGCACGATATACTTAAAGAAGTCGAAAGGCAAACTTATTTTCAGCTTATGTTCATTTCAAAAATGTAAGTTATTCATGACAAAGGGAGTGTTCATTTATTTATGAGTACCGAAATGCTGGAACGTCGAAGTGAAATTCTAAAACGGAACATCCATCAGTTGCTGGTTCAGGAAAATCAACACGGCGTGACGCGTCAAGAAAATTACACTTTGCACAAAATGATCAGAGAGCTTCATCAAACTTCTCACGCCTTGAATACTTCCCGTTGATATGAAAAAATACGAATGCTTAAATTTTTAAATGCAAAATAACCTTCAGCCCCACTTCCTTAGTGGTGTTGAAGGTTATTTTGTCGTGTATAGCTTTTAATGAATAAGTTATGTTTTCTTTGCGATGTTATCCCTTGGAGCGACTCAGCAGATACAGGAAGTATGGAGCACCAATGATCGCCACGATCAAACCTGTCGGGATTTCTTTCTGTAAAGGTAAGGATCGTGTAATTGTATCCGCCACAAGCACTAACAGTGCCCCAACCAATGCACAGGCCACTAACAGCATCTTATGCTTTGGCCCCACCAGTTTTCTTGCCAAATGCGGAGCAACTAAACCGACGAAGCCGATTCCACCGCTAACCGATACGCTGGAACTGGCCAATCCAACCGCAGCAGCGAGCAGAAGGATGCGTTCCTTTTCAATAGATGTACCTAACCCGGATGCCGTCTGATCTCCCAAATTAAGCACATTCATCACATTGGCCTTGTAGTATGCGAAAGGCAGCAACACCACAAGCCAAGGTAACAGTGCCATTACAAATTTCCAGTTGGACCCCCATATACTTCCTGCCAACCAACTGGCAACAAACGTATAACTTTCAGGCGTAAGCTTGAGAGTCAAGATGATCATCGCAGCACTGACCCCCGCCGCTACACCAATCCCGCTTAGCAGTAACCTTGTCGGAGAAATCCCTTCACCCTTTTTGTAAGAAAGCGCGTAGATCAGAATAGCAGCCGCTCCTGATCCAATCAGTGCAAGGCCAGGTAGTAAAAACAATGAATTCGTTGTTTGCATCGTTGGGAAAAGCAATACAAACAGCATAACCATCAGCCCGGCTCCGGCATTAATCCCCAAAATACCAGGGTCCGCCAAACCATTACGTGAAACTCCCTGCATGATACAGCCAGAAACCGCCAGACCTGCACCAATCAAAATGGAAATAACCATTCGTGGCAATCGGAATTCAAACAAGATTAATTCCTGCTGTGGAGTCCCTTGCCCAAATAAGGTTCTAAAAAGCTCCATTGGCGAAAGTCGAATGGTTCCTGTATTCGCACTAATGGTGAATGCAACAATGAGCAGAATGAGCAGAACGATAACAACGATCCAATCATGGATTTTTTTACGGTGACCTGCTTTGGCAATAGCTCCAGTCGTGATGTTATTCATCTTACAGTGCTCTCCTTTCTTTACGAGCCAGATAAAGGAAGAATGGCACCCCAATCAGGGCAATAAGCACGCCTACTGGTGTTTCCTCCGGTGCATTAATCATGCGAGCCGCCAGATCGGCAAACACGATGAGTAAAGCCCCCATAATGGCCGAGCAAGGAATGATCCAGCGATAATCGACACCTACCAGCTTGCGGGTCATATGAGGAATAATCAGCCCTACAAAGCCGATAGATCCTACCAGCGACACTGCCGCCCCCGCCAGAATAAGTACCAGGATCATCCCAAGCACCTTTACAATGCCAGTGCGCTGACCGAGACTGAGCGCAATTTCATCCCCGAGGCTGAGCAACGTAATAGACCGTGATAGCATAAGCGCGCCGATAAAGGCTGCCACAACCCAAGGCAAGACAATCCCCAGTTGCACCCACTTGGTTCCGCTAAGTCCCCCTGCATACCAGAAGGCCAGATCCTGTCCGACATTAAAATACAAGCTGATCGCGTCACCCAAGGCAGACAGCAATGCCGTTACAGCTGCACCCGCCAATACAAGGCGTACTGGCGTAAGTCCACCCTTGGATATGGAGCTTGTACCATATACCATCACAACAGCTAAGGCCGCGCCAACAAAGGAGTACAGCATCAGTTGTAAAAAGGATGACCCGGGAAAAAGAGCAAAACAAATCGCCATCGCCAAACTGGCTCCCGAATTCAATCCAAGCAAACCCGAGTCAGCAAGCGGATTGCGGGTCATCCCCTGCATAATCGCCCCCGCCACAGCGAAGCAGACTCCGATCAACACACCACCCAAAATCCGTGGTAGTCTGATTTCCCAAATAATTTGATGATTTTGTATTTCAGGATTAAAATGAAAGACTGCATTCCATACCTCAAACAGCCTAATAGGAGCTGCACCAAAAGATAGGGATAAAGCGATACCGAACGCCAAAAGGGCTAGTCCGGCTGTTAAGATGAGTGAAGCCGCCCATGGCCGTGAGTGGAATGAAATCGGCGGCTGGCTATGGTTACTCTGGGCGGGACTCTCCGATGATTCTGATAATTTCATGACTATTTTTCACCCTTACTTGTTGAATAGTATGTAGGCTATCACACAAACCTGTGCTCATGAAGGCATTTGATAATGAGAATTATTATCATGCAATCTTTACTATTGTAAATTAATGCGACAATGGCTTCAATAGTAAATTTCGACGAACCCGTGAAGCCCTGCAATTTTGTGAAAAAATAAAGCCCTTTGGCATAAAATATACCAAAGGGCTGCCAGCAACACCTGAGTAACTACTTCTGTGAAGCCTTCTCTTTATTCCGCTCGACGAGCATGTCTGCGATTTCTTCTGCTTGTCCTACAATGGCAATCGGGTCAAAGTACCAATAGCGATCCTCCTGTAACTCAAAGACCCTGTCATTTCGAACGGCATCCAGTGACTTCCATATACTGTCCCCTGTATAACCGGCGGTTTCCTTGTTAACCGTCAGAAAAATATAAGAGCCAGCATACTGATTAATAACTTCTTTCGATACCGATTTCCATTGAGTATCACCTAATAGTTCTTTTTGGACAAAAGGTGGAGGCGTCAAACCCAGTCCTCTGTATACCGCCTGTCCTCCTCTGCCAAAGTTATCGCCATATACATAATATTCCTTCGTTGAAGCCTCCATGACAGTGAAGGTATCCTCAGGTTGAATGATTCCCTTTAACTTGTCGCGTGCTGCCTGCATCCGCTGATCGTATTGGGCTAGCCACGCTTTAGCCTCCTGCTCTTTACCAAGAAGCTCTCCAAAAGCAGTTAATTCCTCATGCACATCCTTATACGTGCCATAAGGAATAGCGACGGTCGGGGCAATCTTACTGTAATTCTCATATTGAGAAGCATCTTTGGAACCAATCAGAATCAAATCCGGCTCCAGAGTAAGTACCTTTTCAAAGGACACGCTATCGCGGTCTCCAATGCTTGTAATGCCCTGTACAAGATCCTTGGAAAACGGATTGTCCAAATAATACTTAACACTCCCCACGGGTTGAATACCGAGAGCTAATAAGTCATTCTGGTACAAATCTACTACGATCCGTTGAGGATGAGTTGGGATCGTAACATCACCATGAATTGTTTTGACTGTTTTCGTTGCTAGCTTCTGCTCGGCAGAAGTTTGATTCTGCTTTCCGTCAGCCTGCCCCGTATTTCCTCCACAAGCGGTCAGAGCCAGGATGAATGTCAGCAGCAGCATTGCAATCCACATTTCCTTTTTCAAAAAAAATTCATTCCTCTCTCTACTTACATTTCATACTATTTCATTTAGGTACCGTACTGGGCTTGATGCAGACGGCTATATGGACCTTTTACCGCCAGCAATTCTTCATGCCTACCTTGCTCGGCGATTCCCTGATCGGCAACCACGATAATGCGGTCGGCGTTTTTAATCGTTGCCAGACGATGCGCAATAACGAGCGTTGTGCGTCCTTGCGACAACTCTGTCAAAGCCTGCTGAATCGCAGCTTCTGTCTCTGTATCCAGTGCTGATGTTGCTTCATCCAAAATGAGAATAGGTGGATTTTTGAGGAACATCCGGGCAATAGACAAGCGTTGCTTTTGACCCCCCGACAGCTTCACGCCCCGTTCACCAATCATCGTATCCAACCCTTCCGGATAGGAACGAACGAGGTCTTCAATCTGAGCCCGTCGGGCGGCATCCCAAATTTCTTCTTCCGAAGCACCTAGCTTGCCATATGCAATATTTTCACGAACCGTTCCATCAAACAGGAACACATCCTGCTGTACGATCCCAATCATGGAGCGCAACGATTCCAGCTTCATTTCACGGATATCCATACCATCAATGGTAATGCTGCCTTCCTCCACATCATAGAAGCGTGGCAACAAACTGCAAAGCGTCGTTTTACCTGCTCCTGAAGGGCCGACCAGTGCTACAGTCTCTCCCGCATGGATGGATAGGTCCACTTTACGCAATACTTTGTCTTTGTTTTCATAGCCAAATGTTACACCTGCAAATTGGATTTCTCCATTGAGATGGGTAACGGTCTTGGCCCCTGGCAGATCTTCTACATCCGATTCACTTTCCAACAAATCCAGGTATCGACGGAAGCCGGCAATGCCTTTGGGATACGTTTCAATAACGGAGTTAATCTGCTTGATTGGTGCGAGAAATACGTTGGACAGCATCACAAATGCGATAAATTCCCCGTACGTCATTTGCCCTTCAATCACAAACCATGTACCGCACACGAGTACAAACAGCGAAACCAGTTTCATCAGAACAAAACTAATCGAAGAATTCCAAGCCATAATACGGTAAGCAATTAGCTTGGTTTTACGGAATCGTCCGTTGTTTTCAGCAAAACGTTCCATTTCATGCTCTTCGTTCGAAAATGCTTGTACGACGCGGATACCACTGACGTTATTTTCGATGCGTGCGTTGTAATCTGCGATATCCGAAAACATGCGATGGAAAGCAGCATTCATTTTACGGCTAAAATACAAAGACAAGTAAATCATAAGCGGCACAATAATGAACGTCAGCACTGCCAGCTTCCAGTTAATGCCGAGCATGATGCCGAAGGCCCCTCCCAGTGTCATCAACGCGATAAACAAATCTTCAGGTCCGTGGTGGGCGATTTCCCCGATATCCATCAGATCGTTGGTCATACGGGAGACGAGATGCCCTGTTTTGTTATTATCAAAAAAACGGAAGGATTGCTTTTGAATTCGATCAAACAGCTTTTTACGCATATCCGATTCAATGTTAATCCCCAGCTTATGGCCCCAATAGGTAACCACGTAATTTAATCCGGCACTGACTACATAAATACCAAGCAGTCCTAGACAAGCATATAAAATCCACTTCCAGTTCCCGCTAGGCAGCAAATCATCGACCACCCGGTTGACGGCAAGTGGGAAAGCCAGCTCCAGCAGTGCAGCCAGCAAGGCGCAAGAGAAATCAATGATAAACAAAGTCCGGTAAGGACGGTAATATTCAAAAAAACGTTTTAACATGTATATGACTTCTCCTTTCTTATTTCAAGTGATTATTTAGGATCGAAGGAAAGCATGTTAACCGCTTCATCCAGCGATTTGTCAATCGCAAGCGGTGAGTACGTAAACCATGGGTCAGCTTTGATGAAATATACTTTGTGGTTTTTAACCGCAGGAAGATTTCTCCACAGTGCGCTTTGCTCGATTTCCTTGAGGATTCCATCCTTGGTCTCTTCATCATAAACCAGCATAATAATTCGGTCCCCTGACAGTTCAGGCAGCTTTTCCATCGAAATGCTATCGTAAACGAAATTAAAGTTCGGGTCCTTCGCCAGCTTTTGGCGTATGTACTCAGGAGGATTCAATTCCAGTGAACGGTAAATGGCATGTCCTACATTCCGCGCCCCGTACACTCTTAGCACATCCTTACCGTAAGTCATGTAAATCGTGACCGTTTCACCTTTCTTAAATTTTCCAGCCAGCTTCTTCCGGCCTTCAGCAGCCTTTTTATCCAGGTTAGCAATCCACTGCTCAGCTTCCTTGTCCTTACCGAGTACAGCGGAAACATCCCGAAATTGCTTGAACACATCCCCTGCTCCAAAAGAAACGACTACGGTTGGAGCAATTTTCTCCAGCTGCTCCTTCACTTCGGGAGTGGTATCTTCTGTTGTTATGATCAGGTCTGGCTGTAGCTCCAGCACCTTTTCTACATTCGTCGGGTTCCCAATATCTGCAATTCCGTCAATCTTACCTTTTAAATATTCGCCCTCCAACAAATGGGAAGCAGCACCTACCGGCTTAACTCCCAAGGCCAGTATGGCATCCAAATATTGCGTCGTAATAACTCGTTGCGGATTTACAGGGATATTGATCTTGTTGCCAGTGGCATCTGTATATTCACGCATGGCAACCGTTTGGGATTGCCCGTTAGAGTTGTTAATGCTGGTCTTTCCATTGTTCTGATTGCCAGTATCTGCGTTTCCACAAGCCCCCAGTACAACCGTCAGTAGAACCACGAGACACAGTGTGGTGCCCCATTTTATCCTGTTACTTTGTTGCACGATGATGTCCTCCTTAAGTATATATATCTAAAAATGATAGTGATTCTCATTATCATACATTTGTTATTCTATCTTTTACCACCACTTCTTACAACACTAAAATTAAAAACTTCCATATTATACGAAGCAATGATTCCTGTCTCAGCAGAATCGCGCTCAAAATAGAGCATTGTTGCATAGAACCTTTGACAAAGTGAACCAGAGAAGGCAGCCTTTCGGATTGCTCAAGGTCTGACCTTACGTGAGGGCGCAGCGGATCACTTGTCTTTTGCAGTTAACGCTGAACAAGTCGCCGCTGCCATTATCCGTGCTGATGCCATCGGGCATGCTGTCCAGCAATACCAAAAAACTTTCATTGAAAAGGTGAGCTCATCATGAAAAAAAAGCCTACGCGACGTTTCCCCTGGGTAGGACAAACATGGTATTGCCCATGAGGACATCCCTGATGCCATCTAGCGGGTCAAGCTGCCGATCAGCCTGACCCTTGAAATCCATTTTGAACCCAGGCCTTGATGTCAGGAGTCTTCCCTTCTCATATATAAAATGATATAAAACAAAAGCTGCCTTCGACAGGCAGCCTTTGTTCATTTTTATATTGTATGCCTAGCATCGGTCTGTTTACCTGTTGTATTTCTGGATGCTCCCCGGCGTTTTAAAACAACATTCAGTATCAAACCAACCGTCATATATCCCGTAATCATCAGAATAACACCGTTCCATCCGAAACTTGCATAAAATATACCGCCCAAGGTACCGCTAATACTGGAACCGGCATAATAAAAAAACAGATAGAGCGCAGACGACTGCGCCCTGTGCTCAACCGCCAGAAGGCCTACCCAACTGCTTGCAATCGAGTGTCCCCCGAAAAAACCAAACGTAAACAACGCAATACCGATAGTCATCACCCACAGACTGCCCGATAATGTCAGCAAGGCACCCAACAGCAGAATTCCAATAGCAACCCCCATAACCGCATATCTGCCGTATCTGTCAGCCTGTCTCCCCATCCAGGTGGAGCTGACCGTTCCCATGATGTACACAACAAAAATCCAGCCAATCAGGCCGGAGCCAAGCAGATAAGGAGGTGCAGTAAGACGATATCCAATGTAGTTAAACAGCGTAACAAAGCTGCCCATAAACACAAAGCCCAGCCCATACAGACACAGTAGCGCCGGGTCTTTACAGGGAACAAAAAGTGTACGAATGGTATCTGAAAAACGGACCTTTCGACGCTTGAAGTTACGCGAAGCCGGAAGCCATTGCCAAAACAGTACCGAGGATACGATGCTAAGCAAGGCCAATATTCCCAAAGCAGTTCTCCAGTTCACCAAATCCGTTAAGGTGCTGGTCAGAATTCGTCCGCCCATCCCGCCAATGGAATTCCCGCTGATGTACAATCCCATAGCATAGCCCAGATGGGCAGGATCTATTTCCTCACTGAGGTAGGTCATGGCGATGGCGGGAAGACCCGCGAGAATCATGCCTTGGATCATCCGCAGAATAAGCAGCGTTAGAAAGCCCGGACTAATCGCTAACAGCAACCCCACAGCAGATGCTCCGACTAAGGAGCAGCACATGATGATTTTCCGTCCTTTTTGATCCGATAAAACACCAACGAACAGCATCGTTATCGCCATGGCGATAGTTGACATGGACAGCGACAAACTGGCGGTGGCGGGGGAAATACCAAAATCTTTGGAAAACTCGGGCATCAGCGGCTGCATGCAATATAACAAGGCAAATGTGCTGAATCCTCCCGCGAACATAGCCAAGCTCGTTTTGTGAAACGAACGGGACCCTTTTTGAATATATGTCATAAGAATCCCTCTTTATTGCCGATATAGTTTCCGTTCCATATGAGTTAAAAATTCATACCCGTCCTTGGTTACAACTACCGTATCTTCGATTTGAAAACCACCTGCTCCTAGCTCATAATAAGGCACCTCAACACAAAATACCATGCCTTCCTCCATCGTTCGGTGATCTCCGGGAGCCAATACAATATCATCATACAGCTCCAAACCGATGGCATGTCCCACATGCTGACGACGATAGTGCGGAATACCTTCTTGTTGGACGGCTTGAACCGCAGCCTGGAAAATATCCGATGCTTTGGCTCCGGGACGTACCCGTTCCAACGCTCGCTCCCAACCGCTATGAATAGCTGAAAAATGACGCTTCTGCCAGTCTGTCGGTTCTCCCAGCACAGTTGTGCGCCCGGTATCCGCCCAATAGCCGTCCAGGTGACAGCATAGATCAAACCGTACCTGCTCTCCAGGCTGTACGCGGTGAAAGTAACGTTCTATTAATGGCAACGCGCTGCGTGGACCAGCTCCCACAGCAACCATCGCCGGAATCGCACCCGCTTTTACCGTCTCCAAACGATAATAGTCGGCCAGTTCCTCTTCATGCACATTTTCGGCGATTTTGCGGATCATTTCAAGCTCAACACGCTCGTTCAGCTCAGCTACCCGGCGTAGCCGTCTGATTTCTTCTGCTGTTTTCACTTGCCGAACCTCTCTGAACAGCGCATAGGCCGGCTTGATCACCCCATTTGGCAGTTCTTCCTTCAAACGTGCATAAAGCGCTGGTGCAATACGCATTTCATCCACTCCCAACGGGCCTTGGGAAATGTCCAGATCATGCAAAGCTGCCTGTAGCGCTTCAATAGGTCCTGCATAAGTCTGTGTACGACCGAGAAGATTGTAAAATAGATCAATGTCAGGGGTCGAAGCTTTGCCTTCCGGTGATCCTTCCAGAAAAAAATCACTGTACAGGTATAAATCCGCATCTGGCAAGCCCATTTGGGCGATCACACCCAGTCGGTTGGTCGGCAAAATAAGACGTGCCCGGGCGGACGTCTGTTGTGGTAAAACAGCATAAATTTGCATAGTCCAATTGGTGGTTCGCAGTTGGGAGCCGATTACGTAGGAGATATTTTCAGGGGTGGTAGCCACGAGGGCTTGTAAACCTTCCCGCTTCATAATCTGCTGGGCCCGTTCACGGTTGACCGTGTTCGTGTGGGTCATCGTTTTTCCTCCTTTGGAATTCATTTTAGATATGAATAATACGTCTGTTACTCAATTTTCTTTCCGTTCCAGCACCCGCTGTACCTCAGGCACAGAGCGCAGAATTAGCTTTAAGCCAAAAAACAGCGCCAGCGCAATTAACAGCATGAGGGTTGAAACAACCGCGATGGTTGGGTCCTGCCATTTTTCCATGTAGAGGAAGAGTTCAATGGGCAAGGTATTATTTTCAGGTCGCAAAATGAGCAGTGCCGTCTCTACCTGATCAAATGTAAATATAAAAGCGATAGCCCCACTCATTAGCAGCCCTAGTCGTATTTGTGGCAAGGTTACCGTAAAAAATACGCGCAGCGGACCCGCGCCCAAATCTGAGGCAGCCTCCTCATGCTCCCGGCGTACATTAGCCAGCGTGCTGCCTATGATACTCAATACAAATGGCATAATCGTGACCGCTTCTCCTAAAATAAGGGCAAACAAGCCGCCTGCAATCCGAAGCTTTGAAAACAAAATCAAGTAGGCAACGCCCAGCGCGATTTTAGGCACTACCATCGGCGACATGAATAAGGCCCGCAACAGATTGCGTCCGGGAAACTCAAAGCGCTGAATGGCCAGAGCAGCCAGCGTACCCGCTACTAAGGCAAGCAATGTGGCGCAAGCGGAAGAAAAAACACTATTACCGAACGCACGAAGAAACTGGGGCTGCGAGAGCAAATTTTCATACCAACGCAACGACAAGCCTTTGGGCGGAAAAGCGCTGTAGGCAGTAGAATTGAGTGAAGTAATCACCACAATGACGAGCGGTAGCACGAGAAACAGGCAAACGATCATTGCAACGACGAACAGAATCAGATGATATCCGCGTGAGGATAAACCTTTAAGGCGCATCCGCAGCACCTCCTTTTACGGAGCGTTGAAACGTAAGAAAGTCTCCGAGCCGATTCAGCAGCCATACAACCAAAGTCGAAGCGATAATCAGAAACAGACTTGCTACTGCGGCAATCGGCCAATTAGTATCCAGCGTCCGCTGATAAATAAAGGTAGGCAAGGTCATTACTCTCCCGCCTCCAATTAGTGCCGGCGTCGTAAAAGCGGTCAGACACAACGTAAATACGATCTGCACACCGGATACGATTCCACGTACCGACAAAGGTAGCGTAATCGTCAGGAATGTGCGCAAGCTTCCAGCGCCAAGATCATGAGCTGCTGCCTTGAGCATACTATCCTGTTGCACCAGCACACTCAAAATCGGTATAACCATAAAAGGAAGAAAAATATGAACGAGCGCAATGATGACGCCTGTCTCATTAAAGGTCATTTCCAGCCCTGTTTCTGTAATGCCTGTCCGTATCAGCAACCAGTTCAAAAGCCCTTGTCTGGACAAAAGAACAAGCCACGCATAAGACTTGACCACCGCACTGACCAGCAGGGGAAGGAACATAATCATTAGCACAGTTTGCCTCCAGGCACTACTGCGAATACGTGCTGTATAATACGCCAGCGGATATGCAAGCAGCAGGCTTATGAGTGTCACCCTGATCGTCAACCAAAAGGTGTCCCTGATGACCTTCCAATAGTAAGGATCGGTTAAAAATGTGCGATACGCTGTCCATTGAAAAGCGGATTGCAACCGCCCACCTTCAAATGAATCCAGGCTGTAGCGGGCAAATATAAGTAACGAGCCGATAAATATGAATCCCATCAGCAGGAGGGACGGCAGCAGTAGCAATAGGGGTGTGACCCATGATTTGCCCTTGGGCGAAATCCAGTCGACTACACGGTGAGCCAGTCGGTTCACACGCCTCCCTCCCCCCGGTCAGATAAAAAGACAGCGTCCTGCGGCTCCCACCCGATAGTTACCGTTTCACCGGGAGAAAATCGTGGTTTTCCCGGAAAATGAGGGACATGCGCTGTTAATTGCGGGAATTCGCTCACACCGTCCGGCTCTATAGTGTAGCGCAGCATCGTGCCGCCATAACGCACATCCCGAATCACGCCTGTAAGCCGATTGCGCAGACCCTCAGCCTCTGAACCAATCCGCACATATTCATAGCGGATCGAGATATGGCCCTGGTCGCGTAACGACGACGGTTGTTGACCCTGCCCGATGTGGACGGTAATGGCTTCCCCTGCCGTTTCAACAATCGTCAGGTCTCCTTCATGCGCCAGCACACGGGACGGCAACAAATTGGTATCACCGATAAATTTAGCGACAAATCGGTCAGCGGGGCGCTCATAAATCTCGTCCGGCGTGCCATATTGCAGCATGACCCCGTCACGCATAACACCGATCCGGTCCGATACGTTCATGGCTTCCTCCTGATCGTGGGTCACGAATATAAAGGTGGTCCCTGACTCCCGCTGAATCCGCTTTAGCTCCCGTTGCATGTCCAGTCGTAGCTGCGCATCCAGCGCAGACAGAGGCTCGTCCAGCAGCAGCACTTGGGGCTGGTTGATCAAGGCGCGTGCAATCGCTATACGCTGGGCCTGCCCCCCGGACAGTTGTGAAACCTTGCGGGTGCCGAAGCCGGGAAGCTGAACTAATTCCAGAACTCGCTCCACACTTTTCCGAATTTCACCTTTTGATGTTCCTTTCATTTTCAAGCCGTAGGCAATGTTTTTATATACGTCCATATGCGGAAACAGTGCAAGCTGCTGAAAAATCATGTTCGTATTTCGTCCATACGCCGGAATTCGGGTCACATCTGCTCCAGAGAGAAGAATAGTACCCTGATCGGGCATCTCAAGTCCTCCCAACATCCGCAACAACGTTGTTTTCCCGCAGCCGCTGGGACCGAGCAAAGAAATGAACTCCCCCTGTCTCACACGAAAGGATACCTGATTGACGGCCGCATGATCGCCGAACCTCTTCACGACATCCCGTACTTCAATCGCAATCTGGTGTTCAACTCCGGACATGGATAGATTCCCTCCTAGTGGGTTAGCCACAAATAGCCTCCCTATAACTATGGCCTGATATTATTGCAGTTTTGTTTTGACCAGACGATCCCACAGGTCTTTCCACTCCGAAGCTCCTTGGGCCATGGCTGACCAATCCGGATTCAAGCCTTTTTTCTGCTCAGCTACAGAGAAAGATGGATCATTTTTATATTTATCAGGTACTTGAGCAGCAGTGCTTGTTACCGGAGTACCTGTTGCCTCAGCATATTTGGTCAAATTTTCAGGTTTCAACAGCTCATTAATGATCTCGTTAGCGACACGTGTCTGTTCCGGCGTCGAGCCCTTGACCACTTGCAAGGAATACGGGAAGGAAACGAAACCTTCCTTCGGAATAGCTACTGCTAGTGGAGCGCCTTCATCATTAATCCACGTCTGAGCCGTCTGCGAACTGAATGGTGCTACCAGCGCCTCGCCGGAAATAAGCAAGTTTTTCAATTGGTCATTGGAGGTTACGAGCGTGCGTACCTGATCCGTATGCTTCCCCCAGAAATCAAAGGCAGCCTCTGGCTTATCATAGGTTGCACCCAGTTCCTTGCCCTTCAATTCGATGACTGGAGCAATGTAGGAATAGAACATGTAATCCCAAAGAGCCACTTTGTCCTTAAATTGCGGATTATCCCAAAGATCGCTCCAGCTTGTCGGCGGAGTTTTAACCAAATCCTTGTTATATACGAGTGCAAAATTTGTTACTCCCCATACGATGCCGCGATTGTCCTTGGTATGGTATTGCTCGGGAATATCCTTCATATGGGTTACGATGGACGGGTCCAGCGGCTCCCACATATCATCGTTCAGCCCCTTGGCGGAAGCGTCTGCATTAAAGTAACCGAAGTTGACAACCGGATTGTTGGGATCGGCTTTTTGCCCTGCCACCATTTTAGGGTACATAACAGAATTGGATGATTCCACAAAATCAACCTGAACGTTCGGGTGTTTCTTCACATAATCCGCAACTACTTCTTTGGGAACCACGTCCTGATTGGCACCCGCCCATATAAACATGCTGAGCTTGATTTTTTGTTCTCCATCCGAATTTCCATTGGTGGCCTGTGAAGTGGATGACGAGCTGCCACACGCTGTCAGCAGCAACATAGACGCAGCTAAAATAACAGATACGGAACCTAACGTTTTTGAAAATCGTTTCATTTGATTAAACCTCCCGGTAAAGTATGTTTATTAACTGTAAAAAACGCTGCTCTCCTGCTTAGAGAGCAGCAATCGTACGATGGATGGCTGCCATAATCTCTGCCACTTCAATAGCCTGTACCTGTTCGCCTTTGTGGAATCGCTCATCTATATCTTTCATTGCACATCGTTTGAGGTAATCCCGAAGTGCCAGCGGATACACCGTTAACGCCGCCCCGATAGCCAACTGCATTTCATCACTCCAGGTGGACTCAAATTGTTCACGAGCCGAGCCAAAATGAAAAGATTGCTGTTCATCCATTGAACTGTGAACGGCACTGCGTCTTTTTTGGGTAGCGTCCAAATCTACCTGTCTTTCATTGAATACGACTCCATACTGCTCATAAGCGGCATCCTTGGATACTAATCCGTTGCGTACGTCCCGTGCGACGGCCTCGGGAGCTCTTTTATAAGGGCTCCCATACCCGCCTCCGCCTTGGGAAAAGAACGCCACCGTGTCCCCCGGCTGTAATAAAAGCTCGTCGATTCGCCCGGTATGTTCCTCGGATGGCTGTCCCAAATTTTTAACAGCTGTTCCATAGGCACCAGCTTTCCCCCCAAGTCTCCCCCACGGCTGAAATTCCATCCGCTCCATATTACGGGCAGTCAGCACCGTATCGGGACTGAGTACCTTCAACTGCAAATCAATTCCACAGCCTCCCCGGTAGGTTCCCGCCCCAGCCGAATCGGGCAGCAACCCGTACCGTTCGATCAGGATAGGCATATCGGCTTCAACCGTTTCCGCAGGAATATTGCGCAGATGACCGACCGCAAAGTCCATCCCGTCAATGCCGTCCTTCATCGGTCTGGCTCCCGAGCCTCCACAAATCGGCTGCACCACGCCTACTTTCCGCCCACCCGTGACTGGATCAGTCATAGCCAGCATGACGATCGCCGCTTGTCCGGCACCAGCAGCGGGCAGCTTGTTCTCCTGGGCTTGACTCAGCGTACCTGTCAGCACATCCATCAGCCTGATAAATGTAGCCGCACGCGCTCCGATCGCAGCCGGAGCTTCCGGATTCAACAGAGTACCCGACGGAGCATCATTCGTAATCATCCGCACCATCCCCGAATTCCATGGAATCGAGGGGTCCAGTGTCCTGAAATATCGAATGAGTGCTGGCACCAGATAGTAATGCCCCTGTTTGTTAAGGGTCGGAATATTAAAGGATGCTCTCACCTGCGGGTCTGTCCCCTTAAAATCCAAAAATATTCCATCGTCCCGGACCACCATTTTACAGCGCAGTCGAACCGGATACCCCCCCGGACCCTTCTCAATATAATCCCAGAACTCGTATTCTCCGTCCGGAATATCCTGAATCATCTGACGAACCCGTGTCTCGGCGTAAACAAGCACATCTTCGATGCCATTCTCTACTCGGGATATCCCATAGCGCTCTACCAGCTCTTTAAGCCGTCGTTCTCCGCGGTTCAGTGCAGCCATCAAAGCTCTCAGATCGCCCCAGTTTTGGTCAGGAATCCGGCAATTATCAAGAAAAATACGCAAAATGGCTTCGTTCAACACACCGGCCTCGTACAGCTTCACTGGCGCAAGGCGCAGCCCCTCCTGATAAATATCGTATGAGCTGGGCGACACACTGCCCGGTACCTTGCCCCCCACGTCAGAAGAGTGAATGAAGCACAGCCCGAAGGCCATAATTTGCTCCTCATGGAAAAAGGGCTTCAGCAGATAGACATCCGGCAGATGTGTCGCCATACCGCCCGTCGAATACGGATCGTTACAAATGACAATATCGCCTTTATTCCATTGTCCGATGGATGAAATCACATCCCCCGCAGGGATACCTAACGACAGGCTGTAACCTGTATCGAGTGGACATCCAAAGGTTTCGCCCTGGGGTGAAAGCAGGTACGTGCCGAAATCACCTGTTTCTTTGACAAAAGCGGTAAATCCGGTGCGCAAAACAACATTAGCCATTTCCTCGACGATAGCCTGCACCCTGTTTTTAAAAATCTCCAGAAATACGCGGTCCGTCTTCAGCTCGCTGTTCATCCTTCCACCTCCCCGATTATATTCCCCAGGCTGTCAATCTTTACGGTGTAACCTGGTGGAACAAAGACAGTCGTATCATACTCTTCAATAATGACTGGACCAGGCCAAGCTTCTGTAGTGGGCAGACCTGAACGCCGAACAATGTGCGCCTTCATTTCCCCGCCATCAAAATATATGGTTCTGGTTTCCTGAGCTGCTGAATGACTAGGCTGTTGGAACAAATCATCATGGTCGGGGATTTGCATCGTATCCGCCTTGCGGGTTACGCCAACAATCGTTGCCCTCAGATTGATAAAGGAGACGGGAGACTCCGGCTGGCTTACTCCAAAAATGGTCTCATACTGGCGATGAAAACGCGTCACTGCCTCTTGAACAAACTGGACTGCGCCATCCGTTGTAGTCTCTGAAACAGATCCAGCTTCCAGATTTTCACTTGGAATGGACACTTCAATATCGAAAGCCTGTCCTTCGTAGCGCATATCCGCGCTGTACAGCATATAGGTGGACTCCAGTTCTATTCCTCGGCTGCTTTCTGTCTCCAGCCAATGATGTCCCTGCTCGGCAAGATCCTTAAAAATACGTTTAAGCTCGCCCTCCTGAAGCTGCTGTCCAGTTTTGTACAAAGTATATACAAAATCATTACGCAGATCGGCCACGACACATCCTGTTGCGCAAAGCGTGCCTGGAGACGGTGGCACGAGCACCCGCCGTATACCGACCTCCCGCGCCAGCAGGAACGCATGCGTCGGGCCAGCTCCGCCGTATGCCAGCAACGTAAAATCACGGGGATCAATTCCTTTTCGCGCCATCAGGGGTGTGAATTGTGCGTACATATTGGCGGTCGCCACATCCAGAATCGCCTGAGCCGCTTTTTTGGAATCCAGCCCAATCCTTGCTCCCAAACGCTCCAGCGCCGTTGCCGCCAGTTCCTCGTTCAGCGACATACGGCCCCCAAGAAAGCGATCTGGACGAATAATACCCAGATGCACATAGGCATCGGTGGTCGTCGGATTCATCCCTCCTTTGTCATAACAAGCTGGCCCCGGATCTGCTCCTGCACTGCGCGGTCCAACCTTGAGCACGCCTACACCGTCAACCCAGGCGATAGATCCGCCGCCTGCGCCGATGGCGGTTACGTCCACCGCCGGAATAATGACAGGAAAATCGCCAATCTGATTTTCACTTGAATAGGCCGGTTCACCATCAATGACAGCCACGTCTACGCTGGTGCCGCCCATATCAAAGGTGACGACTTTGTTGATCGCAGCCAATCTCGCTACATGGGTCGCGCCGATCACGCCCGATGCCGGACCAGACAACAACGTTTTAACTGGCTCCTCAGCCGCCCGCTGCGCGGTCATAATACCTCCATTGGACATCGTGGAAAGCACTTGGGCATGCAAGCCTCGCTCCTTCGCCCCAACTTCTAGTTTGCGGAAATATCCATTCATCCGGGAACCAATATACGCATTCATAACCGTTACCAGAGTACGTTCATACTCTCGTTGCTGTGGCCACACCTCACTGCTGGAGCAGACAAAAACATCGGGAAATTCCCTGCGAATCAGTTCCACGGCCTGCCGCTCATGCTCCGGGTTATGGTAAGCATGCAGAAAGGATACGGCAATCGCCGTAACACCTTCGGCAAGCAGCTCCTGTACAGACTGACGCAGATCATCGGCTGGAAGAGGTCGATAGATCCGTCCGTCAGCCAAGCAGCGCTCATCAATTTCCTTTACAAGATGGCGCGGAATAAGTGGATCAGGCTTGTCACCGTAAAGATTCGTCGTATTTTCCAGACGGAGTCTGCGAATTTCCAGAACATCCCGAAATCCGCGAGTGACGAGAAGCCCTGTCGTCGCTCCGTTGCGTTCAATAAGCGTGTTCACACCCAGCGTTGTCCCGTGCACAAACAATTCAACGGCCCCAATATCAATCGGGATGGACTTCAATTGTTCAATCGCATTTAAAATAGCCTGCTCCGGCGCGGAGGGGACGGACGGTGTTTTCAATGTTGCGGTTACCCTCCCGTTATTATCCGTTAGCATTACATCCGTAAACGTTCCACCGATGTCAATACCGAGTCGGTATGTAACTGTCATATTGACCACCTCCTGTATTGAATAACCTGTATCCTGTAAAAACAACATCCTACCTCAAGATTTTAAATCAGGCGTTAATCAGAGTTTTGGTAAGCACTGCTATATCATGGGTCATTAATGACGTTCTTTTATGCTTTACTTTTATCAAAATAAATGCGCACATCCTCAATCAATTGATTGATGTGAGTTACCATCGCAGATGCCGCTTCATCAGGCTCATGATGGGCTATACACTCCACAATCTGCCGATGGTCTACCACAAGCTCGCTGCCAACGGCTTTCCTAATCAGCGCGGTTGCTGGAAGATGAGCCCCTTCTCCCCATACAAGACGTAAAGCATGCAGTAGCACGCGGTTGCCAGATGCCACAGCGATCCGTTCATGAAACTCCCGGTCCTCCTCAATCGGAACACGCCCATCTGCAATGGCCTCATCCTGTGCTTCAATTGAATGCCATAGCTCTTGAATCGTCTGTTCACTGGCCTTCGATGCTGCCAGCCAAGCTGTTTCTCGCTCCAGCGCACGTCTTGCGATTAGCATATCAAGCAGTGATTCCTCATCAGAAACATTGAGCGCATCCAGCAAGTTCGACTGATCACGCCACTGAGTAAGCTGACGCTCGATATCTGCCAAGCGGTCTTTTCCCGGCGGAGCAAGCAACCTGCCCTTTCGCCCTTTGCTCTCCGTATAGCCCAAGGTATCGAACTCCATCAGCTTTCGTCCAATGGAAGCCTGACTTAATCCAAACTCCTTGCCTAAAACCAGTACCAGCGTCGTGGCACCTACAGGATTATCGTACTTCCCCAAGTAAGAGAGAAGCTTGTGTTCCATTCTTAACTGTTCCATTTCCTTTGCTCTCATTCGTTTCTCCTTTGTGGTATCGTTCGAATGCTCATCTGTGTTCTCGTTTTCCTAATCATAAGAGCTATTTTCATTGTTAATAATCAACGATGATTAACGTAAAAGTTAAAAAAAGTATTGCTTATGTTGCCATTTAACTCGTTAATGAACTTTGAATTTAGGTCATTATAATCCCGCTTTTTTTATTTGTCAATTAAACTCATGAGATAACTAGGAATAAATCAAACTAAAAAGGGACGTATCCTCAAGTCTTGTTGACCCTATGACATAAAATCAATAGTTGGCACACATAGCTGACTGCTAGTCATTTGGAAAGTTTGGAACCTGAATAAGTTTCACTTGAAAACAATTATGAGGAGGAAACAACCCAACTTAGTTTTGGAATCCTAGCTCCCGCCTCGTGGGCGCTACGTCCGAAGAGCCACATAAAGGTTAACCTTCATCTCGAACAAACCGGAATCTCAAATGCTCAAGGAGTCGAAGGCGCTAAGTATGGCTGGGGTAAATGGCGCGGCGAGCTTGAAAAGGTATTGGAACAATAATCGCATTCGGTACTAAAACATCTCCTTCCCCAATGCTAAATTAATTGGGTACGATAGTGAAATAGCCCAACATCATAAAACAGATCACTTAATGGTATCTATTGCCCATCAAGTGATCTGTTTTTACACGTATGTCGGCTGTATCTGATTTCGGGATTGGAAACACCACTATATTCCATCTATTTTGCGGGTGGTAACAGCTTCGCTGGTACTACCCCTTATTGGAATCGTCCCTATTGACCAGGCTGGCATTAATTCCATGATCGCATCAGCCCGAAATCTTAAATCTATGGGGGCATACACCCGTTTTATTTCTTCTGATCCACTAGCTCCAGTTTGGCAGGAATTGATTTTTTCACGGTTTTACCCTGGAGTACATCCTGTGCCGCCCGAACTGCCAATTGTCCAATCAGTTCAGGTTGCTGAGCCACGGTTGCCGTGAGCTTGCCTTCCTTAATTGATTTCAACGCATCCTCATTACCGTCAAAGCCGATCACCGGAATATTTTTACCCGAGCTTTGAATGGCTTCAATCGCCCCAAGCGCCATTTCATCATTATGGGCAAATACCGCCTGAACATCCGGGTTGCCTTGCAGCAGGTTTTCCATGACATTCAAACCTTTGGTCCGGTCAAAATCGGCCGACTGTTTGGCAATAACGTTCAGTTCCTTATCCGCTACTTCGTGGAAGCCTTTGCCCCGTTCTCGGGTAGCCGATGCACCTGGTACGCCTTCCAACTCAATGACCTTGGCACCTTTTCCGACTTGATCAATCACGTATCTGGCAGCCATGCGTCCACCCTCTACATTGTCCGAAGCGACAAGCGCTTTTACATCTCCTTTGTCAGCAGAACGATCCAGCGTAATGACCGGGATGTTCAAAGCGTTCGCGGATTGAACGACCGTGGAGATAGCCGACGAATCTGTCGGGTTAATTAACAACGCATTTACGCCTTGCTGGATCAGATCGTCCACATCATTGCTTTGCTTCGCCGAATCATTTTGCGCATCAACGACAATGACCTGTAATCCTTGTTTTTTGGCCTCTGCAACGACTCCATCTTTGAGAGAGACGAAAAATGGATTATTCAGCGTGGAGATAGACAAGCCTATTTTAATGTCCTTCAAGTTCGCGGCTGAATTAGGTTTCGCCCATTCCGGCGGTTCCAAAGAACAGCCTGTCATGACCAGGAGCAGCAAGGCTGTCATAATTAATGTAAGCTTTTTCATATATGTGGTCTCCTTATATACAGATTAGGTGGTTTATGCAGATTTCTTACGGTCAATCAATACAGCGATGGCGATTACAATCCCTTTGACCACCATTTGATAAAAAGAGTTCACACCCAGCAAATTCAAGCCATTGTTCAGCGTCCCGATGATGAGTACACCGATTAACGTACCTACGATTCGCCCCCGTCCGCCTGACAGGCTTGTTCCGCCCAGTACGACAGCCGCAATGGCATCCAGTTCATAAGAAGTACCTGCTGTCGGCTGCGCCGAGTTCAAACGTGAGGTCAAAATAGCACCCGCCAAAGCAGAGAGCATTCCAGCCAGAGAGTAAATCCAAATTTTCACGCGCGGTACTTTAATACCGGATACAATCGAAGCCTTCTCGTTACCACCGATGGCATACGTTTTGCGTCCAAACGGCGTTTTATGCAAAATGATCCACAGTACGGCAAAGGTAATAAGCATCGTAATCGCCGGAACCGGAATGCCAAACTGGTAGCCGCGGCCGAACAACTGAAATACCAGGCTGTCTCCGAGTCCTGTAATTGGATTACCGTTGGTATAGACCAGCGTCAATCCTCTAAAAATAGTCATGGTCGCCAATGTGGCAATAAAAGGAGCCATTTTACCTTTGGTAATCATCAAGCCATTAATCATCCCCATGACGCCACCCAGCGCACAGCCAATGATAATCGCCAAAATCGGATCGAACCCGGCCAGCATCATATTCGCGACAAATGCACTGGATAGAGCTAGGATCGAGCCAACAGACAAATCAATCCCGCCTGTGAGAATCACGAAGGTCATACCAAACGCAATCAGCGCATTAATAGATACTTGGCGCAACAGATTTAGAATATTAAGGGGTTCCAAAAAGCTGGGATTCAAGACTGATACGATGATGACCAAAATAATGAGTCCCAGTAACGGGCCGAGCTTTTGCGTGATTTGCGACATTTGAAACCCTTTGCCACCTTTAGTTTCATTCATAGTTGTCATATTACTGTCCCCCTGTAGCTAACGTCATAATGTGTTCTTGTGTGGCTTCTTCCCTGCTCAGTTCCCCGGTGATTTTCCCCTCATGAACCACAATAATACGATCACTCATGCCGAGCACCTCGGGAAGTTCTGAGGATACCATGATGATCGCTACTCCGCGCTCGGTCAGCTCGTTCATCAACTGGTAGATTTCCCGTTTGGCACCTACATCCACGCCTCTCGTTGGTTCGTCAAGAATAAGTACGCTTGGGCCAATGCCCACCCATTTGGCAATAACCACCTTTTGCTGATTGCCACCTGACAAACTGCGTACCGTCGTTTCGCCTGATTGAGTTTTTATTTGTAAGCGCTTAATTAATGTATTAACAAAATCCAGCTCTTTTTTGCCTGAAATAAATCCTTTCGACGTAAAGCTGAACAGATTGGGCAGCACCATGTTTTCCCGGATCGAAAAATCCAGCACCAATCCCTCATCCTTGCGGTCCTCTGTAATAAAGCCGATTCCCAGCTTAACCGCGTCATCCGGCTTGCGGATAGCTACCTTTTTTCCCCGCACATGGATTTCACCGCTATCCAAAGCATCCAATCCAAAAAGCGCTCGCATAATTTCTGTCCGCCCCGAACCCATCAAGCCCGAAAAGCCTACAATTTCCCCGGATCGCACGGTAAAATTCACATTTTTAAATAAACCTTTGTGCGAGGCATTTTTGACCTCCAGCACCACTTCTCCCAAAGCAGGTATTCTCGCCGGATAGCGCTCAGTTAGCTCCCTGCCGACCATTTTCCGCACAACCTCATCAAAATCGGTATCAGGAATCGCTTGGGTATCCACTGTTTTTCCATCACGCATGACGGTAATCCGGTCGCAGATTGCGAATATTTCCTCCATACGGTGTGAAATATACACTATGGAAACGCCTTCTTTTTTCAAGGAAGTAATAACCTCAAATAGCTTTTGAATTTCCCGTTCAGTTAGCGCGGCTGTCGGCTCATCCATTACGATTACTTTGGCATCCGTCATCAATGCTTTAGCTATTTCAATCATCTGCTGTTGACCTACGGAACATTCGCCTGCTTCCCCATTCAAAGGCAGATTCACTGCAAGCTTAGCGAATTGTTCATTTGCTAGCGCTTTCATTTTGGTGCTATCCAGCAATCCCCACTTGGATGTCATTTCCTTGCCGATAAACAGATTTTCCAGCACCGTCATTTCCGGCCACACATTCAGCTCCTGGTGGATAAAAGCAATTCCCTTATGCTCCGCCTCTTTAGGGTTAGCAAAATAGGTTTCCTGACCATCAATGATGATTGTCCCTTCATCACGGCGATGCAGCCCAATTAAAATATTCATTAGTGTTGATTTGCCTGCACCATTTTCACCCATGAGTGCATGAACCTCTCCTTCACGGAGATCAAAATCAACACCACTCAGCACCTGATTGGTTCCAAAGGCTTTGTGAATTCCCTTCATTTGAATCTGCATGCTGTCCCCTCCTTTATATCTAAAATGAACTTATCCAAAATAGACTTTATCCAAAATAAACCCCGGCCTGCAGAATACAATTGGCAAACGGTTTATTTTCTCCTGTGCGTATGACCACCTTGGCATAACGGGTCAACTCTTTGAATTGCTCATGCGAACAAAACTCAATGGCGGCGGTTTGCGCCGTGGTCTGCGAATTTTCTGACTGTTTCCCTGCAAATGTGCGGCTAATATACCGTAAAGCTTCCTTATTCCCCTGTTTAATTTCTTCAGCCAACGTTACCTTTTCGACCACCATGTCTGCTGCGATTACATCAACGACATCCTGAAAGGACGGTACGCCCAATTTGAGAGCCAAATCAATTTTGGTAACGCCTTCAGGAATGGGTAAGCCCGCATCGGCCACGACAATATAGTCCGTGTGACCGAGATCCGACAGTACCTTGGATATATGACTGTTCAGGATTCCATGTTTTTTCATATTATAATTGTTCCTCCACTTCACGCCGCGTTGGCATACCACCCTGTGCCCCAAATTTGGTAACGGACAGCGATGCAGCACGATTGGCGAATTTCACACTGTCTGCCAGCGATTTCCCCTCAGCCAGCGCCACCGCAAATGCAGCGTTAAATGTATCCCCTGCACCTGTCGTATCCACGGCTTCTACTTTATAAGTAGGGACAACGATCTCCTGTTCTCCGTCGAAAAACCGTACACCATTGCTGCCTTCTGTAACAAACAACTTGTTCGGATATTGACGTAGAGCCTCTTGAAGGCTTTGGCCCTTGAACATAATAGCGGCTTCATGCTCATTTGGCGTAATGTATGTCGCGTTCTCAATCACACTTGCTTCCACCTCACGAGCCGGAGCAGGATTCAGCAACAGCGGCACCTCATACTTGGCGCAAATTTTGCTCACGTATACGACCGTTTCCTCCGGTATTTCCTGTTGAATGAGCACCATATCCGAATTTCGGATCACATCGATCGCTTCCGCTACATAGGCTGGAGTTATTTCATTATTCGCTGCTTTTACAACGACAATACTGTTATCTCCTTCAGCCAGTACGATATGTGCTGTACCGCTTTCCATATGTGTAACCGGTTTCACATAGCCGACATGAACATGATTTTCTTCAAAGTTCCGTAAAATCTGTTGGCCGAAATGATCATCCCCTACGCGTCCAATCATCGTAACGTCCGCTCCGAGACGGGCTGCGGCTACTGCCTGATTGGCTCCTTTCCCTCCGGGCACGGTTGTAAAGCTTTCACCCAGTACCGTTTCTCCTGCGCCGGGGCGCTTGGATGAAGTCACTACAAGATCCATAGAGCTGCTTCCGATAATCGTGATTTTAGCCATGATAATCCACCTTTCTGGTCGTTTCCCGTTCAATGAATTTGACGGGCAATTGTATGCTTGAATGAGTAAGTATGCTTGAATGAGTAAGTATGCTCGAATGAAGATTAGGTACGCTTGACTTCGTTGCTTGCGACTGCTCAATCAGTTGAATTAGCAGACCTGCTGCTTCCCATCCCATTTCATAAGCAGGCTGCCGAATGGTTGACAATGGCGGGAATAACAAGCTGCTTAACGGTATATCATCAAACCCGATAATCTGAACATCATCCGGGATTTTCTTTCCTAATCGATGTGCCTCGTGCATCACCGCTGTAGCCACAATATCGTTACTCGCAATGACTCCGTCTGTATCAGGATGCTTGTTGAAAAGCTCTCTGGCCCACAACTCGGCTTCCTTGAACGAAAAGGACGTCGTCTTGACGACATGATAAGTAATACTCGATTGCTGAAGTTCTTCAACCGCACCGCGAAAACGATCCTGCGCCGGACGAATATGTGCCGGACCCTGCATGACCGTAATTTGTTTGCTGCCACGGGCCACGATTTCCTGCGCTGCAAGTCGACCGCCATGAGCACCATCGGCGTATACGGAGGGGCTATCATTGGAAGTCCGATCGAGAAAAACGACAGGGATTTTCAGCTTGGCGTAGCAATCAGCATTGGGATCATTTGTAGATGAAATGACGCCAACGACATTATTTTGAATAAAGGTATCCATGTAATCCAGTTCTTTTTGCCGATCCTCATCACTATTACCAAAAATAATTCGAAAATCATTTTCCTGCATTCGATCCTCCACCCCACGAGCTAGCAAAGGAAAGTAAGGATTCGTAATATCCGGCAGAAGCAGACCGATTAATTTGGATTTCTTTTTATACAGAGAACGAGCAACTTCGTTGGGTTTGTAATTTAGTTGCTTAACAGCGGCCTCAACCTTGCGGCGTGTATCCTCATGCACATATCCTGTTTCATTAATAACTCTGGATACAGTCGCTACGGAAACGCCTGCAAAGCTGGCGACCTGTTTAATTGTTGTCATTGTGTAGTTTCAACTCCAATGTGTAACCGGTTACACATATAAAATATCACAGCATTTATTTTTTGACAAGTATTAAATATTTGCACGCAGGAGGCTTTGGCCTTATAATTCTAATGTAACTTATTGAGTTTCACCTTTGATAAAAAATCTAAACGTGAACTTACTCACTCCCGGTTACTCGATAAAATACGTATACATGGAGGCTTTTCCTTATGAATATCGAAGTTTGGTCTGATTATATGTGTCCGTTCTGTTATATCGGCAAACGCCGTTTGGAACAAGTAGTGAAGCAATTCCCGCACCACGATGAGGTGCAGTTGACATTTAAGAGCTTTGAGCTGAACCCGGATGCTGTAAAAGATAGTGGTAAAACGATCAATGAAGAGCTATCAGCCAAATATGGCGTCAGTCTGCAAGAGGCTCAGGCCATGAATGATCGTATGAACGAAAACGCACGCACGGCGGGTCTGCAGTACAATATTCATGCGATGGTGCCAACCAATTCTCTGGATGCTCACCGCTTAACGCTGTGGGCTCAAACACAAGGCAAAATGCTGGAGCTGAGCGAGCGCTTATTCCAGGCTGTGTTCATAGAAGGCAAGCATACAGGTGACCCTGAAGTGCTGACGGCGCTGGCTGCCGAGGTTGGTCTGGATCGAGACGAAGCCGCTGCTGTGCTGGCCAGTGATCGCTATACGGATGAAGTTAGAGCCGATGAAGCCGAGGGTGCTGAGTTGGGTGTTCGTGGTGTGCCATTCTTTGTTTTTGATCGTAAATTTGCTGTTTCGGGTGCTCAGCCGGACGAGGTATTCCATGATGCCCTGCAAAAAGCATGGGACGAACGCTCTCCGTTCACGATGGTAAGCGCAAGCTCCTCGGCAGACGATGCAGGGGGTGTATGCACAGACGACGGTTGTGAGCTTCCACGCCACGAGAACTGATTGGCCGGTGAAAGCGATTCACAGCTTCTTAACTCCCCCTCCTAAAAAGCGTGCTAACATCTGATTCATTCTGATGCTGGCACGCTTTTTTTTTAATATTTGTTACAATGATTTGATCATCCCACCATCGACAAGAATGGTGCTGCCTGTCAAATAGGACGAGGCTTCAGATGCCAGAAAGGCAATCACCCTCCCGAACTCTTCCGGCTCCCCATATCTTCCCAACGGAATACCCTCTTCTGCTTGCTTGCGAACCTGATCCAAAGTTTGCTGAGTCTTCTCGGCCCGATGCTCGTCCAAGCTTCGCACACGATCGGTTGCGATTCTTCCCGGCGCTACGGTATGTACCAGGATATTGTAAGGAGCTAATTCCAGAGACAGTGTTTTCGCCAATCCAGAGACACCCGTACGTAGTGTATTCGAGATAATAAGACCCGGAATCGGCTGCTTAACCGACGAGGATGCAATATTTAAAATTCGGCCGCTTTGTTGTTTTTTCATATAAGGTAGAGCTTCACGAATTAACCGGATATGACTAAGCAAATTTTGCTCAAAGGCTTGCAGCCAAACTTCATCCGTAAAATCATCAAAGGTTCCCGCAGGAGGCCCGCCCGCATTGTTAACTAAAATATCGACGGTGCCGAACAAATCTGCTGTACGACGGATAGCTTCGGAAATATGTTCAGGTTTCGTTACATCGCAAACCACATATTCGACGCGCCCGCTGGCCGTTTCCTGGAGTTCAGCCTGTGTATGTTGAAGCTCCGCTTCGTCCCGTCCCGAAATCACGACATTCGCACCTTCACGTGCCAACTCCCTCGCGCTTGCCTTGCCAAGTCCTTTACTGGAGCCTGCAACAAAGGCAGCTTTTCCCGTTAATCCTAAATCCATCTATGCCACTCCCTTTTCTCTGTGTTCTCTATTTAATTGTACACATGAACAGCACATAATGCGAGTAGCCCCTCTTGGGTTATATAAAATTTCATTATACGCCCAGCCTATTTCCACAGTATAATGGACAATGCACATGCATTTTTAAGAAATCGCACAATAGAAAGAAGATGAACCAGATATGTTCGGCACCATTCTTTTAGACGTGGTTTTACCTATTTTTGTACTCATCGGTTTTGGTTGTATCATGCAATATTATTTTCGACTGGATTTGTATACCTTAGCTAAGATCAATTTTTACTATATTACCCCTGCGGTTGTGTTTACCGGTCTTTATAACTCGGAAATTTCGTTAATGCTCATGGGCGAGGTTTCTCTTTTTTACGCCTTGTACATAGCCATTCTGTACGTCATCAGTACAACTGTTGCCAGATCTCTGAAGTATAGCCCCGGAATGCGGGGAGCTTTTACAAACAGTGTCATGCTTGATAATTCTGGAAATTACGGCCTGCCGATCAATCAGTTAGTATTCAAAGGTGATCCGCTGGCTACGTCCGTTCAAGCACTGATTATGACCTTTCAAAGCTTTGTCACCTTTACATACGGTACCTTTGTTGTACAGAACGGCAAGGCCGACACTCGAAAAATTCTGATTAATTTTTTGAAAATGCCGGTTCCTTATGCCCTCGTACTGGGCTTGCTGCTAAACCTGTTACATAGTCCATTGCCCAATTTACTGGCAGAGCCGTTGAATTATATCAGCCAGTCGATGGTTGCCGTTGCTCTGCTTACCTTGGGAGCGCAAATTGTGCAATATCCCTTTCGTCTACGGCGTACAGCCGTGTATATCAGTATGGTGCTGCGTCTGATTGCCGGTCCTGCGGTCGGTTTTCTGCTCGTACTCCTGCTTGGGCTTAAAGGGATTCCAGCACAAGCCCTGCTGATTGCATCCGGTATGCCTACCGGTGTTAATACAAGTATTTTAGCGGAGGAATATAAAAATGAACCCGATTTCGCAGCTCAAACGGTACTGCTCTCAACCATTGTGAACGTCATTACGATGACGCTATTGATTTCAGCATCCCGGTACCTTGTTTGATTTGATTGGATTATACAAGCCGAATAGTGCTTCCCATCGCCAACACTTTGCTTGTACAGCACTATTCCGCATACTCCGTTTTTAACGTTCATTTTTTCGTGTTCGACTTATATGGAACCGCTTTTGTCTGAGGACAAGAGCATTTTTTTCTCAAAAAAAGAACATACGTTCGGGATGATTTGCCTTTTTCCTGATTAAAGTGGTACGTGTGTTTTGTGGAGATCGTGTGCGAGAAAGAATTGTTTATCTATTATGAACTTTTCATATAGTGAAATAATTATATTGGTGTGTTAATGAGAATCAACAATGCCAACAAAAATAAAGCCAGCTCGCTCATCAGGAGTGGCTGGCTTTAGGATTATTCTTATGCTAAATGCTGCAAAGCAGTTTAGCCATTTTAGCAAAAGTCCCCTTTCGTTCGGATTTAGCTTACTTATCAGGGTTTACGGCTCTATCCCCCATTGCTTGCTTCCAGACAAGTAAGCAGTTACCCTAGTGGAATCTTTTAAACTGGTTGCTGTGGCGTCAAAGGAATAATCATCGGTTTGGGTGTAATTGCTCCAATCCGCTTTGGATATCCGTGTTTGTAGCTCCACACTTTGACCGGGTCTAAAGAACCCGCACCTGGCTTAAAGCCAATTTCCACATAAGAATCTGCTCCCGGTTTTGGATTGGACAGCGTTTTGAATCTGGCGATCACATTCTCAGGACCAACACTTGACCAATCTGCGAAGAAATTTTGGGACTTCTCCCCATTTATAGTGTAATAATAACGCATCGTCACATCGGCAAGGGAAACGGACGAGCTTCCTGTATTCGTAATTTTAAACTTGGAGCTGATCGTATTACTTGTTTCGGATACATTCCCATTGAAGGTCTGTACCTTGAGAACACCCTGTTCTGTTCCCGGCTCGCTAGATGTATTTTCTTTTACTGTCACCGTGAACAGCACATCGCTACCTGCATTAAAATGAAACGTTAGCGCTGTGTCTCCTTTAGGGAGTTTGGACAAATACCTATTGGAGAAGGTGACCGTTTCGCCATTGAGCGTATAATCTTCACCTTTATTCAGCACTACGCTGCCCTGCTGGATGGCGTCTAACGTATTTCCGCTAAGTGTAAGCTTGACGGAAATATCAACATTGGTATTATCCGGTCCATAGGTTGCAGTCGTCGGCGTAATGCTAGACTGACCCGCAGATGGTTGATCACCGTTCACTCGATCCGCCACCAGAATACCGCGGCCATTTGTTCCCAGATAAGCACGTCCATAAACTCGTGGGTCACCGATAATGGTGGTCACCCGAGCATATTGATGCTTGTCGTCATTAATGCGTACCCAGTTTGCGCCAGCATCGTCCGAACGGTAAAATCCGCGTGTACCGTCGATTTTACCAACGATGAATACAGCTGCATTGGTACGATTCGGTGCTGCTTTACCAAAGCCTACAAAGTCTGCCTCCTGCACATTAGCGAGCTTGGTGAACGTAACACCGGAATCCTTGGAATGCCACAAGCCGTATGGCCCTCCATCCTCAGAACCCCCAGCGAACCACACATCCCCTTCTACTCCACGTACTGCATCAATATCGGCATTACCTACGGTTGGCAAGCCAGATACCGCCGAGGCTGTGAACGATACGCCTCCATTGGTGCTGACATATATTTTTCCGGCCGCGAACGCATAGTATTTGTTGGAATTCACCCGATCCGAGGCAATCTTCGCGTTCGCTGGAATACCTGTACTTGCGGTCCATGAGTTGCCGCCTGTTTTGGAGTAAAATACGCCTTTGTCCGAGGTACTCCAGAGTAAGCCATTACCATCGGCCGCAACGGCTATGCTTCCCCCTCCTGCTGTGCCGGAAGGCTCACTGTTCGCTTTATACCAGTTTGCTCCGCCATCATTGGAGAAGCCGATGGATTTGGCATTCGGATCTTTTTGGTAATCGGCTTTGCCTACCCGCGCCATAAAAGCTGGATTCAGCTCGGCATAGTCGATACTTTCACTGCTTGTAAAAGTGGGATTATCCAGCATTTTAGCTGGAGCCTTGAACAGATCGTCATGTCTGAAACCGGAGACATCCCCTACTGCGCTCACCAAAGGTGCACCGGTTGGAGGGCTTACAAGATCCAAAATCGCAGTTTCCTCTACCCCCTTAGCTGCTACCGAAATGTCCAGCTTACCGCCCTTGTCCCAGTTGGTCACATTTTTGGAGCCGTAAATCGTAGCTCCTGTGCCGTATAACATATGGTCTGAATTAAATGGATCAATCTCCAGATCCCCGATCATCCAGCCCAGCTTGGGCGATACTTCCGGCGGAGCAGGGTTGGCATTGAAAGTCAGCCAAGGTGCAGCTGTTATATCCAAATTGTATTTCAGCTTGCGAGTTGGATAACCATCGAATTCCCAAATGGGGCTCCAGGTTGCCCCACTGTCGGTGCTGCGATAAATCGTTGCATCCGGCCACCAGGAATTCAGCGTAGCCACCATCAGAGTACCCGGCTTCTGAGCGTCTACTGTCAGTCCACCATATCCAAAATAATTATCCGTGCTGCTACTGGCAACAGGACTTATATTGGTCCATTGACCACTGGCTGTATTCAATTTCCACACATCACCCTTTGTCCCGTCATATGGACCTGCTCCATCGCTATAAGAGATATACAGGTTGCCGTCCGATGACAACACGCCATGATGTGGCAAATAGCCCTTAGGTTGCCCTGCTACAGCAGACCAGGTTGTCCCGCCATCTGTACTGCGATAGACACTTTGATTCTTATCAGCTACCCCCACATAAATCGTCTGTGTAGCTTTGCTGGAAGAGCCCGTCTTTTTGTCAAACGTAATCCAGGCCAAACCGACGATATCACTGGTGTACTCATTGGAAGGGTCCTGAACATACGTGCCCGGATTTGGGAAGCTGCTTACCTTGCTCCAGGTTGCTCCGTAATCCGAGCTTTTCCATAGTCCATTACCACTCCGTGCCCCGAAGAACAAAATATTGTTCTTATTGGGATCAATCGTCAGCCTCTCCCCCATCGATCGGCCTGGCATATTGCCTCCCACCTTAAAAGGAAGCTTCGTTGTCTGCCACGTATTGCCCCGGTCGGTCGACCGCATAATCTGCCCGTTTTGCTTGTCCCAGGAATTGGTATACGTACCTGTAGCTATATATACACGATTCGGATCAACAGGATCGGTCGCCAACGCATCTACGCCATTTTTGTTCCAATCTTCCCAACCCACAGAATCCGTCAACGGAATCCAGCTCTCGTCAGCGGGATTCCAGCGGTAAGCACCTCCGATATCCGTACGGGCATAGATCAGATTTTTTTCCTTCTCATTAAAAATGATACCAGGCACAAAACCGCCACCGCCACCCGTGACCACACTCTTCCAGGTGTACTCATCACTTGGAGCGGCAGCATGTGACTGCGTTATCAACCCTGTCCAGGAAGCACCCGCTACCACAAGCGCCAAACACGCGATCCTAAACCTGCTTTTTGCCTTAGTCAATGAATTCAACCTCCTTCTCTATATTCATTTGAATATGCGAGTCATTTCCAGATGAAAGAAATCAGTCGATTCCAGATTCGTTCCTAATCATTGTCTTTCCAACAACCAACATAGTCTGATAAAAGCTTCTCTCGGCCTCACCCCCAGTCGTTATCAATGAAATACAACAGGAATCACATTTTATAAAGCGCTTACATTTGTCTCGCTCAATAGATTCGTCATCCTTTTCTCATTTCCTTGTGTAAAAAATCAAGATTATGTTAATATCATTACTTACTCCACAGCTTACAGTATGGGTTTGATCCTTTACTTGGACATTGATACCTTTTACGTATTTCTATTATGAATTTTTCATGTATTGAAATAATTACTTCATTTCTCATTCTTTAATATCTGTCAAAATACTTTGATATACGCCAAAAAACCGCGCTATGCGCGGTTCCGGTTTACGTGAATGCCATCGATAAACTTTAAATATATCCTTTATTATTGCAAATATTCAAGCGCCAGTGCCAAAAATATGTGACCTGACACAAGCAATGCACGTTCATCAAAATCAAAATGAGGATGGTGGTGAGCATAATGTGTTCGTTCATCCTCATTACGCGCACCCACATGAATGAAAGCTCCCGGCCGTTTCTCCAAATAATAAGCAAAATCCTCTGCTCCCATGACCGGCTTCAGATCCAGAAAAGCGTCTGCTCCATACAGCCTGCCGACAAGCTCGCGAACACGTTCGGTTTCGGCTTCAGCATTCACCAGTGAAGGATAGCCATTCAGATAGTCAATTTCATATCCTGCATGATAAGCCTCAGTCAACCCCTTGACGATACTGCGAATTTCATTCTCGACTTCCTTGCGCACTTCTTTATTAAACGTACGCACCGTTCCTTCGATTTTAGCCTTATCCGCAATGACATTGAAGGCGGTTCCTGCCTGAAAAACACCAATGGTCAACACTGCTGATTCAATAGGGTCCACCCTGCGGCTGACCACCTGCTGTAATCCATTCACAATTTGGCTACCGATGACAATAGAGTCTACCGTCTGATGCGGTCGCGCGCCATGCCCGCCTTTGCCATTGATCTGAATCGTAAATGCATCGACAGCCGCCATGGCGGGCCCACTCTTTAATCCAATTTTACCAAGTGGAATTTCAGATGCGAGGTGAATACCGTATACCGCCTCCACCCCATCCAGACAGCCATCCTCAATCATGAATTTGGCTCCGCCAGGCGGTTTTTCTTCCGCATGTTGAAAAATAAACACAAGCTTTCCCTTCAGCGTCTCACGGTTATGGCTCAACACGCGTGCCACTCCTAGTAGCGCAGCCGTATGACCATCATGTCCGCAAGCATGCATAACACCAGGAACGGTCGATTTATAAGGCACATCCTTTTCATCCTGAATGGGAAGCGCATCAAAATCAGCACGAAACGCAATCGTTCTGCCCGGCTGGACGCCTTCTAAAAACCCGAGCACACCGTTTCCACCCACATTCGTTCTTACCTCAATACCAAAAGAGCGCAATTGATCGGCGATAAATGCAGACGTATTCGTTTCTTCAAAAGAAAGCTCGGGATGCTGATGCAGATGTCTTCTCCACGCAATCAGGTCTTGCTCACCATCTTTTAATTCCTGAACCCATTTCTCTAGCATAATACCCTCTTTTCCTATTGAATTTATATACTTCTATCCTTATCTTACCATGAATTTACTGTAGAATCTCCTATGCTGTCGATATCAAGCCAAAGAAGATATGTCTTTGATTTAGGCAGGGTAGTGACAAGCGGCATAATGTCCTGTGCCAATCGCTGTCAGTTCCGGCGCTTCCTCACGGCAACGCGAGGTCGCCAGCGGACAGCGGGTATGAAAACGACAGCCGGACGGTGGCTTCGCAGGCGAAGAAATCTCACCTTGTATCGTAATCAGCTCCCGCCGGTTTTTCGGATTCAGATTGGGGATGGAAGCAACAAGCCCTCGGGTATAGGGATGCGCCGGATGTCGGAAAAGCTCCTCGCTTGGCGCAATTTCTACGAGCTTACCCAAGTACATAACCCCAATCCGATCCGATATATGCCGGACGATGTGCAATCCGTGCGCGATAAACAAATAGGTCGTATCCAGCTTACGCTGTAAATCCTGAAGCAGATTAACAATTTGCGCCTGAACGGAAACATCCAAAGCCGACACTGCCTCATCCGCCAAAATAAACTGCGGTTGCAGCGCAATTGCACGGGCAATCCCGATCCGCTGGCGCTGTCCTCCCGAAAATTCATGCGGAAATCGTGTGATCAGCGAAGGCGACAATCCGACTGAACTTAGCAGTTCCTCAACCCGTTCCCGTTTGGCCTTGCCACTCAGCCCTTCATGAACCGCAAGCGGTTCACCGATAATATCCCCCACATTCCAACGCGGATCAAGTGATCCGTAAGGGTCTTGAAAAATCATCTGCATATCACAGCGTGCAGCTCGTAATTCGGAATTCCCTAACTTTGTCAGCTCCCGATCCCGAAACCATACCTGCCCTGAGGTTGGGCGTTCCAACTGCATCAGAAGACGGCCTAAGGTAGATTTACCGCTGCCGGATTCACCGACCAGTCCAAAGGTTTCACCCTGCCGGATTGAAAATGATACATCATCCACCGCCCGGATGGAAGCACCTGCCCGACCGGGAAAGCTTCTTTTCACCGGATAATACTTGCGAAGTCCATCCACCCGAAACAAATCCTGCTTGTTCTGCCCGGTGTCCGTGACAGTTACATTGGATATTACAGATTCCTTTACCTGTACGCCATCACTGCTCACCTCGACCGCATCAACAGCAGATACGTACGTCACTTCTTTCTTTACTTCTGCCGCTTCTTCAACAGCATCTGCCGAGATTCGCCCTTCCACCGATAGCTCTGAAATGCGCCAATCACCGGACGCAGCCAACTGCTCCGAATGCCAGCAAGCTACCTCGCGTCCATCCTTGGCAGCTAACGGAGGCGCTTCGTTTTTACATTGATCCGTCGCATGCGGGCAACGCGGGTGAAACAAGCAGCCGGACGGCAACGCACTCAGGCTGGGGATGGCCCCCGGGATCGAAAACAGCTTGCTGCTGCGATCTGTATCCAGCGTTGCCACCGAACGAAGCAAACCTCTTGTGTACGGGTGCAGCGGCAGCTCGAACAGTTCTTCCGTTGCGGCCTGCTCCACGACTCGCCCGGCATACATCACGACAATTCGATCCGCAACCTCCGCCGCAATACCCAAATCATGCGTAATCAACAGAATCGACATGTTGAATTCCGCCTTTAATTCCTGAAGCAACTGCAAAATTTGGGATTGAATCGTTACATCCAGCGCCGTCGTCGGTTCATCCGCAATCAGCAGTTCAGGGCCACATGACAGCGCCATCGCAATCATCGCCCGTTGCAGCATCCCGCCAGACAGCTCTCCGGGATACTGCTTCATACGGATTTCTGGCTCGGGAATCCCTACTCTGTTTAGCAAATGAACCGCATGAGCCCATGCCTGCTTCCGTGTCTTCCGATCATGCTCCATAATGATTTCCATCAGCTGATATCCAATAGTGTACACCGGATCAAACGCAGCCATCGGCTCCTGAAATACCATCGCCATCTTTTTACCGCGAAGTGAGCGTAATTCCTGCTGCGACAAAACAGTCAAATCTATGCCCTTCAACCGTATTTGTCCTTGGGCAATTCGTCCGTTTTCATAATCGATCAGCCGCATAATCGCCTTGGAGGTAATCGTTTTTCCGCTACCAGATTCACCAACGAGGCAGACCGTTTCCCCCGCCCCAATCGTCAGCGATACGTTGTCGAGTGCTTGCAGCAAACCTTTTTTAGTGTGAAAATCGACCGACAAATGTTCAATCTCCAGCAATGATGACAAACGAACTCCCTCCTTCTATAGCACTAACGAATAGGCTGCCTGATGCTAGTTTGCGTTCTTTTTCGGGTCCAGCTCATCTCTCAGCTTGTCGCCCAAAATATTGACCGACAGCACGAACAACGTAATGGCTAGACCAGGAAAGGTGCATATCCACCAAGCCACTGTCAAATACCCGCGTCCCTGAGACAATACCGTTCCCCAGTCCGGAATTTCTTTTACCGTGCCAAGCCCCAGAAAGCTTAATCCCGATCCGGCCAAAATAGCGCTGCCGATTCCAAGCGTCGCCATCACAAGCAAAGGTGACAGGGAATTAGGAAGCACATGTCGCCAAAAGATGCCGAAAGGTGTAACTCCGATGGAGCGTGAAGCCGTAACGTAAGAACGTCCTTTTATACTCATTATCTGTCCCCGCATGACCCTTGCGTAACCCGGAACAGCAGATATGGCTACCGCCAGTACGATATTAAACAAACTCGGTCCAAGAGCTGCCGCAATCGCTAAAGCCAACAGAATGCCGGGAATGGTCATCAAAATATCAATCAATCGCATCAGCACTGTGTCCACGATGCCACCGATGTAGCCTGACAGTGCTCCGATGATTCCACCAGCCAGACCACCGACGAGCACCGACATAAAGCCGATAAACAGGGAATCCCTACTTCCATGAACAACCAAACTGAATATATCCCGTCCAAAATAATCCGTTCCGAACCAGTGAGCAGCGCTTGGACTCTGTAAAATCTGGTCGCTTAACATTTCTGTTGGCTCATAGGAAGCAATCCATTGCGGAAACGCCGCACAGGCGATCACGAATACAATAATCAGTCCTGCCGCATATATGAACCCATCCGACACTCCCCCAAACCGCAATCTTCCAGTTTTCCAAGCTACCCGCTGCTTTCTTTCCTTCCAGACTGTTTTGGCCGCCATCGTTTCTCTCAACTGTCTTCCTCCTCCCTGATTCCTGCCGACTTACGCCGAGCGTCTAACCCTTGGATCAATAAATGTATAAGATATATCCACCAATAGATTTACGATCACGTACATGATGGCAGAGAACAACACAACTCCCTGCACAACTGGTAAATCCTTAGCCATTATCGCATCCGCAATTAAACGTCCAATACCTTGTCGCGAAAATACCGTCTCACTCACAACTGCTCCGGCCAGCATTTCTCCCATCAGCATCCCAATCATCGTTATCGCCGGAATCAACGCATTACGCAGTGCATGGCGATACATAATGACCTTCTCCGATAAGCCTTTGGAACGGAGTGTAACGATGAACTGCTCATTAATGACCTCCAGCATACTGTTGCGTACCATTCTGACAATAAACCCTGCACCGACAATGCCCAAAGTGAGAGACGGAAGCACAAGTGTTTTCCAGCCGTTCGAGCCCATTGCAGGCAGCCACCCCAAATGAATGGAGAAAATAAGCAACAGCAAAATTCCCGACCAGAATGTGGGCATGGAAATGCCGAACAATCCGACGATTCGCGCGATGATATCAATTGGCTTATTCCGATGAATGGCCGACAGTACTCCAAGCAGGACACCGATGATGACCGAAATGGCAGAACCGACAAGCGTCAACGCCAATGTAGGCGGGAAATTAACCCATATCTTAGGCAACACCGGATCAGCATTCAGCAGTGATTTTCCAAAATCGCCTTGCAGCAGCTTTCCAAAATAGTTTAAAAATTGCACATGGAAAGGCTGATCCACTCCTAGCTGATGACGCAAATTGGCGATCATTTCTGGCGTGGCCGTCGAAGGGTCCAAAATCGAATCTACCGGGTCTCCCGGAAGCAGATACAAAATGCTGAACACCAGAATACAAGATCCCAGAATAACCAACAGAGAGGTAACAAATCGATCTACAACTGCTCTGACCATGACGTACATGCTCCTTTCTGTTTGGAATGTTCTCAGAGCTCATTTACAAAGCCTATTTTTGAATACGCACATCGTTAAACAGCGGATAACCCACTAAATCAAATTTAAGACCTTGTACGGACTTGGCGGCTCCAACGGTATAAGGGAATACATAAATCGGAATGATAACGGCTTGATCACGGATCAATTGTTGTACCTTTTTGTAAATTCCCTCCCGCTTGGCATCATCCTTTTCAATCGCTCCCTGCTCCAGAAGCTTGTCGACCTCCGGATTGGAGAAGTTAGGCAGCGTAGGCCGCTGATTCGGAGCCGCTGTGTGGTAAAAAGCATATAACGCGTTCGGGTCCACATTGACCTGACTATTCCCGTAGAAATCATAGTTTCCGTTCGTATATACAACCGTTGCAACATCCTTGGTAATTTCTATCTTCACATCAACACCGATTTTCTTTAGCTGTTGCTGGATAATCGCTGCAATGTCGTTGCGCTTTTCACGATTCGGCGTACCATCTACATAATGCAGCGTCAGACGTTTTCCATCCTTCACTCGAAAACCATCCGCACCTTTAACCCATCCCAGCTCATCCAGAAGCTGATTGGCCTTGTTAACATCCGGCTGTAAGCCGTTTTCCAGTGATTTATCATATGCGAAAATGCCCGGAGTAAGCGATGACCATGCCTGCTCGTAGGTGCCCAGGTAAAGGGTTTTGACAATCGTTCCCACATCAATACCGTATTGTAACGCCTGTCTGGCCTTCAATTCATTCCACGGCGCCTTCTTCTGGTTAATGAACAGCGTGTACGGTAAGCCTAGGGTATTGACCTGCAACAATTGAAAATTTGGGTCACTCTTAAGCGTTAAAATGTTTTGTGGAGGAACTGTTTCTGCGGCCAAAGCCTGCCCACTCTGCACGCTACCGATCCGTGTCGCTTCCTCCGGCACGATTTTAAAGGTCACGCTATCTAAATACGGTGCTCCCTTGTTCTCAATGGTTTCCGGTGCCCATTTGTAATCCGGGTTACGCTCAATTTTGATTTCCGCATTTTCGTCCCATTTTACAAACTTGAAGGGGCCTGTGCCCACCGGATGCTTGCCGAATTGATCTCCATATTTCTTGACTCCTGCAGGAGAAACAATAGCTACTGCCGGGATCGTTAAATTGCTCAAAAATGCCTGTGATGGTCGTTTCAGATTCAGCTTAATCGTGTATTCGTCTATCACTTGTGAGGATTCATACGGGGCCAGCAAGTTAGCAGCATTACCAACTACCGCTTGCGGATCAATAATCCGGTCATAGCTGAATTTGACTGCTTCCGCATTAAACGGAGTTCCGTCATGGAACTTGACGTCCTTGCGCAGCTTGAACGTATAGCTTTTGCCATCCTCGGAAACGCTCCATTCGGTGGCCAGCCAAGGCTTAATCGTATTGTCCGGCAGCTTTACAACCAAATTGTCGAATATCCCCCGATACACCCGGGATGCTACGGCCAACCCACTCTTATGAGGGTCCAGTGAATCCGGCGATGTTGCCAGCGCATAGGTCAGGTCCCCACCTTCTGCGGCTTGCCCGCCTCCCGCTACATTTGCCCCGGTATTCGTAGAATTGGCTCCTCCATTACCTGAGCATGCCGATAATATCAGCACCAGCGACAGAGTTAGAGCTAACATTTTCGCATATCGACTTGTTCGTTTCACTTGTAAAACACTCTCCGTTCTCGTGGGTAATTTTATGAATGCATTGCATATTTGAGGCCGATGTTACATTGTTGATAATTCCAATAAGTTATATATGGATTATACAAAATAACTGTATACCCGTGTTTTTATAGTGTCAATGCAAGTTCTAATTGGAATGATCTATGGATGGATAGAAGACTTAAATTGACAACGCAAAAAAGAGCCGACAGGATGCTCTCCCCGACTCATTTTTGTAGCTAATCACAGTTTTGAATTTTTCAGGTATTGAAAAACTGACTTATATTCCCTCGTACCGGATGAGTCTGCTCCCTGTAGTCCCCATCCGTATAACTGCCAATCACCTTCCGCCAAAAGGACTGCGCTGGCCTGTTCGTGCTCATCTGCGTTACCTTCCAACGCCCGGCAAAACATCCAAACAGCTCATGAGCCGCCCAAGTACCGACCCCATTATGCCGATAAGGACGAAGCACAAAGAACTCAGCCATGTAGTAGTCAGCCTCCCGATTGCTGGACATTCGGTCAACCAATGCGAAACCTACTGGAACGTCCTGTCTCCAGATTAGAAAAGGCAGCTTCTGTTCACCGCTTGTCCAGTATTGATACAAGTCCGGGTAAGCCGGGAATGTGCCGTTTTCAGTAACATCAATTCGAAGATAGGCTGTAAAATCATATAAATAAAATTGCATGAGCTGCACAATAATGCCCTTCTGCGACTCCGGTGCACTTTTTATGGACAGCTTCAATTCCGACTGGATATCATACCCCATATTTTCACCTCTCTTGGCGGATCAGTTCGTTGTTTACTTCGATTTGCATCCCATCTACATTCCATCCGGTGCTGTTCAAAATATGCTAAAATACATATATATTATGACCGGACGAGGTGGAGCCCAATGAATATACAAAAGATCATCGACCGGCGCAAACTGGATGAAAAAATGCCGGGATTACCATGGTACGTGCAGCAATTTATGGATTACAAGCTACCCGACCTGTCCCCTTCCACATTGCTGGAATATGTGCGGGATTATGAAGCTTTTTTTACATGGCTTCGCTCAGAGGGCTTGTCTGCCGGAGAGACGAACGCCCAAGTTACGCTGGAAGAATTGGAGACGCTCCATATGGATAGTATTACAGGCTATCGTTTGTTTCTATCGACTAAGCGTGAAGGCTCCAATTCCCGCATTACGATTTCACGTAAGCTTTCGTCCCTGCGTTCCCTCTTTCATTATTTGAGCCAGATCGCTGAGGATGAAAACTTTTATCCTTTGCTCAAACGCAACATTATGGCCAAGGTCGAAATCAAGCGCATACATAAACCCAAGGACACGGCGGCCAAGCTCAAAGGTAAAATACTGGAGGAGGAAGAGCTGCTTGAATTTATCGGCTATATTTATGAAGGCTATGGACAAGATTTGGCCGGTAACAAGCAGGCACTGTACTCTTATGAGCTGAACAAGGAACGGGACGCCTGCATTGCCAGTCTCATTCTGAACTCGGGCCTGCGCGTATCTGAAATCGTCAATCTGAATCTGGACGATCTGGATGTAAACAATAAATTACTATATGTGTACCGTAAAGGCAACAACGACGAGACCTTTAAAACGCCAGTATATTTCCGCGAGCAGTCCAAAGATGATCTGGCGCTCTATTTATCCCTGCGGCATACCCGTTATCGCGCGCCCAAAAAGGAAAAATCACTTTTCGTCGCACGTCCCAACGGCAGTACAGAAGGCAAACGGATGACCAAAAGAGCGATTCAGGCGATGATTATCAAGTATGCCAAACGGTTCGGCAAGCCTTACCTGACCGTTCACAAGCTCCGTCATTCCTTTGCCACCGACTACTATCTGCAAAACGATATTTACAAAACGAAGGAACAACTCGGTCATGCTTCCACGGAAACGACAGAAGTCTATGCCCATCTGACCGACAAGACCATGTCCCAAGCGATTGAACGGCGGGTGGAGACTCAAACCGACTCAGCCGATTGATGTCTCAGCCCTACTCATCCCGGACTTCTTCTCTTTGCTTCTGAATCTGTCCAAGTAACCAGCGGCCTACCGGGCCGTTGGCGTCGGCGGGAAATATCTGCATCGTTTTATCCGAAAAATGGCTCTGTGCCCAGCCCGTTTGATCCTCCCAAACCGCTACTCCCTGTACATTGGTCAGCTCTGTGGTAAGCTTGGCATTTGATTGTTCCCGTACCATGACCAGCTTCGGATAATGCTCCTGCTTGAAGCCTTCCAGCAACACGCAGTCGTATGCCTGAAAATGCCGGATCAGTCCGGCAACAGGCCGACTATGCTCCTCTAAAATGGCTGTTCTTCCACCTGAAACAATGGCTACGCCTTCGGCTCCCGCTAGTCGGTGCTTGTACGTATCTGTTCCCACATGATCCATCTCAAACTCATGTCCATCATGCTTGATCACAGCTACGCGTAGCCCGGACTCCCGCAAATAACGAATCAACCCTCCGAGGAAGGTCGTTTTCCCCGAATTTTTGAATCCGACGACCTGACATACATACGGATTCGTCGTATTCACGTCACCTGTCCGCCTTGAAGTACCAGCACACGCACCTCTTCCCCTGCACGCAAGCCTTCTGTTGTTGGAGGAACCACGATCAGACAGTCGGTGTCCTTAATCGTCACCATGACGCTGGATTCATCTACTCGCGCAGGAATTGCGTATACTTGCCCGCTGCGTATTTCCAGGGAGCTGCGTACAAAACGGGTAAAATTATTCACCTTCGTATAATCTGCTCCCAACCGCGCCGTCCAGGTTTGCAAATACGGCTGCTCTGAAGACAGCATCATTTGGATGGTGGGTCGCACAAACAACTCACAGCCTACAAAGCACGCACCGGGATTGCCAGAAAGCGCAAATAGTAGCTTGCCGTCAATCACCGCGGCTGTGGTCACACTGCCTGGACGCATTGTGACCTTGTTGAACAGCATATCCACATCCTCCTGTCGTACCAGATCGCCCATAATATCAAAATCCCCCACCGATACTCCGCCACTCGTAACGACGATATCGTAGGCAGCTATCGCTTCACGTACAGAAGCACGGGCGAGAGCCAAATCATCATGAATGGCTTGCAGGATGAACGGCTCCCCCCCTGCCTCCCTGATTTGTGAAGCCAGCATATATGTATTGCTGTTCCGAATTTTCCCCGGCTGCAACGGCTCATCCACGGCAAGCAATTCCGAACCTGTGGAAAAAACGGCCACCCGTGGCTTCCTGTAGACGGGTACCCGATGTACACCAAAGGTAGCCAGCACCGAGATGTGCCCTGCCCCCAGACAGGTTCCTTTACTAAGTAAAAGCTGACCTTCCTGAATCTCATGGCCGATTGTCGTCACATTTTTACCGATTCCCATGCGCTTCTTCAAGCCGACATATACCTGTCCATCTTCTTCACGTAGCTGTGTCGCTTCCAGCATAACAACCGTATCGGCCCCTTCAGGTAATTGTGCTCCTGTCATGATGCGGGCCGCCAATCCCGTCTCCACCCGCTTGTCCGATACGGTGCCGCATGGGATTTCATCAATCACGCGTAGCCAGATTTCCTGACCGGACGAACAGACTTCAGTGTCCGAACCAAGGATGGCGTATCCATCCATGCCTGAACGACGGAAGCTGGGATACGGGTGTGGTGCGGTCAAATCCATCGCCAAATAACGTCCATGCGCCTGCTCCAGTCCTACATCCTCCCGCTCTCCCTGTTTAACATGAGCAGCTATTCTGCTTTGCGCTTCTTCCACTTGAACCGCTTTGCGCTGAAATTTGTTCGAATTGAATTGTGCCTGATTCATATCTTCACTCCGTTCTTCTGAAAATGCCCTCTTTCTGTTATAACGCTAAAACCGTTATCTGGCAAATCCGAGCCATGTTTATTGAGTAGCGACAAGTCTCTATACGCAAAAAAAACAGCCCGGGATCACATTCCCGGACTGTTTTGCAGATTCTACTTTAAAAGTTTGCTTGTCATTACACACCTTAACCCCATCATCGTCGACTTCGTCGGCTGATTTTACCTGAGCCGCTGCGTGTTTTAGGCTTACTATAAGATTTGCGCGGCGAATCAAAAATGCTGGAACCGCCGCTGCTGCCCCGGTCACGTGAAATCGAGCCTCTACTCGGCGAACTGCTGCTGGAGCCTCTGTCGAACAGACTTCCGCTGGAACCGACACTGGAATCAGACCCCTTACCCCTGCGGGTAACGGAACCCTTCCGCTCCACTGTAATTGGCGGGATTGCTTTCTTCTCCTTCACCGTAGGTGCACGGTACTGGCCTTGAGAAGGCCGATATACATCTCTGCTTGAATACCCCCGGTAAGAGCCTGATCCGCGCAACGAATCAAACAGAGCATCCAGTACGGTTGCCGTTAAGTATCCTTTTAGAAAGCTGGAACTGTAATTTTGCTCGACATACTTTTTGCTGTCGATCTCAATTAATGTGTCTTCCTTCTTGGCTGGATCTTGCTGTAAATGGTACCATTCATCGCTGTACAC
This sequence comes from Paenibacillus sp. RC21, assembly GCF_044907935.1. Lineage (NCBI taxonomy): Bacteria > Bacillati > Bacillota > Bacilli > Caryophanales > Paenibacillaceae > Paenibacillus > Paenibacillus sp. RC21. The sequence goes on from NZ_JBIYCS010000001.1 coordinate 1,160,722, forward strand.
CAGAAACATCCGCTCATTGCTCTGCGGCGACATTTGTTCCGGTTCACGCTGTTCTTTCAGTTCCTCCGCCACTTCCGGAACCGTTTTGCTTGCGGCCCGGTACACGTACGAGGTCGAGTTACCGCTGCCACTGACTGATTCCAGCGGGTACGTATCTTTCACATTTGGCGCACCGCAGCCGCTTAGCACGGATACGAACAAGCTCAGCGCCACAATGACCTTTAATGCATACTGCCAGGTGCGTTTGCCCATGTGTCACCCTCTCCTAGCTTGCCCGAATAACCTTGACGTCTCCGGTAATTACTTCTTCTCCTTCATAAAGCATAAAGCGGCCGTCCTGCCACTCTACACGCAGCAGATGATAATCATCCGACTGATACTGCCAAACATGCTGCTCTCCACCCTGTCGAAAAGGAGCACGGCCCATAACCGTAACATGCCCAAAATACTGCTCTTCCAAATGATATGTTGTATCATCCAGCTCCAGAATCGTTGGCACTTCCTCCGGGTTGTCCAGTCTGCCGTCGATGGCCTGGTACAGTCCGAATTGCAGCGTTTCCCGTTCCTCAATGTGAAGGTAGCTGACTTGTTTACCATCCTGAAGCGTCAAAACAACGGCATTCCGAGCGCGATTATGTACTCGGCCTACCACTTCATATGTGACAAGCGACACTTCACAGATATCGCCCGGATTTAAATGAAGCATGCTTTTTTCCGCTTTCGGCGGCTCCGGCTTGGCAAACAGATTCGAAATTCGTTTCCATACACCCATGATAATTCCCCCCTGCCCTTCTTTAGCCTAGAAACATGCCGCAATGATCAAAGCCCCGACCAGATGCAGCGTACCTGAAAACAGACCAAAGCCAATTTTGCCTTCCTGCGTACCTTTATCCAGATCAAGCTGTGCCCAGTACCGAAGCAACAGACGTACGACAACTTCCAAAACAAACAGAATGACAAAGGCGATCACAGAATACACAAGCGCCTCCAGCAAATTGTTAGCTGTAGCAATGGAGCTTGACAAAATATACCCCTGTGCAAACAGCTTCATAATTAACCGGACTGTTACGGCCATATTACCGGCTTTCACTTCTGCAAAATCCTTATACTTCGTAAATAAAGAATCAATGTACATCAATACGAACAACAAAACGGCACCCGCGCCAGTCCATACAAGCATCGCTTTCATCGTTTCTAAAAAATGCATTTCATACCATCCTCCACATCTTCTTGACCTTCATATATGTTGATTTACGCCTCCGGGCAGGGAAAAGCGAAGGAGAAAACGGTTCCCCTTCGCTTCCTTAGCAGCCACGCAGGCGGCAGTGCTTATAACCTTATTTATTGTCGTATTGCTTCAACAGAGCGGCAAGCTCATCGTCCACGGCACTTTTCTTATCAAGCTCCTTGAACTCCTCATCCAACGATTTTTCCTTAGAGGACATTTCGTTGCTTGCTTCAGCACGCGCCTCTGCTTGCAGCATTTTTTCTTCCATTCGTTTCAGCCCGGCAGTTGCCGTATCGGAGCTAAAACCGTTCATTGCTTTGTTAATTTCCGTTTGTGCTTTAGCTGCATTATAACGGGCAACCAGCGTTTCACGCTTGTTCTTCATTTCCGTCAGTTGTCTGCGCATTTCATCCAGCTTACCGCGCAGGTTATCGGCTGCCGCTTTGTTCTGCTCGTAGCCAGCCTTGAACTCGGTCATTTTTTGCTCAGCAGATTTCTTTTCTTCCAACGCGCGGCGAGCCAGATCCACATTTTGCGCTTTTGCTGCTGTATGGGCCTGCTCTTCACGTTTTTTTACCAAAGCAGCCTGCTCTTCGTATTGCTGTTTGAATCTCTTCTCAATGGCAATCTGAGCGGCTACCGCTTTCTCTGCATCCTCCAGATCCTCTTGCATATCACGAATGTATTGATCTGTCATTTTAACTGGATCTTCGGCTTTGTCAATAATGGAGTTGATATTGGACATGGTAAGATCTCTTAAACGTTTGAAAATAGACATGTGAAGTTCCTCCTAGTGTTGAATGCTTAAATTTTAAGCTCTGTACACATGTTTACGCAAGCTTTGCAAATAGAGTTTCAAAAATATTATCCGACAAAGTGCATTCTAAAAAATAAAGTGCATTCTAAAAACCACGCAAGTAAGGCTCCGGGATATCCGCCTGTACTTTCAGCTCCCGCGACGCATGCAGCGCCCAATACGGATCGCGCAGCATGGCGCGTCCTATCGCTACCAGATCAGCCTCTTTTTGCTGAATCACCCGCCGCGCATCCTCATAATCGTCCAGTAGACCGACAGCGATTACAGGCACATTAAGCTTTTCACGTATATCACGTGCCAAATCCACCTGATATCCCGCACGCGCAGATGGACCGCCATTGGAACCAATCGGCCCCTCGCCACCAGAGGAGATGTGAAAAATATCCACACCTGCATCACGATATCGTTCCCCTATGCCCGCTATGTATTCCACATTATATCCGTTTTCAACATACTCTTTGGCGGATATCCGCATCAACACAGGCATATCAGACGGAAGCACCTCTTTAACAGCCTGAATCACTTCAACACCGAACAGCGATAAATCCTGTCCATACTCATCTTCTCTTGTGTTCGTTAAAGGGGAATGAAATTGATGAATTAGATAACCATGAGCGCCATGAATTTCTACTGTATCAAAACCGGCTTCCACCGCGCGGCGTGCGCCTTCCTTATAAGCCTGAACCAGCTCCCTGGCTTCGGCTGTCGTCAAAGCGTGCGGCTCCTTAAAACGTTCGCTAAAAGCAATCGAGGACGGTGCGACAGGCAAATCAGCATCTTCAGCCTTGCGTCCGGCATGACCTAATTGAATTCCGATTTTGGCACCGTACTTGTGGACTTCCTCCACTATTTTACGGTATGCAGGAATATGCTCGTCACTCCAAATACCCAGATCATAATCTGTAATGCGTCCATCCGGGTGGACCGCTGTCATTTCCACAATAATCAGCCCGGTGCCACCTACTGCCCGGCTAACGTAATGGACGTGATGCCAATCATTGGGATTTCCATCTTTGGCCTCCACGCTATATTGGCACATTGGTGGCATTACAATCCGGTTTTTTAAAGAGAGTCCCTTTAATTGATAAGGAGTAAACAAGTCGGTCACATTGATCCATCCTTCCTTTAATTCCATGTCTCTACAATATGAATTGCAACCCCATTATACACCAGCTATCACTGGATACCGAATCCATTAAAAGGCTAAAAGTTGCGAAAATGCTGCTGTTTCGCTCAGGTTTAATAGAATATGTGCGTTTAGCTTCGTGATCTTCACTTACATCCGTTACACAGGGCATTTCCACTCAACCACTCAATAGTCTAACCTGTTCAACAGCATAATTTCAACATGTCAGGTACATAATAAATGAAAGCAACAGAAGGTACCACTGCACGGAAAGGGGGATACATATGCCGTACAGGGGAATATTGCCAATGATGGCACTGTTACTAGCATTTTCGAGTTTTCCCGTTCACGCGGACGCGCCTCCCGATATCGGAACGACTCATTCCAAGGAAGCGACTGTTGTTTCTTCAGCACATAAGAGCAGAGAACGAGCCACTCCCACATTAGCCATGCTTCGGAAAAAACATGCGGATATTTTTAAAATGTGCGGCCCGCATACGCAGCAAATTGCCCTGACTTTTGATGACGTGCCCGATTCCCGGTATACGCCGCAGGTTCTGGACATTTTGCACGCGAATGGGATCAAAGCCACCTTCTTTATTGTCGGTCACCGTGCGGAAAAACACCCGGGCATGATTCGCCGTATCGTACGTGAAGGCCATGCCTTGGGCAACCATTCCTATACCCATCCGGATTTTAGGAAGGCTTCACCGGAACGCTTTCGCAACCAGATTAAGAAAACAGAACATATTTTGGAGGCCACTGTCGGCTTTCGACCCAAGCTGATCCGCCCGCCCTATGGTGAAATTACGGAGCCTCAGATCCAGTGGGCGCGTCGACACGGCTACATGATTGTCAATTGGAACGTAGACTCCCTCGATTGGAAGGGACTCAGTAAAACACAAATTCAGCGTAATGTGATCCCGGCTACCGGACCAGGCTCCATCATTTTAATGCACGCAGGTGGAGGTCAAAGTTCCAATCTGAAAGGCACTGTTCAATCCCTGCCGGGTCTCATTCAGTCGCTGAAAGCCAAGGGCTACAAATTTGTCACGGTTCCCCGGCTACTTCACACCTCGGAGCGGAAATAACAGTAAAAAGGGCTGTCTTACCAGCAGATGCATTCTGCTCGTCAAGACAGCCCTTTATTAATCGACAAGACCCATATATGAATCTGAACCTGCGATTAAGCTATTTGATTATAGATCACAGATTATAGATCACAGATTATAGTTTACATAATATATATTATGTTCACTTAATTCATTTGCTTACATAAGTCTATTTATCAATGACATACAGCTTCACATTCTGAAAACCAAAGTCACTCACAAAAGATGGGCTGCCTGGAATGAAAATATCAATCCGTTTACCCGTGATGGCGCTGCCCTTATCGCGTGCTACCGCTACAAAAGATTGATCGGGCAGCCCCGGGTGGGAATAGCCTGTAACCAACACTTTCGTACCCAACGGAATTACGTTGGGGTCTACCGCAATCGTACCGAGCTTAAGCGGATTTCCGAAATAGTCCACCGCTCCCCATTTTCCATTTTCACTGGCTGCTGCGGAATACGCTGTGGCCTTCACGTCAACTACTTTGCTGTAGTTAAATGTTTTGCCCCATGCTTCAACCTGTTGATCGTCACCTGCTGGCGCTTTCTCGGAAAGAAGCTGAGGCTTCGAATCCGAAGCGGCCTTTAACTTGTTCTCGTCCGGCACCTTAATTTGCACTCCTGCATATATATTGCTGGCGGCAACATCCGGGTTCTCCTTTTGCAGATCTTCTACAGATACCCCGTAACGTTGAGCAAGTAAAAAGAAGGTATCACCTTCCTTGGCGGTATGAAGCGAAGCGGCGTCGGCTACCCCGGCTGTCTGCGCCAATCCTGCAATGGCTGCTGCCAGCACCGCAAATTTCATTGTTTTTCCAATACGTTTCAGATGTTTCAAAAGATATGTACCTCCTCTGTTATGCCTGCGAAGTTAGCTGTCGGATTCGGACTCAGGAGAAGCCCTATGCTTTTGTGCAATTCACCCCTAGGCAACCTTCCATCCATTCGTATGAAGACGGATCAGAAGTTACTGCCGTTGTTACGTCCCCCGCACTTCCCATGGTTTTGGGTCCCGCATTCAGCGTCTGTCGTAGCTGTCTGCTGCCCCGGTAAGTTTTGGCTCACTGCATAATATCACAATTTTGTAACCTTATCTGCATGAAAATGTTGGGAACCCTGAACATCATACTACATCTGTTACAATTTTGTCATCATGAAATCGAAATCAGTTACAAAAATCTGAACGAGGATGACAAAAAAAGAAAAAGCCCTCCCGTCAAACTTCCACCGCGGAGGGCTTACTTCATAGCCTTTATAAGCTCATTTCTTACAAAACCTTGGCAAGAAAATCCCGGGTACGATCATGGCTTGGAGTGCCAAAAACTTGCTCCGGTGTACCTTGCTCCACAATTTGACCGTTATCCATAAAGATAATGCGGTCTCCTACCTCGCGGGCAAAGCCCATTTCATGTGTCACGATGACCATCGTCATGCCACCCTCAGCCAGCTTCTTCATCACGTCCAGCACCTCCCCGACCATTTCAGGGTCCAAAGCGGAAGTCGGCTCATCGAAGAGCATCACATGCGGCTGCATCGCCAAGGCGCGTGCAATCGCAATCCGCTGCTTCTGTCCACCGGATAGCTGATTGGGATAGGTGTCCTTTTTGTCTTCAAGTCCAACGGTGCGCAGTAGCTCTAGCGCAATTTTCTCCGCTTCCTTCACGGACTGGCCTCTAACCTGAGTCGGCGCAAGCGTCAAATTTTGCAGCACCGTTTTGTGCGGGAACAGGTTGAAATGCTGGAACACCATCCCCATTTTCTCACGAGTCGCATTAATATTATGACCACGGGCTGTAATCGGCTCGCCCTCAAACAAAATCTCCCCGTCGGTCGGCTGCTCCAGCAGATTCATACAACGTAAAAATGTACTTTTCCCCGAACCACTCGGGCCAATGACGACAACAACCTCGCCTTTGGCAATATCTATATCAATGCCTTTTAAAATTTCATTTTTGCCGAACGATTTACGCAGTTGTTTAACGGTGATCACTGGCTCTCAACTTCCTTTCCCATAAACCCAACAGCTTCGACAAGCTGAATGTCATTACAAAATAAATAGCAGCCGCGATGACGAACGGACTTAATCCTTCGTAGGTGATGTTCTTAATGACTTGGGCCTGATACATAATATCCACCATACCGATGGTAGAAATGATGGAGGACTCTTTAATAATCGTAATAAACTCATTGCCGATCGCAGGCAGTACAGACTTGAACGCTTGCGGTAAAATGACGTGACGCATAGCTTTGCCTCGTCCCATACCGAGTGAACGGGCTGCTTCCATCTGACCATGGTCCACTGCCTGGATACCTGCACGGAAAATTTCAGCCAGATATGCCGAGCTATTCAGAGATAACGTAATAATACCGGACTGAAGTGGCGTAAAATTGACGCCCAGCGTCAAAGCAACTCCATAATGGATGATCATAAGCTGTACCAGCATAGGTGTACCACGTAGTACCTCTACGTAGGCCGTACCCAACCATTCAATGATACGTACACCACTCATCCGCAGCAGAGAGATGATCAGACCAATGATAAATCCGAACAGTACCCCGAGCGCAGACAGCAACAACGTGTAGCCGATACCCGTAACGTAAAAGCTGCGATATTTCCAAAATATATCCACGATGTTGTTGGATGAAACCTGTCGATCCGCAGAGAGCGCACTCGCTTCCGTGGAAAACTTTTCAATAGACCCGTCTGCTTTCAGGCGAGCCAACGTTTTATTTACAGATGCCAGCAGTTCAGCATTTCCCTTACGAATACCTACAGCTGTTTCTGCTCCCTCATCCTCAGGCACCGCCTTGGCGAGCGTTACAGTACCGTCCAACGTATATCCTTTAGCAACTGTATCTTCAATCACGACAGCGTTAATACGCTGTGTCCGAAGCTGGAGCACCAGGTCGGAGATTTTATCCAGCGAAGTTACAGCGACATTGGGCACTTTTTGAGCAATCTCTTCCTGAATACTGCCCTTTTGTGCGCCGATCTTCTCGCCTTTCAAAGCAGCCATCGTCGGATATTTGTCCTTATCCTCCGGACGTACCATAATGACTTGCTTGGAGTGGTAGTATACATCCGAAAAATCAATGCTCTTTCTGCGTTCATCCGTTGGTGTCATACCAGATAGTACCAGATCTACACGACCACTTTGCAGGGCAGGCAGTAAGGAGTCAAAGCTCATGTCCTCAATAACCAGCTCCGCGCCAAGATCCTTGGCAATTTCATTTGCAATATCAACGTCAAAACCTACAATGGTATCCTTACCGTTAATGTCTTTATGAAACTCATACGGCGGAAAATCGGCACTCATGCCGAGTACAAGTTTTGGCTGTGTCTTCGCTTCCGTCCCGTATGCAGTAAGCATCGGAAGACCAGCCAACAGCAAGATAACCGCCGTCAAAATCAGGGCGGTAAAACGATATGCCTTTTTCAATCTTTTTTTCTCTCCTTAAATTCTTTATAATAAATAAGATTGTGTCATTATAAATGAATATGCATGATTATGCAATGAATGTTATATTACAATTTCAGCATACCTGACGTAATACCTACATTACAGCTTTTACAAAGGAGTTTTTCCATGAATAACAAAAATACGATCCAACGTACCATTGAGCAGCATGCCCAACGTTTTAAGGACATTTCTTTATATATTGGCGCAAACCCGGAGCTGGGGAATGAGGAGTTTTTGGCGGCTGCTCGTCTAAAAGAGGAATTGGCTTTTCACGAATTTGAAGTTCAGGCACCTGTACTGGGTATCGAAACGGCTTTCATTGCGACTTATAAAGCAGCCAAACCCGGTCCGGTCATCGCTTTTCTGGCAGAATATGACGCCCTGAAAGGTCTGGGACACGCATGCGGACACCATTTGATCTGTATGATGAGTACAGGAGCGGCTGTCGGCCTCAAATCGGTCATTGACGAGATCGGTGGAGAAGTACGTGTATATGGCACACCTGCCGAGGAAACACGCGGTGCCAAGGTTCCCATGGCGGCTGCCGGGCTGTTTGATGATTGTGATATAGCACTCATGACGCATCCTTATGACTGTTATGAGAAATCAGGCAAATCGCTGGCAATTGATGCCGTACAATTCGAATTCTTTGGGCAATCCGCTCACGCAGCGGCCAGTCCCCACGAAGGTATTAACGCGCTGGACGCGGTGATTCAAACGTTCAACGGCATCAATGCGTTCCGCCAGCAGGTGAAGAGTACGGTACGTATTCACGGCATTATTAATCAAGGAGGCCAGGCAGCGAACATCATTCCTGATTATGCCTCTGCCCAATTTTATGTACGGGCCGCTACACGTCATGAACTGAATTCATTGACTCACCGCGTCATTCAAATTGCCGAAGGAGCGGCCATACAAGCGGGGTGTCGTCTGAAAACCTCGAATTATGAGACGTCTTATGATGAAATGGTGACCAACCGTGCGCTTTCTGATGCCTTTACCGCAAACCTGGTGCTGACAGGCATTCCGCAGGAGGACATCACGGAAGGCGAAGATCACGGCTCCATGGATATTGGAAATGTGTCGCTGCACTGTCCCGCCATTCATCCGTACATTCAAGTTATTGACGAGAAGCACGCCTTGCATACACCTGAATTCCGCGATTTGGCGATGCAGGACCGGGCGCTGGAAGGAATGTTGTTGGCCGCCAGAACCTTGGCCTGGACCGCATGTGATGTAATCATGAATCCTGAGTTGCTGACACAGATTAAGGAAGAATTCGCTCTGCTGAAAAGCAAAATTTAAATTTTTAATTTCGCCAAATTTTTAATTTCGTCTTCTTTCCAGAAAGGAGCAGTCATTATGAATCATATGAGCAGCTTTTGGGCGTTGTTTATTGTGGTCGACATCATTATTTTGTGGTTCTTTTTTCGAGCATTATATCGAAGGAACAGGGAAAATCGAAAAACACGCCGCCGTAATGCATTTTTTCTTAGCTCCCCGTGTCCCTCTTCCCTTGAACAGGGGCGGCATAAGGAGATTATAGAACTCATGCAGCTTCTGGAACGATCTATTCCAGCCTCCTACGCTCATAGTGTAAGGCGGCGTGTGATGGATGCCCATTCTCACCTGACGGATCAGGAATATGATTGGCGCTGGAATGAGCTCAAACGCTATTTTATGCTATGTGCAATTATGAATCGAGTGCCGATGTTCAGTCCAGATGTGGATGAATTGTGGCATGAAATGTTGATGTTTACGCGAGAATACCAGCAATTCTCGGAAGCCTTCTTTGGTCGCATGCTGCATCACGCCCCTCATTCCGACTCACAGCCGATGCCGGATGAACGGGCATGGTTTGACTGGCTGTATGTGGAATGCTTTGGCTGGAACCGTTATAGTGCGAGCTTATGGGGGACTTTTTTCAATCATCCATTACCGAATAACGAGCTTGCACACTATTACAAGCTGACAGCTTCCGGGCTGCCAGCAGGCAACCGTTGGAATACGCTGAAGGACATAGGCATCTCTCAGCAGGCACAGCAAGCGGTTCAGAGGATTATGGACCATCTGCGTAATCGGGTGAATGAAGCAGTGGATGATCCAGATGGCAAGCGGCTGCCGAAGGTCAACTATTTGCAAATAGATTATCTGCTGCTGGCCGTCGTATGGTATTCCTGGTATCAACCCCATCAGTTTGCCTTGCACATGCATCCTGATGCTACAGGAAGTGCCGCATTAGCAAGCTCATCAGGCTGTAGTTCAGCAAGTGGCTGCTCGAGCTGGGATACGCACCACTCGAACCATCACTCTTCCCACGGTAGCTCCCATGATGGAGGCTCATCTCACCACGATTCAGGTGATTCCGGCGGCAGCCATTCCTCGTGCAGCAGTAGCTCCTCATGCGGTAGCAGCTGTGGTGGAGGCGGAGGCGACTGATCGCAGCAAAAAAGGGCATTCCTCAGCCACTATTGGCTTCTGCGGGATGCCCTTTTTCCATTGTACTATGCTAATTCTGCCTTGTTCAGACACTCCTGCCCGGTCGACTCAGTTTATTCGTTCCCTGTCAGTGAACGGTAAATATCCAGATACGCTACCGCCGACACATCCCAGCTGTACTCTCCTGCAAAAGCAGTGTTCGTAAGCTTGGACCAATGCTCAGGCTGGCGATAAAAATCAACCGCACGACGAATCGTATGCAGCATATCATGCGCATTGTAATTTTTGAAGCTAAAGCCGTTCCCTTCGCCTGTAGACTCGTTGTAAGCATGTACGGTATCATTCAGACCGCCCGTTTCCCGCACAATCGGGATGCTTCCATAGCGAAGCGCTAGCAACTGGCTGATCCCGCAAGGCTCAAACCTCGACGGCATAAGGTACATATCGCTTGCAGCATAAATTTTACGGGACAAAGGTTCACTGAAAGCGAGCTGCGCCGACATTTTCAAGGGATAACGTCCAGCCGCTTCCCGGAACCAGTGCTCAAAGGCTGGATCTCCCGTGCCCAGCACAACAAACTGAATATCATCATAATACATGATCTCGTCAAGCACCCTGGTTACCAGGTTCAGTCCCTTCATATCTACAAGTCGGGTTACCATCGCAATTAAAGGCACATCCGGTCGTACCGGCAGACCCAGTTCCTTTTGCAGACCGATTTTGTTTTCCTTTTTCTTCGCCAAACTGGTGCGGTACTTCGTATAAATACGGTTGTCCGTAGCAGGATTGTAGCTTTTGGTATCAATTCCGTTCACAATACCCGACAAACGCCCCTGCTCTCCCAGCTTACGCAGCAGCCCTTCCAGCCCATATCCGTAAAATTCCGTCTGAATCTCCTCTGCGTAGGTAGGACTTACAGTGGTGACATGATCCGAGTAGGTCAGCCCACCCTTCATAAAGTTCAGTCTGCCATGATACTCCACACCCTCAGGGGTAAAATAGCTCCCGTCAAGATTCAATAGTTCCGTTAAGACCTCATATGGAAAATCCCCCTGATACAGCAGGTTATGTATCGTAAACACGGTGCGAATATCACTGTAAAAGGGCAAATGACGGTAATTGGCATTCAATAGCAACGGCGCCATCGCGGTATGCCAGTCATGACAATGCAAAATATCAGGCTGAAAATTCAAATCAGGCAGTACTTCCAAAATCGCCCGGTTGAAAAAGGAAAAACGCTCGCCATCATCCATATAGCCGTAAATTCCGTCACGACCAAAGTAATATTCATTATCTATAAAATAAACCTTGATCCCGTCCAGCGTCAGTTCCTCTACTCCACAATACTGATCACGCCAGCCTACGGCGACATGCTTGACTGTTACCGGACGCAGAGACTCCTTATAAGTATCGGGAATCCCCGCATATTTAGGCAAGATGATTCGGACGTCGCACCCCGCCTGACGAAGTGCCTTCGGCAGTGCACCAATGACATCCGCCAACCCGCCTGTTTTAATAAATGGATGTGCTTCTGCTGCCGCAAATAAAATGTTCATATGTGCTTCCTCCTTATGACCTCAACCCTATTTTAAACCAGTTGTAACATGGATTAATCTGCTTTTTTAGCTTTTCGGGGCGCTTTCTTCAGTATAACGACACTCAGCGGCGGAATGGTCAGCTCCAAGCTGTGGAGTTGTCCGTGGCAAGGGATCTTGGCTGTGCGCAACACTTCGGTGTTCAACTGGCCACTACCGCCAAAGTCCGAATGATCGCTGTTCAGCAGTTCAATATAGCTCCCCGCCTTTTCCAGACCAATTCGGTAGTTATCTCTTGACACAGGCTGAAAGTTAATAAGCACGACCAGTGTATCTCCCGGCTTTTTCCCTTTACGCAAATACGTAATTACGCTCTGTCCACGGTCCTCCGCCTCAATCCACTGATAGCCATCCCACGAATGGTCCAGCTCCCATAATGCTTTTTCCTGTATATACAAATGATTCAGCGCTTTCGTAAAAGCGTGCAGCGAACGGTGACTGTCATAATCCAGCAGAAACCAGTCAAGCTGCTCCTGATCCTTCCATTCGATGAATTGGCCGAATTCCCCTCCCATAAATAACAGCTTTTTGCCCGGTGAGGTGATTTGGTAACCAAGAAGCGCTCGAAGTCCGGCAAATTTTTGCTCATAGCTACCCGGCATTTTATCAAGCAGCGACTTTTTACCATGAACGACCTCATCGTGCGACAACGGCAGTGTAAAATTCTCGCTGTATGCATAGGCTATGGGGAACGTCAGCAAATTATGGCGCTCAGGCCTCTGATCGAAATCCGTTTCAATATAATCAAGCGTATCGTTCATCCAGCCCATATTCCATTTGTAATTAAAGCCGAGTCCTCCATCGCTTACCGGGGAGGTAACCATCGGCCAGGCACTGGACTCCTCTGCCATCATCAGCGCATACGGATAATAGCGGAATACGGTCTCATTCAGTTGTTGAAGGAAGGCAATAGCCTCCTTATTTTCAATGCCTCCCTTGGAATTAAAACGATATTGACCATCCTGCTTTTCAAAATCCAGCCGCAGCATACTCGTCACAGCATCTACACGCAGGCCGTCAATGTGGTACACATCCATCCAGAACAGCGCATTGGATATAAGGAAAGAACGCACCTCCGGCTTGCTGTAATCGAACGTCAGCGTCCCCCAACCGGGCTTTTCTGCAATCAGCGGATCCTCGTATTCGAACAGAGGCGATCCATCAAACAGTCTCAAACCATGAGCATCCTTGGCAAAATGAGCCGGAACCCAATCCATAAGCACCCCAATGCTTGCCTGATGACAACGATCCACCAAATACATAAAATCATGCGGTTCCCCATAACGGCTTGTCAGTGCAAAATATCCGGTGAGCTGGTATCCCCAGGAAAGATCATACGGATGCTCACTGAGTGGCATAAGCTCAATATGCGTGTAACCCATTTCCGTTACATAGGGCACAAGAAGCTCAGCCATTTCCCTGTATGTATAAAACGTACCGTCTTCTTTTTGTTTCCAGGTGCCCAAATGTAGCTCATATATATGAAGAGGCTTTCCATAAGGCTCTCTCCGTTTACGCCGCCAAGCCGCGTCGTTCCAAACATAACCCTCCAGTGAAGCGACCACGGAAGCCGTTGCCGGTCTTAATTCTGCGCGTACCGCGTAAGGGTCTGCTTTTAGAAAACGTTCACCGTTTGCACCCGTAATATCATATTTGTAAAAAGTTCCTTGGGATATACCCGAAAAAAAACGACTCCAAAAGCCAGATTCGGGAACTCTATATAAGGAATCCTGTTCCCCATTCCAGTTGTTACGATCTGTAGCAAGCCCGACATGGAGAGCATGAGGAGCCCAGACCGTAAAACGGACGCCCTGTTCTCCGTTCTCCACAGTAAGGCGGGAACCCAAAGATCGGTAGCTGTGATAAAGCGTTCCTTCGTGAAACAAATAAATATCTTCCGGCGATACAGCCTGTTGCGGGAGAGTTTGGTCTGTCATCACGTCACCACCTTTATATGTTTGTTTCGTACAAAATGTATGATTCGGAAATGCATTTACTTTCCGGTCAAAGCTGACTTGAGTTATTACCCCATTCTAGCCACAATGAACAGAAAAATGACTATGAAAAAAATAAACCTTAAATTTTGGGGGATCTTACACACCTGATGGTTTCAAGAGCACCCCATACCGTTTATGTATGTACTACAACAGACAACTAAACCGGGAGGGAAAGGAAATGTTTAATAAAGAATGCATTGCCATGCTGCTGGCAGGCGGAGAGGGACGCCGTCTTGCTCCCCTTACTTCAACGATTGCAAAACCCGCCGTACCCTTTGGCGGTCATTACCGAATTATCGATTTTCCTCTCAGCAACTGTGTTAATTCAGACATCGATACTGTAGGTGTGCTGACGCAATATGAGGCGGAATCCTTGCACGAGCATATTGGAGATGGGACTCCCTGGGGTCTTACCAAAACGAACGACAAGGGAGTTACCTTACTTCCATCTTATAATACAGACAACGCTGAATATTTGGGAACGGCAGACGCCATTCATAAAAATATCGAATATATAGACAGTCAAAACCCGGAACACGTGCTTATTTTATCCGGTGATCATATTTACTATATGAATTATCGTGAAATGCTGAACTATCATAAGGAAAAAGTTGCTGCGGCTACGATTTCCGTTATGGAAGTACCTTGGGATGAAGCCCACCGCTTTGGCGTCATGAGTGCCGATGAGGAGCTGCGTGTCACCGAATTTGCTGAAAAGCCGGAGAAACCTGAAAGTAATCTGGCCTCTATGGGGATTTACCTGTTTAAGTGGGATTATTTAAGAAAGTATTTGGTGGAGGACGCCGAGGATGAGCAATCCAGCCATGATTTCGGTAAAGACATCATTCCTAAAATGCTGACGGATCAAGAATCCTTGTATGTTTACGAATTTCAAGGCTACTGGAAGGACGTAGGTACCGTTAAAAGCTTGTGGGATTCACATATGGATCTGCTGCAGGAGGATTGCGCTATTGACCTGCAACGGACAGACTGGCCTATGTATACGCGTGAACGCCGTACAAGGTTGAGCGCACATAAGCTATCTAACCGCAAAACGGAGCCATTGGACAGCCTCCTGCATGATTCTTGCCAAGTAGAAGGTCAAATTGAACGTTCCGTCGTATTTAGCGGTGTCGAGGTAGGTAAAGGCTCGGCTATTAAGGAAAGTATCGTTATGCCTGACACCCGTATCGGTCGTAATGTGCATATTGAGCACGCAATTATCGGTGAAGGTGCTGTAATTCGTGACGGTGCAGTCATCAAGGGCAACCCGAGTGAAATTATGGTTATCGGGCCGAATGAAACGGTATTCGGTAAAATGGCGGTACGCCCACAAACAGCCCGCATGTTGAAAGAAGCTTATGAGCGCAACACACGCCTGCGCGCTGAAGGTTTTACTTCATAATGGAACGAAATATGTCAAACAGCCAGCCCTTCACTATAATGAGGACTGGCTGTTTTTCTAATTTACATCTATTTAAAACTAACTTTCGGTTACATAACTAGCCTTCAGTGAGTTGCGGTGGCTCTACGGGTTGCTCGGCTTGCAAAGCAGGCAATGAAACTGTAATCGTGGTGCCTGCTCCCAATTCACTCTTGATGAGCATTTGCCCTTGATGGCGCTCCACAAACTGCTGCGAGATTGCCAGTCCCAAGCCCGTACCACCATTCTGATGGTCTACCTGGAAGAATCGTTCTCTTACTCTCGCAAGATTCTCCGCGCTAATCCCGATTCCTGTGTCTTGCACAGACACCTCGATGTTGTCCCCGATCTTTTGCAGTGACAGAAAAATAATAGAACTTTCATGCGAGAACTTGATGGCATTGTCCGCAATGTTTAAAAACACCTGTTTCAGACGGTTGCCGTCTCCATGAACCAGATATGCCGTTTCCTCCGAGTCCAGCTGAAGTTTAATTTGCTTCATTTCCGCTTTGGCCCATACGTTCAGCATAATCTCCTGCAAAAGCTCGCGCAGATCAACCGTTCCCATGACAAGCTTCATTGCGTCTTGTTCCAGCTTGGAGAAATCAAGAATCTCCTCGACCAAACCAATCAGCCTATCCGTCTCCTTGGAAATAATCTGCATCCCGATCTTCGTCTCCTCTGGATCATAGCCGCCGGAATTTAGCGTTTCACTCCATCCCTTAATAGAAGTCAGCGGCGTACGCAGCTCATGGGAAATGGACGAGATAAAATCATCCTTGATTTGATTCGTTCTAGCAATTTCCTGGGCCATGTAGTTTAGTGTCGAAGCCAGCTCACCCAACTCAAAGCGATAATCTCCTTTAATTCGTGCATCAAATCGCCCTTGCGCCATCTGAGCTGATACATCACGGATATTATTAATCGGCCTAACGATGGAATTAGCGAGTCCTGTACTGACCACGAATACAATAACCAGTACAGCTACCATGATGCCCACGGAGAAGAGCGTAATGGTAAATAGCTTGTCGTTGACCTTTTCCAGCGAGGTCGTATACCGAACAATATACACCTGATCTCCGACGATATTATCCAGTTTTTTGGATACCGCCATAACTTGCTGACCCGTACCAGGTTGCTTCCCAATCCAGCTCCCCGTATCCCCCGCTAATGCTTGCGTCACATCACTGGTTTGTACACTTGTTTCTGCCGCAAAGTTCGTGGAATTATCTATTACATTCCCCTTCTCATCGAGCAATTGCAGTTCCGTATCCCCTAATGAAAAAGTATTAAGCAGATACGACTGTAAAGACTGTCCCGGCTCCTTGAATTTGGGTGCAAACTCACTTACCGATTGGATGCGACTTTCCACGTGCTTATAAATCGTGTCGTAATAGTATGCACGGATTACAATCATGAAAATGACTTCTACCAACAGAAGCGCCAAGAACACCACAAAAAAATAGTGAAGCACAATCTGTCTGCCAATCCCTTTTTTGATCATTGAGCCTGACCTTTCCATTTATACCCATGCCCCCATACCGTTTGCAAAAAGGCAGGTTCGGAAGGATTGTTTTCAATTTTTTGCCGCAACCGCCGGATGTTCACATCCACGATTTTGGGATCGCCCATATATTCCTTGCCCCACACGTGGTCAAGCAAAACATCCCGGCTAAGCGGTGTATTTTCTTTTTCCAGAAAAAATTGAATCAGGGAAAACTCTGTTGGCGTCAGCTCAATCAACTGCCCGTTTTTCTTAAATTGCTTGGCAATCAGATCCAGCGTGAACGGACCAGACTGGAAGGATACTTTAGCCGCTGTCTCGCGGTGTACATTCACCCTACGCAGCAGCGACTGAATACGGGCAATGAGCTCCGTCGGGCTGAAGGGCTTGCTCACATGATCATCAGCCCCTACAGACAAGGCATACACCTTATCCTGCTCCTGTACCTTCGCCGTGAGAAAGATAATACCAATTCGCTCATTCGTTTCCCGAATTCTTCGACAGACCTCGAAACCGTCCATACCGGGCACCATTACGTCGAGCAACGCGATATCAATATCCCGCACCGTGTTCAAAATATTAAGAGCCTCATGCCCATCCGCTGCCTCCAGCACCTCGAAACCGTTTCGTTTCAAGTTTATGACGATAAAGCTGCGAATGGATTCCTCGTCTTCCATGATCAAAACTTTACTCACTCTATTCTACCTGCCTTTCCCCCAACTTGTTTTTAATGGTTTTACGTGGTTCCAGCTCACTGGATCGCTTGATACCAATCACCTGTGCATTGGTTCGCCATAGCTGGCTATATCCTTCATTGTTTCGCTCCCATTGCGACAATGAGAAATATTTAATTTCTGCAATCGTTTTGTCTGTATTGTCCAAAATGAACCGCAAATAGCTGTCCTTCTTTGATGCTTTCGGATCAATAGTCACTTTGCCATGCAGTTCCTTTGGCAGCCTGAAATAGACCTGATCATTGGAATCACGATACTGCTGCTGCTTGAAAATCGTTCCCTTGGCCCCATCCCACTGATAGAACGAAACAAAATACGGAACCTCATCCAGTGGCCTGTTGGACCAGCCTTTCGGCTTCTCCAAATTGCCAAATTCCAGAATGCCATCACCATCTACATCACCGCTAGTAATGGTAGCATCCTTAAAGGTCACATCCATAAGATCAAGCTTTTTGAGCTTGCCGTGGTCCATCACAATAACATTGGACACCGTAGTCGTCTGAGCAATCTTGGTATCAATAATGATCCCCTGCCTACCCTCGGCTACCTTACCAGCGACCACATTGTAGATACTAAGCGCCTGACTGTCCAAATCCAGCGATCCGATTTCCTTAAAGGTTCCCCCGCTGAATTGGAATGTTTTGACGGTGAAAAATTCATTACGACGCAGCAGGATAATCGTCAAGTCATTCAAATTGTCCCCGTTCAGGTCCATCTTGTTATGATTAAAATCGTCTACGACGAAGTCCGTATAACCTGTAGCATATATTTTCTCCAAAGTTCCTCCGGTATAGGAATACACGATAAGTCCCTTCTGATCGCCACCATCACTGCTATCCCCGCTGGAAAAGCCCGCTACAATATCGAGCGTGCCATCATTCGTTACGTCGACCAGCTTGAACGATTCCAGCACAGTACCTTCCCCGTCAAACGTCAGCTTCTTTACCCACGTTCCGTTTTGATCCTCGAACAAGGCCCCGTGTATTTTCACACTTTCATCTGGTGTCTCGTAAAAAAGCACTGCTTCGTCCGTACCATCATTGTTCAGATCCCCCGTCCGGATGGGCGTGGGGTCATCGGGGTCATTGGGTCGCAGAGGCTGTACCATTCCAAGCTGAGTAACCACTGCACCATTCAACTGCTGTTTCTCATCAGACATCATCGGTGCCTGCATCAGCGAAATTGGATCGCTAATGACATTACAGCCGCTTAAAAATCCAACAAGAAGCAGTGATGCGCAGCAGCCGGTTAACATTCTCAACAACATCATTTTCACTTCTCTTGCCGTCCCCTTCACAATTTGTTCTTTTCCACCTGTGTCAGTCGTCTGCCCTGAATATCAAATACGAGTTCGCCGCCGTTCAATCCCCATATACGGGAAGCAAAGCGTTCAGCCATCTCCAGCGGCAATACGGTGATTACCGTCACCCGTTCGTCAGAGCAAAGCTTGCGGAAGGTATCCATCACATGAGCTGCTGAAGTGGGGTCAAGTCCATTTACAGGCTCATCAGCCAAAATGACCTTGGCCCCGTGAACGAGCGCACGCGCAGTCGCTACCCGTTGCCGCTCACCACCGCTAAGTTTGTCGCATTTGTCATGCGCCTTATCCAGCAGACCCAGATCCTCCAATACGTCCATTGCTCCCATATAATCGTCAGAACGCACCATCCCGGTCACCATTCTCCATAATGGAGTCTGACCCGATCTGCCGATCAGCACATTTTTGAGAGCGGTCCGATTCATATTTAAATGCGGATTTTGCTCCAGATATGCCCATTCCCGCTTTATTTTCATTTTGTTCGTCCATCCGGATTTCAGCACATCCTGGCCGTCCACTATCAGACTGCCTTCCTCCCATGGCTCCTGCAAAGCAAGACAGCGCAGCAGCGTCGTTTTGCCGCTTCCGCTCGGTCCCACTACGGCAATCAGTTCGCCCGGGTGAATTTCAGCATCAATCCCCCGAAGTAACAAGGTCCGTTCAGGCCCTACTTGCTTGGTCAGCTTCTGTATTCTAATCATCTTTGTGATTCCCCTTTGCCCGCCATCAATACTGTCTATAGTTTATAGTAAATGTAAAACAAATACCATGCAAACCGTAGTTTTATGCTGTCGATATTGTTTTTCGGAAGAACAATCCCAACAACCCGAAAATGACGTAGCTGCCTCCAAGAACCAGAAACATGCTGCCTTGGGTTCCATAGTCCAGTAGCGCCCCGCTAATGTTAGGTCCGATCACACTTCCCAGATTAAAATGAAAGGATGCCAGCACATTGGCGGCGGCCAATAATGATTTGGGCAGCAGATCGGCCGCATAAGCCAGCCCCAAGGAGAAAAAGGAGCCTACCAAACCACCCGCCACCGCCAATAATACCAGTGTCAGCATAAAATGATTGCCGCTCCATGGCATCAACATAAAGATCAATCCACCCGTTATGCCTACGCTTATAAGCACCTTTTTACGGCCCCAACGATCACTCCATATACCTAGCGGCAACTGGAGAACTAATCCGCCCAAGCTGACAAAGGGGAGTAGCGCGGCAATCTCATCCGTATGAAAGCCAATGCGCAGGCCATATACCGGAAAGTTGCTGTTCAGGCTGGCTTCCATATAACCGTACAAAAATGCAGGCAGCAGCGCGTACCATGCCCAGCTATAGCTGCGCCGGAATCTTTGTGCTGGGCGCGCCTCTCTTTCCAGCTTTTCCGGTCTGGAATCCGGAAGCTTCATGAGCACCAGCACCAGAACGAGCAAGCACAACAAAGCCAGCGCTGCAAACGGAACCAGCATTCCATAATCAAGCAACCACAATCCAAGCGGACCCAGTGCAAACCCCAGCCCATAGGACATGCCGTAAAAAGAAATGTTACGCCCACGATTCTCTGCCGGAGTCACTAGCAGTATCCACAGTTGGGCGGAATAATGCAGTGCACTGTCTCCGATTCCGACCAGCAGTCGCAATACGAACCACACTCGGATATCTGGAACTAGCGGGAACAGTAGTAGCGTAAAGAGCACAAGCACAAGTCCTCCGGCCATCAGCTTTTTGAAGCCCAACCATCCCAATGTCCGTTCAGCCACCAGCGTCATAGCAAATGAACCAATATACAAAGCAGCGGCATTCATTCCATTCAGTGAAGAAGAAACACCCATCTGTTCCAGAGAGATGGACAAAATCGGCAACAGTAGCCCTTGACACAAACCGGCCACAACAATAACCATAATTAAAATAAAATAATGCAACCGCATTGACGACGACATCATGGTTCCTCCTGATATAACATATAAAAATAGCACTATCTTAAAATGAATGTTAAGGAATGATTTGCATTTGATTCCATAATCAATAGATATCCTTATTACCATATATAGCGGTCATGCAAACACAGCCAGAATACATGCAAATTTCGGTATTTTTAGTGCATAAAAGAAAAGATGAAAAAAATCGCCATCTGAGATGACGATTTTACGGAAAGTCTGTCTGATATGTAACCGACTCCGCATCGTTAGGGAGTCTTGTATGTTCAATCCGAACCCAATCACGTCACAGCGCACTATTTTATATTATAGTGGACAATGCCCAGCAGAACAAGCCATAATAAATAAGTGAGCAATTTCTAAATGCTCATGTTTTGCTTATGGACGGGCTTAATTACGTTCACCGCTCTGG
Source organism: Paenibacillus sp. RC21 (assembly GCF_044907935.1). Classification (NCBI taxonomy): domain Bacteria; kingdom Bacillati; phylum Bacillota; class Bacilli; order Caryophanales; family Paenibacillaceae; genus Paenibacillus; species Paenibacillus sp. RC21. The sequence goes on from NZ_JBIYCS010000001.1 coordinate 1,181,826, forward strand.
GCTCGAAGACAGAATAGGAGGCATTTGATTCCATGAGTTATCAAATTAAAATAGACACTTCTCCAATTTACGAATTACTCGGCAGCTTTATGGCCTATGTAACCAAAAAATGGGTACATGACATGGACCTGGGCCATGAGTGGATCGATAAAGTGGATGCACGGCTACAAAACGAAGTTCACACCGAGCTGGCTACAGCGCAGGATTGCCCTTTTAGCGATTATGACGCGCTTTATGTTTGGGCTTTGCTTCGACCGGAATCGGATGAAATATCCGATTATATCGCTTATCTGGACCACGGCCCGGATGAAGATATGTTCGAGCTGATTGTTCCGCATGTTCCTTTTTTAACCTTTGAAGAATCTTTGCGCATTCGCAAGGTGTACGCCCCTCTCCTCAAATTATGGGACCGGGACTACTTCCGGGCAATGGAAAGCGAACTGCGTGTGCTGGCAGAGGAAGACGCTGCAGAAAAACGTATGCTTCTGAACAAAATGGAACCGGAAGCATTGGTTGAATACGCCACAGCCGGACTGATCGTGCCTCATATGGAAGATTTGGATACAGTTGTTCTGTTTCCAGTCGTCCATAACCGTCCGATCAATTCGTACTGTTTTTATACCCGTATGCTGCTGATCCAGTATCCGGTAGACGTTCCCGAAGAAAGCGAGGAAGAACCGCCTACACTCCTGCTTCGGCTGACTCGGGCGGTAAATGACCCGCAACGTCTGCGGATTCTGCGTTACGTGGCTCAAGGCCCTAAATCTCTCGAAGATATGCGTCATGATTTGAGCCGATTGGAAGACACGCTCATGTCTGATATGATGATTTTGCGAGTAGCTGGCCTGCTCCGTATCCATATTGGACGTTATCACAAAGAAAAATTCAGCATTCGCCCCGACGGAGCGGCTGATTTACAGGTATTTTTGGAATCCTATATCGGACTGTAATTTGAACTGTGCCCTCCGTTATAACCGAATATCGTTAAAGCATTGGCTTGGAAGGAGTATGCAACATGTCGTATCCGAAGCAGCACATATTATTCGATCTTGATGACACTTTGGTCCACTGCAACAAGTATTTCGATCTTATTCTCAACCACTTTTTCGATTTGCTTCAGGAATGGTTTGCAGCCCGTAACCTGACGAAAAATACAATTCGTGAAAAACAAATCGAAATTGATGTGGCTGGTGTTCATCAGGTGGGATTTGCCAGTGAGCATTTTCCACAGTCCTTGATTGATACGTACCACTTTTTCTCGGAGCAATTCGGACGCCGTACAGATCCTAGGGAAGAGCAGGAGCTTCGCTCGCTTGGCCGAAGTGTGTACGAGCAGGAAATTGAACCGTATCCCGGGATGGTCGAAACGTTAAACTCCCTCCAAAAAGCCGGGCATGCCCTGCACCTCTACACCGGCGGTGAGCAGGTCATTCAGGAAAAGAAGATTGAACAGATGAAGCTGGCTAACTATTTTGATGATCGCATCTACATTCGCCAGCATAAAAATGTCGAGGCACTGGAGGAAATTATTCAGATGAACCGCTTTGACCGAAGCATCACCTGGATGATTGGAAACTCCCTGCGCACCGATGTATCTCCCGCCCTTGCTGCAGGCATTCATGCCGTGTATCTCAAGCAGCCCAAGGAATGGGTTTACAACATGGTTGAGCTGCAAAAAAACGTTAACTCCGTGATGTATACGATACAGAAGCTAACAGAAGTACCCCGAGTGATACACGAAAGCATTCAATTGCATCAACAAAAAAGGACTCTCGGCTAGATTGCACCGGTTAATATCCCCTTCAAGTAGACACTCAAAAAAGTCCACATGGTATCATGAGGCTAGAGAGAACTTGGAGGGGATATTTTTTTACTTTTATAACTGCCAACGAGTTCAGTCAAATTCAAACAGCGCGCGTCGATTAAGTATCGGCACGCGCTGGCTGCTTAGTCTGTTTTATTTATCTACTTGACAGGGGGATAAATCATTCAACAATTGTTCCACGGATAAAATCCGGTCAAAAAGACCAAAGACTTCTTCCGAATCGTAAAGATTCTCCAATACGCTGACCTCCATCATTAAACGTCCCGAAAGCGTAGCCGTTGTGAGCAATAACGACTGGTTTTTGATGGAAAAATAGATGGTATCCACCCATTCCTCCATAATCGGATACGATATGACTCCCAGATTGGACAAGGTGATGGTAAAATTCCACAGGGGGAATCTTTCAGGCATTGTTTTCATAACCAATTCAAGACACTGTTGTTTATATTTCCGATATGAATTGGAAAACGAAGCAAAAAAGAGCGACAACGCATAGGGAACCCCCCTTTTGAACCATTTGAACGCAGATTTCACCTGTTTTTCCAAATTTCCAGCCCGGAAAAATTGCATTGGAAGGCTTGCGACGTAATTACCGTGCATAGTTTCCGGCGAGTAGTTATGCAGAAACTTCAAATCCATAGGCATGGAGACAAACACGCGTTGCTTGCAGGGAGCATGCTGCAGTAGTCCATCAGTCATTCGATAACAGATGTATTCGGTTAATGTCATTTTTAGGCTCCGGCATCGCCGTAAAATCTCACCAGTCTCCTCTTTGCTGAATCTATACGATTTTTTGACATAACCGCCGCCTTGCTCCGGCCTTCTGCCGTAACTCAAATCAACGGTTTCGCCAACGCCTGTCCCTTTTCCCCTAACCCTGGACATAAAACCTGCAACAAAAACCGGCATCCACATAAAAGCGGAAAATCTTCTTTTCATACGCAACAGCCTGTCTTTGGAGACGTCGCCCTTTGCCGCCTTATTTTCCGGCTCGGAATCTGGTTCGCCTGAGTAATATTCAAGCCATCTCTTGATCCAGAAAACCAAGCTCAGCCCATTAGCCACCGCATGGTTCATAGCAAATATCATTGTATATTCATTTATAGGGTAAATACGAAACGGAAGTCTGGCATTGGTCGGTCTATACTGAGCCAGTACCTCCTCTTCCGTAAAATATTGGGAAAGCTTCACCTTTTCAGCCTCCAGAAAATGTTCCAGCTCTTCCTGAGAAAAATGCCCCCATACAAACGTGTCTTTTTCGAATTGTTCCACCCTTTTGGCTTGCAGCAAAGGATTGTCCATGATGAGCGAGCGGTAGCTGGAAAACAATTTTTCAGCGTCGATTCTTCTTTTAAAAGTAACCGTTGCGATCATGCTGTTGGATAAAATATAATCTTCAGTTCCGAAAAAGTAAGTGCTTGCCAATTTAATCGCATCCATTTTTCCCCCTCCTTCCCTTTTATTCTTTTACATAAACCCTACTTTTTTGACATGATCCATCATCAGCTTCACTTTTTGACCGTCCAGCCTGGACCACTCAAACCCCAGCTCCTGCAAAATACCGTCAGTCTTCTTGTTCATCGTCATGAACAACGTTTTGCTTGCTCCCTCAAAGAAGACGTTGGAATGAACAAGAATCCGGGCAACCTCCTGCTCTGTCTCCGGTTCATCGTATTTTTCAAACATGTATTCGGTAAAATCCTCCACTGGCATCGGCTTTACATTTATATCCGCTTGCTTCAAAAGCTTGGCAAAAGCTATCATGCTAACCTGATGGCTGTTAAACAGATGATAGGTTTCGTTGATTAGATTTTTCCGGTCGAACAGGAGTACAACTGCCTTGGCCACCTCATCCACAAAGGAGAAGTTCATGGTTTTATCTTGAATTGCGGGTAATCGGCCAAGTTTGATCATCGATTTTACCAACGAATAAAATGCATTATCCGAAATATTTTCCTGGAAGATCCCCGAATTGGAATCAAACACGAGGTTCCCGACCCTGAACACATTGGAATCAAGCCCTTCTTCCCTTGCTCTTACAATCTCTTTCTCGGCTTCGAGCTTCGTCATCACATAATAGTTATCAGAGCTTTGCTCGACATTGCAATCATATTCAGTGAACATGATGCTGCTCTGGTCTTCTATCCAGCCACTACCTACGCTGGTGGTGGAAACGAAATTGTAGGTCTTTTTCTTCCCTGTGCCAGCAAATTTGATCAGTCTTTCGTTCCCTTCCACATTGACCGCCTGAAATTCCGAGTAATGCCCAAAATGCTTCACATTTGCCGCCGAGTTAATGATCGCATCAATGCTTCCGGCCAAATCCTCATAGCGCTCCCGGCTCAGTCCAAAGTAGTCCTGGGTTAAGTCTCCACAAAACACGCACACTCTGTCTTCCCAGGCCTTCTCCCCATCAAGCTCAAGGCCAAAATGGAACTTCAGCTTCGCCCACAGTCTTTCCAGCGCCTCATCGTCACTCGTTCCCCGAACAGGTACATACACCTTATATTCCGTATTTTGCAGCAATTGGAACAAAATATGGATTCCCAGATACCCTGTTCCTCCTACCAGCAGAACATTACGGTAGTCAGCCCGTTCAGAAAGATCGATGTTTTCATAACCCTGATTTTTCTTCCGGTATTCTTTGAGACTCTCGCGCATTTTCCAGACAACACCAGGTACGCCGTTTTCTCCGGAAGCTGCCACTTCCCGTAAGGCGTACACGAATTGTTTTAATCTGTCTTTGGAATACTTAATGTTATCCGCCAAGGCCCGAATCGTCGGATATTGAAAGATGTCGTTAATGCCCACTTCAAAATCCAGCGCCAGCCTCGAAACCACCTGAATCGCCTTGATCGAATTGCCACCCAGTCTAAAGAAATGCTCATCAATTCCGATCGACTCTATGCCGAGAATCTCCTGCCATACCTTCTGGATTTTCAAATCAACGTCATTTCTTGGGCTGCTGACTGTGTGGTCGCTTCCCTGCCATTCAGGCTCGGGCAATGCCTTCCTGTCAATTTTTCCGCTCGGAGTCATCGGCATGTCATCCAGCTGCATAAAGCTGGACGGCACCATATAATCAGGCAGCTCCTGCATAAGCTGTTCCCGCAGCTCTTCCACTCCCGGTTCGCCCTCTGCTGTAAAATACGCCGCCAGATATTTCTCGCCTTGCTTGTCTTCCCTCGCGATCACCGCTACCTCCCGGACAAGCGGATGCTTCATTAGCTGCGCTTCGATTTCACCCAGCTCAATGCG